>NZ_JAHPJI010000001.1:0-1224714 GCF_020515785.1 Vibrio sp. E14
AATATCGCTTTCAAGTTTTCTTTTTAATTAAGATAACTGAAGGCAAAACTAAAAATTAGCATCGATAGTATAAGACTAAGTTTTAGTGACAATTTATGGAGAGATGGCTGAGTGGTTGAAAGCACCGGTCTTGAAAACCGGCATACGTTAATAGCGTATCTAGGGTTCAAATCCCTATCTCTCCGCCACCTTTAAAAAACCGCTGTTCTTACAGCGGTTTTTTTGTATCTGCTGTTTTTTAACAGCTGTTATCGAAAACTTCTAATTGGCTTTTCTCCGGCCCTTTCTCTAAGTTCTTTAGCGTACTCACTTTGGGTGTAGTTTACGCAGTAATATCTTCAATCGAAGACATTTCCATAGGTCATTTGGGCTTTAAGTAGAGCTTTGTTAAGTCTCAACGTGGGATGCTTAAAAGCATTTTGATAGAGTTTCAGTCTAAATACTGCTGACGTACTTGGAGAAAAAATGAAGCTACTTTACTGGTTAGATGAATGGCAAGCGCTTACTCAAAAAGAGCAAAATGCTGCTTTACCAATTTCTGGCTACGATTTACTTGATGATGTTTTTGTGAAGTATGAATTCGTCGATCTTAACAAGCCATTGTTGTTCACATTTTCTCCTTCCGGTACTGATGCTCAGGTACAAGACTTAACTCCGGATTTTTCTCCTTGGGGCTACGACCTCGGAATACAACAACAAGTAAATATTATTGCCTTTCAACATTTAGGTAAAAGCAATTGGTTCCGTAGCCGGAATTTGATTTTCTTTCTGGAGCAGTTGTCTGAGTTGCTTAAGCCCTTCAAATGTCGTTTGGGTTATGGGCAGAGCCGAGGTGGTTTTGCTATTGGCGCATTCGCTGACTTACTGAAGTTGGAGCGTCTTTTGTTGTTTTATCCTGTTAGCACAAAAAATAAAGCGTTAGTGCCATGGGATGATCGGTCGAGCACTGAGCTTGCTCAACAGTTCGATTGGGAAAGCGGCTACCATGATCGAAATTTGGGCAATGCCAAAGGTTACATTATTTATGACCCCACCAATCGTATTGATCGTCTTCATGCTGAACGTTATCCAGAGCTTACTCATTTAAAAGTCGTCGGTATGGGGCACGGCACTCAATCCACACAATTAGATAAATTAGAATTTTTTAATCTGGTGGCGAAGGAGTTTGTTCGTCATCAAACCATAGATATTGACCAATTTAATAAGCAAATTCACGCTTTGTTTTAAAAGAGGACTGATATCAGAGTCCCCTGTAATTAGGGGGAGATGATCACACACTAAAAACTAGATTTTTAACACAATTGCTAGGCGCAATTTAGATGGAGGATTAATGAAGTTACTGTACTGGTTGGATGAATGGCTGGCTCTTTCTCGTGAAGAACAGCAAACCAGGCTACCGATGTCCGGGGAGGACTTACTTGATGATGTGTTTGTTAAGTATGAGTTTGTCGACCGCAATAAACCGCTGTTGTTCACCTTTTCCCCTGCTGGTACGAATCTACAAGTACAGGACTTACACTCAGACTTTGCGCCTTGGGGCTATCGCTTAGCCCAGAAACAAAAAGTAAATATTATTTCTTTTCAGCACCTTGGGAAAAGTAACTGGTTTCGCAGCCGTAATTTGATTTTCTTTCTAGAGCAGTTATCGACATTACTTGAGCCTTTTGAATGCCGTTTAGGTTATGGCCTTAGCCGCGGTGGTTTTGCTATTGGCGCTTTTTCCAATCTATTAAAGTTGGATCAAGTATTGATGTTTCACCCGGTCAGTACAAAAAACAAAGTGCTAGTGCCATGGGATGACAGGCCAAGTACTGAACTTGCCCAACAATTTGATTGGGAAGGAAAGTACCACGACCTCGACCTTGGAGATGCAAAAGGTTACATCATTTATGATCCAACCAATGAAATCGACCGCCTTCACGCCAAACGCTACCCAGAGCTCACTCACTTGAGAGTCTTCGGTATGGGACATGGTACCCACGCGACGTATTTGAATAAATTCGGTTTTTATAAGCAAGTGGCTGTAGACTTTATACGTTATCAGAAGATAGATATAGCGCAGTTTCGTCATCAGACCAAAACGCTGCGATTAAAAGAAGATTACTATCAGTGCCTTAACAAGGCGAATGCGAGTTCACAGCATCGTTTGAACTTACTGAGTACCGCTCATAATGTGTTAATTGAAGAAAAGAAAGAACATGTGAAGGAGCATCAAGCGCAAATCGATATTCAGCCACTTGTTGATATTGCGATGAAGCATGAGCATGATAATCCGCAAGATGCATTACAACTTTTGGAAGTGGCTCAGCAGTTAGTTCCGAATGACCCCGTTGTGGAGCACAAGTTGCAGCAACTGTCGTAGGCGAGTAATGCAGACTGGCATTTTGAATTTGGTCAGTGGCTTTTGTCGCTGGCCTTTTTAAGAGCTTATGGGTTGATATTTCGATGAAATTTAATGAAGCAGTACAAAATAAAAAGCCCAAGCAAATGCTTAGGCTCAACGAGTATTAATATGAGTTTAAAACTCTTTTGGCGCAAAGCCTGTCATGACATCGAGGCGAAGCTCTTTACCAACTTTTGTTAGTGGGTGAACGATTACTAAGCCGCGTACGCGTTTTTTCAGTTTGCCGATGTCCGCTTGTTCTGCTTTGGTGATTTCACGAGAGAATGGCATATCAAGTAAGCTTTTACGTTCTTTGTTCAGCTCATAGTTTTGCTTATGCTTTAACTGATTAAGCTTTTTGGTTAGCTGTTCTACTTCATCCGTGAACTTTGTAATCATTTCGTGATCACCACGAGAACGTGCCGCATCAAGTTTACGTTGGCATGTATCTAAACGGTTGTGCAGCTTTTGAATATCAGTTTTTATGCTCATGGTAATTTGGCTCAAATTTTAAATAGTCGAGAAGTATAGCATAGCTGAGATCACACGCTCTACTATACTTCTCGATTGTCTGGCTTTAGTTAATCAGTTCATTGCCCGATACGTTACCAGAGAAGAAGGTTTCGACGTTATCAAGGGTCACAGAGGCAATATTATTAAGTGCTTCGTGAGTCAAGAATGCTTGGTGGCCAGTAAACAGCACGTTATGACAAGCCGATAAGCGACGGAAAACATCGTCTACGATGACATCGTTAGATTTATCTTGGAAGAACAAGTCTTTTTCATTGTCATACACGTCTAGACCAAGCGCGCCAATCTTACCTTGTTTCAATGCTTCTATCGCTGCTAGTGAATCCAGCAACTCGCCTCGACTAGTGTTAATGATCATCACACCATCTTTCATTTGTGCGAAGGCTTTTTCGTTCAATAGGTGATAGTTTTCTTCACTCATTGGACAATGGAGAGAGATAATATCCGCACTAGCGTAGATTTCTTCAAGCGAACAGTAACGCGCTCCCATTTCTAGTGCTAATGGATTTTCGTAAGGATCATAGCAAAGCAGCTCCATGCCAAGCCCTTTGAAGATACGCATCGTCGCGATACCAATCTTACCTGTACCAATGACACCAACGGTTTTTCCGTAAAAGTTAAAGCCAACTAGGCCCTCTAGCGAGAAGTTGGCGTCACGTGTACGTTGGTAGGCTTTGTGGAGGCGACGATTTAGGCACATCATCAAACCGACTGTGTGCTCTGCCACCGCCTCTGGTGAGTAAGCTGGAACTCGAACTACTTGTAAGCCAAGTTCTTTAGCAGCTTGTTGATCCACTTTATCAAAACCCGCGCAGCGCATGGCAATAAGCTTAGTTCCGCCTAGAGAAAGCTGTTTAAGAACGGGAGCTGAAAGGTCATCATTGACGAAAGCACACACGACATCGCAACCATGTGCCATTTTGGCGGTTTTTTCGGTTAGCCGGAAGTCGTGATAGTGGAATTCAAAATCTCGGTTATTTTTAATTTTATTAAAAGAGGCCTCGTCGTAGGATTTTGCACTAAAAAAAGCAATATTAATCATGGTTCCCTCTCAAAAAGTGCGGACTTTATAAATAAATATACTTATAAAGTAATGCAACTTCGCCGGAATGAATAGAGAAATCTTCTCTTTAACTTTTGCCATATCAAACAACGATAACGATCACGCCTTTCAATGAGTATTATCTTACGATTCTGCACTTGTGCGTTCATCACATTAGCTCCTGGGGTAATACAGGTTTTACTCTAGATACTGTTTGCTTTACGGGCGCTAACTGACTAGCATAATCGCTCTTTTCTTGTTCACTTTAGTTAGGTTAGGCGTTCCGGCAATGTCAGTAAAATGGTGCTCTATGTTCTTGTGTTGCGTATTGGCTTCTGGCGTCCATGCAGCTGTAGATTTTGTTAAAGTCGACAAGTCAAAGCGTCGAATGTATTTAATGGAACAAGGCACAATACTAAAAGAATACCGCATTGCTTTAGGAGCGAACCCTAAAGGGCATAAACAAGAAGAGGGAGACAATCGTACACCTGAGGGCGAATACACCTTAGATTACGTTATAGAAGACTCTGCTTTTTATCGTTCTGTGCATATTAGCTACCCTGATGCGATTGATACGTTGGAAGCGAAGCGCCGAGGTGTGTCCCCAGGAGGGAACATCAAAATTCATGGTTTAAAAAACGGTGAGAGCCAGTTGCCGATTTATATCCAAAGCTTTGATTGGACCAATGGATGTATTGCGATTACCAATGAAGAGATGGATGAATTTATCCAGCTTGTAGAGATGGGGACACCAATTCAGATTGAGTGGTAACGAAATGGTGCCTCTAAAGCTCAAGGTGGTATGTGCTATGGCATAAAGCGTTGTGGATGATCACTGAATATACCGTCTAACTGAGGTAGGTACTTCAGTTTGTTTGGATTGTTCACTGTATAACACATCACTTTGTAACCCGCCTGCTGGAGTTTGTTTATTTGGCGCGAGCGAACCCAGTTAATGTTTAGGTTGCAGCTATAGGCGTTAACTTCTTCCAAAAGGCGTTTATCTTTTCTCGTTAAGAATTCACTCAATACACCTAATCGATACTCATTGCAGTATTTATGCAGCGCTCTAATGACATCATGACTAAAACTGGAGAGTAGTACCTTCTCTTGCGGCATGGGACTTTTTGCTAGTACGTTTGCGAGAATTTGTGCCACTTCTTCTGCTGGGTGGCGATCTACCTTAACTTCAATATTCAAGTTAAGCTTATGCTCAGTAGCTAAAGTGAGCAGCTCATCTAATGTCATGATTTTCTCACCTGAAAAATCTGCGCTGAACCAGCTACCAAAATCCAACGCCTTTAACTCTTCCAGAGTCAGTTCATCTATACGCCCTTGTCCATTACTGCATCGATTTATGGTGTGATCATGGCAAACCACTAAAACATTATCTTTGGTCGGTTGTACATCAACTTCAACCCAATTTAATCCGAGGTCAATGGCGGCCTGAACGCTCACTTTTGTATTTTCTGGGTATGAGCCAGCAACACCACGATGACCAATTACTAATGTTTCCATGTTCTTCATCTTCTGCTTTGTGATGAGCAGATTGTACTCGTTTTTTGCTTTGAAGATATACCTCAAGGTGCATGTTGTAAGATCGTCTTAATAAAAGCTACATCGCCCATTCGTCAAGGTAGGTCGTTGGAAGCACTCCTGTCGAATCATGAACCAAAGTTGGACTTTTATTCTCCTGCCGCTCATTTTTAAAGAGCAAGGTAGTTGCGAGTGCATCATGGTTATCGGGAGAGAGAAATATGAAGATCGGTGTTATTGGTGCAGGAGCTGTTGGTGTGGGAGTATGTAATTACTTACTCACTCTGGGTGGTATTAGTGAGCTTGTTCTACTTGATAAAAATTTAGAACGTGCCGAGGGTGAAGTGTTTGATTTTCGTCACACGATGGCACTGACTTTTTCAAAAAACACACGCATTATGCCGTCGGATGATTACTTAGATTTACTCGAAGCCTCTCTTGTTGTTATCACCGCTGGTACGCAGATTAAACAAGGACAAACTCGTTTAGATATTGCTGAGGTTAATGCTCAAATTGGAGTTGATATTGCGCGTCAAATAGAACGCGTAGCGCCAAATGCGGTGTTGATTGTTGTGTCAAACCCATGTGATATCGTGGCGCACTTTATTGTCACCAACACCGGTTTTGAGCCTAGTAAAGTTATTAGCAGTGGCTGTGTAGTTGATACCGCTCGTTTAATGAGTATTGTTGCTGGCCGTGTAGACCTAGACCCGAAGAACGTGTTTGGTTATGTATTAGGAGAGCATGGTAGCCATTGCTTTACTCCTAAGAGCTTAATTTCTATCGCTGGGCAACCGGCCGACTATTACTGCGATACCCATAACATTGAGAGAATTGATCCGCACGCACTTCTTGAGGCGGTGAAACAGGCGGGATACGAAATCTTTCGGCGTAAGCAGAACACCGTTCATGGCATTGCCGCCAGTGTCTTTCGAATCATTCAAGCTGTGACGATTAACGAACGATCGGTGTTGCCCGTCGGTACGATGATGTCGGGGCAATATGGTTTGCATGATGTTGTTCTCAGCCTACCTATGGTTATTGGAAAAAGCGGAGCAAATTCAGTTCTGATGCATCCCTTCACTGAAGAGGAGCTTGTCACATTAAAAACGATCAGCACCCATTTAAAACACATCGTGGAAAATGTCGCTAAGCAGACGAATCTAATGCCCTGATCTACCCTCATTATCAGGTGCTAGTTAACTTAGCACTCCGGTCTACTGCTATAGAGCTATTTGTACTAAAGCCCTAGGATGTGTAGTTGTTTAATTTGTAAATGAGTAATAGAATGCGAACCATTTTTATTTGAATGGTGAGTGGTAATGTCTCGAGTTTTGATAGTGGATGATGACGTTCCTTTGTGTGAGCTATTAGAAGCAGTTTTGCAAGAGGAGGGCTATATTGTCTCTTCTGTACATTGCGGTGAAAGTGCTTTGCAATATATGGAAAAAACGCCGGTAGATCTTGTACTGCTTGATGTCATGTTACCAAACCTTAACGGCATGCAAGTTGCCCGTAGAATCTGTCAACGCTTCGCGACACCTATTCTAATGCTTACTGCTCTTAATGATGAAAACTCGATGCTTGATGGCTACCAAGCGGGAGCCGATCAGTACATAGGAAAGCCTTTTAATGTTGCTGAGCTTCTGATGCGCATCAAAGCGATTCTTCGTCGTGTTGGTTTAGAGCGCCAACGTCAGGCGATGTGCAGTACCGTTCAAACGATCAGTGCTCAGCTCAATAGCTTACCACTCACAAGCACGGAAGCCGAATTACTGAGCTATTTAGTCAAAAACCAAGGTGTGGTGATTTCAAAAGCGGAACTCCAAACCGAAGTATTAAAGAAAGAGCTAAGCCCTTTTGACCGCAACCTTGATATGCACATCAGTAATATACGTCGCAAGCTAGTAGAAGCAGGGCTCTCTAAGCAACATATCAAAACCTTCCGTGGCAAAGGTTACAGCTACCTAGAGGCTGTAAACAATTAATGAAGCTCACGTGCCCACCTTTTATCGCGAAACGTAAAGATAGCTTAGCGTTTAAGTTGTTTAGTTATATGACTGCAATTGTGATAAGTATTTTGGTCGTACAAGCAATGGCTGAGCAAGCTCTCGTGAAAGCCATGCTAAAAGTGCCGGACAGTGTGCGAGAAGAAATGCTCGATCTTGCACATCAAGCCAATGTGCTGATTGAGCACGGAGATATGGACGAACTTGCGGATTGGGCGAACGCGCAAAACTTTTATCTGTTTGTGTTGAATGAGCACCAGCAACCCGTCACTCACCGTTTAATGCATCCACACTTCGAGTTCAAACTTCAATTTAAAAGAAGTATTGATGATCAACTTGAGGGAAAGGTAAATCGCCCGATTATCAATATCCCTTTGGTAAAAGATAATAGCTTGGTAATTCAACTGCCACATCGACTGCATCCCGCACATGACTTCATTTTATATTTCTCTATTCTCAAAGTGGTGATTGCGGTAGTTATTTTGGCGTTGTTCTCATTGCTAATGGCACGCAACTTACAACAGCCGCTTGATCGCTTAAGAGAGGCAAGCAAAAAGCTATCTAACGGTGACTTTAATGTCAGTGTGGTGAAAGAGTTAAAATCGAATACGCGCGAGTTTAACGAGCTGGCGCAAGACTTCGACCACATGACACAGCAAATTCATTCTCTTGCCGAAAAGCAGCGATTGCTTATAAGAGATGTCTCCCACGAGCTCCGAACGCCGTTAGCAAGACAGAATTTAGTTCTACACCTTTTGCGGAAGCGAGTTGGGGAGAACGAGCAAAGCTTGGTGACCAGGTTAGAAGACGAAGCTAAAGAGCTAAACCATTTGATAAGCGATATCTTGGAGTTCAGTCGCTTGGAAAATGCGCGTTTCGACAAAGGTGCGAAACGCCGTGATTTAGAGGTGTTGCTCGCACCGCAAGTAGAGCGGTGCAAAATCGATTTAAAACCAGAACAAACATTGTCATTCCGTTCAGAAGCAACATGCGCCAAAGCTTTTTGCGAAGAAACGCTCATCATTCGTTGTTTGAATAACCTTGTTGGAAATGCCATCAAATATTCAGGGCAAGCATCTCAGATAGAAGTTTCTCTGGCTAATCATGTCAAAGATGGGCAGCAATTGATTTCCATGTCTGTATCCGACAATGGGCCAGGTATTCCAGAGAACAAGTTGGTCGATATTTTTGACCCGTTTACTCGCTTAGATGCATCAAGAGATAAGAAGCTTGGCGGCTATGGTTTAGGTCTCGCGATTGTCAAAGAATCCATGCGCATTATGGGTGGATCCGTTACGGCGAAAAATCGTGAACAAGGAGGTCTGAGTGTTACTTTGGTGTTCAAGCAGTAAGTATGGTTAAGTCTTATTAACTGTGATATTTATCACGTTATTGTGGCTCATCATCAGAGAGTACTTTACAAAAGTTTGCAAATGCAAAGAATGTAAATTTAATGCAAATGGTAATACTTATCACTTATATTCACCCGCGAAATAATTAAGAGGGAATCGCATTCAACAAGCATGTGACCCGAAAAATAATAATCGGAGTGAAAGGATATGTTTACTAAGAGCCATTTGGCGCTAGTGATCGGTGCGGTGTTAGCAACACCTGCAGTGGCGGACGTTCAAACAGACGAACATGTAGTTGTAGAAGGTCGAGAGTTCGGCTACAAGGCGGATACAAACAGTACAGCAATGCGCATGGAAATGACGCAGCTGGAAACGCCAGGACAAGTAGCGGTTATCGATGAAACGGTAATTGATGAGCAGCGTGCAAGTACACTTGGTGAAGTGCTACGTAACGATGCAAGTGTTAGCGCGGGTGGTACAAGCCGTAACCGCGAACGTTTCTCTCTACGTGGTTTTGAACTTAGCAGTTCAGACGGTTTTCTTCGTGATGGCCGTCAACACTGGTCACACTACCGTCAGCCAATTGAGCTTTTAGAGCGTGTTGAAGTGCTTAAAGGTCCATCAGGCTTGCTATACGGTAAATCTGAGCCGGGTGGCTTGGTAAACATGGTTTCGAAAAAACCAACAACTCAAACACAAGCTAGTTTGAGTCAAGATCTAGGTTCGAATGATCACTCACGCACGGTGCTTGATGTGAGTGGCGCGCTAAATGATGCAGAGACACTGCGCGCGCGCGCAATTTTTGCCAAAGAAAGCTACGGCTCTTGGCGCAGCTACGGCGATGGTACCGAGCCAGAAACGGATCGTACGGTTGCGGGCCTAGTGGTTGAGTACGACATCACCGACAACTTTATGGTGTCAGCGCATTACGATCGCACGAAAGACGATGGTAGCGTGGATTCTGGTGCTTACATTGTGGATGGTAAAGCGGTTCGCGGTGACAAGCACATCTGGGATGCCCAGTGGTCAAAGATTGACAACGAAGTAGAAAACTACGGTATCGATATTAATGCTCAAGTGACTGACAATGTAAACGTAAAAGCGGGTTACAACCGTCAAGACTTTAAGCGTTTTGATGTAGAGTCTTACCCAGGTTTCGATACTTATGACCAAGATACTAAGATCGACCATTCTGGTAACGAACGCAAAGATAATTGGGTGTTTGATACTGCATATATAGATGTGACGACGGACTTTTCTCTGTTTGGTACAGATAACACGTTTTTGGTAGGTGCGAACTATCTAGAGTATACCTATGACCGTTTCCAAAAGTATTACAACCCTATAAGTATAGAAGCTGGTCAGTCAGTGCCTCGTCCTGGCTACTCTGGGAAAGTTAAACAGTCCACAAGCGAGCACGACACTTGGGGTATCTACGCGCAAAACATGATGACGATTAATGATTACTGGCAAGTGCTTGCAGGTGTTCGTTATGACGAAAAGCGTGATGATGACCTGACTGAAAACCAGGTTTCTCCAAAATTTGGTGTAATTTTCCACCCAGCGACGAATGGCTCGGTTTACGTTCAGTACTCTGAAAGCTTTATGCCGCAAGGTGAAGTCAGCAGTGGTCGTGGCAAAACTTACGTGAACGATGGCGAGAAGCTAGATGCAGAGCGCGGAATTTCTTATGAAATCGGTACGAAGTGGGAACTGTTTGATCAGCGCTTATTTGTATCAGGTGCTGTGTTTGATATCACATTAGAGAACATGTCGCTAGATGTTGAAAGTGGTAAAGATGCTAGTAATAAGGTTCTACATAAGAAAACTCAAGGTGGTGAGCAAGTACACAAAGGTGCTGAGCTAATGGCCCAAGGTTTTGTGACCCCTGAGTTGTCGCTAACCGCTTCTGCAATGTATTTGGATGCAGAGTTGACGAAAGCGGATAAAAAATTCGAGGGTAACCGCCCTGTAGATGTGCCAGAGTTCTCGGCAAGTCTATGGTCTAGCTACAAGGTTCAAGACAATACGAACCTAAACCTTGGTTTGATTTATGAAGGTGATCGCTACGGTGATGCAAAGAACACCTTCAAGAAAGATGGCTACGCTCGCGTTGATATGGGCGTGTCATACAAACATAAGTACGATGAAAACTTGGATATCATTGCTCGATTCAATGTCGAGAACTTATTCGATACCGACTACTTCGCAGGTGGCGGTAGCACGAATAGCGAGCAAAAAGGTGCGAGTGGGGTTGTGGTTGGAGAAGACCGCAACTACATGGCAACAATCCAGTTCAAGTACTGATAACAATTTGATTATTAAAGGGGAAGGGTAGTCTTCCCCTTTGGTCGTTTTTGGAACACAGAAATATAACTCGTATGAATCTAATGAAATCAAGTATCGCTCTGTTGATATCATCGGTTTTGATTCCCGCTCACGCGGCGAACTTAAACGATGCACAAGCTGTGCAGAGTAAAACAAACCAGTCGTCGGCGGTAAGCCAAAAACGTATTGATGCAAGCGCAGAAAAATCACTTACTCTAGAAGCTGAAATTGAGCAGCTGCAAGAGGAAGTCGGTAACTTGAAGATTTATCGCGATCATCTTGCAAGCCTTGTTGAGAGCCAAAATCAAGAAGTTGATAGCTTGAACGAGCAAATTGAGCAGATTGCTCAAACTCGTCAAGGTGTCGTGCCTTTGATGTATCACATGCTTGAGGGCTTAAAAGTGCTCGTCGCTAACGACAAGCCTATACGCAAAGCGCAACGTGAGGAGCGAATTGCAAAGCTGGATTCCATGATGACGCGTGCAGACGTTGCGGATGCAGAGAAGTTTCGTCGTATTTTAGAAGCGTACCAAATTGAAATGGATTACGGCACCAAGCTTGGCGTTTACCAAGGCAAGATTAACCTGGGTGACAATGAAGCTGTGGAGGCGGACATTCTCTATTTAGGGCGTTTGTCTTTGGTAGCACGTAGCTTATCTGGTGAGACATTCTGGAGCTGGTCACAGCAACAACAAGCATGGCAACAAGTGGGTTCTGAGCAAAAATCAGAGCTAGATAAAGCGTTCGCTATGGCGAATAAACAGATCGCGCCGAGTATGTTAACTCTGCCAGTGTCGTTAACCGCTGCGGAGGGCAAATAAATGATGAAAAAATGGTTATCGGTTGCATTAATCTCGACAGCCGCATTAATGCCTCATACAACTTTTGCTAGTGATGCGTTGTTACAAAAGGCGCAGCAAGAAAATCGTCAACAGCAATCGCACAATGTCGCGCGTGAATCAGGTTTCAAGAAAACAGAGCAAGAGCTACAGGCTATAAAGAATAAATTGGCTGCAGAGCGGGCTGCTCTTCAAGCAGAAGCGGATTCATTAAGTGTTACTTTCGGTGAAAACGAAGCGGAACTGGCGCAGCTAGAAGAAAAGCTACGTCTAGAAACCGGGAGCTTAGGTGAGCTATTTGGCGTCGTTCGCCAGAACGCAAAAGAGCTAGAGTCAGAGCTCAAGAGCTCAGTAACGGGTGTTGATGCAAACTCATATCAGAAAGATATCGATGCTATTGTTGCAGCTAAATCACTGCCAACGTTGACCCAACTTCAGGCGATGTGGCGCAGCATGGAAGAACAAATCAAAGCAAGTGGTGAGATGGCAAACGTCTCTTTCACACTGCTAAATGGCGAAGGTCGTGAACAAACGGTTAATGGTGTTCGTCTTGGTTCTATGGCGCTGCTGGATGACACTGGCTACGTTAAGTGGAATGGTCAACGCGGAGATGCGGTAAACTATCTTCGTCAGCCTGAAAGCGGTCCAACAGCGAATACTATTTCCTCTGGTGACATTGATGCGCTTGTCATTGACCCGTCACGCGGCATTCTTCTTGAGCAGCTCGCAAACTCACCGACTTTGGCTGATCGCCTAAATGCAGGCGGCGTTGTCGGTAAAATCATCCTTGGTTTATTAGCTATCGGCCTATTGATTGCTCTCGTACGTGGTGCATCTCTGATGATTTCGCGCCAGAAAATCATGAAGCAACTGAAAACTCCAGCACAGCCAGGAGACAACCCTTTGGGTCGTGTGCTTGCGGTGTATCAGAAAGATAAGCATCGCAGCGTAGAAGCGTTAGAGCTACGTCTTTTGGAAGCCGTTGTTGATGAGCAAACCCACCTAGAAAAAGGGTTGTCGATGCTTAAGCTTCTTGCTGCTCTAGCTCCTATGCTTGGCCTACTTGGAACGGTAACGGGTATGATCGAAACCTTCCAAGTCATCACTCAATTTGGTAATGGTGATCCGAAAGTAATGGCGGGTGGTATTTCGATGGCACTTGTGACTACCGTACTTGGCCTTGTCTCAGCCATGCCTTTGCTATTAGCGCACAACGTATTGAGCTCTCAAGCGGAAAATATTCGCAGTATCTTAGAAAAACAAGGCATCGGTTTAGTTGCAGAACAAGCTGAGCGTGATATGCCGAGTCACAAAAATCACTCTAACACCTTAGCGGAGAACGCAGCGTAATGGAGCAGATCCTACTCAACACATTGGGTTTGATCAGTGAGGATTGGGCCACAACCTTGATGAGCTTTATGCAGCAAGGTGGTCAAATCCTATGGTGGCTGGCTGCCGTCGTGGCGGTGTGCTGGCTGTTGGTTATGGAGCGAGTTATTTATCTCACAACGGTTTTCCCTGGGGTAAAGAAACAGCTTTGTGAGCAGTGGCAAGCAAGATCAGAGCACCACTCTTGGTACGCGCATCAAATCCGTGAAGGATGGATTGCAAAAGCGCAAATCGAACTGCGCCAAAACCTATCGACTATTAAGCTGCTTGTGGCGGTTTGCCCAATGCTAGGGTTGTTAGGGACGGTGACGGGCATGATTACGGTGTTTGACGTAATGGCATCGCAAGGCAGCAGCAACCCGAAATTGATGGCTTCAGGTATCTCACTTGCTACGCTGCCAACCATGGCGGGTATGGTAGCAGCGCTGGCGGGCATGTTTATTCATGCTCGCCTTAGCAAAGTGTGTGAACGAAAAGCTATCCAGTTAGAACAATCTTTAAGGAGTCAAAAGTGAGACTCGGACGCAGACCTAACCAACAAGATGAAGCTCAAGTCGATTTAACGTCGATGCTTGATATCGTCTTCATCATGTTGATCTTCTTCATTGTGACCAGTTCGTTTGTACGTGAATCCGGTGTAGAAGTGAACCGCCCTCAGGCTTCTAATGTGGTAAGCCAAAAAGATGCGGGCATTTTTATCGCGGTAACGGCAGCAAATGACGTGTACATCGACAAACGAGTGGTTGATATTGAGCGTGTTGAGGCCTCTATTGAGCACTTGTTACTTGATCAGCCTGATGCTTCGTTAGTTATCCAAGCTGACGAGCATGCTTATAATGGCACTGTCGTGAAAGTGATGGACGCTGCAAAAGCGGCGGGCGTGAAAAACATCGCATTGGCGGCGGAGAAACCTTAATGGGCAGGCTGTTACTTGCACTACCAGCATCACTGTTAATTTCTGTGAGCCTGTTTAGCTTTATGGCGTGGATGGTTGATAAAGGCAACCAGCGTGCGCCAGAAGCTTCGGAAGCGGTTCGTTTTGATATGGTGATGGTAGAGAATGAAGCAGACGTGCAGCGCCGTCAACGTTCAGTGCCGGAGCAACCAGAACCACCCCAAGCGCCGGAGCCAATGGATCTGTCTCAAGCTGACACTCAAATGGAGCCAATGAGCCAGATGACGCCAGTCAGTGCTTTAGGTTTGAACACTGCCCTTGAAGGTATCGCGATCAGTGCGCCAAACTTGAAGGGAACAATGGGCAACCAACAAGCACTGCCGTTGTATCGTGTTGATCCTCGCTATCCAAGTAAGGCGCTGAAACGTAGAGTTGAAGGCTATGTCATTATGCGTTTCACGATCGATGCAACTGGACGACCAAAAGATATTGAAGTGATCGAGGCTGAGCCACAGCGTATGTTCGAAAGAGAAGCGATTCGTGCGCTTAAAAAATGGAAGTATCAGCCAAAAGTTGAGGATGGTGTGTCAATTGAGCAGTATGGACAAACCGCTAAAGTGGAGTTCAAGTTAGCCAAATGATGAAAAAATTCTTAATCGGTACGGTATTAAGCCTGAGTGCACTTTCAACCATTGCCAGTGAGTTAAGCCAATACACTGCCGCGAGAGTTCAACGAGCACACAACTTGGCTCAAGAGGAGAAACTAAAAGAAGCGATTTTATCTCTTGAGGCTATGGAGCTTTCTCGTGGATATGACCAAGCTTATGTCGCTCGAATGTTGGGTATTTTTTACTGGCAGAATGAACAAACTCAAGCAGCAATTAAGCAACTTGAGTTGGCAGTCAATAGTGGTTTGCTACAAGATGAGCAAGCATGGCAAACCCGAAAAATGTTGGCAGATATACTGCTGAACGAGCAACGCTTTTCTAAGGCGTTACCTCATTACTATGCCTTGAGCAAAAACATTCCTAAAGGTCAAAAAGCGCATGAGCTATGGCTGCGTATTTCCCAATCTCATTATCAACTGAGTCAGTGGCAAAAAGTGCTTTCAGCAATGGCACGTTATGAGAAGTTTGGTCAGCCAGACAAGCTTGGCGCATTGTCGATAAAGCTTTCTGCTGAGCTAGAACTGAAAAAGTGGAAGCCGGCAATCTCGACCATCAAACGCTTGATCGCGATTGAACCTGAGCGAATTGAATGGTGGCGCCAGCTTGTTGCTCTTTACCTGCGTGTTGATGACAACAAACGTGCTCTGGACTCTTTGGCGTTGGCAAAACTGAAAGGGTTACAACTTAGCCAAGATGACTTAAAGCTGCTGGCACAATTGTACGCTAAACGAGGTATTCCTGAGAGAGCTGCGTTGGTGATGAACGAGCTAGAGGATGTAAACTCGAATAGTAAACTGAAAGCTCAGCAAGCGACGTATTGGCAAATGGCAAAAGAGTGGGAAGAGTCTATCGATAGTTGGCGTGTTGCTGCTCAGCTAGACCGACAGTATTACTGGAACTATTCTCAATTATTGGTGCAAGAAGGCCACTATAAAGATGCCCTTGCCGCGCTCGATAAGGTCAGAGGTCGTAAAGCGGATGTTGCACTTATCAAAACTCGCGCTTACTACAAACTTAAGCGGTTTGACGATGCGCTCGCTAATGCCAAAAGAGCGAATGAGATTAAACCGTCGAATCAGGCAAAAAGTTGGGTTAAGTATCTATCACAGCTACGCAAAGTAGAATCGACGCAGAACTCATAGCGAACATTTTTATTAAATACCCGAGCTCAGTCTCGGGTATTTTTTTGTCTAAAGTAAACAATGTAAATTAAATGCCAATACGAATGATTATCACCTAAATTATGCCCCACATTTATTGGTGATGATTGTTTCTATGTTGCTTAAAAGCAAAGGTGTTCAAACTTGGGCTCGCCGCCTACATATCTATATTTCGATGGCTCTTCTCTTAGTTACGCTGTTTTTTGCAATAACTGGTATTACCCTCAATCGCCCCGAATTATTTGAACGCCGTGAACCTATCATTCAACAACATACTCTTACGGTTCCACACTCAGTTCTATTCTCACATTCAGATACCTTTCAACCTAATCGTGAAGGGCTGGTGGCTTTCTTGACTAAAGAAACCGAGCTTCGCGGCACTCCCTCCGCACTAGATGTGTATACCGAAGTTGAGCAAGGTGAGTTGTTACTCGGAGAGCTGTCTATGGATTTTAAAGGCCCAGGTTATAACGCTACGGTCTTTATTGATATGACCACCGGTGCGGCAGAGGTTGAAACGACGCACTACGGTATTGTTGCGCTGCTGAACGATCTACATAAAGGACGCAACAGTGGTGGGATTTGGAAGTGGTTTATCGACGTCACTGCGCTTTTGATGGTGTTTTTTGTTCTAACAGGTGTGTGCTTATTACTGCCTAAGAAGAAGACGCTTAGAACGTCAATGCAATGGATGAGCTTTGGTACGTTACTGTCGCTCGTGATTTATTTTGTTGCTGTTCCATAACAGCTTTTTTAGAGAACACTTATGTTGAACACAGGAAGATTTTTCCGCCGTAATCACTTTTGTAAAGCCGCTTTGATCGCGGCTTTTGCTCCTTTCTCTCTTTCTGCGGCTCCTCTACCAGATAACGCGAAGATCGATTTCGAACTCGAACTTCCAAAGATAGACACTTCAATGTACGCACGCCCTTATGTGGCGGTTTGGGTTGAAAACGACCAGCGTAAACCGGTTAAAACCATTCAGCTATGGGTAGGAAAAGACGAATGGCTAAAAGACCTGCGCAGCTGGTGGAGAAAAGCGGGTCGTTATGATCGTGAACTTGTTGATGCGGTGACGTCTGCAACGCGCCCTGCTGGACAGTACCGTTTTGTTTGGGACGGAACCAATGATGCAGGAAAGCGTTTGGAGCAAGGAAATTACACGTTGTACGTCGAAGTTGTTCGTGAACATGGTGGGCGAAACTACTTACGTCAAAAAATAACGCTAGCGGACAGTGACGTGCGCTATGAGCTTAAACCAACACAAGAGACGGGTGTCATCACCGTCAATTATCAAGTTAAGTGATTAAAGGACACAACAATGAAAACCAAAATCAAAGCAGTGGCATTGGCGAGTGTAATGGCAATGGGATTAGCTGCAACAACCACCGCACAAGCGCATCCACGTTGGGTTCTGCCTTCTCACTTTACGGTTTCAAAAGAAGGCGGTGACTGGCTGACATTTGATGTTACTGCTTCTCACGGAACGTTTGTTTTTGACAAGCCTGCGGGTAGTGACCAAGCGTTCGTGGTGATGCCGGATGGCCGTTCTGAGCGTCCTAACTTTGTTGTTCGTGGCAAACGTCGTTCTATGTTTGATTTCTTTTTTACGGAAGAAGGTACGCACAAAGTCGCGATCAATAATCAGCCGAGTTACTACACCCAATACAAAGCGGGTCGTCGTGATACGGTGAAGTGGGCGCGAGCAAACAAAGCTGAGCGTGGTGATGTGCTTCCCGAGCAAGCACGTGATGTGGTTACTCAACTAAGCTACACCCGAGCAGAAAGCTACATTACGGTTGGTATGCCAACGGACAAAGCGTTGGAGATTGAAGGCAAAATGCTGGAGATGAAACCGATCACGCATCCATCGGACATCATTGAAGGTGAACCAGTCACTTTCCAGTTTTTCTTCAATGGTGAGCCACAAGAGGGCGTCACAGCGGAGATCACACGTGAAGGCACCATGTATCGAAACCATCAAGAACAAATCGATGTGGTGAGTGATAAAGATGGCAAAGTGATCTTCACGCCAGAGGTCGCAGGGCGCTACTTAATGAAAGCGAACTACAAAGGTGAATTAAAAGATAATCCATTGGCGGATAAAGCGAGTGCCAATGTTCACCTTACGTTTGAAACTCAACTTAACTAATCGAATTAGGCTCAGCAATCGCTGGGCCATTTTGGAATCATCATGAATAACACTTCTCTTCTCAAAGCTGCTTTGCTTTTTTCTGGATTTGCTTCTTTTCACGCTGCTGCACACTTCCCTCTGATGAGTTGTCACTTGGCGCAAGATAAAGTGATTTGTGAAGCGGGCTACTCGGATGGATCGACAGCGGTCGACTACGATGTCGAAATGTACGATTACGACGACAATCTGATCGCCAAAGAAAAAACAGATAAGCGTTCCATCGCAGAATTTACTCACCCTGAAACAGATTTCTATTTGGTATTTGATGCCGGACATGAAAGCCCGGTGGAAGTGGATATCGTTGAGCTGAAAGAGAAATGAGTGTACAGAAAGTTCGCCCTGATGATGGTAACCGAGAAGGAAAGTGGGTCGCACTGACTATAGCAGTGATTCTCGGTTCTGCAGCCATACTTATGCCCTACCATCAGGTCGCGAATGAAAAGCCAGACATACAGGCTCATCAAGTTTTAATCACGGACTTACATCAAAACGAGTTGGGTTTGATCGCTGAACTTAAGCTTGCTCATGAAGAGATTCGTGATTTGCAGCTAGAAACTGGAACTTGGCCTGAGGTCTCTGACATGGAGGCGCTTTGGGTTGCTCCATTCGTAAAAGACCAAAATTGGAAGCGCAAAGGGTCTCATCAGTGGAAACGAATCGATGACGGAGTCTACATTGGCATGAAGAAAAATGCCCAAGGTTCTGCCTCTATGCTTCTGGATAGCCGTGGCTCTCAAGCTGATATTTGGTTTAGTGATTCTAGCCGATCGTTAAATGCGGAGGTACTAAGCGATCTAGCAAAACGCCGCCAGCATGGCTGGCAACAAATCGTTCTGTCAGATTCCTCTTCTTCCCATTCTCACGCCCATTAAGACAACATAATTGATAAGTACTATGATCAAACGCTCTCTTTTACGTCGTATTCTTACAGCCACCGTGTTATTGACGGTGTCTTCTACAGGCTTTGCTGCCGATAAACTCAGTATTGGTATTACGCTTCAACCTTATTACAGCTATGTCAAAGCTGTTGTTGATGACAAGGCGAACATCATTCCTCTGGTCGATGCTGGTTTTAACCCTCATAACTATTTACCGCAACCCAATGATCTTAAACGTTTGAATGAAATGGATGCGATAGTGATCAATGGTATTGGTCATGACGATTTTGCACTGAAAGTGATCAAAGCCTCTCAGCGTGATGATCTCGTGGTTATCGAAGCGAACAAAGAAGTGCCTCTGTTACCGGCGATGGGGCAGTCAGTTGGTCAAGGTGCAGTGAACCCTCACACCTTTGTTGGTCTATCGACCACTATTCAAAAGGTTTACACCATCGCGAGTGAGCTAAGTAAACTGGACCCAGACAACGCTACTTTTTATCGCCAAAATGCTCGTAAATATGCGAAAACTTTCCGCCTGATGAAGCGTGATGCAATGTTGTCTCTTGGTGAGTTGGACACAGCTGGTATGAAGGTGGCGACAACCCATAATGCTTACGGCTATATCCTTCAGGAGTTTGGTGTTGACGTCGCAGCTGTCATTGAGCCTGCTCATGGCGTTGAACCAAGTGCCAGTCAGTTGCAGGAAACGATTGAGAAAATTCGTGAATCGGGCATTGATGTGCTGTTTTATGAGCTCAATATGCCGAACCGTTTTGTTGATACTATCGAAGAGGCGACAGGGGTGCAGCTTTATCGCTTTTCTCACATGACTCACGGTGAGTATGAGGCTGATAAAGTCGAGGTTGAGATGCGAGATAACGTGGAAACGCTCATTGAAGCAATGAAGTTTGTTGCGAGCAAGCGAGCAGGGGAAAAGGCGTAATGACAGGTCCTTCCGTTTCCTTAAATAACGTGGGCCTGAAATACGCCGACAATATTATTTTGCAGAACATCAGCGCTGAATTCGAGAGCGCGAAATGCCACGTTATCATGGGGCCGAATGGTGGTGGGAAAACCTCTTTGCTTCGTTCGATACTTGGGCTAACACCATTTTCGGGAAACATTGCACTCAATTGGCCAGAGCAATCAGCTGCATCGGGTAAGATAGGATATGTACCACAAAAGGCGATGTTCGAGGCAAGCCTCCCGTTAACCGTGATGGATTTTGTGCTGCTTAATCAAACCCGTATCCCTCTATTTTGGCGACGTAAAACAAAGCAAACTCAACATGCTCTGGCCCAGCTTGATCGTGTGGGCATGGCAACGCGTTGCGATCGTCGTATGGGGCAACTCTCTGGCGGAGAGCAACAGCGTGTTTTGTTTGCGCAAGCTTTACTGGATGAGCCCAATTTATTGGTTTTAGATGAACCTACAACTGGCATGGATGAGCAAGGTGTTCGATATCTTGAAGGTTTGATTCATGAAGTCGTTGGAGAAGGCAAAACGGTACTGGCAGTACACCATGACGTGACCGCAGTGCGCCGTTTAGATGCGCAGGTCCATGTTGTAAATCGTCAAATTGTGGCGTCAGGGCACCATTCAGATGTGCTAAGTCCTGATCGTATAGAAACATTATTCAAGCACTACACAGCAAAAGTGGAGGCTGCATAATGGATTGGTTACGAGAGTTAGCGGTTAGCGGCGTTGAAGCTGGATGGTTAAGCGATAGCTTTTCTTATGCCTTTATGGTGAACGCAATTGTGGCAGCGCTGATATTAGGACCGTTACTTGGTGGTCTTGGGACATTAGTCATCGCCAAGCGACTGGCTTTTTTCTCTGAAGCGGTTGGGCACGCTGCGCTTACCGGAATCGCGATTGGTGTGTTGCTCGGTGAGCCGCCAGAGAATCCGATCATCGGATTGTTTAGCTTTTGTATGATTTTTGCGCTGTTGCTTCACTTTGTTCGTAATCGTACGAATGTACCTTACGACACACTGGTTGGGGTTTTTCTTGCACTAGCGTTAGCGGTTGGTGCTGCGCTGTTAATGTACGTTGCTCGCAAGATCAACATTCACATGTTGGAGAACGTGTTGTTTGGCTCGATCTTGACTGTGACGGACAACGATATCATTATTTTAGCGATCAGTTGTTTGATCATATTACTGCTTCTTATTCCAACGTTTAACCGCATTTTGCTAACTTGTATCAGCCCGGATATTGCACGTGTACGCGGCTTTAATACCAGCTTTTATGATTACTTATTTGTCATGATGATCACCTTGGTCACCATCGCCGCGGTAAAGATTATTGGCGCGGTATTGGTTGGTGCATTGCTACTGATTCCTGGTGCAACGGCTAGGTTATTGACTAAACGCATGGGTAGTTTCGTTCTCCTTTCTTCTTTATTGGCAACCATTGCGTGTTTAGTAGGAACCATACTGCCGATGGAGCTTGAGCTACCAGTGCCATCAGGCGCATCCATCATCATTGTTTCTGCGGCATTTTTCCTAACAGCAACGGTTTACCGAATTATCCAAAAAGCGTAACCCTTTTTATAAAGTAATGAACATGAAGATAAAAAAATTAGCGATAACTTTTGGTTTGGTTATAGCGACGACACTTCCATCGTGGGCAAGCGCCAAAGACATTTTAACCAGCACTCCCGTCACGTACATGTTGTCTGAGCAACTCATGAAAGGTACAGGGATAGAGACTCAGTATCTGCCTCCAAAGCGTTACGGCGTTGAGCGTCTTGAGAACTGGTTCGCAAATAAAGGTACAGAGCAAGTTAAGCAAGCGGGTCAAGCCGCGACGGTTGCTATTACTCTTGGTGCGATTTGGAAACAAGACCCGACTTATGTTTACGCTCGACAGGGCAACATTCACTTGATTGAAATCGATGCATCGCAGGCCATTTCTCCTAGAGCTCAAGGAGTTGCAGTACTGACATTGGGAAATGGGTCAACATCGAAGTACGCATGGCTTAACCCTACAAACTTAATCCGAATGGCGGGCATTGTTGGAGAGGATCTACAACGTGTATATCCTGAACACCAAAAGGCGATTCAAACGAATCAACAGGCTTTTATGCTCAATGTGCGTGAACTGATCAACCAACAACAGGCAGAGATCTTCGATAAAGGCATCGATTCAGTGGTACTGATGAGTGAGTCACTAGAGGACTTTGCCTCTGGCAACCAATTGTTTGTGGTTGGGCGCGAATTTAAGCCAGAACTCGAGTGGACAGAAGAAGACAAATTATCTTTAAAAGCTCAGTTTGAACAAGATAAAACGCTATGGTTAGTGACGGATAAACGACCGTCGAAAACCTTGACATCGCTTATTAAACCGAGTCGTATACTGCAAATTGATGTTGTTGACCGCTGGGGCAGTAAGGGTATCAAAACTGAGAAGCCACTCGCACGTTGGGAGATGTGACACGTAAAAAGCCACAGATTTTATGATGGGGAATGAAAAGTTCCCTATTTTTTTGTGACTTAGTTCAAAATGTGAACATTAATACCACTGGTTGCATAAGAAAGTGTTTGTTTCATTTCTATTTCATTACTACTTTGTTATGTGTTCGTTGCGATTGATTCGGATTTAATCTGTCTCTAAGCGAACCGGTACAAACAACTATACGGATGTTAACAATGAAAATGAAAACTCTAGCCGTTGCAGTGGCGGCACTAGCATGTGGTTCACAGGCCTTCGCAGCAGAAGTTTATAACAGCGATGGTACATCTTTATCGATCGGCGGTCACGTTTCAGTTGGCGTGGGTGAGTACTACGAGGAAGATGTGAAAGTTCATCAAGTGTCTCCACGTATTAACGTCGCGGGTAAGAAAGACATTGGCAACGGTATCACTATCGACGCTAAAGGCGAATGGGCGCTTAACTACCTAAATGGTGGTGAACAGTCATTCAAAACTCGTCTAGGTTACATCGGTGCAACTCACGAGCAGTACGGTCGCCTTGTTGCAGGTACTCAATGGTCACCTTACTACGATGTCGCTGGTGTTGCGGATCTACCAATCGCGTTTGCGAACGACTTTTTGTACGACAACCACGGCAACCTAGGCTCAGCTCGTGCTGATAAAATGCTTAGCTACCGTAAAGGTTTTGAATTTGGTGAAGGCTTTGCTTTCAACCTAGGTCTAGGTTGGCAAGGTGAGCAAACTTCAGATGCAACAACATACGAGCAACGTGGTCAAGTTGCACTGAGCGGTTCTGTTGCTGGCTTTGGCCTAGGCTACGTATACAGCGGCGGTGATGTTAAAAACGCGACTCTAGGTACTAAGAACGCTGAATCACACCTATTCTCTGTAAACTACGGTCAGTACGGTTCAGGTCTATACGCAGCAGTAGTATACGGTATGAACGATTACTTCTACGAGATGCGTAAAGAGACTTCTCAAATTGAAGCTCTTTTGGCATACGGCGTGAACGATTGGACATTCAGCGTTAACTACGAAGGCGTAGAAGACGAAGAAGACAACAAGACAGTTTCAAGCGAAACTGCGCTACAAGCAGAGTACGCTGTAACTCCTGCTTTCGTAACGTTTGCTGCTTACCAGTTTGACCTAGGTAACGATTACACTAGCGAAGAGAACGACTACTGGACTCTAGGTGCTCGTTACTACTTCTAATAAATAGGCCAGTTTCTACTGCCTAAACACATTTATTGTGTTAACGCCTACTCGTTGTGAGTAGGCGTTTTTCTTTCTGCTTTCCGTTGGCTATAAGAGACACTGGTAATGATGTGCTTAGGTACCCCAACTCTCTGTTTAGAGAGCGCGTCTATAAAAAATGCCCGCAAGTTGCGGGCATTTTTGTTGTTAGAGATGCAGTTCTATTAATACGCTTATTTTTTATCGAGTAAATCGAGGAAGAACGCGTACTCTAACGCATCTTCTTTCAAGCGCTTAAATCGACCAGATGCGCCGCCGTGTCCGGCTTCCATATCGGTTTTGAACAACAAGACGTTATCGTCTGTCTTCATTTCACGAAGTTTGGCGACCCACTTCATTGGTTCAAAGTACTGCACTTGAGAGTCGTGCAAGCCAGTCGTTACCAACATGTTCGGGTAGTTTTGTGCCTTAACGTTGTCGTAAGGCGAGTAACTCAACATATAGTCATAGTATGTTTTGTTGTTTGGGTTACCCCATTCATCATATTCATTGGTGGTCAATGGAATCGATTCATCGAGCATGGTGGTTACCACGTCCACAAACGGAACGTGTGCACCGATACCGCGATACAGTTCTGGTGCTTGGTTGATGACAGCCCCCATTAAGAGACCACCTGCAGAGCCACCAACAGCGAAGACTTTATCTTTCTCGCCATAGCCTTGTTCAACCAAACCTTTAGTCACATCAATAAAGTCGTTGAAGGTATTCTGTTTGGTGAGTTTTTTACCATCCTCATACCAAGGTCGGCCAAGCATTTCAGATCCACGGATATGAGCGATGGCGTAAACAAAGCCGCGGTCTAATAGACTCAAACGTGTCGAGCGGAAAGTTGGCTCAATGGTTGCGCCATAAGATCCATAACCATATTGGTAGAGTGGATTCGTACCATCCTTCTTAAATAAGTCTTTACGATACACCAAAGAAACGGGTACTTCTTTACCGTCACGGGCTGTGATCATAATGCGTTCTGATTGGTAATTGTCAGGATTAAAATCACCAAGTACAGGTGTTTGCTTCATGATTTCTGACTTGCCCGTTTTTAGATCGAAATCGTAGTAGGTTCCTGGAGTGGTTAAACTGCTGTAATAAATACGAACTTTCTCGTTATCCAGCTCTAGGTTGCCTGTCAAATAGGCAGCAAACGCATCGTCATTAAATGTGAGGGGGAGTTCTTTTCCTGTTGAGAGCTGACGCACAGTGACGCTTGCTAGACCGTTAGAGCGCTGCTCATAGACGAGGTGATCATCGAATAGCTCGAAGTCGACAAGTTGAGTGTTGTCGTCTGCGGCAATCACGTCTTGCCACTTAGAGCGATCGTGCATCTCTTCTTGCTTAACTTTCATCAAACGGAAGTTCACGGCTTGATAGTTGGTATAAATGTAATACCAATCGCCTAGCTTAGAAATGCTGTATTCAATGCCATTTTCACGAGGATAAAAAGGCTTCGCCTTTGCTTTAGGGTTGCTCGCATCGATGATGGAGACGCCGCTGGTTTCTGTACTGGAATGCCAGATATAAATATCTTCGCCATCTTTGCTTTTGCTTAGTGAGGTGTAATAGGCGCTGTCGGTTTCTTCAAAAATCAACTCATCGCTGCTTTGTGGCGTGCCTAAGACATGACGATACACTTTGTAGCCTAGCAAGGTCTGTGGATCTTTTTTGATGTAGTAAAAGGCGTTATTATCGTTCTGCCATGCAATCGCGCTTGAGGCGCCTTCGATTTCATCTTGTAGGTAATTGCCTGTTGTCAGGTCTTTGATCTTAAGGGTGTAAACACGGCGGCTTAATGTATCTTCGCCATACGCCAGTAAGTTTTCATTCGGACTAACGTACAAGCCGCCAATACTGAAGAACTCATGTTCTTTTGCAAGTTCATTGACATCTAAAATGACTTGCTTGTCTTTGCCTGCAAAGTCTTTAGTTCGAAGGTGAACTTCGTATTCGTTATCTCCGGTCACTTCACTTGAGTAGAAGTAGTTGCCTTTACGCACAGGAACGGAGTTGTCGTCTTTTGCTATACGACCTTTAATTTCTTCAAATAGCTCATTTTGAAGAGCTTCAGTGTGCTTGAGAACGGTTTCCGTATACTGATTTTCGTGCTCTAGGTGCTGCAAAATTTCCGGATCTTTACGCTCGTCGTCACGCATCCAGTAGTAGTTATCAACGCGAGTATCACCATGAATAGTCATCGCGTGAGGGACTTTTTTCGCAACCGGAGCTTGAGTTTGTTGAGCAACGATCTGTGATTGGGAGTATTGAGTCATGCTGGGAGTTCCTTGATTGCTGCATCCGGCGACAAGCGCGACCGAGACGGCCAACGTAGTTAAAGTGAAACGCATCTGTTTTTATCCTTATTGTACACCCAAGTGGCCTCATCCTGAGGGCTGGGCTTTCATTTCGTTAGTGGTTTTCAGTTGTCCATTCTTTGTTATGGGGTGTGCCGAAAAAGTGAGAATTCTCAATATTTTCGAGTTGGCTACTCAATTTGAAGGGAGCTGAAAACACATTGTGTAAGCAGCTGTTATTTTTAACAAATATCAATTCGAAAGTTAAATCATTCTCATCGGTAAATCGATATAGTGTGATATGAAAAAAGGGACACACTAGTTTAGTGTGTCCCTTTTGGATTTTGAACGTTAGTCGATAATGATCAGATGACTTGCGGCACTTCGTTTGAGTGGTTGTGCGCTCGATTTACCCACATGAGCCCAAGCATTGCAATTACCGACATTGCCATCATCAAAACACCTAGTGGCATCTGGTTATGCGCTGGAAATAGTGATGCAAGCAAGGTCGCAATACCTGCTCCCAAGTTTTGCATGCCACCCAATGTCGCGCCAGCTGTTCCTGCATGATATGGGAATGGCGCAATTGCTCCGGTTGTTGCTGCTGGGAATAGGATACCCGCACCCAAAAAGTACACGGTTGCGCCACCAACCAGCGTTAACGCCGTGGTTAAACCAAACAAGCCAGGGGTGAGCACAATAGCAGAGCCAACAAAAATCGATACCAAGCCCACATTTAAAGCACGACGCTCAGAGCGACGCTGCGCGATGTAGCTAGATAAGCCGGCACCCACCAAGTAACCCGGGATCGGTAAGATAAACAGTAAACTTACCGTTGTTGCTGGTAATGCCAATACACCACCTAGCAATACCCCAGCTGCTGCCTCGAACACACCTACGCCAGCAAACGTCGCAACTAGGCAGATCAAAAAGCCTTGGAAGCGGCGATCTGATAAAACGTGTTTGTAGCTTTTGGCTACTGGTTCGAACTTGCGTTTCTCTTTTGGTAGCGTCTCCATCATGCTGGTCATCATGGTAATCACCACTGCAATGCCAAACAGCGCTAAGAATAGGTAGCTAGAGCGCCAGCCAAACGCTTCGGTTAAGTAGCCGCCAAGTACGGGAGCCAACAATGGTGAGAAAATCACACACATGCTGATTAAGCTATTTGCTCTGTGTAGCTCAGAACCTTCAAAGCAGTCGCGAGTCAGAGTACGTGACATCGCACCACCGCAGCCAATACCTAAACCTTGGATGAAACTACCAATCAAGAACCATTCAAATTGGTGTGCAAAGAGCGCCACCAATGTACCTACGATGTAGATAAGTAGGCCTGCTATGATGATTGGCTTGCGACCTAAGCGGTCCGATAGCGTACCGTACACGAATTGCGATAAGCCATATGGAATCAGGTAACAAGCCATCACAGCTTGAAGTGATGACGCAGACACCAAAAACTCACCCGCCATATGACCGATTGAAGGCACGTACATTGTTTGGGTCATTTGACCCACGGCAGTCAATATTGCGATTAAAAAGGTAAGTTTCGCTAATGGAAACGAAGCAGACATTTGCGTATCTCTCCAAAAAATTTAAGAAATAAAAACCCTTAGCGCTATATGCAGAGTGCCAACAGACTTTTTGTGTTACGGGGCTATTTGCGCGAGATATTAGTCTTTGCGTGTACAATTAGCAATCGAAAAGTGTGAAGTTGAGTAAGATAAAAATCTATAATATGCATTAGAAAAAATAATCTGAATTTGCATTCGGAAATAGGCTGCTTTTCTTTGTTGAATTACGTTAAATCTCTTATTTGTTGTGAATGTAAATCCACTTATAGGTCATTGGTTTTTATGGTTAAAACTGAGGTGAGAAGAATTGTTTTGGTTAGCCAGAGCAAGACATGGTTCGAACGAAGAAAAGACTGAAGAAGGCACCATGAACAAAAAGGGAGCCGAAGCTCCCTTAGAAATGATTATGTTTATTCTCGGCCAGATGCGTATGCGTAAAGCATTTCTAGCGCGATGGTTGCTCCCGCTAATGCGGTAACATCACTGTGGTCGTACGGAGGCGATACTTCTACAACATCCATACCCACAATATTCATACCGGCTAAGCCACGAATGATCTTCAGTGCTTTGTCTGAGTTCAAGCCACCACAAACGGGTGTACCTGTTCCCGGCGCGAAGGCTGGGTCCAAGCAGTCGATGTCAAAAGTAACATACACTGGCTTATCTGCGACGGTACGACGAATCTCTTCTAAGATCTCGT
This sequence comes from Vibrio sp. E14, assembly GCF_020515785.1. Classification (NCBI taxonomy): domain Bacteria; kingdom Pseudomonadati; phylum Pseudomonadota; class Gammaproteobacteria; order Vibrionales; family Vibrionaceae; genus Vibrio; species Vibrio sp. E14. Next base: position 28,452 of record NZ_JAHPJI010000001.1, read on the forward strand.
TCACCGACATGTCATTCGCTTGCATCGCATTAATCACATTAAAGCCGTGATCCTGCTGTTTGTATTCAGTACGAATACCGATTTGTACGGAGTTCTTCGCAGAGATCAAACCTTCTTTCGGCGCATGGTAGAACATTGTACCGTGGTCGTATGAACTGCCATTTGCGTAGGTATCCGTATGAGCATCAAAGTGAATCAGAGCCATTTGACCATGATGCTTCGCGTAGGCACGCAGGATAGGCAGTGTGATGAAGTGGTCACCGCCCAATCCCAGCATGGTTTTACCGCTTTTTAGGATTTCACTGGTTGCCGCCTCTAGACGGTAAGTGAAATCTTCCGCATCACCGCAATCGAACACGAGGTCACCCGCGTCGATCACTTTCAGCTTATCCAATACGTTGAAGTCCCACGGGAACTTCTTACCTTCCCATGCCAAGTTGACTGAGGCACGGCGAATCGCATCTGGCCCCATGCGTGCGCCTGGACGACCAGATGTAGCCATGTCCAGAGGAACCCCTAGCACCACAACGTCTGCGTCTGCCGATACCGGATTACGAATGTACGGTAGACGTAAAAACGACATAGAGTTGGAGTAAAGCGAATAATCGGTTTTAGTAAACAAATCATTCATATCAGAAGTCCTCTAAATAGGTGTATCCCGCTAGACCTTGTTCTAGTTCTGCTAGGATTTGTGCTTGTTCATTGGCTTCAACTCTTTGGGAAACCAATTGTTTGTAATTGTCACGAATCGCATCCACGTCGATATGAACGTAGCGCATCATGTCTTCTACACTATCACCTTCATTGATGTAACTGATCTCAAATTGACCGTGTTCATCAACATTGACTACTGCACTGTGGGTGTCACCAAATAGGTTGTGCATGTCACCAAGGATTTCTTGGTATGCGCCTACTAGGAAAAAGCCCATTAGGTACGGTTTGTCTTTGCTCCAAGCCGGCACAGGTAGCGTGCTCTCGATGCCTTGACCATCAACGTAGTGATCGATCGCTCCATCAGAATCACAGGTGATGTCCAACATTACCGCACGACGCTCTTCCGCATCGCCAAGACCAGAAAGTGGCAGAACAGGGAACACCTGATCAATACCCCAAGCATCTGGTAGAGATTGGAAGAGAGAAAAGTTCACGAAGAACTTATCTGCAAGACGTTCGCTCAACTCGTCCAGAATCGGACGGTGGAAGCGATTCTTAGTGCTCATCTTGCGGCTTAGTTCGAAGTAAATGCGCAGTGACAGTTGTTCTGCCCACGCACGTTGCTCCAAGTTAAGCACGCCAGTTGCGAATTGAGAGTGTACCTCTGCCAAATCACTTTGGGTATCGTTGTAGATCTCAATTAACGCACGAGCGTCGGTACCATCTTGTAAGTTTTCCCAGTTTCGCCACATGTTTTGTAGTAAAAGTGGAGCATCTGCGCCAAGTTCATGCACTTCTTCCGGTTGGTATGTTTCTGTACCAATTACGTTAGAAATCAACACAGCGTGGTGCGCTGTCAGTGAACGACCGGATTCAGATATGATCACTGGCATCGGTTGTTCGTATTGCTGACACACGTCGCCCACTGTGTTGACGATATTACGTGCGTACTCTGCAAGGCCGTAGTTCATCGAGTTCGATGATTGGTTGCGTGTGCCGTCGTAGTCGACTGCCAAACCGCCGCCCACATCGAAGTATTCGATGTTTGCACCCAGTGCGCGCAGTTCGCAGTAGAAACGTGCAGACTCATTCACACCATTACGTACGTCACGGATGTTTGCCATCTGTGAGCCAAGGTGGAAGTGAACCAGTTGCATCGCATCTAGGCTGCCTTCGCGTTTCAGACGTTCAATAACGCTAAGCACTTGCGATGCAGACAAACCAAATTTCGATTTTTCACCGCCACTTGCTTGCCATTTCCCCGCACCTTGAGAGGCGAGGCGAATGCGCAAACCAAGGCGCGGTTTTACGCCCAAGCTTTTCGCTTCTTCTAGCACCAGATCCAGCTCAGAAAGCTTCTCTAGTACGATGAATACTTTGTGGCCTAGCTTTTCGCCGATCAGTGCAAGACGCACATACTCACGGTCTTTGTAGCCGTTACACACGATCACGGAGCTGCCTTGTTGAGCCAATGCAAGTACTGCCAACAATTCTGGCTTGCTACCCGCTTCAAGACCAAGCTGTTTGGTTTCTAGTTGAGCTTGGCTCGCTAGAATTTCATCCACCACTTCACGTTGCTGGTTTACTTTAATTGGGTACACCAACAGGTATTTGTTTGGATATTGGTATTCTTCAATTGCTTGGTTGAAAGCGTGGCAAATTCCATGCACACGTTGGTGCACGATTTGCGGGAAGCGCACTAATACAGGCAGATTTAACTGCTTCGCTTCTAGCTCGTTTACAATGGCACTGAAAGGGATTTGATGTGCACGATCACTACGAGGTGATACGTAAACCTCGCCTTGGTCATCAATACCGTAGAAACCTTGGCTCCAGTAGTGAACGTTGTAGTCCGCGCGGATGCGGTCTAATTTAGTTGCTTTTTCCAACTCGATTCTCACAAAAATGTACTTAAGTCCTTAATTAATTAGAAGGAAAAGTACAAAAAAGCAAATCATGAGGCATTAACCTCATACCCTGACACGAACTCCGTGTGCGCGCATTAACGGATAAAAGTGCCGCTGAGTCTAATGATTAAAATCTATCATCTCGATTATGATTTCTTGTCGTGCGCTGATGTGAACATTTGTTTACCAGTGCGTCCATTCAGCTGTTATAGTTGGTCTGACCAGCATGGAAGCGGTCATGAAAAATCTCACTCAAATAAGGACATATTTTGCAGCTGCACAGAATTCAGGGATACATTCAGACCATGTATCTCGCCGAATATCCCGATAAATTAATGTTGCTTGATGGTGCAAGTCGAGCAGACATTCCTCACCTTAAAGATTTTATTGAACATCAACTCCATCGTCCTTTTTCTGACCTAAAGTTGGTCGTTGTAACTCACATGCATCCAGACCACGCTGGTGGCGCGCACAAACTGCGTGATTTAACTGGATGTAAGCTATTGGCCGCAAAGCGAGAGAGCCAATGGTATAGCGGTGTAGACGGTTGGCTAATGCATTTGACCGATTTGATGTTAGCGCGCTGGATGGCGAACCGGATGCGTAAACCAAAGCAAAACCTGTGGTATTCGCGCAAGTTAAAGCCCGATATAGAACTCATCGATGGTGAATGTATTCCGGGGTTTGATGATTGGCAGGTGCTAGAAACGCAGGGACATACCGATAGAGATTTGTCGGTTTATCATTCTGAACAAGATGTATTGTATGTGGCGGATTTGATGGTGCAGGTTAAGAAACATCTTATTGCGCCGTTTCCCATATTTCATCCAAACCAATATCGCCAATCATTAAAGCGTGTGTTTGAGATGAATCCGCAATGTTTGCTTTTGGCGCATGGGGGAGAGGTGACTTTTGATGAGAAAGCGTATCAGCACATTCTGCATACTGCGCCAACTAAGCCGATGACCCATTGGCGCGTTACAAAGGTCAAAGCGAAGGGATTGTTGTTTGCGCTATTTAGTAGGAAGTAGGCGAAGATAAAGCCAGACGAGTGATGCTCAACAAAAACGTTCGATCACTCATCTGAAGCTACGGGGTTAAGATGCCAATAAATGAGATTGGCTAGGGTCTACCAGCACTTTGTCTGCCATGCCCTGACGACCTAACAGCATCATGTAAGTCATTTTTTCACGGTTGGTCAACGTAATGTCGATTGGCCATTGTTTGTCACCCATGCGCAGCATGGTGGTGATAACGCAGCGATGTTCAAAGGTACCGTTTGAAGATTTCACTTTACGGTTTGCCTTTAGCTTCGCTGTGCAGCGAACCACTTGTTCTAAATGATAAACATCCGGGTGCAGATCGAATGCAACGTAAGACTGACCATCTTTTTCAAAGCAATCAATGTTATCTACATGCAATGAAGATGTTTGTGCGCCCGTATCAATGCGCGCTTCAAGGTGAGTAATCCCTAACTCAGGTAAGCAAATAGCTTCGGCGTTCCCAATGATCATTTTCTGATTCATAGTGTCATCCTAGCGATGAGTAATACGAGAGCCTACTAAGCAGGCTCTCACTCAAACAATTATCAACCTTTACCACGAGTACGGTTTGCGTGTGGTTTTGCGTTTTTCTCGATAAAGTCGAAAATCATACCAGCAACGTCTTTTTCTGTAGCGAGCTCGATACCTTCAAGACCTGGTGAAGAATTCACTTCCATTACCACTGGGCCGTTTTTAGATTGAAGGATATCTACACCGCATAGGTTTAACCCCATGACTTTTGCCGCGTTAATCGCAGTAGCGCGTTCTTCTTTGCTTAGTCGCACTAACTGTGCAGAGCCGCCGCGATGTAAGTTAGAGCGGAACTCTCCTTCTTTCGCTTGGCGCTTCATCGCTGCAATCACTTTATTACCGACAACAAAGCAACGTATGTCTGCGCCTTTAGCTTCTTCGATGAACTCTTGCACCATGATGTTTGCTTTCAACCCCATGAATGCTTCGATCACGCTTTCTGCTGCTTTGTTGGTTTCAGCAAGCACAACACCGATGCCTTGAGTTCCTTCTAGTAATTTAATCACTAGAGGTGCGCCACCAACATTTTTGATCACGTCCTGAATGTTATCAGGGTGGTGAGCAAAGCCAGTGCGCGGCAAGCCGATGCCTTTACGCGATAACAGTTGCAACGAGCGTAACTTGTCACGAGAACGACTGATTGCGACCGATTCGTTGACACAAAATGTGCCCATCATTTCAAACTGACGTACAACCGCGGTACCGTAGAATGTGATGGATGCACCGATGCGAGGAATCACAGCGTCGTATTGTGGCAATTCTTCACCCTTATAGCGGATCTTAGGGTTGTTGCTCGTAATGTCCATATAACAGTGCAGAGTATCGATGACGTCTACTTGATGTCCACGCTCTTCACCTGCCTGTTTTAGGCGCATGGTTGAATATAAATTCTCATTACGAGAGAGAATAGCAATACGCATGGCAATTCCTTAGTAAGTCAGTACCAAATTAAAAATATAAGTATAGAGTATAGAATGCAGCAGGTATGTGATATTTAGGTGATATTACCTACTGACTTCAACGATTTAGATGTGTGGTTGGACAACCACTTCGTTAGAGGTGCGCACCTTAGGTTTTTTTCTCGCGAGAAGAAAACGAAAAAAACTCGTCGTTACGACAAAAATAATTTGTTGAATCATCGGGCATTCTCAGCGTCGTAAGCCGGAAGTTGTCTGTGGACTTTTTTAAGCAAACGGATTACGACGATTAAAACGCTAGGCTATTCTGTAGTTTGTTTTGAGTTTGTGATGACGTCCAATAACACATCTTTAATTGTTTGATAGCGCAGTGGCAGAACACGACTTCGTTTGCGAACTAAAAATAACTCTTCACACACGGTGTTTTTCAGTTGTGCGATGTGCAAGGTATCTTTTTGTGGGAAGTTGTCGACAGCACTTTGAGGCAGCACGGTGAAGCCGAGTCCTTTACTCACAGGTAGTAAAATTTGGCTTAATTGATTCACGTAGCCGGATAATGGTAAATCGCTCATCTTAATTTCTTGGAGCTCTTGTTCCGCGCATTGGTCAAAAAATAGCGTCATGTAGTGCTTGGCATCAGGATGGGCAATGACACCACAGTCGTGCAAGAGTTGTGGTGTTATCTGCCTTTCGCGGTATTGATTAGGTAGGACTAAGCACAACTGCTCCTTACCAATTCTTTCACTGTGAAATAAACCTTTGTGAGGAACATCAGTTACGATTCCAATATCAATGCTTCCTTCCGTTATTGCATTGAGAATCGAGTGATTGGGTGCGGCTTCTAAATGCAGCGATAAGCCTGGGTGCTGTTTTTGCTTTTCTAAAAGAGGGCCATACAGCATCAATGCCATTGCGCCAGAACAGGCCAGTTTACAGTGACCTGAAAATGCATCATCAAAACTGAGTTCTTCGAGCAACGCTTTCTCTCTTTCTTCTAACTCCAGCGCGTAGGCGTAAACAATCCGACCTTGCTCTGTTAATTCGAAGCTTTTGTTTTCACGTTTGATCAGCGCATGCTGACAACTTTGCTCTAACTTTTTGATGTGTTGGCTGACACCAGGTTGGGTCATAAAAAGTTTTTCTGCCGTTTGTGTGAAATGACCGACTTCAATCAATGTCTTAAATGTATGTAACCAAACAGGATTAAGCATAATGTGAGATTTGCTGTGAGCTTGCTGAAAGACGTAGAGAAAATGATAGCACGGCACGAAATAAATCGACGCAAGAGAATCGGGTACCTCGTGAATAATAAATAGCAGGCAAAATAAAACCCCGCCTGGTTTCCCAGACGGGGCTTATTCTCTTTCGCAGCAATCCGGCTACTATAGGTGCTCCCTGCATCTATCCTTGATTGTGGTTAAGTCCTTTAACCGAGTTCCTTGTTCATCGCCTTCCTAGCGGTGTCCATTCTTGCCTATCATCCTGACGGGCGAACTCTATCCTAGAGCTTAACTACATCCTTGCTGATAACTCATCCTAAGCTACCAAATCTTCATCCTGAAGATACCTAGTCCATTAGGCTTTTTTCCTGTTCCCGCCAACATCCTGTCGACACAATCAGTATTGATGTTTTGCTGATTACTCTCAATTAGCTAGGTAAAAAAACTTTGGCAGTGAATATTGTGTGAAATGGAATAAGTGATAATTTTCAATTTCTTATATTTATTTTTCGATTTTGTCTTAGTCAATGATGGTCGTTTTGCTTACATTGCTTGTGAGAGATCTCGCACAAGGTGTCGAGCAAATATCCGAATTGGCGTCGTTTACATCCTGTTTAAGAATTTGCTCAAGATCACAACTCGATTTGTAGCCATAAAATTTGGCGATAGTGTTAGGTGGAATTTCCATTTCTTTGATGGCGAATGTTGCCCATTCATCACGTGTTTTGTGCAGGACTTGGCGTAGCTTGACAGTGAAGTGACTCATGAAAGCCTCCTTAGTTATCTTGTCTTTCAAGGCAACAATAAGGAGCGTGACGACACAAAGTTGATAGTATGCCGCTTAATATCAATACTATTTCGGCGTGATGAAGATTAAGCTGGCAATACTGATATTATTTGAGCGTGAAACAATACTATTTTGTGGAGTAGCCAATGGCACACATCGAAAAAGTACCACAAAGACCAGGTTTTTCTTGGCGCTATCGTCGCATTGATGAGCCAGAAAAAGAGTACGATCTCCATTTTCACGATGATGTGTTTGAATTAGTCATCCATCGCCACTTCACTGGTAGTTTGCATATTGGTCATCACGAATTAGAAGTGACTCACAACCAAATGCTATTGATCGCGCCTGGTGTGCCTCACTCTATTCACTCCACATTGGTCGAAAGCAAGTGCGAGACTCATGTGATTTGGTTTAAGCGTGAGTGGATTGCCAATTTGATGTTCTATTGCGCAGAGCTTAGAAAGCTTGATCCGCTTTTAAAAGCGGCCAACAAAGGTGTGATGTTTTCTGAGCGGACAGCTCAGCACGTTGTGGATCTTTTGCATGAGCTCATGACGTTTCCTGCAATGGAGCAACTCTCGAGATTTCTCCATGTTTTGTCTTTGATTGCTCACGATGAAGGGGCGAAAACACTGATGACTCACTCTTACTTATCGATGAGTGAACACGAATTACAGGAAAGAGAACGAGTGGCAAGTGTCAACGCATATCTCGAACAGCACTTTGCTAGCAAAGTGACGCTCGCGAACTTGGCGAACCATTTATCACTGAGTGACAGTGCGGTCACAAGATTGTTTCAAAAGCACTTTAAAGAGCCGTTTAGCCAACGCCTAATGAAATTGCGGATCAATCATGCCGCAGATTTGCTGCAATCAACGCCTTTGCCGATTGGAATTGTGTTTGAGAGAGTAGGGTATCGAAACCAAGCCCTGTTTAATCGTCACTTCAAAACGTATAAAGGGCTTACGCCACGCGAGTACCGCCAGCAATATCAACAGCGAATCCAGCCGTAATTGGGTTGCACACAACTGCGATCACGAACGCGAAAAGAGTTACTCGGCTGAAAGTGATGGGCAATTGATATCTTACTTGCAAAATTTTTCAGGAATCATTATTAAGATTCAGTGACAGATAATATAGGGAACTTGATTGCCATTTTTCTGTCATATCTGGTGAGTAAGTTAACCGTGTCAGAGAGATAATACGCCGTTTACTAGCCAAAGATGACTGCAAGAAATCGGTAATTATCATTATGTTGTGAAATTGGTCACGGTTAAATAATTGGTTCCCTTATAGATTGAAGGGGATTCGACCTTAGACAATAAGCTCCATAAGGAGCGTTACTTATATAAGATGAGGGATTTTACTATGAAAAAGACTAGAAGAGCTCAGCTACATCGTGTGCGCATTCAATACTGGAAAGACACGAAAGACGCACCAGCTAAAAAATCATAGTTAATGATACCTAAAGGCACGAGCTGGCAGTGGAACGCCGTTTCCCGCTGATTGCCAGCTCAAAAACGCCACAATCACATTCACTCCGCACAACCTCCCAGAACTCTACTTTTACTATCACACATTTCCAAAAGTAAAAAAGCCAGTCCGGAGACCAGCTTTTTATTATTGTCAGTATGACTCTGTTACTTACAGGTAGTTTGCGTCAACCAAGTCGCCAGCTTTTGCGCTTTTCACTTCTGGACGTGCTTCTAACCATGCAATAACTTGTGCTTTTTGCTCTTCAGTAGCACTGCCGTAACGGTCAGTAGAGCATAGGAAGCCTTCAAACAGTTCTAGACCACCGCCGCCGAAGCAAAGGCCAAGCCCATCAATGTAGTCGATAAAGTCATCAACGAATGCATCGTAACGGTCGAAGTCGTTGATGTCTGTTTCACAGCTGATCTCGAAACCTAGGATTGCGAACTCACCTAAGAACAGCTTTTTACGGATACGACGGCTCTTGTTATCGATCTTGTCTAATTTCATGATTATCTCTCGTAGATGATTTGAATTCGTACACCTTATACCTTCTATCACACTTTAGCCCAAGTAAAATCAGAATGAAGCGATACAGTTGGTGGTTATGTGACCAAAACTTAATTGCTCAATTGGTAACGCTGCTGAGTTTGCTGCACTGCTGAAACACAAGTTTCATATGTTTTAAGCACTTTTGTCATTTTTCTTCTCCAAACTTCTTGCCGTTCAACTAATCACTTATTTATTAATTAAACTATAAGATCGGGAAAGTAAAAATGAGCAAGGAAACCTTTGACGCGACGCGTTATAACCAAAGTGAAAACAAACCATTTGAAGAAGTATTAGAAGCGAGCCTATCTCGACGCAACATTCTGAAAGGTGGTTTAGGCATCAGTGCGATGACAGCGTTTGGTGCTTTCGGGTTGGCTGGTTGTAATTCATCGGACTCAGGGAGTACAGTAAGCAGTGGCTCGGGCGTATCTAAAGCCGTTCTTAACTTTGAATCTATCCCTGGCTCACTCACTGACGCCGTTTCAATTCCACAAGGCTACACTGCACAAGTATTGGTACCTTGGGGAACACCACTTAATGCACAAGGCAGCGCATGGCAAAATGATGGTACCAACACCAGTACCGATCAGTTAAATGCGCTAGGCATGCACCATGACGGCATGCATTTTTTCCCATTGAACGATAGCACCACAGATGGCTTGCTATGTATTAACCACGAGTACATTGATACATCAGCACTGCATCCAAACGGTCCGACGGTTGAAAATGGCGTACGTACCATTGTAGATGAAGTGCGTAAAGAGATTAACGCGCACGGTGTGTCAGTGGTTCGTATTCAGCTTGAAAATAACATGTGGAAGCTAGTCGATACCGATCCACTAAACCGCCGTTACACTGGTGCGACAGCAATGGACTTATCTGGCCCAGTGGCGCACACGTCACTAACTGTCACTCGTTTCTCGCCAGATGGCAGCCAAGCACGTGGTACGTTAAACAACTGTGGCAACGGCTACACGCCATGGGGCACTTACTTAACTTGTGAAGAGAACTGGCCAGGTTACTTTGTTAACGCCGGGACTCGTACAGAAGAACAAGATCGCATTGGTGTTGATGACCAAAGCACACGCTACTTGTGGGAAACACTTGCAGGAAATGCAGAAGAGCGTCTCGATGAGTTCTCTCGTTTTAATGTGGCTCCAACAGGAGCAAGTGCAATGGATGATTACCGTAATGAAGCCAATGGTCACGGTTACATCGTCGAAATTGACCCTTACACGCAAAACTCGCGTGCGAAGAAGCGTACTGCACTAGGTCGTTTCCGTCACGAAGGCTGTACTTTTGGTAAGCTTGAAGAAGGCAAACCAGTGGTATTCTACTCTGGTCACGACTCTCGCTTTGAGTACCTATACAAATTTGAATCTGCGGCAGCGTGGGACCCTGCAGATGCAAACTCGGAAAACCGCCTAGCGGCAGGCGATAAGTACATGGACGAAGGCACACTGTATGTTGCGCGTTTCAATGAAGACAGTACAGGTACTTGGTTGCCGTTGACGCTTGATAGCGTAACAAAATCTGGTGGTACGTTAGCGGATCACTTTAACTCATTGGCTGAAATTATCATTAATACGGCAGGCGCGGCTGACCTCGTTGGGGCAACTCCAATGGATCGCCCAGAGTGGTGTACGGTTGATCCATTCACAGGCTCGGTTTACTTAACATTGACGAATAATACGCGCCGTACTGATGAAACCAATCCTGCGAACCCACGTTTGAACAATAAGTTTGGTCACGTTATTCGTTGGGATGAAGGGGCTTCAGCTACAGACTTTACTTGGGATATCTTTGTCTTTGGTTCGCCAGCACATGGTGATGCAGATACTAACCGTTCTGGCCTGAATGAGCTAAACCAGTTTGCTAGCCCTGACGGATTAGCGTTTGATGGCCGTGGTATTTTGTGGATTCAGACCGATAACGGCGCAGATGAAGTTACGTCTTACACTAATGATCAAATGTTGGCCGTTGTGCCATCTAAGCTAACAGATGAGAATGGTGACCAAGCAGTGATTGGTGCGGATAACCAAGCGGAGCTTAAACGCTTCTTTGTTGGACCAAATGGTTGTGAAGTGACAGGCTTTACTATCAGCCCTGATTACAAATCATTGTTTGTGAATATTCAGCACCCAGGCAACTGGCCATACAGTGAAGATGCCGCCGAAGAAACGCCTGCTGGTGTTTCTGTGCGTCCACGAGCTGCGACGGTTGTCATTCGACGTGAAGACGGTGGAGAGATTGCAGTTTAATCTCTAAATGCATTAACACCTTAAAATTCAAGCCCTGCAAATGCAGGGCTTGATGGTTTAGGCGAATGCCTAGTCGCACTTTATATCCAGACAACAGGCTTAGCTTTTCAATGAACCGCCTGAAGTACGAATCACGTCTTGATACCAGTAGAAGCTCTTCTTGCGTTTACGCTCTAGCGTTCCTTGCCCATCATCATGACGATCGACATAAATATAACCGTAACGCTTGCTCATTTCGGCTGTTGAGTTAGCCACCAAGTCGATAGGCCCCCAGCTGGTGAAGCCCATCAACTCAACGCCATCAAGAATCGCTTCGTGTGCTTGAACCAAATGATCATTAAGGTATGAAATTCGATAATCGTCTTGGATTTCCCCGTTTTCATCGAATTCATCACGAGCGCCTAAGCCATTCTCGACGATAAATAGCGGTTTTTGGTAACGATCGTGAAGGAAGTTAAGCAAAACGCGCAGGCCTTTTGGATCGATCAACCAGCCCCATTGGCTCTTCTCAAGATATGGGTTTGGTACGCTATCGACGATGTTACCCACTTCCTTCTGTTTCGGGTCCGCACTTGCACAGCCACTTGCGTAGTAGCTGAATGAGATGAAATCGACACTTGCCGATGCGATCTCTTCTAAGTCGCCTTCTTCCATCTGAATTTCAATGCCATTTTCACGGAAGTAACGCTTCATGTAGCCAGGGTACTGACCACGTGTTTGTACATCACCGAAGAACAACCACTTGTTGTTTTCATGCATGGCGGCTAACACATCATCAGGGTTACAAGTGTATGGGTAGTTGATTGCGCCAAGCAGCATGTTACCAATCTTGCCGTTTGGTACGATTTGCTGACACAGTTTTACCGCTTTCGCGTTTGCGACTAGCTGGTGGTGAATCGCTTGATAAATGTCTTGTTCACTGGCGTCTTCTTGCAAGCCCACTCCCGTAAATGGCGCATGAAGTGACATGTTGATTTCGTTGAACGTTAACCATAGCTTCACTTTGTCTTTGTAGCGTTCCAGCACGGTGCGAGCGTAACGCTCGAAAAACTCTATCACTCGACGATCGCCCCAACCACCATAATTCTCAACCAAGGCGTAAGGCATCTCGTAATGAGAAAGCGTCACAAATGGTTGAATGTCGTGTTTGGCTAGCTCATCAAAAATTTTGTCGTAAAACGCCAGTCCTTCTTCATTTGGCGCAAGCTCATCGCCATTAGGAAAAATACGGCTCCAAGCGATGGATAAGCGCAGGCAGGTGAATCCCATCTCTTTAAACAGGGCAATATCTTCTGGATAGCGATTGTAGAAATCGATAGCAAGATCTTTGATACCAGGCGTTCGTTCTTCACGCGTTTGATGCGGGCTCAGAATGCCGTTTGGCAACATATCTGATGTTGATAAACCTTTCCCCCCAAGGTTGTATGCCCCCTCTACCTGGTTTGCCGCAATGGCACCACCCCAAAGGAAATTATCTGGAAACTTAATCATGTTTCTCACTCTTTATATTTAGGAAATGTTTGTGGATTTATTGCTTGAGAATAGTGTAGGAGACATCTCGATACTTGTAGCGAGATCGTGTTTTTATCAGTTCATCACCAAACGTCAGTAATGATAAACATTGAGATATAGGATGGTTGTTAACAATGCCAACCTAAGTGAATTTAGGTTGGCATTCGTATTCAAAACGTAAATGCTAAATTCGCCGCCGCGCCAAACTGGTTATCGCCAGCGTAAGACCCTGCTAGGTCTACACTGATCACATCAAAAGGACTGATGCCAATGCCACCTGTCACCGAGTTATCGAGGTTATTTTCTAGGTCAACTTCATAACCAGCGCGGAGTTGAGCCCATCCCCAAGCATTCCCCTCGATACCAACGCGAATAAACTGCGTGTCATCGTCGAGCTCTTTAAAGCGCTTTTGTTTGGTGAGATCGGCGTCTAGGCTCAGAGCTACATAGTCCCCGACATAGCCGATACCAAGGGTCGCTTGTGGCGTGAGTTCGTAGGTGTAGTTGCCTAGTTTTGTTTCTATATCTTGTTCGAAGACGTCTTTTAACGAGAGACCAGCTCTAAATGCGTTGTGATACCAAGCGACCCCAAGATCCATATTGAACGTGTTCTTTGATACTTCACTTTTGTCGTAATCCTCGATATCAAAGTCATCTAGTGTTGTACGCTGCGTATAGGTTTTAAGCTGTTGGTATTTGGGCGTAATACCAAATGCGAATTGCTGCCCACCTATCGTGTAAGCGCGAGCCAAGGCAACGCCATATTCCGCACTACCGAAAGCCGCTAGGTCGACGGCAGAATTGAGGTATCGATCTGCGGTGTTTGTTGAATCTGAGATATCGGGTGCCGCAAGTATCTCCACATAACCAGCGCTAAAAAGGTTTACCGACATGTAGCGTGTCGGAATCGCAATCGCGAGGCTCAGACCTCCGTTAATGACGACTGGAGCACTCTTATCTAATTGATCGAGTAGTCGATTAAGTTCGGCTTCGTTCGCAGGTGTGGGAATGCCCTGAATACTATCGTAAAGGTCTTGAACATCATCAACGGCTGATAAAGCTTCATCCTCATCGTGAATATTGACGCCGAGAGCAGGAATGAGTAGGCCGATATCGTCATTTTCTCGATAGAGAGCGCCTAGGGCTGGGTTGTGTAGAGGAGCGGTTAAATAGTCAGCGGAAACGACGCCTGTATTTCCCATTCCGTGACTTCGAGCGTCTGCTGCGTAAGGTGCTGCAAAAGCGTGAGGTGATAAAATAAAAAGCGCCCCTGTTGCTGCTAAAGTTAGTTTTCTCATAACGCATCCATTCTTACTTTAAATAATTACTTATCAATAAATTAGATGGTGGGAGCTAAAACTTGGTGTCAACCACCAAAAATTGCGCTGATGAATAGCATGTGGCGATTCATCAAGTTAAGCGTAGGTTAGGCAACTCGCTTTATAAAGTCGATCAGGGTTTATTGCTCTTTAATTGCGTGGAGAAAAGCTGGAGAGGTGGATGGCGTTGGATTAGCTACGATGAGGAGCGAGCTCAAACATTAAGGTGAAGGACATGCCTTTATCAGCGTTGAGCTGCGCACTGATTTTCCCTTGCATATCTCGCATATTGTTGGCGGTGATGGAAAGTCCTAACCCCAGTCCTTCACCAATTTTTTTACTGGTTTGGAAAGGCTCGAACATGGTATCGAGTTGGTCTGAAGGTACCCCACACCCATTATCACTTACCACGACCTCAACATTATCGGTAGTGGGTGTAACGGCAATCATTAACTGGGGATCTTGGGTCTCTTTCATCGCATCTAATGCGTTGGAAATTAGGTTGCCGAGCACTTGTTGTAGGCGTTGCTCTTCACCAATGATATTGGGTAAATCGTTGGGAATGCGTACCCGAACATCTACCTTCGCGAGTTGAGATTGATAGACGCGTAGCGTCTCTTCTAAAGCGTTTGTCAGCGATATCTCGTGCAGTGTCTCTGGTTTATTGTAGGCAAACGTTTTTAGCTGACTGGTCATGCTTGCCATGCGGTCAATCAACTTTTGAATCAACTTGTTATTGGCTTTCATCATGTCTGTTTGTCCACGTTCTGCTAGCAACTCGTTGGTGGTTAAAAGGGTACGCAGGCCAGTCAATGGTTGGTTTAACTCGTGGGTAATCGCGCTCGACATTCTGCCCAATGCTGCCATTTTGCTTGATTCAATCAATTGCTCTTGGGCTTGTTTTAAAGCTTGAGTTCGCTCTTCCACCCTTTGAGCGAGCTCTTGGTTAATCAGCTGCAGCGATTGTTCCGCTTTTTTACGTTTGCTAATGTCGATTATGGTAGCAAGGAAATACTGCTCACCGTGCCATGGGAAGCTAGTGAGTGAAAATAGTACAGGAAATACGCTGCCATCACTGCGTCGCGCCATGGTTTCTACAGCGCTAATCTCTGCTAGTTCCTTATGCTTTGGCAGATCTCTAAGCAAAGTGAGTGTGGTCGAATTTGAATTACCCGCATCAAATAACTCCCAGGCGAAGGTATGACGATTCACACTTTCAGGAAGACAAAAAAGGCGTTTTGCCATTGGGTTGAGGTCGAACAATAGACCTTGTTCATCAATCAACAACAAACCAACATGTGTTTTATTGATCATCTGTTTAAGTCGGCGTTGCGATTCTTCTAGTAAAGCTTGAATACGCTGCTGATTGAGATGTTTTTGTCGACGCTGTAAACCAATGATCACCAATAGAATAAGGAGCAGGAGGAGCGCTGCGATGCTCCATCCAATGACACTAATCGTTTGCTGAACAGGTTTGGTCGGAATAAGGTAACTGACAAACCAGTTTAAGTCGTCCAGCTTTACTGTGTGTGCAAAGTAGCGCTGCTGATTGAGAGTCCAGAAATGAATCACCGTATTGTCATACAGTGTTTGAGTTTCGACTTTGACTTGGTTATTCGGTTCATTAAACCAGTCGGCGTTATAGTTTGTACTGCTGGAGAGGAAGAAGCGTTGATGGCGATTTTGTAGCGTGATGATGTCTTGGCTGGTGATGGTCTGCTCCGTTAGCAAACTCAGGTTGATTTGAACAACAACGATGCCCGCTATCTCCAAACCATCAAAAATTGGTGCAGAGAGGTAGTAAAGTGGACTAGAACCTTTTGTTTTATTCACTAGTGAGACGCCTTCTCCCTGACGTTGTATTTGTTCGACAATCGCACGGCGGTCAGAGCGACTGAACCGTTCATCGATCAGACTCGATACCAACACTTCTCCCGAGGTTGAAAGTATCAACCAACCCTCTGTATTCGCGGCTTTATCGAGCTGTGTCAGTTGTGCTTGAAGTGGCTCGTAGTAGTTTAAATTGCCTTTAACAAACGCAATTGTTTCTGGGTTATTCGTGACGAGATAGGGAAGGTGATAGAAACGTTTTAATGCTCGGCGGACTTCACCAATGTAGTCGAGGAGTTTCTGTTGTGCTTCTTGTTGAGTTTGGACGCTCAGCCATTGATGGGCCACCTCTCGGCTAGCACCGTAGAAAAAGATCACCAGCGCACTGATCAATACGGCGGTTAGCCACATTTTCCCATTCTTAGTGCGCTGCATTCGGACTCCGTTTGGCTGAATATAGTTATCGTAGTTGGTAGTGAAAGAGTGCGCTTAACTGATTGGATGTTAAAGAATTGTGATTAAGAAGTGGGATCTAGCTCCTTTTCTATAGCATGGTTTTTGCTAACTTTAGCAAAGACTTCTATCACCGATCAGGCAGTAACTCATGACTTTTGACGACATTCCGCGTATCGCCCTAATTGAAGATGATGACATCGTTCGTCAAGCAACAAGCCAATGGCTGCAATTGGCGGGGTTTGACGTCATAGCTTTTAGCTCGGGGGAGGAAGGCAAAACCGCCATTCTGAACCAAGAGTTTGATGCGATAGTTAGTGATGTTCGTTTGCCAGATACTGATGGAATTTCGATTTTAGAGAGCCTTATTGCGAATCACATTCCAACACCAATGATACTAATTACTGGTCATGGTGATGTGGATATGGCGGTGAATGCGCTACAAAACGGCGCGTTTGATTTTATTGAAAAACCTTTCCAGCCGGAGCGTTTGTCTCAACGTGTGACAGATGCGGTCGAGAGCCATCGCGCGCAAACATCGACGCTTCACCGCCAAGAATATCTAGCTAGCGTGAGTGGTTTAGAAGAGGTGCTCATTGGTCAAAGTCGAGTGATGCAGCAATTACGCGAGCAAGTTGCGAAACTGGCGAAAATCGATACTAACGTGATCATCTACGGTGAAACGGGTTGTGGTAAAGAGCTGGTGGCGACCAGTTTACATAATGAAAGCCAAAGAAAACCTCATCACTTTGTGCCGATAAACTGTGGTGCGATTCCAGAACACCTTTTCGAGAGTGAGTTGTTTGGTCACGAAGCTGGGGCGTTCACTGGTGCAAACAAACGACGCATCGGCAAGTTGGAATACGCCGATAAAGGCACGTTGTTTTTTGACGAGATAGAAAGCATGCCGTTGTCGATGCAGGTGAAAGTGCTGCGGGCGCTTCAAGAGCATACCGTTGAAAGAGTGGGGGGGAATCAGCAGATCGGCGTTGATTTACGAGTGATCGCGGCGGCGAAAGAAGATCTCAATGATCATGAAGAGTTTCGGCAAGATTTATACTATCGGCTCAACGTCGCGCAAATTTATTTGCCGCCACTCAGGGAGAGAGAAGAAGATTCACTGATTTTGTTTGAGCACTTCACCTTGCAAACTAACCCTGAAACCCGACCATTGAGTGATGCAGATAGAAACGCTGTGCTTTCCTACGCTTGGCCTGGGAATGTTCGAGAGCTGCGAAACGTGGCTATGCGTTTTGCTTTGGATGAAACGGTATCTGTGATGGAAATTCTCTCTAGCCGTCCTTCGTCAACCACGGAGGAGACGCAAGTGGGTGTTCCACTGGTTATTCAATTACACAATTTTGAGCGCAAGGTGCTGCATGATTCATTGGTCAGGCATCACGGACGCATTAACGAGGTGATGCAGGAGTTGGATTTACCTCGTCGAACTTTGAATCAAAAGATGCAAAAGTTTGGTTTAAATCGCTCTGATTATACTTAACGCCATTTTTAAGCTGATTTACCGCTATGGGCGTCACAAATATGATTAAGCGCTCTTCGAGGGAGTCGGGACAAACTTATAAGTTAGGCCTTTCCCTTCTCCAAACAAGGTGACTTGGTTTCTGCCCGTATGTTTAGAGCTATACAGCGCTTCGTCAGCTTCAGCAACGACCTCGTGGAGTGATTGTCCCTCAGATAACTCACTGATTCCAAAGCTCATGGTGATCTCATTTTCGAATGACTGCAATGAGGTATCAGTTTCCACCGCTAGACGAATTTGCTCGGCAACAATTTTGGCTCGTTGTGCTTTTTCAAGTAAAACAATCATGAATTCATCACCACCAAATCGTACTGTGCAAGCTGACTCTGGGAGGTGTTTCTTAAAGATAGCGGCAATCGTAGCCATGACGGAATCGCCTACCGTATGGCCATAGTGATCATTAATCGCTTTAAACTCGTCCATGTCGGTCATGATGATGCTTATTGATTGGTTCCGTTTGTGCGCTTGATTAACAAGATTTGGAACAATTTCTTCCATCGCGCGACGATTATGAAGCCCTGTGAGGGCGTCTAAATGTGAGAGATCATTGATTGACTGTATCAAGCGGCCATTAATTAGCCACAACATGCTAAAGCTCATAGCGACAATCAGACAGATGCTAAGTAAAAACGTCATCTGGTGGATAAAACCTGCGGTCATAAAATTTGGCACTTCATTGGCGAAAGCGCTCCAAAGTGCTCTGAAGCCCATAAAAATACTGAAGCAAAAGAAGGAGCACGCCATCACTATGGTTGGGAGTTTTTGGTCTTGCTTGGTGCCTTTCAGCATGGCGATCCCACTAAAAAACGTAACGATGCAGATATAAACACTTAAGTAAATGATACGGCTTTTAATTGAATGGTCATGGAAGGTGAAATAATAAAACGAACCGCTGAAAATGGGCGTTAAAAAAGCGAGTGAGTGGGCCAGTTTTAGAGGGAATTGACGAAAAATGCTCACGCTGTAAAGCGTAAGCAAGAAGCCGATTAATATGAGCGTATTAGCAATGACGATGGTAAGCCAATCTGGTGCGGAGCCTCTAAATCCCAGTAAAAAAGGCCCAAAGCCAATAAATAACAGCGAGAGAGAAAAAGTCTTTAAGCCTTTGATTTTTTTCTGTGTGTATTGGTAACAAAGTAGACTGATTGAGTAAATGCAAGAGAACAGAATAACGATAAAGTTGAGCGTTCTGATGTCTAAATACTGATTGTCCATAAGCGCTCCACATCAATCCATAGTTCAGGCAACTCCTTTGCCTGATATCAATAAGCGAACTACATATTAACTTACTTATTGAGTGATGTCTTATGTTAAACGGCTATTCATTTACCAGCTCGAATTGTTCGGCTTGGTTGGTTTTCGTCGTAAATAGCAGACCAACAATCATCATAAATACGCTAGGTATAATCCAGCTAGCAAAGTCATTGTACAGAGGCATGTAATTACCCATCCACTCATCGGTGGAATCTGGCATGTAACCTAGGATGTGCAGCGCATCAACACAACCAAACGTTAGAGCAGTGAACGCCGTCGCGACGACCATGATTTGCGACATCTTGTTGCACACTGGTGCCATGATCATCAATGCAATCGCGACTGGGTGAAGCGCCATAACCGCTGGCAATGTGATAGCCAATAGTTGCTCTAGACCTACGTTGGCGATCAAACCAGCCAATACCATGGTTGTGATCACGCAGCCTTTGTAGTTCACTTTGCTGAAAGTGTTGTCGTAGAACTCACTGCCTGCGGTGGTTACGCCGATAGCAGTAGTCAAACACGCCAATACCATCACGGCACCTAGTAATAGTGAGCCAAATGCACCGAAGTGGCTGAAGGTGAACGCCGTTAGAATATCGCCACCGTTACTGAACTCAGAACCCAAGTACGAGCTCGTCGAACCAATGTAAGCCAATGAGATGTAAACAAATGCCATGGCAACTGCATACATCAAAGCAGCAATTAGTGTGTACTTTGCAGTGGCTTTCGGGCAATCCACACCCATGCTGCGAATCGCGCGGAAGATAATCCAACCAAAACCGATAGAACCTAGCGCATCCATGGTCATGTAGCCTTGGGTTAAGCCTTCAGCAAATGCGCCAGATACGTATGGTCCCGTTGCGGCAGTTAGCTCGCCTGCAGGAGAAACCAAAGCCGTCACAGACATGATGATCAAGATACCCATCAAGGCAGGCGTTAAGATCTTGCCTAGGTTGTCGACCAACTTACCCGGATATAGGGCAAATAGAATGGTGATAGCACAGAAGGCAATAGTGAAAGGCACCAAAGCGGCATCACCAAACATTGGTGCAAAGCTAAATTGGTAAGCGACGGTAATCGCACGTGGTATTACGAAAGCAGGGCCAATCACGATAAATACCATTACCCAAAAACTGGTCGCCAAAGGTTTAGGTAGGGCAGCGGTTAATTTGTCTGAACCGTTTACGATAGCCACCATCACCAGTGCCATCGCAGGCAGACCTACGCCCGTTAAGAGGAAGCCAGACATCCCGCTCAGAAAGTTTTCACCTGCTTGATAACCCAAAAATGGAGGGAAGATCAGGTTACCCGCGCCTAAGTACATGGCGAAAGTCATGAAGCCCAAAGCGGCGATATTGCGTGCGCTTAACATTGTTATTCCTCTTATGTTTCGCTTGGAAGAAACTGAAAGGAATGGGAGGAGTATGTGGTGTTCCCGTCAGCTTCTTCTCAAGCTGACAGAAAGTTTAGATATAGCCTGTCAGCTCTGAATCAGTTCCAGAGAGAGCAGGAGGATCGCAGCAGCAACGCCAGATGGGCGTTTTAAAGCGAATTGTGATTGCGCAGTTGCTGACATGAGTGACCCTTAGTGACAAAAAAGCACCAAGGAATACGTTTGCCTTGGTGTGTAGTTACCCTAACGAACATGAGGCTATTGGCACAACCCCGAAGTAGAAAATAAGTTGATACGGTCAATGTTTGTTTCTGAACTGGTGGATCGAACTGGTTTTTAAATTCAAAATTAGAATAAATGACTTTTCATTTCATTAACATGGCTTGTTTTGCTGTATTTTTGTGCTATTTGTAGTCGTTTAGGCTATAAGCCTCCGCTGATAAAGTGAGCAGTTTAGAATGATGCGCTTTTTCTTCTTATTGTTAAGACACTCATTAGTTGCAGTTCAATCCAAAATTGCATCGGCAAAATATTGCTTATTAGTGAATCGTGCATTTATTTTGTCTTGATCACATTTTATTAACCTTTTGCGATCTAGGCGTGCAACCTTCTTCTCTTGAATAAGCAAGATCTTGCTCATTACTTTGCTATCAAATCAGCATGATTTTGCTCATTTTTGATGTCCTTCAGCACTTAGTTCAATAAATACAAAGAGTTAAAAGTTGGCATTTCAATTGCTCTAGGGAATTTGTTGTTAATAAAGATTTAACATGATGTAAATCCCCAATCGTGAAACGACTACACGGAGAGTAATAATGAAAATGAACAAGCTGGTAAAAGCTTTGGCTGTCGCTGTGACTTCTTTTGGTATTGCTGCTAACGCTGCGGCAGAAGATCGTAGCTACATTCTTGCAACGGCATCGACAGGTGGTACCTACTACCCTGTGGGCGTAGCGCTGGCGACGTTAAGCAAAGTGAAATTGGCACCAAAGCACCACTTCTCCCTTTCTGCAATCAGCTCTGCGGGCTCTGGTGAAAACGTCAAACTGCTGAACGAAAACGAAGCACAGTTCGCGATTCTGCAAGGTCTTTACGGTGCATGGGCTTGGTCTGGTGAAGGTCCTTATGAGAAGAGCGGTCGCCAAGAACAGCTGCGTTCGGTCTCTATGTTGTGGCAAAACGTTGAGCACTTTATTGTTCGTTCTGACTTAGCAAAAACGGGCACAGTGACTGACCTGAACAACCTAGATGGCAAGAAGTTTTCTATCGGTAAGAAGAACTCAGGTACAGAGAACTCTGGTCGCCAAATCATGAAAGGTCTGAAGGTAGACCCTGATAAATTCAATCTTGCTTACATGGGTTACGGCGGCAGTGCGAGCGCACTTCAAAACGGCACCATTGACGGCATGAACACGCCTGCGGGTGTACCTGTTGGTGCGGTCACTCAAGCTTTTGCTGCGCTGGGTAAAGACATTTCGATTCTTTCGTTTACCGATGAGCAGATTAAAGAGGCGAATGGCAGTTACAACCTATGGACGAAGTACGAGATCCCAGCGAACACTTATCCGGGTCTAGATAAGCCGATCACCACCATTGCACAGCCAAACTTCTTGGCAGTTCGTGAAGATATCTCGGAAGAAGACGTTTACCAGCTAACCAAAGCGATCTACGAGAACCTGCCTTTCCTACAAGGCATCCACAAAGCAACAAAAGCAATGGCAATTGAGAAAGCGATCGCTGGCTTGCCAGTGCCTCTTCACCCAGGCGCGGCGCGTTACTACAAAGAAATGGGCATCGAAATCCCATCAGACCTAATGGCGAAATAACGCCTACTTCGCCCCGAGTTTCGGCTCGGGGCATTTTATCCCTACCGATTTCTAAGATGGAAAAAGCCGCCAGAGCTTGGAGTATGAGATGAGCGACTCAATAGAAAAGGAATTGCAGAAGTTTGAGCTGCCCACACGCACTGATTTTCCGTGGGTAATCACTACAATCACTGTGTTTGGCGTAGTGTTGTCTGCTTTGCACATTTGGTTTAATACCTTATCGACGTTACCGGAGTTATGGATTTCCGCGACCCACTTTGCTGGCTTTGCGGTGATTTGTGCGCTTTGGTATCCGGCTCATATCTCTCTCAAGCAGAGTAAGATTGCACTCGGTATCGATGTGTTAATTGCCATGGGCGCGGTCGCGTGTTTGCTCTACATTCCCTATGCCGAAGATGCGCTGTATGAGCGTGGCGTGAAGTTTGTGACCAGCGATTGGGTCTTCGCCATCATGGCAATTCTGATTGTTATCGAGCTGATTCGACGCACTATGGGTTGGTTTATTCCAGTGCTGATCGTGGTGTGTTTAAGCTACGTTGTGCTTTGGGGTAAGTGGGCGACAGGTATTTTCCACTTCCCGGGTTTGAGCATGGAAACCTTGCTCTACCGCAGCTTCTATTCTTCTGAGGGCATGTTTGGCTCTATCTCGCGCATCAGTTGGACTTTCGTATTCATGTTCATTCTGTTTGGTGCGTTTCTTGTGCGCTCTGGTGTTGGTGATTACATCATCAATGTGGCACGTGCTGCGGCTGGCAAAATCATTGGTGGTCCCGGTTTTATTGCGGTGATTGGCTCCGGTTTGATGGGCTCAGTATCTGGCTCTAGTGTGGCAAATACGGTTTCCACCGGTGTTATCAGTATTCCTTTAATGCAAAAAGCAGGTTTTCCTTCGCGCTTCGCGGCGGGCGTTGAAGCTGCGGCGTCGACAGGTGGTCAGTTGATGCCACCAGTGATGGGAGCGGGTGCTTTCATCATGGCGTCTTACACGCAAATTCCTTATGTCGATATCATCGCGGTTTCTTTCATTCCTGCTCTTATCTATTTCTTGTCTGTTGCGTTCTTTGTGCGTATCGAAGCCAAACGCAGCGGCGTTCAAAAAATCACGACCAGCGATGAATCTCTATTAAAAGTGTTGATCAGCGGTTGGCACAACCTTATCCCGCTGGCGGTATTGGTTACTTTGTTGGTTCAAGGTTTTACACCGACTTACGCTGCGGGCTTGTCGATCATCTCAGTGGTGGTGGCGTCTTGGTTCTCGAAAGATCACAAGATGGGACCAAAAGCGATCATCGAAGCACTTTCGCAAGGCGCGAAAAACATGGCGACAACTGCCGTATTGCTGGTGGGTATTGGTCTGGTGATCAACGTGATCAGTACAACGGGCATCGGCAACACGTTCTCACTGATGATCGACGGTTGGGCGAATGGCGACTTGTTCATCATGATCGTTCTGATTGCGCTCGCTTCTCTTGTTTTGGGTATGGGTTTACCTGTAACAGCGGCGTATATTGTATTGGGAACACTGTCTGCCCCTGCGCTTTACAAGTTGATTGCAGAAAACCAATTGCTTGAATTGATGGTATCGGGTCAATTGCCTGAACAAGCAAAAGCCATCTTTATGTTGGCGGTGCCAGAAAAGCTGGAACTGCTTAATGCACCAATGGCGTTGGAAACCGCGAAAGAAATGGTGGCGCTAGTGCCTGCGGACTTTATGGAAACCCTACTAGAACAAAGTTTGGGTATGGAAGCGGTAGGCTTGGCATTGCTGGCTGCTCACCTCATCATCTTCTGGTTATCGCAAGACAGTAACGTTACGCCTCCAGTGTGTTTGACCGCATTTGCAGCAGCAACCATTGCAAAAACACCGCCAATGCGTACCGGTCTGATGGCGTGGAAAATCGCCAAAGGTTTGTATCTTGTCCCGTTGTTGATTGCTTACACAGGCTTGGTCAGTTGGGATGTGACGTCGGTGATTACCGTGGGCTTCTTTGCCATCATAGGAACCTATGCATTGATTGGTTCGATTGAAGGTTACTTGGAAGGTCCTCTAAACATTCTGACGCGTCTCTTGTTGGTTGTGGTGGGTACTTTGCTGGTTTGGCACGACATCCCAATCTTGGTTTGTGTGGCAAGCTGCGCGGTATTTGTCGCGGTGTTCATTTACAGTGGTCGCAAGTTCAAATTGCAACAATCTCAACTATCGGTTTTATAAGAGGTCGTATGAAATCAGTCTATGACTACATCATTGTTGGTGGCGGTATCGTTGGTGTGTCGACGGCATGGCAACTGCAGCAACGTCATCCAGAAAAATCCATTTTATTGGTTGAGAAAGAATCCGGTTTTGCCAAGCATCAAACCGGACACAATAGTGGCGTGATTCATGCTGGGGTGTACTACGCACCAGGCAGCTTAAAAGCCGATTTTTGTAAGCGTGGGGTAGAGCGAACCATTTCGTTCTGTGCTGAGCACGATATTCCGGTGGAGAACTGTGGCAAGTTACTGGTTGCGACCAATGAGCAAGAAGTCGAACGCATGAATGCCCTCTATGAGCGCTGCTATGTAAACGGCATCGACGTAAAGCTACTTGATGAAGTTCAACTCAAGCTGGCTGAGCCAAACATCACTGGCTTGGGCGCGATTTATGTCAAAACCACCAGTATTGTCGACTATCGTTTGGTCACTGAGCAGATGGCGGAAGAGTTCCAAAAGCTCGGCGGGCAAATTAGCCTGAGAACTAAAGTGGTGGCTGCCGAAGAGAAGGACGAAGAAGTCCAATTGACCTGCATTTCAGACGATCAAACCATGCAACTTAATACCAAGTTCTTGGTTACTTGCAGTGGCTTGATGGCGGATCGCATGACTAAGATGATGTCTATTCCAACCGATTTTCAAATCATCCCTTATCGCGGCGAATACTACCGTTTGGATAGTAAGCACGACCAAGTGGTGAATCATCTTATTTACCCAATTCCAGATCCTGATTTGCCTTTTTTGGGTGTCCACCTAACTCGCATGATTGATGGCAGTGTGACTGTTGGTCCAAATGCGGTGCAAGGCTGGAAGCGAGAAGGGTACGATAAGGTCAACTTTAGCCTGCAAGATACCATGCAAATGCTCAGATTCTCCGGTTTCTGGAAAGTGACACAAAAGCATCTAAAAACCGGACTGGATGAGTTTAAGAACTCGTGGTGGAAGCCGGGCTATCTCAAACTGGTCAATAAGTACTGCCCAAGCATCAAGGTCGAAGACCTCAAACCATATCCTGCGGGTATTCGCGCGCAAGCAGTGTTATCCGATGGCACTTTGGTTCATGACTTCCTGTTTGCCGAGAGCGCAAGAAGCCTACACGTTTGCAACGCCCCCTCTCCCGCAGCGACATCGGCAATGCCGATTGGGGAGTACATTTGCGATAAAGTGAATGAGAAGATAGAGGCGAAAACCGAGACGGTTTAACAGTAGAAAGCCAAACCAAAAGTACACCAGAGATGACTCTATTTGTTGGGTGATTATTGTCGGGTGTGCCGGAAGTTTGGCTTTTACTTTGGTGATTGGATAATTTCCTTCTTATGATATTTGGGTTTATTAGGAGAGGGATGGATGAAATTAGGTTTAGCCAATCACAAAGTCGACGTCGTTAAACATGACCCTGCATGGCGACAGGAGTTTGCACGCAGCCGCTCTGAACTGGCGTTAGTGATGGAGATGATGTCAACTCAAATCGAGCATATTGGCAGTACTGCCATTTTGGATATGCCTGCCAAACCTATTATCGATATGGTACTAGGTATTGCGCACTTTCCTCATGTTTCTCTAAAACTTTCTTTGGTGGAACAAGCTGAAATTACCATCGAAAAATATACGGATGCTAAGGCAAACTTCGTACGTAAAGTCATAAATGAGTTGAAGACAAAATGAAGAAACGGCTTGGATTCATTTTACTTTGTAGTGCATTTCATTCTTTTGCGTATCAACTGCATGAGCGCGACGAGAGCTATGTATTAATTGGTCATGAGCTCAGTGCTGGCTATGTCGTTTATGTACCAGGCTCTATGGAAGCAGAAATTACCAATGTGTTTAAATTTGATTGTGAAGGCAGTCGTGTTGAAGCTGTGAAAATTGGTAGCGAGATTAATAACGCTGCGACATATGGCGAGCATCTCCAATACTATTTCTTTCTCGTGAGAGATCATCAGTTTCACGTTCCTCTAAGAATTATTGAATCTTTTAAAACGGTTGATAAAAAGTCAAAAGAGGTTCTATCAGAACATTTACCTTCCACAAAGCATGATGACCTTGGGTTAGCTTGTGATTTGATTAGACCTCAGGTTAAAAGCTATTACTTTTCCCAAGCTTTTGAAGCGATACCTAAACATACCCACAGTAAAGGCGACTGACTCAGTCGCCTTTACTGTTTTGACTGTAGAGCTGTAGTGTTTATTGCTCTTTGGAGCAAAGCTCACCTTTCTTGGCGTGCCTTTCGATCATGTAATCGCCTCGGGCACTGTGCAACACAATCGCATTCCAGACTTGGCCATCTTGCAACTCGAACTCAAATGCATAATGGGTGCCGCCGACCATTTTCGTTCTCACCTCATGAATTGCTTTCAATTTATCATCGGCATTCATTTGATAAAGCACCATGTTGAGTGAGCGTCTGGCGTCAGGAGTTGCTTCAGCAATTTGCCAATGGCCCTGTTTGTCTGTTGTGGAGCAAATAGACCGCATTTTACTTTTCATGGCGGATGACATCTGCTTGTCTACGGACAATGCATTTGGTGAAAACAGTAGACCTGTCAAAGGAATCAAAGTTGCCAGAATCTGCTTTAAGGTCATAAAAACACTCCGTTGTTTACTCTTGCTTGAGTATAGACCTCAATGACTTCAGATGTGGTGCAGTAGACTCTTGGCCTACAATATCGCAGCTCGTATCAACGAACTGATGATAAACAAGGCGACCACGCTTGCCAGCCAAATACCAATGAACCACAAAATGGGTTTTAGTTTCATTAGTGATATCCCTCTCCACGTTTCATCTTACCGCGGAAAACCCAATACGAATAAGCCGTGTAGGCTATGATCAGAGGAAGTAATACCACCGCACCGGCAAGTAAAAATGCCAAACTTTTATCTGGCGCGGCGACGTCTTGATAAGTGAGTGCGAAGGGAACCAAGTAAGGAAATGTACTGACACCGAAACCCATCGCGGAAACAAGAAACAGGCCGATGGCAAGTACATAGGCACGAACAGCTTTGTGGTCGAGTAAGGCTTTGAATAGCTGCCAAATGAGTGCCGCTGCAATGATTGGTAAAATGAAAAACAGCAGCGAGTTTGGTAATGAGAACCAACGTTCAAATACGATATTTTGGCTCAATGGCAGCCACAAACTGGCGATGAATATACAGGCTACCATCGCTAGTCCCCATCGTCGCGCGACCACGTAATAGCACCCCATCAGCTCTTCTGGAAGCTTGATTAATAACCAGCATGAACCGAGCAGAATATAAGCACAGACAAGCGCCAAGCCACAAAATACGCTAAATGGCGAAAGCCAATCAAACCATCCACCTGCGTAAGCTCGTTCACTAACCTCTATACCTTGGAGCAGGGTTCCAAGCATAATGCCTTGCATCAATGCCGCGGTGAGTGAACCAATGAAAAAAGCGCTATCCCATAAAAACTTTCCGCGTTGTGTTCGGAAGCGATACTCAAAAGAAACCCCGCGCAGAATTAACCCGAGCAGCATTAAAATCAGGGGAGCATAGAGTGCTGGCATAATGACCGCGTAGGCGAGGGGGAACACGGCAAAAAGCCCACCACCGCCAAGAACTAGCCAAGTTTCATTCCCATCCCAAACAGGAGCGATGCTGTTCATCATCATGTCGCGCTCTTCATCGTCATTAGCGCTAAGGAATAGGATACCAATACCGAGATCAAAGCCATCTAACACGACATAAATCAGAACGGCGAGCCCAATCAAAGCGTACCAAATTAATGCGTAATCCATGAGTTAGCTCCTAGGTTAGATGGTTAGAATGTGTGATGGCATCGGTTTTCGTGCCATCAGGAAGTCGGCTATCTAGACCTTCTTCATATCGAGTTGGAGACTTGCGCATCAAACGTAGGAGATAGAAAAAGCCAGCTCCAAAAACCACAAAGTAAACCACGATGAACGCCGTCAGGGAGACGCTCACCGCGGCGGCATCAATAGGCGATGCCGAATTGGCTGTGGTTAAAAGACCGTATACGGTGTAAGGCTGGCGACCGACTTCGGTGGTTATCCAGCCTGCTAAAACTGCAATGAACCCCGCTGGGGCAAACAGGACACAAATACGTTGAAGTGCCCTTGAATCAAAAAGTTTGCGACGTTTTCTTAACCATAGGCTCCACAAACCAATAACAAGCATGCCAAAACCAAGCGCGACCATTACTCGGAAAGACCAGAAAACGATAGAGACAGGAGGGTGTTCCTCCTCTGGAAAAGCATCTAATCCCTTCACTTCACCGTTGAGGTCATGAGTTAAGATCAAACTACCGAGTTTGGGGATTTCCAGTGCGTATTCCATGCGTTTTTCTTCATCGTTAGGGATACCGAAGAGGATCAATGGCGCGCCTTGGTGAGACTCATAGTGCCCTTCCATCGCGGCGACTTTGGCGGGTTGATGTTCAAGGGTGTTTAAACCATGCATGTCTCCAGCAACGATTTGAATTGGTGTCACGATGGCAGCCATCCACATTGCCATCGAGAACATAATTCTGGCTAGAGGGTTATGGTTTGCTTTTAGTAAGTGATAAGCGGCAACGCCCGCTACAACAAAGGCGGTAGTGAGGTAAGCGGCGAGCAACATATGAACGAGCCGGTAAGGGAAAGAAGGGTTGAAGACAATCGCCCACCAGTCTTCTGGGATAAACTGTCCGGTTTCGTTGATACTATAGCCCGCTGGTGTTTGCATCCAACTATTAACCGAAAGTATCCAAAACGCAGACAAAAACGTCCCGAATGCAACAATACAAGTCGCGGCGAAGTGAAGCCTCTTACCTACCTTATCCATACCGAAGAGCATCACGCCTAAAAACCCCGCTTCGAGGAAAAACGCAGTGAAAACTTCATAGCCCATTAACGGGCCTAAGATTGGGCCTGTTTTGTCGGCAAATACGCTCCAGTTGGTCCCGAATTGATAGCTCAACACGATGCCACTTACCACACCCATACCAAAACTGATAGCGAAGATTTTGAGCCAGTATTTATAGATCTGCATGTACTGTTTGTTGCCCGTTTTTAAGTACAAGCCCTCTAACACGGCGAGGTAACTTGCCAAACCAATCGTAAACGCTGGAAAAATGATGTGGAAAGAGACAGTAAAGGCAAATTGGAATCTGGCTAAATCGATGGCGAGTGTGTCCATGGGCATTCCCTTTTAAGTTTCGAATTAACAGTTCGCCGAATTAGAAGAGATGAGGGAAGAGCGACGAACAAAATGGAATACGAAGAAGGAAGGCTAAGAGATTAAAAAACGATCGCTTTTTACGGCAGTGCGTACCATCTTTTAGGTAAAAGAGGAGTTGTTATGAGCCTTAAACACTACTTTGAGAAAGCGACACCTAAGTTTGGCCCAGGTGGGAAGTATCACAAGTTCTATCCATTGTTCGAAGCTGTCGAAACCATTTTTTACACGCCTGGTAAGGTTAACCAGGGCATGACTCACGTTCGAGATAGCATCGATTTAAAACGTATTATGATCATGGTGTGGCTGGCGGTCTTCCCTGCCATGTTCTGGGGTATGTACAACATAGGTCAGCAGTCCAGCGATGCTTTGTTATATGGAATGGATCAAGCCTCAGCTCAGCAAGCGCTGGCTTCTTCGTGGCAACTGAGTTGGGTATGGGGCTCGTTAGATGCGGTTTCACAAGCGGGGTGGGCAAGTAAAATGTGGCTTGGTGCTACTTATTTTCTACCCGTTTATGCGACGGTGTTTATCGTTGGTGGTTTCTGGGAAGTTCTGTTTGCTATTGTGCGAAAGCACGAGGTAAATGAAGGTTTTTTTGTTAGCTCTATACTCTTTGCGTTGATCCTTCCTCCGACAATTCCACTGTGGCAAGCGGCTTTGGGTATCACTTTCGGTATTGTTGTGGCGAAGGAGATTTTCGGTGGTACGGGGCGAAACTTCTTAAACCCGGCACTAGCAGGGCGAGCCTTCTTGTACTTCGCTTATCCCGCTAACATGTCTGGCGGGGCTGTTTGGGTTGCGGCAGATGGTTACTCTGGCGCTACACCGCTGAGCCAATGGTATGAAGGTGGACAAAGTGCCTTGATAAATAGTATGACGGGACAGCCAATTTCATGGGGAGATGCTCTTGTTGGTAATTTGCCAGGCTCGATGGGTGAAGTCTCCACGCTGTTGATTGCATTAACAGGCTTTATTCTTATCTTTATGAAGATAGCGTCGTGGCGAATCGTTGCGGGCGTGTTGGGCGGTTTAGTGGCGGCTTCATTACTATTGAATGCGATCGGTTCGGTCTCTAACCCCATGTTCTCCATGCCGTTTTACTGGCACTTCGTGATTGGTGGGGTCGCGTTTGGTACCTTCTATATGGCGACAGATCCCGTCTCGGCGGCTTTTACCAATGGCGGTAAATGGGCATACGGACTATTAATCGGTGTGATGACGATTTTTATCCGAGTGCTGAACCCAGCTTATCCAGAAGGCATCATGTTAGCGATTCTATTTGCTAACTTATTCGCGCCACTTTTCGATTATTTAGTCAAAGAAAGTAATATCAAACGCAGAATGAAAAGGGCGAGACCTTCTTAAAATGAGGATGACTTCACTGAAAGTTGATTGAAAACTGCACTATATTGAAAAGGTCAGAAACATGGGGTTTCTGGCTTTTTATTTTTATCAGGAGGACGAAGACGATGAGAATAAAGGATATTCTCGATAGCCGTTTGGTGCTGTCGTTCTGGTACAACCTAGACTACTGCTTGTCTCTTCTTAGTAAAATTTCTTCTCGTTGATTTCCTCAATGCAACCGCATTGAAAAGCATTTTTATCTATTTGTTTTTTTAGTCTTACGTGATAGCGCGTAGGGCAATGCGTATAAGGAAATTAACAATGAAACGTATTCCAGAACCTTTCCGTATCAAAATGGTTGAGCCAATCAAAATGACCACTTTGGCAGACCGTGAAGTCGCGTTAAAAGAAGCGGGTTATAACCCATTTCTTCTTCGTAGTGATGATGTTTATATCGATTTGCTGACTGACTCTGGCACTGGTGCCATGAGTGATAATCAGTGGGCTGGCATCATGATGGGGGATGAATCCTATGCGGGTAGCCGAAATTACTACAACCTGTGTGATGCAGTAGAGCACTTCTTTGGTTATAAGCTCACCGTGCCTGCGCACCAAGGGCGTGGTGCCGAGCAAATTTTGTTCCCAGCTTTGATTGAGCGTATGCGTCAGGTGCGTGGTGGCGAAACGCCAGTATTTATCTCGAACTACCATTTTGATACCACAGCGGGTCATATTGAACTCAATGGCGGTAAAGCGATTAACGTGGTAACGGAAGAAGCATTCGACACCACTACGCCTTATGATTGGAAGGGCAATTTTGATATCGATAAGCTGGTGGCAACAATTGAAGCGCACGGTTCACATAACATATGTGCGATTATCACCACGATTACTTGTAATAGCTCCGGTGGCCAGCCTGTGTCGATGGAAAACATGCGCAGCGTGTACGAAATCGCAACCAAGTACGATATTCCAGTGGTGATTGACTCGGCTCGTTACTGTGAGAACGCCTACTTTATTAAGCAGCGTGAAGAGGGGTACGACGATAAATCGATTCTGGAAATCATTCGCGAGATGTATCAATACGGCGATATGTTGACGATGTCGGCTAAGAAAGACCCGATGGTAAACATTGGTGGTATGTGTTGTATTCGCGATCATAAAGAGTTGTTCCAAGCAGTGCAGACGCGTTGTGTACCCATGGAAGGATTTGTGACATACGGTGGTATGGCTGGGCGTGATATGGAAGCGCTCGCTCGCGGTTTGTATGAAGCGGCGGATGAAGATTTTCTTCACTACCGAATTAGCCAAGTTCAATACTTAGGTGAGCGCTTACGTGAGGGCGGTATTCCAATTCAATACCCAACGGGTGGTCACGCAGTGTTTGTGGATGCCGCTAAGATTTTGCCACATATTCCAGCGGATCAGTTCCCTGCGCAGGTATTGTGTAATGCCTTGTATTTGGAAGCGGGCATTCGAGCAGTAGAGATAGGATCGCTGTTGCTTGGTCGAGATCCGGAAACGGGTAAACAAAAAGCGTCAGAGCTTGAGTTGATGCGTTTGACCATTCCACGTCGTGTCTACACAAACGATCATATGGATTACATTGCGGATGCGATTATCGAACTGAAAAATCGTGCTCATGAGTTAAAAGGACTCACTTTCGAGTACGAGCCACCAGTGCTGCGCCACTTTACTGCTCGGTTTAAAGAGAACGATTAATTAAGGCTGAATATAGAAAAGCAAAAGGCCGCGAGTTTCGCGGCCTTTTTCGATTTGTTTCTTAGCGTTACACTTACGCCAACTCTAATGTAATACGAACGAACTGATCGTCCTGGTACTGCACTTCATAATTGAAGGTGCCACTGGCGTAAATACTGCCAAGGAAAAGTGAACGTTGGCTCATTGGTCCACGGAACAGCATCGAAATAGGAGCGATTAGGGCGTTATTATCATCGAAATGCTGATTTAAGTTCTCAGAAAGCACACATAGCAAACAGCCGTGTTGGTCGTGAGATAAGTCGACGTCTTCCGGTCGAGATAATAATATAGTAGTCCCCAACTTCTTCTCAATCTCGTTAATCAACAGCAAGTAGCTATCTAGATCAGGTTGAGGGTTACTTGGTTTATCTGCACCCACGCAACGTTCGAGTAACGCTTCCAGATTTCCGTTCTCGCCTTTTGCCTGTTGAGTCAAAGACTTTAACGGCTTTTTAATCAGCTTATAGCGATTACTCTTCAGTTTTGGCTTCAGCCATTTCTGCAGTAAGTCGTTACGCTCTTTAAGGGAGAGACCATCTGAGGACGCGTGAATTTTAAAGTGCAGGTGCAATAAAGCGTGAACCGCAAGCTCACTCAGAAGTTGGTTAGCATCTGTAGACTGTCTTGCCTGCTTAGAACTTTGCATTACACTCGAACAAAATTAGGGAAGAAGGATAATGGTGCCGAGAGAGGGACTCGAACCCTCACACCAAAGGCACTAGCACCTCATGCTAGCGTGTCTACCAATTTCACCATCTCGGCATCATGATGCTCTGAATACTCAGAGGCCTCGAAAAGAAGCACCGCGAATTGTATAACCAAAATCCATCTGTTGGCGAGAGCAAAATGACGAATTTTGGATCTTTCGAGTTTGATTGCGTATTTATTGGTCACTTTTGCGTTTTTTACCATCAAAGTCTGTCCTTATGCCCTTACTTTTATTAACGGTATGACGACAAAAGAACGTTTTTGCCTAAATTTTGAACGCTTGAACGTTTGCGTAAATAAATGTGATGAATATCTCTTTTTGTTGGCTATACTTGCGTCCCGTTTAAGCGGGAATTAGGGTTTAGTTGTTCAGGACCCTTACCCATACAAGCCGTCACATGGAGCAGGCTAAGCAATACGCTCGCCAGCAGTGAATGACCCCACGGACCGGACCAGCTACGTTCAATTGCTTGTATAAGGTAAAAATAAGATGTCGAACTATTCGTTCTGTCTACATTCTGGATCTGAAGGCGAGTTATCACTCGCTGCGTTGTCCCTTTCTTCTGCCAATTCCTTTGGCTCTTTTTTCTTTTTCAACGTTCAGTAGGTCCAGCTCATGAGTGTTCTATTTAGTCTATTTGGTATTGTTGCACTGCTAGGTTGTGCTTTCCTACTTTCTGAGGGCCGTTCTTCCATTAATTGGAAAACCGTATCTCGCGCCTTGATGCTACAAATGGGATTTGCTGCCTTAGTGCTTTATTTCCCGTTAGGTCAGGCGGCGCTGGCGAGTTTAAGTAATGGTGTCGCGGGGCTACTCAGCTTTGCTGATGAGGGGATTAAATTCCTCTTTGGTGACCTCGCTTCTTCTGGCTTTATCTTCGCTATTCGTGTCCTTCCTATCATCATCTTCTTCAGTGCTCTTATCTCCGCCCTTTACTACTTGGGCATCATGCAAAAAGTGATTCAATTTATTGGCGGCGCTATCCAGAAGTTCTTGGGTACGAGTAAAGCAGAGTCTCTGGTTGCAACAGGTAACATTTTCTTATCTCAAGGCGAGTCCCCACTTCTTATTCGTCCATTTCTTTCGAACATGACTCGCTCTGAACTGTTTGCTGTGATGGCTGGTGGTATGGCTTCAGTGGCGGGCAGTGTGCTTGGTGGTTATGCCGGTTTAGGTGTCGACCTAAAATACTTGATTGCGGCAAGCTTTATGGCAGCTCCAGGTAGTTTGATGATGGCAAAAATTATCGTTCCTGAACGCCAAACGCCAAGCGATTACAACGATATTGAGCTAGATAAATCAGAAGAAAGCAACGTTATTGATGCGCTAGCAAGCGGTGCCATGGGCGGTATGAAAGTGGCCGTTGCTGTTGGTACCATGCTTATCGCTTTTGTTAGTGTTATCGCGATGGTGAACACGGGACTAGAAAACTTAGGTGACATACTTGGTTTCTCTGGTGTGACGCTACAAGCGATTTTTGGTTACTTGTTTGCACCTCTAGCGTGGTTGATTGGTGTGCCAAGCCACGAAATCCTTGCTGCGGGTTCATACATTGGTCAGAAAGTGGTGATGAATGAGTTTGTTGCGTTCATCGATTTTGTACAGCACAAAGCGACGCTCTCTGAGCATACTCAAGTCATCATCACTTTTGCGTTGTGTGGCTTTGCAAACATTGGTTCAATTGCGATTCAGCTGGGTTCTATCGGCGTGATGGCACCTGAGCGCCGCAAAGATGTTGCAAGTCTAGGCCTAAAAGCGGTTGCTGCTGGCACACTCGCTAACCTGATGAGTGCGTGTTTAGCGGGTATTTTCATCTCGCTCTAATTTAGATTGAAGATGCACACTAAAAACCCGCCCAAATGGCGGGTTTTATTATTTCTAAGGCTTAGGTATTAAGCCGTAGGGTATTGATTTAAAAGCGTCAGGGTGCTCTTGATAAGTTGGCGCTTTATGTACCCCTTTCCAATCGAGCAGCATGATGGCTAGCACATTACGGTGCTCGCCGTACTTGAGATCAAAACTCCCATCGGCTGATGGAATCATCCCTTTTTCAGCGTTGATTGCGTGACGAATGGCTTGGCGGGTTTTCTCGACGACCGGATCGTGATCCAAGCCTGCTAACAAAAACGAAATGCCGACTTCTGCAATCACGTCTTCTTTGGCTCTTAGCAGGATTGTGTCGATGTTGTTGCGAAAGTAATCATAAATCCATTGGTGTTTCTTTTCGCTTACCCGCACTTGATAGTACTGTGAGTCGGCAAAGATGATGTGCGTCATACCATAGAGTTTATTCCAATACTGCTGAGCTGACAGCATCTTATCTTTATCGTCGGGATAGGTACTGCGAAAGGTTTGAGTAAATTCCTCGACCACATCTTGCTCACCAAGCTGGCGAAGCCAGTAGACTTGGTTTGCGAGCTGAGCTGCCCACGCCTCTATCATTTCTTTGTCCGTAACGTAACGCGAGAAATCGTAGCGCCTCAGGATCTTTCTCAGCGTTTTGTCTTGCTTATGTTTCAGACCATATTCGTTTGCTCTTGCCATTGCGCCAAGCAAATCCACGCCAAGATAAAGATATTCAGGATGGTGTTTAGTGACGGTATAGCGTCGTTGCCCTCGCTCACTTTCTTTCTCTTGATACGCGGTCAATCTTTGTGATGAATAAAGAATAATATCTTCAGGTTCAACGACTTCATTAGCAAATCGGTTTAATCGGCTAGCTACTTGTGCCATGTCGGTCCAAACGGCAGCGTGATATTTCTCATCTAATGTCTGGCGGTACATGCGTAAGCCAAAGTGCCCCTCTTTAAACGCAGGTAAAGTGAACAGTTCCTGCTCGTAGGTATTACGAATCAACTGTGCTGATTGAGCATTATCTAGGAGCGGTATCTCTTCCTGTGATGCCTGAACAGCAAAGGTAAGTGAGCAAGAGAGTAAGACCGCTAAGCTAAGAGGTTTGATACGCATAAATCCATTCCCTATGAAGTCCTGAATCTAAACCTACCATCAATATTAATTAAGAATGTAAAAGCTGAGTCAATAGTTAAAAATCTGTCGAAAAGTCAGATTGATACGTTCACCTTTGGTTTTCGCGGTTTTTGGTACACAGTGTTTCCAGTGATGTTGGAGCTCGCCAGCCATAACCAGTAAGGAGCCGTGAGAAAGCTCATATTCAATCTCAGTTTTACAATGTAAATTTCTGAGCAAAAATCGACGTGTTTCACCTAAATTCAAAGAGGCGATAACCGGGTTTCTACCTAGCTCTGGTTCATTGTCTTGGTGCCAGCCCATCGAATCTTGGCCGTGTCGGTATAGGTTGGCAAGTACAGAGTTGAAGGCTACATCCGCAATCGTCTCACAGCGCACTTTGAGCTGAGTTAACTCAGGAGTCCAAGGGTGAGGCTGCATGGTTAAGCCTGAGTAAGTATATGCTGCATCACCGTGCCACGCTTGTAAACGAGGTTGAAGTACTGACTTGCCGAACATGGTAATGCGCTCTTGATGCCATGGCAGTGTTTCCAGAAGTTGGTCAAAGTAGTGATCCGCTTCTAGATTGCTAAGAAAGTAAGGATCGTAATAGAGTTTACCCCTTTCTACTTCTTGCCACTGAGTACCGCCAAATAAATCGCCTTGTTGATGCATCATCTCATACCTAAAACATAAAAAATTTTAATCACTGTTACCTTTCCGATTGGGATTGGTTATTCTTGTGATAGTAAGAATTTTAACAATAAATAAAAATCTCGTAACGATATACGAGTTGTGGGGAGAAAATGCGTTATTTACCCAGAAAGCGATGCTATTTTGCATTGTTCTTCCTCTGTTTTTTCGCTTTATGCGTTGGGGTTATTGAGCTGTTGCATCGAAATCAGCAAGAGCTTCACCAAGAGCGAGTTCAAGTTGAGGCCAAAGAACAACTTTCCACCCTCCGTTCCAATTTGGAAGCGGTACTTATGGCGGATATCTATAAAGCCAGTACCTTGGCGACACTTATTACTTTACTGCCTAAAAACCAAGAAGACGAATTGAA
Source organism: Vibrio sp. E14 (assembly GCF_020515785.1). NCBI lineage: Bacteria > Pseudomonadati > Pseudomonadota > Gammaproteobacteria > Vibrionales > Vibrionaceae > Vibrio > Vibrio sp. E14. The sequence continues at coordinate 66,217 of NZ_JAHPJI010000001.1, forward strand.
CATTGCGGCTCACCGCATCCTGAGCAAAAGCAAACATATTACGATCATTGGCATTGCGAAGAATGATGTTATCAGTCATATATTTCCCCGCCAAGGTAATGAGCGTTTAATCGGCCTCGATTACCGAACGGTGCCACAGCAGTGGGTGCAGGTGCAAAAAGCCAAGGATATACAAGAAATATTCATAGCAGGACCTGTCAACTTGATTCAAGGCGGCAAAGGCTTGATCGTGCGGGTTCCGGTTTTTCTTGACCCACCGTTGAACCAAGATTATTGGGGGGTGATCAGTGCGGTGATTAATTTTGACGCTCTGATGCGAGAAACTGGCGTGATCGATTTCTCTTATCGCTATCCTTTGATGATTCGTGGTTACGACAGTGGCGGTGCTTTTGGTGACGTTTTCTTTGGCGCGCTGAGTGAAACCAAAACGCCATACGCGAAAGAAATGGTTCATTTTCCTTATGGTGGGTGGAGTATGGTGGTTTTCTCCGGAGACAAACTCGACCGTCAAATTCCTTGGCATCAGCTTTATTTAGCAAGGCTCATCGGTTATCCCATTGTTTTTGCACTGAGCCTCGCGCTTATTGCGATTTATCGCTTGTACACCATTGCGGATGATAGAGCACTGCATGATGAACTGACACACTTACCAAACCGTCGCTATTTTATGAAGTTTTACAAGCAGCAGTTTGAAATAGCGAAACGTTACAAAAAGCGTTACAGCTTCGCCTTAATCAATATAGATCTGGATAGGTTTAAACATATTAACGATACCTATGGTCATGACGCAGGCGACAAGGTCTTAGTCGCTACGGCTGAAAGAGTGAAAAGCTCTCTGCGTAAATCAGATATAGTGGCCCGAATGGGAGGTGATGAGTTTTTAGTTGTCGTTCATAACCCTGGGACGGAAGAAAATGTTCAGTCTCTGCTACAAAAGCTTAGGTTAGCTTTATGTTCGACGCCCGTGATTTACGATGAAGCGCTCATTTACCTGAGAACCAGCATTGGGTACGCGATATTTGATCCGGACATGTCATCTCCAGAGCAAATGATGAAAATAGCCGATGAGAGAATGTATCAACAAAAACATGGCGGATGAACCTGAGCCCAATTTCAATCAGGGCTTTGGAGCAGTGGTAAGGTTAAGAATCCGAAATCTCACCATCATTTGGGTATAAGAATATATGACTTTACATGTTAATAGACTCTTTGCTGAGAGAGTCATTATTAGCAGTGCATGAAGTGGCATATTCGCATGTTGTTGCATTTTGCAAATGCAGTTTGCGAAATTTATGGTCAATAAAGCAACGATATGCATCTGGATCTATTAAAAAACGGCCTTTTTAAAGTTGGCACGCATCGTGCTTTATCTAGAGTGACCCTTATTAAGCCGAGGGTCACCTAGCCAACTGACGTTGTTAGTGAATACACATTGTTCACAAGTATATACCGCCAATCACGATTATTGTGATTGGCGTTTTTTCTTTCTAGAGACCAATAATATTCACGTTGTCACCTGTCTCATCGGCTTCTCCGCACTTACTGTAACAACTAGGCTGCCTTGGACAAACGGCCCCTCTTGAGCAGATTAGCCTAGCTTGGGTTTGAATACCTCGTTCTATCCAATTGATGTTTAATATCTTAGCAATGGTTGTTAAGTCTTTTTTGATGTGGGGAGGAATGACACTACTTCCGCCGGAAGCGACACAAAGTGACTTCAGCTCTTCCGCAATAGAAACCGCATCACCACCTTGTGCAGAAATCGCAGGGTTTAAATCTATCCCCGCGCACAACACTCGGTTGTTCCCCGCAGGGTCAAATACGTTGACTGATTCACAACAGTAAATACGTGGCTCGTCGCCCACATTCAAAATCGAAATTTGCGCTGAACTGGTATCCAAAGGTTGGGCTAGACGTCTAAATACGGCCCAGTGTTGGCAAGGATCGTTCACTTTGCGCATATTGCCCCAAGGAAGCGGGATGCCATTTCCACGATATACCGCTTTCAACTTGCCCGGACCATAGGCATCAAAGTAGTGCCAATGAGGGTACGGAGAAACCACGGTCATACGACGCATCGCAACGGAAGGAGAAACGCCGGCCTTTTTGTGAACATCAATTTCGTAACCGGAACGGTCAAGCAACTGACGAAATGGTACTTTGGGGCAAAGCAGGGCACCAGCAAAAAAGCTGGACTCAAAATCGCGCCAAGCTTGTAGGATATCTTGCGAGTTGAGCTCAGAGTTGGAAACTGGGCTGTCCATTTGCTCCCAGTTGTTTTGATGCCCAATAGATAAAACGTTATTCATTGCATCACTGCTATGGAGCACGCGATGGCCGATGTATACCGCCAAGTCATATTTCAATCGGGTTGGGTAGTCACGCATTCGTTTATTGAGATAAATGGTGCCAGGTGGTTCCATGAAAGACGTAATCAACTGTTTGGCGCTGACGCCCAGTTCATCAATCACATCCTGTGGTGCTCGGTCTACCCAGCGGATATCCAACCCCATACTTTTCGCGATATCTATCAGATCTTCTACCGATAGATTCAGGCGCTTCAAGCCGACCTCTTCAGCTGCGCGTTCTAAATCAGGAAAATGGTTTTGATGGTTCTCTTGGTGCGCACGGATCAACAAGTGGGCGAATTGACGTCCAGTAATACCCGTTTGAGACAACATCTCTGGAATCGCGATTTGGAGAATATCATTGGAGAACAAAAAGCTTGGCTCCAATGCCATACCGTTGATACCGCCACGATTCCCTTTGTTGGGGGTAATGGCCTCTAATTCCGGTTCATCATCTAAAAACCACGTAGGATCTTTTTGAAAAACTTCCGCGATTACTTCGAGCATATCAATACTCGGAACGCGTTTTCCGCGCTCTATCATCGAAAGGTAAGATACCGACGGTGCGTACTCAGGATTGATCCTTACACAGCGTGCAGATAAATCCTCCATCGTTAAATGGTTGTTTTTCCTTAGGTTGCGAATTTTCGTACCTAGAAAATGGGACTGACGGATAAGGCTTTTTGACACAGACATTTTGTAAAATTCACATTGTAAAATTTTTGTTGTGAAATTGTAGTCAATATTTCGCTAGTCTACATAATAAGCAGGCAAGGAAATTAACCATCAACTTCACAGAATTGCCTGAAACTTAAACGAAGGAATTAAGTTTTTACTCTAGGACGAGTTTTTTTAAGTGCGAGGATATGACGATGAATATGCTGAACTTCGATAAAAAAGAGATGCAACAACAACAACGCCCATTTATCGCTGAAGCTGTATTTGCCGTCGAAGCGGTAAGTGCTGAGCAGCAGAGCGAGAAGCAAGTAAAAGCGAAGCAACTACTAGACCGCATGTTCCCATTGGAGAACGGGTCGCACCAAGATGTATCAAGTTACGTAATTGATTACCGCCATGTATTGGCTTACTTCAAAGACGGCACACACAGCGGCCTGAAAAGCCCAAAACACTTTGTGGCGTATACGGGTGAGAAAGAAGATCCAAAATCGATCTTGTTTAAAGACGATTCAGGTAACCACGTAGAAGTGCTATTTGGCTGTCATAAAGGCACCGGTTGTGTGGAGTTGATGGATATTGATGACATTCAACTGGAAACACGCACTACGTTTAATCCTGAACTAACGGGCAATGCGCCGACGGCGATGCGCCACTGGATCAGCTTAATCAAAGGCGACAAAAAAGGTAAGCCGATGGCATGTAGTGAAGATAAAGAATACACTGCGAAAAACGGTGACGACTATATTCTAAGCTATTGCTACAGTGTCGATTAAGATGTGAAGCGCCAGATAAATAGACCCCGCATTTAATAGTGCGGGGTTTTTATTCTATTTCGAAAGTCGGTCCTATTAACCAAGCTTACATAACAAATTGATTTAAATGGGCATCACGCGGTTACGACCGAGTTGTTTTGCCTCATAAAGTTGCTTATCGGCTTTATTGACCAGAGCTTCAGGCGTATCACCCACCTCATATTCTGCTACCCCAAAAGAAGCGGTAATGCTGTGAACTTGTGTACCAGAACGCTTATCTCTGATGCGCAGTTTTTCTATCATGCGGCGTAGTGTGTCTGCATATTGGCGAGCAATTCGCAGAGACTTATTGGGCACAATTAAGGCGAACTCTTCACCACCAAAACGATACGCGCATATTCCATCTCGACAGCTTTGTTGTAGTCGACGGGCAATGGCTTTTAGCACCGTATCGCCGAAAAGGTGGCCGTAATTGTCGTTAAATGACTTGAAATGGTCGATATCAAGCATGATCAAGGTCATTGCTTGATTTGATGCGATAAGCGAAGACAGATCTTTATCAAAAGCTCGACGGTTGTAAAGGTTGGATAGACCATCAAATAATGCGTCTTGCTGTACTTCAGCCAGCTGATTTTTGAGGCGAGAAATTTCTTCACTCGCATTAGTTAATTGGCTATTCAAAAACTTTGTCGAGTGACGAATTTCGTGTGACTCTGCGACAAGTTGACGAATCACCACCATCACTTCTTCAATACTTAAGCTGTTGTCTTCAACTTTTTCTAGCTTATTAAAACTTTTGTCTACCATTTCAGAAAAGGAAGAAGTATCTGAAAGTGTATCGCTCATCGAGCTGGACACTTCATGCAGCAGAACTTCTACATTGGTTCTAAGATCTTCAAGGCTAGTTTCTGCTTTACTGGCAACATAGTTGTTATAAAGCTGTTTATTGGTTGCAGGCGGGCAGATACCGTAGTTTTCTAACACCGTATCCAACTCAAAGTTGAGTTCAGGAATGGTCTTGTCAACGTAGGTATACCAAAGCGCATAGTTGGCTGGCGTGGCAGCAACATGATTTTTGATCATTAGTGGGACCGCTTTTTTCAAATTAGCGGTCGATTTTTTAAACTCGTCGGTCATTTCTGCGATGGTACTAGCAAAATGGAATTGGACTTAGATTAACGGATATTAACCAATATCGCTTTAATTTTTATCATTTTTGCATGGTTTATATAAAAAATGAGTGATTAAGACCGTTATCAATATCGCCAAATTTTAATTTTATAAAATCTTAGTATGAAACATGCGCGAACGATGTTTTGGTGTTAAGGGCTCTAAGATGACCAGCCAATTGGTTTAGTGAGATTGTCAGTAACCTAATGATCGTAAAGCTCTATTGCCCGTACAACAACGAGTGGAATAAAAGACTTAGCGCTTAGGCTATTTGCAACAAGAACGCGGGGATACCGAGTTTACAAAAAACGAGTTTACAAAAGAGGGGGCGACTTGGATAAGATAATAGGACTGTATTGGTTCACTAATGACCTGCGTTTGCATGACAACCCGCTGTTGGTAGACGCTTGTGCAGAAATGGATGAGTTAATTTGTTTGTATTGTCGCCCCTCGGTGACACCTTACTTGCAGCACTTTGCGCAGGAGACCTCTTTAGGGCGTGCGAAATTGCAGTTTCTCGAGGCATCGCTTAATGAACTTAATCAATCTTTAGCTAAATTGGGGCAACGATTATGGACGGTTGAACTGACGCCCTATCAAGCGATCAAATATGCCATCAGTCATTTCGGTATCACTCATATTTATGCTGATGCGTTTGCTGGTTCGGATGAGCAACAGGCACTAGAGCGTGCAATTGAAGACACTCCCCATGTGAACATCAAACAGCAAGCGATCCGCACTTTGTTGTGCGAAGAACAGCTGCCATTTGAATTAAGGCAACTGCCTGCGACCTTCACGAAATTTAGAAAGCAGGTCGAAGGTTTAGACCTCTCTCAACCTTACGAGAGCGTTCATGCTTTACCGCCAGAACCTTCAGGTATGAATTTTCCTACCGCCACGACATATTACTTTGACACCAAACCAGCATTTGATGGCGGAGAACTGAGCGGTCTTGAACATTGTCGACGCTATTTTGCTTCAAGTTTAGCGAGTGAATATAAACAGACGCGCAATGGGCTTGATGGGGTGGAGTATTCAACTAAATTTTCACCTTGGTTAGCTCATGGTTGCGTCTCTCCTACAATCATTTATGCCATGCTCAAACAATATGAGCGGAAGAACGGAGCAAATGATTCAACCTATTGGATCTATTTCGAGTTGTTGTGGCGGGAATACTTTTATTGGTACGCGAGAAAGTATCAACAGAAGTTGTTTCGATTTGGCGGTATCGCCAACCAGCCACCACTGACCAGTTTTTATGCGCAACGCTTTAAGCAGTGGAAGAAAGGCGAGACACCTTTTCCAATAGTTAACGCATGTATGCATCAGCTTAATAAAACGGGTTATATGTCTAACCGAGGGCGCCAACTGGTCGCGAGTTGTCTGGTTCATGAACTCGGACTCGACTGGCGTTATGGTGCTGCTTATTTTGAAACTCAGCTGATTGATTACGATGTCGGCTCTAATTGGGGCAACTGGCAGTATTTGGCTGGTGTTGGCGCTGACCCACGTGGCTCACGTCAGTTTAATCTAGAAAAGCAGACACAAACTTATGACCCAGATTTTTCATTTATCGACAAATGGCAGGGGAGATGCGTAGGCGTACATCTTGATAGTGTCGATATGGTGGATTGGCCGATTGCGCCAAAAAAAGAGAGCGGGAGATAACCAATGCATTACGAGACGGTTCGGCTCATTCTTGGTGACCAACTTAATAGCGAGCATTCGTGGTTTCAACGTGTAGACGACTCGGTGCTTTACCTTGTTGCTGAGTTGAAACAAGAAAATACTTACGTTACGCATCACATTCAAAAGGTGTGTGCTTTTTTCTCTGCGATGGCGAATTTTGCCAACGAGCTGCAGGAAGAAGGGCATCAAGTTTTGCACCTTACGTTGGATGACACACAATCTTTCGAGGATCTTGCGCAAGTCTTACAACACTACGTGAGTGAAGTTGGTGCAAGTAAGTTTGAATATCAACGCCCCGACGAATACCGTTTACTAGAGCAGTTAGCCAAACTAAAGCTTGATGGGGTCGTGATGCGCAGCGTCGATTCGGAACACTTTTTGTTACCGTTTGAGGAAATAGAATCGCAGTTTCCCCAAGGTAAACACATCATGATGGAGCACTTTTATCGCCGTATGCGTAAGCGTTTCAACATTTTGATGCAAGACGATAAGCCTATTGGTGGAAAGTGGAACTACGACGCCAATAACCGAAATAAACTTAAAGCAAAAGACATTGAACAGCTGCCAAAGCCATTAATGTTTAGTCATGACGTCAGTGATATTGTCGAGCGCTTAGGTCGGCACAACATTCAAACCATAGGTAAATTAAATGGTGATTTACTTTGGCCAGTAAATCGCTCTCAAAGCTTGTCTTTACTCGCGCATTTTTGTCAGGTCTGTTTGCCACTGTTTGGTCGTTTTCAAGACGCCATGACAGGTCAGCACGAGGCTAAATGGAGCTTGTATCACAGCCGGATTTCGTTCTCGCTGAACAGCAAGCTGCTGAATCCGCGAGAGGTGATTGACGCTTCACTTAAGGCATTTCATGCCAATGCCGACATCGATATTTCTCAGGTAGAAGGTTTTATTCGTCAGATCTTGGGGTGGCGAGAGTACATCCGAGGCGTTTATTGGGCGAACATGCCTCATTACCCGAAAAAGAATGAACTGGAAGCGAGTAGAAAGCTGCCAGACTTCTTCTGGAACGGCGAAACCAAAATGGCCTGTATGCGAAACGCGATTGGCCAGTCTCTTGATTACGCTTACGCGCACCACATTCAGCGCTTGATGGTAACCGGTAACTTTTGTTTATTAACCGAGATCGACCCAGATCAAGTGGATGAATGGTATCTCGGTATCTACGTTGATGCGATTGAATGGGTAGAAATGCCCAATACGCGCGGTATGGCACTGTTTGCAGATGGTGGGATTGTTGGTACCAAACCGTATGCGGCGAGTGGCTCTTACATCAACAAAATGAGCGATTACTGTAAAGGATGTCACTACGATAACAAAGCACGCAGTGGTGAAGGTTCATGTCCGTTCAACAGCTTATATTGGCGCTTTATGAACAAACACGACAAACGCTTAGCAACGAATCCACGTATAGGGATGATTTTCCGATCTTGGGACAATATGGAAGAGCAGCAACGCCAAGCGATATTAGATACCGCAGAGCACTATATGGAAAACTTGGAGAGCTTGTAATGGACATACTGATCGTTGGTGGAAATGGCGGCATTGGATTGGCGATGGTTCAACAAGCGCTAGTTCGCTTTCCCCAAGCTCGCGTGCATGCCACTTATCGTAAGCACCAACCAGATTGGCAACACCCAAATGTAGTTTGGCATCAAGTGGATGTATCGCAGGACGAGCAGGTGAAAGCACTCGGTGAGCAAATTGAACATGTTGATTGGTTGGTGAACTGCGTTGGTATGTTGCACACCCAAGAGAAAGGCCCTGAGAAGAATCTTAGCTCGCTCGACGCAGACTTTTTTCAGCAAACCATCATGGTTAATACTTTGCCGAGTTTACTGTTGGCGAAATACTTCACGCCCAAGTTAAAACGCAGTGCCAACCCTAAGTTTGCGACCATTTCGGCCAAAGTTGGCAGTATTAGTGATAATCATTTAGGCGGTTGGTACAGCTATCGTGCATCGAAAGCCGCGTTAAATATGTTCCTCAAAACCATGTCGATTGAATGGCGGAGAATGGTCAAACACGGGACTGTACTCGCTCTTCACCCAGGCACAACAGATACGGCTTTGTCGGCACCTTTTCAAGCGAATGTACCTGAAGGAAAGCTGTTTAGCCCAGAGCGTGTCGCGCGAGACTTATGGGGATTGATTGACAAAGCAACCCCGCAGGATAGCGGGGCATTTTGGGCTTATGATGGTGCCTTGTTACCTTGGTGAAGCGCAGCTTGTGGGCCACGTTACCTTGGAAAATAAGGCTAGCAGTGCGGCATAAAGTTTTTGTGGTTCTAACTTTTGACTGATTTGTTTCTTCGGCAGCGCTCAGAACAGTAAACGACTTCGTCCCAATTTCTTGCCCATTTCTTTCTCCAAGAAAATGGGCGATGGCAAACAGAGCAGATTTTGGTTGGTAATTGTGTTTTAAAACCTTTCATCTGGTCCTCCCCATTCACCATCGTATGCCCTTGAAGTTGAATGAATACGAACTAGTTATCAAAGAGATAAAGATACTCTTCATACCCCTGCGTTTTCATTTCACTTACAGGGACAAACTTCATTGCCGCAGAGTTCATACAGTAGCGTAATCCTGTTGGCTTCGGACCGTCTTTAAAAACATGACCAAGGTGAGAATCGCCAAACTTACTGCGAACTTCCGTTCTTGGATAAATCAGCTTGTAATCGGTTTTTTCAACGATGTAACCTGGGTTGATTGGCTTAGTGAAACTTGGCCAACCCGTCCCCGATTTGTATTTATCGGTAGAAGAAAACAACGGCTCACCAGTTACGATATCAACGTAAATCCCCGCTTCTTTGTTGTCCCAATATTCGTTGTCAAACGGACGCTCGGTGCCTTCTTCTTGCGTTACGTAGTATTGCAAATCCGTTAAGTTTGATTTGATCTCGGACTTAGCAGGCTTACTGTACGCTTTCACTTTTGATATCAACTTTTTTTCTTCGATCAACTGACGAAGCGTTTTTGGGGTCTCTTTACGATCATCACCAAATACTTCATCCAAGTATTTATCTCGACCAGACGCATAGCGGTAATACTTATACTTTAAGCTGCTCTTTTTGTAGTAGTCTTGGTGATACTCTTCTGCGGGATAAAACTTCTCAAACTCGATCAGTTCTGTTTTCAACGGTTTTGGATAGATCATCGCCTTGTCGATTTCCATCATAAACTGTTCTGCGATCTGCTTTTGTTCCGCGTTATGATAGAAAATAGCAGGGCGATACTGTGGACCACGGTCGACAAAAGAGCCTTTATCGTCAGTAGGATCGATATGACGGAAAAAGTAGTCCAACACTTGCTCGTAACTAACCACTTTAGGATCGTACTTAACTTCGATCACTTCTATGTGACCTGATTTACCTGATGAAACTTGGCGATAAGTTGGGTTTTCAACATGACCACCAGAATAGCCTGATATGACATCGACTACGCCAGTCAACTGTTCCAAATCAGATTCTGTACACCAGAAACAGCCGCCAGCCAGTGTGGCGATTTCTGCATTCTCTGAAGCCTTCATCTTATCCATCGTATCGGCGGTGCCTGCTTTACTCAAAAGTAGGAACAAGACAGGAAGTGCGAAAGAGAATCCGACCAATAACTTAGATATATTCTTCATAGCTACCTCAACGTTGTTTTCCGTAGAAAGTGTGACTGAAATAAAAAGTGTTACGTATAGAGAAAGGCAACCGAGCGAAAAAATTACAGCAATGTTGAAAATTCCGTTGCCCTTTTATGCGAGAAAGCTAAAGTATCGACACGAAATACACCGCTTGATAGGGCAACGATGTCTTCAACGAGCGATGCTAAATGAGGTAAATCATGCAAGCAGAAGTTAAATGGGTAGAAGATTTTAAATTCCTTGGGCAATCTCAGTCGGGTCACTCCGTAGTGATGGATGGCAATGGCGGTGCAACGGCACCAAGCCCAATGGAAATGGTACTAATGGCCGCTGGTGGCTGTAGCTCTGTCGATGTTGTCGACGGTTTGAAAACGGCAGGACAAAAGGTCTTGTCTGTTAATGCCAAACTAACCACAGAGCGTCGTGAAACCGCACCACGTATCTTTACGCAAGTGAATATCCACTTTGAAGTTTCAGGTGACGAGCTTGACCCAGAAGTCGTAGCAAAAGTGGCGGCTGACTCGCTAGAAAAATACTGCTCGGTTTGCTTAATGCTAGGTGAAGGTGTTGAGATGACCCACAGCTGGGAAATCGTGTAAGTCGACAGACTCCACAAAATATAAAAACAGGAAAGAGAAAAGTGCAGGCTTTTCTCTTTTTTTATTCCGCAATTCACGTACCGTGTGATTAATCTGAAAGTAGTAATTGCAGGTTTTAGGAGTCTCCCAGTGACAGAACTCGAAAAAATGATGTCTGGTCAAATCTTTGATGGCATGGACAAAGAAATTGACGCAATTAGAAGTCATGCTCTTCAAGCACTTAGAGCGCTCAATAACAATACTGACGAAAGTCAGCGCGACGAATTACAAAAACAGCTGTTTGGCAAAGCGGGTCTTTGCATTGTTCAAGCACCTTTCCATTGCGAGTTCGGTAAAACCATCGAAATCGGCGAAGAAACCTTTATCAACATGAATGTGGTCATGCTTGATGGCGCTAAAATTACCATCGGGAACCACGTGCTAATCGGTCCAAGCGTGCAATTGTATACGGCTTCTCATTCTGTTGATTACCGAAGTCGCCGACGTTGGGAGACGTTTTGTAAACCTATCACGATTGAAGATGATGTGTGGATTGGTGGTAACTCCGTCATTAACCAAGGTGTAACGATTGGTGCTCGCTCGGTGATTGCGGCGAACTCGGTCGTCAACCATGATGTGCCGCCAGATTGTCTATACGGAGGCACACCTGCTAAGTTGATTCGTCGTCTCAACGAAGAAGAGTAAGAATCGATAGTGATGGTATGATGACTCGCTTTACAGGCATAAGAGAATCATGCCATCAGAAAGGGATAATTCGCCAAGGAGTCTAAGATGTCGAACAAGACAGAAGTCCTCATGTGCCCGACATGTGGGGTAGAAACGCATCATGTAGTGGTGTTAGTCAGAAAGAAAAGTGGCTTTGAAGGCGATAAAAATCGCAACAAGAAAGAGTTCATCGCTGGATTTCTCAAAAGTGTAGTGTTCGGCGCCTTCCTTGCTTCTATGGATGAATTTGAACGTCACTTGATCTGCGAAAACTGTGGTCATAAAACCATTCAACAGTAACTGATAGTCTTTCTTTCTCTGCATAAGTTCATAAGTGCGGTTTGAAGCACTGGTTATTCAAATCGCATTATCCTCTTTTAGTGCTTTTGCTCTTCTTATGTTCCTTTCTCAAAAATGAGTCACACCAGTACACATTTTAACCGCTTGGATACAGGTAAATCACTGCTATGTATAATAAATTTGGTGGGAAATACGTGTTTCAGCTCGATGTTTAACCTCTGTTCTATCGACACGTTTTGGGTCCGTAAACACTTAAATTTCGTTTGCTTTATGTTATATACAGTGCGGTTTTGTGAAATTGGTCACATTAATGTTTAATTTATAAAAAAACATTTAATGAATAGTAATTCACAAATATGCTGACCGTATGTGCTATTTAGTTTTGACTTATCCTTTGAATATTCACTTGGTGAATGCTTTGTTGGTTTTAGATTGACTGAAAGTTTGATTTTCTATTCAAACTTGTGAAGGGTTGAATAGATATATTAGAAAACATGAATTTGATCTTGTTTCTATCTTTTGTTTTAAATGCGAAATTCATTATTAACAACGGATGGTTTTGATGATTTCTCTTATGTGTATCCCACCAATTTTAGAAATTGAAAATTAAACTTTCTCAATACAATAACGACTAAAATTAAACGGAATGATGTTCTTATATTTTTTTGTATTTTAACTTATACATTTTGACTCATTCATTTTAACTGTTTTTGTTGATTTTAAGTTGTTGATAATAATTGTCTTTTGACTTTTGTTTTAATGGCGTTGCTTTGCTGCTTCTTTAACGTTGTGGTGAGTGGCTTTATTTATAAAAAGTCATTTTAAAGTACGTTTTTAAGCAAAGTAGAACACGACAATACTAAGATAAATAGTATTAAAAAATTAAATAAGGATTTAACCATAAGAGTAATTTTATGGTTGATAGGTTTATTGGGGGTGATTATCTGAATTTTTATGGAATTTCATCCCAATAATCTGTTTGTCTTTAAGTTTATTCTAATGAACTTAATTCTCATGGAAGTTTCAAAACATGCAGCACACAACAAAGTGGATGATGACGCCGCTTGCAATGTTGTTGGGTACGCTGTTTTCAGCGCCATCATTCGCGGTGGAAACGAGTGTAATTGATAGCACTAGCACGCCTGAATCTACACAAAATGAAGGAGATACGTCCTGTATTGTTTGTAAGTTTAGTGGGGCCGTTTACCTATCTTACGATACAAACATTTACGATAAAGACGACTACCGTTCTGTCCGCAATTTCTCGTGGGGAGGCGATCTCGTTTATTCCTTTTCGAGCGACACAAAAGCCTATTTTTCTACGGGTGGCTATCGTGCCCTAGAAGATGAAGTCGGCACCTACGCGACAGATTCGGTGTTGGGCTTGCAATACACGAACCTATATCGCTTTGGAGATACAGGGAAAATCGGCGTTGCGGGTCAGCTCACCATTCCAACTTCAGAAACATCTCGTAAAGATGAACTGCACACCGCGGTTCGTTTAGATGTGCCGATCTCTTTTTCAGCTTGGAGCGTCGATTTTTCGGTTTCGCCAAGATTGAGAAAAAATTTCCACGAATACAAAACCATGGGTGGACGCTCGCTGACTGAGTGGACTTACTCGTTGTTTGCTGTTGCAGAAAAGTCGTGGGAATCGTTCGCAGTGGGGATCACGGCGTTAGGTGGTAACAGCATCAGTTATCAAGGTACGCGCAGAAGCAGTTGGCAGTATGAGGGGGCGTTGTACGGCACATACGAGTTTGATGAAAGCTGGTCATTGCTACTCGCGGCGTCATCAACGGGTTTCTATCAAGATGCAGAGCGAGGCACCTTGGGCAACATCGATTTGTTGGACCAAGAGAAAGCGTCTTACATCGCGACAGTGACTTACTCCTTCTAGGAAAATAACAACAATTAAGGATATCCAAATAATGTTTAAAAAATTGACTCTGGTGTCAGCAATAACGGCCGCACTTGCAGGCTGTGGCGCAGATGATCAGGCGTATGACTATGTCGAAAGAGATGCAAAAGAAGTCGCAGTAAAAGATCTTAAAGACGGTCGTTGGTTTTACGTTCCGACGACTGGTGCCGCGCCACGCTTTGCTCTGAACCAATTCCCATTCTTGCAAGGTTCACCTCGTTACGTTGAGCTTTGTTTTACCAAAGAAGGTCTGGAAGTTCGCAGTTACGATAAAAACTACCCAGACGCGCATCTAAGCAAAGATGCTAATAATTACTGCGGTGAAGAGAAATTTGTCGCAGACGACGACGGCGTTAACTTCGCGCAAGTGCTGACGATTCCGGGTGACTTTGCGGCGTATCGCTGTCAAGAAGACGCGCATGGTGATTGCACCAACAAAGAAGAAACCAACGAAGACGCAAGCCTAAGCTACAAGAAGAAAACCCACTTCACTCCTCGCCCTGAAGATCTTGAAATTGCAGAATTCAATATGGAAGATCTGTATGGTATTACCGAGGGCATTGATGAAATTGGCGCACCACGATTGATCTCGTGGGACTTTGACCCTAAAAACGGTCTTCTCAATTTCGAACTAGAGCGCACGTTCCGTATCGATTTAGATAATATTTCCGACTACATCAACTTTGCAACGAAAGCGAGCTTGGATGAGGCGCTTGTAGATGGCGCGTTTAAATCTCGTTTCTACTACTCGTTAGTGCACGAAAGTGAAGTGGCAACTGAAGGTTACCAACCGATCTTGTACCCAGTGGGTGATGAGAACGACATTGGTTTCTTCACCACGTCGACGAAAAAGCTTAACCCAGTCACGAATAAATACGACCGTGATGTGGTTTACCTCAATCGTTTCAACCCAGATCAAGGCTCTATTAAATATTACTTGAGCGACAATTTCTTTGAAGAGAAGAACAAGTTGTTCTTGGATGCAACGCTGCAATCGATCGACAAGATGAACCAAGCGCTGAATGTATTTGGGGCGGATGCAGGCAAGCCCGAAATCGAGATTGTGAACAAAACCAAAGCGGCTGGTATTCACCCAGGCGACCTGCGTTACAACGTGATTAATCTGATTGACGAGCCTCTAGCGAACGGTCTGCTTGGCTACGGCCCGTCGGTTTCTAACCCGATGACAGGGGAAATTATCAAAGGTCACGTGAACCAGTACGCAGGCGTTGCAAGAACGGGGGTACCTTTCTACTGGGATAACTTGGCGCGATTCTACAATCGTAATCAGCTGGACTTAGATGGATTGGATCCACTGCCGACTAATAGTGAAACGGTGAAAACAGAGGTCGAGGATAGAGTTGAAGCCCTCTCGACAATGGCAGCAATGGCGAGCCTGAAATCGGATGAAAACATTTATGCGCCTTTCGTATCAAAAGAAGACATCGTTTCTGGCAAGGCGGCGACAAAGAGCCCAACTCAGCTAATGAAAAACTTCAATGATGATATGGAGTTTGAAAAGGTGGTTGCCGCTGAAGAGAACCGTTTGTCTTTTTGGGCAGAGAACAACGTCTATCCAATCGAAGCGTCGTGGGTTTCTTCAACTAACAAGGCTATGTTGGACAACTTGAAGTTGGACGACGAGCGTTACTTTGAGAGCAAACTCGATGACGCAGGTAACGAAGTATCGCGTCAGCTTAAGCGTTGGAAATACCTGCCAAAAGAGTTGCAAGTGAAAGCCGCAGATGCGATTACGGTTGCGACTTACAGCAATACGCTCGTTCACGAGCTTGGCCACAACATGGGTCTGCGCCATAACTTTAAAGGCTCAAATGACAAAGCGAACTACTACACGTTAGAGCAAGCGCATCAACTTGGTTTGAACAACATTCCTGCTTACAGTTCGACGATGGACTACGCACCAAGCATGTTGGATGAAACGCCAACTTGGGGTCTGTACGACATTGCGGCGTTTAAGTTTGGCTACGGTCGTAAAGTCGAGACGATTCAAGATTCTTCAGGCTCGGCTCCTGCACCTGTTGCGAAACCGGCAGACAGTGCGAGCGATGAAGACAAAGCGTCATACGCTCGTTACCTCGCTGATCAGCAAGCCTACCAACAAAGCTTTGCATACCAGTTTGGCAACAATCCAGACAATACATCGCTGATGGTGTGTTCTGAAGTGAAGGCGCTAACGGGGAACGAGAAAGGCAAATCACTCTACAACTGTGATTTCAGCCGATTCGATACTGCTGCATTGTCTGATGATCCTGAACTGAATGCGAAAACTCGTTATGGCGCACTTTACTACCTAGATAAAGTGAATGAAATTGAGCGTAAGTCTTACGATTTCTGTACCGATGGGAACGTTTCTCTAAACAGCGACTGTAACCGTTTTGACGAAGGTACAAACCTAGAAGAAATTGTTTCTTACGAGTGGCAGAACTATCTCGATAGCTATGATCGACGCAACTTGGAGTTATATGGGACGACGGGATTATTCTCATCCGATTATCCTGGTTACTTAGTGCGCCGTTACATGGAAATGAGCGCTATCCGTGACAAGATGGAAGATCTTGAGCGCATCGATAACCTGTACACCAATCTTGGTTACACTTCGTCAACGGATAAGCCGGGTGATTTCTTATTGCGCATTGCTTCAAACCCTCAATACTGTAGCGAAGGCAAAGCCGATAACTCATGGTTCTGTGATTACGCGAATGGGGCGAAAAAATCCGCGGCGTTCTTCCTTGATATCTTGCGCACACCAGAGCATCAATGTGTGATAGAAAATGCGGCAGGCAACCAAAAAGTGATTTCTTTTGGTCAACTGTTAGACAACAACTCACACCAAATCCCGGCTGATTACGATCTTTCAACAGCCAGCTGTTTTGATGATTTGGTAGCACGCTTTATCGAAGATTCAGATGAGGGCTATATAGCTGTTGCGGAAACTGCGAATGGACGCTTCCTAAACTCAATTGGTAGCTTTGACCCGGATTACCCTTGGTCAAATGCGGTGTCTGTGTTGGGTAACTGGCCAGACAAAGCGCTTGCGAGCTATTTCTTAGCACGTCGATTCTCGAACCGTTTTACCGATGAGGTGAGCTTTGCATCGCTGCTTGATATCCCTGGGGTGCAAGCTGAATACGAAGACATCATGGGCAACATCGTGGCAAATGACGCGTTAAATACGCCAGTCAAATTGGTGGGTAAAGACGGTAAGGAATACACCAATCTAAAAAGTGTTACTGTGAACCTACACATCACTGAGCAAATGGAGTCCCTACCACCAATGCCTCGTGGCATTGCAAGATTCCTTGATATTGGCGCAGAAGGTCGCGGACGTGTTGGCGATGTTATCCTGAGAATGGGTGTGCGCCAAATGAAGTCTTACGATTATACAGTGAAGACTCGTGGTCAATCTCAGTTTGATACGTTTACGAAGCAGCAAGACCGTTACGGTATCATCGCGGGTGACAAGGTTGAGTTTGTTATCGACGGCGAGAAGTTTGTGGCAACAAAAGCAAACAAGCTGGCTTACGACTACGCAAATCAACTGGTGACGTCCAAAGGTTACGATCTAAAAACGTACCTAGATAGCTATGAGCCTGCAACACTAAACAAGGTTGCAGAGAGCATCGATAGCGCTTGGGGGCCATTCCGAACAGCGATTGTCCCAGCGTTCCACGATCCTGTATTGCTGCTGGATGCGCCAATGGTCAACGCAATGAAGCGAACCATTGATGCGGATATCGCGGCAGGTATGCTGTCGTTTAGCCAGTCTTTCATCAACTTTACGACAGCGAATGTGACTTCGGGTGATTTGGTCATCGATGCAACTTCGGGCACATTGAGCTACAAAGGTGGTAAAGCGCACGATGAGCTGAAAGCGTTCGAAGCTTACACTGATGCGATGCTTTTGATTTACAACGATCACGCCGAAGACATGATGTTCGCGGTCGACAATGTGTACGCAGGGTACATGGCGTCTTCAGATGCTGACAAAGAACTTTGGCTGAAAGATCTCAATATGATTCAAGCGTATTTGCGTGGTGATATCGGCGCTGTGGCTGGTGATTACTACAAGATGCTTGATCGCCTACCAACTGCAGTGAGTTTCCAGTAAATAACTCTTAATTCACTCATACAAAGGCCTGCAGTAATGCAGGCCTTTTTCGTCATAGGATTGATGGAATTTAGGAGTGAAAGATGATCTGTCCGTCTTCTGTCATCACAAGTGTCGCTTTGCTTTGTTCGATAAGTTGGGCAGCATAAGAAGGGGTAACGGCCTGCATATCACCTTTAGATCGAAGAGTTAAAGACTCCCACGCTTGATCTCGATATTTCCCTGCTTGGGTGTATTGAATCAGTACTTCATAGCTTCACGCTCCGGTGTGGTTGACGTGCTACTTAAGTTAACGATCTTAGGTTGGTTACGCATCTGTTAAAAGTGAAACATTAGTTTAACCAAATGTGCCTTTCCAAATATCACGCATTGAGCAGAGCAATTTAGAATCCTTGTGATGGAAGGATGAAGAACACTTAATCTTTCGATTCATACTGCGCAATATAATGTTTGAGAGATTTGGTTTCCGCACTCTGAAACTCTTCATCGTGCATACGCAGTGCTTGGATACGGTCGAGGCGGAACTGACGGTAATCATCGCGCAATTCGCACCAGGCGACCAGCGTCCAGACTTTGCCCCAAAAGAACTGGCCTAACGGTTGGATTTTTCTTTCGGTCACTTGTCCGCTTTCATCTTGGTAATCCAAACTGACTTTAAACTGATGATCAATCGCATGGCGCAGAAGCTGCCCTCGTTTGGCAGTCTCGGATTGGGTGTGATAATCGGGCACTATCAGCGGACAATCTTCCACTTGTTGTTTGAGCTTATCGGGCAATACCGAAAGTATTTTGGTGGACGCAGAGTGAGACGCTTCGGCGAGTTCGGCATCCGACCAGGCTCGAACCATCCGCATACCCAGTTCAAGCGCCATCATCTCTTTTTCTGAGAACATCAAAGGCGGCAGATGAGAGCCAGCTTGCAATAGATAGCCAACACCTGCTTCACCTTGAATAGGAACACCAGAACTAAGCAACGACTGAATATCGCGATAAATCGTACGTTCGCTAACTTCCATTCTTTCTGCGAGCTCTTTCGCTGTCACGGCGTAACGCTTTGCGCGCAAAAGCGTCAGTAGCTCAAACAGTCGTTCTGATTTGCTCATGATGTTCCTTATCTAGACCTACTGGTTGTTAGTGGTAGTGTGGCTGATTACTTCTCTAGCTCACTGCACATTTTTAAGTTGTGATGTTTAAGCTCGAAGCTTTCGCAGTCAATCATTGATAACAGAGGCTGAAATTCAACGGCTTGCTTAATCTGTTTTCCCGCCTGTTTTGCATCGTCCATTGAACGCCAGTAAATGATGTCTGTCCACACCTCGTCCGTCGCTTCGTGACTGAGTGAGCGATACAAAAAGCCCGGCAGATTCTTCACAAACGTTTGTGACTGCTTGGCGGCGGCGATCACGTCTTGCTCTGTTGTGCCTGCTGTTAGACGAAATTGCACAGTTTCGATAATGGTTTCCATATTGTGATTCCTTATTGGTTTTGGCGGATTGCCTGTTGAGTTCCAAATAAGGTTACGCGGACGGAATGTCAGAACATGTCAGTAGTGAACTCTCACTCACTTATTATCAATATGGTTATTTTTCTGGGCTGTTGTAACGATCCCAGTAAGGTAAATCTGTGCCGAGTTTTTCGCTGATAAAATCGATAAAGGCTCTTACTTTCAACGGCATGTGCTTGCGCTCAGGGAACACCGCATAAATGGCATGTTCTGGTAGAGAATACTCTTCCATCACCGGTTTTAGATTTCCTGCGCCAAAGTCTCTTCCTGCAATAAACGTCGGTAGTTGCGCAATGCCCGAACCTCTTAACAGCAACTGACGAATGGCTTCGCTGTTATTGACGATAAAGTTTCCTTTTGGAAGCACCTTGTATTCGCTACCATTGTTGATGAACATCCATTCGACGCCGCCACGGAAATAGGAGTAGCGCAGGCAGTTGTGACTGACTAAATCACTTGGTTTTTGTGGTGTGCCGAACTCCGCTAAGTAATCTGGCGAGGCACAAAGCACACTTTTGCAAGGGGCGAGACGTTTTGCGATTAGATTGGAAGAGGTGAGTTCACCAATACGGATCCCCAAGTCAAAACCGTCTTTAACCAAATCGACCATTTTGTCTTCGAGGTTTAAATCCACTTCAATTTTCGGGTAACGAGCGAGAAACTCGCTGATCAAAGGCGCGATATGCAGCACACCGAAAGACATCGGCACGGTAATTTTGAGCCGACCTTGTGGAGAGCCTTGCAGTTCCGATACCGCGTCTACGCCTTGCTGGGCTAGGTTGAGCGCTTGAGAGGCGTACTCAAAATAGCGTTCTCCCGCTTCGGTCAGGCTCAGCTTACGCGTGGTTCGGTTAAGGAGACGAATGCCCAAATCGTCTTCTAGTTGGTTGATGCGTTTGCTGATCGCCGATTTCGTCAGATTCAGCTGTTTGGCCGCAAGGGAAAAGCTGCCGCATTCGACAACAGCAACAAAAACGGGCAGGGAGGCAATCGCGTTCACATCAATCTCCTATTATCATGAAGCATTTATTGTTGAGCAAAAGGATACAATTAATTTCCAATTATAGAGATTATCTTCAAGAAGAAAACAATCTAGACTATGCACCAGTATTACGACCTTGATTTTGGGAAGAAGAAATGAAGTACGATTGGATCCTGTTTGACGCTGACGAAACCTTATTCCACTTTGATGCTTTCAAAGGTTTGCAGCTTATGTTTTCTCGCAAAGGCGTAGATTTTACTGAACAAGATTTTGCTCATTACCAAACCGTAAACAAACCGCTTTGGGTGGATTACCAAGATGGCAAAGTAACGGCAGATGAGCTAAAACATAACCGCTTTACCGAGTGGGCTGAGAAGTTGAATACCACAACAGCAGATCTCAATAGCGCATTTTTAGAAGCAATGGCCGATATTTGCAGTTTGTTGCCAGGTGCAAAAGAGCTGATGGAAGCGCTGCAAGGCAAAGCTAAAATGGGCATCATCACCAACGGTTTTACAGAGTTGCAAGCGATCCGCCTTGAGCGCACAGGGATGACTGAGTACTTCGATAAAGTGGTGATCTCTGAACAAGTGGGCGTCGCAAAACCGGACTTAGGCATTTTTGAATACGCGATGCAGCAAATGGGCAACCCATGCAAAACGCGTGTACTGATGGTGGGTGACAACCTGCATTCCGATATTCTTGGTGGCAATAACTTTGGTATTGAAACTTGCTGGTTAAATACCACAGGCGCAAGCGTTGATGAGCGTATCGCACCAAATTACACCGTTGAGTCTTTGAGTGAACTAAAGAACATTTTGGTGGCGTAACCGAATCGGGTATTATTCCGCAGTAACCCTCAGAAAAATCAAGGAATAACCATGTCAGACATCAAACAGCTAGACAGCAAAGTCGTTTACCAGAACAAGTGGATGACGGTGCGTGAGGACAAAATTTTACGTCCGAGCGGCGCAGAGGGCATCTATGGTGTGGTCGACAAACCTGATTGTGCTGCGATTCTGGCTATCGATAACGGGATGATTCACTTGGTTCAGCAGTACCGTTACACCGTAGGTCAACGTTGTTGGGAGATCCCACAAGGGGCGTGGGAATCAAACCCAGATGCGGATCATCTTGAGCTTGCCAAAGGTGAGCTACGTGAAGAAACGGGCATGCAGGCGAGCGCAATGGCGTATGTCGGCGCGCAGTTTATCGCATACGGCTTTTTGAATCAGACATGTCACGTCTACTTCGCCAGTGACTTAACGGACGTGGGCAATCAACTCGACAGTGAAGAAGAGGATTTGATCACTCGCGCTTTTTCTGTTGAGGAGTTCGAACAGATGATGATCGACGGCACGATCAAAGATTGTGTCACCATCGCCGCTTATGGTTTGGCGAAGCTGAAGAAATTCATTTAGTTATCCATGACGATTTTTTAATGAAAACAGCGGCCTAGTGCCGCTGTTTTTAGTTTGGGTGAGTTCGTTGAGCCATCGCTTACTCGTCGATTTTCTTACCTAAGATTTCCACTTGCGCTTTTTTGGTCACCCCCGCGACTTGCAGCGCTGTGCTGCCAACCGATTCATAGTTCAACTCGATCTTGTCTAATTTCGCGTTATCTTTTGTTGGTAGGCTTAAGCTTCTTGATGACATGCCTTTAGTCAGAACCCCTAAACTGTCGAACGTCTTTTCCTGACCATCTTTCATGATTACTTTAACGCTTTTCAGATCGACCGTACCTTGCGTACATTTGATTTTTATGTGGCTGAAACGAGCGTTAGCAAATGGGGACAGTGGATTGACTGTGTCGGTTTCCGATTTAAAACTGACGGTTTTATCTGCAATCTTGTCCCAATCGTTGTCTCCAGCAACCGATTGGAAAGAGGCTACAGCCGCTAAAAGACAGAGTGCGATGGTGTTGAACAGTTTCATAGCTTTTCCTTACCTTAGGTTTAGATATTCTGTTTAATCAGTTCGATGACGTGTGTGACTTCGTCTTGAGTTAAAGCCCCTTCTTTCACGAATAAAACTTCGCCTTGTTTATTTTGTACGATAATCGCAGAACTTTCTTGCTGTAGATCCCAAGTTGTTGCTAATACGCCATTTTTGTCTAACACCATGGAAGACCAAGAGAATGTCTTTTTGCTGTCCTCTGCCGACGATTTAACAAATGTACCGGTTCCCCAAATGGCGTCTTCTTGGTTGATCACGGTTGTGGTCTGATACTGATCTTCAGGAAAGTGAGCGGCAGTGATTGCTGACATCAGCGGCGCGTTCATCTCTTTGGCTTTACTACGACCTGCAATGGCTTGTATCACACGGACTTTGCCTAACATCTGCTGAGTTGCCCAAGGTTGATAAGCCACATCGTCTCCTTGCAGCGTCATTTCGCCATAGGTATCAATGCTGACGGAAGGGGTGGTTTGACCGACAGAAAGGTTATGAGAGAAGGCGAATGTCGGGGCGAGTGCGAGTAAGAGTGACAGAACAGATGGAGTTTTCATTGGGGGTTCCTGTAACGAAGTGAGGTTAGAGCGAATCAAAATAAGGGGCAAATACGATGCCCCTTATCGGATGTGGCGTTTAGTTAGAAAGTACAACGCGCGCATTTAGCGGTTGCAGCGGACGATTGTTTTGTCCCATGACTTCCATCAGTTTCGCGGCTTGATCTTTGGATAAGGTTTGAGTGTCTTTAAGCACAAACCAGCGCACACCTTCTGAACATGGTGGTGTGGTTAAAGAGCCGTTAAATCGATAGTAGTTTGCAGTTTTTGGCAGTAAGTCGTTAATCTCAAACGTATCTTTAAAGAAAGTGGTTTGATTCTCTTGTGGGATTGCGCTGATCAGTTTAGACAGTGCTGCGTTTTGACCGCCAGCATCAAACATCACCGAAATTACCGCCAACTCGCCGTCTGCGTTGGCGTGTACAAAGTGCGCTTCAAGTGGATATTGGCGGCCTTTGATTTGGTTTTCTGAAGGTGTGTGGAAATGGAACTGTTGCAGCTCGAACGTCTCGCCATCGATGGTGAAGCTGTTACGTCCGTTCACTTGCGCTTGCAGCGTATGACCATTGTTGGTTAAACCAATGACCTGACCAGTGTACGAAAGGTTCAGTGCTTCCAGTTTTGCGTCGGCTGGGTTGTCGATGTTGATTGGGCTTTGGTTTTTCGTGGTTGCGCAGTCTTTGGCGATTTCTCCCCAGTGTTCTGGCCCGTGTTTGTCATTGCCATAGCCCCATTCAGAAGCCTGAGCAGCGCTTAGAGTGAGAAGTGAGAGTGAAAAAGCAAGTAGTGTTTTGTTCATAATAATGTCTCTGTTCGGTCGCTTTGATAAGCGTTGTTACAAGGCAATGACCTAGAGGTTTGATCACTGCCTGACAAATTAGAAACGGTGGCTGAGTTGGGCACCAATTAGGAACGCATTTGAATGGGTCACGCCCGTTACCATCGGTGCAGGAACACCTTCATACGCGTACTCTTCTACGTTGACATCTTCACCAATCAAGTACGTCATGCCGATGTCAACCGTGGTATCTGATGACCATTGGTAAGAGGCTCCCGCAGATAACCAGTGGCGGTTCGAATCTGGAATAGAAAGCGAAGTCAGCTCATCGACAGGTGTTTTGTCGAACATGTAACCCGTGCGAAGTGTCCAACGTTCATTGGCGTACCAAGTCGCACCGATGGAGTAGTGCGCGGAGTCTTGCCACTGAAAATCTTTTAGCAACTGATCATCAGCTTTCAAGCTGTCAAATGCTGACCAACCAATCCACTGCACAGAATAGTGCAGGGCAAATTTAGGTAAGACGCGGTGATAACCGGAAAACTCCGCAATATCCGGTAGCGGCATAGCAAGCGAGTCGTACGATTCGCCAGCAAAGTGGATGTCGCCCTTGGCATCTATGTTAGGGCTGTGCTTGTAGCTTAAACTTAAGCGATGACGTTCGTTAAACTCGTACATCATGCCAATGTTCGCGCCAAGCCCAATGCCGCCAGCTTCCACATCAAGTGCGTTGCCTTTTACGGATCCACAGCGTTGTTCTAGTTCGTTTCCAAGTATGTTCCCACCAACGCAAACACCCACGTCCATATCGCGGTACAGCTCACCAGAGCCGTAAATCACATCAATACCACCACCGATACTAAAACGATCGTTCACCTTGTATGCCAAGCTTGCGCCAAGGTTGACACTCGCTACGCTGGTGACACCGCCAAAAACAGGTGCGCCATAGTTTGGTTTAAACTCCATGTCGGTTCCGAAGTTGGAGTATGCCGATAAGCCTAGATACCAGTCGTCGTTGATAGGGTGAATAAAGTAAAAATTGGGTACAACGGCTGGTTGACCAACGCCATCGACGTCATCAATGTCGGTCACGGTCTCTGATGGGGTAACACTTACACTTGGTGGTTGAAGGTTGGGTATCAATCCACCTCCCATGCTAACATCGACATCCGCATTAATATTAGCTCGATGATATTGCGCATTTTTAACGGTAACGTCAGGTTTGACGTAAGTGACACCGAACGATAAGGCATTTTGTTTAAACAGCGTCATCGCTGCGGCGTTGCGGCTGACTACAGACGCATTATCACCAATGACGGCATCACCAGCAAAAGCACGACCAAGACCCGTCGCCGAATGTTCGTTAATTTGAAAACCACCGGCATACGCCGTCGATGAGGCTAAACCGATTAATAAATAAATCGGTGAAAGAGTGAATTGTCGCTGCATGTTTTTTCTCATGAATTAATTAGAGGTTGTATTGCAACGAAAAGCAGTAAAATAAACAAATCTGACCAGTATATTTAGGGGTAAAACTAACAGTATGTTGACAATAAATAAATTTAACTTAATAAATATTTATTGATGAATTTATTAATGGTTCATGTCGTGAATGTGGTGATTATTTTACGTGTAAATTAAACTCAGAGCCTCTATTTTTATTTTTGCGGTATTACTTCTCTATTTTTATTGTGCTGACTGTTCCCTAACAAACAGAGGCAAATCCAGCGATAAAGTGTCCGTGATGGAAACTCTGAGTCATTTGTATTTCCATTGCATCCCAACGTTGGTAGTTCGAATCAGCAAGAGAACTATCGTTTTAAACCCACATGACACACTCCTCTCGGTCTTACCTGTGTTATGTGGGTATTTTTTATTTAACTTGTCACTTAACTCCTCTTGAAATTCAACAATTAAAAAATGGTCATAATGAAATTTAAATGGGTGGCATGTTGAATAATTTTGTATTTTACTGGTTTGTTGGTATTTAAAAGTTTTGTTTATAATACTTATAACTTGAAATTTTGTATTTCAATTATTGTTCATCTATATTTAAATATAAATTAGACTCATGTATATGAAAACAAAATGGCCACGAAATATCGTGGCCATTTTTAATCATCAACGTATTTATGATGATTAAGAGTTTAACCTATAAGAAAGTCTTATTAAAAGCGAAACTCTTCTAAGTTATTGCTGCTTTCCAACATTTTTTCAGCAACATAACGATGCGTGGCTGTAGTTGGGTGAGTCACATCCCAGAACACAAACTTATCTGCGCCAGATGCCGCACACTCAGAGCGTAATGAATGGGTGTACATGTAATCCACAGAAGATGAGCGGTTGATGTCCAGACAAGGCTCACTTGCATTCACGAACCCGTGTTCTTCTGGTGCCGAGGTTAACGTCTCAAACAGTGCGTGCGTATCAAACAATGAAATGTTGTAACCTTGAGCTTTATAGTACATCGCTTGTGCTTTGATGAACTCGTTCATTTTCAATACTTTCGCGCGAATCGTTTCAATTTCTTCCTGCGTTGAGTATTTGAACTGTGGTGCTTTGGTTGCGTCTGGCAGTGTCATCAACATGAAGTTCTTCGCGCCCGCGTCTGTTAGACGAATCAGAGCTTCAGCGTAATCCGCTTTTACTTCCGGCACGCTACGGTTGTAGTTCATGAAATCATTTAAACCAAACTCCAACGTAAACAATGTGTTTGCTGGGTTGTAGTTTTTCGCCAGTTTTGTGTAGGTCAAGTAAGAAGAAACTTGTTCGCCGACACCTGTTAGCGCAATGTATTGGTTCTCACCTGCTGCGCCGCCAACTGCCCAGTTATAAAGCGGTAAGTTTTTGGCTTTAGCAACGTATTCCGTCCAAACAAAACCGTTCGAGAAGTGACCTAAGAACCAGCTGTTTGGGTTAGGGAAGCGCCATTGGGAAGCGTTAAAGATGTTGCCTGTATCAGATAAGCTGTCGCCCAAAGCCACTACTTTGTTGATTTGATCTGGTTGCATTGCAGCATCATTGCTCCAGATCGTGTGGTTATAAGAATAGCGATTGTCAGCAGCAAAAAACGTAATGTCTGCGTTCTCGTTCGCCAGATCTAGTGTTTCTTCACAGCGCTGGCGAATCACGTTTTGTGAGGTGTTGGTGTAGAACATGTTTTTAAATGAAACAGAGCTCCACCAATAACCGTCGATAGTGAAGTCACTACCATCTTGGTTTTTCGCCCATTTCCAGTCGGTAGCCGCATCATCCTTAGAGTGGCTCGTACGATACCAGCAGCGAACGTAAGTATAGGTTTGATTTTCTTGCGTGCTGACCACTTCAGACGCAGAAACCATTTCTGGTGATAATGTTGGCTCCTCTGCAACGGCAGAGGCAAGCGGAAGTAATGCAGTTAATAGTGTGATTGTTTTTTTCATCATTCACTCTTCTTGTAATGGTTATGGTTCCGAATACGTGAATACGCTCGGCTATAACAGTATTTAGATGAGAATTTTTCTCACTAAACCTTCTAATTCTGAGTAAATACTCAAGACAGTCAACAACTAAATATTCAATATTTCAGTTTTGGCACCACGGTCAAAAAATCCATTCAGCATAGCAATCGATTAAATGTGTACTATTTAGAATAATTACTCACTAACATTAATTTAACATGCACTTTTTGTTAATTAAGTGATTGCTTTATAAGGTTTTGTTTATGCTTTTTGATGTTAACTAAAAATGTTTATTGAATGATCTTTTGTACAAAGTTGTATATTCATGAAACAAATTGTTTGGCATTTTTGGCCTATAAACTATAGCTGAAGCTCTCATGCAAACATCATGGTGATGACTTTTCATGGGAATATAGTGAATAAAAATTAGCTCAAATAAGGAATAGGGCAAATGCACTACACAACAAGTAAAAAACAAGGCTTATTTTCGTTGTCTGCCGTAGCGATAGCACTGACCACTTCTATGTCAGCGTTTGCGGCTCCACCAATGGGATTTGATGAATCTAAGTTACCGACGAAGTACATCGTCAAATTCAAAGAAGATGCAGTCAGCCGATCTTCAATGGGTGGTAACTCATTTTGGGGACCACGAATCGCGCAGGAGTCTGTTTTAGAACAGGTGAAGGCACGTAAGGTGGAAAAACTAGGTAATCGCGCCATTTACAGCGTTGAGTTGGATGGTGATGACTTAGAACCACTTCGTAATCGCAGTGATGTGGAATATGTCGAAGTCGATCCGCCTCGCTATTTGCTAAGCGAAACTACCCCGTGGGGTTATGAAGCGGTTAATGCTCAACAGTTAGATGACTTCAATGCTGGTAATCGCACTGTATGTATTATCGATTCAGGGTACGACATCTCGCACAACGACCTAAGCGGTAACCGTGTTGCAGGTACCAACGATAGTGGTACAGGATCATGGAGCGATCCGGGTAACAATAACGCCCACGGTACTCACGTTGCAGGTACTATCGCAGCGATTGCCAACACCGAAGGTGTGAAGGGTGTGATGCCAAACCAGAATGTGAATTTGCACATCGTGAAAGTATTTAACGAATCAGGTTGGGGTTACTCATCTGGACTTGTTAAAGCGATCCAAACGTGTGCAGATAATGGTGCCAACGTTGTGAACATGAGTCTTGGTGGTAGTCAATCAAGCCGAACTGAGCAAAATGCACTGCAAAACATTTACGATCAAGGCGTTCTGCTAATCGCCGCAGCTGGTAATGACGGTAACACCGCACACAGCTACCCAGCTTCTTACGATTCAGTTATGTCTGTTGCTGCTGTCGATAACCAAAATGATCATGCGGCATTCTCGCAATCTACTGATCAAGTTGAGATCTCTGGCCCAGGTGTGGCGATCTTATCAACGGTTACGGTAGGCGAAGGTAAACTTTCTGATATTACCTTGAATGGCGTAAGCCAATTTGATCGCGGCATTGTCCCTCACAATCGTTTGATCAATAACGGCTCTTCGTATGTGCCAGATCCAATCGCTGGTTCAGTAACAGCAATGCTAGATAGCTGTGATGTATCTGGCGGTAACTTTAACTGTGGTGATATGTCGGGCAAAATTTGTTTGACTGAGCGTATTGGCAACCAGTCTTCAGGTAACTACCCAGAAGTGGATGCAGTTCAAGCTTGTTACAATGCAGGTGCACGAGCGGCAATCGTATACAGCAACTCTGAACTACCTGGTTTACAAAACCCATTCTTGGTTGACACAAACAACGCTTATCGCATGGTTTCGGTGACGGTTGACCGTGCATTTGGTCAAGAGTTGCTGGGGTATGTAGGTCAAGAAATTACGGTTTCAACTACCTCTGGTGAAGATTACGAGTACTACAATGGTACATCGATGGCAACACCTCATGTAACTGGCGTAGCTGGCTTGGTGTGGAGTTACCACCCAACGTGTACAGCAGCGCAAGTACGTAATGCCCTAGTTCAAACGGCAACAGACATTGATGTCGCTGGACGAGACAACCGCACAGGTCACGGCCTAGTGAATGCGGAAGCGGCGAAACTGTTCTTGGATGCGGGCTGTAACGGTCCTGACGGTGGCGGTAGCTCTTCGGACTCTAGCTTCTCAAACACCAGCCCTGTTGCGATTCCTGACAACAAATCTTCTGGCGCAATCAGCGCAGTAGATGTCGATCGCTCTGGTGATTCAGGTACAGTAAGTATTGACGTTGATATTAGCCACACTTACATCGGTGACCTACGAGTGACGCTAACTTCACCGACTGGTGGAGAAGTCGTGCTTCACGATAATACTGGCGGCAGCGCTAACGATATCAAAGCCACTTTCCAAGCGGATTTCTCTGGTTTTGAATCACAAGGTTCTTGGGAACTAAAAGCGGTAGACAGTGCCAGAAGAGACACAGGCACAATCAACAGTTGGACTCTGACTTTTCAATAAGGAGTGGCTATGAAGAAGTTGACCTTACTTTCTTTGTCTGCGGTGAGTGCTACCGCACTATTGGCAATCGGACTGAGCTCGGCCAGCTTGGCGAACAATCAAGGATTTCCGCTCGTGGATGAACGTTCTGAACAAGCTGAGCAACAACCTACGCGTTACTTTGTTAAGTATCACAAAGGGAAAGAGAGCGAAGTGAGAGCGCTTCTTCGTCAACATAACCTTAAAGTGGTTGATGCGTTGGTGAAGCAACAGGTACTGGTGGTGAGCGGCGAACAAGCGGACGTCGATAAGCTATCTGGTAATGAATCCGTTGAATACACCGAGCAAGAACCAACGAGAAAGTTGTTGTCTCAATAAGATAGCCTCAATATGAAAAACGCCCCTCACGTGAGGGGCGTTTTGTTTGAGTGCTTTTCCTGCTAGAGCCTTTGAGAGATGAATGCCGACGAGCCTAATTCTGCATTCATAAGAATAAAAGCTTAGCGCACAATCAGGCCAAGCAGGATACCTACAATGCCGAAGTCAGCATCACTGAATGTTGTGTTTGCAAAGCCAAGATCACCCAGTACTGGCATTAGGAAGACAGGTAGGAAAGTAATCAGTAGACCTTGTGCAAACGCACCTAGAATTGCGCCGCGACGACCACCTGTTGCGTTACCAAATACACCCGCAGCCGCACCCACAAAGAAGTGTGGAACTACACCAGGGATAATCACAGTAAGCCCCATCACGTACAGCAGGAACATGCCCACTAGACCGG
Source organism: Vibrio sp. E14 (assembly GCF_020515785.1). NCBI lineage: Bacteria > Pseudomonadati > Pseudomonadota > Gammaproteobacteria > Vibrionales > Vibrionaceae > Vibrio > Vibrio sp. E14. The sequence continues at coordinate 96,610 of NZ_JAHPJI010000001.1, forward strand.
CTGCAAAGCTCGATAGGAAGCCCACCAATACCGCATTTGGTGCGTATGGGAACACAACCGGACAATCCAGTGCAGGTTTTGCGTTTGGCACTAGCTTGTCTGAGATGCCTTTAAATGCAGGAACGATTTCTGCGATAACCATACGTACACCTTGCAGGATAACGTACACACCACCTGCAAATGTGATGGATTGCATTAGCGCAAACATAGACCAATGTTTACCGCCACTGACTTCACGGACAAAATCACCGCCAGCGAACAAACACGTCACCATAAAGATGATGCCCATGGTGAAAGAGATCGCCACTGGCGTATCGCGCAAGAACAACAAGCTCTTAGGTACGTTCATCTCTTCAGTAGAGTGTTCTTTGTTACCGAACTTGCTGCCAATAAAGCCCGCTAGTACGTAAGAAAGGGTAGAGAAGTGACCAATCGCAACGTCGTCAGAGCCTGTTACTTGCTTCATGTACTTGTGAGCAATCGCAGGGAAGAACACCATCACAGAGCCCACCATCACAGAGCCCACAACCAGAGAGCCAAGTGCGATCAGTGGAACACCTTTCATGCCGCTAGATGCCAGAATCGCTGCTACCATCATCGACATAAATAGCGTGTGGTGACCGGTTAGGAAGATGAATTTCCATGGCGTGAAGCGAGCGATCAAGATGTTCACTAACATACCGAAGAACATGATCATCGCCATCTCTTTACCAAACGCTTCTTGCGCGATAGAGACGATAGCTTCGTTGTTTGGAACCACGCCTGTAATGCCAAATGCGTGTTGGAAAATGGTCGCGAAGTCGCCTAGCGAGCTCACAACTAAGCCTGCACCTGCGCCAAGCACGATGAAACCAAGAATGGTTTTTACCGTGCCTTTAATGCACTCGGTAACTGGTTTTTTCTGGGCAATTAAGCCGATTAGAGCGATGAGACCGACCAGAACCGCTGGCTCTGATAGGACATCGTTCATTAAGAAACTGAAGAATTCCATAACGCCACCTTATAGAGCGCCAAGCTCTTGAAGTGCTAAAGATAAACGCTCTTTCATTGCGACTTTATCGACCATGTTATCAAGCGCTACGATACGTTGCTCAACGCTAAGAGCTTCCAACTGTTCTGCAATGTCTTTTGTGCCGATGAAAATGTCGCAACTTGTGCCTTTTGCTGAGCCAAGATCGATGTGATCCACAGCGGCATCGACGTTCAATTCTTTTACGATGCTTTTGATGCTCATTTCCATCATTAGGCTAGTGCCAAGACCGTGACCGCAAACAACCATAATTTTCATAATTCAGACCTTTTCTTTTTTATAGGGGGTATACCCATTTGTGAATGGGGTATGTCAGGAGTAAAACTTAGTATTTGTCGATGATCGCAAGAACATCTTCTTTGCTTTGAGCGTTGCAGATGGCCTCTACATGCTCTTCATTCATAAACAACTCAGCCAGTTTAGAAATCGCATCCACGTGCGAGTTACTGTCTGTCGCTGCTAGCGTAACCAGCATTTTCACTGGATCGTTACCTTCAGAATCGAAGTTCACGCCGTTTTGAATCACCGTGATGGCAAGAGACAAACGGTTAACGCCATCTTCAGGGCGAGCGTGTGGCATCGCCATGCCCGGACCTACCACGTAGTAAGGGCCAAGCTCTTCGTGCGAGCGGTAAATTGCTTCAACGTAACTTGGTTCTATCGCGCCATTTTCAATCAAAGCTTCACAAGATTTGCTGATCGCATCTTTCCAGTCGGTTGCGTCAGAATGGATGCGAATGACATCAGAGGTAATCAGTTCACGTAGCATTGGAATGTTTCCGATTTGTTGTTTTGTTGCTGCGTACTTTATCGATCAATTTTCCAGAAAAACCTGAGAATGATCACAAATGGTAGCGCTACCATTAATTGTGATAGCGCTATCATTTTTATCAGGCATCGAAGTTTCATGTGCTTGTGTTCGAGTTCTAATGCGCTAATATCAAAACCATTAAAGCGCTGTGATAAGATGTCGCAGCTGAAATTAGAGAACATTAAATAAAAACAATGAGCGAACCTCGCAAACGAAGAAGTACCGGCAATGTCACTTTGGCTGATGTCGCCAAACAAGCAGGCGTAGGCACTATGACGGTGTCGCGAGCATTACGAACGCCAGAGCTTGTATCCGATAAGCTGAGAGAAAAAATTCAACAAGTGGTTGATGAGCTCGGCTATATCCCGAACAAAGCCGCAGGGGCACTCGCATCTGCAGAAAGTTATTCCATCGCTCTTATCATTCCGTCACTGTTTGAAAAAGCATGCGCGCATTTCTTACGAAGCTTCCAACAGGCGTTAAACAAAGCGGGTTATCAATTATTACTGGGTTACAGCGACTACTCGATTGAGCAAGAAGAAAAGTTGCTTTCGACCTTTTTAGAGAGCCGTCCTGCGGGCGTTGTACTGTTTGGAAGTGAGCATAGTCAGCGAACGCATCAACTGTTAGAGGCGTCAAATACGCCAGTGTTAGAGATTGCCGAACTGAGCTCAAAGGCCAGTTATCTCAACATTGGCGTGGATCACTTCGAAGTGGGTAAGGCCTGTACCAGACACCTGATTGAACAAGGTTTTAAGAACGTTGGTTTTATCGGGGCGCGCGGGAATCACTCGACGTTGCAACGCCAGTTACACGGTTGGCAAAGTGCGATGATTGAAAACTATCTCACCCCAGATCATTTTCTGACGACTCATGAAGCGCCATCTTCACAATTGGGTGCGGAAGGATTGGCGAAGTTATTGCTGCGCGATTCAAGCTTGAATGCTTTGGTGTGTAACCATGAGGAGATAGCAATTGGTGCGCTCTTTGAGTGCCATCGCCGAGTGCTCAAAGTCCCGACAGACATTGCCATTATTTGTCTTGAAGGTTCTTCTATGGGGGAGCACGCCTATCCAAGTTTGACATCGGCAGAATTTGATTACGAGCGCATGGGCACCAAGGCGGCAGAAAAACTGTTGCATGCCATCAAAGGTGAGCCAGAAGAACGGCCAACCAGTATGGGCTTTAAGCTAAAGCGTCGAGCAAGTACCGCGATTAACTGACACTTCCGCTTTCCATAAATACAAAAAGCCTCTCAATATGGAGAGGCTTTTTACATTCTGAATTCGCGAGCGAAAACTACGGACGTTCGCCCGCGGCTAGGCGTTGTTCGATATCTACGATCACCTCTGGCAGATCGGAGATGGTGTCGATTAAGTAGTGAGGTGCACTCTTGATAAACTTCGCGCGTGCTTTTTCACGAGCTTTCTCTAAGGTTGCTTCGTCTGCGGCTTGGTATTCTTCAAATGTCAGACCCGCTTCGTTACCAGAAAGCAGCAGACCCACCGTCCACATGCCCGCATTGTGACCTTCAAAGATGCCTGGTGCTGAGTCGTCCACTTTGACGCATGCTTTAACGTCGGTTACACCAAGCTCAATCACGTTTTTCAGTGCCATAAACGGCGCAGGGCGACCGCCTTGTGTCAGATCGTCTGTCGCGACAACATAATCTGGTTGGTAGCCGTAGTTCGCTGCAACTGGAATCAATACGTCCATTACTTCGCGAGGGTAACCAGAACAAGAACCGATCTTGATGCCTTTGTCTTTCAGACCGTTTACCACTTCAACTGCGTTGAGGATTGGTTCTGCGTGGTCTGCCACTTTTGCTTTTTGCAGAGGCATAAATGCCGCGTAGATAGTGTCGATGTCTTCGCTGGTCATTGAGCGACCAAACTTTTCATTCCAACGCTTATCAACAGTAGGAATACGACCCACTGCTTGGATGTGGTCCCACTTACCAAGTCCCATTGGCTCACGCGCTTCTTCAAGGTCGATGTCAAAATCAAAGCCTTGTTTGAACGCTTCCACAAAGATACTGGTTGGCGCAAAAGAGCCGAAATCGACGATAGTGCCAGCCCAGTCAAAGATCACTGCTTGAATTGGTGAGTTGCTCATGTTCAATCCTTTTTCTTGCTTGCCAGAGCGCTTGCCTACACGTCGGAACTGCGCTCAGGATAAATTGGTTTTGTTGAGGTCTATTGACCCTAAAAGTAGTTAAAGTCTTTACACACTTTGGCGATCGCTTCTTCGAAGATCGCCAACGCTTCTGTCAGTTGCTCGCGAGTGATGATCAGCGGTGGGCTGAGTTGAATCACGTTACCTTGCGATACCTTGAAGCTCACACCATTGTTGAGGCATTGGTAAAGCACAGCTTCCGCTTCGTCATACGCGCGTACTTTGCTTTCGTGGTCGGTGACCAGTTCAATGCCCCACAACATGCCGATGCCACGCACATCACCAATCACTGGGTACTTGGCTTTCATCTCTAGCAGTTTTTCACGCATAAACTGGCTGTCGGCTTTAGCCTTATCTAACAAGCCTTCTTGCTCAATAGCTTCCATGGTTGCCAGTGCCGCAGCGCAACCGATAGGGCTTTTCTCATGAGTGTAGTGACCCATGGAGATTTGCTCGGCAGTGTTGTATTTGTCTTTGGTTACCATGGTTGCGATAGGCACTAAGCCTCCGCCCAAGCCTTTACCGATGCAGAGCATATCTGGCTCGATGTCGTAGGCTTGGTAGGTAAACCATTCACCGCTGCGACCCATACCATTCGGGATGTCGTCGATGATCAGCATGACATTGTGTTTGTCACAGATTTCACGGATGCGTTTCCAGTAGGCTTTGCTCGGCACTTGTACGTCGGTATTACGAACTGCTTCTGCGATAAACGCGCCCACGCCGCCTTCTTTCTCAATCACGTACTCAAGGTAGTCGGCATAATGCACATCGCTACCGTCGGCAACTGGGAAAGCGCCACGGTAAGATACGGCTGGTGGAATGCGCTCAACACCTGCCATTAATGGCCCCATGCCCTGGCGGAAACACGCTTCGCCGCCCACAGAGATGGCATCCAACGATGCGCCGTGGAAGGAATCCCACAGAGAGACCACCTTGTAGTTGCCCGTGATGTGGCGCGCTAGTTTAAGTGCCATGCCCACTGCAGATGTGCCACCCGGAGCAAACAGCACGCGGTTCAATTCGCCGCCACAGATTTGCGTGAGTTTTTCGGCACATTCAATCGCGGTCTCGTTGGTAAAACGACGTGGCGAAAACGGCAGTTTGGCAATTTGCTCTTGCACACGTTTAATCACATGCGGATGACCGTAGCCCAGCTGATGGACGTTATTGCCATGGAAATCCATGTACTTTTTACCGGTAGAATCTTGCATGTAGATGCCCTCTGCTGCTTCCAAGGTATCTAAGCAAGGCGTCGACATGGCTTGATGAAGAAAGACCTCGGAATCGCGCTTCAATAATGCTTGCGTGCGTTCGTCGTCCATCGACGCATTCCAAGCTTGGCGCGCCGGTGTCGTGTTGACATCGCCTTCACTACGAAAATGGGTCGGTTTGATATTCTGAGTCATAGCGCTCTCTCAATCAGAAGGCTGCTTTAAGCAACTTGCCAGTACATTGCTTTTTCAATCGCACCGATTAAGCGCTCGATATCTGCTGGGTAAACTTCACCAATGTTGCCGATACGGAAGCAATCTGCGTTCGATACCTTACCCGGATAAATCACGAAACCTTGCTCTTTCAAACGTGTGTAGAACGCTTTGAATTGGTAATCACTGTGCGTCGGAGAGTAGAAAGAAGTGATGATTGGGGAGTGAAGCTCATCATTCAGTAGCGGTTCGAAACCCAAAGAGCGCATACCTGCAACCAGTGTTTTCTGGTTAGTTTGGTAACGGTTATGACGAGCCTCAATGCCGCCTTCTTGTTCTAGCTCTAGCAATGCTTGGTAGAAAGCGCGCACCGTGTGCGTAGGAGACGTGAAACGCCATTTGCCGTGATTCACTTCCATGCAGTGCCATTGGTCGTAAAGATCAAGGCTCAAAGAACGTGCTTGACCTTTGCACTTTTCGAGCTCAGTTTGTTTTGCAATCACAAAGCCAAAGCCCGGTACGCCTTGAATACATTTGTTTGCAGAGCTGATCATAAAATCGATGCCTAGCTCAGCGATATCGATAGGAATGCCACCAAAGCTTGACATGGCATCCAGAATCACCACTTTGCCGTGCGCTTTTGCTGCAGAAGCAAATTCTTCAATTGGGTTAAGCATGCCAGTGGTTGTCTCACAGTGAACAATCGCCACGTGTGTGATAGCAGTATCCGATGCCAATGCAGTTTCCACCTCGTTCAAGTGTGGCTGTGATGTTTCGCCTGGGGAAACTACATGGCATGGAATATTTAGGTAGTCAGCGATCTGAGCGATACGCGCACCGTAAGCACCGTTGTCGACTACCAGCAGTTTTCCATCTTTGCCAATGGTGCTGCCAATCGTCGCTTCTACTGATGCGGTGCCGCTACCTTGCATGAGCACGCTGGTGTAGCCGTCTTGTTGAGTCGCCAGTTTTACAAGCTTAGTGCGGATCACTTCTACAATGTCTTTGTTGTATTCATCATCCCAAGTACACCAGTCTTTTAGCATGGCTTCACGTACCGTTTCAGAAGTAGATAGAGGACCTGGAGTCAGTAGTAGGTATTCGTTTTTCATCTCGATTTCCGTCAGAATAGGCTAATTGGTCTACACCAAATTTCCAGTTCACTCTAGCGAGGAAGAAAAGGGCAGTAAATAGGCGAATCTCCAATTTCATAAAACTTTAATATCCAGAAAATGGCGCATCAATTGAACGATTATTCATCGCAAATTTTCGTAAAACTGCCATTTAATGGTCATGATTTCGTCACAAAGGCTCAGTAGGGTGGTTATCGCTAATTGGTACAGACCAAATGAAAACTTAGCCAAATTAACTGGAGAAAATGATGAAAAACCGTTTGATGAAAGGATCGCTGGCTGCACTTGTCTCTCTGCTAGCTACGAATGCAATGGCAGCACAGGAAGTCACGGTTTACACCGCTTTCGAAACTGACATTCTTGCTAAATACAAGTCTGCGTTTGAGAAAGATAACCCAGATATCAAGATTAAGTGGGTTCGCGATTCCACCGGTATCATGACGGCGAAATTGCTGGCAGAAAAGAACAACCCTCAAGCGGAAGTGGTTTGGGGTCTTGCTGGCTCGTCAATGGCACTACTTAAAGATGAAGGTCTTCTTAAGCCTTACGCACCAAAAGGTTTGGAAGAGCTGCACGCGAACCTAAACGACCCTCAATCAAACCAAGCTTGGTTCGGTAACGATGCGTTCTTTAACGCAGTTTGTTTTAACGAAGCGGTAGCGAAACAACTTAACCTACCGAAACCAACGTCTTGGGAAGACCTAACAAAGCCGGTTTACAAAGGTCATATTGCAATGCCTAACCCAGCTTCTTCAGGCACTGGTTACATGCAAGTTTCTGCTTGGCTACAAAACATGGGTGAAGATCAGGCATGGAACTACATGCGTGACCTAGACAAGAACATTGCACACTACACGCACTCTGGCTCTAAGCCATGTGTTCAAGCGGGCATGGGTGAAGTGGCTATCGGTATTTCGATGGCAAGCCGCGGCGCGAAGTTGAAAACACAAGGCGCGCCACTAGCGGTGATCACACCAAAAGGCATCGGTTGGGAATCAGAAGCCGTTGGTCTAGTAAAAGAGTCGGATGCAGCGAAACGTGTTGTCGACTGGTCAATCTCTAAAGCGGCAAACGAGCTTTACGTAGAAATGTACCCAGTGGTTGCACATAAAGAAGTGAAAGCTACTGTGTCTAACTTCCCTAATGTTCAAGAGAACATGGCGAAGATGGACTTTGCGCAAATGGGCAGCAAGCGTGCAGAGATTCTAGCGGCTTGGTCTGAGAAGTTTGACGCGAAATCAGAGCCAAAATCTTAATTGAATTTGCTTTGAGTTGAATACTGAAATCCACCTCGGTTGAGGTGGATTTTTTGTTTTCTCTGTTATTTCAGAGTTTGCTGAAAGTAGATTCCTAGTCTCACCTAGGTTCGCTGGAACGACGGACTTAAGAAAGTTGGGAGCTTCTATCCGCACTCATGATGTCATTCTCGAGAGCGACGAAGGAGTGAGTCGGAAATCTCTAATTATCACTTAAACAAACCTCATCGCCCTTCATCTATTTGTCATCTTCTGGCTATAAATTTGTCATTGGAACGTAACACTCCAAAACTAAAGTTGGTATATACCATTTGGAGCGTGTGTTATGTCAACTAACCAACCTTATCTCAATATCGAAAATGTCGTGAAGCAATTCGGACAGTTCACTGCATTAAAGAAAATCTCGCTAGCGATTGAAAAGGGCGAGTTTGTTTGTTTTCTTGGTCCTTCTGGCTGCGGTAAAACCACTCTATTACGTGCTATTGCAGGTTTAGACTTGCCAACGTCTGGTGCGATTTTTCAAAACGGTCAAGAGACCACATTCTTGCCACCAGAGAAGCGTGATTTCGGTATCGTATTCCAGTCATATGCATTGTTCCCAAACCTAACTGTGCAAGAGAACATTGCGGTGGGTTTGAAAAACCAAGGTATGTCGACCAAAGAAGCGCTAGAGAAGGTGGACTACTGGTTAGAAACCATTGGTCTTCCAACCTCTGGCGAGAAATTCCCTAACCAACTTTCTGGTGGTCAACAGCAGCGTGTGGCACTTGCTCGCGCATTAGCGTTGTCTCCGGGTCTACTGCTACTTGATGAGCCGCTGTCAGCGCTGGATGCAAAAGTACGTGTTCACTTACGTGACGAGATTTGTAAGCTGCAACGCAAGCTGGGCATCACCACCATCATGGTTACGCACGATCAGGATGAAGCGTTGTCGATGGCGGATCGTATCGTGGTAATGAACCATGGTGTGATTGAGCAAGTCGGCACTCCTCAAGAGATCTACCAACAACCAGCCACGCGCTTTGTTGCTGAGTTTGTCGGCAGCATGAACTTTATTGAAACCTCAGTTGCAACGGACTCCCAAGTGCGCATTGCTGAAACCTTGATGCCAGCGCCAAGCTTGACCAATCGTAAGATCCAACGTGGTGACCGCTTCGACCTTGCGGTGCGTCCTGAAAGCATCAAGTTCGTTGAAAACTACAACAACTCTTTACCAGTGCGAGTTACGGCAACCGAGTTTCTAGGGGCGTTTTTCCGCATTGATTGCGTATTGCAAAACGACAGCTCAACGAAAACCATCGTCGTGGATGTGCCTGTGGAAACGGTTCAAAAACTCAATATCAAGGCGGGCGATGTACGTTACATCCAGTTTGCTGAAGAAGGGCTGCATGGTTACGCCGTGCCCTCGGTTGATAAAGCGCTAGCAGCGTAGGTGTAAACATGGATGCGAAGACAATGACGATGAATAGCCTAACCACACAAGACAAAGCAAAATCCCTACTCGGACGTGTTAGCCGCGACAACCTTGTGTTGTTTGGTTTGCTCGCTGGCTTGTCGACCATGATGGTGCTGTTCATCTTAATGCCGCTTTGGGCAATGTTGACCAAGAGTGTGCAAAATGCCAATGGCGAATTTGTCGGATTGGCAAACTTTGCGACATACTTTTCTTCTTCAAGCTTGTGGGTGTCGGTGGGCAACACTTTTACTTTGGGCGTAATAGTGACCTCGGTAGTGGGTGTGCTTGCGTTTGGTTATGCCTACGCGCTGACTCGTTCATGCATGCCGTTTAAAGATTTGTTTCAAATCCTAGGTACCGCGCCGATCCTCGCGCCTTCGTTGTTGCCGGCGATCAGTTTGATCTTCCTTTTCGGTAATCAAGGCATTGCCAAAGAGATGTTGTTAGGAAACTCGATTTACGGGGTGATTGGTATTTCGATGGGTTTGATTTTCTGGACTTTCCCTCATGCATTGATGATTTTGACCACTTCGCTGCGTACTTCAGATGCCCGCTTGTATGAAGCAGCCCGCGCACTGAAAACTTCACCAATCAAAACCTTCTTTATGGTGACGTTACCTGCGGCGAAATACGGTTTGATCAGTACGCTTATCGTGGTCTTTACACTGGTTATCACGGACTTTGGTGTGCCGAAAGTGATTGGTGGCAGCTACAACGTTCTGGCGACTGACATCTTCAAACAAGTTGTGGGACAACAAAACTTTGCTATGGGTGCAGTGACCAGCATTATGTTGTTATTCCCTGCGGTAATGGCATTCGGCGCAGACCGCTGGGTACAGAAAAAGCAGAAGAGCTTGTTCGACACACGTTCAGTGCCTTACCAGCCGGAACCTAACAAAGCGCGCGACAGCATTTGTTTGGTTTACTGCAGCATCATTTCTATCGCAGTGTTGGCTGTGCTTGGCATGGCAGTGTATGGCTCGTTAGTTACGTTCTGGCCTTGGAACAAAGCGCTGACGCTAAACAACTACAACTTTGCTGAAATGAGCACTTACGGTTGGAGCCCATTCTTCAACTCACTAACGCTGGCAGGTTGGACGGCAGTTATTGGTACTGCCATCATCTTTGTCGGTGCTTACTGCATTGAGAAAGGGCGTGCGTTTGGTCCAATTCGTCAAGTGATGCAAATGCTTAGCGTGGTGCCGATGGCGGTTCCAGGTATGGTGCTTGGCTTGGGTTACATCTTTTACTTCAACGATGCGAACAATCCTCTGAACGTGCTTTATGGCACCATGGCATTCTTGGTGATTAACACGGTAGTGCATTACTACACCGTGGGCCATATGACAGCACTGACAGCGCTAAAGCAGTTGCCATCGGAGATTGAAGCCACGGCGGCATCGGTGAAGCTTCCTCAATACAAGTTGTTCTTTAAAGTGACATTACCGGTTTGTATGCCTGCTGTTTTGGACATTGCGACTTACTTGTTTGTTAATGCATTGACCACCACTTCTGCGGTAGTATTCCTTTACTCAACCGATACGATTCCGGCTTCGGTCTCGATTCTGAATATGGACGATGCAGGTCAAACTGGCGCTGCAGCGGCAATGGCTGTGATGATCATGATTGCTGCCGCAATTGCGAAGATTGTTCAGATGACTTTGGGTAAATTGTTAGAGAATCGCACACAAGCTTGGCGCAAAAGATAAGGACACTTCGTGCAATACGTAAAAATTAAAGATTCGATTGTTGAACAGATTGAAGCGGGCATGCTATCGCCGCGTCAAAAACTGCCAGCAGAGCGTAAGTTGGCGGAGTCGTTCGATACTACACGCGTCACTCTGCGTGAAGCTTTATCACTGCTGGAAGCAGAAGGTCGAATCTATCGCGAAGATCGCCGAGGTTGGTTTATCTCACCTGAGCCATTGCGTTACGACCCAACCCAAACGTTGAACTTCCCAAACATGGCAAAAGCGCAAAATCGCGTGCCAAAAACAGAAGTGATAGCCGCAAAAGGCACCTTGGCTAATAAATTGGCCGCTCGTTTGTTGGACCTTCAGCCGTTTTCAGACGTATTTCGTGTCGACCGCGTTCGTTACCTAGAAGAGCGTCCGGTGGTTTATGTCACGAACTACATTCGACCAGACATATTTCCCAACTTATTGTCTTATGATTTATCAAACTCGTTAACCGACATTTATCGTGAACACTACGGTGTGACGTATCAAAAAATTCGTTACCGAATTTCGACTAGTACTTTGTTGGGTGAGGTGGCACAGGCATTGCGCGCGACGTCTGGTACGCCTGCAATGGTGGTTGAACGTATCAACTACAACCAACATGGCGAGTTGATTGACTGTGACATCGAATACTGGCGTCATGATGCCATCAGCATCGAGTCTGTCGCGGAGCTGAATTAATCTCTGTTTGCTGGGCATCTGTCTAGTTGGCAGCGAGCAATTTATATCTCAAATTCAAAGGCTCCATATTGGGGCCTTTGTTGTACCCAAGCACCTTGTGGGTATCTAAATATCATAAACAGGAAAACGGAATGGATCTCTTGGCAATCGCACTCGTTGTATTGTCTGCGGTTATGCATGCTGGCTGGAATATTCTTGGTAAAAGCAATGCTGGTTCAGGGCTCGCGTTTACGATGGCGGCAAGTTTATCTGCTTGCCTTCTGCTCACGCCTTATCTTATTTGGTATCTCTTTAACATTGGCTGGGCGACGTTGCCCAACGTGTTTTGGGGAATGCTGTTTATCAGTGGTTTATCTCAAATCGTCTATTTGGTTGGTTTGATCGTGGCCTACAAGCACGCCGATGTGGGAGTGATTTATCCGATTGCGAGAGCACTTCCTGTAATGATGGTGGGCGCACTCACCGTCGCCTTAGGTTATGAGTTGAACGCTCAGCAGTGGTTGGGTTTCCTGCTTATTACTTTAGGTTGTGTCCTAGTTCCAGTGACCAGTTTTCGTCAAATTACTTTTGGGGAGTACCTGAATGTTGGTGTGTTTTGGGCCTTGATTGCGGCGTTTGGCACGACGGGTTACTCCGTTGTGGACAAGCAAGCACTGAATCTGCTAACTCAACAAACATCGACCATTCTTAACGACCACTATAGCGCGATTTTTTATCTAGGCGTGCAGTTTTGGGTTATGGGAGTACCGGTTTTATTGTGGTGTATTGTTTCGGGGAGTCAGCAAGAACTACAAACCGCTTGGATGATTCGCAAAAGTGCGAGCATGGCTGGCATCATGATGGCATCAACCTACGGCTTGGTGCTGTTTGCGATGACCATGACTGATAACGTCAGCCTTGTTGTGGCTTTGCGACAAATCAGCATTGTATTTGGTTTATTAATGGGCGTGTGGTTGTTGGCTGAAAAATGGTATTTCACGCGAGGCGTCGGGGTGCTGTTGATCCTGAGCGGAATCATTCTGTCATTGAGCCCTGCTTGAGGTATAAGGCACCGATGTCGATTCGGTGCCTTGGCACAGCTAAATTTTTAAAATCGCAATTGTGCACCAAACATCACACCGCCAGAATCAAAGTCGCTATTCTTGGCGTAGTTGTACTCCAAGTTCAAACCAAAGTGTTTATAGGCCCAAGCGACACCAGCAGCGGCCTCGCCTCCAAGGCTGGACTCATCATATTCTTTGTTCTGACCATTATTTTTAAATGTATAACTTAACGTGTAGTAAGTGATACCGCCTTTCCCGTAAAGCTCAAAACCAGCTCCCAGAGGGTAACTTGCGTAACCGCTGAGTCGAGGTCCGCCATAACTGACATCGGTGATTTCTGTTAAGGGACTGATAAGTACGGAGCCAATGCCGTTAAATGCGCCCTTATAGCCAGCTTCAATGCCAAAGTTGTGATCGAACATGTAACGGTAATATACATCACCAAGGAACATGTCACCTTCATCATGGCTATTGTTCACATCGTAACTAACATTACCGTAGCCTAAATTTGCTCCAACAACATGTTGGGGTGGTTGTGCATGAGCCGTTAAGGAAAGTGCGGACAGTAAGCATGCAACGGCGTACTTGTAAGACATAAAAACTCCGAATCATAAAATGAAAAACAAAACGTCATGTGCTGCGTTGGGTTAACGTAGCCTTGCCATGAACTCCGCTTTGGTATTGTCTAACCATTCGTAACGACGTCTATACATCGAGCGTTTAGAACGCGACATGCCTTCGATATCACGACGCGGGGCATTCACATCGAGTGAGTAGAAATGACGGTTGTATTCGGTGCCGCCCAACTCTTGCCAGAGTGCATCGTAATCCGTTTTGATTCGTCCTTTACTGTAGCGTCGTGCAGCATAAGTATGGGATTGTGTTTTTACCGCTAGAATCGTATTCACTTCCCAAATTTGCGCGAGTAAAGTAAGCAAACTCACCATCAAGCTTTTTGGTCTTTGCCCGTAAAGTTTACGAGTTAACTTTTTAATTTTCGCGTTGTTCTCTTCACTGCTGCGTGGCCCTTGCAAGCCGCCAATCATAATGCTGCGTCCAGATTCTATGTGGCCGAGAGTAAATGAGAGCGTATAGAAGTTGCCATCCTCCGCGCTGTGTAGCACTAGGCTCATGTCGCCTTCTTTTTGGTAACGCGCTTCGTACACCAATCGCACAGAGTACAATGTCTCGTCGATTTCAAATGATGTTAATGCTAAGCCTGTCGAATCGGTATAGATCTCTTCAATGGTCTGTTTAGAAAACAGCTCTGAAATGGTTTTGTAGTGATCAACCACTAGGTTTGAACGATCGAACGCTGAGTTATTTTTGATGATGTAGGGACGAAACGGTTTTTCTAAAAATCGGTGCGTACGTGCACAAAGCATCTTTAGCAATGACGATTCAATATTATCTGACAGGTGCTTAAACGCTCGTTTGTAGTAAAGTGCGCGCAAGATGAACTTAGCTCTATAGGTCCAAATTGGCTTATAGACATCAGCATAATCATCTGAGTAAATTGATTTGCTATGGTAAAAAATGGATTTGTTCGCGGTCATTTTCACTCCAGATTAACGTGTGCTCAACAGCCACAATTAAGAACCGACGGACGAGCAGCGAAGAACCCGAAAAAGGGGGAAATGCAAAGCACTACTAAAAGGGGAGGTTTTGCTGTGCCCGACGTTTATATAAGGTTTTGAACACTGTTCTTTTGTTGGGATTCTAAGAGAAAATTGACCTTAGGTATTGTATGGGTTGGTAAGGAAATGTCAGTTTGGAAGCCACTTTGAACGTTGTGACTACGAGGTAGAAAAATGCTCGTGTTGGCAGAGTATGATGCCGTGTTGCTAAGTTAAAGTGAAATGAGTTGAACAAGAATTGAACGTTATTTGAAATTATTTTGACGTGTTTCTGGTCTTTATACGTACCTTATAAATATCGAGCCAATTTAGGCCCGATATAAAGGTAAGTAAGGAGAGGTTTATGAAACGCTTAATAACTTTAGCAAGTATGATTGCTCTGACTGCTGCACCTTCTGTTGTTTTTGCTGGTGGCTATCAGTGGACAAACGATACCGAAACGATCCATGGTGATGTTATGGATAGCAAACAAGCGGCTTATGAAATGGGTCGTGACATGATTCAGAACTATCAAAGCAAATCACCAGGTCAGCTTCGTGACGAGTTTACAAGCCTTACAGAGTATGTTGATCGCCAGTCGTTTTTTATCACCGACTCAAAAGTCATGGTGAATGAGTTCTTGCAAAGTGACGGGCAAGTTGTATACCAGCCTATTCTCAATGTTCAATACGAGTACCGCATGCGTGAAACCGGTAAATACTAACCAGTAAGACGGTCTCGATTTTCCGATAATTTATATCCTTGCTGTTTGTTTTGGGGAGCGCTGCTCCCCATTTTTGTATTCATTGATAGCAGAAACTTCCACTCTCTCAGCGCAACATTTGCTATCGCTCAGCGTTAGATATTCTTGCTCGTTGATTGTGCTCATCGTTTGTAAAGTGTTTGCGGAAATGGATGTAACGCACTAACGAGGATACCCGATGACACATCATTCATATTGGTTCAAGAAGGCAATTGAAGCTGAGCAACCAGAAACGCCGCAACCATTACATCAAAATATTGATACCGATATTGCTATTGTCGGTGGTGGCTACACCGGACTTTGGACAGCGATTATGATTAAGCAGCAATCTCCTGAAAAACAGGTGGTTGTTATCGAAAAGGGCTTGTGTGGCAGTGGGGCATCTGGCGCGAATGGCGGCTGTATGCTGACATGGTCTACCAAGTTCCCGACGTTGAAACGGTTATTCGGTGAAGAACATGCTGTTTGGTTGGTAAAAGAGTCGGAACAAGCGGTGTTGGAGATTGACGACTTTTGTCAGCAATACAATATCGATGCGCAATTATCGTTAAAAGGGGTTTATTACACCGCAACCAATCAGACTCAGAAAGGTGGAATGCAGCCAGTTGTCGACGAGTTACAACGGCTAGATGTGAACAGTTGGCGTCGTTGCTCGGTGGAGGAACTGCGTGCCAATGCGGGTTCACCTCGCCATATTGAAGGCTATCACTCTCCGGTTGCTGCTAACGTACAACCCGCCTTACTCGCACGAGGGTTACGCCGTGTTGCTATTGAGTTGGGTGTGGAAATTTATGAGAACACGCCAATGACGCGTCTAGATTATGGAGAACCTGCGACTGTTTGTACTCCTGAAGGCAAAATTCAAGCACATAAGGTGGTGTTGGCATTGAACGCATGGATGGTTGAGCAATTTAAGCAGTTCAAAAACAGTATTGTTGTGGTGTCTTCGGATATGGTTATTACCAAACCGCTTGGTGATACTTTGTCTCAATCTGGTTGGCAAGCAGGTTCGAGTGTGTTGGACTCACGCATCTTCGTACATTATTACCGAGATACGCCAGATAGCCGTTTGATGCTAGGTAAAGGCGGTAATCAGTTCTCTTTCAACAACCAAGTTGACGCGATGTTTAACAAGCCGACGCGTTATCAAACGCTACTAAAAAAATCATTCGACAACCTTTTTCCTCGCTTAAAAGGGGCTGAATTTGAGTACTCTTGGACTGGCGGTTCGGATCGCTCCGCAACTGGGTTTCCTTTTTTTGGCCAATTGGATGAGCAAAGTAATGTCTTTTACGGATTTGGTTATTCAGGTAACGGCGTTGCCCAAACTCGAATGGGTGGAAAAATTTTATCGTCGTTGGTGTTAGGGCTAGATAACGAATGGACGCGAAGTGGTTTAGCGCAAGGACCGCTTGGGTATTTTCCACCAGAACCAATACGTTGGCTGGGAGCAATGATGGTACGAAATGCTGTTCGCCGAAAAGAGGAAGCGGAAGACAATGAGAAACATCCGTTTGTTTGGGATAAATGGCTAGCGAAACTCGCAGGACCAGCAGGCAAAGCGGATAAGCTCGACTAAACTGAAGACTTTAGCCACAAACGAGACAGTTTGCAGTGAAAGTCATTGGGGGGCGATGTAGCCTTGTGTTAGCCTCTGTCTTTCAAGCTCAGATTTAAAAGGTGAGTAATATAATGAAAGTATTCAGCAACTTCGATAGCGGCAGCATTCACGTAGTGAAAGCGGACGACAAAAATGACATCCAACTTAAAATCCCTAATGACAATATGTCGGAATTCTATCAGTGGTTCCATTTCCGTCTAGAAACCGAAGCCGAGCAGTCGCACACGATCAAACTGCTTGATTTGGCTAAGTCGGCTTATCCAGAAGGGTGGCAAGGTTATGATGTCGTAGCGTCTTACGACCGTGAAGAATGGTTCCGTATACCAGCAGAGTTCGATGGCGACACGCTGACTTTCACTGTTATCCCTGAGCGTAGCTCAATTTACTTCGCGTACTTTGCGCCTTACACATACGATCGTCATTTAGACTTGTTACACATGGCACAAAGCGCGCACCATTGCCAACTAGAAACACTAGGCCACACATTAGACGGCAATGACATGAGCTTGCTAACGTTTGGTGAGCCGGAAGAAGGCAAAAAGAAAATCTGGATGATTGCACGCCAACATCCGGGTGAAACCATGGCTGAATGGTTCATGGAAGGTATGATCCAACGTCTACTGGACGAAAATGACACGGTTGCGCGTGCATTACTGGAAAAAGCAGTGCTTTACGTGGTACCAAACATGAACCCAGACGGTGGTATTCGCGGCCACTTGCGTACGAACGCGGTAGGCGTGAACTTGAATCGTGAATGGCAAACGCCATCAATGGAAAAGAGCCCAGAAGTCTACCTTGTGCGTCAGCGCATGCTGGAAACGGGTGTTGACATGTTTTTAGATATTCATGGAGATGAAGCGATACCGTATAACTTCGTCGCTGGCTCAGAAGGTATTCCTTCTTACGATGAAAATCTTGCCGCTTTAGAGGCATCATTTAAGCAAGCGCTACTGACTATTACCCCTGAATTCCAAGATGAGATTGGTTATGATAAAGATGAGCCGGGTAAAGCGAATTTGACGGTAGGCTCAAACTGGGTCGCGGAGCAGTTCAAATGCCTGTCGTACACGATCGAGATGCCATTTAAAGACAACAACAATCACCCAGATCCGCTTTATGGTTGGTCACCAGAACGCAGTGTATTATTTGGGCAAGATGTCTTAGCTGCAACGCTTACCGTGGCGGATAAAATCTAGTTCGATAAGTTCACGACTGTTCATTATTTCGAAAACAGCTCATTTCAAATGAGCTGTTTTTTTATGCCTTCGATATCCATTCTCTCCTGTAAAAATTTGTTGCCATTCACAGGCTTAAATGTCGATTCTTAAATTTGAGAAAATGGGTTTTTATGGTGATTTGCGTCACAGAAAACTGGCTATTTTGTGATATTCTCCGCAACGAATTGACTATGGCTAAACCAACGCAACGAGACTTTATTTCTCGGTTGGGTATGCGGATGAAGCTCATGAATAGATGGTCTTGAGGTTATCTTTCTCCGTTTTACGTCATTGGCGTTTGAATATCATTTTTTGATTCTTTCCTACGCTATTTAGCTATTTCTGTTCGAAGAAAAGAGAAAGTTACGGCTTCATATTTTACGGCAGTATGCTGCCTCGATGTGTTGCTTTGTGTACAAGAAAAAGGAAAAGAATAATGAAAAAAATCGCTATAGCAGTGGCTACTGTACTTGCTGGTGGTGTGATCTCAAACGTTGCACTTGCTGACACTTACATGGGCGGTAAAGTAGGTTACAACTCTCTAAACGATGCGTGTTACCTAAACGAACCTTGTGACGACGACAGTTTTGCAGCATCTATGCACTTAGGCTACAGCTTCAACAAGTACGTTGCGGCAGAGTATGGTGTTGATTACCTTGGTGACTTCACTGCAAACTTCAAAAAGCCTGGCCTAAACACCGTTGATGGTGATCTTTGGGCATTGACGCTTGCTCCTAAATTTAACCTACCACTAACGGATTCTTGGAATCTATTCGCGAAAGTTGGTGCTGCATACATGATGGCTGGTGACGAGAAAGATTTCGTACCAACTGGCTCTCTGGGTGCTGAATACCAAATCAACTACAACTGGAGCCTACGTGCTGAATACCAACGTTACCAAGATATGTCTGATGACGTGATTGAAGATATGGATTCAGATTTCTTCGGTATTGGTTTTAACTACAAGTTCGGCTCTGAACCAGTAGTTCAAGAAGAAGTGGTTGAGGAAGTAGTAGAAACACGCCCTGCAACACGCATTGTTGAGCATGTTTACCCTGCTCAAACAACAGCGACAGTACAATTCGACCTAGAAAGTGCAGAAGTGAAAGATGCATCGACCCTTTCTGGTACCGTTGATCTGATGAACACTTACCCACAAGCTCAAGTTGAGATTACGGGTTACAGTGATACGACGGGTTCTGCTGCGTACAACCAGCAACTTACAGAAAAACGCGCGAAAGCCGTTGCTGACGAGTTCCAAGCAAAAGGTATTGCGGCTGAGCGTATGACAGTGAAAGGCATGGGTGAAGCTAACCCAGTAGCAAGCAACGAAACACGTCAAGGTCGTCAAATGAACCGTCGTGTTGAAGTAGTTGTCCCTGCGTTTGAATACCAAACCACTGAGAAAGCAGAATAATTCCTGCTTAAGAGACAGTTCCAAAAGCCAGCGTGTATCACGCTGGCTTTTTTGAACCCGCTTAACAAAGTCAGCACTTTCATCAATGTGTCATCACCAGTTCATACCATGGCTACTGAGTATTTGGGAGAGTGTTATGCAAAGTTTACCGCCGCTTAATTTGCTCCGAGCGTTTGAAGCCACGGCGCGATTACAGAGCTTCACTAAAGCCGCAGAGGAGCTCAATGTGACCCGTGCGGCCGTCAGTCAGCAGGTGAAATCGCTAGAACTGCAGTTAAATGCAACATTATTCGAGCGCAAGGGTACGCACCTTACGCTGACCAGCTCAGCAAAAGAATACTGGCCTGTGGTTAACCATGTGCTTCAAACCTTATCAACCTCGACCCATCATTTATTTACTCGCCCACAGAACAAGCAAATTACCTTACATGTCGCCCACAGTTTTTGCTCGCAATGGCTAATGCCAAGGCTGGCCGATTTTCAGCGTCAATTTCCAGATGTTTCCTTTAAGATCTCGACAACCGCGAATACGGTTCCAAACGCCAGTGCGATCGCAGATATAGAAATTATTAACGGAGATGGCGATTGGCAAGAACAACAAGCTATTCAGCTTACCCAAGAAAACTGGATCGTTGTAGCAAGCCCCGGCTTTATTCAGTTAAATCCGATTGATGACCTCACGAAGTTGTCTCAAACACCTAAAATTTGCACCGGCGGTTATCATGAATCTTGGCAGGTGTGGTTTGCGTACCAAGGTTATCAAGGCAAGGTGAGCAAAGTGATAGCAGAATTTGAACATTCATTGCTTGCTATTCAAGCTGCAACCAATCAACTTGGTATATTGCTGGTGAGAGACTTTCTTGTTGAGGATGAGTTGCAACAAGGTATATTAGTGCAAATCGGAGATTGGCGTATGCCCAGCTCCGGCGCACACTATATGATGGTTAGAGCATCAGAAAAGTCACACGTAAACACCTTTGCCCAATGGTTAATACAAAGCCTTTGATGTTTTACGGTCTATTTTTACAGCGGTACTTATTCTTGCGATTTACCTAACAAAATGCGCGGTTTCTTATAGGGTCAGTCAACCTTCTCTAAAAGCTTTGAGTGTATGATGATCTAGCTTTACGTTATCTGATGCGCGATTAATCCACACAGGATACTGTTATGGAAACAATGCAAGGCGGTAGAGAAAATGCCATCTATCGAAAAGGGAATTTGATATCTCGTCCTGCCAGTTATTGGACGATGACTATCCATCAGCTACTTACCTATCTTCATTCACGAGGCTTTACGGCATGCCCTAAAGCGGTTGGTATTGAAAAAGGAAAAGAGTGGGTTAGCTATGTCGAAGGAGAGACTTACAACTATCCATTGATTGGCAACATTGCTTCTGTTTCCGCGCTCCAATCTGCGGCAAAAATGTTACGCGATATGCACGATGCATCTGAGGGTTTCCTTAAGCAATATCAAAATGAAACGCTGCACTGGATGCTGCCACCACGAACACCACAAGAGGTGATTTGTCATGGTGATTTCATGCCATATAACGTGGCACTCCGTGGAGAGTTTGTCGTTGGTGTGTTTGATTTTGATACGGCGCATCCGGCGCCAAGAGTTTGGGATATCGCTTTTTCGGTCTATGGTTGGGCACCATTTAAAACCGATGAGCACGATAAAATGGGCTATTTGGAGCAACAAATTCAGCGTGCAAAACTCTTCTGTGACGCTTATGGGTGTTCGAGATTGGAACGGGAAGAGCTGGTGGAGGTGATGACACATCGACTCTCCGCGTTAGTTGATTATATGAGAGGGGTCGCAGCTCAAGGTGATGATAGGTTTCAAGCGAACCTAGAAGATTGCCATCATACCGCTTACCTCAACGATATCGAGTACCTAAGAAAACATAGACAAGTCATCACCCTAGGACTTTTAGGTTAGGGCTGGGTGATATCTTTAATGACATTGAATAACCACTGGTTTATCGGGGCTTGCTGTTGTGATCGACGACAGCTCATCACGTAGCGAACATCAAGCTCTAACCCGCCAGGAAGCGCGATACTTCGGCAGCCCTTAGGCACATGTCCACTCATGGTTATACCAAAATGATCCGTTTGTAGGAGCACTTTTTGAATCATCGCAGGATGTTCAATTTCTACCTTAGGTGTGGTTCTGAACCCCATATGATTGAGCCTTTCCAACAACGGGTATCGGTAGTCGTTCCATCCCGGCGTTTTGAAAAGTAAAAAGGGGTAGTTTTCTAGCTCTTGGAAATGTTGAGCGGGATGCTCATCTCGAACAAAAAATACGGCTTTTCCTCGACCTAGTTCGTTTTGAATAATTGACTGCGGAAGATCCTCATCAAAATAATGAATCGCAATAGCGTTTTCACCCTCAGTTAATCGCTTTTTCGCGTCGCTACCCCAACGTAAACAAGAGAACTTTGCTTTTGGGGCGTGTTTTAGTAATTCTAAGTAAAACTTGTCACCAAAGTAATCCCAAAACAATGTGTTCGCATAAATAGTGATCGAGCCGTCAAAATGAGCGGGTGAAAAACTCTGTGGTTTGATGGAATCAATACTGGTGAGGATTTGTTCAAAATGTGGCATGTTCGCTTCGACAAAAGCGGTCGGTTCAAAGCCATTTTTAGTCTGAATGAACAAAGGATCATCGAGCTGCGCTTTCATTTTTGTCAGGTTTTTGCTGATTGAACCTGATGTCTTTCCGAGTGAATCTGCCACCAATCGGACGCTACGTAACTCATACATCCGTTTTAGTACCAATATGTTTTGAATGTCCAGATTAATGCTCATACATCGTCTCATTTATCTTCTGCCGAGAAATCATATCTCTGAATTTCTGAATAAAAGACAACGTTCGGTCAATTTAAGCATGCTGTCGTATCTTATGGTTTATTGAAGGCGACGGTGGACAGCAAATAGGCTTGGTCAAATCAATTTAGTGGTTTGGATTTCCATTTGGTAAATGATGACTTTCCTCGTATGAACACGTTTCTGTTGTTACAGTTTTTTCGTCGAAAGAAAGTAAGAACAAAAACAGAGGTGACGTATGAAAAAATTAATCGCACTTGGTTTGATGGTTTGCTCAACAAACATAGCATTAGCTGGCGATGGGTCATACACGGGCACGATTGATATGACGATGGCTACGAAAAATCAGGTCGACGTCGAGCGAGCAGACTCTCAGCTGACGCTGAAAGGTCGAAATGAAACGGCCTATGGCGGAGTAATCATCCGAACGGATGCTGCTACACAAAAAATTGAACTTCGTGGTCGATGTGATTAATCGAACATGTTGTTGTTAAGAAAATGCCGCGAATATCGCGGCATTTTTTATATTTTGAGATAGGTAAATCATCAAACTCAGCTTTGAACTTCAACCCCAGCTTCGATCTCGACTGGTTGCGCTTGAGTATCGCTTTCTTTCGCCGCATCAAGCATCTTGCGAATAATGAGTGACGCTGCCATTGCGATAGCGACCATCACGACAGCAAGGACAGTGAGTAATTGGAAATAATCACCATATACGTTTTGTACAATGTCTTGTGTGATGGTCTGTCCTTTCTCTAACGCGATAGAGGTTGAGAATGCAGCACCAATAATACCGCTTAATGCGATTGCAACAGAAAATAGGCTCACAGAGAAGTTTTCGATGTGCTTCGGCGCGACGGAAAGAATAAACGCTACGACCATCGAACCCACGATGACTTCTGCAATCGCCTGGAAGAAGTGAATAGCGAGAAAGATTTCTGGCATGATCACGACATCTTCACCCACGGTAGTCACGGCAAACGTCAATATACCAAACGCTATCGCGGTCAGTACAAATGCCAAGGCTATTTTTGTCGCGGTAGAGAGGTAGATATCGCGCTTTTCCAGCAACCCAAAAAAGCCAGCTACGATAGGACCACCAACCATACACCAAAGCGGGTTCATTGCCATTGCTGCTTCTGGTTCGAGCGGAATAAAACCAAATAGAGAGCCTTTTAATGTGTTGATAGCAACCATGTTCATCGAGGTCATCATTTGTCCGTAGTAAACAAAGAAACAGGTTGTCAGCAAGGTCACAATTAAGATGGTCCCCATCTTCAAAGACTCAGCTTTGCTTGCTTTAAACATCAGAGATATGAAGTATGTGATCGCCGCCCCTCCGATGGCGTATACGATATTTTGGCCAATATCCATGTTTGAAAACATGAAAAATACCAACGCGATCATTGCCAATGAAATCAATGCAAAAAGTACCCAGTTTTTTAAACTTACGGTTTTTTGATCAAGCTCAGAGGCTACGCCAACAAGATCTTTGCGGAATACCAATAGCATGATCAATGCCGCTGCTGCCATAACAGCAGAGATGGTAAAACCGCCATTAAAGCCGCTCACAAGGACAATCATTGGGAACAAATATTGACCTAAAAAGGCGCCAACATTATTCACTGAATAATTGATTGGATATCCTTTTTCAAAATCTTCTTGTGATTTGAACGTTCGTTTATAGAGGCTAGGGTAAGAGGGTGACATCAGGCCGCGGCCATAACTGGCGAGCGCAATACCACACATTGAAAGTGGAACGTTAGAAGCAGAAGCCCCCAACACGAGTAATACGTAACCGGATGCAAAAGCGAAATATGCGATAGAAAGTGAGCGATAAGCGCCTAAAAACTTATCTGCAATAAAGCCGCCCGCGATCGCGAAAAGTGGTCCGATCGCCGAAAAAGCACCAACGATCATCATCGTATCGGCTTCGTTGTAATTTAGATCCTCTAGAAAAAATCGAGTTAGACTTACTAATACACCGTAAAATGATAAGCCAAACATCATTTGGCAGAACATCATGGATTTATTGAGTTTATTCCACATAATTTTGTACTCACATTAGCGGAGAAAGGTAGGTATTGTTATTTCTATTAAATAGTAATGAAACGAAAGATTGAGTATTGAAATAATTGTCGCATAATGTGGAAATGGTGCACTATATTTTCTAATGCTTAGTTGGCTAAATGCTAATGTGTTGTTCTAGATCAATTTGAATAAAGCAGTGCTTAATTCTGTTTTTGTTTAATTTTGTTGTATTTATTACTGATTGGGGCTAATGGGGTTTTATAGGATTACTGGCAAATAAAAAGAGGTCTTGCGAGAAAGGAAATTGCTGACGAAGTGCATCGCCAGCAATGATATAGCGGGCTTATTTGACTATTCGCATGGCGGTGCCATATGAATGACGGCCAAGCCACCTAAGGAAGTTTCACGGTATTTTTTGTTCATATCTTTACCAGTTTGATACATGGTTTCGATAACTTTATCTAATGAAATAAGGCATTTGCTCGTGCGCTTTAATGCCATACGTGAGGCGTTAATGGCTTTCATTGCGCCCATGGCATTTCTTTCAATGCAAGGCACTTGAACCAAGCCGCCGATCGGGTCACAAGTCATTCCTAATGAATGCTCCATCGCAATTTCCGCAGCAATACAAATCTGCTCGTTACTGCCGCCTCTGAGCGCCGTTAAACCAGCGGCTGCCATGGATGAAGAAACCCCGACCTCTCCCTGACAACCCACTTCGGCGCCGGAAATTGACGCGTTAGTTTTGTATAAGATGCCGATAGCGCCAGCGACTGCAAGAAAATCTTTCAGCTGTTTAATATCAAGCTCTTTGATGAAGCGATGGTAGTACATCAATACCGCCGGAATCACCCCCGCAGCGCCATTAGTTGGAGAAGTAACGACTTGTCCGCCAGCTGCATTTTCTTCGCTAACCGCAAAGGCAAAGAGGTTAATCCAATCCATGATCTCCATTGGATCATTCTCAACTGCAGCGTTGGCTTCGAGCTTCTTCAAAAGGTTTGGTGCACGACGAGTGACATTGAGACCACCTTCTAAAATCCCTTCCGTATCGAAACCACGTTGCATGCAGAGCGACATCACTTTCCAAATTTGTTCTGCTCTTTGGCTAATTTCTTCATCTGAGCGGAATGCCAGTTCGTTTTGTAGAATCATACCTCCCAAACTAAAACCGTTAGTCTCGGCTTTTTCCAGCATCTCATCCGCTGATGTGAAAGGAAATGGTACCGCGATTTCATCTTGTTGCGTGCCGTTTTCTAGTTCGTCAGCGGTGGCGATGAATCCGCCTCCGATGGAATAATAAATTTCAAACGCCACTTGGTCTCCCGCAGCGTCTAGTGCAGTAATCGTCATTCCGTTTTCATGCAGGGGAAGGTTGTCACTATGAAAGACGATGTCATGGTCGTAGCTAAACTCAATCTGGTGCGTACCAGCGAGCAGCAGCGTGTTGTTGTCTATAGTATTTTGTAGCGCACTTTTAGCGCTACTCATTTTGATGGTATCGGGTTTATTTCCCATCAAACCAAGGACAGTGGCTCGGTCTGTGTGGTGCCCTCTACCAGTGAGCGATAATGAGCCATAAAGGTCCACTTGCACCCGATGCACTTTCGCCATAGAGTCGCTAACTAGTTGAGTGAAATGGAATCCGGCAAGCATAGGACCATTAGTGTGGGAGCTAGAAGGCCCAACACCAATCTTAAATATATCGAAAATCGACAGCATAATTGACTTCCTTTAGCAGTGAACCTTTATAAAGGTCTCTAGAACAGTGTTGTTAACTAGATGTTAAAGCCTGTAGGCCGGGAGTGAAAGAAGATTTTTGTAACACTGCCAACTAAGCGCGAGATTTTGAAATGAAGTTACACAATGTGGTCATCGTTTTAGGTAAACGCCTCGTCAATAGCAGATTGACCGTTGAGGGGGTAACAAGAGTCGAAGCGTTATCTAATGTGATTGCGTCATTGCCGACAGAGCGAACGGCGATTATTTTTTGTGGTGGATTAACGCAAGGTCAACGCATTTCTGAAGCAGATGCAATGTACAGTTATTTTAAATCTCTAAATGCGGCCGCTGTGCATTCGTTCCCTGAACATCAAGTACTTTTAGAAAATCGCTCTTTGAATACGTTTCAGAACATGCGTTACGCTTCTCGCGTTTTGTGTGATAGTGGTTTGTTCCAGTTATGGTCAGCGCGTCCGGTTGAGGTCACCTTGTTGTCGAATGACTACCACCTTGAGCGAATCATAGAAATCCAAACCTTGATGGATGAGCAGGGATTATTACGAGTACTAAAATCTGAATGCGCCTCCATGGGCGTTACTCTCAACTTACCCTTGGATATCAACAAACATATCAGCGTACCATACCCACATAAAGGGCCTGTGGCGGCGGCATTTTTATTACTGGATGAACTCACGACTTACCGAGTTTATTTAGAAGGGGTCAAGCAGGGAGCGTTTTTACGAGACTTATCGGTTGTCCGAAAGAAGCCGCTTATGATCGCGAGACATGCCATTCAGCAATTGCTCGCTTTACCACTCGATAAAGATAGTTTGCAACAGATTGAAGATATGAAAAAGGCCATCGAAATGACGGCCTTGGATGAATCTGTAGGAGCTGCGGAACAAGCGTTAAGGATCGTTCATCCGATATTAACTGCATTGAACCGCCGCTTGGATCCTGAGTCTATTCATTAAGTTCGCGTTTTGTGCGGACTGCGCTCAATGCGATCAAACAGTAGCAAAGGAGTTCCATGCCTTCTTCCGAAATATTTTTAACATCACGGATGTAGTTCTCGTCCATCACTTGTTGCCAAAAACTGCCCATGCCATACAAGCGAGAGAAGACCAACAATAGCATCACCGCACCAATTAACAGTTTCATGTGGGGAACCGTTAAGATGGTCGCCATTTCGTTCATGGTACCTTTACCACCTTGGTAAGCTTTGGCGCAAGCCAGTGCGGTTACAGCTAGCGCAGGGAAAACCCAAGAACCATGACGAATCATGTCTGTCCAATAGTCTGTTTCACGAATAATGAGCACCGCGAAAAAGCCGGCAATCAAAATGGCCGCATGCTTTAGCTGAGGCTGTTGTTTAGATAGGCTGAAAAATGACCATGACGCAATCGCGAGCATCACAAGTTGGAGTGTTTCTGTTATGGAAAGCTCACCAAGGCTTGAACCCAACACGACATAATCAAGGCGAAGACTGAGGTTAACGAGAATACTGATAGCGACAATCATCAATACGCTTAAACTCGATTTATAAATGATGCGCTTTGACTCTTCAGTAACAACGTTGCTTGGGGCTGACTCGGCTTCTTTTACTATTTGTGTTTTCATCTTGCTCACCTGTTCCAGAAAATGTGGAAGAAATGTGAATTAGTGTGATCTGTGTTTGGAATTTTATTGTCCAAGTGGAAAGTTATGTCAGAGGAATGTCAAGAATAGAACACTGTTCGATATAGTATCGATGTGCGGTAAAGTCAGAGGTATGTAAAAATGAAGTGAGAAAGTTTTGATAAATCAAATAAAAAAGGAGCCTAAAGGCTCCTAAGTGATAGAGGGAATCTGACGTGTCGACAAAAAAATTTAGTAGTCGCCACTCTCACTTTCTTTATGATTGTCGCGATAGTATTCCCATTGCTCGACACGATTATCGTCAGACAGTACGCAGTAAGTCACACGTTCGCCATTTTCCGAAACGGTATCCAACTCACCACCTTGCTGAACACAGTAAACGGCTGCAGGATTTGCGACGGAGGCATACTCAGTCGAGCGAGTGGCACCTTCGTAAGTTGAACAACCAGCCAGTACCAACGTTGCAGCCATAGCCATCATTAAATTTGTCTTTTTCATTCTTTATCTCCGCATGGGGTGGGCGAGTATTGTATTGATTATAGGCAACTTTCAGAGATTATTGTCTTATCGATGTTAAAAGTAAGAGGGACGTATAAGAATTTAGATATTCTCATCTTTTACTGGTTATCACGTCACACTTCTATTTGTTGCGGATTGTTACGAAGGTTAGAACCGTTGCGTTCAAACCAATGTCTTGAACGCATTTGGACCGACAACGATGATTTAAAGCGTGAAGTTCGGTAATATGCGCGCAAAACATGACAGTGGTATTTTCGATGAGACACTTAAAATCGACCGTTCATCCGGACATTGAGCACTTGGACGACAAAATTATTTGCCAGCGCAATGCGGCACGCGCCATCGTACTAGATGGTGAAGATGTGTTGTTGCTCTATACAGAGCGTTACCATGACTACACTTTGCCAGGTGGTGGTATTGATGATGGTGAAGATGTGATTGCTGGACTAGTTCGTGAACTAGAAGAAGAAACCGGCGCGCAGAATATCCATGGTATTAAGCCTTTCGGGATCTTTGAGGAGTTTCGTCCTTGGTACAAAGACGACGCTGACGTAATGCACATGGTGTCGTATTGCTATACATGTAAAATTGATCGTGAGCTAGGCGAAACGGCTTATGAAGACTATGAAGTTAAAAATGGAATGCGTCCAGTATGGATGAACATTCACGAAGCGATAGCGCACAATGAAAAGACCATGGCAGAAAGCCCGAAAAAAGGCATGAGCATCGAGCGCGAAACGTTTTTGCTTCAGTTGATTTCTAAAGAATTACTATAAATAACTTAGCTTGCCTCATAGTGACCTACCCACTCGTTGTTCTGTTGATAGGTGAGACTTTAAATCGATAAAAAAGTCCGGACTCCCCCCCGGAACCCGGACTTATTCCAGACGCGCAAGCAAAGCGTCATCTTGATATTTTAAATTTGTTTCGAACTATGAAAACAATAGCTGTTTTACATTTAGTGTGTAAATAATTATTAGGTCCAACCATTGGTTTTCATGTTTTTTGCAAACGCAATGTGACGCATATCTACCCAATTGGCAAGCGCAATTTGGGTACCTTTTAATAAACCACTACTCTTTCTTATCTTTGAGATACCTTACCTCAACTTTTTTGCACACGTTTGCATAGAGATCACGAGTTTTCAAATTGGCCGAACACGATCTTGTAATTTTACGTTTTTCTGACATTGGATTTTGTCGTGATTTTTATCACAAATTGACCAACGGAGGTAGTGGACTAAAGTCGATCAGCGGTTGCGAAACCATCGGAGCATCTGAAGCAAATAAGAGTAAAGGTTGAAATGATGAGGATTGTAACTGACCGATATCTATCAACTTTTCCAGCGCGAAGAATCGACTAACGTATTGGCGAGTCTCTTTAGGTAGTGTGAGCTTCTGGAAGTCGTTACTGCCTGCTCGCTGAATAGCGCGTGCGACACGCCCTTCGCCTGCATTGTAGGCCGCTAATGTCAGCGCCATGTTTTGATCGAATTTGTTGTATAAAAACGTCAGATACTTGAGTGCTGCAGCTGTGCTTGCTTCTGTATCAAAGCGATCGTCTTGTTTTGTATCTACAGTCAACCCGAATCGTTGAGCTGTTGCTGGTATCAGTTGCCAAAGTCCGGCGGCGTTGGCATGAGAAACGGCTTTGGGGTTGTAAGAGGATTCCAACATTGGCACTAAGGCTAGACTCTTTGGTAAAGAGTGGCTTTGCAGTTGTTTGAAAATGTGATGAATCACCGGTCTGGATGAATCGAGACGTTTGGCGATTTGTGGCTTGTATGGGGCTAAAACTTGATATTGCGTTTGAATATCAGCTGAGCTTGGTTTCGCCTGGCAGGTGATTGAAAGGCAGGATAGTAAGGCGATAAAAATAAAAAGGCCTACAGTACTCAGCCGAGATGGCGACTGAATCTGTAGGCAAGACGAACATCGTTTAGAACGATTTATCTTCATAAGTGTGTTGCACAGGTTGTTTGAGTTGACTGACCAACTCATGGAACGCCGCAGAGCTGTGGCCATTGCTCTGATTGTATTGTTGGCACTGACTTACCAACGTTTCCAATAGCGCCCATTGTTTTCTAGCTTGCATACCTATTTGGGCAGGCAAAGCATTGAAAATTCGTTTTACGCTGGCGTCATTACACGCTAACCCCAGCTCTCGCATACACTGGCTTCTATCACTGGCTGAGCGGCTAAGTTTATTGAGTATTGGCATTTGTTTCTGAACATTGTTGCTCAGTGCCTCACCATCAAACTTTAAGTACAACGTTTTTTGCTGTTGAAGCAAAGGGATAAGTTGTTGATAGAGCTTGATATCCTCAGGTATTGAGCGAATAAATTGTTGAATTCGCTGCGATACTGCGCTTGCCATGATCTCTTCCTAGTGTGTTATTACTCGTGACCTGTATGGAATTGCATGATCGCCTTTGATAGTGCTTTTGTATCTAGGCTAAGTTCGCCACGCGCTAATGCGTTACGTACTTGTTCTACTTTTTCCATATCAACATCAGGTAGTGATGCCATTTCAGCTTGAGCGCGATCTATCGCTACGGTATTCGCTTGAAATGCAGGCTCGTGTACCTTGCTCTGTTCGACGACGTCGACAGGCTGTTTGCTTGCTTGCTGTAATTTTGTTTGTGGGACATGACCGCCCGCGACTTTGTCGATTTTCATGCTGTGGTCCTCATCATCATGTTCTAAATTAAATAGGCGGTTAGGATGTGATAAACATTAAATATTTTTTTTGTACTCGAAATTCAGCGTTACTGACGAGAGCCAAAATTAAAAAATGTTACTCTGAGTCCAAAATCAAAATTGAGTATGAACCTGGTTTAACCCGGTTACGACAGCTCTAATGACCTTGCCAGAACTTAGGTTTTCTACTTCAATTTGTTGCCCTTTCGCACCATCTTCTAAGGCGACTCCTTTCGTGCTGGCGCTAAATCCATTTTTGCTCGCAATCACTATGACTTCATTGCCTTTTTCGATTAAAGGTGGAGCCGATAAATTGGATGGGTTGACCACTTGCCCTGCACGTAAACGGCGAGAGGTTTCTAAGCCTATTGCTTGTCCTGGGCGAGTATAAAAATCGTCTTGTCGCGAGATGGTGCGCGTTTCCAGTTTAACGTGCTTGGCAGTCACTACTTCATTTCGACCGACCGTGGTTGTGGCAACCAAGACAGGCAGTGTCAGAGAAGATTTTATCGTGACGTTAATTCGCCAGGGTGAAGCGATGTCATCGCAACTTACTGAGCGCTTAAGGTTTCCAACTGGCAATGCTTGATTGTCGCGACCAGTGATGACCAGAGGCGACTCACACTCAGGTAGGTGATTCGCTGAGCCTGGTACCCACATGTCGAAATCCAGTTGGTATTCTCCCCACTGGTTAGAGTGAGCATTTTGGGCCACTTCTTGTTTGAAATGCTCTGCTACAACAGATTTTATCTCCTCAACGCTTAGGGTTCTGCCAGAGGTGTTGGCGAAAGTTTGTCCTGGTACTAGAGCAAGCAGAGTTAGCATTAATGTTGAGGAAGTAAGCACTTTCCCCTTGCTTTTAATGCTTTCCGTGAGCCGGAAGTTTGGCTTCCATCCTTGTTTGTAAATCATTGATATATATAGCTATTTTTTATGGCATGCATCTTGTTTGTATGTTGGCGTATTCGAGCCAACTGTAAGGAAGATGCATGGCGATCACATTTGAAAATGCTTTAGGTGTACATCCAGAGGCACTTAATTTTCGCGTTCAGCGTACCAAAGTCCTTGCCAGTAACCTAGCAAATGTTGACACCCCTGGGTATTTGGCGAAAGACCTAAGTTTCACCACCGTAATGAACCAGGTGGCTGCAGGCGGTGTGAACAAACCAGTGCCTAAGTTTCAGGTTCAGGCCCAATACTCGGTGCCTTACCAGAACAGCAAAGATGGCAACACTGTAGAACTGGGTGTTGAACAAGCGAAATTCACGCAAAACAACATGGACTTTCAAACTAGCCTGACGTTTCTCAACATGAAATTTAATGGCTTAACGAAAGCGATTGAGGGACGTTAATTATGTCATTCACTGATATTTACTCGATCACTGGATCCGCGATGACGGCACAAACTGTGCGTCTTAACACGGTCGCCAGTAACTTAGCTAACGCGGACGCGGTGTCTGCAAATCCAGATGACGCTTATAAAGCGCTGAAGCCCGTATTCGCGACTGTGTACCAAAAAGCGCAGCTGACAACGGAAAACGGGGTTTATCCCAATGCTGAAGTTCGCATTGTTGACGTTGTGAAAAATGCGGGAGAAGCCGAGAAACGCTTTGAGCCAAACAACCCGTTGGCCAATGGTGAAGGTTATGTGTATTACCCAGATATCGATGTCGTGGCTGAAATGGCAGACATGATGTCAGCGACACGTAGCTTCGAAACCAATGTTGAAGTGTTATCAAATGTGAAAAGTATGCAGCAAGGTCTGCTTAGATTAGGGCAGGGCAGTTAATGAGTCTCGCACAATATACACCTTTATCGTCTGATGCTCCTGTGAGCACTAAAGCAAAAGAGAACAATGGCATTGCACCAAATCCTAAAGATATGAACAGTGCTTCTTCATTAGAGAACGAATTCATTTCTTTGATGGTGGCGCAGATCCAAAACCAAGATCCACTTAACCCACTTGATGGCACGGAATACGTTGGTCAGTTGGCTCAATTCTCTCAAGTTCAAAGTACCGAGAATATGTCCAAGACAATGCAACAGAGCATGATTCTCCTCGACAACATGCAAGTGCTATCGACAGCGGGGCTCGTCGGACAAACTGTTTACGTCAACTCCAAAGAATTTGAGCTTGGTGAAGGCGTACAGAACGGAAAAATCGAACTCGCTCATAGCTCAAACCAAGTGACGTTAGTTGTGAAAGATGAGTTTGGTCAATCCACTAAAGTGCCATTAGGTGCTCACGGCAAAGGTGACGTCGACTTTTCAATTAATCCTGAAGAACTTGGTCTTAAACCAGGCAAATACTCAGTGGCAGTAGAAGTGCAAGAAGGGCAAGCAAGTCCAAATGTGCTCATGGCTGGCACTGTTGAGCAAGTGCGTATTCCAAATACTGGCGGCGCAGCATTAGTCAATGTCCATGGCGTTGGCAACGTTCCTTTCTATCAAATCACTCAGTTTGGTGCTTAACCAAATAGGGAAATCAGAGGTCTTTTTATGAGTTTTAACATCGCACTAAGTGGTCTGGACGCGACCAACACAGAGCTAAACACAATCAGTCACAACATTGCCAACGCATCAACGTATGGTTTTAAAGGTGGCCGCACAGAATTCTCCGCAGTATACAACGGCATGCAACCTGGTGGTGTAGAAGTCGCGTCAATTTCACAGAACTTCGACAAAGACGGCAGTATCTCAGGAACTGGCCGTGCGATGGACTTGGCGATCAACGGTGGCGGATTCTTTGTCACTAAAGACAATATGGGTCAAACGCTATACACGCGTTCAGGTGTATTCGCGACAGATAAAGATAACTTTGTTACAGCTAACAGTGGCGCAAAACTGCAAGGTTACAGTGTGGATAGCAACAACAACCTGATGACAGGCTCTGTGGGCAATATCCAAGTATCTACGTCATCACTGAATGCAAAAGCGACAGACGGTCTTGATTTTGTTGCAAACTTTGATGCAAGTGCGTCTGCCATTGATAAAACGGTAACGCCGTTTAATCCGGACGATCCAAACTCATTCAATTCGTCTTACACCACAAAAGTCTATGACTCGCTGGGTAACTCGCACACGGTAACCCAGTACTTCACTAAGACCGCTTCTAACTCTTGGGAAGTGAATGTTCAAGTGGATGGTGGTGCAACACCAGTGACAACGGTACCAGTAACGTTTGACAAAGACGGTTCGCTTTCTTCACCGACGGCTCCGTTTAATGTTTCATTCCCTGCGGCAGGCGCAAACGCGATGAGTGTCGACATTAACTTGAAAGGCAGCACGCAGTTTGGTGCGAAATTCGGCGTAAGTACTAACAGCCCGAACGGTTACACATCCGGTGAGCTTGCAGGTGTACGCGTTGAAGGTAATGGCATGGTTTACGCGACCTACACTAACGGCCAATCACAGCTGCAAGGTCAAGTTGTACTTGCAGACTTCGCCAACACACAAGGTTTAGCAAAAGTGAGTGGTACGGCATGGACTCAAAGCTTTAGCTCTGGTGCGCCAATCATGGGGGTCCCTGGTTCAGGTACGTTGGGTGATTTAACCCCAGGTGCGCTAGAAGGTTCTAACGTTGACCTAACCAGTGAGCTTGTGGCGCTTATGACCGCACAGCGTAACTACCAAGCAAACGCGAAAACCATCTCTACCAGCGACAAGCTAACTCAAGCTTTGTTTAACGCGGTGTAATGGGAGTTTTGCATGGATAGCTTGTTATTTACTGCAACGTCAGGTGCGAGTCGAGTTCTTAAGGCTCAGCACGTGCGTTCAAACAACTTATCAAACGCTGATACTGCTGGCTTTCGAGCGGATATGGAGCGCGTGCGCAGTGTAGAAATGCAAGGCCCAGGTTTTGATGGTCGCACTATGGTTGTGACCAACTCTGCCTCAACGCGCTTTGATTCTGGCGACATTATGAAAACGGGACGCCCGTTGGATGTCGCCATCATGGGTGAGGGTTATCTTGCTGTTGAAACCCCTGCGGGTAACGAAGCGTACACGCGAGCGGGCAATATCCAAGTCGACACTTTTGGTGCCATGACTATCAACGGTTTCCCTGTTCTTGGTGAAAATGGGCCTTTGGTTGTGCCTGATTATCAAAAGATTGAAATCAGCGAGCGTGGTCAAGTATCCGTGATTCCGCCAGGTGGTGGCGCAGAAATCGTCGCGGGAACGTTGAAGTTGGTTAAACCAGAAATGAACCAACTTCAAAAAGAGAGTGACAGCCTACTGCACAGTGTAGATGGCGTGCCATTCGCTGCCGATGAAACCGTGCAACTTTCTCCTGAGCACATTGAGGGCAGTAACGTATCTGCCATTGATGAGTTGATTAGCGTGATGTCGTTAACGCGTAACTTCGAGATGCAAGTTCGCATGATGAAAACGGCCGAGACGTTGGCACAAGCTGGTAATAAATTAATGGCGGCGAGATAAGTCTCGCCCCGCAAGGAGTAATAAAAAATGCATTCAGCATTATGGGTAAGTAAAACAGGCATGGCAGCGCAGGACACGAAGATGACTGCCATTTCTAACAACCTAGCGAACGTAAATACAGTTGGCTTTAAGCGTGACCGAGTTGTATTCGAAGACCTTTTCTACAGCATTCAGCGTCAACCTGGTGCTCAAGTAGACCAAGTTAACGAGTTGCCAAGTGGTATTCAGCTAGGTAGCGGTGTTCGCGTAGTTGGCACGCAAAAAGTGTTTACGCAAGGTAACACTCAAAATACAACACAAGAGTTGGACCTTGCCGTTATGGGACAGGGTTTCTTTCAAATCGAAAACTCGGATGGACAGATCATGTACACACGTAATGGTCAGTTCCATGTCAACTCTGAAGGCTTGATGGTTAACAGCCAAGGCTTGCCGTTAGAGCCACAAATTCAGATCCCAGATAATGCCTCTTCATTCTCTGTTGGTGTTGATGGCACGGTAACAACAACGACGGCGGACGATCCAACGCCACAGCAGCTTGGTCAAATCACACTTGCAAAATTCATTAACCCAGCAGGCTTAGAGGCGGTGGGTGGTAACTTGTTCCGTGAAACGGAAGCCAGCGGCCCGGCAGATGAACTGATTGCTGGTGAAGATGGCGCAGGCCTCATCAAGCAAGGTGCATTGGAAGGTTCAAACGTACAAGTAGTGGAAGAGATGGTCGACATGATCACGACTCAACGTGCGTATGAGATGAATGCGAAAGTGGTCTCTGCTGCAGATGACATGCTGAAGTTTGTTTCGCAATCAATGTAAGTATGAAATTGGTGATGATGAAGGAAAAAGCAATGAAATGGCTTTCTAAGAGTTGGGCAGTAGCCGCCGTGTTGCTGGTGGGATGTGCCGGCCGTCAGGAATTTATTCCGCCTGAGCCAAATGCCGAGGAATACGCACCACCAACGCTCGATTACACGTTGCCGGAAACCCAGTCTGGTAGCCTTTATCGTCACCAATACACGATGACCCTGTTTCAGGATCGTCGTGCTTACCGAGTTGGCGATGTGTTAACGGTTCAACTATCAGAAGAAACCTCATCGAGCAAAAAAGCGGGTACTAAGTTTGGCAAAAGTTCAGCGGTTAATTTCGCGGCGCCGACCATTGGAACGAAAACGTTCGATGAGCTAGGGGTTAGTGTCGATGGCAGCCGCAACTTTGATGGCAGCGCTTCAAGCTCACAGGGTAACAAGCTACAAGGTGCTATCACCGTAACGGTACACGAGGTGTTACCTAATGGTGTATTGCGTATCAGTGGCGAAAAATGGCTGCGCCTTAACCAGGGAGATGAGTTTATTCGTCTCACTGGCATTGTTCGTGTGGATGATATTAATCGCAGCAACCAAGTTTCTTCTCAACGAATTGCTGATGCACGAATTACCTACGCAGGTCGCGGAGCTCTGGCTGACAGCAACGCAGCCGGATGGCTAACTCAATTCTTCAACAGCCCATGGGTACCTTTCTAATGAAGACAATGCAATCTTTCTTTACGTCTTTCCTATTGGTGTTGACCTTGGGATTACCAACCACTTCACATGCTGAAGTGGAAATTCCGATCATGGACTTGGTCGATGTACGCGGCATTCGAGAAAACCAATTGGTTGGTTATGGTTTGGTGGTTGGCTTAGCTGGCCAGGGTGACCGAAACCAAGTGAAATTTACTTCTCAATCTATCACCAACATGCTCCGTCAGTTTGGGGTTCAAATTGATGACAGTATGAACCCTAAGCTACGAAATGTGGCTTCTGTGAGCGTGACAGCAACCGTAGATCCAATGGCAGGTCCTGGACAAACTTTGGACGTGGTCGTGTCTTCTATTGGTGACGCGAAAAGCCTCCGTGGCGGTACGCTATTGTTGACGCCTTTACGCGGTATTGATGGTGAAGTGTATGCCATTGCACAAGGAAACGTCGTGGTGGGCGGTTTGTCTGCAGAAGGGCGAAGCGGCTCCAAAGTCGAAGTTAATACACCAACGGCAGGTCGCGTCCCGAATGGTGCGACGTTAGAGAGAGAAATCAAAACTGATTTCAACCAGCGTGATGAAGTCACCTTAAACCTGCGTAAACCAAGTTTCACAACGGCAAAAAATATCGCGCGTGAAATCAACAACACTTTTGGGCCTAACGTTGCTGTTGCGATCAATAAAGCGCGCATTGATATGCGTGCACCAAAAGATACCCAACAGCGCGTAGTGATGATGTCGATGCTTGAAGAAATGAGCGTCGTGGAAGGCCGCAAGCCGGCTCGAATTGTCTTTAACTCTCGTACGGGAACGGTCGTGATCGGTAAGAGTGTCAAAGTGAGTGAGGCAGCAGTGAGCCATGGCAACTTAACCGTGCGAATTTCTGAATCACAACAAGTCAGTCAGCCAAATGCGTTTGCAAATGGCGATACGAAAGTCGTTAACCAAACGGATCTTGATGTGAACGAAGATTTAGCTCAAATGGTGATTTGGCCTCCAGGCACGGAGCTCAACACTATTGTGACTGCGGTAAACAGCTTAGGTGCCACACCTACTGACTTAATGTCTATCCTGCAAGCACTGAGCGAAGCGGGTGCATTGAACGCTGAATTGGTCGTGATTTAAGGAGTTAAGGATGAAACTAGACAGTACCAATGAACAAACTCAACTGAATTCGATGCTGTATCACGACAACAGCGCACTTGCCAACATCAAGCAGAGTCGAGATCAGGAAGGCGCGCTTGAAGTAGTGGCGGGTCAATTTGAGGCGATGTTTTTACAAATGGTGCTGCGTCAAATGCGCAGCAGCAGCGATGTTCTAGCGGATAAAGACAGCCCGTTTGCAAGCCAGCAGCAAGGTGTTTTCCGCGATATGTACGATGGGCAACTGGCAATGGAACTGGCAAAAAAGCAGAGCTCCGGCATTGCCAATATGCTCATCCAGCAACTTAGCCCCTCTATGCGCGAAGTCGCCTTTGATGCTGCGCGTAACATCTCATCTGCAAACGATGGTAAAGGTGCGAATTCTGAATCTATCTCACAGCTTGATGCTAACGAGATTGAGGGGAACTCAAGCTTATTTAATACCGCCTCTCAAGCCGTCGCCTCTGTAAAACAGGTGCTCGGTGAGGCCGGTATGACTACCGCGTTTTCTCAGCCGTTGATCAGGAAAATGGAGCTGTAAATGAACCTAGTTAATATTGCCCTTTCAGGTTTAGGCGCGAACCGCGTGGCCTTAGACGTAACGGCACAAAACGTGGCGAACGTGAATACTGTGGGCTACAGCCGTCAACAAGCGTTGATGGCATCAGTTGATGACGGAAAAGCCAACCGCTTAAGCCCTGGTTTAGGGGTAGAGGTCACCAGCATTCGCCGCGTTACAGACCAATTTCTGATTAAGCAAACGTGGTCCACTAACAGTATGGCGGCGTACGCTTCTGGCTACACCAGCAACATGAGCCAATTGGAAAATACGCTAGGGGCCGATGGCTTCAGTATTTCTGCTGGTTTGGACTCTCTAAACGCTGCGCTTAACGATGCTACGGTTAAGCCTGAGTCGATCCCTTTCCGTCAACAAATCATCAACGAATCTGAAGCGTTGGCGCGCCGCTTTAATACGTTGACCGAGTCTTTGCACAACCAACATAAAGATATGAGCGACCAGCGTAATGCGGCACTCAACCACGCGAATAGCCTCATGGAAAACATCGCGAAGGTAAACAAGCAGCTGGTTGAAATGCAAGGAACAGGTGGCAACCCATCGCAACTTATGGATGAACGAGATAAATTGATCGGCGAGTTATCTCAAACCATCGAAATCAGAACAACAGAACAGCCTGACGGCAGTGTTCAGGTGACGTTGACCTCTGGTCAGCCACTTGTGATGGGCACGGACCATGGCAAACTCGCAGCCGTTCCAGACCCTAGTGACCCTTACGTAGCAGACTTACACGTAACATTCTCAAGCCAAAGTTTTGCGATTGGTGATTCTCTTGGTGGCAAATTAGGTGCGATTAACGATTATCAAACCGATGTATTAAAACCAAACCAATTGGCTTTGAATGACATGGCGAAAGCATTAGCGGATGAATACAACGCTGTGCTCGCTACTGGACAAGATTTAAATGGTAACCCAGGTAAACCATTGTTCAGTTACGACCCTGCCAACCCAGCGGCAAGTTTGGATATCACTGAGTTGACTCCAGGTGAGCTTGCGTTTTCAAGTGATGGTACGCCAGGTAATGCGGATGTATTGCAGTCGTTGATTAATTTAAGCAACAAGCCTGTTTCTGTGACTGGCTATGGCTCTGTGAGCTTGAATGACGCATTCAGTTCTATGGTGGGTCAAACCGCGATTAAAGCACGCCAAGCAGACGCCGATTACCAAGCTAAGTTAGCCATGAACAAGCAAGCACATGCGGCTCGTGACAATGTAAGTGCCGTTAACAGTGATGAAGAAGCGGCTAACTTAATGACGTTTGCTAATGCACACAATGCCAACATGAAAGTGATCAGCACAGCGAATCAGCTGTTCGATTCTGTATTGCAGTTATTCTAAAGGAAACCCAGATGCGAATCAGTGACAATCAATTTAGCCAAATGATGCTGCAAAGCCTGCAAGGTAACAATGCAGGTCTGGGGCACGTGCTACAACAAATGACGACAGGTGAGCGTCTAACTAAGCTATCTGACGATCCAATGGCATCGATTAAGCTGCTTAATTTGGATCGTGAAAACAGCGCCATCGCCCAATATCAAAACAATATCGCAAACGTCAAAACCACGCTTTCGAGTCAAGAAACACATTTAGACTCAGTGAAAAAGAGCCTGATGAGCATGCGTGATATTGCGTTGTGGGGCGCGAATGGCTCACTGACTGATCAAGACCGTACCGGTATGATCACGGAGCTAAAGAGCTATCGTGATTCAATTGAATCGTCTTTCAATGCTCAGGATGAAGAAGGGCACTACCTATTTTCAGGCACCAAAACTGACACCCCTGCTATAAACAATGCAAGCGGTAGTTATGTCATCGAGGGCAACAGCGATAAACGTGTCGTGACGATTGCGAAAGGCGTAACGATGGATTCCAACATGACGGCAAAGGACATTTTGGACCTTGGTGGCGGCAAAAACGTACTGGATCAAATTAATAATCTAATTACAGAATTTGAGAACCCGAGTCCGAATTTCCAAGCTGAAGTGGACGCAAGCCTGAGTGCCATTGATGATACGTTGGCAAGCGTACTTGGCACGATGACGGAGATTGGTGGCCGACACAATAACCTAGATTTGGTTGGCGGTGCTCATGGTGAGAATAAACTGTTCGTCGATAAAGTATCAGGTGACCTCTCAGCTCTGGATTACGGTGAAGCATCGGTACGCTTGAGCAATTACATGGCGGCTTTGCAAGCAACGCAAGCGAGCTATGTAAAGATCAATGATCTATCGTTGTTTGACCGTCTATAAGGTTAGGAAGTTCTTTTATGGTAATGAGTACAGTAGAGGTTAGACCCCATAGCATACGCTTGGGTGGGCAAGAACAAGCCTCTATCATGCCGACCCGTTCTGCAGACTCAAGTACTGCAATTAAACCGCGCCCGGTGCAAGTTCAGGCTGACACTGCGTCAGCCTACTCTGTCTCTGGGATTCAACTGACCCAGGGTCAGCAGCAAGCGACGGCAGTGCAGATCGCATCGAAATCGTTGCAGGTGATTGGCAAAGAGCTGACTCAAATTAAACGTGGTTTGACGCAAGCGGTGAATCAAGGCGTGCAAAATGTGCCTGGCTTGCAAGATACATTGGTTCGTTCTAAAGCCACCATTCAGAACGTTGTGGAGCATGCTCGTTTCGACGGCCAGAAAGTGCTCGACAACGAACTGCATTTAAAGCTAGATAAAGCAGACATTCGTCGCTTTTCTATTCCTGGCTTGAACGTACATCGCTTAAGTGACAAGGCTGAGCAAATTCGTTTGGATTTCCCTCAGGGTCAAGCGGTAATGATTCAGTTCGATGGACAAGCCGATGGTGCTCGAACTGTCAAAATGCTTGACCGAAGCTTGATTGCTTTAGGGATGCGTGCCTCATTAGCTGACGATGGCAGTATTTTATTTGAAGCCAGAGACAACGCTTATCAGCAAATGCAGCAGAAAGTGATGGTCACGGGCGAAGGGCACCGTTTTCCTGCGGGCCAGCCGAACGTTCTAAATCTAAAGTCAGAGCCAGATGGTATTGCAGAACTTGGGTTTGATTTGGCATCACGCGATGGCATGAAACAGACGATTGCCAAAGTGAACCAGCATCTAAGACAAGTGCAAACGAGCTTGCAGGAAGCGAAAGCATTTCATGGTGAATTGAATACTCAAATGCGCTCAATTCAAAATAAAACCGCGCAGCTTTCTGTGGATGATGTGAATGCAAAACTGGATGGTTTTGTGCAGAAGTCCGGTGAGTTCACCTCGACTTTTCAAGCGTTGAATGCACAAGCAAACGTGCGTCGTCATACGGTTGTTGCGTTGCTAAAATAACGAACACTCCAATGATTCCCGGCTTTGCATCGCTATCGCCCCCCAATAACGAGAACGGTGCATTGTCGGGAATCTCTCTTTAATTCATTTATGGTTCGAGTGCTTTTGCCACCGAGCGATTCAATTTCTGGAATAACCACCCAAGCGCGATTAAAGATGCTCCTAAACCTAAGAAGCTGATTGCTCTCCAGAACCCATCCAGAGAACTAACATCCCATAAGAATACTTTTAGTGCGACAAAAGCTAAAACCACTAGACCCACGCGCTGCATCATCAACCCTCTGTGTATCACACCGCGCCAAGTAAGCAATCCACCCACGAGCAAACCTGCTACTGAATAACTGAACAGTTCTGCCATGCTGGTCGGTTGGTACAGCATCATAGATGTGGTTTGCCAGAATTGACGGATAGACATACCTAACCAAATAGCAGCAAGTGCAAAGCCTAGGCTAGCAACCGCAAATCGATGAACCTGTAACGTATTCCAGCCTCTAAAGGTTGCGATAAGTAGGATGCAAGCTGGCAGCAACCAGCCGACGCTTAGCATATTAATGACGGGAAGTGCTTGTGCTGAGACGTTGTCAGTCACCAATGGCGACTCTGCCGTATTAAGCAAAATTATCAGCAATGCGAAGGCACACCAAAGCAGGTAGCTGTAGGCTTCATAGATGCGGCTTAAGCGTTGTGCAAATTG
Source organism: Vibrio sp. E14 (assembly GCF_020515785.1). Taxonomy (NCBI): domain Bacteria; kingdom Pseudomonadati; phylum Pseudomonadota; class Gammaproteobacteria; order Vibrionales; family Vibrionaceae; genus Vibrio; species Vibrio sp. E14. The sequence goes on from NZ_JAHPJI010000001.1 coordinate 139,109, forward strand.
GCTACGGTAGCTGTACACCATACCCATAACCAACGCTTGGTTAGCAAAAACGATGGCGCTGGTGAAATCAAGGTGTCCTAAATAGCCGTACTGCCCAGTTAACCAGTAGTTGGTTTGGGTGAATAGCGCCATTAAGAATACATGCAAAAATGCGCTTTCAAACCAGTTGGTCAGTTCGAGGTCCACTTGCTTTAGCGTTGCTCGAGCATAGAGCAGGATGATGAGAGGCGGTAGGTAACTCACAATAACCCAAGCCCAATGTCCTGCTTCTATGGGTTGCCATTCAGGGATGAAGGGTAAAAGTGTGAGGCGGATGACCAGTATCCCCATCGCCACTTTGATCGCCCAACTTGCGGGGCGAAATAACCCTGATTGCGTCTGTAGCGCCATTACCGCAACTTGTATCGAGATTGTTGTCGTCAACCAGGTATCGCTTAACCAAACAAAGGCGACGCCTACGATTAAAGCGTGCATGACGGCTGAACATTCCAATGCTAGCGAATGCAAGCGTTGACCAAGTACAACGTAATAAACGGTCACCAATGCGCAGAATGCAGTCCAGTGCCACAGGTAGCCTTGCATAAATTCGTCGATATAAAACAACGTAATCAAACTTATTGCTGGAGCCAGTACCAACAGAAGTACGCCGCTGAGTTGCGATCGGTCACTGAGTGACTGGCAATAAGTTCGACAGCAGATCAGTGCAATACTGGTGGCCAATGCGAGTAAGATACTGGCACCATGTTCTGGCATATACAAAGCGTCAAACGCGACAGTGAGGACAACAAGTGCGGTCGCAGAGACCAATATGGAAGGCAAAAATACGCGCAATGACCAACCTGTGCGAACCGCTGGGAGCCATACTGTCGCAACGAGCAGCGCATAACAGTACACCATTTGCAGTGTGTCCAATTCTGGCATTCTGGTGACAGCCGAAAAGGTCAATAACGCAATCGCGATAGAGGTAGCGGTCGGCGGATTTGTCCACTTATTCTGGCAGTGATGATAACGAGGATTGAGTGTCCAACCCAGTCTTGGAACGGCGAAAATAAGATAAAGCGTAATTGAGAGATAAATAGCCAGCCAAGAAAAAAGTGTCTCAAGCGTCATGCTTTCAATGAGCAACAGCATCCAAACAACATGTGGAAGCGCGATGCTTGGAGAAATCCATGCACTATGCACTTTTTGCATTAGCAATGTTGCCGCGACCGAGATCGCGCTGATATACCCAGCTAATAAGAAGTAATTAGGCTCGCTTCCACCAATCCATAACGGTGCGGTATATCCACCAATCAGACCAAGCACCGCCATCAACGGCCCTTGCTGTAAAGATAGAGCCAAGCTGCAAAATGCGGCAGCGGCTAAGATGATCAGCGAGACACTAGGCGTCAGCATTTGATAAACAACAAACGCAAAGATAACCGTGCAGTAAATACCAGTTAGCCCGGTTCCGGTAACGGCGGCAGGCACATAAGTAAAGCCTTGGGCTCGTGTTGCTCGTTGAGGATTTTGTTGTTCTTTGCGGTGGAACCATTCGCCAACAAGCACCATAAGTAACGAGAGTACAAACGCAAAGGACACACGCATAAGTGGCGAAAACTCAATGTGACTACCAATAACCTGTACGAGATACCCCCCACCAATTAGCATTGCCAGCGCGCCCACCCAAACCAACCAGTTTTCTTGAATGTTGCTAAACAGACTCTGCACTCTACTTGGCAATATAGACTCTTGTTCTTGACTAAAAACGTCCAGTTGAACTTCGCTTGTCTGGTATTGAGCTTGATGTGTTGCGTTTGGATAAGATGCTCGGTCGGTAATCGGGTCATGCTCCTTAGAGGATGAGGAGTTTGCCTCTTTTGTTACCTCTTCAACACTGGATTGTTGGCGCGTTGGTTGGTTCGAGTCCTTATTTAGACTGACTCGCAGTGATGTTACCTCTTCACGAAGTTTGGTTAGCTCTTTTTCTAAAAGTGCAGCTCGGTTGGCGGCTTTCACTCCGATGAGGATGGCGAGCAACGCCATGAACAGTGCTAGTATTACGTACAATCCATTTCTCCTTGCGTACGTCGCGTGACACACGATTCTTAACTTTGAGCACGTACGCTAAAGCTTAGTCCAAGCGCTTTGCCTTAGCTTCATATAGTGCTAGGTTCCGCGCTTTATTTAAGAATCATTCTACATAATGAAACTCAATGCGTAATGATGAATTCGACGAAGCGACATACTTGTGTGTCACTTTAAGACCTGATGAACAGAAATGAGTCGTTAAGTCATTGGGGTTCAACTATATTCATAATTCTGGTGCGATACCCAAGTGACCTCAAAAATGTGCATTTCAGAGGCATGCTGTCGAAGGTAAGCCGTTTAGTCTGCATGCCAAGTCATTCTTATTGAACCGCACGCCCGAGGTTATTTGGGTATAGCGCATTCACGCGAAAAAAGACAAAACGGGTAATGATTAATGCAAGTGGGTAATGAAGCGCTGGTTCTATCAGCGGTTGGGGTCATTGGTTTAGGTTGTCAGTGGTTGGCATGGCGATTGCGCTTACCAGCTATTTTATTTTTGCTACTAGCTGGGTTGATTGTCGGGCCATTTATGCAGTGGTTAAATCCAGATGAGATTTTAGGGAATTTGCTCTTTCCGTTGGTTTCATTGGCGGTTGCGGTGATTCTTTTCGAAGGCAGCTTGACCCTAAACTTTAAAGAAATTCGCGGTGTGAGTGGCTCAGTCTGGAGTATCGTTTCCATCGGGGCCATCATTTCGTGGGCAGCAACCAGTATTGCGACGCACTATTTCCTCGGTTTTACTTGGGAGCTCGCCATGTTGTTCGGCAGCTTAACCGTGGTAACAGGTCCGACGGTGATCGTGCCACTTCTTCGGACGGTAAGGCCTAACAGTACGCTTGCTAATATTTTACGTTGGGAGGGGATCTTGATTGACCCACTCGGTGCGCTTTTTGTTGTGATGGTTTATGAGTTCATCGTATCGCACAGCGCGATAAATAGCGTTGAAGTGTTCGGGACGCTCATTGCCGTGGGCGTCATTCTTGGTGCAGCCTCTGGCGCAGCAGTCGCGACAATTATGCGCCGTGCGTGGCTACCGGAATACTTGCAGCCATTTGCAGTTTTGATGATCGTGCTCGGCGTATTTTCCGTCTCCAACCATATCGAGTCTGAAGCCGGATTACTCACGGTTACTGTAATGGGTATGTGGCTTGCCAACGCAAAGGGCATCAATATTCAACAAATTCTGCACTTTAAAGAGCACTTGACCATATTGCTGATCACCGGCCTATTTATTTTCCTTGCTGCACGCATCAGCTTGGAGGATTTTGCTGCGCTGGGTAGTGGCGCGTTATTGCTGTTTGTATTTATGCAGTTGGTGTCGCGCCCGTTGTCGATTTTCCTCTCAACCATCCGCAGTAACTTGAGACTTAAAGATAAACTGTTTCTGTCTTGGGTTGCACCGCGCGGTATTGTCGCTGCCTCTATTTCGTCTCTTTTCGCGATCAAATTGACCGAATACGGTATTGATGAAGCGATTTTACTGGTTCCTATGACCTTCATGGTGATCATCGGAACGGTTGTTTTACAAAGTGCAACGGCGCGTCCTGTCGCATTGATGTTGGGCGTCGCGGAGCCAGCGCCACGTGGCTTCTTGTTGATTGGTGCTAACCGAGTAGCCAGAGAAATTGGTCAAGCGTTGGCACGTTATGACCGCCGCATATTGATGACCGATTCTAACTGGGAGTACATCAGTCAAGTTCGTATGTTGGGGCTGGATTACTACTACGGAAATCCGATTTCTAGTCACGCAGATGACAATTTGAACCTGATAGGGGTGGGACAAGTCGTTGCATTAACGCCTGACCAGCATTTCAACATTATGGCTTGCATGCAATTTGTCGACGAGTTTGGTGAAGATAAAGTTCACTGCTTGCAAAAAGTGAAAACCAACGGCAATGGTAGCGAGAAGCACTCCGTGGCTCAGGAGTACCACGGTAAATTGCTGATGGGCGGTAACGTAAGCTATACCCAGCTGGCCAGTTTGTTGAGCCGCGGTGCAGAGATAAAACACACGAAGTTGAGCGACAACTTTACGTATCAAGACTATTTAGCGCATCACAAAGGGAACTCGGTAGTGCCGTTGTTCCACGTTGAAGAAAAAGGAAAAATTCAATTCTGTGATGACCCTGAGCAGTTTGCTCCAACCACCACAAGTACCGTTGTGTCTCTGATTCTGTCAGAAAGCGCAAAGTAAATTAGAGAAGTATGCGGCTCATTTTTATCGTGGTGTCTCGCACGCTGATTACTTCAACTTGGTGAAACACTCGCCTGCTTGTTTAAAACAGAAGGCGAGTTTCTCTTCCTATAATGTCAGAGTAAGTCGTGATTCATTACTGGTTTCGGAAAAGTAATCTCGTGAATTCAGAAAATTCGCATTGACGTTACTGATAAGGATCGCAATACTGCGCGACTGTTTTACTTTAGGGTGACATTATGGCTCCGCAAACTAACCGAAAAGATTTACATCTAGACGCTGTTTTACATCATGACATGAGCATGAAGCATAAAACGGCGGGCTTTGAGTCTGTCGAGTTTGAACACTGCGCGCTGCCAGAATGTGACTTTCAGGCGATCGACCTGTCGACTGAGTTTCTTGGCCACCGACTGGCGCTGCCGTTTTTGATTAGCTCGATGACAGGTGGAGCGAAAGACGCTGAAGTGATCAATTGTCGTTTGGCTGAAGCTGCCAGTGAATTAGGCATTGCGATGGGCGTGGGGTCGCAGCGTATTAGCTTAGAAGAGCGCCAACACGCAGGTCTAGGCAAAACCATTCGTGATTTAGCCAAAGATGTGCCGCTTTATTCCAACCTTGGAGCCGCTCAATTGCGCGACAAAGGTAAACTTGATAATGCGCAGCGTGCGGTTGAATCCATTCAAGCGGATGCGTTGTTTGTACACGTAAACCCAATGCAGGAAGCGTTTCAGAAAAATGGCGACCATAATTGGATTGGGGTCTTACACGCTATCGAGCAGCTTAAATCTCGCGTGAATGTTCCGATCATTATTAAAGAAGTCGGTTTTGGTATTAGTGGTCACGTTGCGCAGCGATTGGTTGACGCCGGTGTGGATGCCATTGACGTAGCGGGCGCGGGTGGCACAAGTTGGAGCGCGGTTGAAGGCTATTGCCAAGATAACCCGAAAATGCAGCGTGCAGCCGAGCTTTTCCGCGATTGGGGCATCCCAACGGCAAAATGTTTGACTCAAATAAGAGCACAGCATCCTACATTACCTTTGATCGCCTCAGGTGGTGTGCACAACGGACTTGAAGCGGCGAAAGCCATACATTTGGGCGCCAATCTCGTTGGGCAAGCGGGCGCAGTCTTGAAAGCGGCTACCATAAGCACTCAAGCGGTGGTCGAGCACTTTGAGCAAATGGCGTTAGAGTTACGTTTATCATGTTTTGGCACGGGGTCTTCTAAGATCAGCGCATTAACGCAAGCGCGCTGCCTATAGGTGTTTATGGTGTCATTTACGCAGCTTGGCTCAATAATTTTTCGGTGTCTTAACACGTAGACTGATAATTTCGTTATAGTTGATACAAAAGTCACTTCAACAAGTGACTGCTTAGTTCAGACCGTTGAATGGGCATTTGTTGAAGCGATTGAGTTTTATTTTAATATTGTTTGCAACTGGAACCTTAAATTTATGAAAAAACTAGTCATGCTGATGTTGGCGGCTTCTGCTTTAACCGCTTGTAGTGATGAAGTGGGCACTGAAGGCTGGTGTAACGACATGCGCGATAAGCCAAAAACAGAATGGACAGCAGACAATGCAGTAGACTTTGCGAAGCACTGTGTTCTTCAAGATGGTGTGGGCAGCGAGCAATGGTGTGAGAACTTGAAAGATAAGCCAAAAGGTGACTGGAGTGCAAACGAAGCCACCAGCTTTACTAAGCACTGCATTTTCTAAGCACTACACTTTCTCAACACGGCGTCTTTTATTAAGAGCGATGACTGTGTTAGACAAAATATTAAGAAAACACCAAGCGTCTTGCTTGGTGTTTTTGTATCGACAATAGCTTGGGCTTTCACGTTCTGAGCACACCTATCTTTCCTCTGAGTAGAGTGTTTTACATTTTCGTTTCATTTTTGAAAACCTGTATTACCTGCCTTTAATTTTTCGCATTGCAGTGGCATGGTGTCGGTGTATTCGTCTAATTCAATTAGATTCATAACAAAAAGGGACTCAAATGGAAGTACTCAAAGGCTCATGTCTGTGTGGTAAGGTGAAACTGGAAGTGGCAGATGAATTCAAGTACATGGGAAATTGCCATTGCTCGGAATGTCGAAAATTTACTGGCTCTGACTATTCATCGGCGGGCGGTATTGCTCTAGATAAGTTGCTCATTATCCAAGGAAAAGAGGATATTCAAACTTATCAGAAAAGCGAAAATACCATGTTATGTTTTTGTCGCCATTGCGGGTCGAGCCTGTATTCGAAAAAGAACAATGGGATTGTCAATATTCGCCTAGGGGTCTTGGATGATGCACCATCCCACAAGCCAAATTTCCATATTTTTGTCGCGTCCAAAGCGCCGTGGCTTGAGATATCGGATAACCTGACTCAGTTTGAGGCCGGGCCCAAATAGAGTAGTAGCGGAAGAGAATTATTTAGTAACAGAGGGCGTTGCAATAAGTCTACAACGCCCTCTACGCTTTTATTTTTGAAATTAGAACAGAGATGATTATTTGGCGTCTTGCAGTTCTTCTAAGCCACCTGCATTGTGCAGATTCGTGAACCCTTGCGATTGCAAATATTGATACGCTTTACCAGAGCGGTTACCACTGCGGCAGTACAATACGATCGCTTGATCTTTATCGACGTCTTGGAAATGTTTATCAAGCTCAGATAGAGGGAAATTGACCGCATTGTCTACATGCCCCTCAGAGAACTCTTGCGGCGTGCGCACATCGACGATTATTGCGCCTTGTTCTATCAGCTGCCATCCTTGTTCCGCGCGTTCAGAAGCTGCTACATTGGGAGAAAGCAAACCAACGCACAATGTTACAAGAAACAGAGATACGACCTTTTTCATTGTTTGATTATCCTTTTTAAGAGTATGTAACCACTCTAGATTTGATTGAACACATTTTCCATCATAAAGAGGTTTTAAGTGGTCGTGAATGTCAAAAATTTCGATAGAAGATTTTATTCAATTCAATAAAAAATTTTTATGAAATCCACCTCTTGAACTCCAATTTTTCGACCTTATTATTCTCATCGAAAGCGAGCGGTCGACTCGCAAATCCATCTTGATGTTTATTCTGTCTTTTATTTTTGGTTCCAAGTAGGAGGCACTTAAAAATGAAAATTCGTCCTTTAAATGACAAGCTAATTGTTGAAAGACAAGAGGTGGAAAATAAATCTGAAGGGGGAATCGTTTTAACTTCTCAGTCGGTGAAAAAATCAAACCGCGGGAAAGTCATTGCTGTTGGTTTAGGTAAACGCCTTGAAAATGGCGAACGCGCTGCGATGGAAGTCAAAGTGGGCGACCAAATCATTTTCAATGACGGTTACGGCGTGAAAACCGAGAAAATTGACGGCGCAGAATACTTGATTCTGTCCGAATCTGATGTGTTAGCAATCGTTGAGTAATTATTTTTGTAGTAGTTTTTTGAGGAGATAATTATGGCTGCAAAAGACGTATTATTTGCTAATGACGCACGTCAAAAAATGCTGAAAGGTGTGAACTTACTGGCGGACGCAGTAAAAGTGACACTAGGCCCTAAAGGCCGCAACGTTGTGCTTGATAAATCTTACGGCGCGCCAACCATTACTAAAGATGGTGTGTCGGTAGCGAAAGAAATCGAACTGAAAGACAAGTTCGAAAACATGGGCGCACAAATGGTGAAACAAGTGGCGTCCAAAGCGAATGATGAAGCGGGTGACGGTACAACGACCGCTACTGTACTGGCGCAATCTTTCATCAACGAAGGTCTTAAAGCGGTAGCTTCTGGCATGAACCCAATGGACCTAAAACGTGGTATCGACAAAGCTACTGAAGCGGCGGTTGAGAAACTACGTGAAATGTCTAAGCCATGCAGCGACAAAGAATCCATCACCCAAGTGGGTAGCATTTCTGCAAACAGCGATCGCGCGATCGGTGAAATCATTGCAGAAGCGATGGAAAAAGTGGGTCGCAATGGCGTGATTACGGTAGAGGAAGGCCAAGGTCTAGACAACGAATTGTCTGTGGTTGAAGGTATGCAATTCGACCGCGGTTACTTGTCGCCATACTTCATCACTAACCAAGAAAATGGCAGCGTAGAGCTAGACAACCCTTACATCCTATTGGTGGACAAAAAAGTCAGCAGCATCCGCGAGCTATTGCCAGTGCTAGAAGAAGTGGCGAAATCTTCTCGCTCGCTATTGATCATTGCTGAAGACATCGAAGGTGAAGCGCTAGCGACATTGGTTGTGAACAACATGCGCGGCATCGTGCGTGCGACTGCGGTGAAAGCACCTGGTTTTGGTGACAACCGTAAAGCGATGATGGAAGACATTGCGGTACTAACCGCAGGTACGGTCATCTCTGAAGAAATCGGCCTAGAACTCGAAAAAGCAACGCTAGAGCAACTAGGTAGCGCGAAGAAAGTGACCATCACCAAAGACACAACAACCATCGTGGGTGGTGCAGCAGAAGCAAGCGCGATTGCTGATCGTGTGGCTTCGATTGAAAAACAAATCGAAACAACCACTTCTCAATACGATAAAGACAAGCTTCAACAACGTGTTGCGAAGCTTTCTGGCGGCGTAGCGGTGATCAAGATCGGCGCTGCAACCGAAGTTGAGATGAAAGAGAAGAAAGACCGCGTGGACGATGCGCTACACGCTACTCGCGCAGCGGTTGAAGAAGGTATTGTTGCTGGTGGTGGTGTTGCTCTAACTAAGATCGCGAAAGAATTGGCGGATCTAAAAGGCGACAACGATGACCAAAACGTGGGCATCCGAGTTGCGCTACGTGCAATGGAAGAGCCTCTTCGTCAAATCGCAACCAACGCAGGTGACGAAGCTTCAGTTGTGGCGAATGCTGTCAAAGCGGGTGATGCCGATTACGGTTACAACGCTGCGACAGGTGAATACGGCAACATGATCGAAATGGGTATCTTGGACCCTGCGAAAGTAACACGCTCAGCGCTTCAATTCGCAGCGTCTGTTGCCGGCTTGATGATCACCACTGAAGCGATGATCACCAACCACGTTGAAGACAAAGAACTTGATATCTAACGTTACCAATCGTTAGTGATTAAGTAAGCGTTAAAACAACAATAACATTGCAAAACCTAAGCGGGCTCGCTTGAGCCCGCGAATCAGTCATTTGAGGTAAGTGTTATGACCCGTTTGCCTGCGTTTTCTTTCTCAATATCTGAGCCGGGCGGTAATGAAGCTTCGTCAACGTGGCCGACTGCTATTCACTTCCCCCTCGTTTCAGCTGGGCCAGAGTTTTCGATCGAAAATGCTCTGCCTAAACGTCCGACAGTGACGATATTCACTATCGATCTGTCTCAGTTACTTAAAGGGGACGCTCGGGTCATTCATTAACTGCATCGAAACAGCCAACGTAAGTTGGCTGTTTTTTTTCATTTCTGGGTGTAGGTCAAACTATTGATAATGTGAATCGTTTCCCTCACGTTGATGCAGTACATTCAATATGTTAGCTTGATTTGGGACTGTTCCCAAGTAAGGTGATAAAATAATGAATAAGAAAATACTGCTTCCCCTAATGTTAGGGATTTCCGCTACTGCTGCTGCTTCTGATAACAAGGTTGTAGAAAGTGTCTTGATTGATAACATCGCGCTAGAAGGTTACGTAAAGAAAAGTTATGAGGTCGTGATGCAAAGCGAGCCTGAGCTTTTCCCGTACGAGTTTCGTGGTAGCCGTGTGCAGATGAAGTTACTGGTTGAGTTATTCCATAACTCAAAGAACGACAAAAAAGCGGCTCGCGTGATCACTCTAGGGAATGGTTATGTACCAGGTAAGCCGGGTGTAAAACACACTTTTGATGCAGCGATTGTTGACCGTTTTACTCAAAACTACCCAGTTGCGTTCGATTACAGCATCTATCAAGCTGGTGGCACGCCTGTATTTAGTGAGGATTACTCACCGCAAAACGAAGCCAATGATGTTTCGGTATCGACAACCACGGTTGCACCGTCTATTGGCTTAACCGCGACTGCAACACCGGGCTCGGCACCAAGTTTTTCTGGCTCGTTGACGACCGATCTCGGTGTGGCTTATACGTCTCGTTACTCGAGTAAGGATTACGTCACCGCAGCCAAACCAAAGGCTTCCATGGAACGCGGTATGGGCGTTAAGTGGACCACCTCTCTTAGCCAAATTTACACCAACGACTACCAGTACTACGGTAAATGGGCGGGTGTTTACCACTACACAGGTTGTTCAAACGAAAACCTATTACCAGAAGAGAACTTGCCGCGTCTGATCTACGGCTTCAAACCGAAATTCCAGTACGTGTTCACACCAGAATTTGAGCGCGGAGAAGAGCCCAAAACGGAGATGATTGCACGAGCGGGCATGAAAGAAGTTGACGAAGGTTTCTCTCGCAATGCGTGTAACTGGTACGATCAAGGCACAACGAGCCACTACACTGAGGCGCAAATTCGCTTCACGATTGATTGGGATAAGCTCACCGTTATCACTCAATAAACGTTTCACTTATCAGACCGAAGGTTTGTGGATTGTAATGCGGCTCCAGTAGCCGCATTTTTTGTGTTCAAAATCTGACCGCAAACGTATTAAGCCTTTAAGCCCAGCATCGCGCCGAAAATGACCAAACCCGCCCCACATGCTTGGGCGGATTGGCAGCAATCAACACGTTGTGAAACCTTCAACGACAACACTCAGCAATCATTTGCGCATTTTTATTTTTGCATACAAGCCGCGGTGGATGGCTTAGGCGCGGCGATGGGATCGTATCCTTTTGTTATGGACGATATTAAGCGCGATAATTTGGTCGCGCCATTTGGTTTTGTGCTATCAGGTTGCAATTATGTTTTATTGAGCCAAGATAAAGCGTACAGAACTCGAACATAAATTCATCACGTGGTTACAAACGCAAAAGGTAGAGTGTGTACCACTACCATCGCAGCAAAATACGCAAGGCGAATAGAAGGCGCAGAGCGTGATTACGTCAGTCAGTTTGATGGAAAAGGGCTTAGGAAATTGGAAATGGAAAACCTCAATATTGTTGAAATCAAATCATTTGTTCCAGCGAAAGATTATGCGCTCTCAAAACGTTTTTATGAGGCGATAGGCTTTGATATGGCGTCAGACTTCGGTGATGTGGCGTACTTCTCTCAAGGCAGCTGCGCGTTTCTTTTACAGAATTTTTATGAGCCAGAACACGGCAACAACTTCATGATGCACTTGCTCGTAGAAGACGCAGAAAGCTGGCATCAGCACTTATCCAAAGTGGGCCATGAGGAATTTGGTTCGCGTTTAACTGAGCTGGTCGAGCAACCTTGGGGTATGCGCGAATGTTGTTTGTTTGACCCTAGTGGCGTTTTATGGCGAATCGGTCAGAACATGAATACTGACTAACGCCAGTCCTCTTTTCATCACATCTATATCGCGCAGGTATTGATATCTCGATACCTGCGCGTTTTGTTTTTTGCTTAACCTTGCCAACGTTTCTCGCGCACTCATGCCTTTTTCGAGGTGGTGTGTGATGGACTGACCCCAAAAAGCTCCTCAAGCAGCATGGCTTTGAGTTCCGCCCTGACTTCTGTCCCTCCGATTAACGCCAAAAGTGCGAGTCCACTTGGTATGAGAATCACCATCAATATGGGTCTTAAAATATAAGAAAAGCAGAATATGGTCGGCAAGAAAATCAATCCTTGGCCTAGTTTTTTTAATACGTACATGAGCGATTCCTTTTGTTTTTATATAAAAATTGAGCGCGCTCATTTTTTATAATTGAGCGCGCTCAATTTGTCAATATCAGCCGCTCAAGGTATCATCCTTTCAGGCTCATTAAGCAGATACATCAATGACGAAGCGACAACAAACCAGAGACAAAATCCTAAAAGCCGCGTGGGCATCTTTTGCTCAGAATGGCTATGACATGACGACCACAAGGCAGATTGCGAGAGAAGCAGGAGTCGCCGATGGTACGGTGTTCAGCCACTTCCCGACCAAACTGTCGATTTTGCGCGAAGGGATGCTGACGCAACTGCAACAGATCAGCCAAGAGACGCTAGTCAGTGTGGAAGGTAAGACAGCTATCGACATTGGTTTGGCGCTGACGGAGAAATACTATCGCTACTATTTTGCGAACGTCGAGCTGAGCCGAGCCTTGTTGAAAGAGGTGATTTGGGATTTGGATTATTATCAGTCGTTTAACCAAGCTTTGTTTCAATCTGTAAAGGGAAGCTGCGTCCTTGAGGGAAAAATACCGCTGATTTTTGACTGCTATTTTATGACGTTAATCTCGCACTTGAGCCGTGCAGAACCGGATGTTGAAGCGGCACTTGAAGAGCTTCATGCTAAGTTTCAACAAATCATTGCGACTGCATAACATGGCCCCAACGCAGGATCTGAAAGAATATACTGCCTGTCATTTTATTTGCTGGACTCCCATTTTCTCGTTTCAGTTGGCGTCTCACCAAATAGCCGCTTGTAGCTTTGACTGAACTGCCCGAGATGGAAAAAACCAAAGTCAAAAGCGATTTCTGCAATTGTTCGATTATCTTCAGGGCTTTGTAGCACTCTACGTACTTGATTCAGCCGAATTCGGTGTATGAATTGCTTTGGGGAAGTATTACAGCAATGTTCAAAGGTGTACTGTAGTGTGCGACGACTGACGTGTACTGCGTCACACAGTTCACTGACGGTTATCGGTGTACGGTAGTCTAGATCCTGTAGCTGTTGTTTTATACGGTGCATCACGTGTTGACGATGAGAGATTGATATCGGATGGCTCGTGTGCAGTGAACTGAGTGAGAACAACTCCAGCACAATATCTTTTAAGATTGCTTGATGTGTGGTTTCAGACCATCTTGGCTCGGCGGAACCAAGTAACGTGCCTAAGTAGTATTTAAGTTGTTGAATGTGTTTTTCCGTCAAACCCGTTAAGTGCAATGTGTTGTTTTGGATACTCCCAAGCTCAAGTTGATTTTCTATGATGTGAACGAAGTTTTTGTCGAGCACTATTCCATAGATAGAAAACTGCTCCGGTGTCATTAACTCAAAATCAGCGCCACCTTGCCTAAGCAAAAGTTGGCTTGAATTAAACTGACTGTGATTTAGGTGTAGCGGCTTATTTTCCGCACTCAAACCCAACCAAATACCTCCCTCTTCAACCCTGCATTGCTGTCTTAGCGAGCGGTTACTGTCTTCACGAAATACATGGAAATTGGGAAATCGTCGTTCTCGAATTTGACCTAAAAATCGACCATCGCTGAGTTGGTCATATTCCTGTTGCCAGTTTATCAGACTCGCAGCTTGTTGGTTTGCATCCTTAGTGTGATGGATGCACAGCATTGGTGCAGTTTGGGGCATTTGGTTACTCATCCTTGTGATACTCATTCCTTTTTTGTGAGTCATGTTGGAGCAGTATTTATATAACTCATTGTTTATTATTGGTTTATAAATGTTGCCAGTTTTTGATAACGCTACGGAACACATTTGGCAATACTTTCTTAAAGCTTATTGATAGTTCAGCAAAAAGCGAACCAAACAGTGAAGAGGAAGAGCAATGACGGCAACTTATCGTCGGCAACAAGGCAGTAAAGTCTATACCTTTAAGTCATTAGCTGACTTGATGGCGAAAGCGACACCGGAGCGCTCAGGCGATGCGTTAGCCGGGGTTTGTGCTCAGTCAGCGGCAGAACGCGTAGTCGCACAAATGGCGCTGTCTGAGTTACCACTTAAAACGTTTCTTAACGAGGCGGTTATTCCATACGAAAGCGACGATATCACTCGCCTAATTATCGATACGCATGACCTTGAAGCCTTTAAACCGATTGAGCACTTGACGGTCGGGGATTTTCGAAATTGGCTGCTGAGTGAAGAAGCCGATGGTGAAACGTTGGCTAAAATTCGTCAAGGTTTAACACCAGAAATGGTGGCCGCAGTCAGTAAGATTATGCGCAACCAGGATTTGATTCTCGTTGCTAAAAAATGCCAAGTTGTCACGGCTTTTCGGAATACGATTGGTTTGCCGAGTCGCCTGTCTACTCGCTTACAGCCGAATCACCCCACTGATTCTCTCAACGGTATCGCAGCGACCATTTTTGATGGTCTGATGTACGGAAATGGCGATGCGGTTATCGGTATCAATCCGGCAACAGATAATGTGCCTCAAGCTATTAAGTTAATGAACTTAATGGATGAGGTGATTCAACACTATCAAATACCGACTCAGTCTTGTGTGTTAACTCATGTCACGAACACGATCGAAGCCATTGAAATGGGTGCACCAGTCGATCTCGTTTTTCAGTCGATAGGCGGCACACAAGGAACGAATGATACCTTCGGAATAGACTTATCGATTTTGAAAGAGGCCCATGAAGCGGCATTGTCTTTGAATCGAGGTAGCGTAGGAAACAATGTGATGTATTTTGAAACCGGACAAGGTACAGCGTTGTCTGCGAATGCATTTCATGGGGTCGATCAACAGACTTGCGAAGCTCGTGCTTATGCTGTCGCGAAACAGTTCGATCCTTTGTTGGTCAATACAGTCGTTGGGTTCATTGGCCCAGAGTACCTGTTTGATGGCAAACAGATCATTCGTGCTGGGCTTGAAGATCATTTCTGTGGGAAGCTGCTTGGTTTACCTATGGGTTGCGACATCTGTTACACCAATCATGCCTATGCCGATCAGAATGACATGGATAATTTGCTGACACTGTTAGGCGTGGCCGAGTGCTCTTTCATCATGGGTATTCCAGGGTCTGATGACATCATGCTCAACTATCAAACTACCTCATTTCACGATGCCCTTTACGCAAGAAAAGTACTCGGTCTGAAGCCAGCTCCAGAGTTTGAACAATGGTTAATGGAGATGCAGATTTTCGAGAGCGTGCAAGACGTTCGGTTAAGTGAGCAAATCTCTCGCTCGTTTTCGGGAGCAATTAACCAACTGAATAAGGGGTATTCTCATGGGTAAAGTAATCACCATTGCTCAGTCCCCACAAGACGAGTCTGAAGTTGTCACACACAACCCGTGGGGCAAGTTACGTGACTTCACCTCTGCTCGGATCGCTCTGGGTCGTAGCGGGAACAGTGTACCAACCAACGAGTTACTCTCATTTCAGCTGGATCATGCCCAAGCTATGGATGCAGTGCATTGCAGTTTGAATATTGAGTCTCTCGTTGCTGGTTTGTCGGACTCTTACTCGATTCTTGAAAATACCTTAGAGCCTCCAGTGGTAGTGAGCAGCCAAGTGAGTGATCGGCTTATGTACCTGCAAAGGCCCGATTTAGGAAGGCAGCTCGATGAATCTTCTTGGCAAACGCTCAACTCGATAGCAAATGAGCATAACACTGACATTGATCTTGCGATTGTTATTGCTGATGGACTTTCTTCCGTTGCAATTCAAAACCATGCCGTGCCTGTTGTTACTCGATTGATTTCTCTTTTAAGCGCTGATGATGAACATCAATGGAAATTCGCGCCTATCACAATCGTAAAGCAAGGAAGAGTAGCGGTAGGGGATGATGTTGGTGAATGTTTTAACGCCAAGGCCGTGCTGGTTTTAATTGGAGAGAGGCCCGGTCTAACTTCTCCGGATAGCATGGGTATGTATCTCACTTGGGGGGCTAAACGAGGCTCTAAAGACTCCCAGAGAAACTGTATTTCCAATGTGCGTCCTCAGGGGCTCAATTATGACGATGCCTGTGAACGCGCATTTTACTTGCTCAAGGAGGCTCGAAAATTACAACTGTCAGGAGTGAACCTGAAAGATCGCTCCGATATCAATGAGCCAAGTGGCGCAAGCGTTGAAGATAAACACAGCGACAACTTTTTAATTTCATCAAAGTAGAAGGATTTACTATGTCTAAACATCAGGAGTACTTGGCCAAAAGGCAGCTAAAAAGAGGCACCGCAGGTTGGATTTTACTTGCTGGCTTAGGTGTCTCGTATGTTATATCTGGTGACTTCGCCGGTTGGAACTTTGGCATCGCTCAAGCAGGATGGGGAGGCTTTCTTATTGCTGCTATCGCGATGGCAGTAATGTATTTCACGCTAGTATTGTCTTTAGCTGAAATGTCTGCGGCGATTCCTGCTGCGGGTGGTGGTTACAGCTTCGCAAGACAGGCGATGGGGCCGACAGGCGGCTTTTTCACTGGCTTATCAGTTTTGATTGAATATGCGCTCGCGCCTGCTGCGATAGTAATTTTTATTGGCTCAGCAGTGAATGAATTGGTTGGTATCGATGGCCCTGTTGTTTACGCACTTTTCTACGCCGTCTTTATCGCTATTCATATGGCAGGGGTTGGCGAAGCTCTCAAAGTAATGATGGTCATCAGCGGTTTGGCTGTGTTAGCCATTCTCATTACTGCAGGTGTGCTTATTGGTCACTTTGATGTGAACAACTTATTCGATATTGCTCCGGCGACGGCTCAGGCAACAGAAATCTTGCCGTTTGGGTGGTATGGCGTATGGGCTGCGTTGCCATTTGCAATGTGGTTGTTTCTTGCGGTTGAAGGTGTGCCTTTAGCGGCAGAGGAGGCAAAAAATCCGGCGAAAGATGTTCCAAAAGGCATCATTGGTGCGATGTTGTTTTTATTGCTAACCGCAACTCTGGTGGTCGTTCTTTTGGCTGGTGCGGTTGGTTCAAAGGTCATAGGCGATAGCGCTGTGCCATTAGTTGACGCGCTGAAGCTTACAGGCAACTCAACGATAGCAATGGCCGTGAACTTACTCGGGTTAGCTGGTCTTATCGCTTCTTTCTTCTCTATCATTTATGGTTACAGTCGCTTGGTGTTTGCGCTTTCCCGCGCGGGTTATTTGCCGCAAACTTTGTCATTAACCAGCGACAAAAAAGTGCCTTCTCGTGCGCTTTTGGTTCCGGGCGTTTTTGGGTTCTTGGTTTCTCTTACGGGGGAGGGGGACTTAATCTTGGCGATGGCTGTTGTCGGCGCGACGGTATCGTACGCATTAATGTCCTTGAGCCATATTTTATTGCGAATTAAACAGCCGGAGTTAGCTCGCCCATATAAAACGCCTGGCGGGGTAATCACTTCGAGTATTTCTCTGGTGCTTTCTTTGATCGCAATGACAGGTGTTTATGCTTTTGATCCCTCAGCCTTCTTCATGACAATGGGATTGTTTCTTATCGGTGGTGTTTATTATGGTTTATACAGCCGCAACAAACTGGTGGCAGCAACCGCGGAGGAGGAGTTTGCCATGCTTTCTGTTGCAGAATTAGAGCTTGAATCAGATGTAGCACGATAGCCATTTCAATTCTTGTTCGCCACTACATCAAGGGAGCCATGTGCTCCCTTTGTCATTTCTATCAAAAGTGCATAGCGCACAAATGCATCACTTTAACTTTATAAGTGGTTAATCATGTGAAAGTCTAGTCTGGATAACTATGGAGCATAGCCACCACTGGTATAGGTTAAGTTTTCAAGGAAGGATCATGAAAAACAACGCATTTAATACACTTTTTGGAACAGAGTTACCGATTATTCAAGCACCAATGGCCGGCGTGCAAGACAGCCAAATGACCATAGCTGTCAGTAATGTTGGCGGGCTTGGCTCGTTACCTTGTGGAATGCTGAATAAAGACGCCATCGTTAAAGAACTTCAACTTATCAAACAGGCAACCAACCGACCGTTCAACCTCAACTTCTTTTGCCATGAAATGCCGGAATATGACGCCAACAAGCACGAAGAGTGGCAAAAAACGCTGAAACCGTATTTTGCTGAAGTGGGTGCAACCGTACAGGCTCAGCCAAATGCTCCGACAAGGATGCCTTTCAATCATGATATTGCTGACGCGATTGAACCATTTGCACCGCCAGTGATCAGTTTCCACTTTGGTTTGCCTGCCGATGACTTGTTAGCGCGAATTAGAGGCTGGGGAGGGAAGATCCTTTCGACAGCGACTACGGTGGACGAAGCACTTTGGCTAGAAGCAAAAGGCGTTGACGGTATTATCGCCCAAGGCTTGGAGGCTGGTGGACACCGAGGCATGTTTTTATCGGATGATTTATCTACTCAATTAGGCTTGATGGCGTTATTACCACAAATCGCCAAACGGGTGAATTTGCCTGTTATTGCTGCAGGCGGAATCGCTGATAGAAGTGGGGTGGAAGCCGCGTTGAGATTAGGAGCTAGTGCCGTTCAAGTTGGCAGCGCCTATTTGTTGTGTGATGAGGCGAAAACATCGTCTTTACATCGATATGCCATTGCCAGTGAGCGCGCGCAGCATACGGCGGTGACTAATGTTTTTTCGGGCAGGCCAGCACGAGGCATTGTGAATCGCGCGATGTCGGAGCTAGGTTACATCTGTGAGTCTGCGCCGAAATTCCCATATGCTTCCATTGAAATGACTCAGTTAAGAGCGCTTATGGAGAAGCAAAACCGAGATGAATTTACGCCGTTGTGGTGCGGACAAAATTCGTCGGGTTGCAAAGAAGTTTCAGCAGCAGAAATGACACTATCATTAGTGGAAGGGATTGATTTGAGCTTGTGTTCCTCAGACTGATTTGGCCTGAGGAACACATTTCAAGTGAAGGTTATTGAGGCGCTTTCATCGCTTCAGATTGCTCGCCCGTCATCACGAAGTGCAACTCACCACCCGGTTTGAACTCGGAATGGTCGAAGAAGAAACCGTTATCCAAAGCTTTGCCATTGATGGTGACAGACTTGATGTACATGTTGTCATCGGCGTTGTTCTCTGTGGTGATCGTGAACGTGCCGCCTTTCACCGGAATCACGGCTTTGTCGAATAGCGGGCGACCCACAGTGTAGATAGGTTCTGCTGCGTTCACTTGGTAGAAGCCTAATGCAGACATCACATACCAAGCGGACATTGCGCCCACGTCTTCGTTACCAATGACGCCTTCTGGCGCAGCAAAGTACATGTCATCAAGAATGTGGTCGACGACTTGTTGTGTCTTCCATGGTTCTGCGGTCCAGTTGAATAGGTAAGGAATGTGGTGCGAAGGCTCGTTACCAAACGCAACTTGACCAATCAAACCAGACATATCCGGTGTTTCTGTCCCTTGGCTTTCTGCGGTGAAGGTTGCTTCTAGGTTCTTCTGGAACTCAGCATCGCCACCCATGATGGTTTTTAAACCCGCGATGTCATGCGGTACAAACCAAGTCCACTGCCACGCGTTACCTTCGGTGTAGTTGCCTGTTTCGTGTTCTGTGCCGTATGGGTCGAATGGCGTCATGAAGGTTTCATCAATCATCACTGGGCGCATGAAGCCCGTTACACCATGTTCTGCGTATTCCGTTGGGTTGTAATCGAAGTACTTTTTGTAGTCTTTTGAGCGTTCAAGGTATTGCTCTTCCGCTTGAGTATCACCGGCTGCTTTGGCGATTTGCGCGATAGCCCAATCGTAGAACGCGTTTTCTAGACCGTAAGAAACAGACTCAACCGTGTAGTCTTCAAATACTGGCTCACCATCGACACGTTGGATAGCTGGCGTGAAGCCGTTTTTCTCAATGTAATCGATGTGCTTGGTTAAAGTGCGATCTAATACGCCCTGATCCCAATCGGCTTGCAGTGCTGGGTAGTTGTCGTAAGTCGAAGAGTCGATCGCGGCTTTCAGCGCCAGCTCTTTCTCTTGCTGAGTAAACTCTTCTGGGAATTTGGTGATCGCATCTGCAATCACTGCTACCGCTGGGTAGCCGACCATGGTGCCTGTCTCGTCACCTAAGTGTTCCCACTTCGGCAGCAAGCCGCTTTCAGTGTACTTCTGAACTAGGTTTTTCGCGTATTGCACTGCGCGGGTTGGCTCTGTGATGGTTTTTAGTGGGTGTAATGCACGTTGGGTATCCCATAGAGAGTAAACCGAGAAGTTTGGCTGTTCTTCCGTTGCTTGACCGTAAGCGATGGAGTATTCTCCTTCGCCTTCACGAATTGAGCCTTTGCCCATGCCTCGGAATCGACCATCCACGTCTTGATGCACCATCGGCGCAATTTTGGTGTGGTAAAGCGCAGTGTAGAAGATCTCTTTCTGATCTTCCGTGCCCCCTTCGATAGAGAAGTTGAGCGCTTTTGCCCATTTCTCACGTGCGTTGTTGCGCGCAGTATCGAAAGAGACATTCGCTTCGGCATCGTAGTTGTTTTCTGCACCTTGTGGGTCAACCGCAGATAACGCCACTTGCGCGTTCAACTCTTGTGAGCCTTCATCTTCAAATTCGATGTAGGCCGTGACGTCCGCTTTTACACGCTTAACTGGATTACCTTGGTCATCGTAAATCAATTCAGAAACGTGCTCTGCCGTTAGACCGTCAACAGGCTTACCATTGGCAAGGATGTAGACGTCTTTGATCTTCTTATCGAAAGTCGCATAGAAGAAGATTTTTTGGTTTTTCGCCCAACCAGAGAAGTGTGCTGCATCGCGCTCGCCCGTGATGGTATGACCGTCTTCGCTCACCGTCAGTTTGTTGCGCAGAGAAGTCGAACCCCAATCACTGTTAAGGATGGAGTTGAGGTCTACCTTCAGACGTTGTGGTTGACCTTGCGGGTAGGTGTAACGATGGAAGCCGACACGTTCAGACGCCGTAAGCTCAGCTTTGATACCGTTCTCAGCAATCTTTACAGAGTAGTAACCCGCTTCTGCCACTTCAGAGGTTTTGTCCATCTTGACTGAAATCGCTTCGCGGTAGTCGTCGCTGTCTTCGATATACTTGGCTTTGTCTTCGGTAAACGGCAGGAACAGAATGTCACCTAAGCCGCCCATGCCCGTGCCGGATAGGTGAGTGTGTGAAAAGCCAAATAGAGTCTTTTTATCGAAGTGGTAACCTGATGAAGAGTGCCAGCCGATCAGCTCGGTATCTGGAGAAAGTTGCACCATGCCTTCTGGCACAACAGGGCCCGGGAATGTGTGTCCGTTAAAGCCGGTACCAATGAATGGGTCGACGTATTTTAGGTTGGAAGTATCGACGCTTGGTGAGGTGTTATCGTCGTCATCGTTGCAGCCAGCCAAACCAATAACACTTGCAATCACAGCGGTGGCGATAGCGGTTTTCGTAAAGTTCATAATCTTGATTCCTTAGGCAGGAAGCGAGTTACGTCCTGCCACTGAGTTAATCTATCTGCTTATTCTTTAAGCATGAATTACATAAAACGTTACTGAGCTTGAAGCGCTTCTTGCTTGTCACCCGTCATGACGAAGTGAAGCTCGCCGCCCGCTTTGATTTCGCTGTGCTTGAAGGTGAAGTTGGCATCCAGCGGTTTGCCGTTGATGGTTACGGACTTCACGTACTTATTGTGTGGGCTGTTGTTGTCTGCGATGACTGTGAATTCGCCGCCTTCCACTGGAATGGTGATTTCATCAAACATAGGACGACCGATGGTGTACACCGGATCCGCAGGCGTCACTTGGTAGAAGCCCATTGCTGACATCAAGTACCAAGAGCTCATTTGACCTACGTCTTCGTTACCAATCAAACCAGTTGGCTCGCTGGTGTACATCTCTGACATGATGCGGTCTAGGTACTCTTGCGCTTTCCATGGCTCATCCGTTAGCGCGTATAGGTAAGGAATGTGGTGCGATGGTTCGTTACCGTGCATGTACTGACCGATGTAACCCGTTAGGTCTGGCAGTTCTTCACCTGTGTTTGAAGAACGCGCGTTGAATAGCTCGTCCAAGTCTTCACGGAAGGCTTTCTCTGGCGTGGTGTCTTTGCCTTGCGCCAAGTCTGCTTGGTAGATTTCTTGTTTCAGACGGTTGAAATCGTGCATTGGTTGGAACTTCCATTGCCACGCGTTCCCTTCGGTGTAGGCAAACTCGTCCACGTAGTAAGGGTCGAATGGTAGCAGTGGGCATTTCTCTTTCATCACGCCAGAGCCTTCTGGCCACTCAACCATTTCACACTCATCCAAACGCTCTTCATCAATCGGTTGGTTGAACTCCAAAGGCGGTTTGTTTGGTGATGAACTCATCGGATGGTTCTTTGGACGTAAGAAGCCTGTCTCTGCATCCCAATGGTTGAGCCAGTTGTCGGCACGAGTCATAAACTCTTCTTGCAGTTTTACATCGCCAGCCATGCGCGCGATTTCTGCCATTGCCCAATCGCCATATGCAAACTCAAGCGTGTAAGACGCACTGTTCCAGTAGCCGTGATGAACAAAGCCGTTTTCTTCGTACACCTTCACTTGCACAACGTTTGCGGCGCCGATGTTGTTGTCTTCCGTCCAATCTGGGAACTCAGAAGCCTCGTGGTAGCGCACCGTAAACTCAGCCGCGTCTTTTGCAAGTTGTGGGTCGATGTCTAAGCCTTTCGCCATCGCGTCAGCAATGATAGAGACAGCAGGGAAGCCGATCATAGTGCCTGTGTAATGGCTGTGCAGTTCCCATTTCGGCAGGATGCCACCGTCTTCGTATTTAAGAATTAGATCGTTGGCAAACTCTTCGGCACGTTCTGGGTCGATGATGGTTTTCAGTGGATGCGCTGCACGGAAGGTATCCCACATGGAGTACACAGAGTAGTTTGGTGTGTCACCCGCGTCTTTTTGAATGCGAGTTCGCATCGCAGGGTATTGACCGTCGACATCTTGGAAAATCATTGGTGCGATAGAAGCGTGGTAAAGCGCGGTGTAGAAGATCTCTTTTTGATCTTCTGTGCCGCCAGATACCATCATGCGGCTAAGCTCTTGGTGCCATGCGTCGTTGGCTTGAGCGCGCGCAGTATCAAATGACACACCTTTCGCTTCTGCTTCTAAGTTCTTCTCCGCACCTTCTGTGCCTGTCGGTGACAAGCCTACTTGGATTTCTAGCGGTGTTGATGATGGTGCGAATTCTAGGTAAGCGATGGTTTTCACTGCGTCGATGTTGTCATTGTTCACATCGATTTCCGTTTCTGCGCCGTCAACCAAAGCAATGGCTTTGACGATAGGTTGGTTGAAGGTGGCGTAGAAGTAGACGCGCTGGTTGTTCGCCCAACCGTTAGAGCTGCGTAAACCGCGAATGGTGTAAGCGTCGATGAACTCTAAATCACCCTTCATGGTGCGGTTGTTGAAGTGACCTTTGTTGAGGGTGTGGTCTAAATCGAACTTGATATGTGGCGTAGTGCCTTCTTTGAAAGTATAGCGGTGGAAGCCAACACGTTGCGTGGTGGTTAGCTCGGCTTTGATTTCGCCTTTGTTCAGTTTAACCGCGTAGTAGCCCGCTTCTGCAGTTTCGTTGTCTTTATCGAAGGTGTTGAAAACGGCGTTTTCTTTCTTGGTAAAAGGCAGAACTAAGATATCACCAAGGTCGGTAATGCCTGTGCCAGAAAGGTGAGTGTGGGAGAAGCCATATACTGGGATTTCAGTCAGCTTGCCGTGGTCGAAGTAACCTGCGGCAGAGCCCCAACCTTCCATTTCGGTATCAGGAGATAGTTGTACCAAACCGTAAGGTACAACCGCCCCCGGGAAGGTGTGACCGTCTGCGCCCGTACCAATCAATGGGTTGACGTATTGGGTCAGAGTGGTGTCGAGGGATGGTGTACCAGAGTTGCTGTTGTCGTCATCACTGTTACAGCCAGCAAGACCAAACATGGCAGCGAGAATAGCGGTAGAGATAAGGGTTCTTTTTAGTTTCATTTTTATGGTTCCACTGAAGTGAAGTTTTTAGGGGGCTAGATGCCCCCTTTCGTTATTTGGATCGGTGTCGGTTATTGCGCTTTCATCGCTTCAGATTTGTCTGAAGTCATAACGAAATGCAGTTCACCACCGTCTTTCAAATCGCTGTGCGCGAAGCTGAAGTTGTCACTCAATTGTTTGCCGTTGATGGTCACCGACTTCACGTAGATGCTCTCTTGGCTGTTGTTTTCTGAGGTGATGGTGAATTTACCGTCCGCGACTGGAATCACGGCTTTGTCGAACAGAGGACGACCGATGGTGTAACTTGCTTCGCCCGGTGTGACTTGGTAGAAGCCCAATGCAGACATCACATACCACGCCGACATCTGACCGACGTCTTCGTTACCGATCAGACCTTCATGCGTTGGGTGGTAGAACTCGTTCATCGCTTGGTCGACGATTTCTTGTGTCTTCCAAGGTTCCGCCGTCCAGTTGTATAGGTAAGGCACGTGGTGATCAGGCTCGTTACCCATCACGAACTGACCGATGTAGCCCGACATGTCGTGTGATTGGCTCGTATCGGCGTTGGAGTCCGCATTAAACAGTGCATTCAAGTTGGCTAAGAATGCCGCTTTGCCTTGTTCGGTTACGTCTTCAGGAAGAGAGAAGTCAGTACGGTTGATGTGCTCGCCACCCATCACGTTGGCTAGACCGTTCAAGTTGTGCGGTGCAAACCATGTCCATTGCCATGTGTTGCCTTCGGTGAAGTCTTCACCACGGTGCTCGGCACGGTAAGGCCAGAACACGTCGCTTTCGTTGAGTGCTTTGCGGTCTTTACAGGCGTTGTAGTCCATACCGTCTGGGATAGACAGAGCCGTGTTCTCGTCCAAACATTCGGCTTTGAGGTTGTTTGCCCAAACTTTGCTGCCGCTGTTCATGTAAGCCGGACGCATAAAGCCCGTCGCGCCCAATGCGTTGTCTTTGGTGTCTTGCAGTTTGCCGTATTGTTCAGGGTTGTAATCGAAGTAGTTCTTGAACGATTCAGAACGTGCCATGTAGCGGTCGTACTGCTGGTCGTTGCCTGCAAGTTTAGCGATCTGAGCGATACACCAGTCGTAGTAAGCGTTCTCAAGACCGTAAGACACCGACTCGTTCACGAGCTCGTCGTATTTGTCGACTTTCAAGCCTTCCACGTAACCCGGTTTGTCACCAGAGTCCGGTGCCCATTTAGTGTTAGCTGGAATAAAGCCGACGTCTTCTTGGTAGTCGTTGTGACGTGTCATGACCGTGAAGCGTTTGTCACCGTTCCAAGCATCTTGGTAAGGCACCCAACTTTCGGTTTTATCAAAGTTGAAGTTGACCGTTTCGTCAGCGGCTTTAAGTGCCAAGTCAAACTCAGCTGCGGTAAAGGCTTCAGGGTGTTTGACCATGATATCGGCAATAACCGAAACAGCAGGATGACCGACCATTTCACCGGTGTAATCCGAGTGCAGTTCCCATTTTGGTAGTACGCCGCCCGTTTGGTATTTGTTCAATAGATCGCGTGCGTGTTCAATCGCGCGGTCTTTATCGATGATGGTTTTCAGTGGGTGTGCGGCGCGGAAGGTATCCCACATTGAGTACACTGAGTAGTTCACTAAGCCGTCTTCTGCTTGGTGCACTTTGCCATCCATGCCACGGTATTTGCCATCCACATCTTGGTATAGGAATGGGGCAACGAACGTACGGTAGAGCGAGGTGTAGAACATGGTCTTGTCAGCTTTGTTGCCGCCTTCCAGTTCAAACTCGCCAAGGATGTTTTCCCAAGCCACTCGGTTTTGTTGTACGACATTGTCGAAATCCCAGCCGTTAGTGTCTGCTTCTAGGTTTTTCAGTGCGCCGTCAACACCAGTACCAGAAATCGCTACCTTGACCACCAATGGCTCATCGCTCTTACCAAAATTCAAATGAGTCAGGACATCGTTTGCGCGTTTTGCCAAACGTTCTGGATCAGGTTCTGGTTCGCCCGGCATTGGTTTGTGCTCTGCGTAGCCGCGGTAATCTTCCAAGCCGACTTCGGTAGCGTCAGTTGGAGTCAGTTTGCTTTCAGAAGCCAGCTTGGTGTACAGGTTCTCTTCAATGATTGGATCAGAGAATTCTGCCGCGAAGAAGACGGTTTGCCATTGACCCCATTCGTTTGAGGTGCGCGCGCCTACGACGGTGGTGTCATTAACGCGTTTGTAGTAGATGCTGCGAGAGTGGTTGCCGTATTGCTCCAACAGTTCGTGTTGCAGGTCGATACGCACTTTACGATCTTCACCCGGCTTGAAGGTGTAACGTTGGAACGCCACGCGGTCGGTTGCTGAAAGCTCAGCTTTTACGCCAGTTTCTACAAGGTCAACCGAGTAGTAACCAACCTCTGCCACTTCCGAGCTTTTCTCCATGGTCACGGCATCAGTATTGAAACCTGTGTATGGCAAGAAGGCGAAGTCGTTTAGGTCACCTTTACCTGCGCCAGAAATGTGGGTCATTGAGAAGCCAGAAAGCAGGCTGTGCACAGGATCGTATTCAACAGGTGAGCCTTTGCCAGTCCAACCGTTTGGATCGAAGTTATCTGGGGATGGCTGAATCATACCTTCTGGCATGACTGGAGACGGGTTAACGTTGCCAAGACCTTTAGTGCCGATCAAGGTATCAACGAATTCCAAAGTAGGGGTAGAGATAACCGGAGTTTCCGGATCAGAGTCGCTGCCACAACCAGCAAGACCAAGCATGGCGGTTAACACTGCAGTAGAGAGTAGGGTTCTTTTTAGTTTCATTGTTTTTATTCCACGAGAAAAGGGGACACGAGGTCCCCTCAAAATCATTATTCGCCTAGGTTGGCTTGCATTGCTTCAGACTTGTCAGCCGTCATCACGAAGTGTAGTTCGCCGCCTGCTTTGAATTCGCTGTGCTGGAAGGTGTTGTACACATCCAGAGGCTTACCGTTGATGGTCACTTCTTTGATGTACATGTTGTCTGGACCGTTGTTCTCAGCCGTTACCGTGAAGGTGCCAGAGCCAATGTCTACCGTCGCTTTGTCGAAGATTGGACGACCGATGCTGTACGTTGGATCGGTTGGCGAGATTTGGTAGAAGCCCAGTGCTGACATCAAGTACCACGCCGACATTTGACCTACGTCTTCGTTGCCGATGATGCCGTCTGGCGTCGGTTTGTAGAACTGGTCGTAAACTTGGTCTAGGTATTCCTGCGCCTTGTAAGACTCTTCTGTACGGTTGTACAAGTAGATGACGTGGTGCGAAGGTTCGTTACCGTGAATGTACTGACCGATGTAGCCTGTCATGTCTTGGTGCGCTTCGCCGCCATTTGGATCGGCAGTAAATAGGTTGTTCAGCTTGTCGTTCAGACCTTGCGTGCCGCCCATGATTTCAGTCAGCTTGTCTAAGTCTTGCATGAATGCCCATTGCCATTGCCATGCGTTACCTTCTGTGTAGTAGAACGCGTCAGATTTGTAAGGGTCGAAATCAGTTGAAGCGTATTTCATTGCACATGGGTCACCTTCTTTCAGTTCTGTCGGTACAAAGAAGCCCGTGCCGTCTGCGTTACCTGCTTTTGCATCCCAGTGTTTCAAAGAGTTGTAAGAACGAGCTTTGAACTCTTCATACGCGTCCATATCGCCAGCGGCTTTTGCCATTTCTGCGATCGTCCAATCGTAGAATGAGAATTCCAACGAGTAAGATACTGAGTTCCAGTTCGGGTAACGAACACACTGTTCTTTCTCGTGGTAGTTCAACTGACCTGCCATAAGTGAGCTTAGGATGTCATCATGAATCTGTGGGTACTCATGCGGTGTGTATCGAGCTGATTTCACTGATGCGGTGTAAGCTTGCTCTGCATCAATCAAGCCTTTGGTTACGGCATCGCCCAGAATCGCTGCCGATGGGTAGCCGATCATGGTGCCGGTTTCTGAACCATGACCTTCCCATTTCGGCAATAAACCAAACTCGTCGTTAGATTTACGAATCAAGTCTTTGACGTATAGCGTTGCTTGGTCTGGGTCGATGATGGTCCACATTGGGTGAACGGCGCGGAACGTATCCCACGTTGAGTAAATCGAGTAGTTTGGCGTGTCGCCATCTTTCAGTGTGCGCACTGTGCCAAGCATATCCACGTATTGACCATCCACATCGTAGAACTCGATTGGTGCGATCATCATGTGGTACATGCCGGTGTAGAAGTTGGTTTTCTCAGCTTCTGTGCCGCCTTCTACTTTGATTTTTGCTAGCTTCTCAGCCCACGCGTATTCCGCGTCTTCTTTCACTTGTGCTAGGTCGAAACTTGGTGCTTCCGCTTCTAAGTTTTTCTGTGCGCCTTGCCAGTTAACAGGAGAGATACCCACGCGGATCTCAATTGGCTCTTCGCCTGTGCCGAAGTTTAGGTAAGCGGTCAGATCATCGCCTGAGTAAACCGCACCATCACGCATTTCGCGAGTTGGTTCTAGGTCTTGTTCGCCTAACAGTGCTTTGGCGATTGGTTGGTTGAATTTCGCGTAGAAGAAGATGTCCTGACCTTGGTGATCTTGCCCTTGGAACCAGCCTGTTGATGTTTTACGACCGCGAATGGTGTATTCGTCCACGACTTCTACTTTGTTCTTCAAAGACTTGCCGTTGTTGTTCATTAGGGTATGACCCAAATCGAACTTCACGTTGCGGTCTGCGCCATCAGCAAAGGTGTATTTGTGTAAACCAACGCGTTTGGTTGCGCTCAGTTCCACTTCGATTTGACCTTGGTTTAGCTTGGTTTTGTAGTAGCCTGCGCTTGCTTCTTCATTGGCTTTGTCGAAAGAGTTCAGTTGTGTGTTCGCCATGTCTGCGTATGGCAGAACCAAGATGTCGCCTAAGTCCGTTGCGCCTGTACCTGAAAGGTGAGTATGTGAGAAGCCGTACAGCGGAACGTCAGTGTTAACCACTTCGCCAGTTTCGTAGTTGGATGAATCCCAGTAGCCAGAAGCTGAGTGCCATGGGTTAAGTCCTGATTCGTGATCAGTGTTAGAACCGATGAAAGTATCTGGAGACAGTTGAACCATACCTGCCGGTACCGTCGCGCCCGGGAATGTATGACCAGAAGCTGCTGTGCCGATCATAGGATCGACGTATTTCAATACCGCAAGATCAACAATTGGATCGCCCGGCAGTGAAGAGGAAGAATCGTTGTCGCTGTTACAGCCAGCCAAGCCACCCGTCAGACCAACCAGGATAGCCAAAGAGATAAGATTACGTTTAAACATGTGCATACCGTTTTGTCGTTATTCGTATATAAAAGTGTTTATAAGAGACTGTTTCTAAAGGACTGCTTATAAAATTTGCTTGTAGGGATAGCCGGGAGATGCGCGCTCCCGGCTGAGTTGTCACTATTGGGATTAACGAGAACCTGCTGACATCTCGTCTTCATGCAAGAACTCACCGATGCCTTGTGCTGGTGGAAGATCTTGCTCTAGAGAGCCCCAACGTTGATTTGGTTTGTCGCCCATCACGAACTCCAACTCACCGCCGTACATGATTTCGTCATGAGTCAGGTAAGTACGGTTGAAGTCTTTGCCGTTGTAGCGAGCCGATTGAATGAAGATGTTTTCGCGGCTAACGTTCTTCGCGGTAACCGTGAACTTCTGGTTGTTGCCGACATCGATAGACGTGCTTTCAAACAGCGGAGTACCGATTTCGTAGATGCCAGAAGAAGCGTTCACTGGGTAGAAGCCAAGTGCACGGAACACGAACCACGCAGAGAGCGTACCGAAGTCGTCGTTACCACAAATGCCGTCAGCGGTGTTCTTGTAGCAAATGTTGGTTGCTGCGGCGATGGCTGCCTGACCTTTCCAAGGTTGACCTACGTAGTTGTACAAGTAAGGCACGTGGATATCTGGTTCGTTACCTTGTACGTGCTGACCAACGTTACCTGTGTTGAACACTGGGAATTGGTTGTCGCCTGCGTTGCGATCTGGGTAGGTTGACCAGTATTCATCCAAGCGTGCTGCGAACAAGTCACCGCGTTCTGCTTCAGGGTTTTGTGTCTTATCGAAGCGTGTCATCAGGTCAATCAAGCCATGAATGTCGTGCTGAACACTGAACGAGTATTGCCAGCCGTTCGATTCAGAGAATGACCAGTTGAACATGTCTGGACGCCAATCCTTACCCACCGCACGACCGGTGATTGGGTCTACCCAACCTGCATCGATAAACTCGCCATCGTAGTCACGGGCTTTGAACCAACCTTGGTATTGCTTACCGCCGAAGTCGAATTGCGCTTGCCAGTTTTTAGAACGGTTAGCGAACTCGGTGTAGCGTGGATCTTCTTCACCGAACACTTCTTTGATCGATTGTGCGATTGCCCAGTCGTTCATTGAGTATTCAAGCGAGTAAGATGCTGTCCAAGAGTCTTTAAATGGTGAGTGACCGCCGTAAGAATCTGGTGGAGTGTCGTGCAATTGCGCTGGCACGTAACCTTGTTCTTCGTACTCTTTGATCCATGCTACGCCTTGGCTCGTTGCGGCGCGCGCGTCAGTGATCATCGCTTCAACTAAGCGCTCTTTAACGTCTTTGCGCTCAGCTTCTGTGAAGCCAAGATCGATCATGCGTTTTTCTAGTGAACCTTTCGACAACACATCGTGAATCACAGGCGTTGAGTGCATGCCCATCATCATGCCTGTTTCGTTGCCTTTGAATGTCCACTCAGGCAGGCGACCTTTACGCACGTTGCCTTTGTCATCCACCCATTCTTCTTCGGCGTAAGACAGCATAGACAGCACCACGTCTGCTAAGCGGTCAGGTTCAAGAATCGAAGACAGCGGTTGAACTGCGCGGTAGGTATCCCACAATGAGAAAGTGTCGTAGCGCGTGAAGTCTGCTTTGCCATCTTTGTTGGCATCGGTAGTGCGGATTGACTCTTTCAGCGTATCAATCTTATCGCCCCAAGGGGTGTTGCCATCTGGGTAAGCGTTGCGACCTTGGTGAACTTGGCGGTAGCGACCATCTAAGTCAGAGTGAATAGTTTGACCTAGGTACGAGTGGTACATCGCGGTGTAGAACGTCTGTTTGTAATCTTCGTCGCCAGAGACTTGGATCTTGCCGAGTTCGTCTTCCCATTTCTTCGTTGCCGCTTCGCGTACTTGGTCGAAGTTCATGCCAGCAACTTCTGTCATGTTAAGAGAAGCACCTGACTTGCCGTTCTCGCCGATTTCAACGTTTGATAGCGCCAATTTCGCTTCAACCGTTAAGCCGTCTTTGGATGTGTCGAACTCTACGTAAGCGCGCGCGTATTGGTACTTGCCACGTGTCTCGTTACCGATTTCAGTGATGCCTTCTGGCACGTCCATGTAACGACCTTGCTCTTTATCGTAGTAAGCAAAGCGCACGTTTTTGATTGGCTGGTCGAATTCCATCACGAAGAATTCTTTTTGGCTTGGTGCCCAGCCATCAGAGAAACGGTGACCTTCAAGACGGTTATTGTCTTTGTCCCATTTCAAGTAAGAATCTGAGGTGTAGTCCCAGTTAATTTTGAAGCCAGTGTTCACGATGATTTCTGACTTCTCATCACGAGGGAAGGTGTAGCGGTGTACACCAACGCGATCCGACGCCGTCAACTCGGCTTTGATGTCGTAATCCAATAGATCGACTTTGTAGTAGCCTGCCGTAGCTTGCTCGTCACGATGTTGGAAGCGAGACGCTTCTAGGTTTAGCGTTGCCGAACCTTCATCAATCATGTAATCCGAACGCGAGTTGATTGGCATGACAAGAATGTCGTTCAAGTCGCCAGCACCTGCTCCGGAAAGGTGGGTATGAGAGAAACCGGAAGTACGTGCGTCGTGGTAGTAGTAGCCTGAAATGTATTCCCAGCCGTTAGAACCGTTGTTTGGAGAAAGCTGCACCATGCCGTGTGGTGTGGTTGCACCAGGGTAGGTGTTGCCTAGGTTACCTGTGCCGATGAATGGGTTGACGTAGCGTGTTACGTCCATATCGGCGAAATCTACTGGGATGTGAACGCCCATGTCGATTTCAGGTGTTTCTGGGTTTGGCTTGTCATCACAGTCGCCATCGCCAACTGGAGGACATACTGGCTTGCCGCCGTCAGGAATATCCGGCAGTGCAGGGTTGGTGTCACCGCCTTCATAAATGTTGGTTGTGTCGTCGTTACAGCCTGTCAGACCGACTAGACCACTGAGAACTGCGCAAGCGAGTAGGGAAGGTTTGAATTTCATTTTTAAAGCCTTGTAAATTGTAGGGTTATATAATTAAAAAAATCAGGGGTATTACTAAAACTTAAAAACTTAAAAACTTGAAATAGAGCCCTTTGGGGGAAAGGGCTCTTAGGGGGAGGAGCTTAAGGTTTAAGCTTTCACAAGAGTCGCTGCGTTACGCATCGCTTCTTTCGTTGAACACTCAACAACGTTTGCTTTTGCAAAGCGGTGAGCGTCTTTTACTTGGATATCGTGAGCTAGAATAACCAGCTTCGCGTTTGCTACATCTAGGTCAGTGATGCGGTTCTGGATACCGTTTTGACCTTGAGTTTCTACTTTGATTTTCAGACCCGCTGCCGCACCTGCTTTCTCTAGTGCTTTCGCTGCCATGAATGTGTGTGCTACGCCAGATGGGCAACATGTTACTGCTACGATGTCGTACTCGCCTTCGCCTGCTGCTGGAGCCGCTTGAGCTTGTGCAGGTGCTGCTTCTACGATTTCGTCTTCTGCTTCTTCTTCAGCGACTGGTTTCCAGAAGCCAACGATAACTGCTGTTGTTAGTGAGCCTAGTGCGATACCCACAACGTACATAGGGATGTTGCTTGATACAGGTGCCGTGATTAGACCGCCCCATGGTGCGTGTAGCAGTACGTCTGTTAGGAAGCCGAACACACAGCCAACGATACCACCAGCAACGATTGAAGGAAGAACGCGTACAGGGTCGTTTGCTGCGAATGGGATAGCACCTTCAGAGATACCGATAGAACCCATGATTGCTGCTGCTTTACCTGCTTCTTGCTCTTGCTTAGTGAACTTCTTCTTGAATAGGAATGTTGCTAGTGCCATACCTAGAGGAGGCGTACAGATAGCGATACCAACACCGCCCATTAGCCATGGTTGAGTGTCAACTTGAGTTTGAGCGAATAGCGTTGCTACTTTATTGATTGGACCGCCCATATCGAATGCAGTCATACCACCAAGAATCGTACCTAGAACCACTTTAGAAGCGCCAGCCATAGAAGCTAGGAATTCGTTCATAGACGCCATGAAGATCTTGATTGGTTCACCGATACCCCAAAGAACGATACCTGCAGAGATAAGCGTACCAACAAGCGGGTAGATAAAGTAAGCGCCCAACGCAGTCATGTTAGCAGAAAGAGGGATCTTCTTAAGTTGTAGAACTACACCACCAGCGATAAAACCAGCGACGATACAACCTAGGAAGCCGCCGCCCATGTCAGCCATGATGCCAGAAGAGATCATCGCTGGCGCTAGTGCTGGTTTGTCTGCAATTGAGTAACCGATGAAGCCACCAAGAATAATTGGGAACAACACCAGACCTTTAATACCGATATTAGAAATATCAGCCAATAACCCGTCTGCAGGAACCGCACCTTTACCGGATGCCATTACCGCCAGAGCCAGTAGTACACCACCCGCAACGATAAATGGAAGCATGTGAGAAGTACCGAATAAAAGGTGACCTTTCATGGTACTTAGGAGTTTTTTGAAATCGCTATTATTGCTAGCTTGAGCTGTAATTGTACTCATAATTTCACGCCTTATGAATTAATTAAAATATTTAGTATTTGGTTTTCGTCTTTTGCGTTATGAATATCTTCAATAAACTCTTCGCTAAATTTTCCGAATAATTCTTGAAGAACATAAATATGGTGGTCGGTACCGTTATCTGGTGAAGCAATCATGAAGAATACGGTTGGTTTGACTCCCTCTTCGTCGCCATACTCGATGCCTTCGCGCTTTACGCCAACGGCGATTGCAGGCTCTGTAACCGCTTTGCTTTTTGCGTGTGGGTAAGCGATGCCGTCCATTGAAGTCACGCTTAATACTTCACGTGCTTCGATGTCGGTTAAAAAAGCCTCTTTGCTGCTGATTCGATTATTTTCGAATAGCATTTGTGCTAGCTCTTCAAAGACTTCTTTTTTATTATTTGCTTGAAGGTTGCTTTTAATTAAATTGACGTTTGTTAGTTCTGTAATCATTTTGTGACTCATTGGTGCTGAAGTAATGAGTCAAATTTAATTAATGAAGTGGTTTTCGGAAATAGTAAAAAAAAACCAATAACTATACTTTTGTATCACTCAATCTTAAGTGTGATAGCCGTCATTAATAATGCGGAATATTATAAAATTTATTATGTGATTTATATTCCAGTTATTTTGAAATAAATAACTAGACATGAAAATGAACTGGAGGAGGATCAATAGCCCTGGTTAGGATGCAAAAAGAGGCGTTGCGCCTCTTAGTTTGAGATAATAGAAACAGCGATAAAAGCTGGCCATTAATTTTTATATTTATGCAGCAAATCTAACGGGATATGGCAGTAGTCGTTGGGAAATCGCGTGAGTCGGTCTTGGTGCTCATCATCACTTGGCACGTAGTTTGTGAGTGGCAGTACTTCTACGGCGATTTTATCGGCATCCGGTCTTGCTGCGATAAACGCTTTAGCAATCGTTAGGTGTTTCTCGTTTTGGCTATAAACACCTGTACGGTACTTTTCACCTACGTCTTCACCTTGCTTGTTAACGCTGTACGGGTCGATGATCTCAAACAGATACCCCATTAAAGTTTCAACCGAAACTTGTTCGGGGTCGAATTGGGTTTTCACGCATTCTGCGTAACCATCGTATTCGGATTGAGTGTTATCCGTCGTGCCATTTGCTCGTCCTGCTTCGGTGCCAATTACGCCCGGAAGGTGGCGCATAAATTCTTGCACGCCCCAAAGGCAGCCGCCTGCGAAGTAAATCTCTTCCATCATTTTATCCTGTAAAACTTTGCGCCATTATGGACATCACTTTCGCTCAAACACAACTCCAACCATAGATTTAATGACTCATCGATGAGCAGTTCGGACATAAAACAGGAACAACTCGGTGGTGATTTGCTCTCTTTTTTGTGCTGCTTTTCCTCGTTAGATTGAGCGCAGTTAAGAGCTAAGGGGAATCCTAATGAAAATTGAACATATCGCGATTTGGACAGAACGTTTGGAAGAGTTAAAAGCCTTCTATGAGAAATATTTTAACGCGGTGTCTAACGATAAATACCACAATCCAACTAAGCAGTTTTCATCTTACTTTCTTTCGTTTGAAAGTGGAGCACGATTGGAGTTAATGTCGATGGAAGGTGTGACCGCTTGTGAAAAATCTCATGCGATGCAGGTAACAGGATTAGCACACTTTGCCTTCGCTTTAGGATCAGAGCAGGCAGTGGATCAATTAACCAAAACCTTAGTAGATGATGGCTACCAATGGATCGACGGTCCGAGACAAACGGGTGATGGTTACTACGAAAGCTGCGTATTAGATCCAGATGGCAACCGTCTTGAGCTTACGGTGTAACGCGACTTAGCTTATTTCTATCGTTCATAGGCTGCTTTCATATGAAAGTATTCGGGCGTATACTGCAAGCTCATTAATAAGGAGCGAGCCTGTGAACCCAAGACAAAATGAAATCCTGCAATTAGTGAATGATCGTAAACGCGTTCAAGTCACGGAGCTTTCTGACATTATAGGCGTGTCGGGCGTGACCATCAGGCAGGATTTGAATTTTCTGGAGCAACAGGGCTATCTAAAGCGCGTACACGGCGCAGCTACCGCATTGCAAAGTGATGATATTGATACCCGATTAGAAGTCCGTTTCGATATTAAACAATCACTTGCAAATAAAGCGGCGGACTTGGTATCACCAAACGAAACCGTATTGATCGAGGGCGGCAGTGCTAATGCGCTCTTGGCTCGCACTTTAGCTGAACGCGGCGATGTGACCATCATTACCCCATCGGCGTACATCGCCCATCTCATCCGTAACACTTCTGCCAACATCATCTTGCTTGGTGGTGTGTATCAGCATCAAGGCGAGAGCCTCGTTGGCCCGCTCACCAAACTCTGTATTGAGAACATTCACTTCAGCACGGCTTTCTTGGGTATCGACGGATTTCACCAAGACACTGGTTTTACTAGCCGGGACATGATGCGTGCCGACATCGCAGAGGCCATTCTGGCAAAGAATAGACGTAACATCGTACTGACGGACTCCAGTAAATTTGGACAGATTTATCCTTCTTCAATTGGCAATACCAACGAAATATCGGTGTTGTTAACCGACAAAGCCGCTCCGAAAAGCGACCTTGAGCAAATCAAAAAACTAGGTGTGGAAGTGGTGTTGGGGTAAGTACTAATGGCTCTCCGACCATACTGCGAATTCATTTCCACTTGGTTCGGTGAAGTGGAATCGACAGCCGCCGGGAAATTCGAAAATAGGGCGGATAATTTTTCCACCATGCTGCTCAACTTTTATCTGCGTGGCCTGAATATCTGAGCTATAAAACACTAAAAGTGCGCCACCATTTGCGGTTTGGTTTACAAACTCAGATTTGAAGAATCCGCCATCTAACCCTTGTCCTGAAAATGCAGAGTATTCAGGACCATAATCGATAAAGGTCCAGTCAAAGGTACGCTCAAAAAATTGTTTTGTAGCGTTAATATTGGTGGAACCAAATTCAACGTAATTCAATTTTTCATGTTGATGCATAGTGAAATCCTTCTCGGTTACTATCGTCTCTAGGCGAATTTTTCTACGATGATGTCATCCGCTTTTTCGACAAATAATGCGCCTTGATCCTTGAGCTCTGTCAGCACATTTTCAACATTATCAGGCAGTACTGCGCGAGTTGAAGCAAGGTTGACCACCACATTGTAGCCAAGATCCAGTGCTTGCATGACGGATTTCTTCACACAAAAATCTAGCGCGAGACCACCGATCACTAGGGTATCAATCCCGTTGAATTTTAGAAATTCATGTGCGCCTGTCGTTTTAGTATCGGCAATATCATGGAAGAAAATACCGTAAGGATGCGCATCAGGATCCATGCCTTTATTAACTTGAAAATCGTAGTCCAACACGGGTGGTAAACCGTCTAGCAGTTCAGAACCTGTTGTGCCAAGCACACAATGGCGGTTCCATTTTATATCCACATTGGGTAGACCGACGGGTTCAAGCATGTTGGCTAGTGTTTCTGCATCCCATTTTGCTTTCGGTGGGTGCAAGTCACGGCTCACCAGTTTTAATCGGCCTTTGGCATGATTACTCAGAAGCTCCGGTACGATTTCCAACGCACCTGCAACGGGTAGTTCATTTGGACATAACTCACTAAAGCCTTTCTCTGGATCAACGTCGATCACTGCTGTAGTTTGATAGTTTACTCGAACAGTCATGGCAGACTCCTTGTCTGTCTGATTGCCTGCGTTTATCCACGCAAACAGTTTTGAAAAAAGGTTACTTCGTCGCTGGTCAGCGTATATACCATTGCGGGTTTTCCACCTTTGCCTTTGTTGGTAGAAGCGACTTTATTGGTGGGCTTTAGTACGCCTGAATCTATCAAGCGGCGCTTAATCGTCATTCGGCTAATATCAATACCAAACTCTTGATAAGCAGAAATGATGTCGGCAACCAAAAACTCTTTGTCTAATGCAAACAAAAGAACCGATGTGTATTCAATGGATGCACGAAGCTTCTGCCACGCTTTTTCAATGGTTTTTTGATGGTCAAACGCG
The DNA here is from genome assembly GCF_020515785.1 of Vibrio sp. E14. Taxonomy (NCBI): domain Bacteria; kingdom Pseudomonadati; phylum Pseudomonadota; class Gammaproteobacteria; order Vibrionales; family Vibrionaceae; genus Vibrio; species Vibrio sp. E14. Next base: position 176,678 of record NZ_JAHPJI010000001.1, read on the forward strand.
AGGGTCTCTTCTCCATTGAGTATAGCTTGTAGCGAAAACCATTTAAGTTGACACTCTGGTACACCTGCATTGTTGATTTGCTCTACATTGTTACGATCGACTAAGGCGTAGTGCGTAATGTTTAAGCTCCAGTCTTCTGGATCACGTTTGGGATCGCCGTCGATAAAAGCTTCACTAAAGTGACGAGGGTAGGTATGGATTTTCTCGCGGCAAATTCGGCGACGCGCCGCCTCAAAGTTTTCATCGGCCGGGCGTCCTCCTTCACTGGTTAAGTCTTTATCAAAGACAAATCCGCCCGGTAGTGCCCAGACTCCATGGTATGGCCGATTTGGATTTGAACGTTTAATCAACAACACTTCCAATCCCTTATCGGCACAGCCAGATAGCCTGAATGGAATAATGTCGACAGATACGATCATGGTTGAGTCCTAATATTGATTTGTAAGTAATCTAGCGCATAACAAGTGGTCAATCAATGGGTAAGTAACGAGTTGTGCGAAACGTTTTTGGTAGTGCTTCATAGTACGCCTTGAGTATAAATCTACGAATGAATCTGACTTATTCACAATCTGTGTGCGAATTCTAGACAGAAAAACCTTATAAAAATGAGTGGTTAGTAACAAAAGTTGACAAACTATAGATGGGTGTTTATTGTTTACGCAAATTAGTTAGTAACAAAAAGTTATATACCCAGGAAGGGCGTGTAGAAGGGCACCTAATGACCACCAAACTATTTTCTTCCCGCATCATTCAAAGCGCTTTGGATTTTGATGTTTACAAAGTCAATATGATGAGCGCAGTAACAGCGCTTTACCCTGATGCGATGGTGTCATACAAGTTTATTGTGCGTAGCGAGGAAGATCTCTCTGAACTGCTACCAGAGGTAAAAGCAGAAGTTCTTAAACTGCAAGACATTCAATTTACGCAAGAAGAAATCGAATATATTAAGCGTGTCGCGCCTTACCTGAATCCTGATTTTGTTGATGCATTGCGCCATTTCCGGTTTAACCCGCAAAGTGATGTCTCTTTCCATAATAAAGCCATGGCTGATGGCTCAAGCCAGTTACGCATTACTATCAATGGTTTGTGGCGAGATACTATTTTGTACGAAACGATCATCATGAGTATCGTGTCTGAAGTTCGTAGCCGTCAGCGTTGGTCTGATATCCCTGTAGCGCAATTTACCACCGTTTTAGAAGAGAAAGTTCGGTACCTAAAATCCGAACTAAAGCGTCGTAACATCACTAACTTTAAGTTTTCTGATATGTCGACGCGTCGACGTTTCTCTTTTCAAGCTCAGCGCACCATGCTGGAGTTCTTGTGCCAGGAAGTGCCGGAATGTTTGACAGGAACAAGCAACTACCACTTAGCAAAAGAACTGAATTTGACGCCTATCGGTACCGTTGCTCATGAATGGTTTATGGGCCATCAAGCTCTGGTGAATGTGCGAGATTCGCAAAAAGTGGCTTTGCAACGTTGGCAAAAAATGTTTAACGGTGCACTAGGTATTGCACTGACCGACACGATTGGTATTGATGCCTTCCTTAAAGACTTTGATGAAGAGCTAAGTAACGCGTATTTCGGTGTGCGTCACGATAGTGGTTGCCCTTATAGCTGGGGTGAAAAAATGATTGCACACTACCAGTCGCTTAATATAGACCCATTAACAAAAACACTGGTGTTTACCGACGGACTTAACTTCGAACAAGCGTTAGATATTTGCGAGTATTTCCAGGGACGTATTCAGGTGAGTTTTGGTATCGGTACTTTTCTTGCGAACGATATGGGTGATTATGTTAATAAAGAGGGTGAAGCCTACCAGCCACTTTCTATCGTGATCAAAATGGTCACGTGCAATGGTTCACCAGTCGCAAAAATCAGTGACGAACCTGAGAAAGCCATGTGTGAAGATATCTTCTTTTTGATGAACCTCAAGCGCCGCTTCGAGCAACCTCTTGATTTAAATGAGTGTCGTAAACTGATTGATCGTCTAGAAACTGAAGGTCAAAACTATCTCATCGACGCGTAGGCGTTATCCTCTCTCCTTGATAAGCACCCTCTATCGTTACGACAAATTTATATAGACAAACGTAGAGGGTGATTTCGTTATAGTAATACGCAGAAGTAACCAGATACAGCGTAGGAAAGCACTCGAAAATAAGGTTGTTTTTTTGATGTGCGATGTGCCTATGATTGGTGTAAATCGATACGTTACAGCATCGTGGAAGGTGTATTTTCATCGGACACTAAACTCAGTCTAATCACGTAGTTTATTCCCATGTACCATGAGGTCACTCGGGTATAGACGTCTATCTGCTTTTATGACTTTGGGCTTCGCGTAATTGCTTGAATCAGGAGTCAAAATGAACCTAGTAGTACATTTGCAAAAAAAAGCGATTCGAAAATATGGCTATGAGATGGCCACTCGTCAAGCATGGAAATGTGGCATCAAGGCAAATCTTGTTAAGCGCGTGATCGGCCTTTTTAAAGGACAAATTGTTTGTGTGGTTGAAGGCTGTCGCGCAGAGTTTTCTTCTCCTCTTAATAACCCCCTTCACGAAGATGACAAGCAAGGGCGATATGTGTTTGTTGGCGGTGTATGCTGGGAACCAAACAACATTATTGCTCCTGGTTTTCCTGACTTTATGTTTATGCACGTGCGTAACCTGAGTCACCGTCATAAGTATTTAACGGACGACGAACTGTTTTTAAGCTTGGCTTAAAAATAAGCCTCATAGGTTAATCAAGCTTAATCATAATCAGTAATGATACGGTTTTAGCTCAGTTGACATTCTGTTGAGTGTTTCTTGACGTACCTTTTATAAAACAGTGTTTCTTTACTCGTTAATGACAGAGGGTTTGTTTTCGCCTGATGTGATTTCCTAATTGCGATTTACTATACCGCTCATCAAAGCAAACCATACTGGGATGTAAATCATGAATATGAAATCTATCGCAATTGCAACGGCAGTTGTTGCTGTACTAGCAGGCTGTAAAGACAAAACGCCACCAGCTCCAACTCAAGCAAACATTACTTTGGTTGAAGCGGTGACTGAAACGGTGAAAAAGCCGCACCAAGTATGTAAAGACGTGGTAGTAACCGAGCAAGTTGCCCCTACGGATGACAATAAAATTATTGGTACGGTTGGTGGCGCAGCAGCTGGCGCGGCATTGGGCAACCAAATCGGTGGTGGCTCAGGTAAAGTGATTGCAACTGCAGCTGGTACGATTGCTGGTGCATTGACAGGTCGTAAGATCCAGGAAAATGTGCAAAAAGGCGATGTAGTAACAACGACTAAAAAACAGTGTCATACAGAATATACGACATCTGATAAAGTAGTGGGTTACGACGTCACTTACGAAGTTTCAGGTGCGCCAACGACGGTTCGCTTGGCGAGCAAGCCAGCGACAAAAACGTTCCCAATTCAAGATGGCAAAGTTGTTCTTCCGCAATAACTAGCTCCTCAACCGAAGTAATTAACAAGCCCTTTTATCTTTGAGACGAAAGGGCTTTTTCACATAAGCGGTGTTTTCATCTATTTTCCCACGGGAATGTGCAGCCAGAATTACCAGTTAATTTCAGCGTTCGATACAATCACTTTTCTAAAAGTACGAACGGAAAATACATGGAAGATTTTTACCTGACCGATCGCGGTTTAGCTGGTTATTTCGAAGCGCAATGGTTCGACAAGTTCATTGAAGATAAGCAGATTGAGACGATAACCAGTCGCTCAAAACAAGTCCCACTCTCTTTTTTGTCATCACCACATTGTTCCCAAGTCGCTGACTTTATTGCGCAGACGGCACTTGAGAGCGGCGTTCAGCCGTGTTCCCTACTTGAGGTTGGGGCGGCCCTGGGAAGAAACTATTATGAGTTAGTGCAACGCTTACCTAGCCTTAAAGAAGCGACGCTGGTTGAGCCTTCAAATAGGTTAATGGATGGCTTTAAGCAGCTTTTAATAGAAGAACAACGGGTCGAGTTAACTTATCTGCACGATGTGAACACCATAAACACGTTAGAAGTAGAGAATAGAGATATCGTGCAAAAATGTGCTCATGTTGATTTGACGCTGATTAACCAACCTTTTGAGCACGATACTCTCCAGTCTAGCTTTGATTTAGTCGTATGTTTGAACGTGGTTGATCAATGTGAGTCGCCACTTAGCGTGATCAACGCTCTAAAAGAAGCCACCAAGGTTGGCGGGCTGATGGTTGTCTCTTGCACTTATCAGTGGAACGCGAAACACATCAAAAATGAAGAAGAAGCGGTCGATGATATCAAAGAGTACTTTGCTGAAGGTTGGCGTTTAGTATCGGAAGCCGATCATGAATATCGCATCCGGTTTAATGATCGTTTTGCAAGGCAGTTTTTATCTCATGTGGTCGCTTACATCAGAATGGATTAGAGCCACATAAAAAAACCGAGTACTTACGACTCGGTTTTTTTAGTCTTTGAGATAGAGCGCGATTTTAAGTAACGTGCGCCTCTTGTTGCTCTCGCTCTCGCTCTTGCTGAGCTTGCAGCTTTTTCTTGCGACGTTCTCGTTTAGAAAGCCAAACCAGCGGCACAACAATCATTATTGTTCCTATAGCCATAAATATGTCTGGCACTTCTCCAAACCAGATTAATCCCACAAACACGGCACCAATTAAGCCACTGTATTCAGCGCTGGCAATTTTGTTGCTATCAATCGAGCGGTAAGCGATCACACATGTTGCCGCATAAATCATGATGAACAAACTTGAGCCAGCAGCGACAGGGAAAGCACTCCAGTCCCAAGGTTCCGCTTCGATCAGAACAAGTAAGAAAGCCACGGGAATACCTGCCAAGTTTGTCATTAATAGCGTTTGCATGACGGACTGATTTTTTGGCAGTTTTCTAATAAGCAAGTTATTGATTGCCAGGGTAATAGCCACAACTAAAGCCGAAATCGCTGCCCAGTCGATTTGATCTGGACGAATGATGACCAACACACCAGCAAAGCCCATGATCGCAGCCGCGACCGATTGTTTAGACAGCTGTTCGCCAAAAAATATCGCGGCAAGCGGCAGCATGATTAATGGCGCGGCGTAGAAGATTGCGTTCGCAGTTGCGAGCGGTAAAGATGAAATCGCCAAAACCATAAATATAGCACCAAGCAACCACACGTGAGCGCGGACAGCATGCCATTTAAATCCTTCAAGAAAATGAGTCTTTTTTGTCAGCAAGCAGACAGGCAGTAGGAAAAGCACTGCGGAAATTTGTCGGAAAAAGACAAACTGAAAAATAGGCACTTCATTTCCGACACTTTTAATTAAAGAGTCCGAAAGCACCGCAATGAGATTCCCAACAATTAATAGCAGCATAGCTGCGCCGACCGATGTAACTTTCACTTATTTCCTCTCCTCTTTCTTTGCCAAAGAGTAGGTGATGTCATAGGATGAAGTGAAGTGATATTTATTAGTTTAAGTATGAGATTTTTAGATAATGAAATTGCCACCACTCAGAGCGGTTCACTGTTTTGAATCTGTCGCTCGAAACTCTAGCTTTTCGCTTGCGGCTGAAGAGCTCAATGTGACGCAAAGTGCCGTTAGTCATCAGATACGATTATTGGAAGATTATTTGGGCGAGTCATTATTTATTCGTCAAGGAAGAAAGCTCTCTTTATCGGATACTGGTGCTCGTTATTTAGAGGATATTAGCCCGGCAATTAGCTCTATTGCGATGGCCAGCCAAAAGGTGAGAGAAGGGGACAAAGGCAGCATACGTTTAGCGATTTATAGCTCGCTTGCCGTAAAGTGGCTTATTCCGCGTTTGTCTGATTTTAAGCGGTTACATCCGGAAATCGATCTGACACTCAATATGGTTGTTGGTGATCCTGAGCAGACAGATAGTGTTGGTGATTGTTTTATCACGGTAGAGAAGCCAAAGCGCAACTATATGTCGGTGAAGTTATACGCGGAAACGCTGTATCCGGTATGCAGCCATAAAATTTGGAAAGAGTTACAAGATCAACCCATTCCAGAAGCGCTTTGGCGATATCCTATTTTGTCGACAGACTCTATTTATCGTGAGAGAGGAAAAGACTGGGCAGAGTGGTGCAGAGCGGGTGGTTACACTTTGCCAAAAGATGTCGATGTTCAACATTTTAGTCATATGTTGTTGGCAATTGAGGCTGCACGTTATGACCAAGGCATCGCATTTGCGAATGATTTTATGCTCAATGAAAGAGATAAAGCGCATGATTTGGTGTATATCCCTTCTCATGGATTAGAGACGGGGGACAGCTTTTATTTTATTCATAAAAAGAGCCGAACCAAGCAGGCGGAAATTATCAAACTCACTAATTGGTTGAAGCAACAGTGCTTATGAAATGACTAAATTGTCATGATTAAGAAAGAAGGTGGCAAAGTTGTGTTTAAATATTTCATGTTTTATTGAGTTTTTATTCATTAACATCAACTTGGTTTTGAAACCGAGTGAAATGGATAGCATGACGTGCTTAAGGATGGGCAAAACACAACCTCAATAATTAACAGGCAGTGAAATACAATGTTTAAAAAAACATGGCTAATGACAGCCCTTTTAGCAACATGTTCTGTTGCAAACGCAGCTCCTTACGTTGGTGCATCGGTAGGTCAAGCATCGTTTGGTGATGTTAATGGCTCTATCAATGGTGGTGGTACCAACGCTAGCACTAAGCTTAAACTTGAAGATGACTCAAGCCTTTCAGGTAAAGTATTTGGTGGTTACAAGTTCAACGAATACATTTCTCTAGAAGCAGCCATTGGTGGCTACGACGCTTTAGACGGCAAAGTTGTTACTGTTGGTGATATGAAGTATCTATCGATTCAACCAAAGGCGACTCTACCGATTGGCGATCGTTTCAACCTTTTTGCTAAAGCTGGTCTTTCTTACTTCAATGCTGAATTCAAAATTAGCAACTCTGTGATTGACGGTAGCGCAGGCCATACCACAATTTCTGACAGCACTGTAACAGGCATGTACGGTTTAGGCGCAGAGTTCGCTATTACTGAAAACTTTGCTCTGCAAGTTGAATGGGAATACATGATGCCTGAGCTAGACATTGCGAAATTTGGCAATGAAAAAGTAACGGTTGATGCAGACATCAATGTGTTCTCTGTAGGTATGAGCTACCGTTTCTAATAATACTTATTCAAGTTACCTCTTGGCTTAGTACACGTTTTTGACTTCTGTTGGTCGAGCTGAGTCCAAGCTTTGAATATATTTAGATATAGCACAGGAAGTTTAATTGCTAAGCGTCCTGTGCTATTTTTTTGCTTTGGAATAACTCTTGGGAATCTTTGTGAACGATGTCAATCTTAGGTATCTGGATCTACTGTTAAAGCACTTTGAACCTCATCAATATCACTTCGTTACGCTGTCGGAGCTTGAAGTGGTAATTTGTACGTCAAGGCGCAATGTTTCTATTGTGATGAAAAAGCTTGCCTCTTACGGTTGGGTAGATTGGAAACCTGCAATTGGCAGAAGTAACGCCAGTCGTCTGAATATTACTATTTCCCTTCAACAAGCGATGACCGAATTTTTGGTTGAGGAGCTTGGTCGGGGAAGAATGAACTCGATAACAAAACTTATCGATTGGTTCGGCCAAAGTGCTGTCAGGGCGCTGACGATTGCCTCTGAAAAAGTGAACCAGTTGAATGAGTCAAATAACGCTATTTTGATCTCCTCTTATCCTTGGGTGTCTAAGGTCGATCCTGCGAACACTTATCGTCATACTGAACTGCATGTGGCGAAAAGTGTTTATGATGTTTTGCTGACTCAAAATTCCAATGGTGGCATTGAGCCTTCGCTAGCACATGAGTGGAAAATGGAAGGCAATGTGATGACGTTATGGTTGAGGCCTGGAATATATCGTCACGATGGCGAACTTCTCAGCATACAAGATGTTGTTTGGAGCATCGAAAGACTTAAGGAAATAAAAGGACCAGTACACGAGCTCTGGCAGTGTATTGACAGTGTGATTGCCGAAACATCGAGCTGCTTAAAAATTACATTGAAACATCCGAACATGTTTTTTCCATACATGCTAGCCACTCCTCACGCTTCTATTCTTTGTCGAGATGTTGTTTCTTTCGGTTCTGGTTATTCTTACCACATAGGCACCGGACCATTTAAAATCAGTGGTTGGAACCAAGAGAGTATGCTTCTTCAAGCACACAAAGAATATTTTTCAGCGCGCGCATTGTTAGACCAAATTACGCTGTCTCATGGTAATGTTAAGACCTTGAATATGTTGAGTTTTAACCAAACCTCTGATCACGTTGAAGTGGAAAAAATCAGCGCATTTTCATATTTGACCTATCGGCAGCGCGCGGACTCTAATCTCGCAAAAGAAGACTGGCATCAACTCGCCGATTACATCAATGCGCAAAAGAGAATCTATGAGGCGCAAAGTGCCGTTGACAGCATTCAGTTAGCGACTCAAGATCAAGATTTACTAATCGCAGAGGCTGTTGTGACGCCTAAGCTACAGGGTAAAGTAGCGCTAGCCGAGCCAATCTGGACGATACCAAGTTTAATTCGTCACTCTGAGTGGTTGCACCGTGTGATTCGGGCGACGGGATTAGAGCTAGAGATCGTCATTATTGATGACATTAGTTTTCCTGAAGTCGTATCACATCGAGCGGACTTGCTCCTAATTGAAGAAGTCATGGAAGCGCCGTTTGAGTATGGCGTATTTGAGTGGCTATCGATAGCAACAGGTTTGCGTTTTAGTTTTGATCAAAGCCAGATGTTGCTCCATCGAGAAAACCTTCGCGAAGCCATGACAAATGCTCAATCTTTACAATCTCTTTTAGGCGTAGAAAAAGCGTTACGAGAGCAGTATCTTTATTTGCCTTTATTTGTTGGCTATGAAGAGGTGACAAAAACACAGCAAGTGCGCGGTGTTCAGGTGAAAAATACGGGTTATAGCGATTTGCATCGTCTCTGGATCGCTCACTCTAACTAGCATATTTCGATACGGTGAGCATAGAGTATGAATACATAAAGCCATCGCAGTGATGGCTTTATGTGGAATGTAGAGTTAGAAGTTGTACGACACACTCGCACCAACAACCCATTGGTTTGCACTATCAACAATTGAGGAATCGCTGATACCGCTGCCTAGGCGAGTGTATTGTGTCATTTGGCTCACTTGCCAGTTATCGTTGATTGGCATGACTAGCTTGTAGCCTAAACCATAGCTTACTGTTGAATCACCTTTGTACGCTTTGCGGTTTGCATTTGCTTCGCGTTGTTTTACGCCAAAGTAGTAATCTACGTAGTCTTCACTTTGATAAGTTAGGTTAGCAAAAGGAACAAAATCAACACTACCGAAGTTCATAATGTGGAAGTAAGTTGCGCCCGCTAAGTAACCTTTGTAAGCACCACTGATATCATGTTGAAGGTATGTTGAAATCACATTGTGTTGATCTAACGTAAAGTCAGTGTTCAAACCTAAATCGACAGCAAAGCGACGTTTATCCGTGCCTTTCAGGCTTTTTGCAATATCACCGTCACGCATGACACCACTACCAACAAGGTAGGCACTCATGTTGATTAATTCATTGGTGTTACCGAAGAAACGGTAGTTAATGCCACTTAGATCCGCGTTAAAGTCGTCACCATGGTAACCGCCATTTAGAATTGGAGCTGTATTGTATTTTTGATCTTTGAAAAGATCGCTGCCATGAGCCACTCCGACTTCCGCGTTCCAGCCACCTTCATTGTTGTAGATGTTACCGTTACGAATATAAGTATCACCAGCAACCGCTGAACCAGCAGCAGTCAGAGTTAGTAGTGCAATTAATGTCTTTTTCATCATTTTTCCGAGTTGTTCTGATTTGTTTTGAACACTGTACAAAATGAAGTTGTAAGCCTCTATCAGCAAAGCGTATGGAAATGTAATGAACCATCAGGATAAGAAGCGGAATGTAAGATCAGAGGAGGAAGATAAGAAAGGCAACCGCCGTCGATGGAAAGAAAAAATCCGAGTTGGGGTAGCTCGGATTTAGATTATTTATCAGGTATCGATACGAACTTATTGTTGTTTCGTTAAGTTGTATAACGGTGCTAGGTCACCTGTTACTTTTTCGCCATTCATGTCTAGCTTCATAAGTACATTTTCACCAACAAAGTATTGGTTTGGCGCATCTTCGTTTGTCAACGTTACGATGCTGCCGTTTGCATCCCAAGTGAATTGGCCTTCAGACTTTGACTGACCGTCTTCTTTGTCTTGGTAGCTTTCTTCAAGTACATAAGTGCCATCTTGATTTAGTGTGATGGTCATGTCGATACCTGAACAATCCGCACATGGAAGCGTACCTTTATATGTGCCGTTCCAGTCCAGGGCATTTTGTGCGTTATGCTCAGAGTCTACAAATGTTTCTTCAGTGATGACTTGTTCTTCTGCTACTGGCAGCGTGTCAATTGTCTCTGTAGTAACTTCTGCGCTAGTAGTGACTTCAGTTTCCGTCGCTTGAGGTACTTCAACTGCGCTTGTTTCGGCAGGTTTCTCATCTTGACAGCCTGCAAGAATGATTACCGCGCCTGTTAGTGCCAACATTGTTTTTTTCATTTTATCCCTCTTTAAATCAAGATTTTGTATGAGAGTAATAGTAGACATTTATCAGGTATTTGCGTCATCAAAAAGCAATAGAATGATCTATCTATGTCAATAAAACCGAATATGAGCATGAAATTGTCAGGAAAATCAGAACAATGTAAATGTTGATTGGGATATCAAGCTTGAGTCTACAAATAAATATCTAGAGGGGGGCAGAGATAGTGAAAACAGCCTACATTGCTGTGAGCTGTTTTATTAAATCAGTTAAGAGGCCTTATCGATGTTTGAACGTGAGGTGCTTCGTTTTGTGCTGTCTTCATCAGCGAATAAACCAGCAACAGTACGACGCTCTAATTCACCTTTCAAATGACCATGCTCATCGACAACGGGCAGTGAGTATTCGCACGACATGGTTTCAGTCAATATTTGCTCAATGGCTGAATGGGGAGAGATGATAGGCACTTCTTCATAGATATCATCATCCCAGCTTGGGGTTTGAGCTAACTTCGTCGCGTCTAGTAACCCTTGTTGCGTTATCACGCCTTGATAGCCTGCATCGGTCACATGATAAGCATAATCACGTTTTACACGTTTCATCTCACTGAGCGCTTCTTCAATGGTTTTAGCGGCAATGCGATATGAAGGTGGCTGCATCACAGTCTCAACCGTCAATGCTCGCGCTCTATTGACGTCTTTTACAAAGGCTTCAACGTACTCATCGGCAGGATGCAGCAATATTTCGTCTGGTGAACCTTGTTGGACAAGCTCACCGTCTTTAAGGATCGCAATGCGATCGCCAAGGCGCAGTGCTTCATCTAAGTCGTGAGTAATAAAAACAATCGTTTTGTGTAACTGCTGTTGCAGTTCTATTAACTGATCCTGCATTTCGCTTCGAATCAGTGGGTCCAACGCTGAGAATGCCTCGTCCATTAACAGTATTTCGGCGTTGGTTGCCAATGCTCGCGCGAGGCCTACGCGTTGCTGCTGACCACCTGATAGCTGAGCGGGGTATTGGTTCTCATAACCCGTTAATCCAACGGTATCCAACCATTCGTTTGCTTTTTCTAAGCGTGCTTCTTTATTTATTCCTTGAATTTCTAAACCGTAAGCGATGTTGTCGATAACAGTGCGATGAGGCAATAAGCCAAAACGTTGAAACACCATCGACATCTTATGACGACGAAACTGCTCTAACTCCTTGTTAGAAAGCTGCATGACATCTACCCCTTCCACCAAAATCTGTCCCATGGTTGGATCGATTAGGCGATTGAAGTGGCGAATCATGGTGGACTTTCCTGAACCGGATAATCCCATGATGACGAAAATCTCGCCCTTTTTAATTTGGAGGTTGATGTCTTTTAGCCCGACCGTGTGGCCCGTTTCCGCCAACACGTGTTCTTTACTATGTCCCAACTTGACGCGCTCAATCACGCTGTTGGGTTTGGGGCCGAAGATTTTATACAGACCGCTGATTTCGATAAGTGGACTAGTCATGCTTTAAATCTCCTAGATGGGCTTGAGTGCGTTTCGCATACGCTTGTGAAGCGCGGTCGAAAAGAATCGCTAGGGCGACAATGGCTAGACCATTTAAAAGACCAAGAGTGAAATATTGATTGGTAATCGACTTAAGAACGGGCTGGCCCAAACCTTTTACCCCAATCATCGATGCGATGACAACCATCGACAGTGCCATCATTATCGTTTGGTTGATTCCCGCCATGATGGTTGGCATTGCGAGCGGAAGTTGGACCCCAAAAAGCCGCTGTTTACTGCTGGCACCAAATGCGGTTGCGGCTTCCAACACTTCTTTATCCACCAAACGAATACCCAAATTAGTTAAACGAATAACAGGTGGAATCGCGTAGATTACTACTGCGATGAGGCCAGGAATTTTGCCGATCCCGAGTAACATCACAACTGGGATGAGGTACACAAATGCCGGCATGGTCTGCATGACGTCGAGTAATGGCGTCACAACAGACTGAATACGATTAGAGCGCGCCATGGCGATGCCGATAGGGATCCCGAGTGTGATTGCCAGCATGGTACACACCGTGATAATACTGAGCGTGCGCATTGTGTCTTCCCACATGCCGAAGTAGCCAATCAGGATAAGTGAGCCAAAACATGCGATAGCCAGTTTCCAAGAGCGACTAGCGGCATAAACGAGGGCGGTGCAGACGCCTAAAACAACGACCCAAGGTGTTGAAATAAGCAGTTTTTCAAACCAGACAAGAAATGAAAGGAGCGGATCAAAGAGAGACTCGATAAGTTCACCATATTCACGAGAGAAATCTCGGTAGGCGCCATCGAGTGTTTTGCGAATCGCTCTAAGATCAGAGCGATCCATTTCTGGGAATTCGCTGAGCCAATTCGAGTCAGACATATTTACTTCCTTTTCTGATATATCTAGGTGCCCTCAAGAGACGTGATTCAGCAAGAATGGCTGGGATCGTAGACCAAGTAATGATTGGTGGTTCGATAGGTCCTCCATCTATTGTTTTACCCTTTAGGCTCATTTCAATGCAGTCGACCTGCACTTTATAGTTACTTAGGGAGACACTCTTTTAATAAAATAATCATTAGTGTTCAAATGAGTGATTTGATCGGATTATAGTTTTTCTTCTCCAATAAAATGAATACATTAGCGCGTATTTGTATGAAAAGTCTGCGCAAACTAACGTTTTTATTATCTAGATAATTAGAATTGATCTTTTTGCTCGTTTGTCACCAAAGTTTGTAAATTTTTAGATGTCTAATTAATCCTGATGTCTTACGTATTTATCGTGTCGATTTTTGCAAACTTAGTTTATTGGCATATGCTAAAAATGTTATTGGCATATGCCAACTTAAGGCGTAATTTGACCCTGTGTTTTCGAGGGATAATGATGGCAAGACCAAAGATAGAAAGACGAATATGCGGACGTGCTGCACACCATTGTTTCAAACCCAATGGCGTGCCATTTCATCAGTTGGAGCAAGTCGCCATATTACCAGAAGAGCTAGAAGCACTGCGTTTGGCCGATTTAGAGGGGCTTAGCCAGCAGCAAGCTGCTGATCAGATGGGTGTCTCTAGACAAACTTTTGGTAACACAGTAAAAAGTGCAAGATTGAAAGTCGCAAAAAGTTTAGTTGAAGGTCATGCATTAGTTTTTCCGGATGAGGAGTCAAACTTATGATTTATGCTATTCCTAATGATGGTGAGCGGGTGGCAAACCACTTTGTTAAAGCACCATATATTGCTATTTATTCTGATACTGACGGTATGCTAAAAAACTTAGCGAACATTGCTTCGATGCCACAAGCAGGTTGCAATGCGAAGTCTCAGTTAATTCAGTCTCTGCAAGAGTATAATGTGGAGGCTGTACTTGTACGAAATATCGGTGAACGCGCACTAGAAAAATTACTTCGTAGTGGCACGCAAGTATTCAGGCTTTCTACCCGTAGCTCATTGGAAGATGTACTTGCGGTTCCAAGAGAGCCTCTCATTGAGCCGTCTCAAGGTCGTCCCTCAAACAATCATAAGAAAAATGCTCACAAGCCAAAAGGCGGTTGCGGTTCCTGTGGTTGTGGTGGCAAAAAATCCAAACCCTCCTTGCTGGCAAGACCGAAAGCACCAGCAGGGCTACTTAAAGTGACATCTCGCCCTGCTATACTTAGGCTAAAGACGATGGCTAATAAGGCAGGTTAATATGGTTTGGTTATTTACCTTTCTTGGTTTTCTCGCAATCATTTTGTTGATGTCGCTTGGCGTCATTTTCCACAACAAGCGTATTCAAGGGAGTTGTGGCGGATTGAATAATGTCGGTGTTGATAAGGTGTGCAATTGTGAAACCTCTTGTGCAGAGCCTGCAAGACGTTTGTATCAAATATCCGAACCTAACTCGTCATCTGAGCGCTAAGATCTTTTGCCCATTTCGGTAAGGTGTGTTTAAACCAGTCAATGTATTTACTGGTCTGCGGGTTCTGTCTCGAGACCAGTATGTTCACCACTTCTACCACCATCCACGTTTTAGCTATTGCAATCGTTCTTGCTAAATTACTCGCATCGCCTTGCTCTGCCGTCTTGGTATAGGTATGCGCCACACCAAGATAATCTTCGTATGTGCCCATGCCTTTGACTAGTGGCGCTAAATCTATCGCGATATGCCCTGTCGAAAAACGTTCCCAGTCGAACAGCACCAAATCGCCATTATCTCGTCGCCCCCAGTTCCCGGCATTGGTGTCTCCAGAGATCAAATTTTTGGCGTTGAAAAGCGGGCCGGATTGCTCTTGTAGCTGATAAAAGAACCACTCTGTTTTTGCGTCTAGTTTGAGCGTGCTTAAAGCTTGGGAAGTGGCTGGTTGTGTCCACTGATGAGGATGATAAACACCATCTGATGTCGGAGATAGTCTATGTATTTTAGCTAGTTGTTCTATCACGCGCGGCTCTTCAAGCAGGAATTCTTGATTGACAGAGTGCGGGATATACTCGATTCGTAACGTATTTTGTTGGTGATCGTAATCAATGAGCTCAGGTACAAGAATGCCAAGTTCATTGAATGGTTTAGCCTGGTGTTGATAAAAAGCGACCTCAACCTGTTCTACCTGTTGCTTTTCAATGAATGAAATGCCGTGTTTTTCTACCAGATAAACTTTGGCACTGCCCATCTGGTTAAGCTCTTGCTTTGACATGAGACATCCTGTCTTTTGATGGTGGAATCTTCACTTACCTTAAACGCGAAAGGTGTGTGCCAAGAATACTTAAAGAGAACATCGATACAAAATAATGCAATGGTTTGAGTATAAAATTGTCGCTAGTGTCTAAATTTTACACAGTGGCTTTTACGCATCGCTAACCACGTTCTACGCTTAATGTTCGATTTAAACAAGGAGAACCACTATGGCTGTAATAAAGCAGGATATTCCAAATCGTGTAACGGTTTATCATGACAATATCGATCAAGAACAAGAGCTGAAAAATGCGATGCTGCCAGAGAAACCGCGCTACTTTAACGGTGCTCCGACTTACAAAGCGAACAGCATCGAAGAGTTTGAAAATAAAATCAGTCAGATCGGTTTGTCTCTCGATAAATAAATTTTAATTTACCTAAAAGCGCCCTCAAAATGAGGGCGCTTTTTTATTTGTATGATTGATTTTAATCGTAGGGAATTAACCTTGTTGAGCACTGCCTTGGCAGACTTGTTTTTGCACTGCTGGTGGCGCGGGCTCGTAATGGCTTAAAGTCATACTAAAACTGCCTTCACCACCCGTGATAGCTCGCAATCGACGAGCGTAATCTTGCAACTCGTTTACTGGCGATTTGGCTTTCAACAACGTGAATTGGCTATCAATCGGTTCGGTGCCTTCTATTAATCCTCGATTACCTGACAAATCCCCAGACACGTCACCGACGTTTGTGGTTGGGACGTGTAACTCCATTTGGACAATGGGCACTAACACAATAGGATCAGCGTTGTTGATCGCGTCTAAAAAGGCTTTCTTACCTGCGATGACAAACGCAATTTCTTTTGAATCGACAGAGTGATATTTACCGTCATAAACGGTGACTTCCACATCCTTGATTGGGTTGCCAGAAATCGCCCCTTCTTCGAGTACTTGTAAAATACCTTTTTCGACCGCGGGAATAAGCGCGGTTGGAATGGCGCCACCCACCACTTTGTTGATGAACTTAAATCCGGCGCCACGTTCGAGTGGACGAACCTTCAATTGCACTTCACCAAACTGGCCTGCACCGCCACTTTGTTTTTTGTGTCGATAATGCCCTTCGGCAGGTTTGGTGATGGTTTCAAAGTATTCGACGCTTGGTTGGCAGGTTTCGACGTCCAGCTTGTACACGTTCGCCATCTTTTCTAATGCGACTTTGAGGTGAAATTCCCCTTGGCCGCTGATGATGGTTTCGTTGGTGCGAGCGCGATGTTCGATGCGCAGCGAAGGATCTTCGCTGGCGATTTTATTCAGTACATCGCCTAATTTTTGCTCATCTCCACGCTTAAGAGGCTTCAAGCACAAAGAATACATGGAGTCAGGAAGGTCCAACGTCTTGAGTTGAACACCATCTTCTTCGTGAGAGTCATGAACGATTGAATCGAATTCGAGATCATCCACTTTGGCTAAAACGCAGAAGTCGCCGGCAAGCGCGCGAGGGATCTCGGTTCTATCTTTGCCCTGCAGTTGATATAAGTGCCCAACTTTAAATGCCTTGTTGCTTTCGCCAATATAAAGCTGGCTGCCCGCATTGATTTCACCCTGATACACACGTAAGTAGGCAAGTTTTCCCATATATGGGTCGACGCTGACTTTGTACACGTGTGCGACGGTGTGCTCTAAGGTTTCGCAATTTACTTTGATTTTTTTGCCGTTCTTTTCCAATAGAGGAGGGTTACCTTCGTTTGGCATGGGCATGATCTCCGCCAAGGTACGAAGCAGAAGCTCGACGCCCGCGCCGGTTTGTGCTGAGACAAAACAGACCGGAATCACATGTCCAGTTCTCAGTGCTTCTTCAAACGGATCATGCAGTTGCTCTGCGGTGAGTTCGGAACCTTGTTCCAGATACAGTTCCATCAGTTCTTCATCGACTTCGATAACTTGGTCAATCAAGGTCTCATGAGCTTCATCTACCGTTGCAAGTAAGGTTTCTCGTCCCAATTCTGGTTCGAAATAGCAGTCAACTACAGATTCCCCGTCAGCCGAAGGTAAGTTGATCGGTAAGCAGTGGTCACCAAAATGCTCAACGATGTTCTCCATCAATCTCTCTAACTGATGACCGTGGTTATCGAGCTTATTGATGATGATCATCTGACATTTTTGCTGCTCTTTAGCAAAGGTAAATAAGCGATCGGAAGTTTGGTTAAATGGTGTTTGAGGGTCGATGACAAGGGCGGATGTTTCAACGGCAGGAAAAACGCTGATAGTACGGCCAAGTAACTCGTTTTGTCCCGGAGTGTCGATGATATTGAGCCGGTGTTTGTTCCAGCGCAGTGCGACTGGCGTTGCTTCAATACTGTGTTGATATTGGATGGATTGAGGGTCGAAGTCGGTAACGGTATCGCCTTTTTCTACGCTGCCTAAATGGTGCGTGGCATCGCAGGTGAAGAGCAGTTTTTCTATCAGCGTGGTTTTACCGGTCCCGGTTTGGCCGACAAAAGCGATATTGCGTATTTTGTTTATAGGCATAGAGCCTCCTTGCAAGATGGCGTGAAAAACCTACGAATTGCTAGGAAGTGGGTTGTTAGAGAAACCCACGAACTGCATTGGAGTAGGGCGGGATTACCGCCTATTCGTCTTCCATGTCATTTTCCGGATGACTCGATGCATAAGACCACCTTCTTGGACTACTGTAATCTTAGCATGCCGTAATAACCGTATAATTTATGTGACTTATTTCATGATGGGGCTGATTGTTTTTTAATCGAGATCATAAACTCAGAGGTTCTGACTTTTCGATCAAAACCTCTGGATTGTTTAGGCTATTTGGAAAGAACGATTTCGCCGTCGCGATAAACTAAGCTCGGCGTTACATCTTGTCCGAGCAACACCGGGCCATCAAGATCGACAACGCTCGCCTGAGCAGCAATGGGTAACGCAGCACGCATCGCCAGCGACGTCCCCAACATACAACCGGACATGAGGCTAAAACCGAGTTTTTTTGCATCGTCGGCTAGTAATAGTGCTTCTGTGAGCCCGCCCGTTTTATCTAGCTTAATGTTCACCATTTCATATTTGCCAACAAGCTGATGTAATTGCTCTTTGGTGTGACAACTTTCATCGGCGCAAAGTGGAATGGGGTGCGGAATGCTGGCGAGTACGTCGTCGCAGTCTTGTGGCAACGGTTGCTCGATCATGGTGATATTAAACGGTTGGAGTTGAGCAAATACCGTAGCGAGGTCGAGGTTTTGCCATGCTTCATTCGCATCTAAGACAATTTGCGTGTGCGGTGCGGCGTCACGCACTGCTGCAACGCGCTCAATCACGTGTTCACCATCCAGTTTTACCTTAAGCAGTTTTGCGCTTTGGCTAAGGTAAGCTTGCGCCTGTTTTGCCATCGCTTGCGGCGTATCGATAGAAACCGTCATCGCCGTCACAATCGCCTCAGGTAACGTAAAGAGGTCGTGAACTTGTTGCTTGTGGCTCAAAAGTGCAAGAAGATGCCAAAGGGCGCAATCCAACGCATTTCTTGCCGCTCCTGCGGGCAATAATGATTGAAGCTGGCTTTTGAGAGCCATCACATCAGCGTCACCTTTGGCGTACAAACTTTGCAGTTCATGCGC
Organism: Vibrio sp. E14; assembly: GCF_020515785.1. Lineage (NCBI taxonomy): Bacteria > Pseudomonadati > Pseudomonadota > Gammaproteobacteria > Vibrionales > Vibrionaceae > Vibrio > Vibrio sp. E14. Next base: position 195,520 of record NZ_JAHPJI010000001.1, read on the forward strand.
GGCGTGAGAAACCGCCTTAATTACCGATTCAACTGATTCACCATAACGAGGGTATGGCGTGCATTCTCCTTGGGCGATCATGCCTCGGTGTTCAATTGTCACGCGGACTACGTGGCACTCTGTCCGACTGCCGCGAGAGATGCGAAATGGTGTCGCCATAGCAATCGTGACGGGTTCTACATGAATTTTCATCTCACTAGTTTTCCCTAAACCGCAGTTATTTTCTAAACCGTAAATGTTTCTTAAATCGTAAGGAGCCTATCTGCAACCGCATCAACGCCAAAACGCACAGGGTCGGTGACGGGCACCCGATATTTGTCGCTCCAATCCTGGCATAGTTGGGCTGCATCTTCTTCGCTGATCGCCGAAGTGTTTAAGCAAATACCCACTAATTGAGCTTTTGCATTTGTGAGGCGAGCAGCGGCCAGATTCGCTTCTATCGTTTGTTCAATGGTTGGCAAGCTCGCATGTGGTAAGTTGCGGATGTGCGGGCGACCAATCTCATGGCACAGTACCAGAGCGTCCGCTTGTGCGCCGTGAAGTAAGCCCAAACTTACGCCAGCAAACGAAGGGTTAAATAACGAACCTTGCCCTTCGATGATGTCCCAATCGTGGTCGGTGAAGTCGGGGCTGATCGCTTCTACTGCGCCGGAGATAAAATCGGCAACTACGGCATCAATTGAAATGCCACTGCCTGCGATGAGAATTCCGGTTTGACCCGTTGCTTTGAACTCTGCACGACAGTTTTTACGCTTCAATGCATGCTCAATGGCAAGGGCAGAGTACATTTTGCCAACGGAGCAATCTGTCCCTACAGTAAGTACTCGCTTGCCTGCGCGAGCTTTGCCATTGCCGACCTTGAGCGGGGCATCATAATGGCGAACATCATACAGTTTGGTTAATCCGCGTTGTTCTAGATCGGCAAGAGGAGCAAATTCCGCCAAACGTTGGTGCATGCCCGATGCAATTTCAAATCCCATTTCTGCCGCTTCAAGTAAGGTAGCTTGCCAAGCTTCAGGAATGACGCCTCCTGGATTTGCAGTGCCAAGCACCAGCGTTTTTGCTCCTTGCTGCTGCGCTTGTTGTAGTGTCATGTCGGTTAAACCAAGCGATACGGTTTCTGGCGTCAGGCGGATTTGGCCAAGACAAATCTCAGGTCGCCATTGATATATGCCACGCGCGGTTTTTGCTGCGAGTGGATCGGTTACATCGCCAAGAAAGAGTAGGTAAGGTTGAGCAATTTGCATGATGGTTCCCTTCGTCATCGTTATTGCTCATTAATGTAGCCAGACTGATTTAGGAAACCGAATGCTTATTTGTTAGGCAGGTATAACTTCAGGTTATACCTTTAAACCATCTGTTGTTTTAGGGCGGTGATAAATTGCTTTGTCGCAATGGATTGAGGTGTGTGCTCTGAGAATAAAATAGAGACAGAGAAGGACATGTTTGGCTCCAAAGCATGCACGGAGACGGCATCATCTTGGCGATATTGTTTTGCAGTCCATGGATCGACAATGGCGAATCCTGCTTGGTGTTTCACCAGTTCAGCCGCTGCGGAGTAGCTGCGTACGGTGATGGCATGTTGATAATGCTCCTCACGCGCTGACAAGGTTTGATGTAACAGCAAGCCCAGAGGGTCTCGGCTATCTAAACCGATAATGGGTAAATCGTGCCTGATGAGTTCTTCTAAAATGACGGTTTTTTCTGCGGGTATCGCTGCGCTTTTAGGAGCGATCAGTGCTAAGTTTTCTTTCAATAACAGGTGCCCCATGATCGCTGGTGGTGTTTCTTCACCGAACGCAATGGCGACATCCAGTTCATGTTTCAGTAATCCTGAGCACAGCTCATCGCGATTGGCCGTTAAGAGCTCAAAGGAGATGCCGTGCTCTTTCGACAGCAACGCGACAGTCGGCGCTAACAAGTGTGCGGCCAAAACAGGCGGGGCACCGACTCGTAAATGTTGAGTTCCCTGTTTGACTTTGTTGGTCAGAGAGCGAAATTGTCCGAGTTGTTGATAGACCTTTTCTGCCTCTGGCAATAAGGCTTTGGCTTCTTGAGTGGGAACGAGACGCCCCTTTACACGCTCAAATAAAGCGAAGCTCAGTTGTTGTTCTGTATGGGCGAGAACTCGAGTGACATTAGGTTGGGAAACGTGCAGTAAGCGAGCAGCACCAGACACCGTTCCTGCTTGCATAATGGCGTAAAAGACTTCCAATTGTCTTAAGTTCACTGCGAATTCCTTCTGCTCATGTTGGTCACCTCAGAATACCCAACCTTGCTGATGAGCGATAGAGAAAAAAGTACTGGTGTAGAAAATTAGGAAGACGATTTTGGTTATCTTCTTATCTCGCTTTTTCAATTTCTCAACTTCTCAATTTCTATGCTTCACTTTGCCGCTGCATGAAGGGGCAGGTCGTTAAACGGCTCGACGTCTCGGCTGAGTAATCCCATCAATACCACTGCTAACACCATGACAACAGCTGCTATTACAAAACCGTATTGTGTTAGCTCGTAATGACTCAACATCGCGATTAATACATAACTGAGAGCTTGAATGGTGGTGGAAAACATGCTGATGCCGCCATCAACACGACCACGTTGATGAACCGCTACGGTGTGATGCATCCAGTTGACTCTTGCAATGCGATTTAGCGCGTTAAACACACCAAACAGAGCCGTAAACAATAAGATGGTCAGTGGGCTTATCGCAAAACTCATTCCGATAAACGCCAGAGATACCATGACCATCGAAGCAAACATAATGTGGCTATGAGAGGCGCGGCTTAGCACTTTGGTGACAATAAAGCCGGTTAGCAACGAGCCGAGGCCAAAACTGATGTTGAACCCTGCAAACCAATCGCCAGAGATGCCTTGTTCAGAAAACCAAATCGGCACCAGTTTGCTCAAATACGTCAATGCAGGATAAGAGAGGCAAGAGAGCAGAATAAAGCCATAAAATCGGGGTTCGAGACGGAATATTTGTTTGCTCTCTTTGAGTTGCGCGATGAAAGCAACGGATTTTGATGCCCTTAATTGTTGAGTATAAGGCGTCAGAATATAGAACATCGCTGCTAACGCAGAGGCGCTGGCCGCAAACAAAGCAAACTCTTTCATACCCCACATTTCAAGCAAAACAATACCCAACGCGCCAGCTCCGAGGGTCGTGGATTGCATTACAATTTCTTGCTGACCCGAAATTTTCGCATACTCATGGTGCTGATAATTTTCTTGGGTGAAGGCATTGTTGGTCGTCCATGCAAAATTACTCGAAACCCAATACACCAATTGCGCAAAAGCCAGCAACCAGTGTGACTCAAACCCTAACCAATAAGCAATGAACACCACCAAAGCCATACCCGATTGAATCCATTGATTGAGCACGAGTAGTACTTTGCGTGAATGTCGGTCAATTAAAGTGGAAAAGAAAGGCGTAGCTAGAAAAGAAATCGCGGTGCAGCTCAGAGAAACTAAAGCGACGAATGTACCCATGTTAGGTTCGGAAAGCATGACCCATGGCAGTGCCATCATGAACAAGCCAGAGGAAATGCTGTCGAATAAGCGGCCAGCTAAGTACGACTGAGTTTTATTTTTCATTATGTTTGCCTCTAACTCCCGATGGATTTCAAAAGGTTGATGTCCAACTGTTCTGTGTTTGACAACCAAGTCGTTCGCGCTGAACACATTATCTTGAGATCGCCGGGGTTTAGCGTTAATTAAGATGGTGCAACTTTAAAACCTCAAGTAAACTTGAGGTAAAGTATTTTTTTAACAAAATTGATACACAGGGAGTCAAGGATGGAAATCAGCGTAGGAGAAGTGGCAAAACGTTCTGGAGTGAAAGTATCTGCCCTACATTTTTACGAGCAAAAAGGACTAATTTCGAGCTGGAGAAATCAAGGGAATCAGCGTCGCTATCATCGAAGTGTGTTGCGCCGTGTTGCGGTGATTAAAGCGGCACAGCAAGTGGGGTTGTCGTTAGAAGAAATCAAACATGCGCTAGATGAGCTGCCGAAACATCAAGCGCCAAACAAACAGCAATGGGAAGTCATGGCGAGTCATTGGCATGAACAGTTGGAGCAAAAAATTCAAAAGCTCAAAGCCCTGCAAAACGATTTGGGTGGATGCATTGGCTGCGGGTGTTTGTCGTTAGAAACCTGCGCGCTGCGAAACCCAGAAGATGTGTTAGGCAAAGACCACTCGGGTTCTAATTTAACGTTAGAAGAGTAGGTGCTATTCCTATTCTTTGTCGAAACTGTCCACCACAATTGCACCCATTGACGCCGGCATTGTGATGACGATGACCCGTTTTATCGCAACCAAAGGCTCATTCATTAGTGGCAGCTTATCAAGACAGAAAAGAACTAACGCCACCACAACGGCCGCAATGAGGTACGCGATAACCACACGAAAAATAAAAATGGATACGCGATTTTTGATGTGGCTTTGGAACACGCTTTGATAGGCGAAAAAACTGAGGAAAATGACAGAAAGGCTTAACAGCATGAGCAGGTTTGCCATTGGCAAGCTTTCACCCAGTCGCCACGCCTCTTCAGAAAAAGAGATGGGTACGGCGAGGGCAAAAGCGCCAACCAACACTTGGCTGGCGTCTTCTAAGTTAAAGTGACTACTCATGCTGCTCATTCCATTATTCGTTTGCTAGGTGTAAGAGCTTTTCAAAGCGCTCGTTACCATGCAGCAATTCGAGGTCTCGCTCTTCGGCAAGCAAGTCACGAATAGATGGGCTGTATTCAATAGCGCGTTCCAAGTCTTCAATGGCTTGCTCTTCAATGCCAAGACGAGAGTATGCACAAGCACGTTGATACAGTGCAGGACCATTGGTGTAATCGACTTCAAGTACGCGGTTACAGATGCTAAGTGCCCAGTGGTATTCGTTGATTTCCATCGCGGCGTCTGCTTTGTAAGTCAACGCTTCTAAATCACCTGGGCGAATCAGCAAGATCTCATCATAGATTTCAATACGTTGCTCTGGTGTTTGTGAGCTTTGCGCACGCAACCATAAGTTATGGATCTCGTTGATTTTCTCAATTTCTTTATTGTTTTCACTGATAATGCGAGTTTTGCGTTTTAAATCTCGCTCCAGTGCGACAAATTTCTTCTCGTATTCTTGGGCGATCTTTTCTAATCGTTTATCCGCCATCTCTTTGGTGTTGTGTTTAAACTCACGCAGAGATTGCCAGCCTACAAAGGCGATCAGCGATGCGACACCTGCGATGATGTAGAAGAAGTAGGTTACGGTCACGTTGGCATAGTTCAACGATTTATCCGCAACCGTCAGCTCGCGGTCGGTGATCTCTGTGATCATTCGTTTTTCTAGGCTCTGATAGTCCTGACGCAGTGCTTTTAGCTCATCTAAAATATAGCGTTCCATTAATGGTCTATCTAACAGATCCGATTCTGAATACTTTTCGTCCGATGCCATTGTCGGCAAGGCAAGTATCAGCGAGAAAAAAATACCAATAAATAAGCGCATATAACGTCCTTTCACGAGAAGAGTACAGATAGACCATGCAACAATAGCAAATAGCACAAACGTTTAGCAAAGTTATTACAAAAGAAATAATTGTCGTCTACGTAAAAGTCATATTCTTGTTGTTTTTCAGTTTGTTCCTGGTGGTTATTTGCCGTGATATCTTTTATCCTCCTTGCGAATTTATGATTAATGGAGTGAGCATGGACGCGCGAGCTAAGGATTACTTAGAGCTGTATCTAAAATTATTATCACCAGAACAAAGAGCAGCCGTACCATCAGTTAGTGCTGACTATTATTGTGCCGATGAATACAACGCCAACGTATGCGCCGATTTGGTTCGAATTGGACAGAAAACCGCCTCTTGCAGTATGGAGCTTTGGTATCGAGAGCATGGCGAAAGCATGCCACAAGTGGGCCATTTACAAGTCGTCACGAATTGGAACGGTGACCCCGTTTGTGTGATACGAATTACTGACGTAAGTACATGCAAATATGAGGATGTAACCGCAGAGTTTGCCTACGCAGAAGGCGAAGGTGATAGAACCTTAAACTGGTGGCGTGACGCGCATACTGCATTTTTTAAAGCTGAATGCGATGAGTTGAACATAGATTGGCATGAGAAACGTACGCTAGTTTTGGAGCGTTTTGAAGTGGTTTATCCAGTCAATTAATCGCTGATAGCAGCACTGATTTGAAGTGCTGCTTTCTTGAGAGACCGCTTTTAGCGCTTGCGAGCGGTTACACTAAACATGTGCCAGTGTTTTGGGCTTCCGACTACCGTGGTTCCGTCTTCATCTCTTTCATTCAATGAAATGAGTTCGTAATCCGCGAATAAACTTTCCACTTCCTTTTTCGTTAATGCGGTAATGTTCGGATGCATTTCTGATGCAACCCAGGAGTCTTTTACTCCTAAGAAATCACCGCAAAAGATACCGCCAGGTTGTAAGGCACTGTCTATTTTGGCCCAAACTTGCTCAAAGCTTTCGTCCGGGCAAAAGAACAAACTGGCATTCGCGATAACTAGGCTGCATTGAGGGTAGTCAAACTCAGTAAAACAGCACTGTGAAATTGAGAAACGCTTATGGCCTTCAAAGCGTGTTAAACAAGTTTTTACTGCATCTTCATGGCTATCAAATGCGTGAACGTTAAACCCCTGTTCGAGGAGGAAATGACTGTCTCGACCTATTCCGCAGCCAATATCAAGAGCGACTTTGCTCTCGAGTTTCAGTAGGTTTACGGCATTTTCCACGTTTGGGCGGTGAGGTTGGTTTAAAATTTTCTGATAGTACTCGTTCCATTGTGCTGACATTGAACTTCCTTGTATTTATTGTGTTTCCCCAAATCTAGTGTCCATTCTTGTATTGCTTTATCGGGGAGGTTTTGAAACATTGGCAATTGTTATAGCTGATCTTCAATTGGCAATATGCCGGAGAACCAAGCGCCCATTTTTCGCCATACTCCGGCCTCTGGTTCAGAATCATATTCTTTGCCTGTTTTTATGTCAGTCCAGACAATGTCTCCGTCGCGTAGAGTTAAGGCATAGGCGTTATTCGACAATTGATTCGGCAGTTGTTCTAGAAACATTTGCACATATTCTGGCTGTTCGATAACAACGGCCATTTCGGTATTCAAAGCGGCTGAACGTGGATCCCAGTTCATCGAGCCAACAAACAGAGTTTTGTCATCAATCGTCATTGCTTTTGCGTGTAAACTTGCTCTGCTGCTCCCCGTGAGGCTCCACTTGCTTTTGAGTTTCGCGCTCGCTTTTACTTCCCATAGCTTGACCCCAGCTTCGAGTAGGTCTGTTCGATATTTTGCGTACCAACCATGCACGGCAAACACGTCGTTAGAGGCGAGACTATTGGTCACAATCGTGATATCAACGCCTCGCTTGGCCGCGTTACTCAATGCTTGTGTGCCGACTTCGGTTGGGACGAAATAGGGGGAGATAAGAACAAATGAATGTTCAACACTTTTAACCAGCTCCGTTAAATTATCAATAAGTTGGCTCTCTCGGGTCGCAACTTTATCGGGTAAGTCAAACCATACTTTTGCTTCTCCCCAGTAGAGCTTGAGATTGCCTTGTTTGAGAGCTTGGTACATATCCAGTTTAGTGAAGTCATAACGGCCGGTTGAGAACTTTTCCTCTAGCTGGAGTTTGTCGACCTGCTTTTGAATCGCCAGGTCAGTAATTTGCTGTGAGTCCGGTGTTATCCATTCCATTGGTATCGCATAGGCGCTATTCCAATAGAGGTCGAACTGATCTGCAGTTTGTTGTACCGCCTCACCATAGAGCAGTAGATCAAAATCACCAAATTCGACTTGTGATTCAAAAGAAAAGTACTCATTGCCGATATTCCTACCCCCGACAATGGCAGAAACACTGTCTGCAATCAGAGATTTATTGTGCATACGGCGATTAAGACGTTCAAAGTCACTGGCAAGTGCGAACCAGCGGGAGTCGCGATACTGATGCGGATTGAATAAGCGGATTTCGATATTAGGATGTGCATTGAGGGCAGCCATCACGTCATCGTTTCGCTTTTGCATATCGTCAAGCAACAGCCTTACTCGGACTCCACGCTTTGCAGCTTCATACAAGCGCCACGTTATTAGCTGACTCGTTTCGTCACCACGGTAAATATAGTATTGAAGATCAAGGCTTTTTTGTGCGGACTCGATTAGAGAGGTGCGAGCAAGAAGGGCATCGTGTCCTTGATTTAAAGGAGAAAAGCCAGTGATTGACTTTGGGTCTTTCCCGTAAGCTTCAAAGTACTGTGCAAGCACAGAGTCACCTTGATACCCAAGTTGGAAGCTAGTGGATTTTTCACTGGGATCGTTCAATGACACGGATGAACATGCCGATAAAATTGTGAATAAAGAAGGGAAGAGCAGCTTAGCGAGTGTATGTAACAAAGTACATTTCCTTGTCTTACAGAGTGTTACTTATCAGAAATTATAGACCTAAGTTGCCGCAGCGTGCATCCAACAAGGTTGGATAACGGGCTATTAATCAATGAATTGTCATGTTCTCGGGATTAAGTTCACCTTTTTGAACGCAGATAATCATTTATTTTAATTATGATTGTGTCTGAATTGGTCATAATCACTAATATCTGGTGATTATGACCAATAGCACACTGGTTAAAATAGTTGAGTAATAATAACTATTTGAATTTTAATAAATAAATGCCTGGCACGTCCCTTGCTATTTAAAAGAAGAGTTAAGTCAGGGCAACTTGCGAAGTTGGTTAATTTTTTGTTAATTTTATTAACTTTGAATTGGCAATAACTCTGTAGTTAGCAACCGAAAAAGCAAGGTACGCGCTGCTTTGACGTCTATTCAAATGTAATTCCCTCACCATCATGCTTACAGGGAGTCAAAGATTTAATAAAAGCATGGTGATGAAAACAACAATAAAAAAGGATTTTCGATGTTAGCAAAACCCGTATTACGTTGGCTTTTACCTTTCGTTGTCGTTGGTGGCTCTTATGCAGGATATGCCGCAATCGCCGCGACAGCTCCGGAAAAAGAGTCAACTAAAGATGCCATTACAGAGCCTACCGTTCAGGCTTCTTCTCTTTTTCCTACCGATCATAAAGTGGTGATAACCAGCCATGGTGAGTTAGTCCCTTTTGAAAAAACACATCTTTCCGCGCAAGTCAGTGGTGAAGTGATAAGTTGGCACCCTAATTTTGTAACGGGTGGGATCGTGAAACGAGGAGAAGTGCTGTTCACGATTGAAAGTGACAACTACGAAGCGTCGGTTTTGCAAGCCGAGGCCAATTTAGCTAGCGCACGTGCGAGCTTGATTGAGGAGCAAGCCAAAGCGGAAGTGGCAAAACGCCAGGCTAAGAGACTGAGCGATAAGCAAGTGACAGACCTGTATTTACGTAAGCCTCACGTTTTGAGCGCGCAAGCGCAAGTGAAGTCGGCTCAAGCGGCACTCAAACGAGCAAAAAGAGATTTAGAAAATTGCAAAGTCGTTGCACCTTACGATGCGCTGGTTGTTGAGCGTGATATTGGTGTTGGTCAATTTGTCACATCTGGCTCTCGAGTTGCCACGCTAAACAACATTGAAGTGGCGGAGGTGCACGTACCAATCGCCGGTTTTGATAGTGCATTTTTACCCGAATCCATTGATGAGCTCACTGCGAAAGTGACGCAGCAAGGTGTATTTTCTACCACTAGAGAAGGTCGAGTTGTTCGTGATTTAGGCATGATTGATAGCGCTACCCGAATGATTAACATGGTCATTCAAATCGCTGACCCATATGGTATTGATAATCAGCAGCCTCCAATTAAATTTGGCTCCTACGTTGAAGTGAGTTTCACAGGTAAGGAGCTAAAGCATATCTATCGCCTGCCACAGGAATTAGTCAAAAACCGCACGGTATGGGTAGTGAATGGTGAGAATCAACTTCAACCTCGGACGGTAACGGTCTTGAGAGCAGAAGGTGAATTTTTACTTGTGGGGGAAGGCTTAGAGCAAAGTGATAAGTTGGTACTTACCTTGCCGGAGTACCCTCAAAAAGGCATGGCGGTACAAATCGCAAAAAAGAGTGACGACTCCGAAACCGTCGTACAGTAAGTAGGAGTTTGTCATGGAAGATACTAAACAAAAGGGCTTAATTGCTTATTTTGCGAATAACCCCGTCGCTGCCAACCTTTTGATGGTGTTCATCATCATCATGGGTGTGGTGAGTTTTCTCTTTATTCAAAGGCAGATGTTTCCGAACATTGAGGTGAACTACATTGATGTTCGTGCGACTTATCCTGGCGCTTCACCTCAAGAAATTGAAGAAAGTATTCTCGTTAAGGTTGAGGAATCGATTAAAGATGTCACCGGGATTAAAAAAACGGTCTCAACGGCCTCTAGAGGTAGCGCGTATGTCTCTATCGAGGTAGACGTTAATGCTGATATCAAGCGTGTCTTGGATGATGTAAATCAACGCATTGATACTTTATCCAACTTACCTGCCGGTATGGAACCGATCAATGTCTACCAAGTTGAGTGGCGTCAAGATGTGATAGAAATGGGGTTAGTTGGGGACCGACCGCTTGAAGAGCTCAAACCCATTGCTAAGCAAGTCGAGGATGAATTACTTCAACTCAAAAATGTCATGTTGGTGTATTTGAGTGCACCAGAGGAAGAGATAGCGATTGAAGTTGATCCACTCGTTCTTCGTAAATACGACTTGACGTTGAGCGATATCAGCAGCGCGATCAGTCGTTATTCTGCCAACTTTTCTGCGGGCGAAGTCAAAACAAACTCAGGGATGATCGCAGTAAGGATTGAAAATCAGTACTACCGTGGTGATGAGTTTAGGAATATTCCTGTAAAGCTTGGCGCAAATGGTGCGAAGGTTTTACTGCAAGATATCGCCACGATCAAAGATGGCTTTACGGAAGAAGAGCGCTACTTTGAGTACTCAGGGCAAAATGCGATCTACATGTCTGTTGAAGCGACTCGTGATCAGAACATTATCCCTGTTGCCGAGTCTGTTCGTAATTATATCGAAGCAAAAAATAAGACATTGCCGCAGGACGTTAAGCTCAAAGTCTTAGTGGATACGACCTATTATTTAAATGGTCGTCTCGACATGATGTTGAAAAACTTGCTGCAAGGCGCTGCTCTAGTGGCGATTATGCTGACCATTTTCTTGCGCTTTCGCTTGGCAATGTGGGTAATGATTGGGCTACCAGTGTGTTTTCTTGGCGCGGTGATGATGATGCCTGCATTAGGGATCACGGTAAACATCGTATCTCTTTTCGCCTTCATTATGGTGCTCGGTATTGTGGTCGATGACGCCATCGTGATGGGAGAGAGCGCCTACAGCGAAATTGAAGAGAAAGGCGGTGGCGTAGAAAATGTGGTTCGCGGTGTCAAACGTGTTGCCACGCCAGCTACTTTTGGCGTTTTAACCACAATTGCCGTGTTTGCCCCTTTCTTGCTGTCTAGCGGTATTGACAGTGCTTTCTTCTATGGTATTGCGGGCGTTGTGATTCTTTGTTTGATCTTCAGTTTGATTGAATCGAAGTTAATCCTTCCTGCTCACCTCGCACATACTCACTTTAAGCCAGTTAAACCTGGTGGCTGGCGTGACCGATTTAACCAACACTTTTTTGGCTTTGTAAACGGCACTTATCGTAACTTTGTCACGACATGTACGCATTGGCGCTGGACAGTGTTTGCTGTGTTTTGCGGTTTACTGCTGATCAGTGCGGCTTTGGTCAACGCGAATTATGTTCGGGTGATCCCTAACCCTAAAGTGCCTACTGATTATCCTGCGATCACTATTGAAATGAACGATACCGTTTCAAGTGAGCAAACAATCAGTGCTCTTAAGACCATCGAACGTGTGATGCAAAAAATTGAATCAGAGACCATCGCAGAACATGGTCAAGGTATGATTCGTGATGTGCTTTCATACAACAGAAGCCGTACCGAAGGCCGTGTTTTGGTGCCATTGGTTGATGAGGAATTACGCCCGTTCAATACATTTGAACTTGCTCGACGTTGGCGTGAAGCTATGCCAGTTATTCCTGGAATGAAGAGCATCAAAATCCGCGAGCAGAGCGCGGGTGGCGGTGACAGAGATGAGTTTGGTTACTTGCTGTTTGGTTCTAATATTAATGAATTGAACGAGGCTGGGCGTTACTTGATAGAGCGTTTACAGCAGGAAGAAGGGTTATACGATATTTCATCTTCTATTGATTCAGGAAGCAAAGAAGTACTCCTCTCTCTTGCGCCTGTAGCGTACGATCTCGGACTGGATCTCACCATGATCGCAGAGCAAGTGGGTGGCAGCTTCTACGGTGGTGAAGCACAGCGTCTTATTCGTGATGGTGAAGAAATCAAAGTTATGGTGCGTTACCCGCAACTGACACGTGAAGCATTCTCATCATTACGTTACGCTGTGATTACCACGCCAGCAGGTAAGAAGGTCATGCTGGGTGATGTGGTTAAGATCAACGAGCAGCCGGGCGTGAGTAGCATTCGGCGTGAAGGCGGGTATCAAACCGTTTATGTCTATGGTTCGATAGACGAAGAATTGGTTGAACCTCAAGAAGTAGTGAAGGTCATCGACGACAATATCTTACCGGACATGAAGCAAGTCTTCCCGAGTGTGAAAACGGAATTGGGTGGTGATATTGAAGAGCAAGCAGCGCAGCGTAATGAACAGATTCTGTTCTTTATTGCAGGCATGATCATCGTCTACATCTTGTTAGCCGTACCGTTAAAAAGTTATACCCAACCTTTGATTGTAATGTCAGTCATTCCATTTAGTCTGACGGGGGCGATTTGGGGTCACTTCTGGCTAGGTTTGGATATCAGTATGATGTCGACATTTGGTTTGATCGCCGCTGCTGGCGTGGTTATCAACGACTCTCTAGTTATGACAGATTACGTAAACCAAGTGAGAGAAAAGGGTATGAACATCAAACAAGCGGTGGTTGAAGCGGGCTGTGCACGCTTTCGAGCGATCACGCTCACCTCCATAACGACGTTTGCGGGTGTATTGCCGATTATGTTTGAAACGAGCTTGCAGGCGCGTTTTGTCATACCAATGGCTGTAGCTTTGGGCTTTGCGGTGTTGTACGCAACGGTTCTGACTTTAGTGCTGGTGCCTTGTTTGTATTTAATGCTTGAAGATATTAAAAATATTTTCAGATCGATTAAGGGGTTTATTCATCGCTTTATCAATCGTTTCAGAAAGTCGCCAGTGACGTCGAGCGTTGAAGTAAATATATAGAGTTAACAAGCTTGATGTTAACGATTAGGAGCAGCCTTCGGGCTGCTTTTTTATTTCTGTATTTTGATTCAAAGCAGTTCTAGAGTGGGTTGTTACGTAATTTATTCGATGAAAGAACAGCGAGAAAATCTCCTGATAAATTATTCTTTTTATGAATACCTTTCGCTTGTTTGATTCCCCTGGTTAATTTAACACTTGGTTAGCGAAATTTACCAGATGGAGATAATGATGAATATATGGGATTGGTTAAGCTGTTGAAAAATAACAAAATAAAAATTGGCATCGTATGTGCAATATATAAATGGTAACTAAAACGAACTGCTAATCCTCAAGGAGCTTATTATGAAAAGCGTATTTCTATCTACTCTAAGTCTTATTGTTGTAATGTCATCATCAATCGCTGCTGCTAACACTTTAGACAAAGAGGAGTGGAGCTCAGATTTACGTCAGGACTTTTCTGAAATGAAGCATGAAGCTGTAGCAGATATTCAGCAAATGAATATGGATGCCATACACGCACGCGATGAGCGTATCGTGAAAAACATTAAAGATGAGCAAGAACAGTTAGTAAAGGTAACGTGCCACAAAGAGAAAGCAAGCAAGTCATAACCGCCGATAAAGAGACTAACAGACGAAAATGAATCCAATACGAGTTCGGTGTTAGTTAGCAGTAAGCACTGACCTTGTTGCTCTACTTGCCAGCCTTTTAAGGCTGGCTTTTTTGTTTTTACTACCAGACCAATAAAGCTGGAAGAAAAAAGCCCGCAAAGAATTTCCTCTGCGGGCGTAATAAAGGGCACCAAATTGGGTGTCTATTCATTTTGGAGGTGGTCGAACGTCCATATAAAACTGACAATAGGCTTGGTGAGAGGCTTACCACCAGCGCGACCAACGGAGCTAAAGTTAACATTGTTGCAATGATTGTTAAAATGTTAATTCTTCAATCAATGTTTTCATTATCGTTAGTCTGGATTGTGAATATGTTGTTCTATTGTTCCTGGAATGCTTGACTGTCGAATTTGAATACATCATGAGATATAGATGGCCCTTTCTTTATCCATTTTGGTTATATAAATCTTGTCATATCACACTGCTAAATATTCATAATTTTTAGCAACCCGGCATAGGTTAGGCAGGATTGTTACTGGTGTGTAAGTATCTTTGATTTTCGTTAGTTTGAACTTTGCATTGTACTTCTTGGAACGAGAAAGTCGCTCACATGGAGATTCAAATTATAAGATTGTCTTTTTATCCTTTGTGTAACTGTGGTAATAATAAGTTACATGCTTTTACCGCTTTCCTCTAAAATAATAAAATTGCTCTTTAGATTAGAATATATATTGAGTAATGTTGGCCTTATTTTAAGTTTGGAGCCTAATATGACTTGGGAAATACTTAACCAAAAGCCAACAGAGAGTAATGCTAGAGATGTTGTTGTATTGAATAGATCTAGCAACTTTTTAGGTCAGTTCGATATTGATCCTAGAATATTAGATAAGAGAGATGTTAAGATTACAAGGCAGGCGATTTTAGTTATTCAAGCAATGACAGACTTTGATCGCAAGAATGTGATAAAAGACATTTATAAAATTATAGATAATCCTAAAAGGGCGAGTCTAACTAAGCATAGCAGAAATCCTTTTTGGCGTTTGGCAAGGAATATTGACCCTTTTAGAACTTATCATTTTTTAATTCTTTATCGTATATCTGACAGTGGTTCTGTAGTCATTGAAGAGATTATGCTAGATAGTAATCTCCATGGTTCAAAGTTAGAGTCAAAAAAACAAAGAACTATGTTGTACGATGTAAGAAAAGAAACAAAATCCCGCTACTCAGAAGATAAAAATACTAATGAAGATATTCAGTCTGCATTGAATAGTTGGGATGGGAAAGGTGCCAATATCATTCCGAAGATTAACTGTGAACACGTTACTATAAATGGTATGAATAACGATTATGATACAGCATCAAAGTTAATGGGTGTTCATACTGACGTCGCATATAGGAAAGATAATATAGTTAGGTATAATTTGTTTCATAACCCTACAGATGGAGGGGTTTTTGATTTAGCAGAGTGTATCTTTGATCAAACTCGTATATTTAAAAGTAGAAATGCGAAGCAACTTGCTTCTTTAATTATTAAAACACACAGTGAGCGTCGTCGAGTAAAATGGACTGTTCATAGTCAAGGAGCTATTATATTTCGCTCTGCGATTGAGGAAGTAAAAAGTCTAAGGCCTGAACTAAGATTAGATGGACATGAATTGGCAGTGCATAGCCCTGGTGGTAATTATGGTATTTTATCAATGAAAGCAAAGCGTTTAGGTATGAAAGTTCAGCCACTTAGAGCTAACCCTGCAGACTTTGTACCTAACGTAATCGGGTTAAATGGTGTAACAAGCATAACCAAAATGAACTTGAGCTTGAGTCCTGTTTTTATTTGGGCTTGTTTTTTGTCCAAAACCATAGGTGGCAGCCCTCATTCATTACCTTATCTTGGGTTAAATACTTATGAAAAACAGCTGAGAGAGTCTGGTGCCCGGCAAAAGGCTAGGGTGATAGGTAAATATGCGAAAATTGGTAAGCATTAATGAGTATTATGTCTCTTCTAAAATTAAAATTTCGATCAGGAGCGAAATTATCTAAACCTAGCCACAGAATCTATAGGTTTGGGAGACTCGTTTGTGATTTGACCGTGCCTGGAGGGGGGTACGAATCACATAGAGCTGAAGAGGACTCAGAGATTACGAGTGATTTCTTAGAAAGTAATGTTAGGAATGATTACCATAATCAGTTTTTTTTGGTTGGGCGCTTAGAGTGGCCTTACCACACGATAATTCCATATCCTGGAACATACGATTATTATGGACAGTTAACAATGAAGCTTAGCTTGATTCCATATGTTAAGAGCTCAAATATTAAAAAATCACTATATGATATACGAGATGATATTTTCTTTCGATATGATGATTTTTACAATGCCGAAGAGCATGATCCTAAAACGGGTAGAGGTTACAATAAGTATAAAGCAAAATCTATATATAAGCATTACACCGAAGAGGTGGTTGTGGGTAATGAAGATTTAAGAAATAAACTTATTAATACTAGGGTTTCAGATATATTGGTAACTCCCCCTAATATAAGCTTACATAATAATTATATTAAATATGAGTCTGAGAAAAGTTTATCTAAATTTAAGAATCATTATTGCTTTTTATTTAATGAATATTGTTACCTGTGCATAGAGTTCCATCATGATGGATGGACTGATCGCTATATGAAAGTATGCCTTGAAAATGCGCAGGAGGCTGAAAATATGATTGTATCATCGATAAATATATCAGAGTTATTAGATGAAGAGCTTCCTGATAATGAGGTACGTAACATAAAACCAAAGAGCAGCAATTAGCTGCTCTTTATTTCTATAAAGACTGAAGGCTAATTCCAACGTAATAGCGTCCAGTTTGACCGATTCGCGTGTTCTTTTAGGCGTGGGCATGGATTTACAAGGTAACTGTAGTCTGCGTATTCACATAAAGGCAAATCGTTGATTGAATCGGTATAGAAATGGATTTCTGAATAAGGCTCAGGTTGATTTTCTAGCCACTGTTTTAAGCGCGTGACTTTACCTTCACGATAACTAGGGACACCGTCGATTTCAGCAGTATAACGGTTGTCTTTCTCGATTAAATCGATGCCGAGTGCGGTTGGAATATTAAGACGGCGACCAACGGCTTCCACCAAAAAAGTGACGCTGGCAGAGATGATAACCATATCTATACCATCACGAGACAGTTGCTCAATCAGGGTTTTGGCTTGAGGAAACTGTTTAGCCAGAATATGGCTTTCAACACATTCTTCAACCAAGGCGTTTACTTCTTCAATCGGCATGTTTTCTAGTGGCTTCATGGAGAACGCTAGGTAATCTTCCATGTCCATTTTGCCTTCAGAGTATAAGGCCATTAGACGCTGATCTTCCTTAATAAATAAAGGATCAGTTGCGATGCCTCTCTCAACCATAAACTCGTTCCAAATCATTGCGCAGTCAGCGTTTATTAGGGTTTCATCCATATCAAAAACATACAAAGGTTTGGACATGTTTAGGCTCTCACTGGTTGAATTTCGTTTAGGTTAAAGAGTAGCTCTAGTTGGCTGCCATTCGCTAGTAAGCGTTCTGAAGAGCGGTTAAGCAAGTCAACAGTGAGCTCACACTCTTCAACGTTCACTTGGTAGCGAATAACATTACCTAGAAGCTGATGGTTGGTGATCGTACCTACTTGCGGCGCTGAGATGTGGCTATCATATTGACGACCTTGCTCTTTTACATATATAGACTCTGGGCGAATCGCTACTTTCCATTCGGTATCAATGTTGAAGAGTTGCTTGGCTTTATTGGCCTCTACAAGGTTGTAGTGTCCCATGAAACCGGCCACAAACTCGTTAGCAGGATGAGTATAAATTTCTTCAGGTGTTCCTGCTTGAACAATTTCCCCTTTACTCATTAGGAAGATACGATCAGACATAATCATCGCCTCTTCTTGGTCATGAGTTACGAAGATAGTGGTGAGATTCATTTCTTTCTGAATATCTCGGATTTGCTGACGAAGATGTTTGCGGATTTTGGCATCAAGCGCAGAAAGTGGCTCATCAAGCAATAATATGCGAGGTTTCACCACCAACGCTCGGGCGAGTGCGACACGCTGGCGCTGACCGCCAGAAAGTTGATGCGGATAGTGTTTTTCTTTACCTGCCAGGTCCACCAGTTTGATGACTTTAGCTACTTCACGTCGAATATCATCATTCGCAAGCTTTTTCATTTTTAAGCCAAATGCAATGTTGCCTTCAACGGTCATATTGGGAAACAGCGCATACGATTGAAAGACCAGCCCAATACCACGCTCTTGCGGGACTTGATGCGTGATATCTTCTCCGTTTACCCAAATCTCGCCGCCATCGACAGGGTTAAGCCCTGCAAGGCTGCGAAGTAGCGTCGATTTACCACAACCGCTAGGGCCCAAAAGCGTAATGAATTCACCTTGCTCGATGTTAAAGTGAATGTCCTCAAATACGGTGTTATCACCAAAACGTTTAGTCAGATTTTTCGCAGTGACGTAGCTCATTGTTTGACTCCTCGGCTGAAACGACTTGCCAACCAAGTCAGGAAAAAAATAAATAGGAAGTAGGTCATCACTAAGGCAGACGTGAAGTGGCCGCTTGTCTGACGCATGTTATACAAGTAGATTTGCAAGGTTTCATAACGTGTGCCGACCAAAATATTGGCGAACACAAACTCTCCCAGTAGAAATGAAAATGAAAGGAAAAGCGATGCCATCAGCCCTTTCTTGAGGTTAGGTAAAATGACCATCAAGAACGCTTTGGTTGTGCTTACCCCTAGTAAGTGTGCCGCGTCCATTAAATCATTGAGGTTAATTGCTTCGAAGCTATTGGAAATCGCACGATACATGAACGGTAACGCGATGGTGAAGTAAGTGCCTATTAAAATCCAAGGGGTACCGATAAGAGATATTTCACTGTCAGCATAAAGTTGAAGCAAGCCGACGGACGACACGACTGGTGGTACAGCGAATGGTAGCAAAATCAATACGTTCATGAGCTTATCGAGCTTCGGAAAGTAGTAAAACACCACGAATATCGCTGGCAGAACCAGAATGACACTGAGGGTTAGCGAAGCAATACAAATAAACAGCGAACGCCCAAACGCTTGCAAGAAACGTGGGTCGGTCAGCAATTTAACGTACCAATCAAAAGTGAAACCATCCGGAAGCACCGTGGCGCCCCAGCGTGATGAAAGCGAATAGACAAAGGTCGCTAAAATCGGGATGAGCATGATCCCAACAATGGAATAAACCACCGTTTTATGGAATCGAGTATTAACGTTGTACATGACTACTTCCTACCTGCATAGCTTTTCGAAATGAGCCATTGGTTAATCACTGTGATAAAGGCAAGTAACGCCATTAGAATCACCGAAATTGCAGCGGCGAGATTAGGTTCAAGGAACAGGTCTCCCGATACCAGACTCGCAATTCGAATTGTGATGACGTTATAGTTACCGGAGGTCAACGCATAAACACTCGCATATGCGCCGATTGCGTTGGCTATTAAGATAATAAAGGTACCGAATAAGGCTGGTGAGAGCACTGGCAGCGCGATTTTCGCCCAATACTGCGATGTTTTGGCTCCCAGTAGCGCAGCAGCTGCTTGCCAATCATCACTCAACGCGTCGAACGCAGGGTAGATCAACAACACCGCCAGCGGGATTTGGAAGTAGATGTAAATGGCCAGCAGGCCCCATTTACCATAAAGGTCGAAATCACCGAGTAAGCCATACTGCTTGAGCAAAAGGGTAATCGCCCCATTGGTGCCCAAAATAATAATAAAAGCGAATGACAGAGGTACGCCTGCAAAGTTGCTGCTCATGTTCGTAAACGCAATCACACCGTCGCGGACTTTAGAATCGACTCTGCGTAGAGAAGAGACCAACAAAGTCGCAATGGCTAAGCCAAAAATGCTCGACCACACCGCTAACCACAAGCTGTTGCCAAACGCCTGCATCATGAAGGCGGAGTCGAGCACTTCAATGTAGTTATCTAAGGCAAACTCGCCATCGTAGATAAAGCTGTTTAACAGTACCCAAATCATCGGTGCGAGTTGAAATAGGTAGAAAAACAGCGCGAAAGGCACTAACCAAATGGCTGGCTTAAAGCGCTTTAACCAAGTACTTGCCAAATTTGAGCGTGATTCGCTAGAGCTTGGGGAGAGGACAGAACTGCTCATAGTGCTAACAATTCCTGAGTGTATGGCTTCGTGTGGTCAAGGTTTAGCAATTGACAAACGGTGCCACAAATATCAGTTTGCTTAATATGACAATCCTGATGGGTAAACTTATCGCCAATGACAAACAGAGGAACTTCTCGCTCTTCAGGTAAAATCCCACCGTGAGAAAGATCGTTGTTCATGCCATGATCGCTGGTCACAATGATTTGATACCCATCAGCAAGCCATTGTTCGATGTAGTTGGAAAGAATAATGTCTGCACCTCGCGCACAATTGCGGTATTGACGAGAGTCTAGGCCAAACTTATGTCCTGTATCGTCGATATTCATCGGGTGGATCAGTAAGAAATCAGGTTGATAGTTTCGACGTAAATACTCTGCGTCCAGGAACAAGGCTTCATCAGGATAATGATCCCAATGGTAAAAGCAGCCGTGCTGGATATTCAGAGTTTCATCATGCGTGAAACGATCGCGAACAGGTTCAAATGGCGCGCGATTATAAAGCTCACTTACCCAGTGGTAGGCAGCCGCAGCGGTCACTTTGCCTTGGGCTTTTGCCAAACTGAAAATGGAATCGTGTTTGGATAGACGAACGATATTGTTGTTTACGATGCCGCTTTCTACAGGGCGAACGCCCGTTAAAATGCACTCATAAAGTGGGCGAGACATAGAGGGCAGCTCACATTGCACAGGATAAAGCGTTGCGCGAGTTTCTTGTTGGGAACGACTTTGTTCTAGAAGACCATTGAGGTAGCCCATGCAATCACGGGCTACCTGATAGTTCAGTCCATCTAGAACAACAAGGATGACCTTATTGCTCATAACGACTTACTCTTATTGCTGGTGGATTAAGACACTTTCTTGCCATTGACGTGGCAGCTTACGCGCGGACTTTTCCCAAGCTGAGAAGTCAGTCACTGGGTGAACATTGCTGTATTGGTCGTTAGCAATTAGCTTGTCTTGCACTGCTTGAGGCAGTGTGATGTTGGTGCGGATTGGACGCGCATAACCTTCTGCTAAGTTGATTTGCCCTTGATCGCTGAAGATGTACTCACGAGCAAGCTTTGCTGCATTAGGGTTCTTCGCGTATTTATTGATTATGGTTGTATAACCAGAAATCACAGAGCCATCTTGAGGAATGCTCACTGTAAAGCGGTCGCGGTCAATTTTGTCGCGGTAGTTCAACGCATTGAAGTCCCACATGATCGCCACTTCCACTTCGCCTTTTTCTAGGTTGGCGATGTTCGGATCGGTAAATGAAAGACGACCTTGCTTCGCGAGTTCAGAAAAGAACTTGAGCGCAGGCTTGAGGTTGGATTCGTCCCCACCGTTGGCGAACGCTGCGGCGAGAACTGCGTTGTTTGCCTGTGCTGCTACGCCGACGTCACCTACGGTCACTTTGTAGTCGCCTTTTAATAGGTCATCCCACGTTTTTGGCGCGTCTTTTACGAGGTTATTGTTGGAGATAAAAGAAATAGTGCCAGTGTAAGCAAGTGCCCAATGACCATCTTCGTCTTTTGCCCAATCTGGAATGTCATTCCAAGTTGTTGGTTTGTATGGCTGAGTGACGCCTTTTTTAACCGCTACACGTGCGAAGGCAAAGCCTACGTCACCAATGTCTGCGGTCGCGTTTTTTTTCTCAGCTGCGAATTTTGCGATTTCTTGAGCCGAGCTCATATCCGTGTCTTGGTGCTTAAGGTTGTAATTTGACTTTAAATCAGCCCAAGTGTCTTTCCAGTTCGCCCAACTGTCGGGCATACCTACACTGTAAACCGCCCCTTCTTTTTGTGCTGCGGTAACCAATGACTCAATATCGGCTTCTTTCGCTACTGTTGGCGCAGCGAGCGTTACCGCAATGATTGCCGCTGGTGCGGTAATTGAACGACTTAGCAAAGTTTTCATTGTCTCCATCCTTCTGGACTAGGTCAGTAAGTTCGCTTTGTATGCTATGGATGGAATGTGACGATTTAGCGCAAGTAATTTGACAGTTTTTATGAATTTCTATGGCACTTATATTTCATACGCTCAATATGTGTTCTGTTGATTAATGTCATATTTTTGTTACGTAAACGCCTTATGTTATTCGTCAAATTATCGTTGGACTAGATCAGAATGAGAGCGACAGGCACCGGACAATTTGGTACCCAATTAGGAAAAATTAGAAGCAGCTTAAAACAGCAGATTCTTTCCGGCATCATGTCGGAAGGACAAAAACTGCCGTCAGAGAGAGAGCTCAGTGAGCTGTTTTCTACGACTCGAATCACTATCAAAGATGCGTTGGTGTCTTTGGAAACTGAAGGTCTTATTTATCGAGAAGAGCGCCGGGGTTGGTATGTATCTCCTGAGCGTATCTGTTACAACCCGTTGTCTCGTTCTCACTTCCATCAAATGATTCGAGAGCAGCATCGTATTGCGGAAACCAAATTACTCAACGTACGAAGTGAAATGGCCGCAGGTGAGTATGCAAAATCGTTAGAGGTTGAGCGAATTACCCCAATTTATGTGATTGAACGGTTGCGTTTTATTGATGGGCGAGCGGTATTGTTTGTTGAAAATGTACTCAAAGCGGCACTATTTGAAGGTATATTGTCTGAGAACCTCACCATGTCCCTGACGGGCATTTATCGTGAGAAGTATGGTTACGAGACAAAGCGCTCTCGTTTTGATGTGATTCCTACGTCAGCACCTGCTCATGTCGCTAAAGCGTTGAACTTGGCTGAAGGACAACCCGTTCTGAAAATTCGTCGAGTAAACTACAAACAAGATGGGCATTTAATGGACTGCGAATTCGAGTATTGGCGTCCAGATGCAGTGATGATTCGCATTGATAGCGTAGGATAAAGCGCAGAATTAAAAAGAGCCCAATGAAGGGCTCTTTTTCGTATATTGGTTAGAGAGGCGGTTTAAACGAGGCCTTGCTCTTTCGCCATTTTACTTGCGATGCCAGGTGCTTTCCAAATGCTTGGCAGCAAAATGAAAGACACAGGCACGGCGGTAATCACAATGAAAGACTGCAATGCAGAAATACCACCAGAGCCCATTGAGATAAGCGCAATAGCGACAATACCCATCATCAAGCCCCAGAATGAGCGAATCACTGCGTTTGGTTCCGTAGAGCCCGTCATTACCACACTGATTGTGTAAGTCATCGAGTCACCTGTCGTCACGATAAATGTTGTCGTTAAGATCAGGAACAGAACCGAAATGATCATTGGGTAAGGTAATTCACCGGTAATCGCTAGCAGTGCTGCAGGCAAGTTAAAGCCTTCAAACGCAGATGAAATCAAGCCAGGGTTATCAAGCTCAAACGCAAGGCCACTGCCGCCAACAATACTAAACCAGAAGCAAGTAATCAGCGGTGCTGCGATGCTAATAGACATGATCAGCTGGCGAATTGTACGACCACGAGAGATACGAGCAATAAAGATCGCCATCATTGGGCCATAACCGATAAACCAACCCCAGAAGAATACTGTCCACCAGCTTAGCCAGCCCGTATCACCACGGTAAAGCGCCATTGGGAAGAAGTTATCTACCATGCGACCAACGCCTTGTACATAGCCATCAACAATAAAGCTTGTCGGTCCAAAGAACAGGATGTAACCAATTAACAGCACAGACAAAATAATGTTGTAACGACTGACGATTTGAATACCTTTGCTTAAACCGCTTAGTGCGGAAAGGGTATACATCAGGATCGCTGCCATGATAACCATGCTTTGCGTTACGAACGTATCTGGCAGGCCAAACAATGAGTTTAGCGCGTAGCTAATTTGTAAACCTAAGAAGCCTATAGGGCCGATTGTTCCTGCTGCTACGGCAATAATGCTACATGCGTCAGCAACATCACCAATCCAGCCTTTAATGGCTTTATCGCCAAACACAGGGTAAAGCAGAGTACGCGGCTTAAGAGGCAGGCCTTTATCGTAATGCAAGTGCATTAAGACAATGGAAGATAGGCCACCAAGGATCGCCCAAGCTAAGAAGCCCCAGTGCATAAAAGACTGAGATAGAGCATTGATTGCGGCAGTTTTCGGTGAAGCTTCACCGTATAGAGGTGGGGCAGTCACAAAGTGCGCGATAGGCTCAGCAGCGGCCCAGAACACACCACCACCTGCAAGTAGGGTACAGAGTACAATTGACAACCACTTAAAGTTATCAATATCAGGTTTCGCTAGACCACCTAGACGCACATAACCAGTGCGACCAAACGCAAGAGCCAAACCAATAAGGAAATTCAGAAGAAGCAGTACTTGCCAGTAAGCTCCGAAATATTTAGTAGCAAAGCCGAAGCCGGTGTTAACCATTGCGGTTAGAGAGTCGGTATTCGTTAGGGCAAGTAAAACGAATAGAGTGAGGAAGCTACCACTTAACCAAAAGACAGGATTGGTGAGTTCGAGGCGCTTGAGCAGAGATGGGGGATGAATAGCAGAATAGTCAGCATCCTGAATAGGCGCTGTGTGGGAGGCGGCATTCGTCATATTTGACATAATTACTTCGCTTTTTAGGGCTATGAAGCCGTGCATTTCCCCTCACATCGTTTCGACGAAAAGTGTGAGGATGTTCAAAAAGCCGATGATGTTAACATGTCGAAGTTGCAAATATAACCTTAGATTTCGATTAATTTTTAACAGGTTAGCCAAGTTGCTGATTTTTGGGTAGAGATCAAAGGAAAGTGTTTTTACGTGAAGTGCACCGCATTTCGTATGTAAATAACATTTCCCTTGTTTTTGCATGGATTACTCAGGATTACATTGAGCAAACATGTTTCTTCTCCAAACTGAGGTTTACTCAATGGCTCACTTCGAACTTAATGGACAGTGGTTACTTACCTCGCCACAGCGTCCCGATATTGAAATTCCAATGTCTATTCCGGGCGATAATATTTCGGCGCTTTTGCAAGCAGAGCGCATTCCGGATCCTTATTTTGCCGATAATGAAAACAAAGTTCGTTGGATTGAAGAGTGTGAGTGGCATATCTCGCGTGAGTTTGAAGTCGACGCGTTTACGTTGTCTGCCAAGCAAGTTTGGATGACGCTAACTCGTGTCGATACCTTGGCAACTTTCTATATTAATGGTGAGTTAGCACTAACTTGCAGCAACATGTTTACTCAACAACGAGTTGATATCAAGCCTTATTTAAAGCAAGGCATAAACACTGTTCTTGTTCAATTCGCCAGAGTCGATATAGAAGGTGTGGAACGTGCCAAAAAATTGCCTTTCCCAATCCCTTCCGCAATGGGAAATAATCAAATTCCGCATATGAATTTGATCCGAAAAACGCAATGTCATTCCGGATGGGACTGGGGTATTTGCTTGATGGTATCGGGTATTTACGACCCCATTCAAATCGACATTGTGAATGAGCTTTGGCTCAAAGGCTTCTCGACAGAGCAGCAATGGCAAGCCGATGAGAGTGTGTTTCTTGATGTAGTAGTTGAAGTTGAAACGGACAGTCAACGCCATGAAATGATGGTTGAATTTAATGGCGAGCGTCAATGCATTCAAACAAACGGAAGTGGTCACTATCATTGCCAGTTCCACATTTCGGAGCCTCAACGCTGGTGGCCATCGGGTTATGGCGAAGCTTATCTTTACCCAATTACCATTTCTTGCAGAGAGCAAAAGTTAACGCGCAACGTTGGTTTGCGTCAGTTAACCCTAAATAATCAAGCTGACGAACACGGCTCTGCGATGGAATTTATCGTTAATGGTGTACCAATTAATGCCAAAGGTGCCAACTGGATCCCTATTGACGCAATGCCGGGGCGAGAGTGCGAAACACGTTATCGCAACCTTTTGCAAAGTGCGGTTGACGCCAACATGAATATGATACGTGTGTGGGGGGGAGGTCAGTACGAGAGTGAGATCTTTTACAATCTGTGTGATGAGCTCGGCTTGTTAGTATGGCAAGACATGATGTTCGCATGTTCACTGTACCCATCTGATAATGTCTTCTTAAAAGAGGTCGAAGGTGAGCTTCGATACCAAATATCGAGGCTTAAGGAGTACCCATCAATAGCACTTTGGTGTGGTGATAATGAAGTGATTGGAGCTATTGGTTGGTACGAAGAATCTAAGCACAACAAAGTCAAATACACGGTTAACTACGATCGCCTCAACCGCATGATTGAGCAGGTGATTACCGAACAAGATAGCGCTCGTCGTTTCTGGCCAAGTTCCCCGTGTAATGGTGAACTGGATTTCGGTGACGCGTGGCATGATGATAGTAAAGGTGATATGCACTTTTGGGACGTTTGGCATTCAGGAAAATCATTCAATGCCTACCTTGACGTGAATCCTCGTTTTTGCTCTGAGTTTGGTTTTCAATCTTGGCCGTCTTTTGCAGAAGTTAAGCAGTTTGTCCCGGAGCAAGATTGGAATATCACGTCCCTAACCTTTGAACAACATCAGAAGAATCCTCGTGGTAACAGTATCATCACAGAGATGTTCACGCGTTATTTTCGTTTTCCTTCTGGATTCGAGAGCATGCTGTATTTAAGCCAAGTTCAGCAGGCAATCGCGATCAAAACTGCGTGCGATCATTGGCGCGCCATTTCTCCAGTTTGTCGCGGTATGCTGTATTGGCAACTCAACGACAACTGGCCTGTCAGTTCTTGGTCTAGCTTGGAATACAGTGGTCGTTGGAAGCAGTTGCACTACCATGCAAAACGCTTTTTTGCGCCGCAGTATTTGGTATTTTCCGAGCATACAGGCAAGTTGAGCCTGCATTTGCTCAATGATGCCAAAGAGCCCGCAAGCGTCAACGCACTGCTCAAGTGGGTAGATTGGCAAGGGGAAGAAACGCAATGTTGGAGCTTAGAACAAACAGCCATAGCAGACAGCAATACGATTTTGTGGCAATTGGATGAATCGATTGAGAAGGATGAACTTACGTCAGGCTTCCTCTATGTTGAAGCGCAAATCGGTGAAGACAGAATAAGCAACACATGGTTTAGTACTCACGAGCTAAAAACTTTGCCTATGGCAAAAGCCAATCTTGATGTCTCTATTGAAGGAAGCCAAATTACATTGATTGCTGACAAGCCTGCGTTTTTTGTTCATTTGGAAAGTGATGTTGATGGAAGGTTCAGTAATTCCAGTTTTACTCTGCTGACCAACGTTCCAATGACGGTTGAGTATTTAGGTGATGATGTTTTAGGCATGCAACAATCGTTGAGGGTATACCACCTTAATGATTAAAACGGGCATAGAACATCTATATGCTGATATCTGGGAAGGGGGCCTTTGCTCCCTTTTCAGCTATTAAGTATCCGTTATTAAGCTCAGGTTGAGACAGAAGTTTATTTAAGTTTCTGATGAATACGGTAGCCAACAACAAAACCTATGTAGAATAGCGCTGCGAGAGTAAGCATTGCCGTCGCGTACGCCAGTAGGCTGTTTAACCCTAAACCAAAAGCCAGAGTGAAGGCGATACCATGAATGGCTTCCGCAGGGATTCGGTACCAAGCAGCGTGGACGGAAGATCCGAAGAGGATAAAGGTACTAAGTAAGACAATCGTGCCGCCTATAAAGCCGACCCATCTGCTGTTGTTCATGTTGTAATCCAGGGGTTACCGAAGTAACGTAACAAAATATTTCAGAGCCGGCATTATACAACCGAGAGAGGGTATAGGTGGTAGAAATATTTGCCTTACAAACTAAGAGGCCATCTAAGTGGCCTCTTTTTAACCGATTTTACGGCATCCGTTATGACGCAAAGGTGTGAGGCTTGTAAGAAACCTAACCTTTGGCATTCGTTTCGGGTTGTGCTTCTGGTTATAGCGTCCAATCACCACCAAGTGATTTGTAGAGCGCAATCGTAGCTTGTGCGGTTTGTAACTTTGCTGCGACTCGCTGATCTTGCATCATGCGTTGCTGACGTTGCGCATCTAAAACCGATAAGTGATCAATCAAGCCAGCTCGGTACAGTGACTTGGCTTTGTTGACGGCGTTATTGGTGGCTTTCAATGCCTCATCGATTCGACGCTGATTTTCTTGGCTGCGACCATAAGTAAACAGCGTGGATTCGGTTTCTGCCAAAGCCGCCTCTACCGTATGTTGATAAGACAATGTCGCCGAATCAAAACGCGCTTGGTTGATGGCTTCAATTGCCTCGCCACGACCCCCATCGAACAAGTTCCAGCTTACGCCTGCCGCGCCCATCCAACCGAAAGAATCGCTACTGAAAAGATCGTCAAAGCTTGACGCCGACAACCCCGGAGCGCCCGTCAAAAAGAACTTCGGATATTGTTCAGCAACGCTTGCTGCTAACTCTTCATTGAGCGCGGCCATTTCGCGCTCGGCTAAGCGAATATCGGTACGACGTTTCAACAGATCGGAAGGTAAACCGACCGGCACCATGTCTTGCATGACAGGTACACTATGTTGCTTAGACAGACGGATTTCGACTTGCGTTAGCGGCTCACCAAGCAATACTGCTAAACGATGTTTGTGCGCTTGTTGTGCAATCTCTAACTGCGGAACGAGCGATTCCATCGCCGCAAGCGTGGCCTTTGCTTGGGCTAAATCGAGATCAGAGCCGTAGCCGCTGCGCACGACTTTCTCGACGAGGTCGAGTGTACGTCGTTGATCTTCTAAGTTCGACTTTGCCAACTCAAGGCGCTCGCTTGCACCTTGGTATTGCAAGTAGTTGTGAATCAAATCCGCCGTGATCACCGTGTTCAAGCCGCTTTGATAAATCTGAGCTTGTTCGAGACGAATTTGTGCCGCGTTCGCTTGGCGGTCAATGCGCCCAAACAGATCAGCCTCCCAAGCGATACTCGCGCCTGCAAATACGCCATCGTGCTGATTATCCATTAGGGTGACGTTACCAATTTGAGGTGGCAGACCCGACACGGAATCACTGAGCGGATTCAATATCGGACCGAGTGAAGAGTCATTTTTACTGAACTGATAGTTCATGTAACCCGCACCAAGATTAATTGTCGGAACCTTGAATGACTCCACCATGGTTTTATAGTTGTTGGCCATTTTCACCCGCTCGGCCGCCACTTTCAGCGGAATGTTTTGGCTCTGCATGTCTTGAACCATTTGATTCAACACCGGATCGTGAAACTTAGTCCACCAAAACTCAACGTGTTGTGAATCGGTACTCAACCCTGCATTTTCGGCGTTCAAGTAGGTTTCTGCCATGCTGGTGGTCGGTGCTTGGTAGTCTGGCCCCACTGCACAACCCGCTAAACTTAGGGCTAGAACGACAGGCGTTAGAATGAATTTTTTCACGATGACGCCTCCTCTAGCTCAGCGTTGGTTTGTGTGGATGGTGCTTTTTCTTTGTAAGCAAGGCGATACAGCGCAGGCATGACAAACAGTGACAATATGGTTGCGGCTGCCAAGCCTCCGATGATGGTTGCCGCCATTTGGTCAAACAGCAGATCTGACAGCAGCGGGATCATGCCGAGCGCGGTCGTTAACGCACCCATAGAAATGGCCATAGTACGGTTGACCGTGGCTTCTTTGATGGCGTCAGACAAGCTCATGCCATTTGCGCGTTCGAGCTCAATTTGATCCATTAGTACGATGCCATTTTTGATGATCATCCCGGTCAGCGTGATGGCTCCGATCAGCGCCATAAAGCCAAATGGTTTATCGAATCCAAGCAGAGCAAACACAGCACCTGATGCTGCCAGTGGTAGCGTTGCGAGGATGATGATTGGCTGCTTAAAGCCGTTGAACATCGCGACTAGGATGATCACCATGATCAGCATTGCTTTTGGTTGCTGCTTCATGATGTCGGTGACCGCTTTGTCTTCATCGTAATATTCGCCGCCCCATTCCATGCTGTAACCCGCCGGAAGTTGGATAGCTTCAACCTGATCTTTAATGGCATTTCTTACGTTCGCTGGTGTGGAGTCTCGGCTCACACCCGCTTGAACTGTAATGGTTTTCACGCGGTCGCGTCGCCAAATCATGCTCTCTTCGGTGACCAGCTCGAATCCATCCACCACTTGACCAAGCGGAACGCTGTTAAAGCCAAGTAGAGAGCGCACAGGTAGCGTTTCTAGTGACGCCATGTTTTGCGATGTGCCACGTAACTGAATTGGAATCAGCTCATCATTCAGGTTCATTTGTCCGAGCGGCATGCCGTCTGATGCACGTTTTAGCGCGAAAGCGACATCGGCGCGGTTAATGCCTGCTTGACGCATTTTGTCTTGGTTTAGAATCGGCTTGAGCACTTTGCTTTCTTGGCGCCAATCATCGCGAATGTATTTTGCATCTGGGTTTGAAGCAAAAATCGTTTTCGCTTCTGCCGCTAGTTGATGTAATACGGTTTCATCCGGACCAGAAAAACGCACCTCAACCGCGAACTTATCTTTGGTTGCCAGCTTCAGCGCTCGGAAGCGAGGTTCGGCATCCGGAAACGCCTCTTTCAGCCAATCATCACCACGCGTTACCAAGTGACTGATGCTCTCGTAGTCTTTGGTGTTGATCAGAATCTGCCCGTAGGCAGGGTCGAGCGGCTCAGGCTCTACCGTTACCGAGAAGCGAGGTGCACTGGTGCCGACATAGCTAGAGATGCTTTCCACTTCTGGTTGTGCGACCAACCATTCTTCAACTTTGCGCATGTCTGCCGAGGTTTGTTCAATCTTGGCACCATTGGGTAGCCAGTAATCGAGAAACACAATTGAGCGATCCGACTGAGGAATAAAGTTCACGGCCACATACGGGATTGCCACGGCGGTGATTAAAATCAGCGGAACCAAAGCGGCTAATGCTTTACGCGGGTTGTCCACCGTCCAGAATACCAACTGTTTATAACGGCTCGGTTTGGTCTCTTCGCTGTTAGCTTTTGGCTTGATGAACATCCACGCCATTAATACCGTAAACGTCATCGCGACGATCCATGAAAGCAACAGTGACGATGCCACAATGTAGAACACAGAGCTCGCAAACTCGGCAGAGTCGGTTTTGGAGAACAACACTGGGCTTGCGCCCATAATCGCGATGATTGTTGCGCCTAAAAGTGGCACAGCGGTTTCTTTGACGGAATCAATCGCGGCGCGAGTTCGCTCGATACCTTTGTTGAGCTTTGCGATCATCATATCGGTGATCACAATGGCGTTATCCACCAACATGCCCAGTGCGAGAATAAACGTACCTAGCGAGACACGGTGCAAATCGATGCTGGCGATGTTCATGTATACAAGCGTGAGCAAAATCGTCAGGAGCAAGCTTGCGCCAACGATGGTCGCACTCTTAAAGCCCATGAAAACCAACAACACCACAAAAACAATCGCGACACTTTCAAGCAGGTTGCCAACAAAGTCGTCGATAGACTTTTGTACTTCTTCAGGTTGATAAGCAACGGTCGAGATGTCGACACCCAGCGGCAGCGTTGCCTGGTAGTTAGCGATGATGTCTTGAATCGTATCGCCAAGTGACACCACGTTAATGCCTTGAACTGGGCTCACCGCCAAGGTGACAGCGGGCTCTCCGTTGTAGCGGTTTTCTGCCAATGCTGGTGTTTGATAACCCATGGTGATGTCGGCGATGTCACCAAGACGAATCAACCCCGAGCCAAACTCGCCGGTGCCACCATTGATGATTAAATTGCGAATGTCTTCTAGAGACTGAAACTCACTGGTTTGCGCAATACGAATACGCTCTGTACCCACATCGAATTTTCCCGCTTCGAACGTGCTGTTTTGTGTGCTCAGTTGGTTCCAAACTTGTGCGATCGACAAACCATATTGAGCCAAGCGCTCGTCTGGCATATCGATATGTACAACGCGAGGTTGAATGCCGTGTAGCTCGATCTTTTTGATGCCGTCGACGGCTTTGATTTGGCGTTGCAGCTCTTCGGCGTAGCGACGCAACTCTTCTGGCGCAGCATCTGTGCTGTGGATAGAGAAAAGCATACCGTAGACTTCAGAGAACTCGTCTTGTACTACGCTGATCTGCGCGCTGGAAGGCAGCTGCAGTTTTACATCGTCCACTTTGCGTCTCAATAAGTCCCATTCCTGCGGAAGTGCTTTGGAGTTAAGGCTCTCTTTGAGGTCAACAAAGACCATAGATAAACCGGGGCGAGACAATGAGCGCAAGCGATCCAACTCTGCCATTTCCTGCAATTTGGTTTCCACGGTATCTGTGACTTGGTGCTCGACTTCTTCGGCAGATGCACCCGGGTAAAGGGTCACGACTACCGCAGTTTTTACCGTAAAGCTCGGGTCTTCCAACTTGCCTAAGTCGAAGTAAGAATAGATGCCAGCGATCACGCTCAATACGATAAAGAACAGAACGAACTTACGTTGGCGAATCGCGAATTCAGCTAAATTGATCATGGATTCGCACCTACAACGTCTTGATGGTCAGGTTTGGGGCGGCATCGCCCTCGCTCAGATAATGGCTACCGCTGATCACCACATAATCGCCTTGCTCAAAACTTCCGGTCACACACGCTTGGTATGCGTCGATAGAGTCAAGATTGACCGGCTCTGAATGAATAACCGCATCACGAACCACATTCACGTGCAGAGTTTGTTTCTCCCCCAAAATTGCAGAATAAGGGAAGCAATGGCTTGAGTTGCTGGTGTTGAGCGCGGTATTTACCGTGACTGCTTTACCGTTGAATAGCGCGCTGGAAATCGAATCGATGTCTAGCGTGACGGTATAGGTTTGTTTGAGCAGGTGCTTTTTCGGCGCTATTTCTGCCACTGTTGCTCGGTAAGATTGCTCCGAATCATACCAAGTCAACGATGCTGGCTGACCTAGTGCGAATTGCGCAATCATATTTTCCGGCACGTCGATGTCGACTTCCCAGCTGCCTTCTTGCTGAATTGACACAACACTGCCGCCCGGCAAGGTTTGCTCATGTGGATCAATAGAAACGTCGGCAACAATGCCAGGGAATGGCGCACGTAGAGTGGTGTAACGTAGGGCATCTTTTGCACGTTGGATGTTTTTCTCAACCACTTTGACGGCAGAGACGCTACGTTCGTAGCTGCTGATGGCTCGATCTAAGTTTACGCTGGCAATGGCATCATCAGAAGTTGCTTGTTTTACGCGCTTTAACTCGGCTTTCGCGAGTTTGTGTGCTGATTGCGCTTCTAACATGCGCGCTTGTAATTCTTCTAGTGAGACTTGGTAATCGTGCTTGTCCAGCGTGGCAATGACTTGGCCTTTTTCTACCACGCTGCCTTTATTTACGAACACGCTTTCCACGGTGCCAGGTACACGAAAAGAGAGTGAGGCGGTTTCTTTTGCTTTTACGATCCCGCTGAATGATTTGTTGAGTTCTTCATTCCTTTCATTGACTTCAATCACTTGAATGGGTCTGGATGCGCTTGGCTCCTCAACCTGAGGTTGAGCTTGATTACAGCCGAGTAGAGAGAGCGCGATAGTGCTCAGCGCAGCGGTTTTGATTTGATGATTCATAAGATGGCTCCATAATTTCGGCGCCATCTTATAATTCACAGATGTTCAGATAATCATGCGTACGCATGATTCAATGTCACAAAATTTATGACAATAAATGTAAACTACAAAAGTTTTGGTATTTTATTGCACAAGTGTTCAATAAGTAACCGGCTAGCTTGGTTCAGCGTTTTCGGCTTAGGGTAGAGCAACCACCCCGTTTCTTCTGTGACGGCATATTGAGACAATACTTGCACCAATGCACCGGATTCGAGCTCATTTTTTACCAACAGTTTTGGGATATAACTAATGCCGCGGTCAAGCACTGTGGAGCTTTTGATAAAGCCGATGTTGTTGGAAATGAGTTTCGGTTTGAGCGCTACGTTTTGTTCCTGAAAATGCCAAAGGTTGTCGACATTGCCATTTGGCCAACGAAAACAAATGCACTGATGATCGCTCAACTCTTCTAATGTAGCGGGCGTGCCGTGAGTTTGAAGATAGTTCGGTGAGGCAACGACACATCGGTCTAGCGTTAAGATCTTTCTCGCGACAATGTCGAATCAAACAGCATGCCGCCGTGCAGCGCGATGTCCAACCCCTGCTGAAACATATCAATAAAACCATTGTTGATATTGCGAATGTCGAGCTCAACCTGCGGATATTGATCCTGAAATTCAAACAAAATGGGTTGAAGAGGTTCATAGGTTTCTGGCAGAAGGCCAAGTTTGATTTTTCCTCTGACCTCGATGCTTTCGTTACTGGCTTGCTGGTTTGCCGAATCAAGCAAGGTGAGTACTTTTTTTAGGTCTTGGTAGTAGGCATCGCCTTTGTTTGTCAGCGAAAGGCTGCGAGTGGTGCGGTGAAAAAGTTGCGTTCCGAGGTAACGTTCCAGTTCTCCAATGCGTCGGCTAACATTTGCTCGTGGCAGGTCCAAAGCATTGGCTGCCGCTGTAAAGCTACCAAGTTGGACGACTTTGGTGAACAGTTTTAGATCGTCAATTTTCACTCTTGAACTCCATACTCTTTGAGCGCCGTGCTAAACCCTGACACTCTAGAGTATTGATGTGTGGTATACAAAACTTATTATTAATTATCGAAATATAAATAAGGGCTTCAACATGTTGAGATTTATACAACGTCGCCGTATTAAGAAAGTGATTAAGCTAATGAGTACCAGATTGGTGGTGGGATACGGCAGTCGTGAGTACTTTTCCGTCGGTCAGGTAAAGACGAGCACCAGCGAGTTAAGCTCGTGCCAACAAAAAATTGCGTTGGCGCTGTTCGCGAATCCGCAAGATCTTGATTTGGAAAATCAACCAGAGTTGCAAGCCATCCGCTCTGATGTGGCGAATGACTTCTTTGCTGGTGCCGATTATACCGCTCAAGATGTGCTTAATTTATTCGGTGCTGGTGGCTGGAAAGGCGGCCGAATGGAAGATGGAATGTCTCATCATTTTGGTATGCACAGCCGATACTAGAGCGAGCTAACCTTATAAAGTCTTGTCAGTTAACTCGCTATATCACTTTGCCTTGTGAGGTGTCACTCCGATGCTTTGTTAAGCGGCACGCTTTACGAGGCAGAAGTGCTTTTTACCGCGTTGCAGTAACCAGTATTGGTCAAACAGTGGGAAGCTTAAACTCGGGTTATCAGCCGACACTTTTTCACCGTTTACACTGATGGCGTTGTTGCTGATGTGTTCGCGCGCAACACGTTTCGAGCTTGCTAAGCCCGACTCAATCAATAGCTCAACCAAATCTTGTTGTGTGCTCTCAATGCTTGGTAAACCATCTAATTCCAACTGTTTTAATTCACCCAAACTCAGTTGTTGCACATTACCGCTGAACAGTGCTTGAGTGATGCGCTCGGCACTAGATAGGCCGTCTTCGCCATGCACAAATCGCGTCATTTCTTCAGCGAGAATACGTTGTGCTTGTGGCTTGCCTTGGCTTACTTGGTCTTGCGCTTCAATGCTGGCAATTTCTTCGCAGCTCAAGAACGTGTAGTAACGCAAGAAGTGGTAAACGTCGGCGTCTTCTGCGCCAAGCCAGAACTGGTAGAAGGCGTAAGGCGAGGTTTTGCTAGGATCTAGCCACACTGCGCCGCCTTCGGTTTTGCCAAATTTGGTGCCATCGGATTTGGTGATCAGCGGCAGAGTTAAGCCAAATACTTGCTCACCATTTTGGCGACGAGTTAAATCGATCCCGCTGACGATGTTTCCCCATTGGTCATTGCCACCGATTTGCAGACGGCAACCGTATTGACGGTTTAGCTCGGCAAAATCGTACGATTGCAGCAGAGCGTAGCTAAATTCGGTGAAGGAGATACCTTGGTCAGGTCGTTGCAGGCGTTGTTTTACCGATTCTCGGTTGATCATAGTATTGATCGAGAAGTGCTTACCCACATCGCGGAAGAAGTCGATCACATTGATCGCTTTCATCCAGTCAGCATTGTTCACCATGATCATTGGCTTAGTCAGTTGGTGATTCATCAACTGCTGAATTTGATTAGAAAGATCGTTAACCCAACCTGAGACGATTTCTGAAGAATTCAGGCTGCGCTCGGTCGCTTTAAAGCTCGGGTCGCCAATCATGCCCGTTGCACCGCCAATCAAGGCAACAGCTTGGTGTCCGGCATCTTGAAAGCGCTTAAGCATGATCAAAGGCACAAGGTGGCCGATGTGCAAGCTGCCTGCTGTAGGATCGAAGCCGCAGTAAACGGTTTGTGGCTGTGAGAGAAGTGTCTGAATTTCTTCCAAATCGCTGGCCTGTGCAATCAAGCCACGATCTTGTAAATCTTGCAGTAATGGTGTCGTCATTCTTTTTGTCTGTCTTAGTGGTTGTTGTATTCAGACTAAAACGCGACACCTTTTGTCGATATATCCCTTAAGGGACAGTTTTTTATCTTGAATGGAGAATAAGGTGATTGAGGAAAAGCTGGAATAACTCACTCAATGAAGACACATTTAACTGCGAGTAAATGCGTTTTCGATGATTTTTGACCGTGCCTTGCACTAAGTGTAACCGCGCGGCAATTTCTTTGGTGTCAAACCCTTGAGCGAGAAGTGAAGCCACCTCTTGCTCGCGACGAGTGAGTGATTCTACGCCAAATGTTGCTAAAGCTTGCTCAATGGCCAATCGCATACTGCCAGAATAAGCACTTTGGGCAAAAACAGGCTCAGAAAAGGTAAACTCCGTTTGTTTCCAGTGCTGCTGACAAAGCGATTGGATTATCGGGAAGTAGGGCTTTAATTTATTGATTTGCTGTTGAGAAAAGTATTTTCCACCATTCATATACCCGAAGTACAGCATGACCCAACGGCCAGGTTCGACTTCGACTAGCATGCTCAGTTCGTCTTTCCACCCGGTCTGATGGTAGAACTGTTCGCAGTAGGAAGTAAAATCAACGCCTTTGCGTGCTACGTCTTTGAGTGTAAATACGCCTTGTTGCTTTGTCTCGTTTAGTTTGAGAAAAAAAGGGTCATTTTGAAATGAGTCCGTAAGGTAGCGTTGAAAAAGTAATTCTCGCTCGTTCTCAATCGAGTCGTAGAGATAAATAGGATGTTTACCTTCTCGATAACCTAAAATAACCGCGCAATCAAAATGAAAAAGAGTGCGAATGACACGCATAAGCTTAGGAGTAAAGTTAGGCGTATTAAGAGCAGAAATTGCTTCTGCCAGCAGATTATTAAAGTTATTGTCAGGCATGGGATACCGAATCGCAGATGGTTTTGGGCAAGCATAACGAAAAGCCATCCAACGAGAAAGGGAAGTCACCATCTTCTGGTGACTTCCCATGAGAAAGTTGCACAAGTACTCAGTTTTGAGGAGTCATAGCTGCGTTAACTTATTGATAAGGGTGCATAACAACCGTTCTGTTTAAGCGATTAGTTGCTATGCGTTACTGCGAGTTGGTGAGCTCTTCGTTAACCCAATATTTAGAACCAGACACGTTGGCATCGATGAGCAAGCCTTTTGCATTCAACTGATAAACGGCGACGCCACTGTTAAATTGTTTTGAAAGTTGCTCTGAGTCTTCGCCAGCTACAGCAGAGGCTTCACTGGTCGCTTCCCATCCTTCGTTGACGAACGTATCAAAGTCTTCTTTGCTCTCAAACAGAATCACTTGTTGGTAAAACTTGCCGCCAGCCCCAAGTGCGACGCCCAAACCAAACATATTCATATAAGTGCGTTTTTCTGTTTCCTTATTGACTGCGACACCTGACCCTGAGTTGGTGTGAAACAACAAAGACAATTTACGAGAATCAAAGACCGCGTAGCCGTAAGCGTTGTCGTAAATGGCTTTGGCCTCCGGCTTTTCATTAAACAACTTGAGTAAAGCACTATCCGCCATTAAGTCTACGGCTTGGCGAGCTTCTTCTGGCGTGTCGCCTTCCATCAGTTCATCAATTTTCTTGTCGGCTGCATCTATCCATTCTTTGCTTTTCTCAATACTGGCTTCTGTCCACTCGCCCGCGGTATTGATTGCTTCCTCGGACCAGTTCGTGAAATCTTGCCACGCTTGTTTTGAAAAGGCTTTGGTATCGTCCCAAGCATCTTGCGCAGTATCAGAAACCGCTTCGCCTAGCTCAGACATTTTGTTGGAAATATCATCCCAATCTGCGTAAGCGGGAGATGCTAGGAGCATCAATGTGGTAATGAGTGCGATAGACTTTTTCATCAAATTCTCTCTGGAGTTGTCGATACATCATTCATTCTAGGTCATCAGACTTTGATAATGAAATTGACTAAATGGCGATCTTGAGAGAGGAATCACGAACTGATTGCGAAATGACGTATGAATAACAAAGCCCTCACAAGGGGAGTGTGAGGGCTTGAGTTTTTAGCGCGTTACTTGCTGCTAACTTTACCGAGCTGTAACCAAGTATCGATAACGGTGTCTGGGTTTAGTGAAACAGAGCTGATGCCTTGCTCCATCAACCATTCCGCCAAATCTTCATGATCTGATGGGCCCTGACCACAAATACCCACGTACTTGCCAGCTTTGGTTGCTGCGTCTATTGCCATTTTCAGCATGATTTTCACTGCTGCGTTACGCTCATCAAACAGATGTGCCACGTCGCCAGAATCACGGTCCAGACCAAGCGTTAGCTGAGTCATGTCGTTTGAACCGATAGAGAAACCATCGAAGTACTTCAAGAACTCGTCAGCAAGCACGGCGTTGGATGGCAGTTCACACATCATGATGACTTTCAGACCTTGGTCGCCACGGCGCAGATCAAACTTCGCTAGTAAATCAATCACTGATGCTGCTTCGCTTGGTGTACGCACGAATGGGATCATGATTTCAACGTTTTTCAGACCCATTTCGTTACGAACGCGCTTGATAGCTTGAGTTTCTAACTCGAAGCAATCTTCAAACACTGGAGAAATGTAACGAGACGCACCACGGAAGCCGAGCATTGGGTTTTCTTCATGCGGTTCGTAGGCTTTACCACCAACCAAGTTGCTGTATTCGTTCGACTTAAAGTCAGACATACGAACGATGACGCGTTTTGGCCAGAAAGCAGAAGCGATAGTCGCGATGCCTTCAGTCAGCTTGCTCACGTAGAAATCGATAGGATCTTTGTAACCACGAATGCGCTGTTTAATTTCTGCTTTTAGCTCATCGCTTTGCGCATCAAAGTTAAGTAATGCTTTCGGGTGAATACCGATCATCTTGTTGATGATGAACTCTAGACGAGCAAGACCAACACCTTCGTTTGGAATCTGAGCAAAGTCGAATGCGCGATCTGGGTTGCCCACATTCATCATCACTTTGGTCGGCAGTAGTGGCAGTTCATCAACAGAAGAGCGTTTTACATCAAACTCAAGTTCACCTTGGTAAACGTAACCCGTTTCGCCTTCTGCACAAGATACTGTTACTGTTGCGCCATCAGTCAGTTTGCTTGTCGCATCGCCACAGCCAACGATTGCAGGAATACCAAGTTCACGAGCAATGATTGCTGCGTGACAAGTACGTCCGCCACGGTTGGTAACAATAGCAGAAGCTTTCTTCATCACTGGTTCCCAGTCTGGGTCAGTCATGTCGGTAACCAGTACGTCACCTTCTTGAACCAGTGACATTTGGTCCAGAGAGTCAACCAAACGTACTGCACCTTTACCGATACGTTGACCGATTGCACGACCTTCAATCAAAACATCTGCTTTGTTCTGTAGTTCGTAGCGCTCAATAACGTTTTGTTCCGTTTGTGAACATACGGTTTCAGGACGCGCTTGAACAATGTACAGCTTGCCGTCGATGCCATCTTTTGCCCACTCAATGTCCATTGGACGCTGATAGTGCTTCTCGATGATCATCGCTTGTTTGGCGAGCTCTTTGATCTCTTCGTCGTTCAGTGAGAACGTGTTGCGCTCTTCATCAGAAGTATCAACGATATCAACTTGTTTGCCGATCTCTTGGTTGTTTGAGTAGATCATTTTGATCAACTTAGAACCAAATGTTTTCTTAACGATCGGGTGCTCACCTGCTTCAAGCATTGGCTTATGAACGTAGAATTCATCAGGGTTTACTGCGCCTTGAACGACCATTTCACCTAGGCCCCATGAAGAGGTGATGAAGACAACTTGGTCGAAACCAGACTCAGTATCAAGCGTAAACATTACACCCGAAGAAGCTTTGTCTGAACGCACCATACGTTGGATACCCGCCGATAGCGAGATACCACGGTGGTCGAAACCTTGGTGTACACGGTAAGAGATCGCACGGTCGTTAAATAGAGAAGCGTAAACGTGCTTAGTTGCTTCTAGTACTGCGTCGATGCCTTTCACGTTCAAAAACGTTTCTTGCTGACCAGCAAAAGAGGCATCAGGCAGGTCTTCTGCCGTAGCAGATGAACGAACTGCGACTGAAAGCTCAGGGTTGCCTTCAATCAGTTCTTGGTAGTTTTCACGGATTTCTTGTTCAAGGTCCGCAGGGAAAGGGGCCTCTAATACCCATTGACGGATGGTTGCACCTGTCTTACGCAGAGCTTCCACATCCTCAACGTCTAGTTCATCAAGTAATTGGTGAATACGCTCATCCAAACCTTCGTGGTCAAGGAATTGGTTAAACGCGTATGAGGTTGTCGCAAAACCATTTGGTACAGAAACGCCTGCGTTCGCTAGGTTAGAAACCATTTCGCCAAGTGAAGCATTCTTACCGCCGACTTTGTCGACATCATCCATGGATAGGCCATTGAACCAGAGGGTGTTCTTTTGCATGTCTTTCTCCAGAAACATTGCAGCTTAGTAGGGGGACTTAAATCGCTCTAAACAATCGCATGTTGGCTGTTATTACACTTTGACCATACATTGCTTCATTTAGATTGATATCAAAGGCAAACGATTACGTTCTGGCTGAAAAAAATTCAAAAGAATTTTTAAAGCTGTGGTGAACCTAACTGAAAGCCAAACTGATTTATTAATATTATGTTTACCATCCTACTCAAAAGATTTTGAAAAATTAAACAGAAATGCAAATAAATAACCAAAGTCGTGATGTGTTCTATGTTTCTGACGGTACGGCGATAACATGTGAGACATTAGGGCATGTTGTTCTCGGTCAATTTCCGTTCATTCCTAACGAAAAAACCTTTCCGTTCGTAGAAAGCCAGGACAAAGTTGCTGACGTTGTAAAAGAAATTGAAACTTCCTACCAACGCAATGGCGTCAAACCTCTGGTGTTTTTCTCTATCGTGGTGCC
Organism: Vibrio sp. E14; assembly: GCF_020515785.1. Lineage (NCBI taxonomy): Bacteria > Pseudomonadati > Pseudomonadota > Gammaproteobacteria > Vibrionales > Vibrionaceae > Vibrio > Vibrio sp. E14. Next base: position 236,645 of record NZ_JAHPJI010000001.1, read on the forward strand.
AGACGTACGTGAAATGCTGCTGGAAGCGCCTGCATACAGCTACGATGTGTTGGAAAGCATTGTACAGAAAGTGCAAGACGACATTCAGATGGCACCAAAACCCAAGTTGCAGCGTTCTCGCAGTGTGGGGAAAGATTCCGATACCTATTTCGACCGTATCGCGGCCATTGAATATACATTGGCGCATGATGATGGCATCACGCTAAAAGGGTTGGAGCAAGCCGATATCATTCTGCTGGGAGTATCGCGCAGCGGAAAAACCCCCACCAGCTTGTATATGGCGATGCAGTTTGGTTTGCGTGTCGTGAACTACCCATTTATTGCGGAAGACGTGAAGATGATGCGTTTGTTGCCTGAGTTTGAGATCCATCGTCATAAATTATTCGGGCTTACTATCGACCCTGAACGTTTGACTGAAATCCGTGAGAATCGTTTGTCTGGAAGTGATTACGCCAGTACTGAGCAGTGTAAGTTGGAGCTAGACACCGTAGAGGCGTTGTTTAGAAGAGAGGCGATCCCATACATCAATACGTCCTCTCTCTCTGTGGAAGAGATCACCACGCGTATTCTTGAAAAAGCAGGGATGAAGCGCCGTTTGTTTGGTTAACCAGGGGCGCCAACATCGTCGTGTGCAAGAGGAGGCGAGTAACACCTCCTCTTGTGCATCTAAAGATGCCTTACACAGAATGATTTAATAGTATTGGAACATCTTTTGGATGTCTTGATAGTTTTTGGTTTGAGTCAGTGACAGCATCAGTAAGATACGTGCTTTTTGTGGGTTTAGTGTGCCTGAGGCAACAAAGCCATATTTGTCGTCATCAATTTCAGCATCCAAAGTGGTTGATCCGGTTGGTGTGCGAGAGCTCCTTACAACAACAACGCCATCTTTGCTCGCTTTTTCTAACTCATCAAAGACCGTGTGGTATAAGTTACCATTACCGACACCAGCACTTACGATGCCGTCAAACTTCGCATCCACAAAGGCTTTGACTGGTAAGCTCGACGCATTTGCATAGTTATAAACAATGCCTACTTTAGGTAGTGTGTTGAGTTTTGATACATCGAATGGGGTTTCTGTCGTATGTTTACGCTCTGGGCTTCGTTGATATTTGGCATCGCTATTATGAATGTAACCGATAGGACCAAAGTTAGGTGACTGGAAAGTACTGACGGAAGTGGTGTTTGTTTTAGTTACGTCTCGCGCATCGAAAATAGTGTCATTCATCGCGACTAACACGCCGCGCCCTTCAGAATCTTCATCGGTGGCTGTCACGACGGCGTTGTATAAATTAACTGGGCCATCAGCACTCATTGCGGTGGAAGGACGCATTGCACCGACGATCACAACTGGCTTTTTGCTCTTGACGGTCAGATCAAGGAAGTAAGCGGTTTCTTCTAATGTATCGGTACCATGAGTAATGACGATACCGTCAACATCATCTTGAGCGAGCAGTTCGTTGACGCGTTTGGCTAATTTAAGCCATACCTCATCATTCATATCTTGTGAACCAATACTGACCACTTGCTCTCCGGAAATATCGGCAATGTTGGTCATGCTAGGTACCGCAGAAATCAATGATTCGACACCGACTTTACCTGCGGTGTAGTTTGACTCTGTCGCAGATTGACCTGCGCCTGCTATGGTGCCGCCAGTGGCAAGGATTTTAATGTTCGGAAGATCGGATTGCGCAAAAGAGAACGAACTGATGCATAAACCGAGAGTTATCGTACTGAGGCGGAAAAGATTTTTCGTCATAGGAATCACCTGCTGTTAGGTTGGATGTTGGGGAACTCATCTATCCTAAAAACAGCGGGTTAGATTTTTTGAGCACTAGTTCAACAAATTGCAGATGAAGATCGTGATCAAGCAATCAGTTAAAGAACATTAATTCAAACAATTAACTTAAATAACGTGCTTCTTTAACAAGTGAGATGTACTAATAACGTGCACAATGCGTTATATGCTCTAATCTATTGATTGATAAATAAAGAGGGAAGGGAGGCGCGATTAGGTTACTAAACACGAATTGAGAAGTGCAATTTCTTCAAAGTTTACAGTGTAAAAAAAAGCGGCTTTACCCCGGAACAGATAAAAGCCGCTTGCCAATGATGTGTTAATTCACATCTTATCGCATAATCATTTGTTCACGGCCTGGACCCACAGACACCATTTTTACTGGTACGCCCATCAGTTCCTCAATGCGTAGAACGTATTTCTGTGCTGCTACTGGAAGCTCTTCAAACTTACGACAACCTGTGATGTCCTCGCTCCAGCTTTCCATCTTCTCGTAGATTGGCGCAAGAGATGCCGTTTGAGGCCAGATTGGGTTTTCGCTGTGGTCGCCTTCGTATCCAACACAGATTTTCAGATCGTTAAGGCCAGTCAAACAGTCTACTTTCGTTAGTGCAATTTCAGTTGCGGCTTGCAGTTCAACGCCATTCTTCGTAGCGACTGCGTCGAAGTAACCCATATCGCGCGGACGACCTGTAGTTGCACCGAACTCGCCTGCAAGTTCTCGGAAAGCATCTTGCTCTTCCATTGCAGTGATCAACGTACCAGTACCTACTGATGAGCTGAATGCTTTTGCAACCGCAATCACGCGTTCAGGACGAAGTGCCGGAAGACCACTACCGATACCCGCATACATTGATACAACGTTAGAAGATGTTGTCCAAGGGTACTCACCGTAAACAAGGTCACGACCCGCGCCAAGCTGCGCTTCGAACAATAGTGTTTTGTCTTTCGCTTGTAGTTCTTTTAGAGGAAGCGTTACGTTGCAAATTGAATCGCGCCAAGGTGCAGACACTTCTAGCAACCAGTTCGCCATTTCTTCCGCGGTTTGCTCGAACTCGAACGTCGGGTAAAGCGCACGCAGTTGCGGCAGTTTCCAATCCATCATGAATTGAAGGCGTTCAACCAATACTTCTGGTTGCTTCAACCAACCAACAAGAATGCCTTTCTTCATTACGCGGTCACCGTACGCAGGTGCAATACCTTGACGAGTTGAACCGTATGCTTTGTCGCCTAAACGTTGTTCTTCTAGCGTATCTTCTAGTGCGTGTATAGGTAGACACAGTGTTGCGCGATCAGAGATGCACATATTCACTTTTACGCCCGCTTCTTCAACTTCCGCAATCTCCTGAGACAGCAATGCAGGGCTGATAACCATACCCGGACCTAATACTGCCAAACAGTCTGGGTTGAAAACGCCACTTGGTAGCTGGTGCAGCTTGAACGTACCTAGGTCGTTAACCACGGTATGACCCGCGTTGTTACCACCTTGGAAACGAATGCTCGCAGAAGCTTGCTCTGCCAAAAAGTCAACGATGCGGCCTTTGCCTTCATCACCCCAGTTTGCACCCACAACAACGATAGACGACATAATTTAATCTCCAAAAACAGATGCAAAAATCTTAAGGCGTTCGCCATAATAAGAGAAATTAATTATACTCATTAACTTGATAAGAATCCCATATCGGAATTGGCAATGTTAGATTTGAACTGGCTGCGAACCTTCGTAACTCTTGCAGAGGTAAAACATTTCGGCAAAACAGCGACGGAACTGCACATGACGCAGCCGAACGTAAGTTTGCATATCAAGCAGTTGGAGCAGGCCACGCGCACGAAATTGATTGAGCGAAATCCTGTGCAGTTGACGCAAGCGGGAAAGCGTTTGTTAGATACGGCTCAGCGAATGCTCAATGAGCTGCAAATTTGTCAGTCTGATCTCAATGCCATCAATGATCTTACGCAGGGGACACTTTCTATTGCGGCGAGCGATATCGTTTCACGTTTACTGCTTATCAAACCGTTCCAGCAATTCAAAAGTGAATACCCGGGTATCGACTTGGCATTGTTCAATACCACGTCTTCTCAAGCGGTGGATTTGGTGAAAAGTGCGCGTGCCGATATTGGCTTTGTTATCGCACAAAAAGAGAGTCAACCGTTGCATTTTACGCCTCTCACGCAAATTCACTGGTGTGCGTTTGGCGATAACATTTTTGAGTGGCAGGACAATCGAAAAGAGAGCCAGACGCTGATTCTGCTAGGGCACGACACGCGAACCCGTGAGCTGATAGATGCATCTTTACCTGAGTTAAATCTGCCTAAGCATCGTGTGATGGAAGTGGGCAGTGTGGAAGCACAAATCGATTGGGCAGAAGCAGGATTTGGGACCGCCATTGTGCCGGACTTCTCTCTTGATCCGAGGTTAACGCTTTCCCGAGAGATCACGCCTTTGCTTAGTTTTCCAAACACCGATTTCGGCTACATTGTGCGCCAAAATCAGGTACTCTCCAAAGCCGCCAAACAGCTACTCACCTGGGTTGGAGAGAATGTGTCAGTAGTGGGAGAGTAACGGATGAAAGATGACAACATTATTGTTTCGCTTCCCTCTCTGATTCATCGCATTGGCGGTGAGAATGCTAAACGCATTAAAGTCATTGCGGCGGATTGCGGGTGTGACGTTAAGCGAGTTAGGCGCTCTCGTCATTGGCAAGTTTCTGGAGAAGCTTTGAACTTAAAAGCGTTACTTGATCAGCTAAAAGCAGGGCAGTGTGAAGAGCTAAGGTTTGTGATGAATAAGTTGGAGAAAGGGTTATCCGTTCATCAGGACAAACTGGAACCGTTGGAAGAAAAACTGATTCGGTTGGTGGTGCAAAACCCAAATATTACCTTGGCGGAGTTGATGACAGAAACGCACTGTACGATTGCGCAAGCCAGAGCAGCTCGGTTTGAAGCGGGAATGCTCTAGCGTAGAATTTTTATTTACTCATTCTAGCAGCCAATGTTACGGTGCGGGCTATTACTAAAAATTAAGGCCATTTTTTACCATGGATATTTGGAAGCTCCTCCTTTTTATTCCCGCTTGCTTTGCTCTGAATATGACTCCAGGCCCAAACAACTTATTGGCAATGAATAATGCGCGTTGTTACGGTTTTCGTGCCGCGTTTGTCGCTAGTTTAGGGCGTATTACGGCATTTTCTGGCATGATCGCGCTGTCTGCCTCTGGGCTCGCCGTGATTTTGTACACATCAGAAATGCTGTTTTTAGCGTTAAAGCTGGTGGGGGCGTTGTATCTATTGTGGATTGCATTCAACCTTTGGCGTTCGGAATCGAGCCCGATCTCTGAGTTAACTAACTCACGCAACTATGCAGGGCTTGCGAAGCAAGAATTTACGCTTGCCGCCGGCAACCCGAAGGCGATTCTTATTTTTACTGCATTTTTGCCGCAGTTTGTAGACGTGAACGCTAACGTTCAAGAGCAGTTTTTTGCCCTTGGCTCCACGTTTTTGATATTAGAAATGGTCGCCATTTCAATTTACGCGATTTTTGGTTTGTACCTTAGACATTGGTTCTCAAATCCAAAAATGGCGAAACGTTTTAATCGCGGATGTTCGCTGTTTTTAGCCGCATCTGGTGTGAATTTGCTACTAAGTAAGCAATAACGCACATCATTTCTGTAGCGTATTTTTTCTATTAAAAAAGAGCCGCTGATGTTATATCAGCGGCTCTTTTCGTTGATGCATCTATTGTTTGTTGTTACCACATCAAGTCATCTGGCACGACGAAATCTGCGTATGGATCGTCTTCTACTGGAATGTCCGATTCTGGTTCTTTCTGTTCGATGATGACGGATTCATCACGTTGAGCAATTTTATTCGCTACTCCGCGTGGAATGACAACGTAGCTTTCACCGACAATCGCAATGGCTAGAATGCCTTTAATCAACTGTTCACGGATGAGAGCATCAACATACAGTGACTTAACCAAGGTGCCATGGGTGAAGTTGTACTTAATATCGCCATCTTTTAAGTCGATCTTGTTCATCTCAATCAATTGATTGATTTGCGCTTTGATCTCTTTATTCAAACGCTCGGCATTTTGCTGTTCGCTCAATTGTTTATCACGCTCTAACTGTTGGCGTTTATTCTCTTCAACCGCCGCTTTTACTTCGCGTGCTTGAACGCGTGATTTTTTAGAGCCTTTCTTCGCTTTCTTTAGTTTCTTTTCATTAACTAAGCCAGCTTTCAGCATTTGTTCTTGAAGGGTAAGTTTTGCCATGTTTCATCCAGTTAGTGCGCAATTTTGTGCATTTTAGCGAGTCCTTATCAGCAAGGAAAGGGCGATGATGACACGTCGGAGAAATTATCGGACTCAAGCAAACGCAATGCGTCCCAAAGCATCACTTGGTTGGAGCTTAGTACAGGAATACCAAAGCGGCTTGAGAAATAAGGTAGTAGATGCATGACTCGCATGTTCGTGCATGAAATAAATACCGCGTCCACAGTGCAATCAATCGACTCAAGCAGCTGCGCTAAGGCATTTTCTACGTCTTGTCCTCCAATGGTTGGGATATGGGGATCGTAGTCGAGATTGAAATACCCAAAGGCCAGAACGTCAATACCATGTTCGGTCATGGACTCATAAAGTGGGTGATTGACGTCATTGGTATACGGCGTCAGCATAACGATTCTTTGAGCTTGATGGTGTTCAAGCGCTCTCAGTGCGGCTTGCCAAGGGTTAGTTGTTATGGCTTCGGGTCTCTCTTGACTAATTAAATCAGTGATTTGATCGGAGCCAATGAGCACACTAGCTGACGTACAGCCAAACGCCATGACGTTGATTGGCCACATTGGCACGATGGTGCGTACACACTCGCGGATACTGTTTTCCATGTCTGTTAAGTGCAGAGGATCGACAGTACCTGTGGTGAGAAAGCGTGAAGTGTATAAGCGAACATCTGCGGGTAAATGCTCGCGCCATTCGTTTTCTAGCACATAGTCGGTCGCGAGTTGAATGAGTCCGATTGAACGTTGATAAGCGGAGACATCCGCCGAAAACTCAAACTGAGTGGTTAAAGATTGAAACGTACAGAGCTCTGGCATGTTACGGCCCTCAAAAAGTGCGGTGGTTGCCCACCGCCAAAGTCACAGGGAATAAGTTACATCGTGGATTGAATGCTGATGAGTTGTTGAGCGGTATAGTCAGCGATTGCGGTGTCTTGAACGCCAGTCCCTGTTAAATCACATACCGAAACATCGTCAACACGCCTTGAGTAGGGGTGTTTGCCGCAAATGATGTCACCAAGTTCGACTAGGCTGCGGGTGAGCGGTTTATCTACACTGCGTAACTCGCCAAGCGACTCTGACTGACTAATTCGATCAACCACCAGATGCTCAGCATTTAGAATGACTGACGTGGCAAGTTCACGTTTATGAGGGCTGTCTGAACCCATAGCGATCACGTGTGCTCCTGATGGAATATCTTCCCAATTCAGCAAAGGTTCTTTTGATGGTGTTGTCGTGACAATAATGTCGGCTTCTTGGCATGCTTGCTGGATAGAGGAGTGCACAGATACGGATAGATCGTATCGTTGCTCCATGCGTTGTTTGTAAGCCTGCGATTTTGTGTTGTCTCTTGCCCAGATGTTCACTTGGGAGATTGGCCTAACTAATTTTATTGCAGCGACTTGGAGTTCTGCTTGAAGCCCACTGCCAATAACCGTAATTTTGGATGCTTCTGAGTTCGACAGGTATTTCGCGGAGATAGCGCCGGCGAGAGCAGTACGAATGTCGGTTAGATACCCTTCGTCAAACAATACGCTATCAACCAGCCCTGTTTTCGCGCTAAAGAGCACCATCAAACCATTTAGGCTGGGTAGTCCCAGTTTTGGGTTATCAAAAAATCCTGGGCTGATTTTTATCGCGAAGCGCTCATTACCTTTGATATGCGCCGTTTTTACATCCACTTCGCCGTTATGCTCTTCGATTGCCATACTAAGAACCGGAGGCATGGTGACGTTGCCTTGCCCAAGCGCTTTGAAGCCATTTTCCACGGCCGCTAACGCATTAAGATCTAACTGAGTTACTTGCTCTATCTGAGACTTATTATAGATTTTCATTCGCACGACCTCGGTTATTCTTTGACTTGGCGGCCGATTTTTAATGCCGTCTCAAAAGTGTCTGAAGAGACGTTTTTTCCACTGAGCACCAAAACGACTTTCTTACCGCGTAAGTCCAGTTGATGCTGGTGAATGGCGGCAAGCCCCACTGCGGCCGCGCCTTCTACGGCAAATTTTTCTGCATCGAAAATATCTGCCATGCCTTTGGCGATGTTGTGTTCACTGACTAAAAACGCTTTATCCATGGCTTCTTGCACGAGTTTGAAGGTATAGCGATTGTCTAAACCTATGCCGCCACCTAAGCTGTCAGCAAACGATTCGTGCTCTTCAACTTGTACTGGTTTTCCTGCTTTAATGCTTTCTACCATCGCAGCGCCTTTGTCCATGGAAACGCCATACACGTTCACTTTGCTGCTGTTTGATTTTGCGGCCAAGCCAATACCACCAATCAATCCGCCGCCAGATAGCCCGGCGAAAATGACGTCGACATCAGGAAGATCTTCAATGATTTCTAGCCCAATGGTCCCTTGTCCGGCGATGATGTCTGGATGTTCGAATGGTGAGAGATAAGTCATCGACTCTTCTTCCGTTAGCCTCAATGCTTCTCGCTCCGCGTCGTCTTGAGCTTGACCAACTATTCGAACTTCTGCGCCTAATGCTTTAATTGCGTCGACTTTGTTTTGTGGCACTAAATTGGACATACAAATCACGGTGCGGACTCCTAGTCGTTGCCCAGCATAAGCCACGGCACGGCCGTGATTACCAGTAGAGCAAGTGACGACGCCATGTTGTTTTTGTTCCTCACTCAGTTTGTTCATGGCATGAGTCGCTCCACGCAATTTAAAAGCACCAATAGGTTGTAGTGTTTCCAGTTTTAACCAAATTTCACATTGATATTGTTGCGATAACAGTGGTGAGTGAAGTAATGGTGTGCGACTGACTAATCCGTTAATCGCTTTCTTTGCGGCAAAGATTGCTTGTGTTTCCATGTAGTACGTCTCTTAGGACCGCCCCCTCTAATTTGGTCAGAGGGGGCGGTAATCATTGGTAGGTTTGTGAGTTGGTTAATTCGCGGCTATTTTGGCTGCCACTGTTTAGACGTGACGAGGTTATCCATCACTTTATTGACCGCTTGGTGCGCTTTGTCGACAATAGTGTCGATGTCATTACGATTCGCGATAAGCGGTGGAGCAAAGCCGAGGATGTCACCATGTGGCATGGCGCGAGCGATTAAGCCTTGCTCTAAACAGGCCGCCGCGATTTGCGGACCTACTTTCAAGTTTGGATCAAAGTGTGCTCGGCGGAGTTTGTCTGAAGAAAACTCCAACGCATGCAACAAGCCAACGCCACGAGTATCACCGACTAATGGATGATCGTTAAACGTCTCCGCCATGCGTTGCTGCAAGTAAGCGCCGACTTCGGCTGCGTTTTGCACCAAGCCTTCACGTTCAATGATATCGAGGTTGCAGTTCGCGGCTGCCGCTCCCATTGGGTGACCGGAGTAGGTATAACCGTGTCCGATAGCGCCCCATTGGTCGGTGCCGTTTTCTAGCACACTCCAAACTCGTTCACCGACGATCACGCCAGACAACGGTTGATACGCTGAGGTTAACCCTTTCGCTACCGTGATAAGATCCGGTTTCATGTCGTAGTGCAGCGAGCCAAAATCGGAGCCGAGGCGACCAAAGCCACAGACCACTTCATCCGCAATCAAGAGTACATCGTATTTGTCGAGTACTTTACGAATCGCCTGCCAGTACCCTTCTGGTGGTGGCACAATACCGCCAGTACCGAGCACTGGTTCCGCAATCATCGCTGCGACCGTTTCTGGGCCTTCTTCCAAGATCATCGCTTCGAGTTGATCCGCACAATATTGAGAGAATTCAAGCTCAGACATACTCTCGTCTTCACGGCGATAGTAATACGGCGCCATGGTGTGCTTGATGCGCTCAAGCGGTAAATCAAAATGTGCGTGGAAAAGAGGCAGCCCTGTCATTGAACCCGAAGCGATACTTGAGCCATGGTAGCCGCGATCACGGGAGATAATTTTTTTCTTCTCTGGTAGACCACGAGCATTGTTGTAATACCACACCAACTTAAGTTGAGTTTCGTTCGCATCACTGCCTGACATGCCGTAGTAGACTTTACTCATGCCTTCAGGCGCCATTTTGATGATGCGATCTGACAGTGTCACTAGTGCTTCGTTCGTATGACCGACGTAAGTGTGGTAGTACGCCAGCTCTTTGGCTTGTTCATAAATAGCATCGGCCATTTCAGTCCTGCCATAGCCAATGTTCACACAATACAACCCGGCAAAGCCGTCTATCAGCTCGATGCCTTCTGAATCGGTGATGCGTATTCCGCTTCCGCTCGAGATAATTCTTCCCGAAAGCTCCCCAGCCGCATACTGCTTCAGGTGGGTTGAGGCATGAAATACTCTCTGACGGTCGATCTCTAAAAGTTGTTGGGTTTTGTTGCTCATGATCCTTCTCCTCGAATAATTGGATATCCATATTTCGTGCCTTAACTGCCACTGACGGTTGGTAAAGCGCCTAAGCAGCAGTATTTGATTTCACTGTATTCTTCAAAGCCGTGGCGACTGCCTTCTCGTCCAAGTCCAGACTGTTTCACACCGCCGAATGGGATAGGGTGGCCAGTCATCTTGACGGAGTTCACGCTCACCATGCCAAACTCCAAACCACGCATGCAGCGCCAAATTTGGTGAATATCGTGACCATAAACATAGGCAGCTAAGCCGTACTCAGTGTCGTTGCTCATTTCAATCACGGTATCTAAGTCTTGGTAAGGCAATACGCCTGCCACAGGACAAAAATTCTCTTCGCGATACACCGCCATATCAGGGGTGACATCGGCCAGCAATGTCGGCGCAAAGAAGTTTTCGCCTGGTACGGGCTGGTGGTATCCCGCTACCAATCGCGCGCCTTTGTCGAGTGCGTCACGCACCAAATCATGCGCTTTATCCACCGCAGTGCGATTGATCAGCGGCCCCATGGTGGCTTTTTCATCTAAACCATTGCCTAAAACGATGTGGCTCATTTCTTTGGCAAACGCTTCCAAAAATGCTTCGTACTTATCTTCGGGGACGAAAATACGGTTTGCGGCCAAGCAGTCTTGTCCTGCTGTTTGAAACTTGGCATCCACGGCAGCTTTGGCTGCTTGCTCGACATCCATATCTGGCAGCACGATGAAAGGGGCATTACCGCCGAGCTCCATGCTGCACTTCTTCACGGTTTGTGCCGCGTCGCGCAGCAGCAACTTACCCACTCGAGTTGAACCTGTGAACGAGAGTGCTTTGACTTTATCGGAGTGACACAAGGTTTGTGACACCATCACCGCATCGCCAGTGATCACGTTAAATACACCAGGTGGAAAGCCAGCTCGGTCTGCTAATTCTGCCAAGGCCAATGCGGAGAAAGGCGTTTCACTGGCAGGTTTGATGAGCACCGGACAGCCTATAGCTAATGCTGCGGCGGCTTTACGGGTGACCATTGCATTAGGAAAATTCCATGGTGTAATCAGAGCTGCGACACCAATCGGCTCGCGTACCGTCGATAGCTGCGCATTCGGAATATGACTTGGGATGGTTTCGCCATAGCTGCGGCGTGCTTCCTCTGCAAACCAACGAACAAAGGATGCGCCGTAGTCGATTTCACCCAAAGCATCACCTAATGTTTTGCCTTGCTCCATAACCATCAAACGAGCAAGATCTTGTTTTGATTCTAAAATCAGATCGTGCCAACGCATGAGAATTTCAGCGCGTTCTTCTGCTTGCATTTTTCGCCATTGACGAAAGGCTTGGTCGGCTTCATCAATCGCTTGATAGAGTTGTTGCTGAGATAGCTTGGTAATGTAGCCGATGACCGTACCATCCGCTGGATTATCCACCGGATGAAATTGGTCACCACTTACCCATTTGCCATTTACGTACGCTAAACCTCTCACCAAACGTACGTCTTTCATTATCGCCATCATGTCGTGCGAGGCTTTTAATTCCTCAGCATGTAAGCTGTGCAGTGCTGTCATGAGTCCTTCTCCCAGCGTCGTTGTCCATAGTTAAACTGTAATGGAGAAGTGACCGAAATAATTTCTGATGCCGAGGTTTAAACCATCAAAACTTTCTTTTCCACACCGTCAGATATGGTGATTTTTCTGGTCGTCTTTTAAGCGTGTTTTCCCTTTTAGAACAAGGCGTTTTGGTTCACTTCTAATGTGCCTGCATCACGTTTGATTGTTTTCGTCACGATGTAAGTAAAGTAGCGCTCAATGCCCACTTCTGACTCTAACCAGTTGTCGATAAGCCGCTGATATTGGTCAATATCTTCCGACTGAATTTTGAGGATGTAATCGACACCGCCGCCTGTAGCATAACAATCAGTGACTTCTGGTGAGTGTTGAACCAGTTGCTCGAAACGTTTGAACGCTTGGGCGCTGTGCTCTTTGAGCGTAACTTCAACCATGACCGATGTTCGTTTGAACAAAACATCGGTATTTACTTTTGCCCCGTAGCCTTCAATGATGCCTGCTTCTTCCAGTTTTTTGACACGCTCCCAGCAAGGGCTCACGGATAGGTTAATGGCCTCGGCAAGGTGAGATTTGGTAATACGGCCATTGTCATGAAGTATCTGTAGAATTTTTACGTCGTAGCGATCGAGGCGCATAATTGGTCTCCCTGTAAAATACCAATCAGTTCAGAATAGTTGATGACTGGTCAACCGCTATAAGGTGGCCCGAAGGCCACTCCTTTTTCTGTTATTGATTCTGTTATTGATTGAACTCTTGTTCCAGTGAGCTCAGCACTGCTTTACCGCTGTCGCCTGTAAGCTCGATGTATTTGTCCCGCATTGGCATAGAGGCTTGTTTAAATGCTGCACGTTCGTCACTGTCGAGTTTGATCATCTGCATATCTGGTTTTGCTTGCTTAATTTGATCAAGACGTTTTTGGTTAAACTCATCCTGTTTTTCAAATATAAAGTCAGTCATACCAGCGATGACTTTATTGACCTGATCTTGGCGGTCTTGTGGAAGGGTTTCGAACCAACTGTTGTTGGTAATGACAGTAGTAGTAAATTGTTGTTGTCCTGCCCAGATCATGTAGTCGTTCACTTCGTAGAACTTCATTTCTTCGATAGCAAAAACGGAGTTTACTTGACCATCGATCATTTTAAGTTGCAGTGCACCATAGACTTCTGAGTAGGGTAAAGGCGTAGGGTCGGCTCCAAACGATTTATAAGCCTCAACCAGCATTGGCGATGCCATCACGCGCATTTTGAAGTTATCAAAATCTTTTGGAGAACGAATCTCACGGTTGGTCGTCCACACCATTTCACCTTCTGGATACATAGTGAGAAGTTTGAGGTTTTTCTTTTCTAGCTTTCCGCCGAGTGTGTCATAGATAGTAGGGCTTGAACTCAGCACTTTTTTATTCACATCATTGTCTTGCGACAAAAGGTAAGGGATGGAGAAAACCTGCATTTCGGGCACGAATGAACCAAAAATACCTGGCGATGCGTTGGTAAATTGGATAATACCGTTCGCAGTAAGCTCGGTAAGATCTTCTGACTGACCCAATGTACCGTATGGATAGACTTCCACTGTGACGTCGCCATCGGTTGCATTTTCGATGCGCTTTTTAAACTCTTGCGCATAAGCATCTTGCACCGAGCCTTTGACTTCTTCTAGAGCGAATTTCCACGTCTCAGCATAAACATTGCTGGTGGCAAAGCTGGCAGCGATCAGTACGGCACTCGTTAGGTAGCTGTGTTTCATCGGATTCATCCATTTCTTCCTTAATCAGTTTGTGAGTCAATTCACCAACGGCAGGTGATACACCAGACTCGATGTTGTGTCGTGTTTAGGGCGTGTTGACCTTTCGAGCTGATTTTTGCAGCGCTTTGTGGGTGGCCTACATAAAAAGCCGATAACGCAGTAGAAATGAACCACAAAGGCTGCTCGAAGGGTTCGAGCTAGGCGCCCCCGCAAAAATCGTTTTATGCTTTGTTGAAGACTATTTGCTTAGAATGACTAGGCTGCATAGTCTTTGCCGCGCCTAAAACGATTTTACCTCGAACAAAATTTAACCGCGAAAGGTCAATACGCCCTAGTAAGAGTTAGTTTAATTCGCCACAGTCTTCGGCAATTACGGCGACCGTGTCACCAATGTTGACCATGGCAGGGAAACGACGTGCAGCAAAAATCCCACTGCGCTGCGCTTTGTATTCGATAGGGTCGCTCCCTGTACGCTCGGTTGAATAGATTCTTGCCAGTACATCGTCTTGTTTGATGGTATCGCCAAGCTCAAATAAGTATTCGGTGATACCGTTGTGCTGGCTTTGCACGTAGCAACTTGCATCGGGCATATCAAGCAACCTAGTTGGCAGGGGTGGTTTTTCGTAATCACCTGATAAGTTGCCCGAAAAACGCAAGAAGTTACGAATACCTCGGTCGGCATAAGCGATGGTTTCTGGAGTGCTGGTTCCGCCACCTCTGAGCTCTGTGGTGACGAAAATTTTGCCTTGAGATTCCACAGCGGTGTCGTATAGGCTGGTGGCGTCCATTTCGAGCAAGATCATGGTGTAAGGTGCGCCAAACAGCTTTGCACCTAAGATGCATGCTTCTTCTTGATCGAGGTTGTCGAGGCGATGGGCTGCGGCGAAAGGCACGATGTCTAACGTTTTACCACCTGAATGAATGTCTAACGCAAAATCGCACATGGGTACCAAGTAACGAGTAAAGTAATCCGCGATTTTTTCGGTCACTGAACCTACAGGGTTTCCGGGAAAGCTGCGATTTAAATTCCCTTTATCGATAGACGATGTGCGCGAGGCATTTTGTACCGCAGGTAAGTTCATCATTGGCACAATAATGACGCGACCTTGGATTTGCTCTGCTTGCAGCGAGTTTGCCAATTTAAGCAGGCTGGTAATACCTTCGTATTCATCACCGTGATTACCGCCAGTAAGCAGCGCCGTTGGCCCGTGACCATTTTTGATCACGGTGATAGGTATCATGATGCTTCCCCAAGCGGAGTCATCATGGGAATAGGGCAGCGCTAAAAAGCCGTGCTGCACGCCTTCTCGGTCAAAGTCTACGGTGGCTGTGATCGAGCTCTTTTGCATATCGAGTCCTTTTTGTTCTTAAGCCTAGTTCAACAGAACTTACGGTTTGAAAAATTAGTGTTTAACAAATAAGTGGCGTGGGAAATCACACAGTGTTTTTGCACCATCACGGGTGATCACAATGCTTTCGGTGGTTTCTAACCCCCAATCTTCAAACCATAGCCCTGGCATAAAGTGGAATGTCATGCCTTCTTTTAATACGGTTTTATCAGTGTCTCGCAAGCTCATGGTTCGTTCCCCCCAATCAGGTGGGTAGCTCAGACCAATTGGGTAACCACAGCGGGCGCCTTCACGTGAGAATCCTGCTTTATCGAGGACTTGGTTCAATGCATTGGCGATGTCGGCGCAGGTATTGCCTGGTCTTGCCACTTCTAAGCCTGCTTCGAGACCTAAAGTTAATGCTTCATCTGCACGTTTGAATTTGTCGTCCGGTTCTCCAAGAAAAATAGTGCGAGAGAGTGGGCAATGGTAACGGCGATGCGCGCCAGCGATTTCGAAAAAAGTACCTTCGCCTTTTTTGAAAGGCCTATCATCCCACGTTAGGTGAGGTGCAGAAGCATCAGAACCAGATGGCAAAAGCGGTACGATCGCGGTGTAATCGCCAAAGTGATCTTCATGCCCAAGTACTGCTTGGCGGTTAATCTCGGCGACAAGGTGATGTTTCGGCAATCCTGGCTCGATCATATCGAACGCGACGCGATGCATGTTTTCAACAATGCGAGCTGCGCGGTACATATAAGCCAGTTCTTGATCAGATTTAACGGCGCGACACCAATTGACTAGCCCGGTTGCATCGAGAAGTTGAGCATTCGGTAAGTGCGTGGTGAGTGACTCGTAAGCAGTGGCGCTAAAGTAATAGTTATCTTTTTCCACCCCGATACGGCCGCGATCCCAAAGACGCGGGGCGAGTACCGCTTCTACCAGAAAATCCATTGGGTGTAATGGTGGGTTCATTACATAATGGTCTGGGTAGTAGGTGATATTTTCTGCCGACATATACGCAGTTCTGTATGCCCCATTGGCATCTTGGCAGCGCCCAAACCAAACAGGCTCGCCAGATGATCCTACAACGACACATTGTGGGACATAAAAAGACCAACCGTCATAACCTGTCAGCCATGCCATGTTAGAAGGATCGTGAATGATAAGGACATCCAACTCTCGTTCTTCCATCGACTGCCGAACTTTTGTTAATCGGTCCTGGAATTCATCCAGTGTAAAATGCAAAGCAACGCCTCTCATATTTTCTCCTTGTTAAAAATCCGACGCCTTATGGGCCTTCGGAGACGTTGAGGTATTTCTACCTTCCACCAGGTCAGCCAGACCTGCGTTTAAAAACTATTGCAACTCACCACTGCGGCTGGGTTTGGATTAAACGATGCCATTTAACATGTTTGTTGAATCTATATTTCTCATGTCAATCATTACAATTGTGGCTCATTTTTGTGCATTACACCGCATTTGATGGCTAAAAACTCGCCATTTGTTAAATTGAAGTTACAATGAGCATTAAAAATGAATCAATTAAAATATTGTGTCATGACAATTTCTTTGAACCCGATCATTCGCCCAGGCACCGCTAAGTACATCTCCATTGGCAATTATCTTGTCGAATGTGTCCGCAGTGGTTACCTAAAACCCGGTACTCGACTACCCACACATCGTGAGTTTGCGGAGCAAATTGGCGTGAGCGTACAAACCGTCAGTCATGCATATGGTTATGCAGAGAAAAAAGGTGCGCTCGAGTCTTGGGTGGGAAACGGTACGTTTGTAAAATCAGGCTTTGTGGATGAAAGCACGGACACGGAGTTCATGCTGACGCAAGAGATGAAAGAAACGCCGGATGAAATTGATATGTCGATCGCTCATCCGGTAGTAACCGATCGCCACATTACGCTTTTTAATCAGGCGTTAATGGAAATTGCTGGGCAAACAAACAATCGCAGTTTGATCAGTAAAGCAAAGCCAGTAACAGGTCAGCCTCATCATATTGAGTCCGGAGCGCGATTTCTCAGTAGCCAAGGACTGGACGTTGGTACCGATCAAATATTACTCACAAATGGTGCGTGCCATGGCTTGACCTTGGCTTTAAGCACCGTTGTTGAACACGGTGATTTAGTCGCTTGTGGTCACTTAGTCGATCATGGCTTGATCTCTCGCTCGAGAATGCTTGGATTTAAGTTACAGCCGCTTGAGATGGATGAATTTGGTATCACGCCGGATGCATTTGAATGGGCATGTAAACACAAACCAATCAAGGCGCTGTGTTGCACACCGAGCATGGCCAATCCGAATAGTGCGCATATGGATATTTCGCGCCGAGAGGCGATAGCAAATATTGCGAAGCAGTATGAGATCTACGTGATTGAAGATGACGTGTATGGGGCACTAGAGCCCAATCGTGTCCCACCTCTCGCCGCACTGTTACCCGAGCAGGCTTTTTATGTCACCAGTTTAACCAAAGTCGTAGCGCCAGGTATGCGTACGGGCTATTTAACGGTCCCACGTCATTTTTTGCAGCATGCGATTGGCCGTTTAGCAGCGACGAGTTGGTCTGCGACCCCGCTACCGTTTGAAGTCGCTCATTTGTGGATCGAAAACGGTACATTAAATCGACTTATTCGATTTCAAGTCAATGAATTTGCCAAGCGCCAGCGAATAGCAAAAGCCACTTTAGAAGGGCATGTTTATAGCTCACACCCGAATGGTCAGCACATTTGGTTGAGGTTACCCGAGCAGTGGAGCAGTGATGATCTGGTCGCTTCGGCTAAGCGTTCTGGGGTGCAGATAACGGGGTATAAACCTTTTGTTCTCGATACTAATCAGCCAATGCCTTACGTGCGAATCAGTTTGGGAGCAGAGACTAATCGAGGCTACATCAAGCATGGGTTATCTGTGATTGCAGAAATTCTCGATACAAACCCTCCAACCTCTCACTTTTTGGTCTGAGCAGTATGCTCTGACCAATTTTTTCTGCGAAAGCGCCAAGTTCAGAAAATCTTTCTTATTCACCTGATTGACTTGATTGTCATGAAAAGGATAACGTTTCATTAACATTTTTGTTGATCAGGAGCAGCGCGGATGAAAGGGATTTTTCAGTGGCTAGATAAATATATACAGAAAGCGGAGGCGGCACTGCTCATTGGCTCGGTGCTTCTTATTGCGTTGAACTCAATTGCTAACGTGTTAGGGCGCTACCTCTTTAGCCAAAGCATCTACTTTTCGGAAGAACTCAATTATTTCCTCATTATCGCCGTCACGTTTATTGGTTGCAGTTATGCTGCCCGCCAATCTCGCCATATCCGTATGACGGCATTTACCGATATGCTTCCAAAGCGTATACAAACTTTAGCCAACGGCATTATTTATTTACTCACCGCCGCATTGGTGGCGGTGCTAACTTGGTATTCGTGGCAATACATTGGCAAGGTGAGCCAAATGGGGCGTCTTTCTCCTGCAATGCAAGTACCTCTGAGCTGGGTGTACTTAATCGCACCGATTGGCCTTTTCTTTAGCACGGTTCAGTTCGCGCGTGTGGGTGGTCGCCATATCAAACGTTTCATAACGCTGACAAAGCGTTCACGCTCATCTCGACCAGATGGCATCGGCTCTGCCACTAAGCAGGAGAAAGCGCTATGACGACCGCTCTTGTTGCAACGATGATCACGTTGTTGGCTTTTGGCTTTCCGATGTTGGTACCGCTATTAGCGGCGACCATGTTGGGATTTATTGTTTTTCTTGGCTTGGGACCAGATTTTATGATCCAGCAAATGCTTGCTGGCATCAAACCCGCTGCGTTGATCGCTGTGCCTATGTTTATTCTCGCGGCAGAAATTATTACCCGAGGCGTGGCAGCAACGCGCTTGCTAGATGTCGCAATGGCGTTTGTTGGGCACGTTCGTGGCGGTCTGGCGATCACCTCATCGCTTAGCTGTGCGATGTTTGGTGCGGTATCGGGGTCCACACAAGCCACCGTTGTTTCTGTTGGCTCTATTATGCGACCGAAAATGTTGGAGTATGGTTACAAAGACAGTTTTGCTCTGGCTTTGATTATTAACGCGTCTGACTTAGCGCTCCTTATTCCACCGAGTATCGGTATGATCATCTATGGTGTGGTGTCTGGAACATCGGTTGCTGAGCTGTTTATTGCTGGTATTGGACCGGCGATCATGATTTTATTGATGTTTTCTGCCTACTGTTATTTTTATGCAGGAAAAAGCTCTGTAGAAAATGCCCCGCGAGCCAGCTGGAAAGAGCGTTGGACCACAATACGTAAAGCGGTTTTACCATTTGGTTTTCCGATCATTACTGTTGGCGGTATTTATGCTGGAGTATTTAGCCCTACCGAAGCGGCGTCGGTTTCGGTGTTGTACGCTGTGTTATTAGAAATGGTTATCTTCCGGAAAGTGAAATGGAAGGAGCTTGGCGAAATCGCGCTTTCTACGGGCATGGTTACCGCGGTGGTATTTATCTTAGTCGCAGCAGGGGCTGCTTTTTCTTGGGTAATTTCATTTGCCCAGATCCCGCAAGAATTGTTGGGTATGATCGGGATTAATGATCTTTCGCAAACCGAGTTACTGGTCGTTATTTCAATTGCGTTCTTTATTGGTTGTATGTTCGTTGATCCAATCGTAGTGATGCTGATTTTGATCCCTATCTTTGCACCTGTGATTAAGTCCTCTGGCATTGACCCAGTACTGGTCGGCACCCTCGTGACCTTGCAAGCAGCGATAGGTTCTGCAACGCCGCCATTCGGTTGTGATATTTTTACCGCGATTGCCGTGTTTAAACGTCCTTATGTGGAAGTGATTCGCGGGACACCACCGTTTGTGTTCATCTTGCTTTTGGTCTCTGTGATGCTGATTTTCTTCCCTTCGATTTCACTTTTCTTACGTGATTTAGCGTTTCGATAGTATCGACTAAACGCTCAAAGCCGCTGAATATCGGCGGCTTTTTAATCTATGCTCTCAAACTGGTTCAACTTATTCTGTTCTCCAGTCTCCATTGGCTAGGCGACTTTCCTGTCCAACTGCGAAAGTGGCGGCTGAATACCGCAGTTTCTGCATAACCCAGTTGCAACGCGATATCGGTAATACTCTGAATATTCTCACTTAAACGCTGCTCGGCGAAATCCTGACGCACTTGCTGCAACAGCTGTCGATAACTCGTGCTCTGCTGCTTTAGCTTGCTTTGCAGCATTCTCGGATGCAGGTCTAATGCTCTTGCAACGCGCTCCACGCTGCATTCTCCCGTCGACAACAAACGACCAATCATATTCGCTGCTTGATCACTCAGATTGTTAGGATAGCGGGTTTGTAAATACTTGAGGTGCTGTTGAAAGTGGCGATCCAGTGCGTCTTCGTCTTGGTGATTCTTAGCGTTGAGCAGGTTGGCTTTGAGCAATACACCGTCAAACTTATCACCAAAACGCAGTTTGTTCTGTTGGGCAAACTTGCTTTGCTCTACTTCCAAGGTTGCGTGTTGAGTCAGATGTAACGCGAAGTGGCTTGCTTCAATATCGAGCAAACTGGCGATAAACATGGCTAAGTGCGACACACTGAGCTGCATCAACTGCGCAATACCGCGGTCACTATTCACATCAATATTGAGCGACAATCGTACCCAATCATCTTGTGGCGTCATGTTGAGAGTAACGCCTGACGAATGCAGATAGAGATAATCATTCACCCGCGCCAATGCATCACCGACCGTTTCAGCACGAGAAACCAGCATCGGCAAATCGCCTAAACTTTGCAGGTTTTGGCGCTCGGCGAGTAACGCACCAAACAACGGTTGCTTACAACGAGCAGCCGCTTCCTCCAGCAATTCAGCCAATCTTGGATAAGCGAGATAGGTATCGGGATCGCGAAACTGCGCGGCAGATAGGCCAACAGCGGCCATTATCTCTTGCGGATTCTGACCTAATTCTGAAACCAAGCTATCAAACTTATCGGCAGCGCCACTTCGTACAATATACATGTCTCGATTTTAAAATGTTAACAGGTTGTAAATCGCAATATATCAAATTTACTTCGTAAAAGGTCAAGTGAGTTTCTGCGAGTTGATCTAAGTTACATTTCGATAACAACAACGCATGGATGAGAAGCTGTATGGAACTTATCAATAAAACTGCCATCGTGACTGGCGCTGCGGGTGGAATTGGGCAAGCTATTATTGCAAAGCTAAGAGAGCAAGGAGCCAAAGTGCTTGCTGTCGATATTTCAGAGCAATCATTGCAAATGTACGCAAGTTTTGGCTCTAAGCAGTTGGAAAGCTTTGTTGCGGACGTCACCGATTACCAACAAGTCGAAGCCATGGTGAAGTACGCGGTCGAACAATTTGGCTCACTTGACATCATGGTCAACAATGCAGGCATCGGCGCACCGAAACCTCTGCTTGAACATGATCCTATCGCCGACTTTGAGCCTATCTCTAAAGTCAACCAAAACGGCGTTTACTATGGAATTCTCGCCGCTGGACGACAATTCCAAGCGCAAGGGACACCGGGCGTGATCCTCAATACCTCTTCCGTTTACGCCCAAATGGCCTCCGAGATGACGTTTACCTACAACGTCAGTAAAGCCGCAGTCGATATGATGACCAAATGCGCCGCTCTAGAGTTAGCGCCTCTGGATATTCGTGTGTGTGCCGTCGCTCCGGGACGCGTTGATACTCCGATGTTAAGGCAATACGAAGAGATCGGCTTGTGGAACCACATCTGCAAAGAACAGATGCGCCAAAACTTCACGCAACCAGAAGAGATTGCCAACGTGGTAGCGTTTCTTGTCAGCGAGAAAGCCAACTGTATCAACGGCTGCACCATCAGCGCATCTGACGGTTTCGAGAATTTTAAGTACCCACTCATGGGATAGGCGAGCACGCCACATTACAGCAATAGTGAGGATGTAAGTTATGTCATTACCAGAAGTTATTCAGCATCAAGATTTCCTATTAACTCTTAATACGAATGAAGAGTCGATCATCAAAGACGCGCTACCGGGTGTTGATGTTTACCCGCTGTTTCTTGATCCAGAAAACGGTACGTGGGTGATTCGCGCCAAGTTCAAACCGGGCGTGACTCTACCTAAGCACTTCCACACTGGTGTGGTGCACTTCTATACCCTAAGCGGCGCTTGGCACTACATTGAATACCCAGACCAAGTTCAAACCGCAGGTAGCTATTTATATGAGCCAGGTGGTTCGATTCATACCTTCCACTGTCCAGAAGAGTCGGGTGGTGCAGATGGCTTTATGGTGATCCAAGGTGCGAACATTAACTTTGACGAAGAGGGTAACTTCATCAACATCATGGACGCAGGTTGGATTGAGCAAGTGGTGGTTGCCGCCGCCAAAGCGCAAGGTTTTACTGCACGCTACATCAAGCCGGGTGCGATTGCGGCCCTGAGTGATGATCTTGCGGAGTAATCTCATGCAACAGATGAACAGTATCGTAATGCAGGATGGTAGTGTCCGCCTGCAGCAAGTCGAAATACCCCAGCCCGCAGCAGGACAAGTGTTGGTTCGAAGTCTCGCTTGTGGCATCTGTGGCTCCGACCTTCACATTACTCGCCACGCGGATGAAGTATTTGATGTATTCCACCAGCTTGGGTTGATGCCAAACGAAGTGAATGATCATGCCCAAGTGATGTTGGGGCATGAGTTCTGCGCGGAAATTGTCGAATACGGCGCTGACACGCAGCAAACGTTGCCCGTTGGTAGTCGAGTCACGTCTGTGCCGATGTTGCTCAGCCAAAATGGCGCGGGCGTTGGTGTTACTCCGGGTACTTATGGTGCTTACTCTGAGTATTTCCTACTTGATGAAGCGCTCCTACTGCCAGTGCCCGACGAAATGCCGTCTGAAGCGGCAGCGTTAACCGAGCCGCTGGCGGTCGGTTTGCATGCGGTCAATCGCAGTGAAATCGAAACGGAAGATACAGCGCTGGTTGTCGGTTGTGGCCCTATAGGGCTGGCGGTGATTGCAGCGCTCAAACAACGCGGTGTGAGCAACATTCTTGCGGTCGATCTTCAGGAAGAGAAGCTGCAACTTGCCAGCGAGTTTGGCGCAAATCGATTGATCAACCCGACCAAGGAAGACGAGATCGCCGTCGGGGCACAGTACGCAATGAATTCACGTTTGGTCATTTATGAGTGTGTTGGCAAACATACTTTAATTGATGATTTCATGCGCCGTGCTCCTGCCCGAGCACGAATCGTTGTATCAGGCATTCATACGACTCCAGCAACCGTTAACTACGCGTACGCGACGGTAAAAGAGCTCGATTTGAGATTCTCTTACTACTACCAACCACACGAGTTTGAGCAATGCCTACAAGCGATTGCCGAACATAAGTTGCCTTGGCAGAAAATGCTCACTGCCAAAGTGGGAATCGATGGTGTGGAAGATGCGTTTAGACAGTTAATGACGCCAAATGATCACATCAAAGTCGTTATCGAACCTTGGCGCAGCGGCGCGTTAGAAGTGGTTTAACTCTTAGCCAACTTAAGCTAGCCAAAACCAAGTTTAGTTTGGTGACAGCCCCAACCGTAGCAGCTAGGTTGGGGCTTTTTTTGTTAGGCCTGTTCTGCGCATTTCTGTTGCAGAGCAGGGTAATCGGTGTAGCCTCGTTCGTTTCCGCCAAACAACGTTGAGCCATCGAGTTCTGCCAACGGATGGTGATGTTGCAAGCGAGAGACTAAGTCTGGGTTTGCTACGAATGGCCGTCCGAATGCGACAAGATCCGCGTAGCCTTTCTCTAATACTTCGTTTGCTCGTTGAGGATCGTAGCGACCTGCAACAATAATAGCGTTGCGAAAGCGCTTTCTAAGTTCGACTCGAAACGCCTCAGGAATCGTTGGAGCATCGGCCCAATCGGCCTCGGACAAGTGTAAGTAGGCAATGTCGCGCTCCTGTAGTTGCTTTGATGCTTCTAAGATTGTTGGCACGATATCTGGGCAGTCCATATCTTTAAACGTAATGAATGGTGCCAATCTCACTCCAACTCGATGCGCACCAACAGCGGCGATAACTGCATCCACTACTTCGATAAGAAAACGGATACGATTTTCTCGTGGACCGCCGTAGTTGTCTGTTCGATGGTTTGAGTTGGTTCTTAAGAACTGATCGATCAGATACCCATTCCCGCCGTGGATTTCTACACCATCAAAACCCGATTCAATGGCGCGTTTGGCTGCGTTCGCGAAATCACCGACAACTCGGTTGATATCCGCTTGTGTCATGGCGCGTGGCTCAACACAATCGACCATATTGCCGTTGCCTTGTTCATCCGCAATCCAAACTTGCGTCTCTACCGGAGCGAGCGCAGATGGCGCGATAGGCTGTTCACCATTTTGGAATGTTGGGTGAGACACTCTGCCCACATGCCATAGCTGACAAAACATCGCTGCGCCTTGTGATTTGACCGCTTGGGTCACACCTTGCCAGCCCGCCACTTGCGCATCGGTGTAAACGCCAGGGGTGAACGAATAACCTTGAGAATCGTCCGAAATTTGTGTGGCTTCGGAAATGATCAGCCCGGCAGAAGCGCGCTGTTGATAATACGTTGCCATCATCTCATTCGGGATGTTGCCCGGCTGAGTGGTGCGTGCGCGAGTCATTGGTGCCATGACAATACGGTTTTGTAGTGACAACGCTTTCAGTTGAGCTGGTTCAAACAGCTTATTTGTTCTTTGTTTCATGTTGCGCTCCTCAGATAAGTACTGGCACGTTGGTCGCTTTACGAGCGGTTGCCATCCAGTGAAGTACGGCTGGATCCCATTGCACTTCGGGCGTACTGAAAAAGCCGCGTAGAATGGAGAACATAATGGCCTGATCAACCAGTGACGTTTGCTTTTCTGAACTTAGGTTGAGCAAGGGCTTGGTTTGTTCTATCAAAGCGGCGACTTCTTTCGCAATCGCAGGTGTATCGTTAATCAAAGCTTCAAAATTTAACGCTTCGGTTTCCTTTTTTGCACGCCATGCTTGTTTAGCGGTTTCTGTTGCAAATTCCGGTAACGTCATGTTTGACCAACGCGGATACCCGACTTTTTGTAGCGGTAAAAACGCTTGTTTTTGCCAGTCTAAAACCGGTGCTGAGGGTTGGCTGTTCTCGCTGGAAGATGCCAGCTCAAGGAAGTAGTTGATGATGTCTAAGCTTTCCGCCATGGCTTCACCATCGTCTTTGATCAAAAGAGGAACTTGTTTTGCGCCGATGAGGTTTGTGGTGGTGCTCTCGTCGTCATAAGCAATGTTGATGACGTCGAGCTGAATATTCAGCATGCCTGCAACAAAACGGACGCGGGCGCTAAAGGGGCAATGTTCATAAATGTACAGTTTCATTTTTTGTTTCCTATCTCTTGGCTGGGCAGGGCGTGTTGTTGTGCGTTGAACAGCGTTACGGCGTTTAACTTTGCCCTGTCACATAATGTTCTGGGTCTAAACAATGTCGATAGGGTCAGTATATGGATTCGACTTAATTTGATAATTGGGTAATATCTGAATTGATTATTCAGTTTTTCCAAATAATAAGGGCGCGAAGATGGATAAGTTTTCGGATATGACGTTGTTTGTCAGCATCGTTAAACATCAAGGTCTGGCAGCGGCGGGAAGGGAGTTAGGTTTGTCTCCGGCGACGGTAACGGCAAGGCTGCAAGCGATAGAAGAACGCTATGGCGTAAAGCTGCTCAACCGAAGCACACGCCACGTATCACTCACGGACGCAGGGGCAATGTACCATCAAGCTTGTCTGAACATCATTGATAGCGTGAAAGAGACGGAAAACTTACTGCAAACGGGTATTTCGGAAGTGCGCGGAACGTTGAAAATTTCAGCTCCACGAGATATTGGCAAACAAATTATTTCGCCGATGGTGTCGGCTTTTTCTGAGCAATATCCGGATGTGACGCCTTATCTTTATCTTAATGACAATTTATCGAACTTGGCTGAATCGGGGCTCGATTTAGTGATTCGTTACGGCGAGTTAGCGGACAGTAATCTCATTTCGCGCAAGCTGGCGTCGAGTCAACGCGTGCTGTGCGCGTCACCTGATTATTTGTCGAAGCAAGGTGTCCCAAACTGTCCACAAGATCTCGCGGATCATCGCTGCCTAGCCATGGTGCGCAGCAATGAAGAATTAAAAACGTGGCACTTTAAAGATGAAGAGTCTCACCAAACGATCACGGTCACGCCAAAGCGATTTTCTGATGATGGTGAAGTGATTCGACAATGGGCGTTGGACGGTGCGGGGATTGCGTTGAAGTCGATTTTAGATATTCAGCAAGACCTAAAACAACAACGTTTAGTAACGGTTTTGGATGGGTATATAAAAAACTTCAGCGCTTTTTCGCAAGGCGCTGAAGCGGATCTGCATGTCATTTATCAAAGCCGCCAATATCAACCGAAAAGAGTTCGCCTGTTTTTGGACTTTCTAGTTGAGCAATTTAGCGCGCTGAGTGATGCCCGCAATCAGATCTAGATGCGATTCCGAGGTTTCTCGGCGGTGGCGATAAATCCCGACGGTGCCAGCGTTTGGTTCGTTTTCCATAGTTAAGTATCGTAAGCCAAAGGATTCCAAATACGATTGCAGATGGCGGGTATAAGACATCACCGCGACGCTTTCTTTCAGTACATCAATACTGGCGAGCAGAGAATCCACTTCGTAAGTCGGTCTGTCATCCAGTTGCTGCCTTTCGCGTTCATTTTGTTTCGGGATTGGGTTATCGATGACGTGAGCGAATTTCTTAGCGTCATAAGTGACCGAAAGAGCGGGGTATTCGTGCAGCATCTCCTCGGTGACGGTTTTCCCTAGAAGTGGGTGGCTTGGGGAAACAAAATAGGCATCAACCGTTTGAAATAGCGGAATAAACGTAACATCGCATTTAGACGACAAGCCGACAATCTCGTGGCCGATGAAGAATTCAATCTGTTCGTTGATTAATGAATCCATCAAGCCTAAGTGGTTGCCAAATTCGACGTGCGTAGATGCCGATGGCTGCTTGGTCAGATGTTCATTGAGTGCTTGCTTGACGAACAGCGGCCACCACGCATCGCCAGTACCCATTTTAATTTTTCCGACTTGGTACTGTTTCCGTTCATCAATGCTTTGCATCATTTGGTTGTATTCATGCTGCATCGCGTTGCTATGGCGATAGAGGATGCGTCCGTATTCGGTCAACACCATGCCATTAGGATAACGCTCAAACAGCGTCACGCCGAGATTCTCTTCCAGCTTCTTTAAATTGCTTGTTACCGTTGGCTGGCTTAACCCTGCCATTCTTGCCGCAGCACTGATGCTTTGGCAGCGTGCAACCAGTAAAAATTGCTGCAGAGATTTGTCCATTTTCTTTCCCCTCTAAGAACGAGGGGTATTTTGCACAATTTCATTTATAAATCACAAATCTGTAATCTCATTTGATTGAAATTATGCGCATTTCATAGATCTACATCACTGTTGGGGTTTGACGTATAGATGTTATCTATAGCTCGCTCCTGACTTCCTATTTTCCCCTCAAAAAGGTGTTCTTTAGACTGTCGCCAAAACAACAATCTAAGGGATGAACATGAAACTGAGTTTTATTGCGCTTGCTGTCGCGTCTTGTATTGGTCTCGCTGGATGTGGATCAGATTCTTCTGATGCGCCTGTGCCGGTCGACAAACCAATTATTTCAGCCGACTTATATTTACGTGGTTTAAATGGGGATTGGGGCACGGCAGAGCATGCCAAGCTAAACTATTTGGGTAATAACGAGTACGAAACCGTACTGCGCGTCGCTCGAGGTAGCAATCAGTTCAAGATTGCTGATCCGGGTTGGCAGATCCAATACACCTATTTTGAGGAGCCCGCGGCGTTCGACAAAGCTCAGGAGTACCTGCCTAAACCAGACACGAATGACGCGTGTATGAACGATGATTGCAACTCTGAGATCACGTTTGAAGACAAAGGGTATTACAAGTTTTCTGTGAGCTTTGCCGATGAAAGTCGCGCGACAATGACTGTGACGAAAGCAACGCAAGAAGAAGCGGAAAAATACTACTCTGATGCGATTCTCGACCCTGCAATGGTGCATGAAGGGCATCAGAGTAAAGAAGTGAAACTGTTCGCCAATTACGATGACTCGAGTGATACCGTGATTTTTTCGGTGAAAGATCCTAAAGCTGAGCTGCGTGAATTTGGTATTTCAACGACGACAGAATTGCGTGATGCGCTCGACCAAGGCTTAGTGATTAATGAGCAAACAGGGCCGCGAGTGGTGTCGGGTGATGTCGCGTTTGACGCGTTGTTTGCGTTGACGATGAAAGAGCTAGACCAGCTTGCCGTTTCTGAAATCAAAGACGGCAATTACAACTACAACAACCCAATCAAAGCGGAAGTTTTTGAGACGGGCGCGAAGTGGCATTACGTATGGACGCGTGATTTGGCGTACGCAGCAGACCTTTCGCTTGCATTGATGAATCCAACGCGCGTGCAGAATGGTTTGAATTTCAAATTGTCCGCTTTCCGCGACACGACCGATCAGCAATATGATGGCGAGCAGATTGTGCAAGACACGGGCACTGGCGGTAGCTGGCCAATCAGTACCGACCGCACGACTTGGGCGCTTGGTGCAGAACGCTTACTTTCGGCATTGGATGGGGAAGAGTACAACCAATTTGCCGAGCGCGCTTACAAAGCGATCAGTAATACACTTGAAGCCGATCGCCTGGCGGCTTTTGATGCGAAATCTGGTTTATACACTGGCGAACAATCCTTCCTCGATTGGCGTGAGCAAACGTATTCAACGTGGATGCCAAACGATGTCAACGCGATTGGTAACAGCAAAGCGTTATCAACAAACGTGGTTCACTACCGCGCGATTCAGCTCGCGGCTAAGTTGGCAGAGAAGTACGATTCAACCAACGCGGTCAAATACACTGAATGGGCTGCGCAGTTAAAAACCGCTATCAACGATCAGTTTTGGAATGCTGCACGCGGTATGTACGTGAGTTATTTGTTTGATAATGGCAAAGACATCGCGGTTGACAAATACGACATGTTGGGCGAAGCACTGGCGATCATCAGTGGTGTAGCAAGTGATGCGCAGTCGAAACAAATCATGGCCAATTACCCACACAGTGAGTTTGGCGTGCCGGTTTACTTCCCTCAACAACCGGACGTGCCTGTGTACCATAACCGCGCAATTTGGCCATTTGTTACCGCGTACAGCTTGCGCGCCGCGCATCAAACACAAAACGTGGCAGCAGCGAACAATGCCATTCAATCGTTGGTTCGTGGTACGGCAACCAATTTATCCAACATGGAAAACTTAGAGTGGCTTTCTGGTAAGTCATTCATTATCCATAGTGATCATGGCGAAGATCCGAGCTTGGATGGCCCAGTGATTAACTCTCAGCGTCAGCTTTGGTCTGTGGGTGGCTACTTGAACATGGTGGTAGAGACCCTATTCGGCATCCATACCGAAACGGGTAAGTTGGAAGTGAAGCCGTTTATCACAAGTTGGGTGCGCAATAACTTGTTGGCTCAGTCTGAACAAATTACGTTGGAAAACTTTGCCTTTAAAGGAAATAACTATTCGGTAACCATTGATTTGCCTGAAGTAAGCAAAGATGAAACAGGTTACTACCCAGTTGAAAATGTCACGATGGACGAAGAGGGGCATTTCCACGTGACACTGGGCGCGCTTGTGAATGTAGATAGCAGCATTACTTTAGTCTCTGGTGTGAAACCGTATGTGAGTGAAGATAGCCGCGTTTATTCTCCGCAAGAGCCAACATTGGTGGTAACAAGCGTTGATAATTCGGTTTCGATTGACGTGACGAGCAAGTACAACGTGAACTTGTATCGCAATGGCGAGCTGATTCAAAAGAACGTGATTGCTCAATCTTATTCCGATACGCCAACAGGTTTTGCTTGTTATTTGGCTGAAAGCATTAACGATAAAGGCTTCCGTTCTAACCCAAGCCAACCAGTTTGTGTCGGTGAAGAGAGCCGCATCAAACTTGCTGGCGAATATCAGCCACTCAAAGACAATGTCTCAGTGGTTACGGTGAGCAAAGACAGTGGCATCGTAAAGGGTGCAGAGTCGTTTACAGCTCCTGTAACGGGCACTTACCAGTTCGATGCTTGGTACAACAATAACCTAGGGCAACTTAATACTGGCATTACGAACACCGTGAAATTGTTAGAGGTATTGGATGATGCAGGTAAAGTGGTTGGTCAAGGTTACTTGCAGATGGGCCATATTGGTGAAAACCAAGGTATGCGTTACTCAACGCCAATTGAAGTGGCGTTGGAGCAGGGGAAAACCTATCAGATCGCGCTGAAGGACCACTTCAATATGAGTTACCTCACATCGAATGAAACCTACATCTACGCTGGTGGTATTGAGGGTGAAAAGAACGAAGCTCAAATCGCAGATATTCGAATCACACCTTTAATGTAGGCTGTTTTAACAAAGCTGCGTTCTAAAAACTGTGTTCTAAGAAAAACAAAGCCGCTGAGATTATCAGCGGCTTTGTTGTATTTGCTATCGGAGGCCGTTTACAGGTTAGTTTGCAGTTTGCGGACGAGGCTTACGGCGCTGACCTGACGGTTTGTTTCCTGCAGGCTTAGCATTGTTTGGCTTGCGGTTACCTGACGGTTTACCAGCGTTGCCACTCTTACTACCGTTTGGTTTATTTCCATTCGGTTTATTGCCATTTGGCTTGTTGCCGTTAGGTTTACGGTCATCTGGTTTACTGTTTGTACGACCTTGGCCTTCACTGTTGCCTTTAGGCTTGCCCGCACCACCTTGATTGGTGCTGTTTTTGTTGCCGTTGTTACCACCGTTGAAGCGACGTTTAGGTTTGTTTGCACCATTGCCTGCTTTCTTTTCGGTTGCTGGAGCGTTTTCACCCGCAGCATTTGGCGCTTTTGGTTTTTTCGGCTTCTTAGGTTTTTTTGGTTTGATTGGTCGAGTATCCAGTTTAGATTCTGGCACTACATTGGTTGGCGCAAAACCTTCCAACTCTTTACGTGGTAGCACTTCTTGAATCAAACGTTCAATCGCAAACAACTCAGATGCTTCTAGCGCACATACCAGTGAAATCGCTTTACCTACTTCGCCCGCGCGGCCAGTACGACCAATACGGTGAACGTAGTCTTCTGCCACTTTAGGTAGCTCAAAGTTCACCACTTGTGGTAATTGAGGAATATCGATACCGCGCGCAGCAATGTCCGTCGCGACCAACACACGAATTTCACCCGATTTAAAATCCGCCAGTGCTTTGGTACGCGCGCCTTGGCTCTTGTTGCCGTGGATGGCTGCAGCCGGTAGATTTTGTTCGATAAGGAACTTCGCCAGACGGTTTGCGCCGTGTTTCGTTTTCGTAAACACCAGCACTTGCTTCCAATCGCCGTCTTTGATCAATTTAACCAACATCGGTGCTTTCTTCTTCACGTCTGCTGGGTAGATGCTTTGCTCAACCGTTCTCGCCGTCGAGTTTGCCGGGTTAACGGAAATCTCAACCGGGTTGTTCACCAAGCCTTTCGCAAGGTCGCGGATTTCATCCGAGAAAGTCGCCGAGAACAGTAGGTTCTGACGTTGTTTTGGTAGTAGTGCTAGGATCTTACGAATGTCACGGATAAAGCCCATATCCAGCATGCGGTCTGCTTCGTCCAGTACTAGCACTTCCAGTTGGTCAAACTTGACCGCATTTTGGTTGTACAAATCCATCAGGCGGCCTGGTGTCGCGACCAGCACATCCGCACCTTTGCGAAGACGCAGCATTTGCGGGTTGATCTTCACACCACCAAAAACAACTGCACTGCTTAGTGGAAGGTGACGGCTGTACATAAACACGTTTTCTTGCACCTGAGCTGCAAGCTCACGTGTTGGCGTTAGGATAAGTGCACGGACTTGGTTAGCACGAACGCGAGGGCCGTTCGATAAACGCTCAAGAATCGGTAGCGTAAAGCCTGCAGTTTTACCTGTACCAGTCTGCGCTGCTGCCATTACGTCTTTCCCTTCCAAAATAGCAGGAATTGCTTTTGCCTGAATTGGCGAAGGGGTGTCGTAGCCTTTTTCTTGAATAGCTTTAAGGATTGGAGCAGATAGACCTAAAGAGGTAAAACCCATATGTATGATTCTCAATTGTAGAGTTAGATAACAACGCGCCGAAAACAAATCGGTACGAAAAGTGCGACATTCTGAGGCTTTTACGCGCTGGCTTCAACTAATTCTGTTGTGGATAAATATTTGAACTGGATCTCATTTCTTTTTTGAACAAAAAAGAGCATAGAAAAGTGACGTAGATTCATTCTGTAGTTTGAATGTGTTACGTGTTCTTTCGGAAAAAACAGCGAGAAAAATGGTGATTATTAATCACTCAAACGGCTTAAAAATACTTGTTTGATAAATAATCAAAATGATTGAATATTATTCAGTGTTTTGCCACTCAATTTTAATGGGAATTAGTTAGTAAAGTATTACCAAGTCTCAGATTTGATACATGTCGGTATGGTTAAATGCTGAGCAGAAAGGAATCGACTGATATAAAACAATGAGCTTGATGTGAATGCAAGGATCTCATTCATCATCAAATCGCACTATTATCCCAGCTTGCTAACAAAAGGTTGTACTATGCGCTTTGCTATCCGATTTCTCTACTCACGGCCTCCTTCACACTTTATTCAGAGATCTTTCTGCTTTTACTGCCTGAGTTAAAGCTCTCTAAATATTTGTTCTATTGTTGTATTTAACGGTGGCAAGGCTTGTCTACCTAGAGTGCTTTGTTACTGCAAGTTCTATATTTCTGATGTTATGAATTAATTTTGTGGTTGTGAGAACTAATAAAATGTCGTCAATAAATAACAATTTCTACTGGGTTGGTGAACAGCCTGTCAGTGAGTTAGCTGAAGATATGGTTTTGGTTAATCATATTGATGAGGTGGCAACGGGACTCGGTGGCATGGTGTGTATTGCTTATCAAGATCCACACCAAATAGATACTGCTCTGAAAGCGTTTTATCAGGAGAAAGGGCGTTGGTCTTGGGCGGTTTATGTCTCCGTGGAAACCCCTTATTCTCGATGCGTTACCGACGGTGTATTTGAAGTTAGAGAATCAATAAAAATTTGGCGATCTATTCAAAATAAGCTCGATGCCATTGATGAACCGGAAGTGTTAGACCCTTTGATTGGTTGGCTTGGGGTCAATCGTCAGCGAAGAGTGACTGCTTTAAAAAGTTTAGAGTCTATGTCGGTTTATTCGTACCCAATCATCGATATGTTGTTTCCTGATATTTATTCGACTTATCGATACGTGCTCTCAGAGCAAGGTCGCGGAGTATTAGAAGCGGAAGTACTGATCGATAGAATTCGTGTTTGTTCTCATTGCAACAGCGGACACTTGAATTATGTAGAGGTGTGCCCGGATTGCAGCAGCATCGATATCGACTCTCAAAGCTCTTTGCACTGTTTCACTTGTGGCCATGTTGGTGAACAACACAGCTTTCAGCGCCGTGGAAAGCTTGAGTGCCCTAAATGTTTGACCCAGCTGCGCCATATCGGCGTTGATTATGATCGCCCGCTTGAAAACCACGTTTGTAATAGTTGCTCCAGTTTATTTGTTGAAGCTGCGACGATCAGTCAATGTTTAAGTTGTGACTCAAAGATCAAAGTCGAAGAGCTTGTTGTCCGTAAAATTTACCAATATCGACTTGGTGAAGTGGGTGAATACATTTTCCAACACGGTAAGTCCATTCAAGCTCCTGAGCTCTCGATCAAAGGCAAAGTGGAAGTCAGCTTTTTCCAAAATTTGCTTGTATGGTTAAATAAAGTCGCGCTGAGACACAAAGAACAGCACCTTCTACTTGGACTGCATTTACCGACGATCGATGAATACGGTAAGCAATATGGCGATGCAAAATTGTTCTCATTGATGGATCAACTGACGCGTCGTCTTAGCGGCTTGTTTAGAGATACCGATATCTGTTGTCAGTACAAACAGGATGTGTTGCTTGTCCTAATGCCAAATACGACCAACGCGAGCCTGTCCATTTTACAGCAAAAATTATCGGATCTGGGTGAACTTGTTGAAGACGAAGAGTTTGAGTTGGATGTCTTTGCTTGGGACCTGCCCGATCCGATCATTGAAGATGGTGTTTCTGTTTGGATGGAATCGCTGATGGGTGAGATTTATGCTGCAAGATAGTCTCGTTCTGCTCGACTATCTTCGAGGTATGCTACTTCACAACGAAGAGTTATGGCTATTGCTGTTTCCCGTCATGATCATTATCGAGCTACCTCTATATTTGCTGGTGCTAACAGGGATATTTCGTTGGTCATATGCGCAAGAAGACCCAGAATTAAAGCGGTTTCCTTCAGTGAGTTTCGTTATTACTTGTTATGGTGAAGGTGATGCGATTGGGATCACTATCGATACGTTAGTTGAGCAAGTTTACCCAGGTCATATTGAAGTACTTGCTGTGGTTGATGGGGCGGTACAAAACCAAGATACCTATCATGCCGCGTTAAATGGTGAGAAAAGGCATGCAGGCGTTCGTAATCGTAAAGTACGCGTGTTGCCAAAATGGCAACGAGGAGGCCGGGTTTCAACACTGAATGCCGGCTTATCAATGGCTAGCGGTGAAATCGTCATTAACGTGGATGGAGATACGTCATTCGATAACGACATGGTCTTCACCATGATGAAACAGTTTGCGGATAAAAATGTGATTGCGAGCGGTGGTGCGTTAAGAGTTCGTAACCATAACGCCAACTTGTTGACCAAAATGCAATCCTTGGAGTACATGCTGTCGATGCAAGCCGGTAAAACGGGGATGGCGACATGGGGTGTTCTCAATAACATTTCTGGCGCATTCGGAGCATTTCGGAAGAATCTGCTTAAGCAAGTGGGGGGCTGGGATACGCATACCGCAGAAGATCTCGACTTAACCATGCGCTTGAAGCAATACAAACGTCGTTACCCTGATAATAAATTGGCCTTTTCGACGCACTCCATCGGCCATACTGATGTACCAGATACGTTGAAAGGTTTGGTATTGCAGCGGTTGCGTTGGGATGGCGATTTATTATTTTTGTTTTTGCGTAAACACAATGAAGGGTTGTCTCCACGGTTACTTGGTTGGGGAAACTTCTTATTCACTTTGGCTTATGGCGTGATTCAAAACGTTTTATTGCCGCTGCTTGTGGTGATATTTAGCGTGTACATGGTGATTGTCTATCCACTTAAATTTGTATTGGCGTTGATGCTAATGCTCTATTTTGTCTACCTCTTCTTATCTTCTCTGATTTTTGTTGTCTACATTGGGCTTGTATCAGAGAGAAAAAAAGAGGATTTGAAGTCAGCGAAATGGTTATTTCTTTACCCTGTCTACCAGTTTTTCATGCGTTTGATTACCGCTTTCTCAATGGTTAATGAAGTTGTGAGGAGAAGTCATGAAGAGTCGAGTATGGCACCTTGGTGGGTATTGAAGCGAGGTAAAAAGTTTTAGTATGAAAGTTAACTTTCACTTAGATAAGAAAAACAAACCGCAGTCTGAGAACGGGATGAAAGTCGTCTACGGACAGGCAAAGCGTGGCGGTTATCGTCTCCGTTGGTACTTGATTTTAGCGATTGTAATCAGTCCGCTTTTGTTTATGGCTTATTACTTGTTTAGAACGCAAGTATTAGTGACTGCCCCTGCCATTATCACGTCACATCCACTTACGGTGACGGCAACTCGCTCTGCCATTGTTGGGCCAGTGCCAGTGAATGTCGGTACGGAAGTGACTCTGGATCAAGCGCTGCTGTTGTTAAAAGATAATGCGTTGAATAAAGAGATTGATTTCATTAAAGATGAGCTGGTGAAACTGTCTAAAAATCAGGTGCAAAGTACTGATGAGCTATACAAAAGTGCTATTGAAAGCTCAGCCGAAGGCTTGAAGAAGGTCCGTGATATTCAAAAAAAATACGACCTTTACAGAAAGAAAGGGCAAGTGTCTGAGGTGGATTACGCGGCTATTGTGAGTGTGAATAACTCACTGAGTAATCAGTTAAGCAGTCAGAAAATTGCTTATGTGGATGCGATGCGTAACTTGGAAGAGTTAGAGTTGGCTGGTCCAGTGACACAAGAGTATCGTTCTTTAATGCGTGAGCTGGTAGTAAAGCGTGCTCAACAAGAAGATCTCACCTTCCGTTCTCCTATGAACGGTCGTGTACTCGATATTCATGTGCATGAGGGGCAAAATGTATCGGAAAATACGCCATTGCTCACGATTGCTCGCAACGTGACACCTGAAATTACGGCTTTTCTAAATCCTAAATACCTCGAATACAGTAATATAGAAACCAAAGCAAAAGTCGTATTTCCTGATGGTCGAAAGTTTAATGCGACGGTATCGAAGCCAGTTGAGGTTGTGAACAAATTGCCTTCAGAACTTCAAAGCCCATTTGAAGGGCAGCCTGCCTATTTAAAAGTCACACTGAGCTTTGATGAGCCGTTGGAAAAAAGTCGATGGATTGAAGGGGTCGAAGTGGAAGTTCGCTTTTAACGTTGGTTGATTGAGTAGGAAAGGAGCGAAAAGCTCCTTTCCTTTTGGTTGTTAACGCGCCTTTAGTGGCCTTTAGCATGCATTAAAAACGCGCTAGTCAGTTGCTGAAAGAGTGAATCTACCGACGGACGGTCGGATATATGATGGAAGAGCGGTGTGTGGACATCACCACGAATATCATCGTTGTAACCGCAAAGTTGATTACACAATTTTACCGGTGCGACAATCTTTTCAACGTCGGCATCAATCAGAATGCATGCTTGTGACAATACCACTTGTCCACCGCCTTTTTTAAGTAAAACACGCTGCGCGGTTCCCACGACTTTTTGACCACCAATATTGAGGTTGTACTCGCCATCACAGTAGGAATAAGGCGTAGCATGGACATCTACTTTCACGCCCAGTTGCTCAAAGAAAACTGTCAAAATCGCACACAAATCGAGATACGCTTTCTTGATGTCGTAAGGCTCACCGTCTGGCCAGTGATAGATGTGGGATAGATTAATAATACCCGGTACTTGAGGGACGGGGGCACCACCGGTTTTACGGGAAAAGAGTTTCCAGCCAGACATGTTTAACGCATGTTCTAACTCATTAGACACTGGCCATTTCTTACCCGCGGGAAGCACGAGCGTCGGGCTTTTTACTTGCCAAAGTAATAGCACTTGCGAGAGTTGGTTGGACTGAACTTGTTTAATGAGCTCATCTTCTTTTTCAAATGCATCAGCGACTTCCGTAGCCGTATAGCGAATTAGCTTATTTTTAGCAACCAAAACTCTATCCCTCATCCGTATATTATCGCTACTGTTTTATCTTAGATGCCATGTGATTACTAGCGGTATACGCTGCCTTTAGAGTTTTCTTCGCTTCCATTATTTCTATTTAAAGGGGCGATAGAAATATTTTGTTGGTCATCACATAAGCAATTCATAAAATCCGCCATCTAAATAATTTTTAGGCGATATGACTATGAAAAAGCGAGTGATGTGTCTTGCGTTAGCGGCGTCATTGACGGGATGTGTGACGTTCCCGACCCAAGAATCTGAGCAAGTCCAAGTGCTTTGGGACAACGTGAATGCGATTGAAAACTGCGAGCTAATGGGAACGGTAATTGGCTCGGAAGGGCACTTTTATGATTATTGGCTGCACGCAGATAAAGACATGGTCTGGGGTACGTTAAACCAAATGCGCATCAAAGCGGCAGATTTAGGCGCAGATACATTGTATTTATATGAGCCGTTGGACTTCTCCACATCGGTTACCATGTTTGCCAATGCTTATAAGTGCAAACAGCCATAATTTTACTTTTCCGAAAGCAAAGACAGGCGAAATGTGCCTGTCTTTGAGCTTGCTGCCAAACAACAAGTTTACGTCTGTGCGCGTTGTGATGAGCGCTTTTCAGTTAATTTACGTTCGCTGTAGCCACTGCCGTCGTGTCAGAAAACGACAGCGTGAAGTCCTGTTCGGTATTTAATACTTTGGCCGGGAACTCCAAGCTTAACTGTGTGTGTGGTGCGACTTCTGACGCGATACTGGTGACGAATTTTCGGGTTTCACCCGGAGAGATTGACAAGCTGTTTCCCCCTCGTGATGAGAGCTCTGCGATCCCCATGGTTTCAAGCGTGTTACCCGCAGTATCTGCTAAGTTCAACAAAGACTCCGATTTATACACTAGCTCTCCGCTTTCGGTGCGATAGGCATTAAACGTGTTGAAGTTTGGCTGTAATGAACCTTGTGAACCGACGTTAGTGACGGAAAACGTCACATTAGAGCCATCAAAATTCTCGACTTTCACCAACACGTTACCGTCTTGGTAACGCGCTGCTGCGGCAGCACTGGCTTGCTGCTTCTGTCTCTGTTGTTCTTTCTCGATGTTGCTTAACTGTTCTTGCTCGCTAGCAATTCTATTTTCTGCCATGGCGTAAGATTGATCCACCATTGCTAACAAAGCGGGGATTGAATACAACGTGAGACCTTCCAAATGGTCAAAGTCGATTTTGGCATGCTGAGTAAGTTCGTGGTTCGAGAACTGGCAGTAACCATCAATCAAGCTAACAAATGCGACTTCAAAAGTACCTTGTAATCGGCTCACTTCCTGTGCGGCTTTTTCTAAATCTGAGCGTACTTTTCTGATCTCTTCCAATGTCTTTTGTGGCAAACGTCCATTGGGTGACACGTCGTTGGAAACCGAGACCAGAGCTTCGGTCACAAATGGATTGTTTTTGGCTGGAATCACCGTGGTGATGCGGTTGGATTTAGTGATGTCTTCGCCCAGTAAAACCATCATTTTTTGCGATACGGCAGTTGTGTTGCCCGCTAAAACATCACTACAGTTTGGAGACGTATTCGCATACGCGGCGAATGCGGTAAAAAGTGAAAAGATAACGGACCAGCCAGTGGCGACGAGTCCTGTCGTGGTTCGAGTGTTCATCCTGATAACCCCTCTGTCATTTGGTGCGATT
This sequence comes from Vibrio sp. E14, assembly GCF_020515785.1. NCBI lineage: Bacteria > Pseudomonadati > Pseudomonadota > Gammaproteobacteria > Vibrionales > Vibrionaceae > Vibrio > Vibrio sp. E14. The sequence continues at coordinate 275,672 of NZ_JAHPJI010000001.1, forward strand.
CACTGACGTAATTGCCAATCAAAAGATTGGCTCGCGACATTCAGAATGGTTCTGGTCAATCCTTCGTAGTGGGTATGCCCGCAGATGCTTTCTAGTCGTTTACTCAATCGCTAAGCCACGACTGAGTAAAGTGTCTGAAATTGAGAACATTAATGCTGCGAAGTTGATGTCTTTTGTTTGAAAGATAGACGTAACTTTTCTAACCATCAAATACGTGATTAGGTTCTCATTTTTATATGAGTGAGAGGATCAAGAGAAAACAGGTACTTACTGTAGAGAGTTGATTTGAGAGAAAATATAAAATTTTTTGGGGAACTTTTTTGATGCTGCCTTTGAGACTTTTTCGAATCTCAAAGGCAGATTCTAACGTATGCGCTCAATTACAAAGCGTTGAGTACATCCGCAAGTCGAGTGACAGCAGTCGTCAGTTCTTCTGGTGTGGCATTGGTAAAGTTAAGACGCAGAGCGGCTTTTACCTTTGAACCTTCCGGATAAAATACCGGGCTTGGCACCACAGCAACCCAGTTTGCAAGAAGGGTCTTCGCAAGTTCGAACGTGTCACATTCTGGAATCTCGACCCAGACAAACATGCCACCATCGACAGGTTTGAGTACGCAACTTTCTGGCAGCTGTTTTTGCAGCTCAGTAAACATGACATCGTAACGCGATTTGTAAAGCGCACAGATGGTTGAAATGTGCGTTTCGAAGTTGTCATGTTGCAGTAGACCATGCAGCAAAGCTTGCATAGGAATACTAGAGTGCAGATCGGCACCTTGTTTGATTTTGATGAGTGGCTCAAGGTAACTGCGTTTGCCCGTTACCACACCAATACGCAAGCCTGGTGAGGCGATTTTGGAGAAAGAGCGCAACACGATGGAGTGCTGCGGGCAGAAATCCGAAACCAGCGGCAGTGCTTCACCAGAAAAACGCAGCTCGCGGTATGGTGCGTCTTCAATGAATGCCACGTCGTATTGGATACAAAGCTCGGCAACTTTTTGGCGAGTCTCTAGCGCCCAGCATACGCCCGTTGGGTTGTGAAAATCAGGTACGGCGTAGAACATTTTTGGTTGCTGCGTGGCAAAGCATTGCTCGAGTTCTTCAAGGTTTGGGCCACACTCGGTTTGCGAAACGGTCACGATGTTGGCTTGCACTAAACCGAATACTTGCATAGCACCAAGGTAGCTTGGTGCTTCCATCACCACTTTATCGCCCGGATTCACGTACGCACGCGCAATCAAATCTAGCCCTTGCTGAGAACCCGTTGTGATCATCGCCAAATGAGATTCTGGCAGCTGGTAATAATCGGTCAAAAAGTTAAGTAGCGGTGCGTAGCCTGCTGTTGCGCCATATTGAAACACCTCTGGCATGTTCGCGAGGTTTTCGAGCGTCGGTTTCATTAAGTCGATCGGGAAGGTTTTTTCGTCCGGTAAGCCACCCGCAAGAGAAATGACGTTCTTATCGCTCGCTGCTGCGAGGATCTCTCGGATGTAGGATGACTTAGTTTGTTGTAATGACTGTGCGATTTCCATGTGCTGTGCTTCTCGTAATTGTCTTTTTTTTATGTCAGAAATAGTATAGGTAAATTGCCAAGCTTGGTGTGTCCATTTATGCTGTTAAACATGTCCATTTATGCTATTTAAGTGAAAGTTTACTCCGTGAGCCATCAACAAGTTTCCAGAATCAATGACGTGTTGTTTTACATTCACCAGGACATTAGCAGAGAGTTATCGGCTAAAGAGCTGGTGGATGTAGCAGCCTATTCTGAACAACACTTCCACCGTATTTTTAAAGATGTAGTGGGGGAGTCCATCCATCAATATATCCGCCGTACAAGAATGGAATACGCTGCCAATCAACTTATGTTTGATACCAGCTCATCGGTGTTAGACATTGCTAACAAGTGCGGCTTTAGCTCGGTATCTTCTTTTAGCCGAGCGTTTAAAGCGACGTTCGCTATGTCACCTGGTGCGTGGAGAAAGCATGATTTACAAGTCGCAGAAAAACCGTATTTGAAGGATCCGGAAGTAGCAGCGGGTTATCATCGTGTTGCGAAACGCGAGTTGCCAGAACCTAAAATTATGGAGGTTCCACAACGCTTTGCGGCGTATGTAAGGCATGAGGGTTATAGCCGTTCCATTCGCAACGCGTGGCTGATTTTGAAAGCGTGGGCAAGTTCTGAGAATCGGGACTTTTCGGTTCAATACGGCTTGCATCACTCCAATCCTGCTTGGGTCGAACTCGACAAGTGTCGTTATGTGGCTTGTATGGCGATTGATACGCCGCTCAAAGTGCGCGGCGTCGTGAATCAAATGACCATCCCAGGCGGTTTACATGCCGTCTTTCGCTTAACGGGCGTATATGGTGAGCTTCTTCCTCAACTGAGTATGGTACTAGAGAAGTGGTTGCCTAACTCTGGCTTTAAACAGCGTTCTACACCCGCTTATGTCCATTATCATAAAAATCACTTTCTCAGCCATGATGAGGCGTTTGAGCTGGATTTCTATCTGCCCATTAGCTTCTTCTAAGGATGAAAATGAACGTATTATCGTGTGAGTCGGTTTATGGCGAGCAAAGAACTGACCAAGAGCGCCATGAAGAAAAGGCAGAGCTTGTGCTGACTCTGCCATTTCTAGGGGATCTTAAAAGTTTGCGTCTGTATCAGTACCAACGGATACGTTAAGTCCGCTAGTTGATTGATAAATGCTGAAAGTTTCGCCAGCGACAATACCTTCTTCAGAATCGTCATTTGCCGTACAGGTATAACCGACCGAGTAAGTACCAGGTTCTACAAAACCGAATTCGTACTCGTAATTTGCATCATCAACGTCTTGAACCACGTTCGCTGCTGCGATTGGCATTGCTTGGCCTTCTGCGCCGGCAAATGGACCCATGTTTTCTTCGGCGATATTTCCTTGATATAAGTAGACCGCGTGCGAATATCCATTTGCACTTGGGGTATCCGTTTCGCAGCTTTGATAGGTCAATGTTGCGACATCACCCTGAATCTCCCCCGTTGTAACCGTGTTAATTAAAGTGACGGAGGTGCGTTGAATGCTGTAGCCTTCGTTTTGGCCTGTTCCGTCTTTTAAGCCACGGCGCAGATCAAATTCAACTACGAACTCATTATTGTCAGGGTTGACTGCAAAGGTGTTGTTAAAGAACAGTACCCCAGAATCAGGATCCTTTCCGACACCTTGTGGGCAAGCACCATCACCTTTGACGGTCAGTGGGATTTGATTTCCTGTCGCTTCGTCAATCACATACGATGGGTAGTTTGGATGATCGCCATCATTAGCAAACACGCAGAGTTTATAATTACCAGTTGGTATCAGTTCATCATCCACCAATTCTTGTGCGTCACTGCCTTGGAAGTTGAGTAAGTTAACACTTAGGGGCAGTGGATCTTCACCATCGGGAAGGGGGTTACCATCTTCGTCGACCAAATTGCCTTCTTCGTTTGTTTTATACACATCGAATACTTGTGGTGTGCCACCATCAAGAGGAAGAAATGCAACTTTGTTATATGTGATCACCACTTCTGATACGTCATCAATAGGGGCATCTGATACAGACAAAGTAACAGGAGTCATTGTGCTGACAGAGTCACTGTCTGAATTACAGCCAATAAGTGCAACGGCTATTGATGCACTGATTAGGCCAATTTTCATGCTGTTCATTAGATGTACCTTTTTATGAGAAGTGTATTAAATGTAGCCGATTATTGGCAAAGTACAGAATAACAACGAGCGGAGTTACCGGGTCGAAAACAGTGACGAACCATCATTAAGACGTTCAGTAAAAGTGTGCTCAAATCGACGATATTGTGCTCAATGAAGTGCTATGGTTAAGAATGTGTCGCTCAAAAAATGAGCGGAGATATACATCAATAACTCTAGCCAAGAGGTCTCTATGTTAGGTGAAAATCACTCATTAACTCATGAATTCCCAGAACATTTGGATACCATTACTCAGCTTGCCGAAAACGATGCATCATTTGCTGAAACCGTTAAAAACTACAATGCTTTAGATAAGGAAATCCGCGTACTAGAACTGCAAGGAAGCCCGATTGATGATCACGAAATGAACGTGTTAAAACATAATCGAGCTGAGCTCAAAGATTGGCTCCACTCGAGAATTATGGGCTCTTAGCGACGCAATGATCATCGGCTCGTAATCTACGAGCCGATTTTAGTTTCAAGGGACGATGCCAAGTATTCCAACATTAGGATTGCTGAGCAGGAGCTTGGAGTGGCAGGTGGCCTGTTTTTACCCAAATGACCGTTTCTTGCTCTACAAAAGGAAAGTGCTCACTCATATGTGGACTGCGTATCCAAGAGTAGGGAGGATAGGTTCCTAGCTCGTCTTTAAATTCCCCCGATAACACAAAAATTTCTTCACCACCAAAGTGACGGTGTGCTTGAAACTTCTCGCCTTTCGGCCATTTAACCAATGCGACATGTTCATGCTCAAAATCATGCAATGGCATGACTTTCAGCCCACCGATGCCAGGTAACCAATTCGCTTCGTTCGTGTTGATGCGAACTGTTTCAAGATCATCAGAATTGAATTGATTTAGTTTAACTAAAATCACACAGCCTTCTTTGCTATAGGGCGCATGTTGACTTCCAGGAGGGTTACGCAAGTAGGTTCCAGCAGGGTAGTCACCATCTTCGTCAGAGAACACTCCTTCGAGCACTAATATTTCTTCTCCGTGAGGATGAGGATGAGTCGAAAAGTGCGAGTTTGGCTCATACTTCACTACGCTGGTGGTGTGCCCTGATTCTTTGGCTTCTCTTTCCAAAGGTTTACGCCACACGCCTTTGGAAGGGCTGGCGATCCACTTCTGTTCATCTGTTTCTATCACGATTCTTTTCGAGAAATCCATATTCAACATACTGAAATTCCGTTACTTATCTAATGATTGACTCTCAATAGTATACGTATAAAAAACATCAATTGATTCACTTGTGGATAGTCAAAATCAGGGATTGAATACGAGCTAGCAGTCGGAACCGAGTTAAATTTCTGCTTGTGTAATGATAATTGTTATATTATAACACCACCAAATTGAACGTTATAACATAACAAAAGGAAAAAGTAGTGAATAAGAAATTGGTTTCTCTCGCGATCGGTAGCATTTTTGCGTCCCCTGTTTTTGCCGATACATTATCGAACCCACAGATTGGTGTTGTTGTTGATGGCTACTACCAAGATGGTCAACGTCATAATTCCGATCGCGAAGAAGGTTTTGGTCTAGGCCATACGGAATTGAACTTATCATCAAATATTGACGACAAGTTTCACGGTGCGTTGACCGCTGTTCTTGAAAGTCATGGCGATGAGACAGAATTAGAGCTTGAAGAAGCATTCATCGAAACTTTGGCATTGCCTTACGGTGTAAACGTGCGCGCAGGCCGATTCCTATCTGACTTCGGTTACCTCAACAATCAACACATGCACACTGACAGTTTCGTTGAACGCCCAATTACTTACCGTACTTTCCTTGGTTCGCATTACTATGATGACGGTGTACGCGCAAACATCGTTCTGCCAACCGATCTTTACGTGAAGTTTGGTGTAGAAGCATTAAGCGGCAACAAGATGTCTTCTATTGAAGGTGGCTCTAAAGTTGGTGTTTACACGACAACGATGAAGCTTGGTAATGATTTCTCTGAATCTTCAAGTTGGCAGTTTGGTTTAAGTTACCTGCGTAACGAAAATGGCAAAGTTAAAGAATTCGAAGATCACGACCATGGTCATGGTCACGAAGAAGAACATGACCACAGCCACGCTGCTGCTGTAACGGGTGCGAACCTATACGGCGCAGATTTTGTGTGGAAGTGGGCACCAGATGGTAACTACAAGTACAGCAACTTCACGCTATCTGCGGAATACATGTTGTTAGACGGTGTAGTAGACAGCAAATACAAGAACGATGCAGAGTCACCAGACAACCTAAGCGCATACTATGTTTCGGGCGTTTACCGCTTCAACCCAAGTTGGTCAGCTGGTCTACGTTACGGCGAAGCAGAAAGCTACGATGGTCATGCACACGGCGACCACATGCATTTCACAGCACTGAATGATAAAGAGATGGATGCGATGATCGCATGGGATTCTTCTCATTTCGGTACGATCCGTGCGCAATACACTCGCATTGATAACCAAGACAGCGAAACAGACAACGTGTTTACTCTGCAATACGTGATGACATTTGGAGCGCACGGTGCACATGCGTTCTAAACTTGCGATAAGTAAATGCAGTTTAGTGATGATGGCGGCGGGAGCTGCCATCATCTCTTCGCCTGCTTTGGCTCTCAACATTTTCGTTTGTGAGCCTGAATGGAAAGCTTTTCTTGAAAGTCATGCCCCAAACGCCACCATTTACTCAGCAACCACGGCTAAGCAAGATCCGCATTATGTTCAAGCTCGTCCGTCTTTAATTGCCAAGATGCGCCAAGCTGACATGGCGATGTGCTCTGGCGCTGAGTTGGAGGTAGGTTGGTTGCCGATGCTTCAAAATAGAAGTGGCAATAGTGCTGTTCAAAATGGTGCTCAAAGCATGATTTATGCGACCGATTTCGTGCGTATGTTGGACTCTCATGATCATGTTGACCGCAGCATGGGGGATATCCATGCGCACGGAAACCCACATGTTCAGTTTGCGGCAAATGACATGATTCCATTATCTCGTAAAGTAACTGAGCGCTTAAAAGCGATTGATCCCGACAACGCGCAAAGTTACCAAGTGAATGGTATGAAGTTTCGCGCGCAGTGGCAAAAAAAGCTCAATGAATGGAATGAGAAAGGTGCGGCTTTAAAGGGTAAGCAAGTTGTCGGTTATCACGCGACGTATCGTTATTTGTACGATTGGCTCGGAATGAAGCAGATTGCCGATCTCGAACCTAAACCGGGCATTTCACCGGCCACATCTCACCTGCAATCACTTACCAAGTTAGATGCCGACAGTTTTGATGCGATTGTTTACTCCTCTCATCAGGATCAGCGTCCAGCGAACTGGTTGCAGGAGCATACTGACAAACCTGTGATTCAACTGCCATTGACCGTTTCTGAGGGTGAAAGCTTGGATGAGATGTACGATCAGGTCATTGATGATTTACTGGATGTGTTAGTGCCACCCGTTCCAGTGAAGATCTAAGTCATGGCAGATTATGCATGGCTTTTACCTGCGGTTTTGTGTGGCTTAATTGCGTTAGTTGGCAACATCGTTCTGGGGCAACAAGTTCTTAATCGTCAGATCATCTTTATAGATTTGGCGGTGGCGCAAGTTGCGGCATTGGGGGCAGCACTAAGCCACTACTGGTTGAGCCAATACGCGCTGTTCTCAGGCTCATTCTTTGGTGAAATGATTGGCCCTTGGGTTATGTCTTTGATGCTTTGCGGTTTGATTGCCTTAATGGAGAAACGATACCAGCAACATTTAGAGCCCATGATTGGCAGCTTGTTTGTGGTGTCTGCATCGCTGGCGATCCTGCTGGTGAGCAAAGACCCACACGGCGGAGACTTTATTCAAGGCATTCTTAATGGGCAACTGTTATGGGCGACTTGGGCAGACGTTTGGCCTTTGGCACTCATTACCGCTGCGATGTTGCTATTGGTTTGGTTAAAACCTGCGTTTATGTGTGGTAGTGGTTTTTATCTGATCTTTGCTATCCTGATGCCCATTACGGTCAAGTTAACCGGCATTTATTTAGAATTTGCTTTGTTGGTTATTCCAGCTTTATGTGCGGCAGCATTGAAGGGAACTCGATTCTTTGTCGCCAGTATCAGCATCGGTATTGTTGGGATTTTATCGGGTATTGCCGCATCGGCTCGCTACGACTTACCAAGTGGTGCGAGTATTGTGATCACCCTGTTTATTACTGGAATGTTGTTTAATCTTTTGCTTCAACCTTTTCTGGTGAAAATAACAAAACCAGCTTTTGTAAGAGATTAAGAGACAAGTAATATTGGTCTGATGAAGTAGTATTTGAGTCATCAGATCAATACTTTTCTATCCAAGTCCTCCAATCGTGTAACTTTGCTCCTTCCAACACACTTTCTTAAGTTGAGCTTGCCATAGTCATCAAGTTGCCTTGATTAGTTCACATCCGACTCCCAGACTGTTTCTATAGTTTTTATAAGATATAAAAGACCCTGCGTATGAGAAGCGCAGCTGTAGCGCGACTAGGCATAAAAACAAAAAACGCTAGGGATACAAGCGAATTTGTACTCTCAACATTTAAGGAAGACCAAGATGAAAGACGAAAAAGTCGCCGTCGTTACAGGAGCTGCTCGCGGTATAGGGCAGGCCATTTGCGAGCAATTACTCGAAGATGGATTCCACGTCGTGGGACTAGATATCTCGCCTGTGGAGTGGAGTCAGTCGCCAAACCTTTCAAGTTATCAAGTGAATCTCTGTGAGGCCGCAGCGGTAAGTGAAGTGGTCGACCGCATCGTCGCGAAACATCAACGCATTGATGTTCTGGTCAACAACGCCGGGATAACGAGAGATGCACTGCTGCCAGACATGTTAGAGCAAGACTGGGACAGCGTTATCGACGTGAACCTAAAAGCGGTGTTTTTACTCACCCAGCGCGTTGCACCTGTCATGCTAGAGCAAGGCGCAGGCAGTATTGTCAGTATTTCGTCTATCGTGGGAACGGATGGCAATATTGGTCAAAGTAATTATGGCGCGAGTAAAGGTGGCGTGATAGCGATGAGCAAAGGCTGGGCGAAAGAGTTAGCAAGAAAAGGCGCTCAAATCCGAGTCAACTGTGTTGCTCCAGGTTTTATCGCTACCGACATGACAAAGAGCTTGCCTGAAAAAGTCATTCAAATGATGGAAAGTAAAACGCCTCTGGGACGCATGGGCTCGGCGCAAGACATTGCGAATGGCGTTGCGTTTCTAGCGTCTGATAAAAGTGCGTTTATAACCGGACAAGTGCTCAAGATTGATGGTGGGTTGGTGTTATAACTCGCTAATCAAAACATCAAATAACAAACGCCCTTTACTTATGTGAAGGGCGTTTTGTTGGGTAACGTTAATTGCGCTGCTGGCGCGTTTTTGCCCCATTCCAATTTAGCTCGTTTTATCGCAACTTTCTTTATAAAATTACTGTATATACAGACAGTGCTTGTTACAAATCTCGACGTAATTGGTTTTAACTTTCTAGAACAACTTAACCCACAAAAATAAGGAATAAAAATGCTCGAAGAAGTTTTTAAAACCGTTAAAAATGACCTATCTGAAATACGATGATGTGATTGGTATTAGTATTAGCTTTGCTGAAAAGTAGAGATGGTGAAAGCTAAGAGCTCAGTTTCAGGTGAAGAGGCAGATGCAGAGTTTTTGCGCCTTATGGAGCTATTCCGTAAGATCGGGAATCGTAATATTTATGGCAACAACTGTACTATATTTAGACCGCCTTCAGGCTTTAGATTTACCGATGAAGTAGCTTATACTTACTATCACATGTATGAGGGTGCTCTTAAGGTATTCGAAGCTTTGAGCCTTCTAGAAGCGTTTTTTAACGCTAGTCTAGAGTACGCAGTTGGCGGTGGTCCAACGAGCATGATTCGATGGATTCTCGAAGTTGGCCGCGCTATTGCCATGCAAGAAATTGAGAACCAAATGATGTTCTGAATCCTACGCTAACTTACCTAGCAAATCAGTCATATCAAAGCCCTCTGACAACAGCATATATCTTTGGTTAACAAACTAGGAAAAAGTGGGTGTGTTAACACTAACTTTTTTAACAGGTTTCATTCAAAAGTACCTTGTAGTATTTCGGTAAGAACAACTCACCTTTTTGCCATTCTAATTGAACGTGTTGGCATCGGCCTTGGTAAAGATAGTTACCGTCGGCGTAGATTGACTTGCCTTTATCTATCACCTGATTAAGGAGCACTGCTTCTTCTATTTTATCGTCCACTCTGATTTTTGTTTGCAAGTCTCTATCATCATCTATTGCTATCGTCAGAATCCTATTTTTGGCGCTGAACTCTACAGATCTAAGATTATTAATTTTGTCTTCATCGCCACTGGTGTAAAAGTAGAACGCTACTGCAATTAAACCCAGAATAACAAATATTTTCATTTCATCCCCATAATTAATGCGTTGTATAATCAGCTATTTTAACACGTTGTTTTAGAGAGAAAAATTGATTGAAACGGCAGTCTTGTTGGAGTATTCAATAAAGAAAGATGTTTCAAAGGCCTTAGTAGAGTAAGAGAAGTTTCTTCACGTTAGGGCGTTTGACTCTAACGATCGTAAAGAGGTTGAAGACGGGGCTGCTGAAGATTACATGAAGGCAAACCAAATGGAGCCAGTAGAAGTTGCGGTATACGATGTGATTTTTCCTGTACCTACAGACAGCACAATGCCACCAACAATGCTACTAATTAGTTCAAGTTATAAGGTACTAAATAACAAGTGGCTGCATTAAATTAGCACATAACAAAGCATTTAGAGTGATTTGCAACGCGTGGCATTTTCACTATACATTGGTTTTAGTGGTTGAGGTGTTATGCGGCAGCATCAGTATTGCGTTGATCACCTCAACAGGGCGTTAAAAGCCTTTTATGTCGTTTGAACCAAGGTATCGAGATCCGCTTCGCTCTTAGTCACTTTCAAGCTTAGCCGCTGATCTTCTAGAGGTGCGTCGTCACCAAGTAGATTGGGGAAGTGAGTGATTATCATTCCCTCACGCGAACATCAAATTCCCATTCACAACCTGATATCTTCAAACTAATTCCGCTAGAACGAATAATTTAACTGTGCGCTGGTTAATGATTTTTATGTAAGTAACACAATTGAACGTGATAGAAGTAACAAATTCGCTTCCTTGCGGTAACGTTCCCGAAAATTTTATATATTATCGCCCCATTAACAAAAGTGGTAGAGACGCTCTGTATCTGAGCGCTCTGAAATTCAGACTTTAGATGGGTATTTAAAGTCACCATAAGTTTGCAATTTTACTTGGGAACGTTTGCAAATAACCTAAGTATAAATTTACGTGAGACTATGGAAATGAAACTACACACTTTGACGATGGCAGTAGCGTTTGGGCTGGTTACAGCACCTGCATTCGCAACAACAGATGTTGACGCTCTTGAAAAGCGAATTAATGAATTAGAACAGAGACTTGAACAGACAGAAAAAGTATCCACAGAAGCAAATGAGAAAGCCTCAAGCTTTGAGTTTCATGGCTACGCTCGTTCCGGGCTGCTCATTAATGATGATCTGAATGGTGCAGTGGGTACTGGTCCTTACATGACGGCAGCTGGTGCTATTGGCGCGCCAATTGGACGATTAGGGGTTGAGGATGATCATTATGTGGAAGCAAACCTTATTCACAAACGCTTTGCAGATGATGGTTCCAGCGCATTGTTCCGAATCATGTTGGCAGATAGTACGGAAACCAATAACGAATGGACAGCGAGTGAGAGTCAATTAAACGTTCGTCAGGTATATGCTGAGCTAAACAAGTTGAGCATGTTCTCTGAATCAAGTGCGTTTGCTGACGCAACGTTTTGGGCAGGTAAACGATTTGACCGTGATAACTTTGACATTCACTTCTTTGACTCGGATATCGTTTTCCTATCTGGTACTGGTGCTGGCGTGTATGACGTCCAAATGAGCGATTCGTGGAAAGCAAACTTCTCGATCTATGGTCGTGATTTTGGTGAGATTGATAGCTCGTCAACTGATGTTGAAAACTATATCGCGACAATGAACAACCGTTTTGGTAATTGGCAATTGATGCTGAGCGGCATGACGTCTGCTGATAACAATGATCGCGTAGAAGGTGCAGCAGACAAAGGTTTACATGCGATGTTTGCCTACCATGGCGATAACTTCTTTGGCATGAGTGAAGGCTTCTCTAAAACTGGTATTTTGATGGGTGATGGACTGGGTGCAGAACTTAAAGGCATTGGTTCAAACGGTGATTTGCTAGAAGACGCAAAAGCCGTACGTTTGTTCAGTTATGGTGTAACACGCATCGGCGACAACTGGCGTGTAGCACCTGCGTTGCTAGCAGAACATAGCCAAGATCGCTTTGCTAAAAATGATGAATTTACGTGGGCATCGTTCAACATCCGCTTAGCGCAAGAGTTTACACAAAACTTTGAGATGGTTTATGAAGGCTCATACCAATACATGGACCTAGACAATGCGATTGATAAAGCAAGTGGCAGTTTTTACAAAGCGACAATTGCACCAACGCTTAAGATGTCTACCGCAGCAGGTTTCTTTGACCGTCCGGAGCTACGTTTTGCTGTTAGCTACGTTGATTGGAGCGAAGACTTGAATGGCTACTCGATTAGCCAGGAAGCGGGCGCTGCAACGATGGGTGATGGTGGTGAAGTTCTGTTTGCACTGCAAATGGAAACTTGGTTCTAAAGGGATCTAACCGACAAAGAGTAATAAGAAAAGCGCCAACTGATTTCAGTTGGCGCTTTTTCATTAACAGGACTGACGCTCAATTGTTTTGAAGGTTAGTACCATCTTACTCATTTCAAAACTTCTGTTGGCAATTCTATCTAGTAACAGTTTCGCACCATTTTCCCCTGCTTTATCAAATGCATAGTTAAATGTTGATAAGGTTGGGGTGCACACTGATGCGAGCTCATCATCACCAACTCCTAGCACTAAAACGTCTTTACCCGGTGTTAACCCGAGCTCTTGAATCGCTCTCATCGCACCGATAGCAATACGGTCTGTCGCACAGAACAAGCCATCTAGCTTAGGGTTCTTTGTTAAGTGTTGTTTTGCCAATGAATAGCCAGAATCGATTGTAAAGTCACCACGAGCATGGAAGGCGAGCTCAAAACCATGGTGTTGTAGCGCTTGAACAAATCCTTCAGAGCGTTGCTTATCTACCGCGATATCGTCACCTTGCACACCAATAAAACCCATGGTTTGGCAACCTTTTGCAACCAGTCTATTTCCCGCTTCAAACCCTACTCGTGCGTCATCATGAATGATGCTTGGAATATTAAACATGGAACCATCTTGACCGACGAGCACAACTGGGACAGCTGAGTTTTGAATTGCTTTTACCAGCTTGGAATCGAGGTGGGTGGCGTAAAGAATGATCCCTTCAACCCGTTTTTGGTTAAAGATCTGAATGTATTCCAGTTCTTTTTCGTGGGCTTGGTGAGTGCTAGCAAGTAAGACATGTTTCCCAGCTTTTTCAAGGACATCGGTTAATCCATCGACACCTTGGGATGTGGCATGAGAGGAAACCCGAGGAACAATGACACCAACCAGATTGGTCTTTTGAGATTTTAGATCTTTAGCGACTTGGTTTGGCACATAGCCACACTCAGCTACTGCTTGGCGGACTTTCTGTTTTGTCGCTTCTTTTACGCCATACTCATCGTTTATAACCCGTGACACTGTTGATTTTGATACGCCAGCCAGACGGGCGACATCATGCAGACTCGCCATTGTTCCTATCCATTCTGTTTTTCGTTTTTGGGATTGTTTGCAAAGAGAAGATGAAAAGCTCTTTGATAAGTAGCGATTCTAACCTCCTATACTGCTTTTAGGGAGAGAATTTGACGATCATTCTCACATTCTCTCTGCTTTATCTTTGATCATTTGGTTTTATTGAGCAAAAATCTGTTTTGCAAACGTTCCCGAAAATTTCGCAAGCTCAGATAATAATCCAATGGGGTATGAAATGAATTATCCGGCAGTAGCAAAAGAGTTGTTAACTCTATTAGGTGGTAAAAGCAACATAACCGCACTTGCGCATTGTGCGACACGCTTACGCCTTGCCGTTGCAGATGAGCAAAAAATAGATGAACAAGCGATTGATAGCCTTGAAGGGGTAAAAGGGCAGTTCAAAGTTGCGGGTCAGTACCAAATCATTTTTGGATCAGGCATCGTAAACCAAGTTTATGCAGAAATGGCGAAGTTGACGGGGATGAGTGAAATGTCCACCAACGACGTTGCGTCAGCTGGCGCAGAGAAACAAAACATCGTTCAGCGCGCAGTGAAGGGGCTGTCTGATATTTTCGTCCCAATCATTCCAGCAATCGTCGCTGGCGGTTTGTTGATGGGTATTTACAACCTACTGACTGCCCAAGGCTTGTTTATTGATGGTAAATCCTTGATTGAGGCCAATCCAGGACTGACTGACTTGGCGAACATGATCAACACGTTTGCAAACGCGCCGTTTGTTTACCTGCCTATCCTGTTGGCATTTTCAGCCAGCAAGAAGTTTGGCGGCAACCCATATTTAGGGGCAGCGCTAGGTATGTTGATGGTTCACCCTGACTTGCTGAATGGTTGGGGATTCGGCGGCGCATCTGTGTCTGGCAACATTCCGGTTTGGAATATTCTAGGTTTTGAAATCCAAAAAGTGGGTTACCAAGGTTCAGTGTTACCGGTTTTGGTATCGGCATTCATTCTTGCGAAGGTTGAGTTAGGCTTACGTAAAGTCATACCTTCTGTTTTAGACAACCTTTTAACGCCATTACTGGCGATTTTCATAGCGGGTTTGCTGACGTTTACTGTCGTCGGTCCGTTCACGCGTGATATCGGTTTCCTATTGGGTGATGGTCTGAACTGGCTATACAACACAGCTGGCTTTGTTGGTGGTGCGGTATTTGGTCTTATTTATGCTCCGTTTGTTATTACTGGTATGCATCACAGCTTCATTGCGATTGAAACTCAACTTCTTGCGGATATTGCAACGACGGGCGGCACCTTTATCTTTCCTATTGCGGCGATGTCTAACGTTTCTCAAGGAGCGGCAGCGTTGGCGGTGGGCGTGATGAGCAAAGATAAGAAGATGAAAGGTATTGCGATTCCATCTGGTGTTACGGGTTTGCTGGGTATTACAGAACCAGCCATGTTTGGTGTTAACTTAAAACTACGTTACCCATTTATTGCGGCAGTTTGCGCTGCGGCGTTATCAAGTGCGTTCATCACAATGTTTAATGTGAAAGCTCAGGCATTGGGTGCAGCTGGTCTTCCAGGCATCATTTCCATCACGCCAGATAAGATTGGGTACTACATCGCGGGTATGGTGATCGCGTTCTTGACCGCATTTGTTCTCACCATTGTTCTTGGTATGCGTGACCGCGCTAAAGTCGGTAAAAAAGCAGCGGCTTAATCTGAACTCCTTAAGGGTGGAGTCCCCCAAAATCCACTTCTTTTCCTAAATGTTTGGGGCGCTAGCCAAGCACTCATGGCTTGGCTAGCCTTTTTCAATTTTTACTTGGTAGTGAAGGTGTTCAACACGTTGGACTATCAGGGCTTTAATTTTAAGGTAAGCAAGATGAATCAAGTGTGGGTAACTGGTGATGCTGTTGTCGATCTAATACCGGAATCTGAGACTTCTTTACTCAAATGTCCCGGTGGTGCACCAGCGAATGTCGCCGTAGCGATTGCTCGTCTATCTGGTAAGAGTGCGTTTTTTGGACGTGTAGGTGATGACCCATTTGGTCGCTTCATGCAATCAACGCTCGATCAAGAGGGCGTGAGCACGGAGTTTCTCGTTAAAGACCCTGCGCAAAGAACATCAACAGTGGTGGTGGATTTAGACGATCAAGGTGAACGCAGCTTTACATTTATGGTGAAACCGAGCGCTGATCAGTTTATGTCTGTTGAAGACATCCCTAACTTTAAGCAAGGTGACTGGCTGCATGTTTGCTCGATTTCACTGGCAAATGAGCCAAGTCGAAGCAGCACATTTGAGGCGATCAAAAGAGCAAAAGCCGCTGGTGGTTTCATTAGCTTTGACCCTAACTTGCGCGATGAAGTGTGGCAAGATCAATCAGAAATCCAAGCTGTCGTGATGAAGGCTGTAGCGATGGCTGACGTGGTTAAGTTCTCTGAAGAAGAGCTTTTGTTCTTAACTGACTCAACATCGATGGCACAGGGTTTACAACAAATAGCCGCTTTGAATATTGCGTTGGTCTTGGTGACACAAGGTGCGAAAGGCGTTTGGCGCGTCTTTGAAAGCCAGAGTGAGCTGATCACTGGTCAAGTCGTTAGTCCGGTTGATACTACAGGGGCTGGTGATGCTTTTATCGGAGGGCTACTGGCATGTTTGTCTCAGCATGACGATTGGAAAAATCATCGAGTTGTTAGCTCTGCGATTCAATGGGCAAATGGCTGTGGTGCATTAGCGACTACGCAAAAAGGCGCAATGACCGCGCTTCCGACCCAGACAGAATTGCTGCAATTTATTGGGCAATGATCTTCAGATCCAATTTCAGTTGAGAAAAATTATGAGCTTAAACAACCGTTGGACTGTAGAGCAAAGATATCGCCGACTTGAGCAAATCCCTCAGTGTGATATCGAAGAAATGACACTTTCACGTCAGCAAGATAAAGGCTTTCCTAGTTTTCATATCGCCCCTAGATTTGGGCTGTTAAATGACCCAAATGGGTTGTGCTATTTCAATGGTGAGCACCACATCTTTTACCAGTGGACGCCTGTGGGACCAGTCCATGGAATGAAGTATTGGTATCACCTTTCTACTAAAGAGTTCATCCATTTTACTGATCATGGCGTGGGTCTTCATCCCGACCAAGACTACGATTCACATGGCGTCTATTCGGGCGGCGCTTTAGTGGAAAACAACAAGGCTTTGCTGTTTTTTACTGGTAACAAGCGTGACCAAAACTGGAATCGAATCCCAACACAGTGTTTTGCCACCATGGGTTCAGATGGCAACATTGAAAAGCATGGTGTGGTCATTGAGAACGAACATTACACGGAGCACTTTCGTGACCCAAAAGTTTGGAAGAAAGGCGACGACTATTTGATGGTGGTGGGTGCTCAAACCAAAACCGAGCATGGCTCAATGGCGCTCTATCAAAGCAAAGATTTGAAAACGTGGCAGCATAAAGGTCCTATCAAGACCAAGTTTTCTGACCTTGGGTACATGTGGGAGTGTCCTGATTTCTTTGAGATTAATGGTCAGTCGGTGATGTTGTTTTCGCCACAGGGCGTGAGCAGTAGTAATCCTTATGATTTCAAAAACATCTATTCTGTCGCGTATATCGTGGGTGATCAGTTGAACCTAGAGTCGATGACTTTAGAAAACCACCAAGATATTTTACAGCCAGATTATGGGTTTGATTTCTACGCCCCACAAACCTATTTAGATGAGAGTGGGCGTCGCATTCTTATTGCATGGATAGGGTTGCCAGAAATCGACACACCATCGGTCACACACCAGTGGGCAGGAATGTTGTCTCTTCCTAGAGAACTAACGTTGAAAGATGGTTTTCTTGTTCAAACTCCACTCCCTGAGCTGAAGAGTTTAAGAAAAGAAGAGGTGGTCTTTGCACAATCCCATACACTGGAAAGCACCAGTTGTTTGATCCAATTAGACCTTGTGGTCGATGGCTTTGAACTTGAGCTGAGTAACCTCAAAGGTGACAACATCGTCTTTAGTGCGACAGAGCACGAGTTTATGCTGGACCGTCGTCACATGTCTCATTTGTACGCAGAAGAATTTGGTAGCATTCGAAAAGCACCAAGATCGGACGCTAAGCAGGCGATTGATATATATATCGACAATTCTGTCATCGAGATTTTCATTAATGGTGGCAAACACACGATGACCAGTCGTTTCTTTATTGATGACTTAAATACGGTAACGTTGAGAGGGTTGGAGCAAGCAAGGCTTTTCCCTTTGAAAGGCATCACTGGTTTGTTTGAATCAGCTAAGTAACGGTTTCGATTACAAAGATATTAAAACGCCCTTCATTGATTCAGTGAAGGGCGTTTTTCTTTTTAACTATCTAGCCTAACTATCTTTCACGTACGTAAGTCGTTTGAACTAAGGTGTCTAACACCACTTCGCTCTTGGTGATTCTAAAGTTTAGCGGTTGTTCTAAACCACCAAACAGAGGTGCGCCGCCGAGTTGAGCTTACTCATTATTGTTAGCATCTCGAACCTAACTCACATTAACACAACGTTTTTCCTTATAGCGTGAAAGAAAATCCCATAACCAAAGGTTCTAATTAAGTGAAAGGTCAGGACTTTTATTTGAAGATTCCGGCCTAATATCTTGGGTATGCCCATTTATCGAATGCGGTGGGTTACTTCATCATGCTTGCTGGCGCACTAAGTTTGCCAGTTTGATAATGCATTCAAACACAATAAGGGATAACAATGGCTAACGAATACATTCCACCAAAAGTTTGGACAAACGATAACGAAAACGGTGGTCAGTGGGCGAGCATTAACCGCCCGGACTCAGGCGCTCGTCATGAGCAAGAATTGCCTGTTGGGGAACACCCATTCCAACTTTATTCCATGGGGACTCCAAACGGCCAGAAAGTAACGATCATGTTTGAAGAGCTTCTGGCGGCAGGCGTAAAAGAAGCAGAATATGATGCATACCTGATCAAGATTGGTGACGGCGACCAGTTTGGTTCTGGCTTTGTAGCTGTTAACCCAAACTCTAAAATTCCGGCATTGGTTGACCGTTCGGGTTCTGAGCCAGTGAACGTGTTTGAATCTGGCAACATCTTGTTTTATCTAGCAGAGAAGTTTGATCATTTCTTACCAAAAGAAGGCGCTAAGCGTGCTGAGGTAATGAACTGGTTATTCTGGCTGCAAGGTTCTGCGCCATACCTAGGCGGTGGTTTTGGTCACTTCTACGCGTACGCACCAGAGAAGTTCGAGTACCCAATCAACCGTTTTACAATGGAAGCAAAACGTCAGTTAGATGTATTAGACAAGCGCCTCGCAAACAATGAGTTCCTAGGTGGCGATGAGTACAGTATCGCTGATATCGCAACATGGCCATGGTACGGCAACCTTGTACTGGGTCGTGCTTACGATGCGGCTGAATTCTTAGACGTAGAAAGCTATAAAAACGTTGTGCGTTGGGCGAAAGCGATTGATGAGCGAGAAGCTGTCCAGCGTGGTCGTATTGTGAATCGCTCATGGGGAGAAGAGTGGGAGCAGTTACCTGAACGTCACAGCGCAGAAGATATTGATAAGGTATTGAAGCTTAAACCATAAGCAAACTTGGCTCAGTCACTTCAAGTAAGTTTGTTTTCATCCGAACTCATACTCCAAAACTGATCAAATCCGTAGCGCATCTTACTAGATGCGCTACTTTTATTTGAATTGTAACCCCGTTGAAGATTATTCAATCTATAGATGGTTCTTTGCTTCTATTTGTCGTTTTCATATTCAACAAGCCCTCTGCATTTCTATTAACTATTAGCTGATGATATTCTAAAAATTTATACTTTAGATAACCTTAAATTTATAACTTAATTTTATATCTAGTATAAATAAACTTAATGATAATTAATCTTTGACATAACCTTTTATTTTGTGTGGAATGTGCAGGTTAATCTATTTAAATTTAAATTAAAATTTATAGATAAATAAAATTTAAATAATTTACTGAATTCTACATCTAGCTTTGAGCAATGTTTAATTACAACTGCTTATACCATGAAAGAGGATATGTATAATGTCGTCGTTTGATTCGTACTGGGTTGGGGTACGTGAAAGAATTGCTATACAAACTGAAGGTAACCGAAATTTAAAGTCTTTAGTGATAAAAAAGCAGAGAGTGAACTTAAATAACAGTGGCTTATCTTTTCGTGCTAAAGCCGGATGCCTTATCCCTCATTGTTACACTCAGTTTACTGATGACGATACAAACTCAAAGGCATCGAAAAAAGCCTCCCTTAGTTTTAAGAAAGGGAAATTATACTTTTCTCCTGTCTAGTAATAGATAATATTTATGTTATATATAAATTAAATTTTTATTTTTATCTGAAATTCTAACAATAAATTATTATGTTGTTATGACCGAGATGAAGCATTGGTTAGTAAATGATTATTTCGGATTATTAATTGAATTGTAGATTTTCTTAGTTGCCCCTAGTTAGATAGTGATAAAATTTTTAGCTATCTTTTCCCGTACAAGCTTAGTTTTAGATCTGGCTTGTACGGTTTTTTCTCTGAACACGAATTACATAGCATAACGGCATGATTTCTCGCCTCTTGTCTCATCTTTCTAGACGAAAGCTCTACCTACCTCTCATTATTCTCGACAAACATTGAGTAAAAGTAACTAATCGTAACAAGGTGGCTGTAACTGAGCGCCGTTTCAATATACTCGCTCTTTACCTAGGTAACCCTGCGCTTTGAATTCATTCGGGTACCGTTTGTAAGCCTTAAATGCTACTAAGATAAGATGTCATGATGAGAAAAAGTACTATATTAAACACAGTGTTAATTACAGGGTTCGCTGCTGTATCTTCGTTGGCTTATGCAGCACCAACGGTTGTGCCAAATGCACCGGAACTCAGTTCTCGTGGCTATGTTTTGATGGACTTTCACACTGGGAAAGTGCTGGTTGAACGTGATGCACATAAACGGCTAAATCCTGCGAGCTTAACGAAGTTAATGACGGCTTATGTGGCTGGTCAAGAAATTAACGCAGGTAATATTACTTTGGATGATGAGGTCGTCATTAGCCGAAATGCTTGGGCAAAAAACTTCCCAGATTCCTCAAAGATGTTTATTGAAGTCAATACTTCCGTTTCTTTATCTGACTTATACCGTGGCCTGGTTGTTCAATCAGGTAATGATGCTAGTGTGGCCATTGCTGAACATGTCGCAGGTAGTGAGTCAGGGTTTGTAAGCTTGATGAATAGTTGGGCTGCTAAGCTTGAATTAACTAACACGGCTTTCACCAACCCTCATGGTTTAGACAGTGACGGTTTATATTCAACACCTTATGACATTGCCAAGTTGGGTCAGGCTATTATTCGTGACTTACCTGATATCTACCCACTGTATAGCGAAACCTCGTTTACCTACAACGGCATTACGCAATATAACCGCAATGGTTTGCTTCGTGATCGCAGTATGAATGTCGATGGTATGAAAACTGGTTATACAAGCGGTGCGGGTTATAGTCTAGCGACTTCTGCAACACAAGGTGATATGCGTTTGATTGCCGTAGTGATGGGAGCGAAGAGTGAGAATGTTCGTGAATCAGAAAGCAAACAACTGCTAAGTTATGGCTTCCGCTTTTACGATACGGTAATGCCGACTGAGGCGGGTGCGGAACTTGCGAAAGCTCGAGTTTGGATGGGCGAAAAAGACGAGCTTACTGTTGGCGTAGCTAACGATGTTTATCTCACTTTACCAAAAGGGGATGTGAAAAAGCTACAAGCTGAAGTTGAATATAATGGCGATTTGGTAGCGCCAATTTCTCAACAACAAGTGGTTGGTAAAGTGCTTTACAAAGTCGAAGGTAAAGTTGTGAATGAAGCCGAACTTGTTGCGTTGGAATCGGTGGAAGAAGGCAGCTTATTCAAGCGAATTTTAGACTGGTTTAAGCAATTGGTCGCGAGTTGGCTCTAAAAAACAGCTAACTTCTGCCATTATCACTCTATCTTGTTATTGTTCTATTAAATCAATTTACTAAGGCGGCCAACGTGGTCGCCTTACTTTTTTGGAATACTCGTTGCGCTAAAACATCGAACCTTCTGTATGGGCTATTTTCGCCTAATTAGAAGCGTTTTTGTGTTTTTGAGTGCGAGAAAAAAGAAACTAGAACAAAAATGGAGTGACACGTGCACAAGATTTTATCTTTGACATTGATTTTATCGCTCATGGGCTGCGCTATGCCTTACCAGCAGCAGGTCGATAGTGGCCAATGTGTTGGAGTAATGACCTCTCAGGATGCGTATGGTTATTTAAACCCAAACCATTACACGATGCAGGTACTCGCGCTAAAGCAAGAAAAAGATGTGAAAGATTACATTCGTTATATCGATCCTAAGCATCCGGTTTGGGTTAACTGGAAAAACAGCCGAGGCACGCGTTGGTATACGGTAACTGTTGGCGATTTTAAAACGAAACAGGATGCCTACAATGCGCTTTCTTCACTGCCGAGCCGCGTAAAGCAGTCATCCCCATTTGTGCTGACTTTTGCGGAAATGCAGCGTAAGCAACAAACGAGTGTTGTGAGAATGCGTTAACCCTTTAGCTCTTCTCTAGGCCCCCTACAACAGGATCTAATCAAGTAGGGGGCCTCGTTTAAGGGTCTTATTTATTGGAATGCAATCACATAATTTTCAACTTTAGGTAGAAATTAAGTCAATAGTTGAATGAGCACCTACACTCTCTAAGAACACTTATCTATGCATGTGAGTGCAATTGAAGCTCAGCATGCATTTATCTCTGTTTCAATAAACTTAGGGGGAGGGGGTAGTATGTTGAACAGATGGAGATTTTTAATCAGCTTATTGATCACTTGTATACCAGCGTATGCAATTGTTGTTGAAGACAATTATACCGTACCAACTCAAGATGAGTACGAAACTCACTATTCCTTTATGGCATCAGTAAGGGCTAGTATTTTCGCCGAAGACCACTCTTGTGGCGGCACTATAATCAGCAGTCGCTGGGTGCTGACCGCTGCACATTGCCTAGTTGCTTCGGATGCAAGTTATGAGGACGGTAACGAAAACAAAGATGTCTTCACCAATTTCGATGTAGCAAAACCAAAAGAAATATCGGTGACTGTAGGGAAGTCTGACTTGGAAAGAGTTGAGCTACCAGATATATATAAAGTTACTCATGTCGTTATTCATCCCGATTATTATCCTATTAACTCAGTAACCACTGACGAATCAGGTTTGACGGTAGTTGATTCGACCGCTTTTCAAAATGATTTAGCACTGCTATATGTAGAGAGGGAATTTCCAGATGAAATGGTCAGTTCCTTATTATTGGGCAACTCTGATAGTGATCAGATGCTGTTAGATTTGGTAAATCCTGAGAGTGATTGGGACTCTGGAGAGCCAGAGCCGAACCTCAAGGTCGCGGGGTGGGGGACTGGAGGAGATAACGACCCAGATATAGGTGAAAGTAATACAAAATTTAGAGAAACTGATGTCTCTTATTACCCAGTTTCTCTTTGCTACAACCGTTTAGAGTCTGCGGAAGATCTACCTATCTACATTGAATCCCCGGTTGATCCCACAAAGTTATGTTCATTGCCTACGAAGAGCATTACGAGAGGGGACAACATTTATGGAAATGGAGCATGTGGGGGGGATACAGGAGGCCCATTGTTAATATATAGCATTGATGATAATAGCTTTTATCAAGTTGGAATTATTAGTGCTAGCCCCATAATAAATACGGTTTGTAGTTCAATCACTCTGCCTACTTGGTATACCAATGTTTCTCACTTTAGAGATTGGATCGATTCATTTACTACGTCTACAGAACCTCCAGAGGATATAGTTACCAAGCCTGATTTTTTATTAAGCTCTGATGATGAAGCTCAAGAAGACGAAGATAGCGATAGCCCAAGTGATGAAGAGGAAGTAACTGACACTAGCCAATGTGATAATCCGAGTCAGATCAATATTGGAGGAGAAGAAACAGAATTTGGTTGTAATGATGAAAGCAATAGTGGAGGAGCCACCGAGCAGGCTTACTTGTTCGCTATGTTACTGATAATGTGGATTCGAAGAAGACAGTGAGAGAAACATTAAAAGATGAACGCCCCACTAGCTTGTGGGGCGACAGTTATTCTTAGTTTAAAGCGCCGCTAAAATCGTTTCTGCTTTGCTTGCTTCAAACTTTTTGGGTTCTTCAACGTTAAGTTTGGTCACAATGCCGTTTTCAATGATCATGGCGTAGCGTTGTGAGCGAATACCACCAAAGCCGCCGGTATCCATTTCAAGACCCAATGCTTTAGTAAAGCTTGCGTCGCCATCACCCAACATCAGGATTTCTGAAGCGTTTTGAGCTTCGCCCCAAGCTTGCATCACAAATGCATCGTTTACAGAAACACACGCAATTAAATCAACACCTTTTGCCTTCAACTCGTCGGCTAATACCACATAGCCTGGTAGGTGAGCTTCCGAGCACGTTGGGGTGAATGCGCCAGGTACAGCGAAGAGTACGACTTTCTTGTTTGCAAACAGCTCAGTAACGTCGTGGTTAACCATACCATCGGCAGTCAATTCGCTTAGAGTCGCAACTGGTAGAGCTTGGCCTTGTTGAATCATGATTTTATTCCTTTTTGTGTGCTAGTTTAGCTTTCTCAGTCTAGCGCTTATAAATGCGGTTAACCACAGAGCTTTTGTAAGGTTTTAGCACCTAAGTGTTTGACCCAAGATGTAGCACTGATGGCTTTATTACAACGCTTCATGCTGACTTACGTATTGACTAACGAGATGGCGATACTTCGCTTTCAACTCATTATCGATGAAGCTAGCATCAATCGCATTCATTGTGAATTGAGCTAGTTCATTCTTACTCATTGGGTGTGCGTTGTTGACGGCTAAAAAGTTATCTGTCATGTAACCACCAAAGTATACCGGATCGTCCGAATTAATTGTCACAGCGACCCCTTTGCGCAGTAGCTCGACAATATTGTGATCGTTCATATCGTCAAATACACACAATTTAAGGTTCGATAATGGACATACCGTCAGTGGCATTTTGCTTTCAATTAACGACTCGACTAATGCTTCATCCTCAACACAGCGAACACCATGATCCACGCGGCTGACGTGAAGCATTTCAATTGCATCGGTAATGTTTTGTGCCGGGCCTTCTTCACCTGCATGAGCAACAGTCAGTAAGCCTGCTTCTACCGCTTGTTTAAATACTCGTTTGAACTTAGCTGGTGGATGGCCTTGTTCTGAAGAATCTAGACCAACACCAATGATCTTATCACGGTATTTCAGAACGGCTTGCAGAGTCTCCATGGCGCTTTCTTCTGAAAGGTGACGGAGGAAACACGCAATGATTTGTGAAGTAATGCCGAGCTTCTCGTGCCCATCTTGTAGTGCGCGGGCGATCCCGTGGATAACGGTGTCAAAGTCAATACCGCGCTCTGTATGCGTTTGCGGGTCAAAAAAGATTTCGGTATGAATAACGTTATCCGCTTTACAGTGCAGTAAGTATTCCCAAGTGAGATCGTAAAAGTCTTGCTCTGTACGCAAAACATCCGCCCCTTGGTAATAAAGGTCAAGGAATGACTGTAAGTCTTCGAACTGATACGCGCTGCGTAGTTCACTCGGAGAAGAGTAAGGAATGTCGATGCCGTTTCGTTGCGCCAGCTTGAAGAGAAGTTCTGGCTCAAGTGAACCTTCGATATGTAAGTGCAGCTCTACTTTTGGAAGACCTTGAATAAATGCGTTCATATTCCACCTTATGTGTATTGTGGATGCAGTTACTCTAAGAATAGGTATAGATAGGAATAAATCGAACGCTATCACAAAGAGTAAGACCCACGATGATCTCAACTCTTCGTAATCAGCACTTTGCGGGAACTGGTAGAGACCCCCAAACCATATCATTGGGGTTATACGAAGCAAACGAGGCGATTATACGCAAAATTCTCAATTTGGCTATACGCAAATAACCTAGTTGTCAGTAGTCGAAGGATTTTTCTAAGAAAAGTAACTGGCAACCGTATAAGTCACTTGGGTATAGAGGAGCAAATTGGTTTTTGAGCGTGAACGAGGCTTATCGTGTTGTTATAAGCGAGGAAAAGAGTGAGGCTTCGTTTGAGCAAAGGTAGGTGGCGGTACCTTGCACAACGATGGAGCAGAGAGAGAATTGAAAGAGTCAAGGATAGCTTATAGATCAAATAACTTGTCAAATTCTCTTTGTTCCATAATGTCTTCTATACGGCGTCGCGTTTTTTGTTTTACCGCCGCCGCGTTTTGCTCAGACTCTTTTTTGTCTTTTTCTGCTTGCTTCTTACTTTTTCTAGTCATTGGATACCTTCCAAATTAGTTGCATCATTCATTAATGCATGAAAACTGAATTAGTTAACAGTAAAACTTCCTAACTTTGAACCTGAATCACAGAGAATAGTTCCAGATTGCGTTTTCTCACAATATTCAAAATCGATCATGTAGCTATGAGAATGAAGCTTAGGTAATACGTGTCTTCGTAAAATATCACCATTTAATTGATGTATTTTAGCGTTCCAAGAGGTGTGAGGTTGTTCTAGATTAAATTCAATTTCTAACATTTATTCTCCTGTTTCTTAGTGATTTTGTCTTTGTTAAGTAATTGATACCAATGCCTTTGACGGCCTGTTCTTTTTGAGGACATGATTTTTCCTATAAATAATAAATTAAGCAGTACTATCCTATTTATTTTAGGTAGCACAAAGCAATGCCTGATATTAGGCTGAGTGATTAAAGTGAGAATATTTTTGAAGGAGAGAGATTTGGTGCAGCATGGGCATGCTACACCAAGAAAAGCAGTCTTATAGAGGAGTTACTTCAGTCGCTTGAGGACCTTTTTTACCTTGCTCTACGTTGAAGCTTACTTTCTGACCTTCAGTCAGTGTTTTGAAACCGTCAGAAACGATAGCGTTGAAGTGTACGAATACATCTTGACCACCGTTGTCTTGAGATAGGAAGCCAAAGCCTTTAGTTTCGTTAAACCATTTTACTGAGCCGTTTACTTTAGACATAAAAATACCTTTGAATTAAACATTAAAATTTGAATTTGTTTTGTGGATCTTTTCTAAGCTATTGAATGTTCAATCAAGAGGAAGTTGTACGCAGGTGTCTGAATTGGGGGATTCAAGATTTTACTGAGAGGAAACTTAAACTAAATGTTGCATTAACAGCTCTCTTCTAAGAGCCAAGGCCTACTATACACCTTGTTTAGGAAATAGCTACACTTATTTTTAAATATATGTCGACAGCTTGGATAAGTGGGCTGTTCGAAAAATTTGAATAAGTAGCTCAAATAGCAAGGCTCATGATTATTTTTCTTCAATCTAAAATAGAACCATATCGATAGCCATGGCTGAACATGCGGTTTGCAAGCGGCCACAAAGGTAAACGAGGAGAAATAGTATGAGCACATTCAGAGAAATTCGTCAGCTTATTCAATCACAACCCACTGCTGATGGTGACGGAGTGAAAATTCGTCGAGTAGCAGGGTTTAATAATGCGAGCTTTTCTCCATTTTTGATGATGGATGAACTTAAGTCTGACGACCGTGCTGATTATGTGGGTGGCTTTCCTCCTCATCCGCATCGCGGCATCGAGACGCTTACTTATATGTTGAAAGGTCATTTCCAGCATCGTGACCACATGGATAATGTTGGTGAGCTTCGTTCTGGTGGCGCTCAATGGATGGCGGCAGGAAGAGGCGTCATTCATAGTGAGATGCCTATTATGCAGGAAGGTGAATTGCATGGTTTCCAAATTTGGATAAACCAGCCTGCGAAAAATAAGATGGCACCGGCTCAATATCATGACTTTCAACCTGAAACGATAACGGAATTCGAAACTCAAAGCTCGGGCGTTGTACGCTTGATTGCTGGTCATCTGACTATAAACAACGAACGTATTCAGGGGCCTTTAACAGAAACAGGTGTTGCTGCCACAGTGGCCGATTGGAGAGCGATGGTTGGTCACGCTTTGAATTTGACCACGGAGCAAGACCACAACATGATGATCTACGTTTATAAAGGTCGTGTTCAGTTAAAAGATCGTGAGATCAATCAAGGCGAAATGGCGATTCTATCGAAAGGTGAATGGGTTGAATTACAAGCCGAAAAGGAGAGTGGTGCTCTGATTTTTATTGGCGAACCAATCAATGAACCAGTGGTTCACTATGGCCCTTTTGTAATGAATAGCATGGAAGAAATAGAACAAGCAATCCAAGACTACAATTCAGGATTGTTTGAAACCTACTAGCGTCAACATCCTAACTCCCTTTTCTGTGAGTAGCGCAGTTATCAACAGTCTTGAGCCTGACTATTGGGCTCGACCAGAAGCAAATACGATAATCCACTGCCATCGAATTTGCGTTAGCCACGTCTAATCCACGTGGCTTTTTTCTACTTCTGATTCCATCGCATGATGGCTTCTTTTCCTGCTTCAATACCTAACTCATAAGCTTGGCGCAATGGTGCTGGCGAGCGACTCAATCGTTTTAATTTAAATGATTCAGGAGGACAAACTTGGATGATTTCGACTCCCGATGGTGGATTGTCGATCAGTGCTAAAGTTTGATTATAGCGAACTTCACGCGTCAACATCGGCTCAATTAATCCTGGCGTTTCTTTCAACATCCGTTTGGTTAGTGCGCTGAACTTTCCTTTCGGCTTTTGATAGCTGGAGGGTTGACTGCGTAAAACCATAATCTTTTTGGCTCCTCGCTTTATTGCTTCTGCGACAGGAAGTGCATCAGAAACCCCGCCATCAACGTATCGGGTGCCGTTCAGTAAGACACCATTTCGGTAAAGTACGGGAAGCGCGCTGCTGGCTTTCATTGTTTCTGCGAGCTCGTCGACATTGGGAGTATGGTACTCGGCTTGGCCATTGTCTTGACGTGTTACGCCTAAAAAGAAAGGTCTCGAATCCGCTTTTAGTACGGACTTGTCGATACCAAGCTCTTCGAGAGTGACGTCCCACATCCAATCTAAGTTCATCATATCGCCGCCACGTAGAATCTGAGATGGTGAGATGAATTCTTTCCTTAAACTGTAATCGAGATAGATTTTTAAGTTGCGTCCGGGCATTTTAGCTAAATACGCCGCCAAGTTACTTGCGCCCGCCGATACGCCCCAAAAGCTATCAAATGGAGAGAAATCGTTAGCGAGAAAATGATCGAGTATGCCGCAAGAAAATACACCTCGCATCGCACCACCTTCGACAATCAACGCACGCTCTCCTACTTGTTCCATCACTGTGTTCCATTCTTTACCTATTGGATGAATAGAATGCAGCTTAACGCATAACGGTTTTATACCCAAGTGCTCCTAAGTGCTAGGGCATCTCCTTAAGTAAAAGAAAAGGGCATCGATGGATGCCCTTTTTATATTAAGCCTAGGGAGTTACAGGTTATTGAGCAGCTCATTTAGTGAAAGTGCACTGAATAAATATGTCACTCCCACACAGAAAGCGGCGCCTGTAATTCCGATACTGATCGTTGTTGTAATTAAAAGAAGTGTTATCTTAGACATACAAGATCAAACTCCTTTTTTATATTTAAGTGGGGCGTCGTGCGTCTGGTTATCGTTTTGAATCATGATGCAAGGGCCCTAAGTTTATTGTTCTAATAAAAGTGATGATCACTTGTCAAAAAAGCAGATAAATAGCACCCAAACTGTCGTTAATGCGAGCAGCGTAGTGAATACTTTCTGTATAGAGGCGCCATCGGTTAGGTTGTAGATTTTGATGGATTCGTTATAAAACGCCCGCTTGAACGCCTTAAAAGAAATATCATTTTTCACATGAGATTGCTCATAGTGTAGGTGTGCTGCGTCTGATAGTTGGTATTCTAAGTCTTGGAGTTCGTACTCTTTGTTAAGAAATGCCTCCCAAGCCGAAAGGCGGGCTATCGTTTTTGGAGATTGATTACCCTTTAACTTCTCTAGACGTTTGGCATAAGCAACTTGATATTTATCCACGGTGTATTCCTGTCTGAATAGACGTTGATTTAGAACATTTGTAAAAAGAAAAACGAGCAAAAAAGGGGCTTTACGTTCTATGTCTGTGATAAATGCTAAGGAGCTCAATGGTCTATTTCTCTGATGTCGCGAATAATATTGATTGAACTTAAATGCGACAAACAAAATAATTTACTCAAGATAACAACGAATATTTGTTGCCTTTTAAAGAAAAGCGATAGTGATGCGAAGTGGTGGCTTTGATCGGGAAGAAACCCGCTTTCGTAACGGCTTGCGTTTACTGAGAAAAAGTAAACGCTGGAACTATCGCTGGATTGGTGTGAGTTATTTATCGTCAAAAATCATTAATATCAACTATGCTTATAGTTCGACTTTTCGTAAATGAGCTCAATTTAGAGGAGCAGAAATAATACTGATTTTTGAGCGTGGGTGAGCTTGGAGGGTTAAGCTAATCCATTGATTAATAAAAAGTAAAGTAGTACCGAGCTAGGGTTAACTTCAACTTAAAGGTGACGGTATGGATATACAATCAACCATTATTGAATATGCGATAGCGATAATAGGCTTACTTTTGACGGGAGTTGCCCTCTGAGCAATACTGCCCAGAGGATAGAAAGTATATTGGCTGTTTGTTAGCGGTTGATATTGTACCGAGCCATTGCAGCTTCTTCTGACGACACAACCGTTTTACCAATTGGTGCGAGTGAAATAACCGCAAGCTTCAGGTGTTGGAGTGCAAACGGAATACCAATGATGGTTACAAAACACGCTGCGGCGGAAAGTACGTGACCGATTGCCAACCAAAGACCTGCAAAGACAAACCAAAGGACGTTACCGATAACGCCTAGAGGGCTCGTACCAATGTCCATTTCATTGGTCAATTCATCGCGTGAAATGGCTTCTTTTCCGAATGGGAAAAAGGAAAAATTACCCATAACGATACACGCACGCCCCCAAGGTATTCCGATGATGCTAATAAAGGCTAAGATACCGAAAAACCACCATAGCAACCCCATAAATACGCCACCAAATACAAACCAAATGATGTTACCGAGTGTTCTCATTCTATTTCCTTTACTCTTGAATATGACGATGCAGGTTCCTGAGGGTATAGTAATGTAAAACTAGAACCACTCCGTTAATAAACGTGATCCGTTCCCTCATTCACTTGCTTGATAGAATAGCCGCATAAGTATTAACAGAGAATGAATGACTCCCTGAAGCTATGTTTGTTTTAGTATAGAGCGTAATACTCGATTAAGCGTATAGCCAAGAATTAAGCTACCTATAGGTAACTTTCTCGATATATTGACAAATTTGCTCTGCTAACTGATGGCTAGCAATGTTGCGTTTCACTACTTCACTGGCGATTTTTCCAGATTCAACGACGCTAAACCAGTCGAGCAACATCGCATGGAAACCTTTGCTCGTTAGCATTGGCGTCCAATCTTTCAAATGGATTTTTTGCTCTTGGTTCGCTTGCCATCGTTTCCCTTCAACGAAAGAGTCGAATTCCACTGCTTTGTTAGCATAACAAGCTTGAACGCGCTCCATAGTCACACCGAAGTGACGATTCATCGAAGCGTGGAGTAAAGTATCTCCGTGTTGCCACTGAATATCTAAACGCGCCAATTGGTCACCCTCAAGCTGATGCGTTATGTAAGCCTCTTTTAAATCGGTCTTGGCTGTCACGTTAATACTGTCTAATGGGTGAATAAAATCATCAAATATAAAGGTACGAATATCGCCTGGTAGTTGGTGACGGTTCTTTTCCCAGCGTAGCGATTTTAGGTCAGAAATGTTGCCTTGCTGTACCTCTGGCATGTGTTGGTTGTAAAGCGGAATATGACGTCGGTTGAAGCCCACATAAAGTGGTTGTTTTTCTTTTTCGGCAATATCGTACAGTTTTTCCACGTCATCAGCGGTGTCCGCTAATGGTTTGTCGACAAAGGTTGGGATTCCATTCTGCAAAAAGAATGCTGCGATTTGAGGATGTACGCTTGTTGCTACATGAATCATGACAGCATCTACGCCAAAGTGCAGAAGCTGCTGGTAGTCTTGACAGGTCTCTGAGATTCGATATTGCTTAGCCAGACTCTCAAGTGCATTTGCGTTGCGGGTACAAAATACAAGTTCGATATTTGGAAGCTGAGTGATAACGGGAAGGTATGCTTTCTGAGCAATATCTCCTAAACCAATAATACCAATTTTCATCCTAGTCCTTATTTCGATGTATGGATGGCAGGTTGTAGTATAACGCTTGGCAAGCTGATGAGTTTAAATGCCTTGTTAGAAAAGAGCCTGACTCACATTTTGAGTCAGGCTTTGTTGGTCCACTTAGGAAGTCGTGCGGCAATCTTTGAATATATCTAACTTGTCGTCGTAGGTTTGGGTTTGTACATCCATAATGCCTAATAAAGAGTGGAACACGTTATCATGTGAGTACTGGCCTGCCTTTTGCGCTTCATTCGACAAACAGTCGGTGTTGATTTGTTTCACTTGCTTAAAGCCGGAAGATAGCCACATGAGCAAAGGAACACGTTTTTGGAAGTCTGGTGCAAGGCCGTAAGGCATGCCATGTAAGAACAATCCGTTTTCGCCTAATGATTCACCATGATCCGATACGTAGATGAGAGCGGTATTATATTGAGACTCTAATGCTTTGAGTTTGTTGATGGTTTCAGCCAACACAAGATCAGTGTAGCGTATCGTATTGTCGTACGTATTCACGATTTGTTCGACGCTACAGTTTTCTATATCTGCACGTGGGCAGTCTGGTTTGAAAAACGCTTTGTCTCTAGGATAACGCTGGAAGTAGGTAGGACCATGGCTTCCTATAAGATGCATGGCGACAACGCGATTGCCGTGCATATCCGCAACTTCTTGATCAAAGTGATCTAACAGCGCCATATCGTAACAGGTTTGACCGTTACACAGAGGACTTGTTTGCTTTCGATTTACTTCAATTTTCTTGATCTTGTGGGCGACTTCTTTGTCTCCGCCGTCGTTTTCTTTCCAGATGAGGTCAACTCCAGCGCGCTGCATGATGTCGAGAGCATTATCTTGGTTATCTGCCTTGGTCCGTTCAAACTCGCTTCGCGTGAGCTGAGAAAACATGCAAGGCACAGATACTGCAGTTGCAGTGCCACAAGATGCAACCTCTTGAAATGAAATTACATCCAGCTTACTGGTGTAAGGGTTTGTCTCTCGCTTATAGCCATTGAGTTGGTAGTTCTGCGTTCGAGCGGTTTCTCCGACAACAAACACCAGTAGTGTCGGCTTGTTCTGTGCTTGCTTTACTGCGCTATCTGACTGCTTTGCATCGATTCCAATCTCGCGGTACGGTTCTGGCGCGGTGAAGTATTTCTCCTTTACATACCCAGTCGCGCTGTAAACGAATTGAGTGGGAATAATGATTTTTTTCAGATAGCTGTTATTGCGACCGACAGATGCATAGTCTTGGTAGTAAACACTGGCAATAACAGCAATTACTGCAAGAGATGACAACATCGACACCAACTTCGTGAGAGAAAAATACAGCAATTGGTTGCGCTGAGATTGCAACTTGACCTTATAGACAATCATCGCAGGGACGCCCCCCATAAGTAGCGTCCAGATTACAGAATAAGCACTCAGGTAAGAGCTTGCCTCGCTCGAATCGGTTTCAGCAATATTAGCAATCATTCCAGAATCGAAAAGCGTGCCATAGTTGTAACTTGCGTAGCTCACCATACTCGAAATTATGAGCAAAATAATAAAGAATGGCTTTCCAACCCAAGGCCAACTAAATAAGTTAAAAAGGAAATTGAGCGCGGCAAGAAAGAAAATGGGTATCGTAATAATAAAACCAATTTTGACATTATCTAGGCTTGAAAAAATACCATTCAGCTCTTTGTAAATAGGAATGTTTACAACCAGCGCGAAATAGAGTGCCAACAAGAAAGTAAAGGTAACGTACGAGATACCTTTTTGTTGCAAATTATGTGTCTTCATAAGTAAATGTCTTGAATCAAAATCAGAGCAAGAACGAAGCCCAAACAAAAAGGGCAAGAGTGAGCGCAACAAATACTGCAGCCGAGCCGATATCTTTGGCTCTACCACTGAGCTCGTGCCAGTCATCGCTAACACGGTCGACAACCGCTTCTACGGCGGAATTAATAAGTTCGACGATCAGGACCAATAACAGGCTACTGATCATCAGTACTCTTTCAAATGTGGTGACTGGAAGGAAAAAAGCACAGACGGAAAGCACTAAGGCTAGAATTAATTCTTGTCTGAAGGCGGCTTCGTATTTCCATGCGGCTTTCAATCCCTGAAATGAATAGCCGGTCGCATCCATGACACGGCGTAGACCTGTTTTTCCTGGCTTCAAAATATGACCTTACTACAGCTTAATAATTTAGATTGTGCATCTATCCAAACGATGAAATGAGACTAATCGTTCTTGCGTGAAACATTTGTGAATGGCATTCATCACACAACGATATAGGGTTTGAATAAGAAAAAAGAGTTGAATTAATCAAGGTCGTAGACGGTATAGCCTTTATTCTGAAGGCATTTTCGCAGTACGAGAGATTGTGTCTTGGTGGAGTCATTGCTTCCACTCAACGCTCCGGCCCCTGCTCCTACAGCACCGCCTGCAGCGGCACCCACAGCAGCCCCACCTATCCCGCTTTCTAGCGCTCCAGCTGCTGCCCCAATTAGTGCACCTGTAACTGCGCCATTAGCGGCTTCAGATTTTGCAGCTTCCGTTTTGTCTACGTTGTCCGCATACCCTTGGCAATAAAGAAAATCTTGTTCATATTTAGCAGGATCAACATTAGTCATGTCGACAACAGGCTTTTGATTATAAGTACAAGCGCTAAGAGTAGAGGCAAGCGTCATAACCAGAATAAAAGGTTTGTACATGAGTATTATCCATTTGTTCTGTGAATTTATGGATTAAATGTACACTGTTTTATTGTTGAGCTCTGTCGCTGGAGTGTATTGAAGTGTCGTCTTCTGTAAAGGACGAAAGACGTTAACTTAACTGTCTGATTTTGGAAGACGAAGTGTGAAGCAAGCACCACCAAGTGGGCTATGAGAAATCGAAACCTCACCATGTTGAAGTTCCATTATCTGCCTGACGATCGCCAAACCGAGCCCAAATCCACTCGTGTTTTTGTTTCGGGACTCATCCGCGCTATAAAATGCTTCAAAAAGGTGAGGCCAATGCTGCTCTTCTATACCTATACCATCATCATGTACATGGATTAAACAGCTTTGCTGATCACTTTTTATCTCAACCATAATTTGAGTATTTGCGTATCGCATTGCATTGCGTAGCAGATTATCCAAGGCACGTTTTAGCAGTTTTGGATCGGCGAATGCGCGCGCGTTTTCAGAGTTTGTTTCATTGAGTGAGATTGATAATTTGGTCTCTTTTTGCCATCTCTGTTTTAACTCATTAACTAACTTGGCGAGCGCTACGTTTTCTGTTTGCAACGCCGTATCTGGGCGTTCCATTTTGGCGTAATAAAGCAGCTCTTCAACCATATCTTCCATCTCGTCAATGTCCTCGACGATACTACGTACATGCTTTTTCTGTTGTTCGGTTAATGTAGAGTCCGATAACAAGTCAGCTTGCCACTGTAAACGAAAAATAGGAGTGCGTAATTCATGCGCAACTGCATTGGTCAGCATTTTATTGCTAGTGATCAGGCGAGAAACTTTGTCAGCCATCGTATTAAAGCTTTTGTTCAGCGTTCCAACGGACTTGGCGCTTGAGGTGCTTGCTCGTGCTTTGAAGTTGCCTGAAGCAAACTCTACCGTGACTCTTTCTAACTCACGAATTCGACGGCTCAAAAACCAGATCAGCAGTATGCAATACAGAGCAAATCCGGCTAAAAAGAATAACCATACAATGTTGTCATCAAAGTTAATCGCCTGAATAACTGAGCTATCCGGATCATCGATCATTTTGAAAATAGGGGTGTCCGCATCTAGGCGGAACCATATATCCCTTTCTTCGTCGTAAGCCACGTTAACAGAGGTGTCACTTTCAAATGCTTTTCTGATGTCCTCTGGAAGTTCTTCGAGCGTGTGAGGAATCAACAAGCGATGGCTGGACGTGGCAAATTGCTCAAGCTGTTGTTGAGTGTATTCTAGTCCGTGCTCTTCGTAGATAGGATAGATAAGATCGTGGAAAGCTTGACCTTCTTGCTCTTGTAGCAGGTAATCGTAATCTGTGTTGATCTCATAGACTAAGAATTCGTAACCCCACAAACTCACCATAAATAGAATGATAAGACCGACAAAGCTTTCCAGATAAATCCGTCTCATTATTCATTCCATGCATCAGGCATAAATAGGTAGCCTTTGCCGCGAACCGTGATGATTTTTTGTGGAGAGCAAGAGGCATCGCCTAATTTTTTTCTCAATGTCACAATGCGGTTGTCAATGGTGCGATCTGTACCGTCGTACTCAATACCACGTAGTGTTTTTGTTAACCACTCACGTGAGAGTGTTTTTTCTGCGTGTGTTGCGAGAACCCATAATAAATCGAACTCACCGTCAGTCAGCGCAATTTCTTCCTGGTTCATGACGCATGATTTACGTAATCGGTTTAAACACAGCACTCCAATTTGTAGACCGTTTTCGGACTCGGTAGAGGCTGCCTCTTTTCTTCTCAATAGCATGCGAATGCGTGCCAGCAGCACGCGAGGTTTGATAGGCTTGGTAACAAAGTCATCGGCGCCAATTTCTAATGCGGCGACGTGATCGAAGTCGTCATCACTCGCTGTCAGCATCAACACTTTGCCTTTGTAGCATTCACGGATTTGACGACATACGCTCAGGCCGTCTTGTCCAGGTAGCATCAAATCTAACAAAACCACGTCTGGCTGTGTGTCAATAATCGCTTCCGGTGCGTCTGTCCCGTTGTCGATACATTTGACCTGGAAACCTTGTTCAACAAAATACTCTCCCAGCATAGCTTGTAATTTGGGATCGTCTTCCACAATGATTAAAGATGGTTTGACTTGTTGTGCGTTCATTTGAGTGATGTATACAATATTTAATATCACTGGAACTTAAACAAATTTACGAATTATTTCAAATAAAGCTTTCTCAGAATAAGGTTATCGGATGAGTTGATTCGATAAATACCCCAAGTAATGATTCAAACTTAATCATTAATCACATTTTGAAAAGTCTAAAAAAGGCGCAACTGTTGCGCCTTAATATGGAATATTAGGGTGAACTTACGTTTTATTCGGTGGTGCACACGACGCTGTTGTCGCTGCCAAAAGCATTGGGAACATAAGCGTCGGCTTGAGGATCGTTTTCCCACTTTGCATCATTGAGCAAGTAGCGGAACTGAACATTCTGCTCTTTAGGTAAGCGCGTTTTAAATTTAAATTGACGGCTTTTCTTCACTAATTTCATCGGTTCTGGCTGCCAGTTGTTAAAATCCCCAGCAATATGGATGGAGTCCCACTGGTCTTTATCTAGCTCGAACGTGACTTCAACTTCATCTTTTGTCTTAAAGAATCTCTTTTTAAGCATTGATCTTTCCTTGTT
This sequence comes from Vibrio sp. E14, assembly GCF_020515785.1. Taxonomy (NCBI): domain Bacteria; kingdom Pseudomonadati; phylum Pseudomonadota; class Gammaproteobacteria; order Vibrionales; family Vibrionaceae; genus Vibrio; species Vibrio sp. E14. The sequence continues at coordinate 312,670 of NZ_JAHPJI010000001.1, forward strand.
CGTACAAAAACTGTTCTAACTATTACTCGTGTTTCATAACGATTTCAAGTTTTATCGAATTGTCGCTGGTATCAGGTGAAGAACTATCTAAATGATGAATAGCTTAATCGCTATGAGTTCTTGTGAGAGGGGAGCGGTATTGAGAAGCCTCAAGGATATGGAACCGTTAACGTACCAAGTTTTTAGGCGAGGCGGAACTCAGAGTCCGTATCTTGAAGTCAAACCGTTATCATGTATTATCTTAAATCACCATTTTTGTTGATGTAGCTATGTTGAAGTTTAACCGTACATTGTTGACCGCGATAGTTTGTTTAGCCGCTATGCTTTTGAGCAGTGTCGCTCCTATGGCGAAGGCTTCAGCCCCGGTGAAAACAATTGAAGTACGCGATATTATTTTTCAACAGTCTGCTCTGCACAAACAACTTGGCGTCAATGACGACTGCGTAGAATCACATCACGATGAGTCAACTATCAATAAGGTGCAACAGTCTCACACGAGTTGTAGCTCTTCCTGCATGGTCAAAATTCCCGCCAACTTATCTCAAAACGACTTACTGCTTCTTCCTTACAGCCTTGCATTGATTGATAGGCCTTTAGTCGAAAAAGTAGTGACAGTGATCACCAAGCTTTATCGTCCTCCGATTGTTTAATTCCTCATCTCAAATTACTTGGGGTTTCCCCCTTTTTACCAAATGAAATGATTTGGCATTTGAATGCCACAAGGAAATAAACAATGAAAAAACTACTTGCCTTATGTAGTGCACTTTTACTGACTTTTACCGCTCACGCAGCGCAATTTGAAGAAGGGAAGCACTACAAAGTTCTGGATGTTAAGAAAGCATCGAAACCTGTTGTGACGGAATTCTTTTCTTTTTATTGCCCACATTGCTACAAGTTTGAGTCGCTTATTGAGCGTTTAAAACCTGCTCTGCCAAAAGAGGCAAAGTTTGAAAAGGTACATGTGGGGTTCATGGGCGGAGATATGGCGATTCCGATGGCCAAGTCCTACGCGACGATGGTGTCGCTCGGGGTTGAAGATACAATGATTCCTGCCATGTTTGCCCAAATTCATCAAAAGCGACAAGCGCCAAAAGATGAAGCTGAGCTGAAACAGCTCTTCGTTGATAATGGCGTAGAAGGTAAGAAGTTTGATGCCGCTTACAATAGCTTTGCCGTAAACTCAATGCAGAAAGGCTTTGACAAACAATTTGCAGCCAGCACGTTAAGAGGGGTTCCAGGTGTGGTTGTGAACAATAAATACATTGTTTTGGCCAACGAAATTCGTACTTACGACGAGTACAATCAATTAGTTAATTACTTATTGACGCTGTAACTATAAATAGCATTGATGCTTAAAAATGGCGACGGTAGAGTCGCCATTTTTTATGCTTATCACTTTCGTATTATCTAAGAACGCTTGTACATGCTTGAGTCGGAACACTAGTCATAAATATGGCATGCGGATAAAACAAGCTAGCAGCAGTGATTGCAACATTACATGGCTGAGCAATCGTAGTTTTAATCACATTGGTAAGCACGGCGCCTGTATTATTTACTGTTTGAGCGGCGGCTTGTTGTGCCTGGTAAGACACGCAACCTGTCGTTGCATTGATCATCGCAGTGCTAAACAAAAGTTTGCGAAAAAACATATTCATATCCTTTGTGAATGCTTTGAATTACTTATATGTGGATTGATTCATAAATGAAACAAAACAGTGTTCAAAATATGTGTGCATTCACGAAATGAACATTGTTTTATAAAAAGACGTTTTTTTGTGATCTTAGCACTGGACAGACCAGGTTATGAAACTAAAGCTAATCCGTGCATTACGATTACGCCGAAGGTCAGTTTGCTCCTCATTCCTTGATATCCCTTGGGCTCGGCGTCTTGTTCGACTTTCCTCACGAGTTTTTCTGCATACCAAACAGCAAGATACCCAATTGCTAAGAGTAGGGTAGCGACCGCGTAATGTTTGTGACCCTGCAGTAATGCGCCCCAAGCAAGTAAGACAAAAAGGTTGCTGAGAATTAATATATTTCTGCTAAGGCGGTGGTAGTAATGCTCAATGCCGTTACCCCAAAGGATGCCGGATAAAAAACTTAATATAACGGCGCTGTATGTGATGAAAAATTGCTGGCCACTTAAATTGAACAGTGAGATGTCAGTGAAAATCAGCCCTAAACTAAACACAAATGGAACCAGACCTAAGTAACCGAGTTGTAGCATGGTTGAGCGTGTTGTCATGGTCGTCACCTTACAATTGTTGCTCTATCATATTGGTAAGCGTAGTACTTGTCGGTGAAGTGGAGCTTGGAAAAGTAGCAATAACTTTGCCTTCAGAGCTAATTAGAAACTTATAGAAGTTCCATTTTGGTTTGATGCCAGCTTGGTTAGTAATCTCGCTGAATACGGGGTTTGCATCTACGCCTAATACTGAGGAGCGAGCCATCATTGGAAAGGTGACCCCGTAATCGAGATAACAGACTTTCGCTGTGTTTGTTTCGCTTCCTCTATCCTGTCGGAAGTCATTACTCGGGAAACCGATAACGGTGAAGTTTTGCTCTTTGTAAGTTTGATAGAGGGTTTCTAACTGTTCGAACTGAGGAGTGAAGCCGCACTGGCTTGCTGTATTGACGACTAGTAGTGTCTTTCCCTTAAAGCTTTCGCATAGATCGACTTCTTCTGTTGAGTTTAACAACCTTTGCTTACCTTGAAGAATATCAGGGCACTCAGATGCAAGAGTAAGCGAAGTCATGGAGATAAAGCCAACGAGAGCGACGAGTTTCAGTAATCCTTTCATGGTGTTGTTCCCTTTGTTTTCAATAAGTATAACTACTCAAGCGCAAAGAGGATCGATCAAAAAAGCCGCACAAATGCGCGGCTTCTTTCTGAGCTGGGATTTAATTATGCCAGTTTCAACTCGAACTGGTTTAGGTACATTACCATGTCTTCAATCGTCAGCACTGGCATGTTGTGCAGGCGACCAAACGCAACGATCTCTGGTGCTTTTGCCATCGTGCCATCTGGGTTGGTCACTTCACATAGTACGCCAGCGGGTTGAAGCCCTGCCATTTGCATCAGGTCAATCGTACCTTCTGTGTGACCACGGCGAGTCATTACACCACCTGGACGTGCGCGCAGAGGGAATACGTGGCCCGGGCGAGCAAGATCTTCAGGTTTTGCGTGCGGGTTTGCCGCCGTTTTAATGGTCGTCACTCGGTCTGCTGCTGAAACTCCCGTTGTTACACCAACTTTCGCTTCAATAGAAACCGTAAATGCGGTTTGGTTTGCACTGTTGTTGTTTACCACCATTGGAGGCAGTTCCAGTTTGTCTGCTTGAGCATCTGTTAAGCACAAACAAACGATGCCGCTACATTCGCGGATCATCAATGCCATTTGCTCGTTAGTGAGGTGCTCGACTGAATAAATGATATCGCCTTCGTTTTCGCGATCTTCATCATCAAGAAGAAGTACGCCACGGCCTTCTTTTAGAGCGATAAGTGCGTTTTCAACGCGAGTAATTGGGTCGCCGAATTCGGCAAGTAGTGATGACTGATTCATGGTTAACTCCTAAATTTCACCAGAATCAGGGCGGTATGAGAGCTCGTCGTAAAATACGATCAAAAAGAAGTGCACCAGCACTCTTAGCAATCTGACTCGCTATGCTGGTGTATTCTTATTCTCTTTCATCCGGACTATAACCGTCGGCTCTGGCATCTCACCAGATCTGCTGACCTCGACGAATCGAGCGCTCGCGGGCTCACTTGAAAAGTATACCGCCGGTGGGGAATTTCGCCCCGCCCTGAGAACAATTAAAAATGTGCCACTTCATTCAAGTTGTGAGGAAGTGGAGCTAGGATAGTACTGCGAACTGAATAGCTTGGAAAGTCGATTCCATCTGTATGATGGAAAAGTGTGCTATCGACGGAAATAATCTGTGCGAATAAAGTGATCAATCTGCAGCGGCACGAAAGTGTTGTAAATCAGACTCGTATGCGTTTGCTTCACTTCGATATGATCTTGCATACCTTCTAGTCTTGTCTCTTCTACGGTAACCGTACCGTCCGACATGGTGTTGTCATTACGGATCAATAATGGGCGAGCACCAATCGGCATCGTTCCTGCGATACTGCCGAGTTTTTGCGGAAAAGCCCACGCATCATCATGTTTGTTTAATCCGTGATGTGGCGAATTGCCTAAAATTGCACCCAACCCGAGATCTTGAATCCGACCTACTATGGACGCGCCTTTAAGAGGTGAACCGATAGCGACAACATGAGAGATTAAGCTGGTGGTTGGCTTTCTGTTGGCGAGATAGCGCTTAATCATCAAGCCTCCCAAGCTGTGCCCCACGAGCACGTTTGTGGTCAGTGGATTAAGCGAATGATCAATAGAATCAAACAGTGAAGACTCATCGATAGCAACAGTGTTATAGCTGAGCACTTGCGTTTCGTATCCGAGCTTTCGCAGCTTTTGGCTAAGAGGCTGCATGACCAGCCCATGCATATAAAGACCATGTAAGATGATGATTTTCATAATACCTCCTAGATTTATGACGTTGTAGATATCCTACTCTAATTAACAAAGAACTACTTGTGCTTTGTTGTGCATATTTACGTTTTGCTGCAAAGTTTGATCGGTAAAGCAAGCATATCAGCCCAGTAAATCCTGTACTTGTTGTTGCAATTGATGACGATTTAAAGAAGCTGGGCTTAACACGTCACCGATAACAACGTCCACTTTTGACCAAAAACGAGTCGGTCGTTTTGTGAGAGCATGTCCGCCTTTGTGGCTGAAAAAAGAACCCCAAAGCCCTTTTAGTGCCATAGGGATGACAGGTACAGGATTACGTTCAAGGATTTTTTCCACACCAGGGCGAAACTCACCCAATTGACCGTTAGACGTTAAACGACCCTCAGGGAAGATACAGACAACTTCACCGTCGTTAAGTGCTTGTTCAATCTGTTCAAATGCTCGTCGATAAGTGTCGGCACACTTACGTGGAGAACAGATCGGGATAACACCTGCATGACGGAAAACATATCTAAGAACAGGCAGCTCGCTGATGGACTTGTCCATCACAAAACGAACCGGGCGAGTAGAGGTTCCCATCAAAATCAACGCATCGACATAGCTAACATGGTTAGCCACGATTAACGCAGCACCTTGTTCAGGAATATGTTGGCGCCCCTTTACTGACACACGATACATACAATGGCTGAGTAAATAACTGATAAAGCGTTGTGTAAATTCTGGTACTTGACGATAGACATAGATTGCCACGAAGAAGTTACCTATTGCCATCATGGCAAACAGTTCCACAATAGAAAGCTCTAGTACGCTGAGTACAACGATCGAAACCAAAGCAGACACCACCATAAACAACGCATTCATGATGTTATTAGCAGCAATGGCACGTGCACATTCACCTTTGTTTGAACGCGATTGGATGAACGCATAAAGAGGAACAATAAAGACACCGCCGCTTACACCAACAAGGAATAGGTCAATCATGACGCGCAGATGTTTGGATTCAGCAACAAAGCTTTGCACATCATAAAAGTGCACCGGAAGTGATGGATAACTTGGGACTGCCCATAGCAAGTCGACGCCAAAGACTGTCAGACCAAGGATACCGAATGGCAAAATACCAAGCTCAACGTGGTTGAAAGAAAGTTTTTCACACAACCAAGAGCCTGTCGCGATACCAATGGAAAATAATGCCAACAGTAAAGAAACGACAGTACTGTCTGCAAACAAATGTTCACGCGCAAAGTTAGGGAATTGAGTCAGGTAAGTCGCCCCCATGAACCAAAACCAACTGATGGCTAGAATAGACATCCAAATGCCTCTCTGTTTTTTTGCCACTTTTAACGTGTTCTTTAAACCAGAAATCGGTTCAAATTTCGCTTTGTCATTCGATTGGCTAGGCATCGTTGGAATGTTCACACTGCTCATAAACCCAAGCAAAGACAAGGCAATCACGACACAAGAAGCAATCAAGGTACCATTAGGAATGGCTAGCAGCAGGCCTGCGCTAAGCGTACCGATAAGAATCGAAAGGAACGTGCCCATTTCAACCCAAGCATTTCCTTTAACAAGCTCATTTGGTTTGAGCGCTTGTGGTAGTAAGGCGTATTTTACGGGACCAAAATAGGCCGATTGAGTGCCTGTCATAAACAAAAGAGCCAGCATCAGCATGGCACTTTGAGTGGCAATAGCGGTTGCAGCGCAAGACATGATAGCCAGCTCGATGAGTTTTAGACGCCGGATTAATTTGGCTTTGTCCATGCTGTCAGCGACGGCACCAGCATGCGCAGAGAATAGAAAGAAAGGTAGGATGAATAAGCCTGCCGCCAAATTAACGAATAGATTGACGGATATTGGTAGGTTATCAATTTGGCTGTAAGTCACCATCAATAACAGAACGTTTTTGTAGATGTTGTCATTGAGTGCGCCAAGACACTGCGTCACAAAGTAAGGAAAAAAGCGTTTTGAGAAAAACATGCTGGCCCCGATTAAACAAAGTCGAATGAGATGGGAGCACTTTATGCTCAATGAACGATTAAACCAGCTTTCTCTTTCAAGTGACGTTGTATGCCACCAAAAGTAACGAAATTCGTTACTTTCATTTCCACTTGTTTATTGAGTTACTAATTTCGAGACTTCTGAGTGCATTTTCTTTCCCATGGTTCAAACAGAGGGAACGTCCAGCGACGCATCGCAATAATGAGAGAGGTGCCGTGCTTTTCGTCCATATCGAGAGAGCTATCACTTTGGCAAGCCTGATAAAACTCATCGATGACCTTTTGCAGTTTCTGTTGCAGCTTCTTGTTGGTTGGTACGCTCATCAATCCTGTTGCCATGGACAACTGTTCATCTTCACCAGCAAAGTAGCTTTGGAAAAAGGCGTCTTGAACTTGCTGTTGGAAGAACCGTTGAATAGGGCCGCCCATCTGCCACTTAAATGTCGGAGATATACGCAAACGAATTTTGTTATTTGTCTGCAAGTCGATGATGTTCAGACGATCCAACTGAGCAAGTTTTTGCACCAGTTCCAACTCATTGAAAGTGTATTGCTGAACGATTTGTTCAAACTGATAGCCATTTACAACACAGATCGCCACGAGTAGCAGGGCTTTATCGTCAACCAACTGCTTTTCTTGCTCTAATGTTAGCGACTCTAGACCTTTATTGTGCACAGCCGCGAGCTTAAACAGTTCCGCCATTTCTAAACCAATCAATTGGCAAATGCGTTCTAAGCGTTCAAGGCTAATGTGTTGACCTTCAGCGAGTAAACGTTTGACGCTTCCTTCACTTAAATCAAGGTGTTGTGCAACATCGGCATAATGCAGCCCAGCTAACTTTAGTTGGCGTTTAAGCTCTTTAATTAACGTATAGCTTTCTGACATTTATGCTGTCACCTCGTCGTGTAATTGCTCTATATACGCTTGCATAAAGGCTTTGCGTTTTTGCGCTTCGCGTCTCGCTGACTCCGTGTTCATAGTTTCAGCGATTTTGAATAACTTGGTTTGAAAGTGATCCAGAGTGAATTGTTTATCGTCGAGCTCTCGCTGTTGAGCAAAGATGTCTTTGTCATCGTAAAGTTGCGCATCAAACTCAGTGCTCACTTGTATACAGCGAGTAATGCCAATTGCGCCTAAAGCGTCCAGACGGTCGGCATCTTGAACGACTTTTGCCTCCAATGTGTTGGGTCTGATATTAGCGCTAAAGCTGTGTGCTTCTATCGCATGGGCAATGGCATCATGGTATTGCTGCGGATAATCGATACTTTCTAAAAACGCGACCGCTTTTTTGGCTGCAATGATTGAGCTCTGCTTGCGGTTTGGATGATCTTTCGGATAGGTAAAACAATCATGTAAATAGGCGGCGGGAAGCACAATAGATAAGTCGGCGCCTTCTTCCATAGCCAGTTTTTTTGCGGTGTTTACGACCCGTTGAACATGGCTTATGTCATGTGCCGCATCGACTTGCATCTCTTGCTGCATAAATTCCAAAAATTGCGATTCTATCTGGCTTAATAAGGTCATGAGTTATATCTACCACTAAAGTGAAGGCAGAAGTATGCCGAACGCAGAGAGGAATTTCCAAGTTCGATAGTGTAATTGAGATTTAGCCATCAGAACCTTATGCAACTTAGTAAGTATCGGGTCATCTTAAATAGCATTTTTGTACGTTCGGTTGGCTACTAAGGTCGTAAGACACAGAACAGCAGTGACGTTTGCCAATAGCAAAAGGGCCTGATGATTTCGTCAGACCCTTTTTCGTTTTAGTCGGTATTTTTACGAACCTCAGCGCTTGAACGTCACTTGCTCTGCTTGTTCAAGATGAATATGAGTCGTCGCAGGCTGTGTTTCTGCAATCACTTTACCGTGACGAACAGAGTAGCGAACCGGTACTTGGCGACGTACGACGTCAAAACCATTTTCTGCAGGAAGAATCAGTAGGCTACCTGGTTTGCCTTCTTCAATTCCATACTTGTCTTGAATGTTCAGTGTACGTGCTGAATTGGTGCTGATCAGATCCAGTGAGTTGTTGATTTGGTCGTAACCCATCACCTGACACACGTGCAGACCCATATGCAGCACTTGCAGCATGTTTGCAGTGCCTAGTGGGTACCAAGGGTCAAATACATCATCGTGTCCAAAGCAGACGTTGATGTTGGCATTCAGCATCTCTTTCACTCGTGTTACGCCGCGACGTTTTGGGTAATCATCAAAACGGCCTTGTAAGTGAATGTTCACCAATGGATTTGCCACGAAGTTGATACCGGACATGCGTAATAAACGGAACAGGCGAGATGCGTATGCACCGTTGTAGGAACCCATCGCTGTTGTGTGACTGGCCGTGACTTTATTTCCCATATCGAACTTGTGCGCTAATGCTGCCAGCGTTTCAACGAAGCGAGATTGCTCGTCATCGATTTCATCACAATGCACGTCGATCAGACGGTCGTATTTTTGTGCTAACTCGAATACGTAGTGCAGTGATTCAATGCCATATTCGCGTGTGAATTCAAAGTGTGGAATCGCGCCAATAACGTCCGCCCCCAATTTGATTGCTTCTTCTAGCAGCTCTTTGCCATTTGGGTAAGAGAGAATACCTTCCTGCGGAAACGCAACGATTTGGATGTCTACCCACTCTTTCATCTCTTCACGCACTTCTACCATCGCTTTTAGGGCAATTAGGGTAGGGTCTGAAACGTCTACGTGAGTTCGAACGTGTTGTACGCCGTTTGCGATCTGCCATTTTAAGGTTTGTTTTGCGCGCTCTTTCACGTCTTCAATCGACAGCATTTCTTTGCGCTCAGCCCAACGTTCAATACCCTCAAACAATGTGCCAGAGATGTTCCAGCTTGGCTCGCCTGCGGTTTGCGTTGTATCTAAGTGGATGTGCGGCTCGCAGAAAGGCGCCACCGCCATGCCGCCTTCAGCATCGATGGTGTCACCGTTATGATTAAGCGCCACATCGTTGCTTTCAATGCGCTTGAATTGACCATCTTCAATCAAAATTTGCTGCAGACCTTCTTGTCCTTTTAGCGTTACGTTTTTGATCAGTAGTGTTGTCATGATGGTTCCTTACGCTGGCTGTGTAGCCAGTGCTTTTTTGTTAAGAATAGGATTAAGAATCAGGAAGCTAATTGCGCCGCCAAGTACAGCGTTAATCGGTACCACGCCAGGAAGGAAGTGTCCCGCACTAACGCCAATCGCTACAGCGATAATGCCAGCCCAGTTTACGCTTTGGAACTGGGCGGCTTCAAAGTTTGCGTAGCGCTTACGGTTCGTGAAGAAGTCAGCGATGATCACGCCGCCAATCGGTGGAATTGCCAACGATAAGAAGGTTAGCCAGCCAACAAAGTTATTGTAGAGCCAGAGAGCGCAAAGTGTGCCAACAAGCCCGTTCGCCATCGAGATGTATTTGCTTGGTAAGCCAGTGATGTTGGAAAATCCAAGACCCGATGCGTAGAGCGCGTTGTCGTTGGTCGTCCAAATGTTTAACCCAAGTACGATGATGGCAGGAATCAATAAACCTTGCGCAATCATCACTTCAGAGATGTCTGATTGACCAGTCACCGACGCACCTGCCGCGCCAAAGATAAACATTAACGAGTTACCGATGAAAAATGCCACCATGGTGATCATCACGGCGCTGCGCGGCTTTTTGCCAAAGCGCACGAAATCTGCCGTTAATGTACCAGCACTGACAAAAGAGCCGACAACCATCGCGAGAGCTATTGAAAAATCGAGTGGCTCGGTTGGTTGAACCTGTTGTAGTTCGCTAATACCGCCAACGCTATTTACTGCCTCGATGACAGAGTAGCCGCCAAGTAGCGCAATGGCAGGAACGGCAATTGCTGACAACACCATCAGTGCTGAGATGCCAAAGTAAACGGTCGCGGTCATGAGCAAACCGGAGACAAGGATCAAAGTATTGGTATCGATGTCCGTTGCTTTATGCACCGGAATCGCAAACATCGCGACACCAACTCCAAACCACCCAACTTGAGTACCACCAAGAAGAGCAGAAGGAAGCCAAGATCCTTTAGAACCAAAAGAGAAACGAGCAAGAAGGTGAGTAGAGAGACCAGTAGAAGCGCCGATGTAACCGAGGAAAGAAGTGTAAATACCGAGGATTAGGTTACCGATGAGAACAGCGAGGAAAAAATCATTAAAGGAGAGCCCAGTACCGAGAGAACCCCCTGTCCACATACTTGCGGAGAAAAAAGTGAGTCCTAACATCACCATGGTTAGTGACGCCACGCCTTTTCTGGCCGTGTTGGGAACTGGTCCAAGACTGTAGTTATTGTCTCCAGCCATTATTACCTCCGCACATTGAAATGTTAAATTATAGCACCTGGTTTTCAGGCAAACGGCGCGTATTATCGTGATGTAAATTTGATAGTCAATGATAAAATTTCAACTTAAACGTTTGCTTGATTTTTGTTTTCTATTTTTTCTTTTAATAACAACAGTTTGCTTTTTAATTTCTAAAAGTGAAAAGTTTATTTTTACGTATTTTCTATGATTTATAGACAGGTTTTCTATGTGAAATGAATGTTTTGAATTGCTATTTGTTTTTATGGATTAAATTTATCTATAACTCTGGATTGTTAAGTCGATTTCTATGAAAAGAAAACGATTCTATGATGAGATTTTTGGTTTGGACGTTATTTGTTCTTTTTTGGGGTGTGTTTTCTTGGTTTTATTTGGGTTAGGTGGTTTATTTTTGTTGAAATCGGTATTTTTGGTGGGTTAGTGAGGGAATATTTGAATTTTATAAACAGTAAACAGTCGGGTGAGGGCAAGAAAAGTACAACTGATCTCGTTCAGAGGATAAAGGAGAGCAGTAGCCACATAAAAAAATAGCCAACCGCAAAGAGTGCGATTGGCTTATATACATGTGAACAAAATCAAGCTCACTAACAACGTCAGTTGGCTAGGTGACCCTCGGCTTAAGAAGGGTCAATTTATATAGTGCAGTTACTGTGCCAACTTTAATATGCCCCAAAATACGTAGTTTCTGTGACATGCGTTGCTTAAAGTTTGAGTTTGTTTGCAATTTGCAACTGCGTTATGCAATTTGACTCTATTATGCTAATGATTGATTAATAAACAGTGGACTTTTTAGAGCATGACTAAACTCGCCGTTCCCAAAAAGGCGAAGAAACCAACCACATCTGTCACCGTCGTTAGAATAACCGAACCTGCTAAGGCTGGATCCAATTTAAACTTATCCAAAATAATGGGTATCAACACACCAAATAAAGCAGCGGTAATAATGTTGACGATAATGGCCAGCGCGATGGTTCCGCCTAAAACTGGCGATTGGAACCACAATCCGGCTAACCCGCCGATGATTAGCGCCCAAGCAATGCCGTTCAGTGAGCCTATGCCCAACTCATTTTTTAAGAATTTGAATCGGTTACCTGGGGTAATCTGATTAAGCGCCATCGCACGAACCATTAGAGTCAGCGTTTGGCTGCCTGCAATGCCACCCATCGATGCAACAATTGGCATTAGTACGGCCAAAGCCACCACTTGAGCAATCACGTCTTCAAATAGCCCGATAGTGACAGACGCTAAAATTGCAGTCAGCAAATTGATGCCCAGCCACACGCCGCGTTTTTGCGAGCTTTTTAATACTGGCGCAAACAAGTCATCGCCTTCATCCATACCAGTACCGGCCATTAAGCGCGCTTCGTAGATTTCACGTTGCGTACTTAATGCAAATTGCCAATCGACTTCACCAATCAGAGTGTGGTCTGCATCGGTCACAGGCAGAGCGGGCAGTGTACTGTGCTCTAATGCTTCTACCGCTTCGGGAAGCATCATCTTACTGTCTAGCACCGTCACCGCTTCAATAACGAGTGTTTTCAAGCGAGTATCAGGATCACTACGTAAAATTTCGTAGTAATTGACTGTCCCTCGATACTGTTTATTACGGTTGATCAGGTAGACCTGTTGAGGCGTGTCGTAGCTATAGCGCTCCATTAACTGCTTAGCGGTTCCAATCGTAATATTAAAGGGCAGGGTGATGATTTTACGCTCAGCCCAGTGGCCGAGTTCTTCATCTTCATATTCGTTTGCCTGATCGTAAAGCTCTAACTCATCTTTTTCGATTAACGCGAGCGCTTCGTTGATGATCGACTCAGGCAACGAATCCGCCCATTCGATCAGCGATAAGTTATCAAGTTTAGCGAGGGTGAGTTTTAGCTCGACTTCAGATAATGCATTGATGATAGAAAAACGTACGTCGGCACGCATTTCCGTTAACACGTCGATATGCAGTTCTAGTGGCAAAGCTCGCCATAAGCGAACACGATCATCGATTGGAAAGGCTTCCAGAATTAGGGCGACTGCGCCAGGTTCGAGACCCGCTTCAATAGATTCATTGAGCGTTGCGACTTGATCCGCTTCTTCGGCTTGGCCAATTTGCTGGATTAGAGTGGAGAGATCTTGAAACTTGCTCACCGAGTACCCCGATAGTTAATTCGTTTTATGGAAGTATGGCATGTTATTGAGATGCACAACTATGCATCTTAACCTTGCTCAAGGTACTTGAAAGTAACAGAAAAACAATAGGCTATTCGCTGTTGATAGTGAGATATGGCTGTACCAACTGGCGAATGTTCACTTTTGCGCCAATTCTCGCTGCGAGCAAATACATTCCACCAATTTTACGATGTAAAAATAGGGCATCGGCAGGTGGGGTATGCCAGTACTCTTGTTCCATGCTCAAAATAGTGCCAGCTTCGCGAAGTTTTTGCGCTAAGCCACTGGCTTTAAAATCATATGGCTCATCAACTAACATGGGTTCACATGCCATTTTTACTAAATTGAGAATCGCTTGGCGCTGGTCAGGTAGGATGGTTTGGCTGAAGAAGCCAATTTGTTCAAGCGCGTCATTCAAGCCTTGTTCGTCATTATTCATGACGGACGCAAAGGCTTTGCGATAGCCGGCACTGAATCGTTCGCTGTATTCGCGAGTCGCCCCGAAATCTAACAAGCCGATTTGGCGAGTACTTTCAATGTACAAGTAATTGGCGAAGTTAGGATCGGTTTGCACCATCTTGAATTCGAACAGCTCTCTGAACAGCAATTCGAGCAAACTGTGCATGACAAAATCCCGTGTACTCTGATCATAATGTTCGATTTTCTCAATCGGGCTACCATCAATGAATTCCATCGCGAGAACGGAGTCTGAGCAACTTTCAGTATGAATCTTCGGCACGACAAAATGAGGGTGCTCCTTCAAAGCGTCATGATAACGAATGGCAAATTGCGCCTCTCGTGCGTAATCGGCTTCATCATGCAGTTGCTTTTTGGCTTCTTCTAGTAGCCCTTTGTAGTCGACGGATTCTGGAATCAACCCAACGACTTTAAGCAGCGTACCTACGTTGTCTACGTCGCTATCGATACTTTTTCGTATGCCCGGATATTGCACTTTGACGGCTAGGTTATCGCCCGCATCGCTGTAGGCTTGGTGCACCTGTCCTATTGATGCACTGGCGATTGGTTTGAAGTTAAATGATAGAAACTCAGCTTTCCAACTCGTTCCTAGCGAACTTTCCATGACTCCGTTCAGTTGCTTGGCAGGCATTGGGTCTGCGTTGGAGCGAAGACGGGAAAGAATATCGGCGAGTTCAGGTTCCAAAACATCACCAGCATCCATTGAGAGCATTTGACCAAGCTTCATTGCAGCGCCACGTAGGTGAGCAAGTTGGTCTGTCAACCGTGCGATGTTTTGTGGCGTCAGCAAGAGGTCTTTCGCTTTTGGTTTATTGCCTTTGGCGATTTGTTTCGTGCCTTCTGCAATCACATTGCCTGCGACACGGGTAGCAAGTGAAGCGAACTTGCTGAACCTTGAGATACGATGGGTAGGTAGGCTTCTTTCCTTTGCCGACATGAATCTTCTCCGCTGTTTACTAACTAATTGTTATACGGGAAAAGGATGTGTTTGGATACAAATGAAAAAACCGCCAGCGAAACTGGCGGTTTGTGAGTTTAGATGGAGTAGAAGAAGTACAGCTGAGACTTCATTCGAATGATGATCCCGCGAATCACATCCAAGAAGGCCATGAAGCCTATCGGTTTTTCACCGCTGACCCATGCGAGGCCAACAGAGCCAACAGGAATGTCGTAGCCTTCTGGCTCATCAATCTTAAGACGAACAAAGTGGTGTTTGTTCTGTAAGTTCTTGCCGGTTGTAACGCGAACAGAATCATCGAAACCCAGCAGATTACCTTGTGACTCACCTGTTGCTTCAACAATGCCTTCGACGGTCGCTGAGAAGATCTTGCCTGGGTAAACGGACGAAGAGAATTCCGCAGGTTGACCCGGTTTGATGTTACGAATCGCCTGGTGGTTGACTCGCATCAGCACATACTTCTCGTTAGTGTACATATTAATACGTGGCATCATCGAAACACGCTGACCTTCACGCAGGATAAAGTTGGTGACAAAGCCATCTGTTGGGGCATGAACTTTGGTGCTGTTCAAATCCCATTGCGCTTTTGCAATTTGCTCTTCAGCTTGGCGCAGTTCGGCTTGTTTGGTTTCAACTGCGAGCTCTGCTTTATGAATCGCCAGTTTTGCGCGGGAAATATCGACTTGTTTCTTCTTAATTTGAGACTCAAGGGTCAACACGTTGTGACGTGCCATATCAACCGCACTCGATTGTTTGTCGATGTCGCTTTCCGTGATGGTGTTTTGCACCACTCGGTTTTGCTCAACATAACGATCTAGCATCTTTTTCTGCAATTTGTAGTCAACTTTCGCCGCTTCCAATTGGCTCTTTGATGTTTCTAGATCTTGCACCAATGCTTGATGATTCGCTTCTTCAATCTCGATGTCGCCTTTTGCCGTAGCTAATGCGACTCGTGCAGAATCGGCGGATACGTTCGCCTGATTTAATGCGATTTCGTATTGAGTTGGGTCAAGTTCATAAATAAGCTGACCTTCTTTAACTTGTTGATTTGGCTTAATGTAAATGTGGTCAACTTTACCCTTCACATTGGTTGAATCTGGACGCAATTGGATGTGTGGTGACTGCACGACAGAACCACCGGATAAATCCATCGGGGTGAAGTTAATCAAACCTACCCATACGAACATCAGCCAACTCAAACCGCCAAGATAAGCGAACGATTTGGTTGCTTTGTTCCAAGGCATGCCAACCAAACGCAGCAAATAGATGAAGAGTGCCCATACCGCTAAACCTTCTAACATTACGCTTCCTCTTTTGGCTGTGTTTCTGTTTGCGGTTTACTTTTCCATGTATCACGCAGATTGATGATGGCTTTTTCCATATCAACGAATGCAAAGATAACAGCTAGCACCCAAACCCAGTGCCAGACAAACCCTATCCAGGTGAGCGCAGTGATGAGCCCTATCTGATGATGGTCTTTGCTGTGCGCCTTATTAATTGGCAACTCATGGATTTTCCAAAAGCCGTAACACGCGCCCGCGACACTCGCGATTAAAACGACGGCAGCGACAATATGTAACGCTGTATCTGCACCAGTTCCGACAAATGGGACACTCAGTAAACTCATTAAACACTCCTCTATCAAACGGTTGGCGTATTGTGATCTGGATTTGATTTAGGTCTTTCTTTGTGACAGATTCAATCAATAGAGGATTAAATTTGATGTGATTGGTCGCGCGATGGGCATTCTAAACATGCATAACCTCGCGTTATCTAAATATAATGTGGGCTCGGATGAACTGGGGATTCCGTCGTCGGTATTTCACAACCCAATGACACTGATCCCGCTAAAAGCCGTCGCAGAATGGTATCGTTGTGTTGAACAAGCCAGTAGTGATCCAGATGTGGTTTTGAGTCTCAGCCGAGGTATTGAACTGCAAAAGCTTGGACCTGTGGGACGCTGGCTATTTTCTGGGAATGATTTAGCCAGCGCGATTCGACGCGTTAATTATGGTGCGAGTAACTTACAATCTGGGGCGTTTTTTGCTGGCGAACAGTCGGGCAAAATCATCAAATGGACTTACCACAATCCGTTTATAGAAACGTCAGTAAAGGTGCACGATAGTATCCGCTGTGCGGTATTTATGATTAAAGTGCTACGCGAATTTCTTGGTAAAGACTATCAGCCTTTGCGCGTGAAGGTTTCAGGGTCGAGAAAAAATACTGAACCATACCGAGAATATTTCGGCTGCGAGGTGGAATGGAGTCAGCCAAAAACAGAAATATGGATCCCGGGAGATGACCGATTAGCTTCTCGACAAGTGAGCCTCCGAGAAGATAGCCGCTTAGCGATGAGTTTTTCCGATTTGGATGATTTGCTTAATATGCCCGACCCAGAAGATGAGTTGAAAGTGATTTATGAAGTGGTGAACTACAGCAGTCATTATGGATTGCCAACGTTAGAGCGCGTTTCTTCTCTGCTTGATTTATCTGAGCAGCAGTTTCAACGTCGTTTGCACAAATTAGGCCTCAACTTCTCGATGGTATCCGGCTATGTATTGAGTAATGTTGCGGCTGGGTTATTGAGTAAGCGCGTGAGTATTGATGACATAGCCATGCGCCTTGGTTACACCAATGTGGCGAGCTTCAATCGTATGTTTAAGAAGCATCGTGGATTAACGCCCAAGCAGTATGCGGGAAGATTAGAAAAGTAATGCTTCACTTGTCTTTATGAAAACAAGCAATAAAAGCCCTCAAGGTAGAGGGCTTTGCTATTTTTGGTGTTGTTTAATGTAATGGCTATTTCTTAGGGCGCCAGCTTAGTGCACTTGCAACAGCGCCGATGGCAATCACATCCTTTTTTTGTTCACTAAGTTCTGGGAGCATTTGTACCGCAATGGTACCGTTCGTCTGTACAGCGGCAATTTCTTGTGTGCCTTCCTTAAAGCTATAACCCAATGGAATGTCTACCGCCATCATGGCGTCGGGACTAGTATGTACGGTTTCTACATTAAAGTGGGTGCTGCCGATACGCACTACGCCAGTCTCTTTTTTCTCGAAGCTGATGTCGATGAGAGCGGATTTTGGCTCCATCGCAAATTCTCCCACTTTGACGCCATCTTGGGTGATATCACAGGTGTAAGGATCATTCCCACCAAAATCGACGCCCATGTAGTTAACCGACATACCGCCTCCAGAGCAGCTCAGAAGCCAAGTTTCCCCGTTGTCGATACGAGTCACTTCTGCGCCCATCGTACCTTCTTTGAAAGAGATATGGTTAAACCAACTTGAGTTAGAAGCACTGAGTGAATAGTTGCCTTTGTACTTACCAGCAAAATCAAAATGACCATCTGCACCGAATCCCCAAAAATCACCGTCGGTTTTGATCAGCATTTCTGGTTGTGCTTTTACGGCATCAGTACGATCCATGACGGCTAGGCCACCACAACCAGCAAGGAGCAAGGGAGTGAATAGAATAAGTTTCTTCATGTTTTTCATTGTTTATAGCTTGGTTACATCTAGGGTTTGGTCAGTGAATTGGATGTTCTGAATGTCGTACAACTCGTCAGTGCCTGTATTTGGGCACTCAACAGAAACGCTCTTTGCTTTGATAACAGTACATTCCGCCAGTTTGTGTGGCACGATATAGGTGTTGATACCGCCTTCACCATAAATGCTGTTGTCTTTGCTGTTGCCTTCAAAAGTATTGTTTTGATCATTACCGATCACATTCATCGCGTCGTCGCCAATGATCTTCACTTTTGTTAGCCACTGAGATTTGTAGGTGTACGCTTCTATCAAACCGTCTTTGTTGGGAGCCATACGGAAGGTAGGTACTGTGCCTGGATTTGTCTTTTCTGTGTAGAGCTTGACGCCCGCAGAGTCGATATTCGCGGTATATTGCAAGTATCCGTGGAATAAGCCACTGATCCAATCAACGGCTTGTGGATCTTGGGTTTGCATTTCTTCACGCGTTAACGCTTGGTAGCCATCTAAACCATGTCCGTTTGCTTTTGCTACGCCCATGTACGCTTCAAAAGCGGCAGCAAAATATTCGTGAGAATATGAAGGGCCCGTTTGTTTCACACTTTCAGGATCGAAGTCGTCCGATTTCCAATCGTCCCAGTCATACTGAGTAGGGCGCCACACCGTCGGTTTGCCCGATTGAATATCGTTATAGATGCTTAACGTATGAGCTTGAATGTCATTTTGCAGTGCCGCAGTCGCCGTGTTAGGTGCAATACCTTGCGCTTGGACCAAGTGTAAAATTTCTTCAAAAGCGGCGTCTCGTTCGGCTTTTTTACCAAGATTGGCGCAGTAATCGGCAAAATTACTCATGTAATGGCAATCGCCTTCAACTGTCAGTTCTCGATACATTAAAGATTGGCTATTCCTTAGCCAGTTTGGTGTTTCTTTACTAGTTACTAATGTTGACGCGATAGATGTGACAAGTGTATCCATATCATCTTCGTTAAGTACGATCATGCTTACAACAAACTTTTCTAGAGAACTCGTATCAAAAGAGTGTGCTAAGCCCGAGTTTGTAACTGCATCGTTCAATTTATCTTGGCGAATCAGTTCGTTGATAAAGATTTTGGTTAACATCTCATCATTCTGTTCGTCGTTTTCGGTCAGCATTAGTGTGGCATCACGCTCGGCTAATGTCTTAGCGATACGAGACTTGTCAGCACCGTACTTAGAGTCTGGTTGGTTTGTGAGAAGGTGTTGGATGATTTTGGCTGCACGAAAGATTTTTTCATTATTCGCACCGTCATCAACAGCCACAATGTGAAATGTATCATTGTTGTTTGCTTCAGAAAGGGAGATTTTCACATAGTGGGTGAAGCCCGCATCAGCAGCCACTTTTAACTTGGCTGGAAACTCTGTAGAAACGACAGTTGGGATTGTGACAGTGCTCAATGTTGGCGCTGGTGGTGGTGGAGGTGTCGTTGTCGATGGTTTCGAATTAGATTCACTGCCGCCACAAGCAGTTAGACTTATCGCGCAAAATATGGCTAAAGGTGTTAATTTGGAATATCTCATTTCATGTTACTCGTAGACTTTATTAGAGCAAGAAACTTAGAAGCAACATAAAGTCCTGTCTATATAAGCAAACTAAGTCATATATGTTGATATTGTTTTTTGGTAAGACCTATTATTCGATACATTTAAAAATATAGTGGATTTTTATTCCGAATTTTATTTTCTATGTGAAGCTATATTCTGATAATGAATAAAACCTCAGGTTATTGCATGGTTTTAGAGGTATAGAATGATTAGGATTATCGTATATGTATGGTTTGTAAGCGTATGTAAGCCTGCTTTTTATTAAAATTATCATTTAAGTGGGTTGCGCAGTATAGGACGAGCGATATACTCCCTCCATCATATTGGTGGAGTAAATGATTCATGGTGGGCAATACAATCTTACTAGTAGAAGACGACTCAGAGATTGCTCGATTAACCAAAATGTACCTCGAAGCCGAAGGGTATACGGTAGCTGTCATCGATAACGGTCAAAATGCATTAGAAACGATTAAGGGGCTCAAGCCGGACCTAGTGCTGTTAGATTTGATGTTACCAGGAAAAAATGGCGCAGAAATATGCCAAGAGGCGCGTAAGTTTTATCATGGTATTATCATTGTTTTGACTGCGACCGATGATGAAATGAGCGAGGTGAGCTTATTTAAGTTCGGTGCTGATGATTACCTTACCAAACCGATAAAAGGCAATATTTTGCTCGCCCGTATTGAAGCAGCGTTGCGTCGCTATTGTCGTCAAGTTGATATCGTTGAAGAAGAAAAGCTGAGCCGATATGGCATTAATCTTTGTCTTCGTCGTTCCCAAGCATTTTATTTGGAAAAAGATATTGGTTTAACGAGTTCTGAGTTTGAAATTTTAGAGCTCCTGATGCTGAATGTCGATAAGCCAGTATCTCGTGAATCATGTTGTCGTCTTGCCCGAGGCATTGAATACTGCATTACTGATCGTTCGATTGATATGCGTATATCCTCGCTAAGGAAGAAATTCTCCAAGGTTCATATCCATACGGCTACCATTAAAACCATACGTCACCACGGCTACATGCTGACAGGTAAATGACGCGTGTTTTCCCTGTTTACTCGTCTATATGTGGGGTTAGTTACCGGCCTTGCGCTGACTGTTGCTTTGTTTCTCTTTATGGTGGAAGAGTACATGCGCAAAACAGAAGTCGGCGTTTTTTTGAGTGATGGTGCTTATTTTGTCGATCAATACATTGAGCAACGAGGCACTCCGGACTCTCTCTACAAGAAGTTAACCGAAAACGGCAAGCAAGATTTCTTTATCTTTGATTTAACATTGGTTGAAAACTGGGACGGATCACCGCCTTGTCGAGATTGTAAGCTGCTGTACCGAATACAAGGGATACCTGTTTATCTTATTGATGGCAGTACCTATGCTGCGGTATTCCCTTTACCTAACACCTCGAAGAGTTTAGTTTTCAAAGAAAAAACGGATTTCTTTAGCCCAGATGTTGATTGGAATGAAGATTCTGAGATTGTATTTATACTGACTCTACTTTTGGTTGTTGTGTGCAGTTTAGGTGTTATGGTTTACATACCTGTACGACGTCTTGACCGCCAAATTCGGCAACTAACGGCTGCACAACAACAATTTGGTTCTGGTGAGTTGAATACGCGAGTCGATCTAAAGCAATTTTCGCAACCCGTGAAAGAGCTCGCCCAAGGCTTCAACTGCATGTCTGAAGAGATTGAGAGACGAGTACGTCAAACACACATCTTTACTCAAGCTATTCCTCATGAAGTGCGCACTCCGCTGAGTCGTATTCAGCTAGCGACGGATTTAGCTAGGCGCACGAGTGGTGAAATGCAGGCAGAGTTACATGACGATATTGAACGATACGTTGATGTAGTGACGGACTTAACGTCCGACATTGTCATGCTGTCTCGCTTGAGTGTGAAAAACCATTCTTTGAGCGATTCTGTTGAAACCATGGAACTGCCTCTTTGGTGTAAAAGCCGCATGAATTACCTAGGCTTAGAGTCCGCCATGTTGAGAGCAGAAAATGAACTCGCGAACCAATTGATTCACTTTCAGCCTACTTTGGGTAACCTCGTCCTCGATAATTTATTGCAAAACGCCAAGCGTTACGGTGAATCCTGCGTTGAGGTGACGATTCGAATGGTAGCGGATTGCTGGAGCATCGATATTGAGGACGATGGTCCGGGCATCCCTGAATCGATGCGAGAAGAAGTGTTTATGCCATTTTCACGTTTAGACAAAAGCCGTAACGCCGACGTGAAAGGTTTTGGTTTAGGGCTTGCCATCGCTACCAGTGCCGCGAGGCAACTGGGGTGGGAGCTTTCCGTCGGCGAGAGTCACTTAGGCGGCGCACGTTTTACGGTGCTTATTCCTGCCAACGATTAGAGTAGGCACTGCGGTAGTCTGGCTCAGCGATACCTTCATACAAATCGTCACAAGCTTGCAGTGGACCTACGACGGTTCGGTAGGGTAGGACACCTGCCCAAACAGCAATGTCCATGTCTTCCGCATCGTCGTTGACGCCAAAATTACTGATTTTCACAGATGCCTCTGTGAGTGGGATACGCAGCAGCATGGTGGCTTTGAGCTCTTTTTCATTGCTCAAACGGACTTGTTTTGTTCTCCCTGGAGCGATCTGTTCGATAAAGTGATTCAACAACCTGTCTTTCTCTTGGTTATCCTCCACCATCTCAAACTGGCCAAAGACCACTGCACTGCGATAATGCGCACTGTGGTGAAACGCACTTCGAGCCAATACCCAACCATCAAACAAAGTAAAGGTTAAGCACGTTTGCACTCCTTGTTTGAGTGAGCGTAACAGTCGACTGTTGTTGGCACCATGGATATACACGTAATCATCGACACGCCATGCCAGTATAGGGATGACCACAGGGCCTGACTCGTTGGTTATCGCAATATGAGCGATTAGGCTTTCATCTATGATGGCGTGCAGTTTGCTAACATCAGAGACGGCTTTATGTGCGCCTTTCTTAATTTCCGTTCTATTGGTGTTGGATAGCATTTTCTCTCCTTGTTTACTCACGATTATGAGCCATTGATCCTCACTCTTTGATTGCAATGTAGCGTTTAACTGGTAGCTTAAAGAGAGCCAGTTTTAACTAATGGATGGATCCAGTTTGTCTTTGATTGATATCGGTGACCTACATTTAAAAGACAGTGATGGAACGCGTCAGCAAGCGTTGTTTTTTGCTATCCGCGAGAAGATTGTTCAAGGGTTGTGGGCGAAGAATGGGAAATTGCCGTCTACGCGAAAGCTTTCACAAGCGCTTAATCTAAGTAGGAATACCGTGATTTCTGCCTACGAACAGTTAGTGGCGGAAGGGTACTTGAACAGCCAAAAAGGTTCTGGCTTTTATGTTGCCGTAGAACTGCCGGAGCAGTACTTGCCTGAACCTAATTCAGTTCAGAGAGACTCATCACCGAAAACCAACTTTGACATCAACCGCGCATTTGCACCGGGTGTGCCGGATTTGGACGCATTTCCGATGGCGCAGTGGCAAAAGCTAGTTGCTCGCCACATGTCCCGCACCTGCTTGCTAGGGAATCAAGATATTCAGGGCAGTTGGGCATTGCGCTGTGCTTTAGCTGACTACCTTGCATCAAGCCGTTCAGTAAATTGCTCCCCAGAGCGCATCATTATTACCTCTGGGGCACAGCAAGCGTTGTCAATCGCGACGATGGTAGCTCTAAAACAAGGTGATAAGGTTTTGATGGAGCAACCGGGTTACGCGCAAATGCGGAAGTTGATTCAGTTCCAAAACTATCAATTTGAGCCTTTGTTCGTAAGAGAGAAATTAGGCTTTGATGTGGAAGCTGTGACCTCAAGCGATGCCGATGCGCTGTATATCACACCAAGTAATCAATATCCGATGGGTACCACACTCAATACCGAGCAAAGAGGGAAGATCATCAACTGGGCGGTCGAGCAATCAAGTTGGATCATCGAGGACGATTATGACAGCGAATTTCAGTTTGCTCATCGTCCCTACACCAGCTTACAGGGGCTAGCAGCTCAAATGGGTCGAGATGATCGTGTGTTGTATGTGGGTTCCTTCAGTAAAGTGATGTTTAACGGATTGCGGCTTGGCTACCTTGTGGTTCCTGAACGTTTAGTAGAGCAATGTTTGGTGGTTAAAGATGCGTTAAGTGGTGATTCACCGACGCACACTCAAGAAGCGTTGGCGGATTTTATTACCGAGGGTGGGTTGTTGCGCCATATCCGAAAAATGCGCCGAATATATAAAACCAAGCATGAACAGATGCATTTATCCATTCAACAGCATTTTGGCGACAGTGTTTGCATCGTTAGCCAAGCGGCGGGGCTTCATATTACGTTGAAATGGCAAAACGGTATAGATGATCTGCGTTTTACAAAACTGGCAGAGCATGAAGGGATCATCTTGCGACCTTTGAGCTATTATGAACACCCAGATTTTCAAGCACGTCACTGGCATGGTGCCGTGCTTGGTTACGGCAATATCGCGTTAGAGAACATAGACGCTGGTATCCAACGTTTAGCTCACATATTTCGAAATGGGAAGCGATGACTATTCAACTACACGTGTTTGTCGCTTATGTCGCCACTGTTTCCAAGGCAGTAAAAGTAGAGTAAAAATGCCAAGTGCATAAAACATTGACCAGCCTAAACATATAAAAACACCGGTACAAAGCAGTAGGGACAGTCCCGCAAGTGTTTTACCAAATCCTCGAAGCAATTTAAAAGCGGCTAACATCGCCAACATGTAAACCAGAACGAATACACTGTTTGCGAGTTTTAGGAAAAACTCCAGATCGAGCTGTGATAGGGTTCCTATCACGCAAGATAGTAGCAGTACTCCGCCAACTAATAAGGTGGCTGAGAAAGGGACACCACGACGCGAAATCTTGGCTAGTGGGCTGTAAGGACGATGTTCCCGAGCTTGAGCCCAGACCATTCGCGCTAGGCTCTGTGTGTATAAGTTAACGCTCGCGAAACAAGCGGAGAATCCGATCAAACTGATTATCCATTTGGCCCCATCGCCAAGTAGTTGAGCACTCAACCATGGAATCGATGCATTATCGAATTGAGCATTACCATATGCACCAAACTTTAAAATAACAACAGAGCAAGCCCAGTACGTAGCTCCCGCTACAAAACAACCGACAATAATGGCAATAGGGAAGTCTCTTTGAGGGTTTTTGAATTCTTCCCCCATATGAGCAAAAGCCTCTATGCCAACAAAACACCAGAACATCACGCCAAGCGCTGCGGTAATAGGCCAAATTGACTCTTGTGTGATAGCTGGCATCACGAGATCGGCGCTGTTAACGTCGCCTTTCCATAAAAATGTGCCAACGAGCGCAAAGACACTCAAAGCAATAAGAGTTTGTAAATGACCTGATGACTTAGTGCCCATCAAGTTGACGAACACAAGAAGTGATACCGTTAGAATTTGTGCAAACAGATTATTGCTAATAGGCTCTGGCAATATTTGCTGTAGAAAGCCTGCGGCGAGTGCAATCGCGGCCGGAACCCCTACCGGAATGACACTAACAAATAGCCAAGCTACACTACTTTCCAGCTTGGCGTTAAATGCTTTACGCACAAAAAATGCGGTTCCGCCCGCGTTGGGATATCGCTTGCCTAGCTGGGCAAAAGTCAGCGCAATAGGACAAATGGCGATGAATAATAAAATCCAGGCCCATAGTGAAAAATGACCCGCTATGCCTGCTGCAATGGCTGGTATCATAAAAAGCCCCGTTCCCATTAATGTTGTGGATAGTTGGGCGATACCGGATGTGAGTGAAATGTCTTTTTTGAGCTGTTCCATGCTAATTGATTCATCCAATGTTGTAGGACTTATGACGAAAACGCTTGTGGCTTCTAATTATCTCATTTATTGGAGTTTAATGAGCCCGCTAGTGCGCTGAGTGCATAAGAAGCGTATTTGATTTCAATGCGTTATCGCTCTTTTATTTGAATGGATAACGGTGCTCATCTCATGCTTACCAAATAGCATATCCAAAATCTTAATAACAAAATGATTTACTGAACCGTCAATATGACGGTTGTTTTAAATATTTCCAACAAAATGTTGGTTTCTTATGCAGTTAGAATCGGTATAGAATGAGAAAAATAAGGAAAGCTTGGTAAGTATATGGACAAGTTTGATCACAAGATTGTGGATCTTCTCCGACACAACGCTCGGCTGTCGGTGACTGAAATTGCGGATAAAGTGAACCTTTCTCGTTCTGCGGTGACGGCTCGTATTCGTAAGCTAGAACATGACAAAGTGATTCTCGGGTATCACGCTGAAATTGCCTCTTCAGGCGGGGACTCGATTTGTGCTTATTTTGCTCTAAAGTTCGATAAATCTACATCCACGTATTATTGCGAATCATATGCCGACGAACTATACAAAATCGATGGCGTAAAATGGTGCCATGCAATCAGTGGTGAAACGGATATGATGGTTTTTGTCGAAGTACCTACGATGACTCGTTTGAACGAAATCAGAGATCAAATTCAACGTTACCCAGAGCTAAGGCACCTCATGACTCATACCGTTTTAGCTGAGTTCTTTAATACGACTGGCAACCAGTTTGTGAAATAAGCATCATGGGTGCCATTATTTATTAAACCTTCTTGAGCCGGTATGTTAAACAACATCAATTTGAATCTACTTAGATCCTTGCATGTACTTTTAGAAGAGTGTCATGTCAGCCGAACTGCAGAGCGTTTGCACATTACGCAGTCTGCGGTTAGCCGACAGCTTGCACAATTGCGCGATCTGTGTGGTGACCCACTGCTTATTCGTCAAGGTAATCAGCTGATACCAACTCCGCGAGCAATAGCGTTAAAATCAAAGCTTGATGCGTTACTGGCTGAGTTTGACCATTTACTCGATGACAAACCTTTTGAGCCGCAACTATGGCAAGGCGAGCTGGTTATTGCCTCAAGCGATTACGTGGCACAATACGTTTTGCCCGATATTGCCTCCCACTTGGGTGAACAAGCACCACAATTGGATTTGGCGTATCGACTGTGGCAGCTAGATTTTATCGATAAGCTTCACGAGTTAGGAATCCACCTTGCTTCTTCTATGTATCCCACTCAGCCTGAAGGTGTATCTAGCATCAATATTGGTTCTGATAAGTCAGTTTGTTTGATGAAGGCGTCTCACCCTTTAGCTGGTAAGGCTTCGATTTCTGTAGAGGACCTCATCAGTCATTCGCATATTCAAGTGACGGGTGGGGGAGACAAAGACTCAAGTACCGATATGGCACTAAAAGACAGGGGGTTGATGCGTCATGTTACCTTTAAAGTGCCTTTTTTCTCTGCGGCGGTAAATCGTTTGGTCTCAAGTGAGCACTTAATGGTAGTTCCGGAGCACATTGCAAATAATTTGGCCAAGCACTGGCCTTTGGTTCATAAAGCGCTTCCTTTTGAGACACCTACCCATGAATATTGGCTGATGTGGCATCCTAAATACGACAATGATCCAGCTCATCAGTGGGTGCGAGAGCAAATCCACGCGGTGATGAAAATATCGGAATACTCCATCCATAAAAGTTATGATTTTAAATCATGACTTTTATGCGAAACTTTGATTTCAAATTATAGCTCTTCAATTGATAGATTGAATTCAAATGGAGAGAGGTTATTTATGACACTAACAGTTTGGTTATCACTTTTTACCGTGTGTTTACTCGGTGCTATGTCACCTGGGCCTAGCCTAGCGATTGTGGCAAAACATGCCTTGGCTGGTGGACGCATCAATGGCTTGGCAACGGCTTGGGCACACGCTTTTGGAATTGGCATTTATGCGTTTATTACGCTGATTGGCCTCGCTGTTGTTTTGCAGCAAAGCCCGATGTTGTTCAAGACGATCAGCCTTGCAGGCGCGGCATATCTTGCATATTTAGGGTTCAATGCGCTGCGTTCGAAAGGCGGTGTGGCGGCGAAGTTGGAGTCAGGCGAGGAAACAACGGTAAGTCAGTCTGCACGGGAAGGCTTTTTTATCTCGATTTTAAGCCCCAAAATTGCCTTGTTTTTTATCGCATTATTCAGTCAGTTTGTAGCGCTAGGTAATGATTTGAGCAATCAAATGATCATTGTGGCTACACCATTTGTTGTGGACGGGCTTTGGTATACCTTTATCACCCTAGTGTTATCAAGCTCTAAAGTGGTGGACAGAATTCGTTCTAAAGCAGTGTTAATTGATCGTTTGTCAGGGATTGTTCTCATGCTATTGGCACTTCGAGTGGTCGTAACCGTATAAGTTTGCAAAGACAACAAAATATTAAAGGCAGCCCGGACGGCTGCCTTTTTCTGCTCTCAGTAAACCCTCATATAATTTACGTAATCTTGACGCTAAATGCAGCTAAAGTTAATACTATCAATAGTGTTACTTTGGTTCACATTATCATTTGTAGTAAGCGCAGCTTTCCAACGCACTGTTATAATTAGAACGAGAGCCACTTAACGTTAATACTAACAGTGTCGCATATTAAGTCGAGAATGCTTTATTGGGTAAAACGGACTTTCCTCTTACTTATCCTATGAAAGGGGTAGAGACTTCATGACCGTTTAGAAGGTGAGAGAGCAATATGCAAAGAATAGTAAATCTAGCTCTAGTAGTAATTTTGACCAGTGTTTGCAGCGTTGCTTGGATATTTCTTTCAATAAAGAGCATATGGGTGTTTTTTGAACTGTTTGTATTCACGATGCTTGGTTTTGGGCTTTTGTACGCGCTACTACAAAAGGTTGATCCTCAGCACTTTGACTTCGTTTTAAATCACATAGAAGAAATAAAGAGAGAAGGCAGAGAAGCTTGCCAAAATGGGACCCCGAAAGAATCTAACCCATACTCTGGTGTTGATGGTGATTTGTGGGAGGCTGGCTACACAGCCTCTCACAACACAAAGATAAAACAATAAGCCGCTAGTTGCTTATTTGACGTTGTGCTTTTCAAAAAAAGCACCCTGCCATTGTAAAGACAGGGTGAAAGCAAGAAGTTTCTCAGGAGCAGTCGGGGGAGAGAAACTTATATAAATTCTATTTACTTATCGGCGAACCTCTTCGAACTCACCTTCAATAGCATCGGCTTTACCAGTATTGAATTCATACTCTTCATGCATTTCTTTCTGCATTTTCTTCACGCGCTTCTCAATACGTTTGCCTGTAATTAATGCTGCGATGGTCAACGGAATCGCAATGATCAAGCTAAAGACTAATGTAAAAAAGCCCGTAATCAGTGCCAGTGCGGTAACAATAATCCGATTCATAATCATGACCTCTCTGTAATTCATGTGTTCAGATTAATGCTGTGAACATGAACAAAACATGAATGATAGTCTTCACTTTGTCCGGAGAGTGTCAAATGAGCGAAATGAAAAAACGCCTGAGGGTGATCAGGCGTATAAACGGGGAAAAATATTAGTAATGCGCTTCGCGCTTATTATTTAGAACAAATATGAGATATTGTCCGTTACGCTATGTGGTTAACGTTGTGGAGCAAAGTTCACCTATCGAGGGAATGTTTGGTAACGAACACCCATCATTTGTTCCATACAGTGCACAACTTGGCAGCTGTAACCGAATTCGTTGTCGTACCAGATGTAAAGTACGCAACGTTTGTCTTGTGCGATAGTCGCTTGACCATCCACGACGCCTGCATGGCGAGAACCAACTAAGTCAGTTGATACAATTTCTGTTGAATCGGTGTAGTCAATCTGTGCCGAAAGCTCAGAGTTCAACGCCATTTCACGCAAGTAATCGTTCAGTGAATCACGGTCTACGTCTTCACCTAAGTTTAGGTTAGCGACTGCCATCGAAACGTTTGGTGTCGGTACGCGAATTGCGTTACCTGTTAGCTTACCAGCTAGCTCTGGCAGTGCTTTTGCTACTGCTTTAGCTGCGCCAGTAGAAGTTAGAACCATGTTCAGAGAAGCACTACGTCCACGGCGGTCACCAGAGTGGAAGTTGTCGATCAAGTTTTGGTCGTTTGTGTATGAGTGCACGGTTTCGATGTGACCAGAAAGGACACCATATTTATCATTCAGCGCTTTAAGAACCGGCGTGATTGCATTTGTGGTACAGCTCGCTGCAGAGATGATGGTGTCATCTTCTTGAATAACTGATTCATTTACACCGAATACAACGTTTTTGATATCGCCTTTACCTGGTGCCGTTAGCAGCACTTTCTCTGCACCTTGACACGCTAAGTGTTGGCTTAGACCTTCAGAATCACGCCAAACACCTGTGTTATCAACAACAAGCGCGTTGCTAATACCGTAAGCAGAGTAGTCCACTTCGCTTGGATTGTTTGCGTAGATGATTTGGATGTAGTTACCGTTAACGATCAGAGCTTTACGTTCCTCATCGATCACGATGCTACCGTTGAACTGACCGTGGACTGAGTCACGACGCAGTAAGCTAGCACGCTTCTCTAAATCGCCTTTTTTACCGCCACGAACCACAATCGCTCGTAGTCGTAGTGGGTAACCTGGGCCACTTTTCTCGATCAGAAGGCGAGTTAGTAGTCGACCAATGCGACCAAAACCATAAAGAACTACATCACGCGCTTTCAATGAAGAGTCTGCATCGCGTGCGCCATCGAGTGCAGTGATAAGGAAATCATTTAGAGATGCAGTATCGTCATGCTCATTCCAGTACTTAGTTGCCAATTGGCCAACATCGACACGACACGAAGAAATGCTCATTTCACATAGCGCTTGAATGATAGGCATCGTGTGCTCAAGTGAGAGTGGGCTGCCTGTATAACGTCTTGCAACGCGATGAGTTTTGAGAATGTCTATAGTAGTAGCATTGATAAGCGTTTTACCAAACAGAACCACTTCGATTCCTTTTTGACGATATAGCTTACCAATTAGAGGGGAAATAGATTCAGCAATCGTTTGGCTAGTTTGCCAGTCTTGGAGATATTTCTCTGGACTCATTGTTGTATTAGACCTTTCACGTTTTGGGGGCTAACCATACTCTCTGCTGTTGCCTCTTCGGCAGCGTGCAAGAGTGTGGTGGGTTATGTAATCGGGTTGTAATAGTTATGTGTGCGGATTCTAAGGTCGGAGCCCTTATTCTGCTAGGAAAATTAAATCTAGTGTAAAACACTAGTTAAGGTCGTGTTAGTGGTGAATTAATGTGACTAAAGCGGTGGTTTTCACGTATTGACATTTAAAAAGTCATCCACTTTTTTCGCGATGATAATGTGTGTTTTCAAATTAGTTTTGTTGTCACTGTGAATTCGTTTGCATTTTTGTGTGATTTGTCTCGATAAGGCAACGAAATAGGTGAACATATGGTTTGGAATTTTATGAAAAGTGATGTGCATCTTAGGTATGAGTGAAACTTCACTGTTTGTACTCAGCTTGAAGATCAAAAAGTATGATTCGAGTCACAATTACCATTTCATCGGCCGATGGCGAAATAAGCAGAAAGACCATGGCTTTGGTAGGTGAATGTTGTTTTAAAGTAACCATGTCTTATATGCCTTTCAATGCTAGAAACTAGTCTAGTATTAAATAATCGGATGAGATCAACCATTGGGCTGATGGATGTTGAGATTATCAATAAAAACACGCTTAGCACTCCTCGCACTATTACCCACGGTGGTGATAGTGGTTTTTGCAGTTCAGCAGTTTTCTGACAATGCGTTGCGCGTAAGCCGTCTCAATCAAACGGTAATCAATATCCAAGGTTTCCAGTTGATATCCCAAGCCTCTCATTTTATTTACTCCATAGAGAAAGCACGCCGCCAGCCTACGCTTCAAGCATCAGCCGCACTTAATATAGAAGAACAAGACGGTGTTATTTCTTCCATGCATCAAAAATTCGTCAGTAACCCCAATACCGCTGAATATGCTGATGAGCTGAAAGAGGCCATGCTAGGGGTATTATCAGGTAGGTTGGACGAGATGGATGACCTGGGCGATTGGGCATTTCAACTGCTTCAAAATATGTCGCGCTCTTTGCTACAAAATCATCAGTGGTATGGCAGTGAGGACGGCATTCGAATGCAGAATTTTATTGCTTACCTTGCTCAGCTGTCTTTTTGGACACAGAAAGAAGCCTGGTTGACACATCGCCTAGTTCAAGATCCTAAGAGTCGGTTGAGTCAGAGTCTGTTTTTTCAGGCTATTGATCGACAGCAGCAAAATTTGGATGCGTTTTTAAATTTAGGAGGGTCATACGATCAAGTTGATAAATTGCTAGGCTTGTTTACGTCGCCGAGATATCAGAGAAATTTGGCATCTCGTGGGCGATTAATGTCAGGGGACATGTCACGTAGTGACTATGAAGCGTATTTGAGAGAACTCGATTTCCGTGTGCAACGCTTGCAAGTACTCATTGATGGGTTCACGAAACAAACAGAGCAGTCGCTCCTAACACAAGTTCATGAACAAAAGACCAATATTGCGATGGTTACCTCTGGCGTTATTTTGGTTATCGTCATGCTTTGCTGGCTTGGCTTTGGCACTTGGTTTCGGGTTAATAGCAAACTAGATGCGATTATTCATACCTTAACGGCGCTGATCAACGATGAAGAGAAACAGACGAAAGTCAAAGTCGATGGCAGTGATGAACTGACGATTTTCGCTCAGCAAGTGAATCGAGTGGTTGAAGAAAAGCAGAGACAAACAGACGAAATACTCCATGCTAAAGAGTCAGCAGTGTCTGCTAATCGCGCTAAATCAGTATTTCTTGCCAACATGTCGCATGAAATACGCACCCCCCTAAATGGTATTATGGGCATGACGGAGATACTCTCTCAAAGCGAGTTATCTTCCCATCAACAAGAAGTCGTTGATGACATTGACTCTTCATCCCAAACATTACTTACTTTGCTTAACGATATTTTGGATCTTTCTAAAATCGAATCTGGTCGACTGGAGTTGTCGCTAGTCGAGGCCGATATCCGAGAAGTGGTGTACCAATCGATGGTTTTATTTCAATCCAAAGCCACATCTAAACAGCTAGAGCTGGGGATTAACTTAGCTGAAAACATTCCAACTCGAGTGATGGTTGATGATCATCGCATCAAGCAGGTCATCACGAATCTGGTATCGAATGCGGTCAAGTTTACCGAAAGCGGTCATATACGTGTTGATGTCAGTTATGACGAGTTACCTGAGAACGAGCGCGGAACGCTGATGTTTAAAGTCGAAGATACCGGGATAGGCATTGAACAAGATAAGTTAACGACGATTTTTGAACCCTTTACTCAGGAAGATGAAGGGGTGTCGAGGCAGTTCGGCGGAACGGGACTGGGATTGGCAATCTGTCGTCAACTGGTATCCATGATGGGAGGGCAGCTTATAGCGACATCCACAAAAGGAGTGGGCACATGCTTTGAATTCTCTATTGAGGTTGACGTTATTCCGGTGTTTGGCTGGCGCTCGGACGTGATAAATAAAGGGCTCTTGATCTGCACAAATTACGATTACGCTGATCAACTTTTGAAAGAGTGTCGATTAGCAAAAATCAATCTCTTTGGTACGAATAATGTTAATGAAGTAAAAGCAATAAACGATGACTTTGATGTCATATTTCTGTGCCATAGTGACGACTCCAATTCGGATGAAGCCTTAGATGAGTTGTCACTCAAGTATGATCTTCGTCGTGTGATTATTTGTCAGCATCATCTATCCACTCCCTACGACAATGCAGAAAGAGTACATGCTGTACTCACATTGCCTTTTCTTGGCAATCGATTTAAGCATGTCATTGACGACTTAGCGAAGGTAGAAAAAACCATTTCAAGTGACACTGTCACTAATGGTGTTCCAAAGTCTGAATATCGAACGTCGCGCTCTCACAGGAGGATCTTAATCGCGGAGGATAACTTGATGAATCAGAAAATCGCGAGTTTTTTTCTGGATAAAGCAGGGTATGACTATTTGATAACAAGCAATGGACAAGAAGCGTTAGAAGCCATCACAAAGGGAGAAGAATTCGATGCAATTTTAATGGATTGTATGATGCCGGTGATGGATGGACTGACCGCGACGAAAGAAATTCGTCGTTGGGAAAAGAAATCGGGGCGTGAGAAAACGACCATTATTGCGCTCACCGCGAGTGTTTTGGAAGAAGACATTCACAACTGTTTTGCTGCAGGTATGGATGCTTATTTACCTAAGCCTTATAAATCGAATCAGCTATTTGAGCTCTTTAATGAATTAAAACTCGCCTAAATCGATAACATTTCAAGACGATAAAGCCCCAATCAAAGGGGCTTTAATTTAACCATTCATTGTCATGCGTTTGCTTGAGCGCCAGCGAGTTTACGTATGGTTTGTCGATAGGTTAGGTAAGCGGAAATGCCCGCCAGAATGTTGCCGATACAAGCGCCTAAAAGTAGACCTCGGATTCCCCCCATTTGAGCGCCAACCCATAAGCAAGGAAGGAAAAAGACAAACAAGCGTAGCGCTGAAATGGTGAGCGCGGTGTAAGACTTACCTAATGCATTGCAAAGAGAAACCATCAACATACATACACCTAGTGAACCTAAGCTGATAGGAACAATCAGCAAATGCATTTCTAATACTTGCTCTACTTGAACATCACTGGTCATCAGTAGTGCAAGTGGGTTTGCGACGACAAACGTAATGGCTGCGATCAAAAGTTGAAAGCCCAGAATGAATTTTACGGCAATACTGACTAGCGATTGGATATCTTGGTAGTTCTTTGCGCCAAGTAAGCGCCCGACCATTGGGGGCATAGACATTGTCAGCGCTAACACCGAAACGATAGCAAAGAATTCGTAGCGTGAACCGAGCGCCCAAGCGGCGACTGCTGCGGTCCCGAAGCTTGCCAACAACTTTGTTGCTAACATGGACGACAACGGAGGCAGCAGTTGGCTGATCATCGCAGGTCCCATGATGTTACCGATAGACGCAACACTTTTAGTTACGTTGAGGTCGTGCCACTGCGTTGTTGCCCAGTGATTCTTCTTTACGCGAGGCGCGACGACTAAAATACCAAACCCAAAAGCAACGATGGTTGCTATTGCGGCTCCGTTAATGCCCAAGTCAAACGTGAAAATAAATAGTGGATCGAGCACAAGGTTCACGCCGCTGGTCACCATCATCATTGTGCCAGGCAACATGGTGTTGCCGTTAGCCCGGCAAATACTGTAGTAAAAATATAAAACCGCGCCAGTCCATGAACTTAGCAGCCACCAAGGCCAGTAGCTGTCGATAATCGGCATCACAGACTCTGGAGCACTTAATAGAGATAAAATGGGGTAGCGCAAAAGCCAAATTAGCCCTCCAAAAACGGCTACGCCGATTGAGCCAATCATCAAAACTAAGCCACCGAGCTGTTTGGCATAACGACTTTCATTCGCACCAAGCGCTTTAGAAATGACAGCGGTCGTGGCGATACCTAAACCGACTTGAATGCCGATAATGACCATTTGCAACGGAAGAGTAAAACCTTGAGCGGCCAAAGGTAAAACGCCGAGCTGACCGATAAACGCACTATCTACAAGCTGAAAGCTCATTAAAGATAGAACGCCAAATAGCATTGGCCAAGTCATCGTAAATAATTGTTTTGCAAGTGTTGGTTGTGTACTTGTCGTAGTTGAGGACATAGAAAGCTGAATGCGTTAGGAATAAGAGTTGGATTGATTGTACACGGCGCTTAGTTTAGAGACAAAAATAAACCCCGAGTAAGGTAGCCTTACTCGGGGTTGGAAAATCTAGCTTACGTGTTTACTTTTTGCCGCTAGTTTGCTTGTCTTCTTCAGTCAGTTCGCGAATACGACGGCTGATGTCACGACGTGCTTTAGAGATTTCTGCACTTTTGATGATGTGGTCATCAACACGATCTTCGTAGTCTGCTTTCATATTTTTGATGATTGCGACGATTTCATCGTGAGTCATTTCTGGTTTGATGTAATCTAGAAGGTTTTCTAGAAGGTCAACACGTTTGCGGTTATCACGAACTTTCTTTTCGTTATCAAGCAGCTCACGTTTTAGTTTGTTTTTACGACGAGCTTGGTTAACGATTTCAAATACGCTACTCATAGTTCTCTTTCCTAATTTTATGAATATCTCTCTCGATTAAAGCACAACATCCAGTGGCATAACAGTCTTTAGATCAATCACAATGCAGAGTTGAACATTTCTCAACCAATTGCGATGTGTCCACATAATCACGCTTCTTTAATCGAGTTTTGGGCAACATCGTAGAATCCATCGATGCATTGTCATAACGTGGCCTTCACTATATTATCAACACCATTGAATGCAAAATGATGAACTTGATATGGACTCTGGGAACACTGCGGAGCAAGTAAGTAGTCAAGATAATGAGCAAGCCACTCGCTCTGTGGCTGAAAAGTTAAAAACAGCGTATATCAACGCTCGCGAGCAACTCGAAATCATCGAAGTTGAGCTGAATCGTTCAAAAATAATGATGGTTGATCAAGATGGCAATTTGACGAAAGTGCCAATTCTCTCGGAGCATTGATACCTGACCCGATTCGCAAAGGGTGCCAGGTCTTGCGCTATGCTTTAGCCTGACACCGACACCTGAATCGTTAACGCTTCTTGCATCTCTTTGCCAATGTATGATGCATGACTTCGAAGCGATTTAGGTACCAAGTCAAATGCAAAAATAATAAGGAAATGCATTATGAAAGTTGAGCTAACGGCAATTGAAGCACGAGTCATTGGTTGCTTGATCGAAAAAGAAGTCACCACCCCAGATCTTTACCCCCTCAGCCTAAACGCTTTAACCAACGCGTGTAATCAAAAAAGCAACCGTGATCCCGTAATGTCGCTCTCTGAGTCAGACGTTCTCGATGCCGTTGATGCTCTAATTGAGCGTAGGCTCGTCAGTGACGAAAGTGCGTTTAACAGCCGTGTTAGCAAGTATCAGCACCGTTTCTGTAATACGGAGTTTGGTGATTTAAAACTGACAGAACAAGAGAAGGGAATCGTATGTTGTATGCTTTTGCGTGGTGCTCAAACGCCTGGGGAAATTCGCACTCGTACCAATCGTCTCGCGACATTTCATGATGTAAAAGAAGTTGAAACGGTTCTGGAGCACTTAGCAAGCGAAGACAAAGGGCCATTAGTGGTCAAGTTACCGCGTGAAGCCGGAAAGCGAGAGTCACGCTATATGCATTTGTTCTGTGGCGATGTTGACGTCTCAGAGCTCGCAGTGCCAGTGTCAGCGGCTGGCTCTAATTCTGATCGAGTCAGCCAGCTAGAGCTCGAAGTTGCACAGCTTAAAGAAGAGCTCGATGAGCTTAAAGCTAAGGTCGAGTCACTACTTTCATGATTGAAAATACAGCGCAGCGTTGGAGTGTCTATTTGATACGAAATAACCGCAATGCGCTGTATTGCGGTGTTACAAACAATGTTGAGCGAAGATTCAATCAGCACCAAACGGGCAAAGGAGCGAAAGCTTTAAAAGGAAAAGGTCCCTTGGTATTGGAGTGGTCTTCGGATTTTGATTCAAAGACGCTTGCCATGCGGGCTGAGTATTATATTAAGCAACTAACAAAAGCTAAGAAAGAGCTACTTGTTACGTCAAAAGCAAGTATTGTCGTTGATGAAAATCAGCAGATGACGTTAGAAATGGCTTTATCGAAATAAGCGTTCGCGACATGCCGAATAACAAAGAAACCGTCCACTGAGGCGGTTTCTTTTTAGTTTTGGAGTACCATGTAAGAACAAACTGACGCATAATGGGTTGGTGTTCTGTTTAAACACTCAGAGTATGAAAAGGAGAAATGATATTTTGTGACCTTGTAATTAGGTACACAATAAACGTTTATTCGTTCCAACTCAGACTAAGAACCAATTTATTATTGAAACAGGCACTCAGAGGAAGGTAGATTACAAGAGTAAAGGATGACTCGGCTAGGTAACGAATAGAGCTGAATTAGGCTCATAAAAAGCTAAAAGAGCAGTAGATGAAAAAAGCGTTAGTATTCTCCCTGATGTCAATGGCCACTGTCGCGCCGATAGCGCAAGCCACTCAAGTCCTCAATGGGTATTGGGCGTATCAAGAATTTTTAGACCAGTTTCCAGAACAGAAGCAGTTAACGAATGCGTTGGCTGACGCCGTGCGAGAGACTCCTGTTCCGGTTGAAAGAGACAAAAAGCGTCCGTTAAAAATTTCTGTGGTTTATCCAGGTCAACAGATTTCGGATTATTGGATTCGAAATATCGACGCATTTGAACAGCGTTTAGATAAACTCGATATCGACTATCAACTTAATCAAGTATTTACCCGTCCCAACGCAGATATTAAGCAACAAAGTTTGTCTTTAATGGAAGCGCTGAAGAGCAACTCCGATTATCTGATTTTCACTCTCGATACCACTAGGCATCGTAAGTTTGTTGAACACGCCTTAGACTCAAAGAAAACCAAGTTGATCTTACAAAATATCACTACACCGGTAAGAGATTGGGAGGATCACCAACCGTTCCTTTATGTTGGTTTTGATCATGCTGAAGGCAGCCGTGAGCTTGCCGTGGAGTTTGGTAAGCGTTTTCCAAAACAGAGCCATTATAGTGTGCTCTACTTTTCAGAAGGATATATCAGCGATATCAGAGGCAATACCTTTATCAATCAAGTCAACCGTGATAACAACTTTGAACTACAATCTGCTTACTATACTAAAGCGACAAAGCAGTCTGGGTACGAAGCAGCAAAAGCGAGTTTGGAAAAATACCCTGACGTCGATTTTATTTATGCGTGTTCTACAGATGTTGCGCTAGGTGCTGTTGATGCGTTGAAAGAGTTAGGGCGTGATGATGTCATGATCAATGGCTGGGGTGGCGGCTCTGCAGAATTAGAAGCGCTTTCGAAAGGGGAGTTAGACGTTACTGTTATGCGTATGAACGATGATACTGGCATTGCAATGGCAGAAGCGATTAAGTGGGATCTTGAAGGGAAACCCGTTCCAACCGTTTATTCTGGTGATTTTGAAGTCGTCACGAAATCTGATTCTCCAGAAATAATTGAAGCATTAAGAAAACGCGCATTTAGATACTCAGACAATTGATGACAACTACATCAAAAACAAGAAAGCGTCGCTCATTGTCGACGCTTATTACGAAAATAATCATTCTCGTACTTGCTCCGATCATTTTAGGCATCTTCGTTCAGAGTTATTACTTCTCGAAGCAAATTATTTGGCAAGAAGTGGATAGAACTAAGCAACAGACGTCAGCGCTGATTCTTAATATTTTTGATAGCCATTTTGCTGCGATTCAGATTCATCACAACAGCAACTCGAAGAGTGATGTTGTTTTAGATTTTTATACAGAACGGGATGAAGAAGCTCTCAATTACTTTTTCATGAGTATTGACCAGAGTGATCCTTCTCATACGCCAGAATTTCGCTTTCTCACCGATCATCAAGGCATTATTTGGGACGATGGGAATGCGCATTTCTATGGCATCAATAACTTGATTCTCAATGGCCTCGCGAGCCAAGTGACTTTTAGCAACAATTGGTATTACCTCCCTTCACATACCCCAATGGGAACTCGCCATCTGTTACTGCGTCGTGTGCCGGTTTTACAACCTAAAACCGGTGAAGTGATGGGGTATTCTTACAATGTTGTTGTTCTAGATAACAACTTCGGGTTGATGGAAAGACTAAAAAACGAAGGGAACGTTGATAATGTTGTTTTGGTGGCCAACGATACGCCACTAGCCAGCTCACTAGTCGGAGATGAAGCGTACAAAATATTTGATGTTCTGAAGCGGCGCGAGTCTCAGCAAAAGCTTGACCAGTTGTTGATCATTAAAACCCCTATCGAAGTCAATGCTGCCACGACGGATTTGTGTTTACTAACCGTGCAAGACAATCAGAGTGTTGTGACGCTGCAAATCCAGCACCTTTTGGCGATGCTGGCTTCGGTTATCGGGATGGTGATGATTGCGTTGATGACCAAAGAGTGGATTGAGAATCGAGTCGTCGAAGAGCTTGGCTCGTTGATGGCATACACTCGTTCGGCTCGTGAAGAAAAAGGGTTCGAACGATTTGGCGGGTCGGATATCGAGGAGTTCGATCATATTGGTTCGACACTAGAAAACACCTTTGAAGAGCTGGAAGCGCAAAAGCGTTCATTCCGCGATCTGTTTAACTTTGCGTTATCGCCGATTATGGTGTGGTCAGAGTCTGGCGTACTCATCCAAATCAATCCGGCAGCCCGCAAAGAATTGGTCATGGAAAACGACATTGAAACTATGCACCCAGTGTTTAAAGGCTTCAAAGAAAAGTTGATGCCGCACCTGCGAATGGCAGCTCAAGGAGCCACGTTAACTGGCGTCAATGTACCAATTGGAGACAAGGTATATCGCTGGAACTTATCGCCGATTCGAGTTGACGGTGATATCAGCGGTATCATTGTTCAAGGTCAGGATATTACGACGCTTATTGAAGCGGAAAAACAAAGTAACTTGGCACGTAAAGAGGCAGAAAAATCCGCCCAAGCACGTGCCGATTTTCTGGCTAAAATGAGCCATGAAATCCGAACGCCAATCAATGGCATTCTAGGAGTTGCTCAATTATTAAAAGACTCGGTCGAAACGGAAGAACAGAATAACCAAATTGACGTACTTCGACATAGTGGTGAGCACTTACTTGCTGTTTTGAATGATATTTTGGATTTTTCGAAGATTGAGCAGGGTAAGTTTAATATTCAAAAGCACCCGTTTTCGTTCACTGACACGATTCGAACGTTAGAAAACATTTATCGTCCAATTTGCGAAAATAAAGGCGTTAACCTCGTCATTGAAAACAAGATTGATCCCAATGTTGAAATCTTTACTGACCAAGTTCGTCTGAACCAAATTTTATTTAACTTAGTCAGTAACTCAGTCAAGTTTACCCCCTCGGGCAGCGTACGCTTGCATGCTGAACTGGAGCAGTTCTACGGCGCAGAAAATAGTGTGTTGGTAGTGGAAATCACGGATACGGGCATCGGCATAGAGCCCGATAAGCTTGACCAAATGTTCGAGCCTTTCGTTCAAGAGGAAGCAACGACCACTCGAGAATACGGTGGCAGTGGTTTGGGACTGACCATTGTGAAAAGCCTCGTCGATATGCTGGAAGGTGACGTTCAAGTACGTAGTCAAAAAGGTTTAGGCACGACCTTTGTTATTACAATGCCAGTGAAAGATCGTGAGCGAGTGCTCACCCCTCTTGATTCAAGCTTGAGAGTTAAACCTGGTGAGTTATTCGCAGAGAGTCTAAAAGTACTGTTGGTAGAAGATAACCATACTAATGCCTTCATTCTCGAAGCATTTTGTAACAAGTACAAAATGCAGGTTGATTGGGCAAAAGATGGATTGGAAGCGATGGAGTTCTTAAAAGATCATACTTACGATTTGATTTTGATGGACAACCAACTGCCGCATCTTGGAGGAGTTGAAACAACCAAAGAGATCCGACAGAAGCTGAAGTTAGGCACGCCAATTTATGCTTGTACTGCCGATACGGCGAAAGAAACCAGTGATGCGTTTATGGAGGCGGGCGCGAATTACGTATTGCTCAAACCGATTAAAGAAAATGCGCTGCATGAAGCCTTTGTTGACTTCAAGCAGCGATTCTTAATTGAACGAACGTGATGAACTCATTCGCTATGAGCCTTAATTGATAATTCAATCGTTCACTAAACCGAAAAGCACAACGCCATAACTTAGGGTTGTGCTTTTTTGTATCTCAATGCTTCACTTGTTGATAAG
This sequence comes from Vibrio sp. E14, assembly GCF_020515785.1. NCBI lineage: Bacteria > Pseudomonadati > Pseudomonadota > Gammaproteobacteria > Vibrionales > Vibrionaceae > Vibrio > Vibrio sp. E14. Next base: position 353,901 of record NZ_JAHPJI010000001.1, read on the forward strand.
CCAGGAGTGCTGATATCACCTTTAGTGTCGTATATCACTACTATTCAACCCAAGTACTACGTTGAGTTACGCAAACTTGTTCCACAATGGCATATTCTATGTGATTTAAATCACAAAAACTTATTTACTTAGCGTGCTAACTATTTTATATTACTTAGCAAGCTAAGTAATTGAGTAGATCTTATGATTCAAGACATCAACAGTTTGCGCGACCTTTCTCTGGCTGAAAAGTTATCTCGCGTTGCCCGTTTGTGGAAAATGGTTGCAGATCGCGAGTTGGAGCCTTTAAACCTGACGTACCCGCGTTGGACTGCGTTATGGAAACTTTATCGAATGGGCGACAACGTTAGTCAGAAGCATTTGGCTGAAGCGCTTGAGATTGAGTTGGCATCGCTGATGCGCACATTAAAGCTATTAGAAGAGCAATCTCTGATCACTCGCCATTGCAGTGAGCATGACAAGCGAGCACGCATTGTTAGCCTTACAGAAGAAGGTAAAACCCTACTCAAGCAAATGGAGACTCGAATTCTTCAAGTACGGAGCAAGCTACTGACGGAAATCAATGACCAGGAGCTTCAAAAGCTTTCATTGATCCTAGATCAGATTGCTCACAATGCACTTGATTCACTTAGCGAATAAGTCAGAAACCCGAATTAAAAGAGAAGTAAACGCCTATGACTCCAGATCAAAAATTCGCACGTTGGATCAAGTATTCTTGCGTCGCGTTTGTCCTTGTCTTTGCCTATTTTCTAGTCGCAGATCTCGCCATGCCATTGACGCCTCAGGCAATGGCAACGCGAGTGGTAACTAAAGTAGCTCCCCGTGTGAGTGGACAGATTACGCATCTTTATGTTGCCAACAACCAAGAAATAAGCCAAGGCGATCTACTATTCCAGATTGATCCACAGCCTTATCAGCTCGCCGTAGAAAAGGCTCAACTTAACCTTGAGCGTGTGATTCAAAATAATGAACAGCTTGATGCCTCTATTGCAGCGGCAAAAGCGGACGTTGAAGCGAGCAAAATTGTCGCCGAGCAAAAAGTTCGCGAAGCCAAACGTCTTGATACATTGTTTCATCGCAATGGCACCTCGCAACAACAGCGTGACGACGCACAAAGTAGTGCAACGGCAGCCAGAGCAAACTTACTGGCCGCGCGCGCTCGTTTAAAAGAGTTGGAAGTAAACCGAGGCGATTTAGGTGCAACGAATGTAAATATCCGCGTGGCACAAAACCAGCTAAAACAAGCGGAACTTAATCTGTCTTACACTCAAGTAATTGCTGAGCATGATGGCGTTGTCGCTAACTTGCAGCTGGAAACGGGTGCCTATGCGGCAGCTGGTACGCCTCTTGTGGCTTTAGTCTCGGATGACGTGGATATTATTGCCGACTTTCGTGAAAAGAGTCTGCGACACTTCAATCAGAACAGTCGGGCGTTAGTGGCCTTTGATAGCTTGCCAGGTGATGTATTTGAAGCTCGTATTACGAGTGTGGATGCAGGGGTAAGCTCAGGCCAGTTTGATGCAGATGGCCGCTTAGCGACACCGACTGACTCAAACCGTTGGGTGAGAGACGCGCAGCGTTTACGTTTACATTTAGCTATCGATGAGCCTCAACAGCGCGCATTTCCGGCCGGGGCACGTGCGACTGTGCAACTGTTGCCAGAAAACTCGTTATCTGGCTGGTTAGCGAGATGTCAGATCCGATTTTTGAGTCTTCTTCATTACATTTATTAACGGGGAGGCGACATGAAGTTATGGGATCATCCCATGTCGGAAAACGACTTCCGTCAGTGTTTGCGCATTGCAACTGGCGCGACCATTGGCTTCACCTTATGTAAGGTCTTTGGCTGGAATTATGGCGTATTTTTTACCGTAACACCGATGTTGTTACTTGGAATGGTACCAGTCATGAGCCTGCATGCTGCACGACAGCTGATTTTTTCAGCGGTCGTATGCGGATTGGAGGTCGGTATTCTTGGTGGGCTATTTGGTGGACATCCTGGCATGATGACGATAATCGCCTTCGGGTTGTTTTTGTATAAGTTCGCCTGTATGTCAAAAGGGAGCTTATTCCTGTTTGGGGCAAATAGCGTGCTGAGCTTGAGCATCATGCTGCATTTTGCGAGTTATCCAACAACCGACTTAAATGATCTGATATTCAGCAACCTACAAGCGAATGTTATTTCAGTGATCGTGGCCTACGTCGTGACATTTTTGATCCCTGATGCAGAGCCTCGTCAGCCACCGGCAAAACCATCTCAGCCTAAACAGAGTCACCGCATGCGTCATGAAGCCCTTATGGGGGCGAGCATCGCTACAATGTCTTTCCTTGTATTCCAGCTATTTGACCTCAGTGATTCTATGTCCGCTCAGGCGACAACCTTGCTTTTATTGTTTCCTATGCATTGGAACGGTGCTTTAGGGTATGCGCGCAAAAGAGCAATGGGGACCTTGATGGGGGTAACCTTTGGTATTGCTGGGCAGCTCGTACTATACGATTGGTCGGATACCTTGCTGTTTATCGTCCCATTGCTGTGGATTGGCGCGATGATGTTCAGCTATATGCATGTAAAAGAGTCTAGTGGGTCAGGAGCTGGGTTTGGCGGATTAACTACATTAGGTATTTTATTTGGCCAATACCTTACTCCGGATGGCGATTTAATGTTCAGCGCGCTGTATCGCGTGAGTAGTATTTTGTTTGCTATTGTTGTCACTCTGCTCGTGACCTATGCGGTGCACAGAGTGCTCAACAGCTTTGAGGCGACGCGCTTTAGCCAGCAGTAAGTTCAGACGTTACTGGTTAGAAAGGACTGCTCCAGTAACTCTGTTTTTAGCTCGTGACTCATCGCTATTGGGCTTTCAAACTTAATTCCTATTACCCAGCCTTTCACCAACTTCTTAATGTTGGCAATGACACACCGATTTTCTTCTCCGATATAGTGACTTAGAGAAGAGTCGATAGTGACACTTTCACCAACGTTGAATTCAGGCTCTATAAAGGTTGAGATACCAATACCTGCCAGTGAGAAGTCGATAAGGCTACCGTCGTAAACATTCCCCGCGTGAACAATCTTACAATCCATTTGCAGCTTATATCGTTCGTGTTCCCGGACTGGTTTGGTTGCAAATGTTCCTGGAATTCGAATAAATAAAAGGGGCGAAGGACGAACCGCAGTTGTTAGAACACTGGATTTAAATGCAATGACATGGCCTAACTCCGTATCTGATACACCACGCACGATGACATCGGCGTTTGGGAGCTTTCTCATCACTTGCTCTTCAAGCAAACGCATCGGTATATCAAGAATCAAATACGCGTTCTCTTTCATCCCAAGATAGGTGGTGGAATACGTATACTGGTCCTTAGGCCCAAACTCGAAATTAGTCGAAAGTTTCATTCCCGGTTTGAGGAATCTATGCAGTTCATCTTTAGTATGAGTGGCAGGCATTACATTGGCGTTTTAATTATTGGTTAAATCGAGGCTATCAAAACGCCATTTTGTTATTCAAGATAGTAGGACAAAAGTTTTTGTAAAATAATCGCTATCTGTGAAGTGGTGGGCGATAAGTTTGGCTCATTCCATCTTTCATAAAGATTTGGCTTGCCACAATACTGCCGCAGGTTACCAGCATCAGCGCTAACCAAGTCAGTGAATCTGGTTGTTCACCAAAAATTGGAACGGCAAGAAGTGTCGCGACGACTGGAGTTAATGACCCAAAAGCAGCACTGGCTTCGGCGCCAATAATTCGGATTGCATAGATAAAGGTAAAAGAGGCGATTAAGCCTGCGCCGACACCTTGCAACATCGCGTGGCCAAATAATTCTTCCCACGGCCACTGACTGATCGGCGTTATCGCTAGGTAACTATCTACCCATCCGAAGCCAACCGCAATGATGAGCAGTGCCAAAGACGCGATTGCAACGAATCCAGCACAGACATGCGCATTAAGGTTAGCAACACGAGCACTGATGGTGAAAACTGCCCACATAATGCTACCGGTTAGAAACAGGATGTGGCCTTGTAATTGAGACCAGTTGTACTCTGCACCGCTATTAGAAAGAAGAAATACGAAAATCCCTAACAGCACCGTAGAAAGCCCGATTAAGCGGTGAGCACTCAGCGACTGTTGATAGCACAACACCGCGATAGCAGAAACAAATAATGGCAAAGTGCCAGGTACTAATGCACTGCCGTGCGCCACGGGAGCGAAGTGCATAGCTGTGCCGACGACCAGCAGGTAGGGCAGGCCACTCCCTACCACAACACCAGTTAGGTAGCGTTTAGGCACGACGCGAAGCGCCTGCTTATGCTTAATCACAAATGGTAATAAAATTAAACTTGGGATTAGAAAGCGAACTAACGCGATATCGGCTGGCTGCAAGTTAGAAATTGCGCCCCCTTTTAAAGAAATAAAGAAACCAGACCAAAGCAGTAAGGTCGTTAATATAGCTGCGTATCCCAATATCATTGTCGGCATGTCCATTTGTAAATGATGTGTTAATTGTTGAATAAAACTCGTGCCAAAGGGAGGCAAAGTTTGACGTAATTAAGCTTGATGTTGGTGATAAAGCGCGTATAAATGTTAATTGTTAGTGATTATTGGCATGGAAGGGCAAATGGACAAAATTGACAGGCAACTGATCAACTTGATGCAGAAGGATGCGACCCTGACTACGGCAGAGCTCGCTGACAAAGTAGGATTGTCGGCATCACCTTGTGCAAGACGCATTAAGCGTTTAGAGCAGGAGGGCGTAATTAGCGGTTATCGAGCCATTGTGTCCAGAGACACGGTGGGTATTGCGATGACCGTATTTGTTGAAGTCAGTTTGAACAACCACCAAGCTTCTTCGATTGATGAATTTGAACATGCTGTTGTTGAAATGGACGAAGTGATCTCGTGCCATGTTGTATCAGGGGCTTATGATTATTTGTTAGAAGTGGTCAGCAAAGATCTCGCTGGTTATGAAACATTCACTAGAAAGCTACAACGATTAGAAAACGTAAAAGATATCCATACGCACTTGGCGATTAGACAAGTGAAAGGAAATGGAAGCTTGCCGATTTATGCATAAGAAAGATGAAATTTCTCGATAGACTTAAGATTGCTCACTATCACCGAAAGCGATACCGACAGTTCGGTACAGACAGAGCGCGAACGCTGGGATGGAGGGATAAGTACAGCCAAATCAGTCGATTTGAAGCCTTGTGCCGTGGGTTAACGTTAGACGGTTCAAGTCTTTTAGATATTGGGTGTGGCTACGGAGACTTATTAGCGTTTATTGAGTTCAACAATCTGCGCCCCCAAAGTTATATTGGCATTGATCAGCAAAAACAGTTTATCTCTGAGGCCAGAAAGCGGGACTTTCGTACTCAAAGTGAGTTCGTATGCGGTGACTTTTCAACGTTGGTATTGCCCCGTAGTGATTATGTCTTTGCTTCTGGATCATTAAATTATCAATCCGCGAATCCAAATCATACCATTGAGATGATCGAGAAAATGTACCGGGCCGCAGAGAGAGGGTGCGTGTTTAACTTATTGGATGAAGAAAAGCTGCCGAGCATGAGAATGCTCGCATCGCATAATAAACTTGGGGTGTTACGCTATTGCCGATGGCTATGTCCAGACGCACAATTGATCGAGGGTTATTCCGATCATGACTTTACGATTGCGATGATCAAAAAAGCGGAATCAGTTTCCTGACTCCGCCTTATAAATTCTTAAGCCTTATTGGTGCTTGTATTGTGAGATTTCACAGTTACCTGTGTATCTATCAACCTTGAATGAGAACGCAGCTGAATGGTATTCCCTCCCATCACTCCAAATTGTTTCTCCGAAGATTTTACAAAGGTCCAAATCACTGATTGAACCAAACTCTTTTACGTGCCTAACTACTGACAAAAACTTGGCTTTGGTAGCATTAGGACAGTCCCTGTTACTTAATCGATTGATAACCATGGTTGTAGCATCATCTCCAGCCAAATGTGACTTTTTATTAAATTTTATTAATGGGTAAATTAACCAAAAATTGGCCATAAGTAAAGCATTATTGTGACGTATGTCTCTATAAGTTGCCTCTCTTGGTCATGGTTTAGTCAAGTTTGTAAAAGGGAACAGTCCCATTTTTTACATATAACGTTGGGATCACTAAAAGAGGGAATTAAAGCACGAATAACGTCCAATATTGGAGTGAAAACCCGACATCGTCTTTTCAAAACGGGCTCGATTTTTACCTCGAAACATCTTGAGCGTATTGAAGCGATCTCGCTTCTTTATCATAGAGTTGCGCTAGTGCTTGGTACTGTGAAGAAAGGCGTTTGTAATCCTCGGTAAGTTGCAAAGCGTTGGTGTTATACCACTCCGCAGTGATTTGATTGGCAGTTTCGTTTGACTCACGGCACTTTTGGGCAAGTTTCTTCCATCCATTTGCTGACCATTGAGATTGTGTGCTCAATTTAATCAACTCATTAGCTTTAGTCGTGAGTTCTTCTTTATATTGAATCGAGGCTTTTAATTGAGTTTTGAACGCATTTTGGTTCGAGCGGGCGCGCCAAAGTGACACGAGTTCATGTAGGGAAAAGGTTTGGGACAATAACTGGCGCTGCTTATGTTCGGCTAAAAGTGCATTGAATACCTCAACATGCTTATTGTAATTGGACTCTAAACGATTGAATTGGGTAAGATTGTCATTCCACGACGACGGGTTACATTGAATATTGGCGTGCCCCATTATGGGGAACAGAAGAAGCAACAGTATCCAATTGAGTTTGTTGATCATTATTGCTCGCGTTAGTTGACCGACCCTTTTGAGTATATACCCAAATTTCCGCGACATGCGTGTTGCCGGTGAGATAAGAACAAAGAATGAAAAGGAAAAGTACATGAAGAAAATTCTCATCGCATTGATTGTCATACTGTTGCTCGGTGGGGCGGGTGCTGGATACTATTTCTTCTTTATGCAGAAAGATGAACCTGAGGCGCCAAAAGCTGCGCAAGTGGAGCAAGCGCCAGTGGAAGAAGAAATATCCAAACCGGTTCTGGATTTAGAAACCTCCCCTCCTGAAGTGACCGAATACTATGTCATTGAGCGTCGAATCAATGTTTACAATAAGCCAAATGCTAATGCTTTGGTTGTCGATACGCTCTATAAGGGAGAAAAAGTATCGGTGTTAGAAAAAGTGGATGGTTGGTATCGAATCTCTGGTTACCTTGTTTATGAAGAGGGCGGTGAAGAAAAAGCTGAGTGGTTGAATGCCGAGGGATTATCTGATGCAGAGCCAGTTATTAAAGAACAAGAGCGTTTAGAAATACTGGATGGATATTTGCAGAAGTCGGATGATTTAAAAGTTCACTTGGACATCTTCCGCAAGAAAACACAGCAATTGTTAGACGATGAAACCTGTGATCCGAGTGATTTTGAAGAGCTCGGCGGCTGGGTTCGTTCGGTTACTTATGACAAGCGCAATGTGTACTTCATTTATTGTGGTGGTTTGGAGCAAGAAAACAAAATCTATTTAGATGTCGATAAAGGCGATATCTTTTACCGCTAACAGAGCGCCTTTAGTTTAAAGCCTCTAGAGATTTATAACTTTTTAGTTGTTAACCATAATTAATAGGAATACTATCATCGAGTTGAGTGAAAAAACTCGACTCGTTTTGTTTTTAGTGAGTTCTTATGTCTCAGATTTGCTTGAAAAAATTGCTTTTTATGCTGCTTGCGATGGTATTGCTACCAGCGCATGTTTTTGCTGCGCAAATCGATCAGAAAGCTCATTTACCTTACTTTTCTAAGCTGCAACCATTTGTTGCGAGTATTGCTTTTGCAAATACCTCAATCAATTTTTCTGAAGTCTCAGAAGAAACGACGCAGTCTCCGATTTCTGAAAGTCACGCAAGACTCGATACGCTAGCCCTATTTAACACTCAACGTTGGGTTTCTCACTTACGTGAAGGCCTCGATGATGAGCATGTTGACGTTATTGGTGACCTAAACACGCCTTTCTATGCTGACGCAGGTTATGCCTACAGCCTGATGGATATCAATTGGCGTCAAAACCAGTACACTTTTTATCATTTCACAAGCGATCATCGCATTTCTGGTTGGAAAGAGACCAACGCAATGTACGTCGCACTCAATAGTCAATTTTCTGCCTAAACACCATCTATTTGCACCATTGTGCACTCTTAACACGACGATTGTATTCAACAGGGCGTAACCGTCCTGAGCATTTCATACCCTGAATTTTTTTCTGGGGGCATCTGTCGTGTGTTAAGCCTTGTTATTAAAAGCTTCACTTCGTAGTGAAGGGATGATGTTTACATGAAAAAAACAGCAAAGCAGCAAAAGAACAGAAAGCTGATGAATCACTATTCAGCTTGGAAATATGTCGTATTAATCACGACGGTCATTATCTTAACGTTAAGCGCGATTCCGACTTGGTTCGGTGAGCAACCATCGATCCAGCTAACGTTTTCAAACCAAAACAGCAGTGAAATGTCGGTTGTTCAGTTGAATCAACTACTGAAAACCAATCACATCTCAGCAGACAAAATCATCGAAAAAGATGGCAAAACAACCATTGTATTCGATGATGAAAATGCGCAAAGCAAAGCTCGTGCGTTACTAAACAATGAGCTAAATAAAGAAGACAGCATTACCTTCTCATATGTGTCTGTTGCTCCAGAGTGGCTGAATGAGATGGGTTTTAGCCCAATCAAACTCGGTCTTGACCTTCGCGGTGGGGTACAGTTCCTTTTGAATGTCGACGTAAATAAAGCATTTGAGGAGCAACGTAATGCTTTGATCGATGAGATCAAAGCAAGCCTGCGAGATCAGCGCGTGCGTGGTGTACAAATTCGCGCAGAAAGTGGTAACCGCATTGCGGTATACAGTGAGAGTGATACCGCCCTAGCTGAAGTAAACAAATTCTTGCGTCAAAACTATCCAGGTTGGGTGGTGAAAAGCTCGTCGCGCGGTTTTGTTCTTGAGCCAAGTGAGCAGAATATTCAAGAGTTCCAATCAACGACATTGCAACAAAACTTGAAGATTATGCGTGGTCGTATTGAAGAGCTAGGCATTACGGAAGCATTAGTTCAGCGTCAGGGTAAAGACAGCATTCGTATTGAGCTCCCAGGTGTACAAGACCCGGCACAAGCGAAAAACGTTATTGGTGCCACTGCGAGTTTGGCATTCTACGAAGTGAAAGATGCAAGCCAAGCGCGAAGCGGCCAAGATCTTGTGCTGAAAGATAACGATGGCCGAACTGTTATTCTGGAGAAACGACCAGTCCTAACGGGTGAGCACATTGTTAATGCTCGTGCAGGCGTCGACAATATGGGTATGTCAGAAGTTAACATCTCGCTTGACCACGCGGGCGGTAAAAAGATGAGTGATTTCTCTGCAACGCATATTGGCAAGCCAATGGCGACGGTTTACCGCGAATACAAGACAAACGATCGTGGCGTAACGGAGCGCAGCGAGCGCGTTATCAGCGTTGCGACTATTCAATCTCAACTTGGTAGCCAATTCCGTATTACCGGCGCTGGCAGCATGGACGAAGCGCAGCAGTTAGCGCTATTACTTCGTGCGGGGTCGCTAACAGCCCCGGTTACTATCGTAGAAGAGCGCACTATTGGTGCTTCTTTGGGAGCTGAAAACATTGAAAATGGCTTTGCGGCACTTGCTTTGGGTATGGGGTTAACACTGACCTTTATGGCCCTTTGGTACCGCCGCTTAGGTTGGGTGGCGAACGTGGCGCTTTGTGCAAACATGCTTTGTTTGCTTGGCTTAATTGCCTTGTTACCAGGTGCGGTGCTAACGCTTCCAGGTATTGCAGGGTTGGTGTTAACCGTTGGTATGGCAGTGGACACCAACGTTATTATCTTCGAACGTATTAAGGACAAAATGCGTGAAGGCCGCAGTTTCGCTCAAGCGATTGATCTGGGCTTTGATAGCGCGTTCTCGACCATCCTTGATGCCAACATTACTACCATGATCACCGCCGTGATTTTATACGCCATCGGTAACGGTCCAATCCAAGGTTTTGCCTTAACACTCGGATTAGGTTTGTTAACCAGTATGTTTACAGGCGTATTTGCCTCTCGAGCAATGATCAATTTAATTTGGGGCCGAGATGCCCGTCGTGATGTGAGGGTTTAATCATGGTCGAAATGCTAAAACAAAATATTCGTAAAATTCGCCACTTTACTACGCTAGTTTCTATCGTTTTGACGGTGATCGCACTTGGTGCTCTGGGCTTTAAAGGGTTGAACCTAGGCTTGGATTTTACTGGTGGTATGGTGACAGAAGTGAAAGTCGATAAGTCGTTAACCAACCACGATCTGCTTGATGCACTACAACCAAAACTTGGTGAATCAACCTCTGTCACCCGCACAGGTGAAGATGGTCGTTGGCTTATTCGCTACTCCGCCCCAGAAGAAGGACAAACTCTGCCGAGTGTGGAAGAGGTATTAAAGCCAGTTTCACATCAAGTTGATGTCGTTAGCAACAGTATTGTTGGTGCTCAAGTTGGTCAGGATTTGTTTGATCAAGGCGGTTTAGCACTATTGATTTGTGTGCTGAGCATCCTTGGTTACTTGTGTTTCCGTTTTGAATGGCGCTTAGCGAGTGGCTCTGTATTTGCTCTGGCTCATGACGTAATTGTCGTCCTCGGCTTCTTTGCCGTTACCCAAATGGAATTCAACTTAACGGTTTTTGCTGCCGTATTGGCAATTTTAGGCTACTCATTGAATGATTCGATCATCATTTCAGATCGAATTCGTGAGCTACTGATCGCGAAACAAAGTTGGAAAATGGAAGACATCAATGACCAGGCTGTCATCGCGACGTTCTCTAGAACGATGGTGACTTCAGGCACAACAATGATTACTGTTGGTGCACTATGGATTATGGGGGGAGCCCCGCTAGCGGGTTTCTCAATAGCGATGTTTATTGGTGTGTTATCAGGTACATGGTCTTCCATTTCCATTGGTACCGTATTACCTGAACTGTTCAAACTAGAACCGAAGCATTACTTGCCTGTTGAGATTGATACCGCGCCGTAATGCGAGGTGCTGAAGGTAAAAAGTGCTTGCGCCACTCAGTTTGAGTGGCGTTTTACTTTGTGCTATTTCACACGCATCAGGCGGTGTTTGACGTGACCTAAATCGAACTCAATGATTTGAGAGCGCTTCATCGATTCAACCAGGCGCAGCATGGATGTGTGATAACCTTTCTTTTTCATCCATTGCAATGGCTCGGAAAAGCTGTCTTCGTTTACAACGTAAGATTCGCCTTTGTGTTCTCCAGCATAAACGTTTACGACCCAAACCCGGGCCTGAAAATCTAATACTTCACTTATGTTTCGCGTAATTTTTCTTAGGATATTTTTCATCATTTCCAGCGTTGCTTTAGCTCAGTAATAGCCAAACACCAACCCCCATCATTAAAGTGCCCGCGATACGGTTCATCAGGCGCACATTCTTTGATTGACCCAACACGCGTTTCAGTCCTTTACCACCCGTGGCATACAGAGACATACAAATGAACTCAAAAAGAAGAATGATGGAGACAAGCACGATTAGCTGTGGAGCAAGAGCCGCATTTTGATCGATAAAAGGCGGCAGTAGAGAGATCATAAATGCCCAGCCTTTTGGGTTTGCGATAGCGGTAACGAAGCCTTGCATGATGAGCGCGACGTTGCCACTTCTGGGTTTTTCTAAATTATCGACATTTATTGCTAACTTACCTCGAGATCGCCACATTTCTACACCAAGATAGAGTAAGTAGCCGCCACCAATAAACTTTAGTGCGATAAACATCCAAGGATAGTTGAGCATGATCGCTGCGATCCCTAATACGGCCGAGACTGAAACCAGCGCGACACCGACGAGTTCACCAATCATCATCCATAATGTGCGGCGATAACCGATACTCATTCCTAGCGTTAAGGCGAGCGTCATGCACATTCCTGGTGTAATTGAGACAAAAAAGAAGGTAGGGATGAACATACTGAGCAATGCAAGATTCATGTTTGTTGATAACTAAGTGATTTGATAGAAGCCACAAAGATAGTGCAAATTGATAAAGGATACTATCCCCAAATATCCTCAAATAACCTCAAGGTGCCAGGTTCAGCGAGAATGACTTGGCTCACAGGCACGGCAACGATTTGAAGATCTAGTGGTTCTAAATCGAAAATCGTTAACAAAGGCTGTGGGAAAAGGCAACTCGCCCTTCGGAGCATGTCACCGACATGACTCCTGCATCTTGACGCCATTTGGGTACAACATCAATTTACTTGGGGTAAAGAATCTAGATGATTGCTTTAGGAGATGGTACCACCGAATATTGCACCGTACTGGTACTTCAATAGATAAAAAGTGATTCGATACGTTAAATGCTAGTTAATTGATGTTATTTAGATATTTAAAATAAAACTGAAATTATTTTTTAATTGTTGCGTCATAATAGTGCGAACTGCACCAAAATGAGACGTTTTCTTCTATTGTTTACATTCTAAATATACCACTTTTCATAAACGAAACTATAAATGTAAAATTAAGTTTATACTGTCTTAAATATCATTTAAGTTAGTAATTAAATGATATTACTGACAATTGCTTATATTGATATTTGAATTATTATTTTAATCGTATTTATAGAGAACAACTCTCAGCATGAGAGTTGTATCTGAAATCATGAGATGATGTAATGTCCACTGTTCGGTATGTAACTTATTGATAAATAATGCTTAAATTTATGTTCTGATAAGCTTGTGTTTAACTTTATTTTATTTAAAACAATGACTTATAAAGAGTTAATCATTTTATAACATTTCATGTTTAATGAGATCTAAATCAATCTTATGCAAATGGATTAGTTTTTTATTTGAAATGTAATATTTCTGGTTTAAATTAAAATAAAAGGCATCACAGGATTGATAGCCAAAAGAATAAATAAACACGTCAGTTGGTGATGTATTTCATCAGTGTATTTAGTTTGCTTTTTTAAATGCCGTTAAGAATGGAGTCTTCGATGAAGAAAGTCGCTTTGATCACCGGATCAAAAGGCGGAATTGGTTCTGCTATTTCCTCTCAATTAGTGAATGATGGTTACCGTGTAATCGCTACTTATTCCACAGGAAACTATGAATGTGCGTTGGAGTGGTTCAACAGTAAAGGGTTTACCAAAGATCAGGTTCGCCTTTTTGAGTTGGACGTAACAAACACTGCAGAGTGTGCAGAAAAGTTAGCGCAATTGCTTGAGGAAGAAGGGACCATTGATGTCGTTATCAACAACGCAGGTATCACACGTGATGGCGTGTTTAAAAAGATGACTGCGCAAGCTTGGAATGACGTCATTAATACCAACCTCAATAGTCTATTCAACGTTACGCAACCTCTGTTCGCTGCGATGTGCGAAAAAGGCGGTGGTCGTGTCATTAATATCTCCTCAGTCAATGGCCTAAAAGGGCAGTTTGGTCAAGCAAACTACTCGGCGGCGAAAGCTGGGATGATAGGTTTCTCTAAAGCGTTGGCGTATGAAGGTGCTCGCTCGGGTGTGACAGTAAATGTTATTGCGCCAGGTTACACTGGTACACCAATGGTTGAGCAAATGAAGCCAGAAGTATTGGAATCCATCACGAATCAAATCCCAATGAAACGTCTTGCTACACCAGAAGAAATTGCAGCATCAGTGAGCTTCTTGGTCAGCGATGCAGGGGCCTATATCACCGGTGAGACTTTGTCGGTGAACGGCGGCCTATACATGCACTAAGGAGAGAAGATGATGGAAAAAGTGTTTATCGTAGCAGCGAAGCGCACTCCAATTGGCGCCTTTGGTGGTAGCCTGAAAAATACCTCTGCTGGCAATTTGGCAGCAGTAGCGATTAAAGGCGCGTTAGAAGCGGCGAAGTTGAATGGCGACAAGATTGACGAAGTCATTGTTGGCAACGTTGTCGGCGCAGGTCAAGGCATGGGGGTTGGTCGTCAGGCGGCATTGTTCGCTGGGGTTCCGGACGCGGTTCCTGCGTATGGCGTAAACATGGTTTGCGGCAGTGGCATGAAAACGGTCATGGATGCAGTTTCACATATCCGTAGTGGCGATACAGAGATTGTTGTTGCAGCAGGTGTTGAGGTCATGTCTCAGATTCCGTTTGCCGCGCCAAGTAGTATTCGTGATGGCAACAAAATGGGCAACCTAGAGCTGAAAGACCTGCTCGTAGCGGACGGTTTAACCGACGTTTACAACCAATATCACATGGGTGTGACGGCAGAAAACGTTGCAAAAGAAATCGGCCTAACCCGTCAACAGCAAGACGAGTATGCGCTGTCTAGCCAACAGAAAGCGGTGGCGGCGATCGAAGCGGGCAAATTCAAAGACGAAATTGTGCCCGTAGAAGTAAAGCAACGCCGTGAAACGGTGCTATTCGATACCGACGAATACCCAAAGGCTAATGCGACCATGGAAGCGTTAAGCAAGCTGCGCCCTGCTTTTGACCGTGAAGGCACTGTGACTGCGGGGAATGCATCAGGTATTAACGATGGTGCGAGTGCAATTATCGTCGCGTCTGAGAGCGCAGTTAAAGCACATGGACTCACGCCTATTGCTGAGATCGTAAGCTATGCGCAATCGGGACTTGATCCGAAAATCATGGGTCTAGGTCCAGTGGAGTCAGTCAATAAAGCATTAGCAAAAGCAGAATTAACGGTAAACGACATTGACGTTTACGAGTTAAACGAAGCATTTGCCGCGCAAGCACTTGGCGTGATTCATCAGTTGGCGGAAACCAACCAAGTTCCCGTTAACGCGATTCAAGATAAAGCGAACTTTAATGGTGGTGCTATCGCGTTAGGTCACCCACTTGGTGCATCGGGCAACCGAATCTTAGTGACGCTTGTTCACGAGCTTCATAAGCAAAATGGTCAATATGGTGTCGCATCACTTTGTGTGGGCGGCGGCATGGGGACGGCTGTGGTTATAAAAGCAGTTAAGTAATTATTTAAACGGACATTTTTAATTCTTTCTCTAGGAGATAAACCATGTACACAGATTTCTTCAAAACCTTTAGCGATCAAACTGAAAAAAATCTAGAACCTTACTTGAAGTTCAACAAGCTAGTGACAAAAAACGTAGAAGTGTTGACTGAGCTTCAACTGAATGCAATTCGTACTTACAGCGAAGTGGGTCTGAACCAAATGAAAGCGGCATCAGAAATCAAAGACGTAACGTCATTGACTGCTTTCAACAGTCAGCAACTAAGCGTTCTTACTAAGCTTTCTCAACAAATGATGGATGACAGCAACAAGCTTCAAGCTATTGCAAAGGAGTTCAAAGAAGACGTTGAGAAAATGACTTCGGAAAATCTAAAGACTGTTACTCCAGCGTAATTTGTCCGATTCTCGCCGCCTTAGGGCCTCTAGACCCTAATTTGGGCGGCGTTGTTTTTTCCGAATATAGGAGTAAGACTATGTTTCAGCACTTCTTTTCGGACTATCTTGTACAGCTTCAACAAACCAATCAACAGTGGTGGCATGATTTCGAAGTGAACAAGGCAGTCGTGAACTCTCCTTTAAATAAGGCCATGCAAGAAGTGAACTTGGAAGACACTGCCAAACTCTTCGAACAAGCTGTAAATCAGCCTGCTGCGATCTTAAAACTGCAAGCAGAATGGTGGGAACAGCAGCTACAAATTTGGCAGAATGTCGCGTTGGCGGGTAATCAAAAACAGGTCATCGAAGCAGAAAAAGGGGACAAGCGTTTTTCTAATGAAGCGTGGCAAAATGAGGTGATGTATAGCTTCATTAAGCAATCCTACCTGTTATTCAGTAAGACTTATTTAGATACAATTGAGTCACTCGAAGGTTTGGATGAAAAATCTAAAGAGCGAATACTTTTCTTTTCTCGTCAAGCCATCAATGCACTTTCCCCCTCGAATTTCATCGCGACGAACCCGGAACTCTTGAAACTGACACTTGAGCAAAACGGTCAAAACCTGCTGGCTGGCTTAGAGCAGTTAAAAGAAGACGTTGAGTCCAGTGCGGACATTTTGAAAATTCGTATGACGAACAACAATGCGTTCCGTGTGGGTGATGACGTTGCGACCACCCCGGGCGATGTGGTTTTTCAAAACGAATTATTTGAGTTGATTCAATATCGACCTCTAACAGAGAAAGTGAACGCGACGCCACTGCTCATCGTTCCGCCTTTCATTAATAAATACTACATCCTTGACTTAACAGCGAAGAACTCAATGGTTCGATGGTTGCTAGAGCAGGGACATAGCGTATTTATGATGTCTTGGCGCAACCCAGGCAAGGCACAAGCGCATGTAGAGTTTGGTGACTATGTGACAGAAGGCGTCGTCAAAGCCGTCGCCGCAATTGAAGATATAACGGGCCAAGAGCAAATCAACGCGGCTGGTTACTGTATTGGTGGTACGGTTCTGGCGAGCACGGTTGCGTACTATGCGGCAAAACGTATGAAGAAGCGTATTAAGTCAGCGACTTTCTTCACCACATTGCTCGACTTTTCTCAGCCAGGCGAAGTTGGTGCGTACATCAATGACACCATTGTGAGTGCAATTGAGGCGCAAAACAACGCAAAAGGGTATATGGACGGTCGTTCATTAAGCGTCACATTCAGCTTACTGCGCGAAAACAGCTTGTACTGGAACTACTATGTCGACAACTACTTAAAGGGTAACAGCCCAGTCGATTTTGACTTGTTGTACTGGAACAGTGACAGCACCAACGTGAGTGCCGCCTCCCATAACTTCTTGCTTCGTGAGCTCTATTTAGAGAATAAGCTAGTGCAAGACAAAGGCGTCAAAATTGGTGGGGTATGGATTGACCTAAATAAGATCAAAATTCCTAGCTATTTTGTATCAACGAAAGAAGACCATATAGCGTTATGGCAGGGAACTTATCGTGGTGCACTGAACACTGGTGGCAACAAAACGTTTGTTCTCGGTGAGTCGGGTCATATTGCGGGTATCGTGAACCCTCCAGCGAAAAATAAGTATGGTTATTGGTTGAACGATACTTTGGATGATTCGGCTGACGAGTGGTTGAATAATGCCGAGCACAAAGAGGGGTCGTGGTGGACACATTGGAATGAATGGCTACTTCAATTCAATCCAAAAGAGCAAGTCGAACCATTCCCTATTGGCTCGGAAGACCACCCAGCAATCGATGAAGCGCCAGGGCAATACGTCAAGCAGGTTCTGCCAGTTAAAGAGCCTTAAACAACTCCCTATAGCAGTAAATTTTAGCGACCTTTATGGTCGCTTTTTTTGGTCGTTACTGGCTACCTTATTACACCGATTGAATATATGTATCGGTTGAGGACATTTTGGGTCGAAAGTGACGGTGAATAAAAAAGCGCCGAGTAGATACTCAGCGCTTAGTGTCAACAAATAGGCAAGTTGACGGGTAGAAGTGCGTTACGTTACACCTCTTTATCCTTACCAAATGACAGCAGCCAGAGAGAGATTGCTGCTACTGCCACAAAGCCGGAAAGAATAATCACAGGCATGGCGCTATAGCCAAGGATATGCCAAATTACAGATTCTAAAGTACTCATGGGAAGTCTCCTTAGTGCCAGCCTTCAACGCCGCTCATGTCCGGTAGTTTGTGCGCGATGCCTTTGTGACAATCTACGCAGGTTTTCTCTCCAGAAGCTAGCGCAGTAGAGTGCTGCTCCGCTGCTCGTGAGCCTTGTTGAGAGTAATCCATGTAATCAAACTCGTGACAGTTACGACACTCAAGAGAGTCATTCTTTTTCATTCGCGCCCACTCTCGCTCAGCAAGGTGTCCTCGACGCTCTTGGAACTTCTCTGGTGTATCGATAGTACGTAGAACATAGTGAGCGAATAGCTCTTTGGATGCTTGTACTTTACGAACGATCTTATCTGTCCATTCATGAGGAACGTGACAGTCTGAGCAGATGGCACGAACACCAGAACGGTTAGAGTAGTGAATTGTTTCTTGAATTTCAGCAACGATTGGTGCGTGACAGCCAGAACAGAACTCTTCTGTGTTGGTTGCCTCCATACCTGTGTTGAATGCGCCCCAAAACAAAAGACCGCCAGCAAAACCTAAGAACAAAACCACACCAGCGGCAGCTTTACTTGGGTTCTTCAGTCTTTTCCAAAACGCTTTAAGTATTTTCATAAATAACCTCTTCGTACTCGCGTTTCAATTACTGAAGCGAATCAACTGCCTCGAACTTGTTTTCAACTAGTGGCTTAGCATTAGTTTGCGGCACGTGGCATTGCAAACAGAAGTAACGACGAGGAGACATATCCGCCAATACAGCATCTTCTCGGTTTACATAGTGCGTTACGCTAATTTTAGTCGCGCCTGACTCTTTTGCATTTTTCCAGCTGTGGCACGCAAGACACTTGTTAGCATTTAACGATACTTCGTAGTGACGGATGCTGTGTGGGATCAACGGTGGTTGATAAACAAAGCTATCTTCAACAATCTGGTCTTTTGGGAAGTCTTTGAACTCATCTGCTGGGCGTGTGTCTTCCAATTGAGACATTCCACGTAGAGACTCTAGACCACCAATGCCACCTGGATTATCTAACTCAGCTTGCGCAATGCCTGTCACTAAAGCACCTACAGATAAAAGTGCGACAAGTAATTTTTTCATCATTTCATCTCCGCCTTTATGGCTTAAATTCTTTATTAGGCCGCCATAGTGACGGCCGTAGCATTCGGTATCTGAAGGTTAAGCAATCTTAGTGATTTTGACTGGACACTTCTTAAAGTCTGTCTGTTTAGACAGTGGGTCAGTCGCATCTAGGATGAGCTTGTTAATCAAAATACGAGCATCAAAGAACGGTACGAATACCAAACCTTTTGGCGGACGGTTACGACCGCGAGTTTCAACACGAACGCGTACTTCGCCGCGTTTGTTTGCCATGAGTACTTCTTCACCACGACGCACGTTACGCGCTTTTGCGTCTTCAGGGTGCATGTAACACACTGCGTCTGGTACTGCTTTGTATAGCTCAGGTACACGACGAGTCATGGTGCCTGTGTGCCAATGTTCAAGAACACGGCCAGTACATAGCCACATATCAAACTCATCGTTTGGCACTTCTGGTGGCGCTTCATATGGTGCAGAGATAATCTTCGCTTTGCCGTCAGCATTGCCGTAGAAATCCCAACCAGAACCTTCTTTTGCGTATGGGTCAGAACCTTCTTTAAAGCGCCATTGTGTTTCCTTACCATCAACAACTGGCCAACGTAGACCACGCACTTCATGGTAACGGTCGTATGGTGCTAAATCATGCCCGTGACCACGGCCAAAAGTTGCGTATTCCTCAAACAGACCTTTTTGAACATAGAAACCGAAGTGGTGGGCATCGTCATTCAATTCGCGAGCTTCTTCGATAGGGAACTTGTCGACATTACCATTGCGGTATAGTACGTCGTACATGGTTTTACCACGGTACTGAGGCGCTTTCGCTAGTAGCTCTTCAGGCCACACTTCTTCCATTTTGAAGCGTTTCGAGAACTCCATTAGCTGCCACAGGTCAGATTTTGCCTGACCGACCGTGCCCACTTGTTGGTACCAAGCTTGAGTACGACGCTCTGCGTTACCGTAAGCACCTTCTTTCTCAATCCACATTGCTGTTGGAAGAATAAGGTCTGCTGCTTGTGCTGTCGCTGTTGGGTATGGGTCAGACACAACGATGAAGTTTTCAGGGTTGCGGTAACCTGGAAGACGTTCTGTGTTGATGTTTGGACCCGCTTGCATGTTGTTATTACATTGAACCCAGTAACAGTTCAGAACACCATCATTCAACATGCGGTCTTGCAATACGGCGTGGAAGCCAGGTTTTGGTGGAATCGTCCCTTCTGGCAGTTTCCAGATGTCTTCCGCAATCTTACGGTGTTTCGGGTTAGCTACTACCATGTCTGCAGGTAGACGGTGAGCGAAAGTACCAACCTCACGAGCGGTACCACACGCAGATGGTTGACCCGTTAGTGAGAATGGGCTGTTACCCGGAGTCGAGATCTTACCGGTTAGTAGGTGGATGTTGTAAACCAAGTTATTCATCCACACGCCACGAGTATGTTGGTTCATACCCATTGTCCAAAGTGACATTACTTTCGTATTTGGATTGGCGTATTGCTTCGCAAGCTCGATAAGCTTTTCTTTTTCAACACCAGAGATTTCAGAGGCTTTCTCAGCGGTGTAAGGTGCAACAGACTTTTTGTACTCTTCGAAAGAGATAGACGTTAGTTTGCCTGAGTTAGGATTCTTCGCTGCTTTTTGTAGCGGATCATCGTCACGTAGGCCGTAACCGATGTCGGTATCTGCTTGAGTGAAGTTAGTGTGCTTGTTCACGAAGTCCCAGTTTACCGCATCGTTTTCGATGATGTAGTTCGCGATGAAGTTAGCAATCGCTAGGTCAGACTGTGGATTAAAAATGTAGCCGTGATCTGCCAACTCAAATGAACGGTGGTAGTAAGTAGAAAGCACGTTCACTTTAACGTGAGGGTGACTTAGGCGACGGTCAGTAATACGAGTCCATAGAACAGGGTGCATCTCTGCCATGTTCGAGCCCCATAGAACGAATGCGTCTGCGTTCTCAAAGTCATCGTAACAACCCATCGGCTCATCGATACCGAATGCGCGCATAAAGCCAACTACAGCAGAAGCCATACAGTGACGAGCGTTTGGATCAATGTTGTTTGAACGGAAGCCCGCTTTCATTAGCTTTGACGCAGCGTAGCCTTCCATTACTGTCCATTGGCCTGAGCCAAACATACCTACGCTTGTTGGACCTTTTTTCTCGAGGGAAGCTTTCCATTTCTCAGCCATGATGTCGAAAGCGTCATCCCAAGAGATAGGTGTAAATTCACCGTCTTTGTGGAATTTGCCATCTTTCATTCTCAGCATCGGCTGGGTCAGACGGTCTTGACCGTACATGATCTTAGAAAGGAAGTAGCCTTTAATACAGTTTAGGCCTTTGTTTACTGGTGCTTCTGGGTCACCCTGTGTTGCTACCACTTTACCATTTTGAGTACCAACAAGAACAGAACAGCCTGTACCACAGAAACGACAAGGTGCTTTGTCCCATGTGATTTTGGTTTGATCAGAGCTTGCAATCAGGTTGGCTGCAGATGCTGGTAGTGTCACACCTGCGACAGCAGCAGCTGATGCAGCCGCGTTTGCTTTCACAAACGCACGTCTTGTCATTTTCATACTTCACCCTCGATTTGGGAATGTTGTGTTCCAGTGTCTTCTTCATCCGTTTCTTCAAGCCCAGTTTCGATTTGGTGATAAACCAATACCGTGCTCAAGACATTCGGTAAATTGTTAATGGCATCGATAGTGTCTGTGATAAAACCTTGGTTCTCGGTTTCAAGCACGACGATAATCTTGCCTTCTGGACTGTCACCATAGATTTCCGCATTTTCATGTGCTTCGATCTGTTGTTTGATTTCGTCCAGATGTTCTGGCAGTACGTGTACTACCAAACTTGAAATATGCACTTCATTTAGTGACATATAGCTCTCTCATTTATTGCCTTTGGCCGACGACATACGGCTTAGGCTGTTATATTGCTCACATTGATGGATGAAGTCGGGCATACTGAAACACAGGCGCCGCAGCCGTTACACTCATCAAGGTCTAAATTGGGTTGTGCTACTTTCCCCAGCTCTAATTTGAACTGAATTGCCATCGGGTCGCACATATCCCCACAGCTTCGGCATTCGACATTTTGTTTTGCTAAGCAGCTATCATTGATGCTTGCTTTCGCTTGCCAAGGTTGCTCTGTTTTTGGCAAGAAAAGGGGCTCAGGACAGGCGTCTGCACACTGATAACAAAATGTGCATTCATCAATAGAAAAATCGACCGAAGGGAATCCGCCATCACTTTTAGTTATAATCTTTGTTTCGCAGGCCTCAATGCATTTACCGCAGCGAGTGCAATCGTCCGTAAACTGTTCTGGCTTGGTTAACCAAGGCAAACGTACGGCGTTGTCGGGGTGC
The DNA here is from genome assembly GCF_020515785.1 of Vibrio sp. E14. Lineage (NCBI taxonomy): Bacteria > Pseudomonadati > Pseudomonadota > Gammaproteobacteria > Vibrionales > Vibrionaceae > Vibrio > Vibrio sp. E14. The sequence continues at coordinate 375,917 of NZ_JAHPJI010000001.1, forward strand.
GCTTTTCTTGCAAAGAGTCTTCTTCTGGAAAGGTCTACCACTTAGTCACCTCGAAACTTGGAACCCAAACTAAGCATAGTCCACAATTTTCATTAATAAACTGTCATTTAAACTAACGAAATTGTAGTTTTTGACATATTTGTATAAATACCTCTTAGGAGGTAAATGGGATGCAATATTGTTTTGGATCAATAAATTCCGTCGCAGGTGATCACATATTGATAAAGTTGAAAGGTAATGGGTTCATTGCACGTACAAATAGGGTTGTTAATGGGCGAGGAACTCAGATTGTTTAAAAATGTGAAAAAGTCAGTGACGCGCACGATTGCGTCCGCGATGCTTCTTATTTTGCTGCTTTCAGTTGCTACGACTGGTTTTGCAATTTTTACGTTAGCGTCAAGCTTGAATGATGCAGAAGCCGTCAATGTTGCTGGCTCAATGCGAATGCAAAGCTACCGTCTGGCGAATGATATTCAGGTTAAATCTGTTGACTATTCTTCACATATTGACGCATTTGAACATTCGATATACTCACCTTCCATGAAAGCACTCCGGCATTGGTCAGTGCCAGAAGACATTACTCATGATTACTACCGTCTTATTATGAGATGGCATGAGCTCAAGTCGGTGTTGAGAGGAGACAACCCGGCGGAGTACCAACTCCTAGTGGCTGGTTTTGTAAAGCAGATCGATGAGTTTGTATTTAAGCTGCAAAGCTTTTCGGAGCAAAAGCTGATTAACTTAGCTTGGATTGGCGGGTTAGGGTTAGGCGGTATCCTTTGTGTCAGTATGTTTGTTGTCCATTTTGTGCGCCTCGAAGTTGTACGGCCTTTGCGTGCTTTAGTTTTTGCTAGCGAGCAAATTAAGAATCGCTCATTTAATATATCGCTTGATGTATCCAGCGATAATGAAATGGGGATCCTGACTCGAACCTTTAATCGGATGGCGACGGACCTTGGTAAGTTATACCGAGGGCTAGAACAAGCGGTTGATGAAAAAACGCGTAAATTACAGCATGCGAATCAGTCTTTAGAAGTATTGTATGACTCGTCGAAAGAGTTAACGGCTTCGCGTATTAATCAGGATAACTTCCAAGCCATATTACAACATATTGCAAGTCTTGAAGGCATTAAAGCGGTCAAACTTGAAATAGAGCAATTGGGAGAACCGAGTTGGATATTGATGGAAGGGGAAGAATGCTGCCACGACTGTGATGAAGATTGCCACAGTAAGGCTCTAACGTTGGACGGTGAGCACTTAGGCTATTTGTATTGGAAGGCCGGGTTACCTTGTCCGAATGAGGCACTGATTGACAACTTTGTGCAGATTTTATCGCGTGCCGTGTATTACAATCGAGCCCAACGCCAAGCAGAACAAATCCTACTGATGGAAGAGCGAGCCACCATTGCTCGGGAACTGCATGATTCATTAGCTCAAGCACTCTCTTATTTAAAAATTCAGGTCGCTTTATTAAAGAGAAGCGTAAAGAATTTGCCTGATGAAAAAGCGATAGCTCAGGCGAATCAAGTCATTGCCGAGTTGGATACGGGCTTATCTGCTGCTTATACCCAACTACGCGAATTACTGACGACGTTTCGTCTTACGATTAAAGAGGGTAGTTTTGGCCAAGCATTGCAAGATATGGTCGAAACGCTCAACGAACAAACCGTCGCTGACATTACGTTAAAAAATAGACTTTCTTCAACTGAACTGGATGCACACCAGCAGGTTCATTTACTACAGTTGATAAGAGAAGCGGCAATTAATGCCATCAAGCATGCGCAAGCAGATAATATTCACATTCAATGTCTTGATAATGATGGAAAAGTCACAGTAACCGTTACCGATGATGGAATAGGCTTTGAACATCAAGACGAAAAATTAAATCATTACGGTATGAGTATCATGCAAGAGCGAGCCGCTAGGCTGCATGCCGATCTTCACATTGAAGCATCGATCAACAAAGGCTGTACCGTAAAACTAGAATTCCAACATAGTAAGGAAGTAAACAGTGACAGTGTGTAAAGTAATGCTGGTGGATGATCATCCACTCATGCGACGAGGTATTCACCAACTTTTAAGCTTTGAGCCTGAGTTTGAAGTCGTTGCAGAAGCAAGTAATGGCGCAGATGCGGTAGCGAAAGCGCATGAGCTGGAACTGGATCTTGTACTTCTTGATCTCAATATGAAAGGCATGTCAGGCCTCGATACCTTACAAGCGCTACGTGCTGATGGTTGTGAAGCTCGAATTGTTATCTTAACCGTATCGGATAGTCCTGCTGACATAGAAGCAATAGTTCGAAGTGGCGCAGATGGCTATTTATTGAAAGATACTGAGCCTGATGAGCTGGTTGAGTTGCTAAAACAAGCGCATCAAGGCGACAAAGCTTACAGCCAAGAAGTTTCTAAGTATTTGAGTGAGCGTTCAGGACAAGAGGACGTTTTTGATACGCTGACGGATCGCGAAACGCAGATCTTAAGAGAGGTGGCAAGAGGCTTCCGCAACAAGCAGATTGCCGATCGTCTTTTTATTTCTGAATCAACGGTTAAAGTGCATATGAAGAGTTTACTTAAAAAGCTTCAAGTTCCTTCTCGTACTGCGGCAACCGTTCTTTATCTTGAGCGCTTTGGCGACATCAAATAATACAGTTGAAGAACAATCCCAAACCACCAATGGAATCAATCGTTTAGCGTGATTTTAATAATAAAAAAACCGCCTTTAAGGCGGTTTTTTTATTTGTCTGGGCGAATAGAGTACAAGTCACTGTTGTGCTTACCGCACTCTAAATAGTACTGATAAGCCACTTTTTTGCTTTCAGCAATGACTCTCATGCAGTGCATTTTCCCCTGTTCAAAATATCGAATCTCATATTCTACACTGGTATCAAGTTGCTCAGCGGCTGCCATACTTCGCCTCCATAAACCATCCAAAAAACATCCATGCAAATTATATGCCGTTATAAGGAGCGTCGTTCGGTGTATTTTTTAGCCGATAATTGCGCTCTAACTCACTTTTTTGCGGATAGCTGTGATCAAAAAGTTAATTTCAAACTCTATATATTATTAAGGTGGCAATCAATATTTGTCACACTGGTGTAAGTTTGCCGCAATATTAAGTGATACAAGTTGAGTATAGAACTTAATCAATAGAAAAGGGAATACGAATAAGTGACTAAATTACAGGGTGTATCTAATAAGGGGCTTGGTTATGGCCTTCTATTTTGTTTCGTATTTCTTCTTGCCGGATGTACGAAGAAGTTTCTATACAGCAATATCGATTGGTTCGTTATCGATTACATAGAGGATTATGTTTCTCTGCAAGGTGAACAAGAAGTCTTGGTCGAAGAACGCTTATTATTGTTAGCAGAATGGCATAAGAAAGAAGAGTTACCGTTATATATCGATCATTTAAAAGAGCTTGAGAGATTAAAAGCGAGCGATATAACCCTAAATTATTTGCAGGAAAATCGAGATAGAATGCGAGCGCATTACGATAGAGTGGTAAGCAAAGCGGCACCAGACCTTTTTGCTTTGAGTTTACAGTTAACGAAAGATCAAGAACGGGAATTTCTGAGTAATGTACAAGAGCATTATCAAGAGCGAAACGCAAAATATGCGGATAAAACGGAAGATGAAATACGTGAAATTATTCTAGATAACACAGAAGAATGGATGGAAGAGTGGTTGGGAAGCCTATCAGAAAGTCAGCGCCAATTAGCTCAAACGTTTTCTCAACAAGTCACTCTTAACAGTCCTTTATGGAGAGGTTATCGAGCAACGATATATCAAGAGCTCGAATATCTGTTCGACAACAAGTCCAATGCTGTCACTTATCAGGATATATTTATGCGCCTGTTGTTCGAGCCAGAGAGCTATTACAGTGAGCAGCTTTCTAAAAATATTGATTCTAACTTTGTGCTGGTCGATCAACTGACATTAGATATTTCTCAATCTATGACCGATAAACAATGGCTTCATTTTCGCGGTAAGGTAAAAGAGTGGCGAGTACTAGCTGAGGAATTATTAGATTAGATTCATGCTTCAATTGACGAGGGGATGTGCAGTAGCCTTTCTTATGAAAAAATGATTCAAAGCAAATTCTTATTGAGCTAAGAGCGTAACATAGCTTGAGGTTTGATGAGGTAAGGTCAGCTTGCTGATGGTTGATAAAGCCTCATCGTATAAAAACAATGAGAATAAATATGAAACATTTAGTTGAAAGATTTCTTCGCTACGTCACGTTCGATACCCAATCAAATCCACATGTTACGCTTTGCCCAAGCTCGCCTGGTCAGCTTGTGTTTGCTGAGTTGCTTAAGAAAGAGATGATCGAACTTGGCTTAAGTGATGTGACATTAGATAAAAATGGCTACTTGATGGCTAGACTGCCAGCTAACGTTGATTATGAGGTGCCGCCTATAGGCTTTATTGCCCATATGGATACCGCGCCTGACGCCTCAGGAAAAAACGTAAAACCGCAATTTATTGAAGATTACCAAGGCGGCGATATTGCGCTAGGGTTGGGGGATGAAGTGTTATCTCCGGTGCAATACCCAGATTTACATCATCTACATGGCCACAATCTTATCACTACCGATGGCACTACATTACTTGGCGCGGATAACAAAGCTGGTATTGCTGAGATTCTCTCTGCAGTCGCGCTGTTACTAGAAAATCCAGACATTCCACACGGCGACATTTGTATCGGCTTTACACCAGATGAAGAGATTGGCCGGGGCGCAGATTTATTTGATGTTGAAAAGTTTGGCGCGAAATGGGCATACACTATTGATGGTGGCCCGCAAGGTGAGCTGGAATACGAAAATTTTAATGCGGCAAACGCCGATGTGATTTTTCATGGTGTCAGCGTTCACCCTGGTACTGCAAAAGGTAAAATGGTTAATGCGATGAACTTGGCTGCGAAATTTCAGGTTCAAATGCCTCAAGATCAAACTCCCGAAACAACAGAAGGCTACGAAGGGTTCTTCCATTTAAAATCGGCAGAAATGGGCGTGGCGCGAAGCGAACTTGGTTACATTATCCGAGACTTTGATCGTCAGGGCCTTGAAGAGCGAAAAGCCTTTATGCAGAAACTCGTTGATGACATGAACGCGGGCTTACGCCATGGTTCTGTAGAACTGAAAATAACAGACAGCTATTACAATATGAGAGAAATGGTTGAGCCTTACCCGCATATCATTGAGCTAGCGAAGCAAGCGATGGAAGCGTGTGATGTGGAGCCGATTATAAAACCTATTCGTGGTGGTACAGATGGCGCTCGTTTATCTTTTATGGGGTTGCCGTGCCCGAATATCTTCACTGGTGGTTTTAACTTCCATGGGATTCATGAGTTTATTTCGGTTGAAATGATGGAGAAGTCAGTGCTTGTCATCGTCAAAATTGCTGAAATCACCGCGAAAAAACACGGTTAACAGACCAGGTCGAGCGGTTCTTGTCGATTGAATGGGGAAAAATAGCCCAGAGTCATCTGGGCTATTTTTAAATTCAAAAACGAAACATTAACGTACGTCTTTGTCTTCAATTTCAATGTCTTCTAGTGGTAGCCAGTCGACTTTCACACCCGCTTGATCGAACATGTCTTGGCTGACTTGGATTTTATCTCCCCAGCGAGATAGAAAGTCTTCAGATTGCTCAGGGCAGTGCACGTGTGAGATCCCTGTTTGAATGATCTTTGCCGCGCAGTTAGGACATGGAAAATGCGTCACCCAAATATCACATCCGTCTAAATCACGTTTTGAGAACAAAATTGCGTTCTCTTCTGCATGCAGTGTTTTTAGATATTTCAACTCGCGTTCATCGGTATCGACACTGTCAGAAACACCGTGCGGGTAGCCATTAAATCCAACAGATACAATGCGATTCTGTTTAGTGATAACTGCACCGACTTGTGTTGATGGGTCCTTACTCCAAGACGCCACTAGTTCTGCCATCTGGTAAAAGCGTTTTGCCCATTTAGAAATCATAGTCATCCTCTCTGTCGAAGGCGTTGAATTAATTGAATGATAACCCATTTATATTAAAAAAATAGTCAAAATCGGGGTCTTGAGTATGAAGGCGTCATTTTTTGTCTTTTTAACCATAAAACGTTCTTATCTTGAGCACCGAATCTCACTTTCCGTCTTTATACGATATCTCACTTAGTGTTTCCTGGCGCCTCTAAATGCACGATGCCTGAGAGTGTATATCAAATAGTTATGACTGAGCTGCTTGTATATTGTTTGTTAAATATCACTGTTAACTAAATTACTTTATTTTCTTTTTGTTTCTCATGTTTACATTTAGAAACATTTTGGGGGCTTTTGAGTGAAGTTTTCAGTTGCAGCAAGGAGTAAGGTTGATGGGAATTCAACAATATCCTGTTCTATAAAGACGGTAAATACATGCAAAAGAAACCACTTGTCGCACTAATGGCGGCTACAGCAATCCTCGCTGGATGCGGGGAAGCTAATAATGCCCAAAGGGAAGGCCAAGCGCCTCTCGTAGTGACTCAGGATGTCACGGTTATCGACTACCAACCGAGCAAGTCTTATATCGGTCGCATTGAAGCAGTAGAAGATACCAATATTACCGCGCAGATTTCTGGCTATTTAAAAGCTCGTCACTTTGAAGAGGGGCAAATGGTAGAAAAAGGGCAGCTTCTTTATTCTATCGAGCCATCTTCTTTTGAAGCACAAGTCGCGAGCGCTAAAGCGGCACTTGCACAAGCAAAAGCCGCGCTAAAAAAAGCGGAACTAGACCACACCCGAGGTAAAAACTTGTTGCCTCGCGGTAGTATCTCTCAATCTGAGTTTGACGCCTTAACTGCGGCACTTCTTGGTGCGAAAGCCGAGCTAGAAGCAGCAAACGCTCAGCTTAAGCTTGCTGAAGTTAACCTTTCTTATACTCAAATCCGAGCTCCGTTCAGCGGTCGCATTAGCGATACCAAAGTGAGTACTGGTGATCTTGTTTCCCCTTCATCTGGCGTGCTGACGACATTGGTGAGCTTAGACCCAGTGCATACTTCATTTAGTGTGAGTGAGCGCGAGCGTTTAGCCATGGGTATGGATCAAGTCAAAGGCGACGGCTCAGCAGAATCAAACAGAGTTGAAGTTCAGCTTGAGCTGGAAAATGGTCAGTTTTTTGAGCATCTCGGTAAGCTCGATTTCTTAGGTAATCGTATTGATACCAAAACTGGTACGATTGCAATGCGTGCGCTAGTGCCAAACCCAGAGCAGAAGTTACTTCCGGGTCAGCACATCAAAGTGAACTTGAGAGATAAGAACACAAAAGACGTTATTGTTATCCCACGACGTGCCGTACAGACTGACTTAGAAGGTGACTTTGTGATGGTGATGGCTGAGGGAAGTGTGGCTGAGCGTCGTAACGTCGAGCTTGGACCTCAGGTTGAACAAGGCATTATCATTCGAGAAGGCCTCGAACAGGAAGATACGGTTATTACACAGGGCCTACAGCGTGTGCGTAATGGTGTAGAAGTGCGCATTCAAACACCTGCTGAAGATAAGCAGTAGGGGGCACTATGTTAAGTCGTTTCTTTATTCAGAGACCTAAATTCGCGCTGGTTATTTCGATCATATTAACGCTAGCAGGCGCGATCTCACTGGCGATTTTGCCAGTGGCGGAGTACCCACAGATAAGTCCGCCATCAGTCAGCGTTTCGGCATACTACACCGGTGCGAGTGCGGAAGTTGTCGAGCAGGCCATTGCGGACCCCATAGAGACGTCGGTCAATGGCGTTGAGGACATGATCTACATGTCTTCAAAGAGCGCGAACGATGGCTCATACAGCCTAAACGTTACGTTCGATGTCGGGACCGATCCAGACATGGCGCAAGTAAACGTGCAAAACCGTGTGTCACAGATCGAGTCAAAACTGCCTCAAGAAGTGCGCATGGTTGGTGTGACGGTGAAAAAGCGTTCACCTGACTTGCTGATGGTACTTAACTTCTATTCACCTGATGGCAAATACGATGATCAGTTCTTGATTAACTACATTAACTTGAATGTAAAAGATCAGCTGGCTCGTGCGAAAGGCATTAGTGAAGTTAACGTGATTGGTGGTGGCGAATACGCAATGCGTGTTTGGTTAGATCCGGAAAAAATGGCCAACCTTAAGCTAACCACGTCAGACGTATACGCCGCTTTGGCTGAACAGAACGTTCAAGTTGCGGCAGGGCGTGTTGGTGCAGCACCATACAACAATCCGCAAGAAGTTCAGTTTAACCTTGTGACCAAAGGTCGCTTGGAAAGCGTGAGCGAGTTTGAGAACGTTGTCCTTCGAGCTAATCCAAATGGTTCCACGGTTTATCTGAAAGATGTCGCTCGTGTCGAACTAGGTAAAAAGTTCTACGATGGTAACGGTAAATTCCGTGGTCAGGACGCGTCAATTGTTGCATTGTCTCTTCAATCGGATGCGAACGCGTTAGAAAGTGGTCAGGCCGTCATGGAGCTGCTTGAGGACTTGAGTAAAAACTTCCCTGAGGGCATGGCGTATGAGACCAGCTACGATACAACCGTGTTCGTATCTGAATCGATCAAAGGGGTAGTCAAAACACTGATTGAAGCGATTCTATTGGTGATTGCTGTAACTTACTTGTTTTTGGGTAGTGCGCGCGCAACTTTGATTCCTGTTGTTGCGATCCCCGTTTCTCTGATTGGTACGTTTGCCATCATGCAGGCGACGGGCTTCACCATCAATACGGTCACTTTGTTTGGCTTGATCCTCGCGATTGGTATCGTGGTGGACGATGCGATTCTGGTTATCGAAAACGTCGATACCACCATGGCGAAAGACCCAACCATTTCACCGCGTAAAGCGACATTGCTAGCGATGAAAGAAGTAACGGGCCCAATCATCACGTCGACCTTGGTTTTACTTGCGGTATTCATACCAGTCGCGATGCTGCCGGGTATCACTGGTATCATGTATCGCCAGTTCGCTTTGACCATCTGTATTTCGGTTGTGATCTCATCCATTAACGCATTGACGCTGTCTCCAGCACTTTGTTCTTTGGTATTGAAGCAGGGTGGGGGCAACACGGCTAACTGGTTCCAGGCTTTCAACCGAGGCTTAGAGCGTATCACAACGCGTTATGGTCAGGTCGCTGGTTTCTTGGTGAAGAAATCTTTGCTGCTCGTGACGTTCTTTATAGTCGCTATCGCGGCGGTAACTTTCTTTGCGAAAACCACCTCAACAGCGTTTGTTCCTCAAGAAGATAAAGGCATTTTGCTGGTTAACGTTCAGCTACCAGATTCAGCTTCTTTATCTCGTACTGAAGAAGTCACCAATGATTTAATGAACATGATTGGTGAAGAGCCTGGTGTGGATGGCGTGACGGTTGCGAACGGTTACTCGTTTATGACAGGCGCAGCAGCATCAAACGGTGCATCTGTGTTTATCAAACTGCATGACTGGGATACTCGTAACTCGTTGCAAGGGGAGCACTCTGCCAATGCCATCGCGGCGCGTATTAACGGTCGTGCTGCAACAGAGTTGCCTCAAGCGGTTGTGTTTGCGATGGGACCTCCGGCGGTTCCTGGTATGGGCGCTGCGTCTGGTTTTGAGTTTGTGCTTGAAGATACGCTAGGGCGAAGCCGTACCGATTTGTCGATGGTCATGGGAGAAATGATCCAAGCGGCCAACCAAGCCCCTGAAATTGCCTACACGTTTAGTACGTTCCGCGCGAATGTCCCTCACTACTACGTTGATATCGACCGTGAGAAAGCACAGCAGTTGGGTATTTCACTGTCGTCTATTTTCCAAACCTTGCAAGGCAACTTAGGTTCGCTTTATGTGAATGACTTCACCATGTTTGGTAAGAACTTCCGCGTAACCATGCAAGCTGATAGCCAGCACCGTAGCAGCATGGAAGATCTAGAGCGTTTCCATGTTCGTTCTTCGAACGGTGATATGGTTCCGCTAAGTACGCTAGTGAGCTACGAGCAAGTGTTTGAGCCTGATGTGGCATGGCGTTACAACATGTACCGCAGTGCTATCATTCAAGGCCAACCAGCTCCGGGCTACTCTAGTGGTGATGCGATTGCCGCAATGGAACGCGTTGCTGCAGAGGTTCTTCCGCAGGGCTACACGTACGAATGGACAGGCATGGCTTATCAGGAAGTACTTGCGGGTAACCAAGCCATTTATGCGTTTGCGCTGGCTTTGATCTTCATTTACTTGTTCATGGTTGCACAATATGAGAGCTGGAGTATTCCATTAGCCATCATTTTGGTGGTGCCAGTAGCAACGTTAGGCTCCTTCTTGGCGTTGAATCTGACTGGGACACCGCTTAACTTGTATGCGCAAATTGGCCTTGTCTTGCTCATAGCCTTGGCGGCGAAAAACGCAATTTTGATTGTGGAGTTCGCCAAGCAAGAACGTGAAGAAAAAGATGCTGATATCGATAGTGCAGCGGTTAAAGGAGGCACGTTACGTTTCCGCGCTGTGAATATGACATCTTGGTCGTTTATCCTGGGTATCTTCCCACTGATCTTCGCCGCAGGTGCAGGGCACGTGAGCCAAAACTCGCTCGGCGTGTCGCTGATTGGTGGTCTATTGTGTGTGCTTCTAGCAGGTACATTCTTGATCCCAGGCTTCTACGCTCTGGTGCAAAGACAGCGTGAGAAAGTTCATGGCGGCAACACCAAGCTGGTTCCTCTTGATGATGAGTAATCACACCCGCTGTGCACAGTAGAGCACGAAGTTAAAGTCGAAAAAAAGCCCGAAGCAATGATTGCCTCGGGCTTTTTATTTGTAGGGAAGGTTATTTTAGCGCGGTTTTAAATTGTGCAACGGCTTCGTCCATATCATGAGCTTGAGCAGAAACAGAGTTCACTTCGTGCAAGCATTCCTGAGCGGATTGCATGTTGTTTTCAGATATCGCGTTAAGCTCGGTGATTGAGCCACTAACTTGGTTCATCACGATACCTTGCTCCTCAATCGCAGAAGCAATGCGCTCCGAATTGCCTTGAATTGCATGCATGTCAGTGATGATCTGCTGCAGGCTAGAATCAAGTTTTTCAGAGGCATTAAGCGTTTGTTGTCCTTGCTCGTTACATTGATCAATATCCGCCACGACCGTCGACATTTGAGCTTGAATATCAACAACAACTCGCGTGATTTCCTCGGTAGATTGATGAGTTCGGCTAGCTAGGGCACGTACTTCATCGGCAACAACGGCGAAGCCACGACCTTGTTCGCCCGCTCGCGCGGCTTCAATTGCTGCATTGAGAGCCAGTAAGTTAGTTTGTTCCGCAATTTCTTGGATGATGTTCACCGCACCACCAATTTTATCTACATGCTGGTTCAACGAGCCAATCGACTGCTGACTGTTCGATAAAATACTGGTCAATTGACCAATGTTGGTTACAGTGGTTTCAACAACACTTCGGCCTTGTTCGGCATTATTCGCGGCTTGATGTACACCCTCTACCGCAACCGACGTGCTTTCCGATATTTCACCTATCGTTGCCACCATTTGCTGAACCGCAGTAGCCATCGATGCAGTGTGGTCAGTTTGAGTATGGAACTGCTCCATAACCCCTTCTAGCTCACGATGCATATTATCGGTACTGGCCGTTAACTGCGCCGATTTTTCTTGGGTGCCACTGATTAACTGCTCAAGCTTATCCAACAGATCATTGAGGTGGTGGCTGATATCAAATAGCTCATCTTTGCCTTTCAAGTCAGAGCGCAGTCCCATGTTGTTTGTTTCGCTAATGCTTCGAATGGTGCCAAGCAAGCTGTTTACTCGTGTATTGATTGAGCGAGAGATCTGCCAAATCAATGCGAAAATAACACCTAAGATCAGAGCAGTAATGACTTGCTTGATGGTCGACATTTGTTCATCACGCTTTGCAGCAGCAGAGCTAAGGGCTGTCGAAAAGGTTTCAAATTGCTCTTCTACGGCATGAGATAATGCGCGAGTTTCACCAAGTAGGCCTTGGTCGTAAGCGACCCCTACAACTTGTTTTTGTGCCGCTACTAGCTTACCTGTTTTGGTGAGCTCCGGAGCATATAGACCAACAAGCAAATCACTATTGAATTGACCTGATTTTACCGCAGAGTCAAAACGAACCAACGCCAGCAATTGCTGGTGGTCGGAGCGTTGCTTGGCTTCTAACAGTGCTTGCTCGTAACCAGAAAGAAGGCCACTCTTTGCATCAAGTCCGTAGCGTTGGTAAGCACTGACCAGATTCTGAAAGCCCTTTTGGTATGCAAGAAGGTCTTGTTTGAATCGTTGACTGGAAGGTAATTCATTGCTCGTGAGTATGCTCGCAAGCTCTTTTTCGGTATTTAGAAACTTATCAACATTCGCATCAAATTTGTTTAAGTATTTGTCATTACTACGCAGTAAGAAATCTTTCTCGTTTCTGCGTAAGTTGAGTAAACGTATTTCTAGATCGCCAACGAGTTTGATGGCGTGGTTAAGTTCATTGCTCTTATTGGCGAAATGGGATGACGTACCCAAAAGGGCCACGATGCCTAAAATGGCGATAACTCCGAGGAAGTAGAGTTTTTGCCTAATAGTCATATTGTTGTTTCCTGAATAAGTAACTAAAAAGAGAAATCCAATGAGATTTCCCAAGGGCTAGCAAACGTTGTTCAACTAACATGTCGAGAAAACGACATGCATTAATACAGCACTTTCTTACGTTGCTGCTTTTTCGCTCCATGCTTGTTCTTGGTATCAAGTCTTCGGCGTTGAGAAGCGCGGGTTGGTTTCGTTTTAATACGCTTCTTCTCCTGTAAGGCGGCAGCTTTAATTAAAGCTTGAAGCCGATTCAGGGCGTCTTCCTTATTTTGTTCTTGCGTGCGAAATTGTTGCGCTTTGATGATGATCACGCCATCTTTAGTTATACGACTGTCAGAAAGAGCAAGTAATCGTTCTTTGTAGAAGTCAGGTAAGCTGGAATGTCGGATATCAAAGCGTAAATGTATAGCGGACGCTACCTTGTTAACGTTCTGGCCACCATTTCCTTGAGCTCTAATTGGGGATAATTGAATTTCCCACTCTTGAATTGTGACGGAGTTCGAAATTTTGAGCATGATAAGTAAATGCCGGTAAGGACGATTGAAAGAGCTGATAAATTAACATCACAGATGTACAAATAGAAGAAAAGACATGAGCACGATTGATTTTAGGTCCTATGAGGGATTCATATTTGATATGGATGGTACTTTAATAGATACCATGCCAGCCCATTTGGCTGCTTGGCAAGCAACCGCAGATCGCTTTGATTTTCCGTTTTGTCAGGAGTGGTTTCACAGTTTAGGGGGCATGCCGAGCTTTAAAATTGTTGAGGAGCTAAACCGTGTGCATGAGCTTTCATTAGATCCTAAAACCGTCGCTACATTTAAAATGGAAACGTTCGCTGCTATGGAGCTGCACGGGGACGTTATTCCGTGCACTAACATCGTGTTAGAAGAATATTTAGGCCACAAGAAAATAGCGGTCGGGACTGGCAGTCAACGAGAAAGTGCCATGCGCTTATTGAGCCACTCCGGTTTATTGGACAAGTTGGATGTTGTGGTAACAGCAAGTGATGTAGAGAACCATAAGCCTTTTCCGGATACCTTTTTGGTGGCGGCCGAGCATCTTGGGTTGGAAGCGTCACAATGTCTTGTATTCGAGGATACCGAGCTAGGTAAACGAGCGGCGCATGCAGCGGGTATGGATTGCGTTATGGTGCAAGATAACGAGTTAATCTTTTTTCCAAAACCATAGTAAAAAGAGCGATAAAGCGAGATCAAAATGGGGTGCAAACGCACCCCATTAACTGTTACAACATCATAGATAAAGTATCATAGATGTTTATTCAGGTTGAACTAGCTCTTGATATTCAAACGAAGGAACCACAACCTCTACGCGACGGTTTTTCTCACGACCTTCACGAGTGCTGTTGTCAGCAACTGGGTTTTCTTCACCCATGCCTTTCACAGTTAAACGATCTGAGTCAATGCCTGCAGCAGTTAGGTAATCCGCAACAGATTGAGCACGACGCTCAGACAGTTTTTGGTTGTAAGTCGCAGGACCAGAGCTATCCGTGTAGCCAGTGATCTCTACTTGAGCTTGAGGGTATTCGTTCAAGAATGATACGAAGTTGTCTAGACGCTCCGAAACAGAGTCTGTCAGCTTAGCACTGTCGAATTCAAACGTACCTGTACCGTACTCTTCTTTGTGCACTTTGCTCATCATCACTGGTTCTGGATCTGGCTCAACCACTTCTTCTGTTACAACTGCCGCAACCACTGGCGCAGCCGCAAATTTGTAGTTAAAGCCGATACCGAAGAAGTTAGCGTCCATGTCGTCCCATACGTCATCAGACAGGTCTTGATAGCGTTGATATTCTGCGCGTACGCTCCAGTTTCTGTCGATAGTGTATTCAGCACCTAGCGAGCCAGTTGGAACGAAATCTTTTTCGTCATCAGACATCATGTAAGCACCACCGATCTTAGCGAATAAGTTCCAAGATTCGTTTAAGTGCCAGTTGAATTTAGGTGCGAGAGTTAAAGCCGTTAAATTGCCGTCGATCGTATTAACTGTATTAGCCCCTGACTTAAAGTTAGCTTTGTAATCGCCTAAGAAGTCGACACCATACTCTAGCCCGATGATATCGGTGAAGTCATAACCGATATGTAGTCCAGCACCAAAAGCTTCATCATCACAAGGGCTATTTAGATAGCAAGCATCGTCAAGTGTAGTCATGCCTACTTTGCCCCCGATATACATTTCAGCTTGAGCAGAGTTTAAAAGCGCGCTACTACCAGCTACCACTGCTGCTACTGCAATTGCTACTTTGTTCATAATGTTTCCTTGTATTGATTGCATATTAACTTCTACTTCGTTTTATCAAAAAATTAGAAAAAACCAGCGTTTATAAGAAATTAGTTTAATATTCTAATCGTTTCATATCAAGCAACAATATCTTTGAACTTGATCAACATTTACTAACCAATAACACCTCACAAACTTCTGATATTTCTTACATTGTAGTAAAGATTTTTGGGGTCATAAGAAAATTGATGATTATTTTGAACTTTTTTCGTAAAATTAATTTTACATTGTGCGCGGTAGTTAACAGGTGGTTTTTATTTGCATTTATTTGCAAAAACTGATTGCAAGTCTACGCCTAAGCCGATAAGTTACTTAAACGCTAGACAGAAAATGACCAGAGCCCTTGATGCTGCTCGCTTTGTGAACAATGTTGCAATGAGTTCAGTTGGCAAAAAATTGGGTCGGAAATAAAAACCAGGAAGTAGAAGTAATGTTTCAAACTGATGATGTAAGAATAAATAGAGTAAAAGAGTTATTGCCACCTGTAGCAGTATTAGAGAAGTTCCCAGCGACTGAAACCGCTTCTTCGACCACTTTTGATTGCCGTAATGCCATTCACAATATTCTTGAAGGAAAAGATGACCGATTGCTTGTAATTGTTGGCCCGTGTTCCATTCACGATCCTGCTGCTGCGGTTGAATATGGTAAAAAGCTAAAAGTATTACGTGATGAACTTGGTGAACAACTAGAAGTTGTGATGCGAGTTTATTTTGAGAAACCGCGTACAACGGTAGGATGGAAAGGTCTGATCAACGACCCTTACCTAAATGATACCTACAAGCTGAATGATGGTCTGCGTATTGGACGTAAGCTTCTTCTTGATCTTACCGATATGGGCTTGCCGACCGCGAGTGAGTTCTTAGATATGATCACGCCCCAGTACGTGGCGGATCTGATCAGTTGGGGTGCTATCGGTGCTCGTACGACAGAATCTCAGGTTCACCGTGAGCTTGCTTCTGGTCTTTCCTGCCCTGTTGGGTTTAAAAATGGTACAGACGGGAACATTAAGATCGCGAGCGACGCGATTCGTTCTGCAAGTGCTTCTCATCACTTCCTATCAGTAACAAAATACGGTCATTCTGCGATCGTAGAAACCGCTGGCAATCCTGATTGCCATATCATTCTCCGTGGCGGTAAAGAGCCAAACTACAGTGCAGCGCATGTGGCTCAAATTAAAGATGAGTTAGATGGCGCAGGGCTACCGAAAAAAGTGATGATTGATTTTAGCCACGCTAACAGCTCGAAGCAGTTCAAACGTCAAATGTTGGTGTCTGATGACGTATCAGAGCAAATAGCTGGTGGCGAAGAAGCAATTTTTGGTGTGATGATTGAGTCTCATTTAGTTGAAGGTCGCCAAGACTTAGTGGATGGCAAAGCGGCCACTTATGGTCAGTCGATTACCGATGCATGTATCGGTTGGGAAGATACGGAAACCGTACTTCGTCAGCTTTCTGATGCAGTAAAAGCGCGCCGTAACAAATAAGCTCAACAGAAAGAACTTTTTTAAAGAGCCAGAGGCATTGTGCCTCTGGCTCTTTTTATTGAGAATTACTCGCATCTCTTTCTATTGTTTCTGCTTTCCTATATGTTATCTGTATGCGCTGTAACCAAAAGGAATTTGGAATTGAATCGTAATGTATGGCTATTATCCCTTTGCCAAGCCCTATTAATGACAGGGAATATTTTACTCATATCTGTTATTGCCCTTATTGGCAAAACACTTGCGCCGTCATCAAGTTTTATTACGTTGCCCGTTGCGCTGCAATTTTTAGGACTGATGGCTGCGACGATCCCAGCATCACTGATTATGGGCAAGTTAGGACGTCGCCTTGGGTTTAGTCTCGGTAATGTTATTGGCATTTTGGGTGCCAGCCTAGCGACGTATGCGTTAAGTCAACAGAACTTCTATCTATTCTGTGTTTCTACCTTTTTGCTTGGTGTTGGTATTGGCTTCGGAACGCTATACAGATTTGCTGCTATTGAAGTGTGTGAAGAGTCGGCAAGACACAGGGCGATTTCGATATCTATGGCGGGAGGGGTACTAGCGGCGATACTTGGCCCTAATTTGGCAGTGTATTCGCAGCAATGGTCAGATGATGGTTTGTACATTAGTGCTTTTGCCGTGCTTATTGGACTTTATATAACTGCGTTGATCGTGCTGCAAACGATTCGTTTTCCACCAGCACACACACAAGTTCTACATACTAAAGCGGATAAAGTGGGGCACATTATCCGTCGACCTAATTTCATGCTAGCGGTTATCGCCGCAATGGTTGCGTATGCGGTAATGAACATTTTAATGACAGCAACGCCTCTGGCGATGATTGGTTGTGGCTTTGATTTTGACAAAGCGGCAGGAGTGATCGAATGGCATGTGCTGGGCATGTTTGCACCGGCGTTTGTCACGGGACGCTTGATAGAGCGGCTTGGCGCGAAGAATATGATTTTAGCCGGTGGATTGCTATTTGTTGCTTGCATTGGAATTAACATACACGGAGTGTCCATTTGGCACTTTAGTCTTGCTTTAGTTCTGTTAGGCGTTGGTTGGAACTTTATGTTTATCGCGGCAACTGGGTTATTTAGTCAAAGCTATGAAGCGAAAAACAGGAGCAAGGCTCAAGCATTTAATGAATTCTTCGTGTTCAGTTGTGTCACTATCACTGCATTACTATCTGGCTGGCTTGAATCCACCGTAGGTTGGCAAAACCTTAATTTGTACGTTCTTCCTTTTGTGCTACTCGTCATCGTGATGTTTGCTTTGAAAACGAACAAAGAAACGGAATCCCAAACTGCTTGATTAAATCTTCTATACATGGCCCGGCATAACGTGTCGGGTTTTGTTTATTAGCTCAACTCCACAACTTCTTCTTTATGTTTTTATTGATAATGTGAATTCCCACACTAAAAATGTCGAATTGATAAGACTTTTTGTCTAACTTTTTGTAATAAAAATAAAAATCCTGTATATATCTTGCCGAAAATCAATAAAAACTACAGAAGTTTCGTCTATGTCAGCCAATATTTCTCATAAAGCTCAAGAAACTCTCGTGAGGGAGTCTGAGGAACTCGTCTCAACAACGAACCTACAAGGTGTTATTACGTATTGTAACGAAGCCTTTTGCCGTGTTGCTGAGTACACTCACGAAGAACTCGTCGGTCAGAACCACAATATCGTTCGCCACAATGACATGCCTAAAGCCGCTTTCGGCGATATGTGGGCTCGTCTTAAGCAAGGCAAAGCCTGGCGCGGCATGGTTAAGAATGCCACTAAGTCGGGCGGTTACTATTGGGTTGATGCCTATGTCACCCCTATTTATGAAAATAACCACGTTGTTGGTTATCAATCTGTGCGCGTGAAGCCAAAGCGAGAGTGGGTTGATATAGCCACGAAAGCCTACAAGAGTATGCGCGCCGCCGAGAAATCAGGTCGTACTTGGTCGTTGAAACTCAATGAAACCATTCGCTATGCGATTCTACTAGGCGCATTGACCGCACCTGCAGCCGCATATGCATTGTCTATTGAAGGTCCATTAGCTTGGCTTTCAAGTGCACTACCTGCAAGTGTTCTAGCGTTGTTATTCCGCCAAGAATTAATTGATACGCCTCAACAACTGAAAAAGTTACAAAAGCAATACGACAGCGTGAGTCGTTTGATCTATTCCGGTAATACGGCATTTTCGATTGCCGATTTCCATATCAAAATGCTGTCCGCAAGAATTCGAACCGTGTTGGGAAGAATGACAGACTCCGCACTGCCGTTGCAGCATTGTGCTGAAGAATTGAGCCAAACCACAGCAGAAGTTTCGGCTGCATTAAATCAGCAAAACACCGATATTCATCGCGTACGTGACGCGACTCAAGAGGTGGAGTCTTCGGCGAATTCAGTCTCTTCTAGCACCAATGATGCCCATATGCTAATTGATGATACATTGAAGTCATGCTTGATGGCGAAGGAGACCATCGATCAAACGCACACCAATCTAGCGCAATTAAGCCTTCAAGCTGAAAAAGCGACGGAAACGACGTATCAGCTGAGTGATCAGGCGCAGAAAGTGAATCATTTGATGGAAGAGATTGGCGGGATCGCAGAACAAACCAATTTACTGGCACTTAACGCGGCAATTGAAGCGGCGAGGGCGGGTGAGCAAGGTCGTGGTTTTGCTGTTGTTGCCGATGAGGTGCGCGCGCTCTCTGGTCGCACATCCAATGCAACTGAACAAATCCAAGCGTCTATCTCTGCTATGTTGGCGACGATACAAAGTTGGCAAAAAGACATTCTGGCAAACAAAGAGCAAACGGATACATGTTCTCAGGTTGCCGAACAAAGCGCGCTTCGTTTGTCTGAGGTTGAACAGATGATGCAAAGCATGAGTGGGTTGATGGTCGATGTGGCGGAAGCGGCGAATAACCAGCTGAAGCTATCCAGCGATGTAAATCAGCATATTCACTCTATTGCTTCTACGGCAGAGCAAAACTTGGCAGCAACGCACTCCGTAGAGCAAAACAGCCGTCAGTTGAAAGAGCAAGTACAAGATTTCTATCAGCTCGCGCTTCGATTTGAAGACAAATAGCCGTAACGAAAGTCGTTGTGTTCACTTTCTGGCTGTGTTTATACAAATAGGGGCCAGATAAAAGAAAGCCCCGCCATTGCTGGCGGGGCTTTTCAGTTTTCACATTCGCAATAGAGAAAACTGATTATCTTTTTACTGCAATTACGCTAGTAGTTCTTTTGCTGTATTTACTACGTTTTCCGTAGTGAAACCGAACATTTTGAACAGTTCACCAGCAGGTGCAGATTCACCGAATGAAGTCATACCGATGATGCGACCGTCGAAGCCTACGTACTTGTACCAGAAGTCAGCAATACCTGCTTCGATAGCGATACGAGCTGTTACGTCTGATGGTAGAACGGCTTCACGGTAAGCGGCGTCTTGCTTGTCAAATGCATCTGTTGATGGCATTGAAACAACGCGTACTTTCTTACCTTCAGCAGTTAGCTGTGCTGCTGCTTCTACTGCTAGTTCAACTTCAGAACCTGTTGCGATAAGGATTAGCTCTGGCTTGCCTTCGCAATCTTTCAGGATGTAACCACCTTTCGCGATGTTTGCTAATTGCTCAGCATCACGCTCTTGTTGCGCTAGGTTTTGACGAGAGAAGATAAGCGCAGTTGGTGCATCTTTACGTTCAATCGCTAGTTTCCAAGCCACTGCTGATTCAACTTGGTCACATGGACGCCATGTGCTCATGTTTGGCGTTAGACGTAGCGATGCCATTTGCTCAACCGGTTGGTGAGTTGGGCCATCTTCGCCAAGACCGATAGAGTCATGCGTGTACACTTGGATGTTCTGAATCTTCATCAGAGCCGCCATACGCATTGCGTTACGAGCGTATTCCATGAACATTAGGAATGTCGCGCCGTAAGGAACGAAACCACCGTGTAGCGCAATACCGTTCATGATCGCCGTCATACCGAATTCACGTACACCGTAGTGGATGTAGTTACCAGAGAAGTCGCTTGCTTCTAGAGACTTAGAACCAGACCACATGGTTAGGTTAGAAGGCGCTAGATCAGCAGAACCGCCCATGAACTCAGGTAGTAGAGCACCAAATGCTTCTAGAGCATTTTGAGACGCTTTACGTGACGCAATGTTTGCTGGGTTTGCTTGAAGATCAGCAATGATTTGGCTTGCTTTCTCTTCCCACTGTGCAGGAAGCTCACCGTTTACGCGGCGTTTAAATTCAGCTGCCAGCTCAGGGTACGCTGCTTCATAAGCTGCAAATTTCTCGTTCCACGCTGCTTCCTTAGCTGCGCCTGTTTCTTTCGCTGACCATTCTGCGTAGACTTCTTGCGGAATTTCAAAAGGACCGTGCTCCCAACCTAGTTCTTTGCGTGTTGCTGCGATTTCTTCTGCACCTAGTGGTGCACCGTGACAATCGTGTGAACCAGACTTGTTTGGTGAACCAAAACCGATGATTGTCTTAGTACAGATAAGTGTAGGGCGAGGATCCGCTTTCGCCGCTTCGATTGCTGCGTTGATCGCTTCAGAATCGTGACCGTCTACTGCTGGGATTACATGCCAGCCGTACGCTTCAAAACGCTTAGGCGTGTCGTCAGAGAACCAACCTTCAACGTGACCGTCGATAGAGATGCCGTTGTCATCCCAGAATGCGATCAGTTTGCCTAGACCTAGTGTACCAGCTAGAGAGCATGCCTCGTGCGAGATACCTTCCATCAGACAGCCGTCGCCCATGAACACGTAAGTGAAGTGGTCAACGATGTCGTGGCCTTCTTTGTTGAACTGTGCTGCTAGTGCTTTCTCAGCTAGAGCCATACCAACCGCATTAGTGATGCCTTGACCTAGAGGACCCGTTGTGGTCTCGATACCAGGCGCGTAGCCGTACTCTGGGTGACCTGGAGTCTTAGAGTGAAGCTGACGGAAGTTTTTCAGATCATCGATAGATAGCTCGTAACCGCTCAAGTGCAGTAGAGAGTAAATTAGCATTGAGCCGTGGCCGTTAGACAGTACGAAACGGTCGCGGTCTGCCCACTCAGGGTTTGATGGGTTGTGGTTTAGGTGAGAGCGCCAAAGAACTTCAGCGATATCAGCCATGCCCATAGGTGCACCTGGGTGACCAGAGTTAGCTTGTTGAACACCATCCATGCTTAGCGCACGAATTGCATTTGCTAGATATTTACGATCCATAGTGATTACTTCTCGATAAGGGTTTGAATAGAGGGAACTCGTCGAAACAAGTTCAAATAGAAAATCTTGAATAAGCGCTGATGGTAAAAGCGAGTAGACGGGCTACTCGCTTTTGGTAAGCAATTAAAGCTTAGCTTCGATCATCGCTTCTAGTTTACCTTGGTCAACGGCGAAGTTGCGGATGCCTTCAGCCAGTTTCTCAACCGCCATTGGGTCTTGGTTGTGTTCCCATAGGAACTCAGAATGAGTCATTGGTGCAGGACGCTCAGCTGCGCCTTTAGAGTCAACCAACTTCTCAACCACTTTGCCTTCTGCCGCTTCTAGCTCAGCAAGTAGAGCAGGAGCGATAGTTAGACGGTCACAGCCAGCCAGTTCTAGGATCTCACCGATGTTACGGAAGCTTGCGCCCATTACTACCGTTTTGTAGCCGTACTCTTTGTAGTAGTTGTAGATCTTAGTTACAGACAGTACGCCTGGATCTTCTGAAGCTTCGAAGTCACGGCCTTCTTTCGCTTTGTACCAGTCCATAATACGGCCAACGAATGGAGAGATTAGGAATACGCCAGCTTCTGCACAAGCACGCGCTTGAGCGAATGAGAATAGAAGCGTTAGGTTACAGTTGATGCCTTCTTTCTCTAGGATTTCTGCTGCGCGGATACCTTCCCAAGTAGACGCTAGTTTGATAAGGATGCGGTCGTTCGTGATGCCTGCATCGTTGTACATTTTTACTAGTTGACGTGCTTTCGCTACGCTGCCTTCCATATCGTAAGATAGGCGTGCGTCAACTTCTGTAGAGATACGACCTGGAATAGTTTTTAGGATTTCTTTACCGATGTTTACTGCAAGCATGTCACAAGTGTCTTGAACTTGTTGAGCTTTGTCGTTGCTCTGTGCTTTAGCATATTCGATTGAAGCATCGATTAGAGGTGCGTACTCTGAGATTTGAGCGGCTTTCAGGATAAGAGAAGGGTTAGTTGTTGCGTCTTCTGGTTGATACTTTTTGATTGCATCAATTTCGCCAGTGTCTGCTACTACAGTCGTTAGTTTACGAAGTTGCTCTAACTTGTTGCTCATAATCGATCATCCTATTTAAATGGGCTTAAGCGTGATTTTTGTTATCACAGCTTGTGCATTTGCAAGCGAGTTAGCTAATCGTCTCATCGCATTTAATGAGACATCTGCTCAGCCAACTACGGAAAATTTCGTTACCGAACAAATGCAATGAACATTTGATCGATAGCTGAGTAAATGATGTGTCCATATTTATCCTATCTATGCTGAAAGTCAATCGGTGAAATCGACTTATAGTGAACTTCATCAACGTTTTTTTACTGTGTGTTTAGTGGTTAACCCAAATAAACGTTTGCCCTTATTGTTCAAAGGTTGAGCGTTGTAAGTGAGGGTAAAAAATTGTAGTGAGAAAATGTTATTGCGATGAGCAAATGTAGCGTTTAAATTGATAAAGAACATATGCTAAGTCAATGAGCATATGCTCACTTATTGCATACAATATCGATCCTCTTAAAGGGCGAGAGAAACCATGAGCAGTTCTAATCAAGATATTTCCATTGAAAACACGGATTTGTTGACAGAGATTTCCGTCGCGTATTATCAAGACGGTGCGACTCAGGAAGAGATATCGAGAAAATTTGCCATATCACGCGCAAAGGTCGGGCGAATGCTCAAGCAGGCGCGTGATGAAGGCATCGTTGAAATCACCGTTAAATACCACCCGGTGTTTAGCGCCAAGATTGAACAACGTTTGATCGAGCGATTCGGCGTCAAGCGCGCGCTTGTTGCTCTTGATCAGCCGAATGAAGAAGCACAACGACTACAGGTGTCGGGATTGGTGTCCAATTATCTCACCAGCACGCTTAAAAACGGCATGGTGGTGACCGTTGGACAGGGGCGTAACGTATCTTCTGTTGCTCATCACATTGGGGTGATCACCCCGCGCGACTGTAAATTTGTGTGTGGTATCGGCGGTATTCACCCACGTGGTGGTATGTATAACGCCGACCACATTTGTCGTCAGTTAGCTAAAAAGTACGGCGGAACGTCCGAAACGCTTTACGCGCCGGCTTACGCAGAAAATAGAGAACAGAAGTTGGCCTTCATGCAAAATGCAACCGTGAAACAAACGCTCGATTTGGCACGTAAAGCCGATGTCGCTTTGGTCGGTATTGGTGACATGAGCGAAAACAGTTACATGGTGGACTTAGGTTGGTTTACGCCTGATGAAGTGGTTCAGTCGAGACTTCAACAAGGCGTGGTCGGGGACTTTGCAGGTTATGATTTCTTTGATATTCACGGTAATGTTGCCAACACCGTAATGAGTGACCGAGTGATTGGCCTTGGTATTGAAGAGTTTCGCCCAATATCGGAAGTCATCGCGATTGCAGCGGAGAACAGCAAGCCGCTCGCCTTACTTGGAGCATTAAGAACCGGAGCGATAGACGTGATCGCCACGAGCGTCAGCAACGCATTAACGGTACTCAACTTAGATGAGCAAATGCACGGCAACGCGGCATCTGAGAGTTAGCACAAATAATATGCAACTTATGTAATCAGGCTGCGAGGAGTTATAAATGACTCGCAGCCTGATTTCGTTTTCAAGTTAAAAATATTCTCTAGGAGTAGCTTTAAATTTGTACATCTACTCTGGAGAACACAATGAAAAAGACACTTCTTGCTGCACTGATTATGGGGCTGACTGGTGCGGTGCACGCCGAGCAAAAAGTCGTAGCAGGTTACTTTGCGGATTGGCAGTACGCTAATGCAGAAAACCCATACACGGTGAACGATATTCCCGCCGATAAACTGACGCACGTGATTTACGCGTTTCTTAGTATGTGCGGCCCTCATACCGGTGCTTCTGAAACGGTACAAAAACTGGTTGCCGAACAATGTGAAGGAAAAGATCCGTATACGGCGATCATTGTCGATACCGAAGCAGCATTAGAAAAGGACTTTGGCGATGTCTCCGTTAACGTGCCATACAAAGGCCACTTCGCTCAACTTGCTGAAATGAAGAAACAACATCCTGATCTTAACATTCTCCCTTCTTTTGGTGGTTGGACAATGTCCGAACCGTTCCATGCTATGGCGAAAAGCAAACAAGCGATGGATCAATTCTCAAAAAGTGCCGTTAAGTTGATTGCTCAATATGATTTCTTTGATGGTGTTGATCTGGATTGGGAATACCCAGGTGGTGGCGGTTTAACAACGTCACCTTGGAACCCTGACACCAAGCTTTCTGATGAGCAAAAAGCATCTGAGCGTGAGGCCTTTACCTATTTAGTGAAAACCATGCGTGCAGAGTTAGATGAACTCACAAATCAAACCAAACGTGAATACGAGCTCTCTACTGCTGTAGGCGTTGGTCCAAAAGCAGCAGGTATCGATTGGAAAGCCGCGGAGCCGTACCTAACTAACATGTTTGCAATGACGTATGACTTCCTTGGTGGTTGGGGGCAGCAAACCGGGCATACTACCAACTTGCATGCGACTGAGCGAAGCTGGTGGGGCATGGGCGCAGACGTGTTCATCAACCAGATGATCGAGCTCGGTATTCCAAGTGAGAAACTGGTGATTGGCGCTGCGTTTTACGGGCGTGGCTGGCAAGGCACCAAAGACTTCTCGGGTGGCTTACCAACGCAAGATCTTGTATCCGAGCAAGGAGCGCAGTTTGGTACGGGTGAGAACGGCTATTTCATGTTTTGGGATTTGGTGAAGAACTATGGAGCGGAGCAGGGCTACGAGTACAAGTATGATGAGCAATCTCAAGCGCCTTACTTGTGGCATCCTGTAAAGAAAGTCTTTATCTCTTACGAAGATCAACGCTCGATCAAAGCCAAAGCAAATTGGGCTAAACAGGCGAACTTAGGTGGCATTTTTACCTGGGAATTATCAGGCGACCCGAAAGGCGAGTTGGTGGAGGTGATGTACCAAGAAATGAATAAATAAAACCTTCTAAGCAAAGCGATCGTAGTTATTCAACTACGGTTTCTTTGCTTTGGTTCTGCTTCGTAAAAGCGATCAAGTCTTCAAGCGATAAAGGTTTAGAGTAGAAGTAGCCCTGAATCAAATCACAACCGCAAGCTTTTAACTCATTCAGTTGTTGCAGCGTCTCTACTCCTTCAGCTAGTACTTTCATTTCAAAGTTTTTGCCGATAGAAATGATATTCTTAACCATATTCAGCGCTTTTTTGTCATGCTCAATGTGATCGATAAAGCTCTTGTCAATCTTCACTTCGTCAATAGGTAGCGTACGCAACATGCTTAATGAAGAGTAGCCAGTCCCGAAATCATCGAGCGAGATTTTAAAGCCAAGAGCATGCAAGCGCTCGCAAATTGGTGCGAACTTTTCAAGATCTTCAATAAACAGGTTTTCGGTGATCTCTAGGGTAATCTTTGAACATTCGATGCCTCGTTTCTCAATAGCATTCATAAGATTAGTAATGAATTTGGCGTGAACAAACTGTTTGACCGAGATGTTAATAGACATCTGGATAGATGTATCAATATTACCAGTCAGTTTAGCCATATCTGTCAGGCTATTTTCAATGATTTGTTCACCAATACGAACCATCAACCCAGTGCTTTCTGCGACGGGAATAAATTCACTTGGTGGGACTAAGCCGAGCTCATCATCACTCCAACGAATAAGCGCTTCGACACCATAAATATCGCCTTCTAGGTTTAACTGAGGTTGATAAACCATATGAAGCGCTTGCTTATCTATCGCGAGCCTCAAGCGTTGCTCAATTTTCATTTTACGCAGGTGTGTAGCTTGCATCTGCTGATTGAACAGGCTGTATACGTTGCGTTGTTTTTTCGCTTGATACATCGCAATATCGGCTGAAAGGAGCAGTTCATCTAATGTTTCACCATGGTGTGGATAGCAGGCAATACCAATACTGCAACTGAGCAGGAACTGACTGTCATTGACTTCGTAGGGTTCTGATAGCGCCGTTATTAAGTCGCTCGCTAGTCTTTTAACGCTTACTTCATCAATTCGATTTGTTAGAAAAATAAACTCGTCACTGGCTTCACGGATGATTAATCGGCCATCGTTAACAAAGGTGTTTAAGCGGATAGATATTTGTTTTAGAACTTCGTCGCCAAAGTCATGACCATGTGTGTCGTTGACTGATTTGAAATTATCAATATCGATAAACATCAAAGAAAAAGGATTCCCTTTCCCAGAGAGCCAGTGTCGAATGTTTGCGCGTAGGTACTCTCGGTTTGGTAATCCAGTGAGATGATCGTGGTTCGCTTGATAGAGCAAACGCAGTTTTGTTTTGTGTTCATTGTTCGCAATGGAGCGGAATAAAGCGTAAAAAGCACCTTGGACGATAAGAAAAACAATCGAGTACAGTGCAAACTGTTCGTAAAATCCGCGCTTAATAAAATTCAAATCTGTCGAGGAAGAGGCCCAAAGATGATAATCAGGAAGGTATCTCAATGTGATTAACTCACTCAGGCGAGAATTGTCGACAACAATATTTAGCGCTCGTGTGAGCTCTTTTAGTTGCGCCATATCCCAGCCTGAATCTTTTGTGATTTGAGCCATAACGGCTTTTATATCTAAATCATTGGCAGGTTTTAGGTAATCTTCTAGGGTTGTATCTTCTGACGAGCTAAAAGTAAGGTAGCCATCACTGCGGATCAATGTGACCCGGTTGTGCTCATTGGCATGGATGTCGTTACGAAAAACCGAAGATGAATTCATATTAAAGCCAGCCGTCATCACTGCTTGTACAACACCATCTTTATTTGGAATTGCTTTTCGGATCGGAATCACAAGTGAATCTTGAGCTGGCATAAAATACGTTCGACCTATAATCATTCGGTCGGAGTTGAGCGCTGCCAAAAAGGTATCACGAGTCAGTGGATCTTGTTTTAGATTATGCAGCTTTGCCAAGATCAAATTGGAGCTTACGGCGATGTAGTCTCCATCGGGGTTGGTTAGGCCGAATCCAATAATCGCCGGATGGATACTGAGCAGTTTGTCCAGCATCGGGCGAGTTTGAACTGCTGCTGTACGAGTAAAGTCATTTCTCTCGACCAACTGATGACCAATGACTTCAAGTAACGATTCTTGTCCTTTCAGAAGTGATTCGACAGAAGAGGCAAACAGCTCCAATTGTAGGAGCTGCTTATCTTTGTACTTATTCAGGGTTGACTCATAATGGTAGCGGCCAAACAACACGAACAGCACGGCGCTTATCGTAAGTAGCGCCATGTATAGTGTCCAAATGTTCTTCTTTAACCTGACCATGCCGCTTCGATAGCTCCTAGATTAGCGAGTAATGGGTAATGAGTAGTCTGCGCCCCATTCTGTCCATGACCCGTCATAGACCGATAAATCACGCCAACCTAACTGGTATGCTGCTAGCAGCAAAATACAGGCCGTTACACCTGAGCCACAACTGAAAATGATTGATTTATCATTATATAACGTTAGTGCACTAAATGCTTGTTTCAATTCCGAGTCTGCCTTTATAAAGCCATTACTCAATAATGTTTGGAAAGGGAGGCAAACAGAATTAGGAATATGACCAGAACGCAGTCCTTCTCTTGGCTCTGGTACCTCGCCTAAAAAACGTGCACGTGAGCGAGCGTCAACAATGTTTGCACTGCAATTGTTTGAGTACTCTAATATTGCATTTGCGTCCAAAAAAGCATGTTTATTTAATTTCCCGGTAAAGTTTCCAGGCTGCTTAGCTTCTGACAAGGCATCCGTGACAGGCAGTCCAGCCTCAATCCAAGCCGGTAGGCCACCATTAAGCACTTTGACATTATCATGTCCCATTGCCTTAAACATCCACCATGCGCGCGGAGAGGCGAGTGTTCCAGAGTTGTCATAAACAATAATAAGGTCTTCGTTGTTCAGGCCAAGTTTCTGAGCGCTGTGATTAAACCCTTCTTCTGTTGGCATCATATGAGGGAGATTGGTATCTGGCAGACAAAAGTCATTGTCGTAGTCGAAACGCAATGAGCCTGGAATCCACTTATTGGTGACCTTTTTCCCTTCGGAAGGAATTTGAAAACGAATACTCGCGTCTAGAAGTTTTACATTTGGTTGGTCTAATAAAGCATGAAGTTCTTTGGCATCGATCAATGCTTGCATGGTTAAATCCTTCTGATTTGGGAAGTCCGCACAGTATTTTTACTCACAGCGAATGAATGAAAGGGATGAGTCAAAACTTGAGCGGGATGCTTGGTGGAACAACGCAATAGAGCCCACTGGACAAGATGCGGACACTGGAACCGTCACTCGTTGTTGCTCTATCTCAGGTGAATTGATAGTGAGGTACCGACGTTGACCATCAAGGGACTGAGTTAAAGTATTGCTAATGACGGTGGCTGAAACCGTGTTTTCATCCGTTTGCTTAATGAGCAACAAGAGCACAAGTAGGGCAATGAAACCGCTGAAGACCAACATATAGGTTTTGGGATTATCCAATTTGCGCTCCATTGCTATTGTTTCAAGTAATCATTTTGTTTTACAACAAAAAAATCGCATGTTCAAAGAACGATGCGATTTTGTCTTAAAACCTGTGGCTTGCGCCAGTCCCGAGTATCAATGCTCACCAATAGAGCATCTTACATGCGCCATGTCGTATTTCCGGTTGAGACGACTTTTTGAAGAGGTTCTGAGCCATCGTAGAACCAAATTTCGACTAACAGGTTATCTTGGCTGTCCGAGGTGGAGAAGTCTAATTTAGCTTTCCCACTCGTCAGCGCAGCAGAAGCAATATTGCTCGAATATTTCGCTTGGTAGGTTCCAGACGCATCTTCACGGTACTCCTTATAAATGCTCAGATGTGCGCGCTGTAAAGAGTAACCACTAATATCTACCGCAAGTGAGCTTTCTAACCTTGGGTCATAATCGAACCCATCTGGTACGTCTAAATTTTGCATGCTTGGCTCTTCAACAATAACGGTAGTTTGAGCTGGAGGTGGAGTAGCGCTATCGTTGCTTTTGTCTCCACCGCCGCCACCGCCGCAGGCTGTTAACGCTAATCCCATGATGATTGTGATTAAGTTTTTCATGATGTTTCTCCTATGGAATGTAACGTTTGTTTGCTTTAGGTTGGGTATGCCAGTTTGCTCCTTCTCGCCCACCAGACTCGGCGTAGGTGGCAAACTCTGGGTAAGCGTCAACTAAGTCAACTTTCTCTAGCGGCCAATTCCACTCTTCGACGATAAGCAATGCCCAAGGGAGGTTGTTCGCTGTTTTGAAGTACACGCCTCGAGCCGGGTCACTTGCGTCTACGCCCACGCCATATAGGTTTGCGTCATCAAACTGCTCAGTTGGTGCTTGGTCTGGCAAATGTACTTCCCATTTTCTACCTGGTTGAAAGGTGATGCCATCGCCGTGATATGTATTGGGGGTGGCAAAGATAAATGGGTCATAAGGCATGGCCTGTAGCGCTGAGCGGTCGGCTCCTTCCTTAAAGTAGATGGTCAGTGTGAAAGACAACGCGACGTTATCATTACAACCCGTTTGGGTTCGAAAATACGCACATTGACTTTGCGCATACTGACTGAGGTCGTCACTGATAATGAAGATGGCTTCTTCTGATATCGCTTCTAGACCGTTGGTCGGTTGTTCTTTGCCATTAAACGTTAGCTTTGTTAAGCCGTTTTCAATGCTTGCTTTCGAAACGCCAGGTAGACGAATAGCAAAGCCATTTTTATAGCCAGCCCCATAGGCGGCCAGATCTCCGCTAATTTGGATATTTTCCACCGTGCCGTCCATACGTGTTTCAGTCATACGGAACTTAATTACAACGTCATTCATGTCGTAGTCAGCGGTGTAAGGCCAGTTGTCTTCATACGCGACCGTTGCGTAGGAATCGGCACTTGGGAAGTGCTGTACGGATACGCCGTTTTCAGTGATTGTGATTGGGTAATCTTCTACTTCACCTGATGTTGATCCGCCATCGAAGTTCAGACCAGTTTGTTGGCTAAAGCGGAATCGGCTCCAGCTAGGACCTGCGGTTGCCAGTTCAGAGACGACAAATGGAAGCGTATTGCTGCCTGCAGAGAGTAACTCATCAGTGAATACTTGCTCACCTTCGTCAGCAAAGTCACCATCTCGGTTCCAGTCAAACCAAGCTGACAAGTAGCCGGATGTCGATGCAGTTACGTTCACTAGTGAACTTAACCCTGGGTCGAGTGCGGTAACAAAGCCGACGCCATCTTCATCTGCTGTACCAACTTTGTTATCTCCAGACGGAGCCACTTGTCCATCGGCATCACCATCTGGCGCAATGGTGCCAAGCCAAGTTATACCATCAACAGCGTGGCGTGGTCCGTTAGAAGAGAGCAAGGTAGCGTAAGTGTCAGGTGCGTCACCAAAGTCAATTGGCTCGTCTTCGTCAATAACAGGAGCGTTCGCGCATCGGGCACCGTCATTTTGGCTGGAACTTGGACCGTTAGACACAAACTCTACAGCAGGAACAATGCCCGCAGCGATATTGGCGGCGTTATTTTCTGATAAGTCGACGCGATAAATTTTGCCGTCCTGGTTACGCGATACGTAGTAGTTTCCGTTTACATCAAAGTAGCCTGCACCAAAGGTACCCGTTTCCCCTGTATTGCCGATCGCGGTTGCTTGGCCTGTTTTTGTATCGAATTTATACAATACGCCAGACCCATTATCGATACCATAGAGCGCACCGTCGCCAGGGTGGAACGCAAAGTCGGTTAAACTCACACTTGCATTTGATGTGATTTTATTCAGGGTTAAGGTAGCATTTGGGTCCGTATCTAACGGCGACAGATCAATGGAAAACAGCCCTTTACCTTTGCGATACAAGTAGTAGACGTGGTTGTACACGTCGCCGACAAAAAACGTATGGCTAGGAAGCCCTTGTACGTTGAGAGTTTCTGCTTGAAAGTCCTGGCCTAAACGTACGATTTTCAAGTTGGTTGTATCGTAACCATAGATGTATCGATCAGTGAAGTTGAAACCGACGCCGTTAATACCAGATGCTAAGCCCACATCGTCGGTCAGTAACTTGGTTGATCCGGTAACCAGATTAACGCCGTAAACTTGCACTGGGGTCGATTGGAATAAATATGCTTTGCTCGGACAAGTGTCGAATGGCGCTGCGCTTACGTATGCGCTTGCGAACAGAGATCCAAGTAATAGTGATGTCCTTTTCATGATTCGCCCTCTCATTGGTTTGTATGATATGCAATGAAAGGAGTGTGCCAGTTTTTAACTTACTGTTTATAATGATTTTTATATCGGTAAGTTATTTGGTTCGAAATATGAATCTCAGAATAAGAAAAAGCTCAACGTTACGTTGAGCTTTTTGAGAATCTTCATTGATAAGCTGACAGCGTTACTTAGCCACAAACAGGGCAGGTCGGCATTTTCATCAAATTCATTTCCCGCCAGGACATGCTAAACGCATCGAGAATGAGGATCTTCCCTTTTTTGGGTTGGCCGTAATTTGCAATCACCTTGATGGTTTCCATCGCTTGTACAGCGCCAACAATACCTACAACAGGCGCCATGACGCCAGCTTCAACGCAACTTAATGCACTGCTGCCGAATAGCGCGCTCAAACACTGATAGCACGGTTGAGTTGGGTCGTCGTACGTAAACACACTCACTTGGCCTTCCATACGAATGGCTGCACCAGAAATAAGCGGTGTTTTTGTTGCAAAGCAGAGTCGGTTGAGTTGATTGCGAGTGTCGACGTTATCTGAAGCATCGACCACCACAGTGTGTTGTTCAATCAAAGCCTGAAGCTGAATGTCGTCAAGGCGTTTAGCAACGGTGTTTATCTTTATGTGAGGATTAAGTTCCCGCAACGCATCCGCCGCGGAGTCAACCTTTTTACGGCCAATATCGGCGTCGTGGTGCAATACTTGGCGTTGTAAATTGGAGAGTTCAACAATATCGTCATCGATAAACGTAATATTGCCAACACCAGCCGTGGCAAGGTATTGGCTAGAAGCGCAACCTAAACCGCCAGCACCCAAAATAAGCACCGAGCTTTGTTTGAGCGCTTCTTGCCCTTCGAAATCGAACTGGCGAAGAATGATCTGGCGGTTATAGCGCAGCATCTCCTGATCGGAAAGAATATCCACGGTATGTTCCTAGTATAACGTTGAGTTAAACAGTTGGATTTGAACCGTTTCGCCAACTTCCACACGGCCACGCTCACGTTCCAACACAACAAAGCAGTTTGCCAAACTCATTGAGCGAAAGGCTCCTGAACTTTGGTTGCCAGTGGTTTCAACGACAAATTTACCGTTCTCTAGAGTATAGATACCGCGTTGGTAGTCTGTACGTCCCGGCGCTTTCTTAAATGCGGTTTTAGTCGTAGCAGGGATAGACTCAGGTGCTTTCCATTCAGTGTGGCCAGCCAATTTAGCCAACATTGGTTGAACAAGTACGTACATGGTTAGCACCGCAGATACAGGGTTACCTGGTAGCCCACAGAACCAAGCAGTACTTAACTTGCCAAATGCGAAAGGTTTACCCGGCTTGATTGCCAGTTTCCAGAAACCGATTTCGCCAAGTTCTTCAAGAATGTCTTTGGTGTAATCTGCTTCACCAACGCTGACGCCGCCAGACGTTACAACTACATCCGCGAGCGTTTGTGCTTTTTCGAATGTTGCTTTTAGTGTTTCTGGGCAGTCAGGGATAATGCCAAGATCAATCGCTTCACAGCCAAAGTTTTCGATTAGCGGCTTAATACCGTAACGATTACTGTCGTAGATTTGACCCGCCTTGAGTGGCTCACCCAATGGTTTAAGTTCATCACCTGTGGAGAAAAATGCCACCTTTGGCTTACGCACGACGGTGACATGGCTGACACCAAGAGAGGCAATCATTGGAATATCGCGCGGTGTCAGGCGCGCGCCTTTTGCCAATACGATATCGCCTTGCTTGATGTCGTCACCCGTAGGGCGGATGTTATTTTGCGGCTTCACATCCGTTTGGTTGAACTGAATACCAGCGTCGGTCACTTCCGTATTTTCTTGCATGATAACGGCATCACAGCCTTCCGGAATTTTCGCGCCAGTCATGATTCGAACACAAGTGCCTGCCGGCCATTCATCTTCAAAAGGCTGACCAGCGAAGGATTTACCTGCCAGAGGCAACACTGTAGACACTTCTAGGTCTTGAATACGAATGGCATAACCGTCCATCGCTGAATTGTCGAAAGGGGGCACTTGAATTGGCGATAAAATGTCTTCAGCCAGCACAAAACCCAGAGCGTCAGCAAGAGGAAGAGAAAGTGTCGTTTGGATAGGTTTGATTCGCGATAGCATCTTATCCATCGCTTCTTCAATTGGCATCAAGCCAGGTGCGTCGCAGCAGCCCATTGAGATAATCCTATGTTCTTTTGTTTTGTGGCAACTCTACCATAAAAGGGGACCGAGTAAGAATGTCCACCTATAAAATATGGGTGTAATTATTCAAAAATCCGAGTATCCTTGTCACCCATCCGAAAGGGGTAAAGTTCCTACGGAGCATGAGAAAATAGCTCAGTGTATTCTTGTTATGTGCCTTGGCGTTATAAACATCGGACTGAGCGACTTTAACGCTACGGGATGAAACACGGCAATTGTATTTCACACCGAGAGTGGTAGTTACAAAAGAGGAAGTGGAATGTCAGGTCTTAGCGAGTCAGCAAAGTTAGTGAAAGAAGCGCTAGAGCAACGCGGGTTAGAAACACCAATGCGCCCTAATGCCGTTAGCCGTGAAGAGAAGAAGGAAAAGATTGAATACCACATGCGTGAGATTCTTGGTCTGCTTCAGCTCGACCTTACGGATGATAGCTTAGAGGAAACGCCACACCGCATTGCAAAAATGTACGTGGACGAGATTTTCTCTGGTTTGGATTACTCCAACTTCCCCAAGATCACAGTTATCGAAAACAAGATGAACGTGAGCGAAATGGTTCGCGTGAAAGACATTACTGTGACCAGTACGTGCGAGCACCACCTTGTGACAATCGACGGTAAAGCCGCTGTTGCTTATATTCCTCGCGGTAAGATCATTGGCCTGTCTAAGATCAACCGTATTGTTCGTTTCTTTGCGCAACGCCCTCAAGTTCAAGAGCGTATGACCCAGCAAATCCTTGTTGCTTTGCAAACATTGCTTGAGTCTGACGATGTAGCGGTGACTATCGACGCGACGCATTACTGTGTGAAATCACGCGGTGTGATGGATGCCACCAGTGAAACCACGACTACAGCGTTAGGTGGTATTTTTAAGAGCAACCCAGCGACCCGTGCTGAATTTCTGCATGGCCTGCGTTAATCAAATCGACAAATAAAATTGAGAGAGGATGGCGAGTTGCCATCCTTTTTTATATCTTTTATATCCAAATCATCGTCAAGTGAGTCGCAATAAATAGTAATTATGCAATTGTGTATTGACAGTCACATTCGTTGCTCTTAATATATGCGCCCAATGAACGGCTACAACTTGTAATCGTTTGTTTTAAAAAGAGATATTTCTCTAAGTTCAGCTGATCTCGGTCAGTTGTCTTTCTATTTTCTAATAATAGAAAGACAACAAATTTGGGACTCGGCATGACTACACAAAGCACTATCAGCACCTCCTCTATTTCAGCTCCAGTTACAGAAAGCAGTTGGCAAAAGAAAGCCATGCTTAGTGTCGCTTTTTTGATGGCGACAACCTCTGTTGGTCCCGGCTTTTTGACTCAAACCGCAGTCTTCACAAATATCTACAAAGTCGACATGGCATTTCCAGTTTTGGCTTCTATTTTTATCACGTTTGGTATCGTGATGAACTTGTGGCGTATTGTCGGCGTTTCTGGCATGCGAATCCAAGACATTGCGAACAAAGTGGCACCCGGCATGGGTTATGGTGTTGGTATTCTCCTTGCGCTTGGTGCAGTGGCGTTTAACTTTGGCAACGTGAGTGGCGCAGCGTTAGGCATCAATGTGCTAACGGGCGTGGACACAACATGGGGCGCACTGTTTACCGGTGTCGTTGGCTGTTTGTTGTTTGTGGTTCATAACGCCTCCAAGCGAATGGACCAAATGGCCCGCTACCTTGGCTTGTTCATGATTGTTCTGATTGCATACGTTGCAATGACGAGCTTACCTCCGATGGGAGAGACACTAAGTGCAGCGGTGATGCCTATGGATGTTGGTAGTTTGCTTCTGCCTACGTTGACTATCGTTGGCGGCGCAGTTGGCGGTTACTACACGGGTGCACAACGCCTAGTAGACATCGGCTTGAAAGGCAAAGAGAACGTGCCTTCCATCACCTTAACAGCGTGGGCTGGTATTTCTATCGCGGTGGTTATTCGAATCCTACTGTTTTTGGCGGTGTTTGGCGTTATCGCGACAGGCGCAACGCTGGATACGGCTAACCCTGCGGCGGATGCTTTCCGTCAAGGTGCTGGCCAGCTTGGTTACTTCATCTTTGGCTTAGTACTGTTTGTAGCTTCCATCACGTCTGTGGTTGGCAACTCTTACATGGCTATATCATTAATTAAGACGCTTTTCCCAGTTGTGGCGCGAAACGAGAAAGCGTGGTGTGTTGGTTTCATTATCCTAACCTCGCTAGGCACGGTAACCATGGACATGCCAATTCTTCTTTTGATGCTAGCGGGCCTAGTGAACAGCATTATTCTTCCTATCGTTTTGGGCACTGTATTGGTTGCGACAAAGCGCAAAGATATTGTCGGTGACTACCAACACCCAATGTACTTAACGCTAACTGGAGCAGCGATTGTTATCGTAATGGCGGCATCGAGTTTGACTAACATTGGGAACTTCATGGCGAAGTTTGTGGGTTGATGTCTTATTGATGAGATGAACAGCGGCCTCAGATGAGGCCGTTTTTTATGCTTGTTTAGAGGGCGACTTAACGATTTCTGGCCAATACATTTTGACGTAACCTGCCGATACCCAAACCACCAACACAGTCGCAATGCTGAGCTCTAAAAAGCCAAAATCGTGTAGCCAGTGCCAATGTGGATGCGATTCGGCAAAAAAGGAGGTTAAGCGGTGCATCGCAATGGCACTGATCACGGAAGGAAAGGTTACCGCCGCGATAGAAGGTTGAAACTTCAATCGAAGTAAGCGGAAGTAACACAGGTAGATCAATAACGTCATTGTGATAGCAATCCCTGCTAATGCGCCAGTCAGTATCGGATCGGGCAGGGGAAAGTTCACCAAGTATGCCGCCAATGACAAGTTTACCGGTGCGGCCATAATTGCGAGGGTCGGCCTGGCTCGTCTCGGTAGAGATCCGAAAAACACCAAACGATAGAGCACCAGCGGTAACATAAAGAAATAAATGCCAATGCACATCATCGCTAAGGTTTCAGAGAATAGGTTGTGACCCAATTGGGAGCCTGCTAATGAGCTGCTGATCAGTCCCACTGGATAGAGAAACCAGCTAGGTACAATATTCGACATTTTGAAGTTCATTAGCTGAAAGCTAAAAAACAGTACCATCATAGTAAAATGCAGCAAAAGTGCCATAAACCAGAGTGGATAAGCAATGATTGGCGCTACAGAAGCAAGATAATCTGCAAGGATCAGTAACGCCATACTCATGGGGGCCATTAAGCTACCGCTCAATGGGTGACGAATGTCGACCATAAATAATCGTGGATTCGTGGCATATTTTATCAGCACAGGGGCGAGTAAAAGCGCGCCGAGTGACGCTAAAAATGGGCGTATTGGTTCACCAATTTCAGGGACATAGAGTGCCCAAGCTTGTCCTAAACCTATCATACCTAGCGCTAACGCGGCTTGAGACGGCGGAACGCTATAAAACTGCACAAGTCTTCTCCAGTTCAAATCTACTCCATTTGATTTTTGCCTGAATGAAACGAAACGTGATGATTTGGATGAAATGCTCTATTTGAGTAGCGAATACTAGCAAGTTTAGAGAGTGCTTACTCATGAAAGGTGGTGAGGAAATATCAGAGAATGGTGTTTTTGTGAGTTTGGTATCGAATATTTTGGAAAAGATGTAAAAATGTAGAGTTTATCGCTCCAAACCCTTCGATAGTTTGGAGCGAAATAATAACAAAGCGAGAATTATGTCGATTGGTTTTCAGGAAGATCCTGCTGACGTAACTTATCGTTTTTGATTGTACGATGTAGCAACTGGCTGTAAATCGGTTGTCCGCCAAACAACTGAGCAATAATCACGGCACCTAAACAAGTAATGATAAGTGGTAGAATTAAGTAGTAGTTATTGGTCATTTCAATCACCAACAAAATGCCCGTGATCGGTGCGCGTACCGTTGCAGCAAACAGGGCCCCCATGCCCGCAATAGCAAATACGCCAGGTTCGATATCAAGCGTAGGAAGCAACACATCAGCACTCGCTCCGAATGCATAGCCAAACAAGGTCCCCAGAGCAAGCATCGGTGCAAAGATACCGCCCGGCGCACCAGAGCCAAAGCATAGCAACGTCGTGATGACGCGACCAAAGAAAAGCAGAACTAAAACGGATACCGAGTAGTTGCCATTGGTAATATCAGGAATAAGGCCGATGCCACCGCCAGTTAGCTGTGGCACGTATAAGAGAAGCAGACCAAAAATGCCACCAAGTAGTGAACCCACGATTAAATAGCGTTTACGATCGTTTTTGTGAATTGCGACAAAACTGTCTTGTGCCACGGTAATCAATTTATTGAAGATCACTCCGAATACGCCAAACAATGCGCCAAGCAATAAAAATAACCAAAGGGACTGAAGCTCTGGAGAGTGATATTGCGGCATTGTGATGACAGCGTCTTGCCCGTTGATGGCACGAAACACAATATTGGCCATAATAGCAGAGATGATCACCGCGCGAATTGAGATCAGAGAATAGCGAAACTGAGGTCGCATTTCCTCCACAACGAACATAATGCCAGCGAGTGGGGCATTAAAGGCGGCAGCCAAACCACCAGCGGCACCTGAAGCGAGTAGGGAATGACGAGTATCGTCATCTTTCACACGGAAAATATCGGTCACCATTCGACCGACAGCACCGCCCATTTGCACCGTTGGGCCTTCACGACCGAGCACCATTCCGGAGCCAAGTGCGCCCATGCCGCCGAAGAATTTTACTGGCAGGACTCGCCACCAACGCACAGGGCGAATGTTGTCCATCGCGCCTTCAATTTCAGGGATACCTGAGCCCGCCGCCTCTGGGGCAAAGCGGTGAACAAGAAAGTAGCCAATAAAAGCAAGCAACGCGCTGATCAGCACCGCAGCAAGCCAAAGAGGAAGTACGCTACCGATTTCGCTTCTCAGCCATTCGGTACGGGTTTCAGAAACAAAATGAACCGCAAGTTCGAAGTAAGTGCCGACAAAACCAGCTAGTGTGCCAACGATTGCGGCCATAATCAGGACAGAAAATGGTGTGGACCCTCGAGAGACAAACTGGTTAATCGCATCTTTCGGTACGTGCGCTAACACAGATTTCACAATTCTCTCTCGTTTGGTCATTAACAAGTTCTCCTGTTGCTGGTGGAAGGGACGCGAGAAAGTATACGCTTCGCAGAGTCTAGACCTAATCAATAAAGATGCAATTTAGCTTTTCACTATTGAGTGTTCGAAGTGTCGCGATATCATTCATTCACCAAAACTGTGCTATTGCTCTCATAATTTGGGATAAAAAACTTGTTTTTTGAGCAAAATGAACCATGCTTTAGGTGTAAAGCAACATGACTGCTTCAGAAGGAGGGATGTGAGGTTTTACACACAATTTGGATGGATTCAAACCCTACGGTAAGTCCTCGTTTTATGTTCGGGATGTATCAATAGACATCTTCGATTCGCACACTCACGATTGAGTAACGAGGTAGAGGCGCACGCAAATGTGCGCCTTCTTAATTTCTGCTCTACAACTTTCCGCACTACCTGCCACTATTTTTATCTTGAACAATTTCTACTAGTCGGTAATGTCTGGGTTCGATGTTAATCAACCAGAGTAATTCATGCGCTTTTATCCTCGAGTCCTGTTTTCTTTATGTTGTTTTTCGGTAACGTTTCCAGCATTTTCGACGCCGAGTTGGTGGCAGGACACGTTGTCTTCAATGCCGTACTCCAATTTAAAAGAGCGTATAGAAACAAAGGGAAGCTGGTATCGCTGTGACGTGCAGCAGCAAGATGCTTCAACGTATTTCAGCACATTTTGTTTGGACGATTTTTCGTACTATCAGCAGCATCTGTATGGTGAAGTTGTTTTGGGAAAGGACAGTGCTCTGTTCTCTTTTTT
The DNA here is from genome assembly GCF_020515785.1 of Vibrio sp. E14. NCBI lineage: Bacteria > Pseudomonadati > Pseudomonadota > Gammaproteobacteria > Vibrionales > Vibrionaceae > Vibrio > Vibrio sp. E14. The sequence continues at coordinate 415,723 of NZ_JAHPJI010000001.1, forward strand.
GACCGAATATCAATGGCAAAGTCTCAATGACTTAATCCTCAATTTAAGAAAAGACGGGTTGGTTTTACGTAGTATAACTATCGGACAAGAGCACTATGACGTCGTTGAAGCGCTGGAAAAGAAATCTTCTGAGCTTGTCGATAAAGAAGTTATCTTGTTGATAAACCGCTATCCGCAAGAAACGATTCGAAGCTTACTTTGGGTAAAGCCGGACGAGTTTGCGTCGCCATCACCGTCTTTAAATGTGGAATTGCACAGCGATGGCGAAATTATCGATGTTAAAGTGACTCGTTTTTAGATTCTTTATGGAGAGATAGGAAGGTCGCCATCGCAGACTCGTCTAAAAATCCATCCGATTTTTTGTGCGCACGCAGGTATTGATAGCCAGCGATGAGATTACGGTGCTGTTCTTCTGCCTCATCTGGCAACGGCTGATTCATAACGTGTTGAAATGCAAGTTTGTACGCATCCATATCTACGACTTCAGCGCGGCGATATAAATAACCACATCCGGTCGCTAACCATTCAAGAGAGCAGTTGGCTCGCATCGCAATTTGATTTGCTTTCGTAAGGCTCGGTTCACTGCCTTTTAAATATTTGCGTATTAAAGCTTCAGACACATCAACGCGTCGTGCAAATCCGCTGATGCTTTCTTCTCCAATCAAGGTGGCTAGGCGTTGGGCAAAAGACATATTTCGTACTCTAGTTCGAATTGCCAAAGTTTACCCGTTGAGCCGATGTGAAAACAAGACTACGATGAATGCAGATCAATTGAAGGAGAAAAACCATGGTTGCAAAAGTTGTGACTGCACCAAAAGGCCCTGAGTTCTCAGAGCTGGTCCAAGGATATTGGCGTGCAGTTGATTGGGGCATGACTGCTCAAGAGCGTTTGTCATTCCTCAAGCAACATATTGAGTTAGGCATTACCACGGTCGATCACGCGGACATATACGGTAATTACGAGTGTGAGAAATTGTTTGGTGAAGCACTTGCTCTCGATAAGAGTGTGCGAGAGCAGATTCAGATCGTCACAAAGTGTGATATCAACCTGTGCGGAGATAAAACACCAGAGCGTAAGATCAATCACTATGATACGAGTTCCGCTCACATCTACCAATCGGTGAATAACTCGCTTGAGCGTTTGAATGTGGACGAAATCGATGTGCTTTTAATCCATCGCCCTGACGTGTTAATGGATGCCGATGAAGTGGCTGAAGCATTCTCAGAGTTACACAAAGTGGGTAAAGTGAAGCACTTTGGTGTATCTAACTTTACTCCACGTCAGTTTGAGCTGTTGCAATCTCGTTTGGGTAAGCCTCTTGTAACTAACCAAGTGGAAATCAACCCGCTTAATTTTGAAGTTGCACACGATGGAACGCTTGATCAAATGCAAATGCTGCGTACGCGCCCAATGGCTTGGTCTTGCCTCGGTGGTGGCTCCATCTTCAGTGGTGACAGTGAGCAAGCCGTTCGTGTTCGCAACGAATTAGAAGCAATTCGTGAAGAAGTGGGCGCAGCGAGTATTGACCAAGTAATTTATGCCTGGGTACGTCGTTTGCCATCTAACCCTATTCCAATCATTGGCTCTGGTAAGATTGAGCGTGTGCAAACGGCAGTAAATGCGCTGAATATCGAATTGACTCGTGAGCAATGGTATCGCGTATGGGTGGCTTCGAAAGGTCACGGTGTGCCATAGAAGTGACACTTTATTGATGAATACATTATTCAAGGCACCCTATGAAAGGGTGCTTTTTTATTGCTACGCGGTACCGATTTCCCCAGTACTCATACTGAGCGGATAGAGAGGGAGTAAAAACGGATTTTTAATTTAAAATGCAACTTTGTGCTTATTTTTAATGGAGGCGTTTTATCCATGTTTGTTTCATGTCACTAAACAGCGAATGGGATGTTTGCTTTTTCGCCATTTTGTTCACTCATCCATTCATATTGCGTATGCTTATTGAATAAAAAAGAAATAAAAACTCGTCAGTTTTCTCGTATTACATGCTGTAACAATCTGTTAGACTCCGGCGCAGATTGTGGAATATAAAAAGGTGATTGAATGTCTTTTCCCGTACTCATCTGTGATGATTCAGCGTTAGCACGCAAACAGATGGCGAGATCACTACCAGCCACATTGAATGCCGATATTACGTTTGCTATCCACGGAAAAAATGCGCTAGAAGAACTCGAAAAGAACGAGTTTAAATTGATGTTTCTTGATTTGACCATGCCAGAAATGGATGGCTTTGAAACACTAGAAAACATGCAGCGGTTAGGGAATACAACTCCGGTGGTTGTGGTGTCGGGGGATATCCAACCTAAAGCGAAAGAGCGCGTGTTCGCACTGGGTGCAAAAGCGTTTATTCAAAAACCGATCGCCAAAGATGAACTCAAGAATGCGCTTAAAGAGTTGGTTGAGCCAGAGCCTCGTCCTCAAATTATCACGCCTGTTTCTATTGAGTTACCGATTTTACGTCGTCGCGATATTTATATGGAAGTGGCGAACGTCTCTATTGGTCGAGCCGCAGATGCATTGGCGCGTCATTTTGATGTGTTTGTGCAATTACCGCTCCCGAACGTTAATATCTTCGAAGTGAGCGAACTACACATGGCACTCCGTGACTTAGCGTCGCATGATAACGTATCGGGCGTTTGTCAGGGCTTTTGTGGCGAAGGTATTGCGGGTGAAGCGCTGGTGATTTTGAGCGATTCGAGTGTATCGGATCTCAAGAAGTTGATGAAAGTGCCAGCTGACAGCGACGAACTGGAAGAGCTTGAGCTGCTTATGGATATTTCCAACATCTTGGTGGGGTCATTCTTAAATGGCTTAGGCGAACAATCTGAAGTGCGATTCTTCCAAAGCCCTCCAGTGCTTCTTGGTCAGCATATATCAATTGATTCGATCATTGAGTCTACGACGGGCGCATTCAGCCGCACCATGACATTCGAGGTGAGCTACAACATTGAGGGAACGTCAATCCGTTGTGATTTATTGTTTATGTTCGTCGATGAATCTTTGCCGCTGCTCGATAACAAACTGTCATATCTAATGGAGGAGTTCTAATGTTGAATATGCCAGCAGAGTTTGAACAATTCCATTGGATGGTCGACATGGTACAAAACGTCGACATGGGGCTCGTCGTCATTGACCGAGATTATAATGTGCAAGTGTGGAATGGGTTTATGACTCATCACAGTGGTTTGCAATCTCATGATGCAATTGGTCGTTCTATCTTTGATATCTTCCCTGAAATCCCGCAGGAATGGTTTAAGTTAAAAACAAAGCCAGTGTATGATTTAGGTTGCCGCAGCTTTATTACGTGGCGCCAGCGTCCTTACTTGTTCCGCTGCCGTAACGTACGTCCTGTCACTCAGCAAGCGGAGTTTATGTACCAGAACGTTACGCTGAACCCCATGCGTACCCCGACTGGAAAAATCAATTCGTTGTTTTTATCTATACAAGACGCGACGGCTGAAGCATTGATGTCTCAGAGTCAGTAGCGATAAAAAACTTTCTCAAAAGCCAAGGTTCGCCTTGGCTTTTTTGTATACTTATAATTGTGTTTCCTAATGCGCAGAACGTGAAGATGGACTTTAATCTCGCCCTAAAACTCTACACCGCAGAACAAGTAAAAAACGGTGAAACGCTGGCAGCGCAAATGGCTGGTGTTTCTATGTATAGCCTAATGCAACGCGCAGGTATGGCTGTGTATGAGCGTTTTTTACACTTGTATCCCAAATCAAAAAATATCTTAGTCATTTGTGGCAAAGGGAATAATGGTGGTGACGGATACGTATTTGCCTCGCTTGCTAAACAAGCGCAACTCAATGTACAGGTTTTCCAACTTGGTGATGTGACTGCGCTCAAAGGTGATGCTTTACGCGCATATCAAGATTGGCAGTCCATCGATGGTGTTAACAATGATTGGGATGAGTGGAATACCGCATTGCTAGAAGCCGATGTGATCATTGATGCCATGTTAGGCACTGGTTTAAGTGGTGAGATTCGTTCGGAGTACCGTCGCTACATTGAGCAAATCAATCAAATTCACACCCCAGTGATTGCAGTCGATATTCCTTCCGGGTTGTGTGCAAATACAGGTGCTATTTTAGGCGATGCCATTCACGCTGAGCATACCGTAACTTTTATTGGTGTTAAGCAAGGCTTGTGCACCGGACAAGCGAGAGATCGAGTTGGTGAACTCCACTTTTGTGGATTGGGTGTAAATGTTGAGTTTGATTCTATCGAAGTAGAAAGCGCACTAGGTATTGATCATCAGGTTGTTTCAAGGTTAATACCCAAGCCAAACCCGACCGCACACAAAGGTGACAATGGCAAACTACTTTGTGTCGGTGGTAACCAAGGTATGTCAGGAGCGATTCGTTTATGTTCCTCCGCAGCGGTTAGATCCGGAGCGGGTTTAACTGCCGCAATTACTCACCCGAGTAGCCTTATTCCACTACAGATTGGCTGCCCAGAAGTAATGAGCCAAAGCATCACCGCCGACTTACTCAGGGATACTGAGAACGACTTAACCAAACGCATTCGCTGGGCTGAAGTATTGGTGTTTGGTCCAGGTTTTGGTGATGATGAGTGGGCTTATCAAGCCTATCAATATCTGGCTCAAGAACAGAAACCTAAAGTTGTTGATGCTGATGGGCTCAATATTCTAGCGATGCTAAGCCAACGATGTGATGGCACTTTGGTGTGCGACAACCAGCGAGTGATCACGCCGCATCCTGGAGAGGCAGCTCGACTATTAAATGTGACCACTCAACAAATAGAAAGTGACCGATATTCTGCTGCAAGACAACTGCAAGAGCGTTATGGCGGTGTGGTGGTTTTAAAAGGTGCGGGAACGCTTATTTACGATGGAACGAGAATGTACGTCTGCCTAGCGGGCAACGCAGGAATGGCGACGGGCGGAATGGGAGATGTGCTATCAGGTGTTATTGGTGCATTGCTAGCTAAAGGGTTACCCATTTCCATCGCGGCACGTTTAGGTGTGGTACTCCACAGTCATGCTGCCGATATAAACGTGAGTCAGCATGGTCAAATTGGTCTTTTGGCAAGTGATGTAGTTAGCACACTTCGTACCGCTATTACTCAACAAATCGATAGGACGTAGCTAGATCTCGCTCATTACTATGAAAAAGTGGGCCATTTTTTTGAGTACTTTTTCCGAATTGGCAGCGCATCTTAGTATTAGGTGATTGAGTTTTAGGCAGATTTGAGAGGTTGTGCGTTTTCATTTTAAAGGTATGACGCAAAGGTTTGCGCAATAGGTTAACTTGAACGTTTTCTTAAGTTGTTGATAATTATAAATAATGAGAAAAAATAACGACTTGAGGAGTGTTTTTGATATGCGATTATCAAGATGGTATCACAAAAAAAATTCAAATATCAGACTTGTAGGAAATAAATCACAGCCTATAATGCTGAAAACCGGAGCGTCTGCCAACGCTCCGGTTTTTTTGTGTCCGAAGAATAGTGAACTCGTCTGCCAACGATGTCACTACGCACTCTGAAATGACACATATACATATGAATCAAGGAATTACACAATGCGTATCGAACAAGAACTTAAGTTAGGTTTTAAAGATGTACTGTTTCGCCCGAAACGTTCTACCCTTAAGAGCCGTTCTCAAGTAAATTTAACCCGCGATTTTACATTCAAGCATAGTGGTCGTCAATGGTCTGGTGTGCCTGTAATCGCAGCAAACATGGATTCGGTTGGTAGCTTTGCAATGGCTAAAGCGCTAGCTGAGCATGGTGTAATGACTGCTGTTCACAAACATTACACGGTAGAAGATTGGGCTGAGTTTGCTAAATCAGCTGATAAAGCAACCCTGAATAACGTAATGGTGTCTACGGGAACATCTGACGCGGATTTCCAAAAAACCAAAGATATTATGGCGCTTTCAGATGAATTTATTTTCATCTGTATCGATATTGCAAATGGTTACTCAGAGCATTTAGTCGAGTATGTTGAACGCGTGCGAGCAGAGTTCCCAGACAAGGTGATTTCTGCGGGTAACGTGGTTACTGGTGATATGTGTGAAGAGTTGATCCTCGCTGGTGCAGACATCGTGAAAGTAGGCATTGGCCCTGGCTCAGTTTGTACAACTCGTGTAAAAACGGGTGTTGGTTACCCGCAGCTTTCTGCAATCATCGAGTGTGGCGATGCAGCGCACGGCCTTGGTGGCATGATCATCGGTGACGGCGGTTGCTCATGCGCAGGTGATGTATCCAAAGCATTCGGCGGCGGTGCGGACTTTGTTATGCTAGGCGGCATGTTAGCGGGCCACGAAGAGTCAGGCGGCGAAGTTATCGAGAAAGACGGCGAGAAGTTCATGAAATTCTACGGCATGTCTTCTAAGAGCGCGATGGAGAAGCACTCAGGTGGTGTTGCTGGCTACCGTGCGGCCGAAGGTAAAACCGTATTATTGCCATACCGTGGTAGCGTTCACGGCACTATTCAAGACATCCTTGGCGGCGTTCGCTCAACTTGTACATACGTGGGTGCAGCAAAGCTTAAAGAGCTAACCAAGCGTACTACATTCATCCGTGTTCAAGAACAAGAGAACAACGTGTTCGGTAAAGAGTAAATCGACTGAATGTAACAAGTGTAAAAGCAACCATACGTTATATCTATAGCAGATAAAACTATACTATATGCAGCTATGAGCCAGAGTGAGATTGATTTCTTACTCTGGCTTTTTTGCTTCTCATTTGTTTGCGCTTCAAAATTAACTCTAAGCGATTTTAATAGTTGGTCGAGATTCGACTTGTTCAAACGGTAATGATGTTGTAACTGGCATGAGCTGTAAAACGTTTGAAATCTGACAGTCTCTATTTAATCCAATATAGTCTTTGACATTGGCTACTCGCCAAGTCATGTCTCCGTAAGTACGCAGATAGAACGCGGGTGACTGATGACTGTTATGTCTAATAACGCTCCATTGGGTGATATCACTAAAAAAGACTTCAGGGTTATCGGATGTCTCAAACTCATTCGCCATGATGCCCAAAGGTATATCAACGCGATTAAGTAGCTTTTGTCCGAGTGAGAAGGCTTCGTCGAAGTTAGTTGGTTGTTCGCTTAACTGCTTAATTGCATAGGTTTGTACAAATCGAGACGGCGGTGTTGGGTCGGCGGGTAGACCCATCAAGCCAGCGCCATTGATTGATTGAAGTGGGCCAGGCACTTGGACATGACGTTGCATGGTTACTTCATTGTTTGGTTCTGGGTTGTAGTTGCGCAAATTGGAAAAATAAGAGAGGTGATTGACATGCCAATGGTAATTTGGGCAGTTAGTCATTACTCCTACATAGGAGTGGTCCACAACCACTTTATAATCATCAAAGTCGTATTCGGTACATTGATAGCGTGCTTGCTGATTTTCCTCTTTGCTGAACATATCGCTTTCTTTGAATGCTCGATAGATATGCATATTACCGTTAAGAAACTCAATGACCGCACTGTCATTATTTGCATCGTGAATCACGAAATGCTGATCCAACGTCATATTGTCACTCTCTGTTTCACCAGTTGAAATAGTCGAGTTAAACACGTAAACGGGGTGAGTAGTGAAGTACGTCACCATCTCGTCCACAGTATTAAACGTAGACAAGATAAAAGTACCAAACAGGCCGCTGCCTAATGCAAAGGCATCATCAGGGATGTGAGAGGTCGATACATTTTGATTGAGAATGGGCAAGTACAGTGACCCAACAGAAAGGCCAGATTCATTAATGCCATCAGCTGTTAAAAGAGGGTTATTATACCGGGTAATGGCGTTGCAGTGTATGAAGCTCAACTCTCCCTGCCAATTTGCTCGAAACTCACATTCTTTACTGTGACGTTTTGGCGGCTGACCATTGAAAACACGGTCGGCTTTGCCGTCGGAAGTAAAGGTCGTAATTTGGTAAGTTTGTTGGGCCCTAAACCAAATCTCGGTCTGAAGGTTAACTGCAAACTCCATCGTTCTAGCGGATAAGGTTTGGTTGTTGCAACCATAATTGATATTCACATCTGTACACATAGCCATGCTTTCCGTTGTTTATCTTGAATGATGCATATCCAAGAAACTCTCTGAATCAAATGCTTGGAGATTAAGTGGATATAGAAGAATTACACTTTAATAATGGTTTTAGCCATTGAGATAAGCGCATGCTATTAAGTTAAGCATTCAATCAAAAAACGTCAGTAGCAGTTTAGTATCAGTTGATAGAGTTAAAATAAAAAGTGATGTATTAAGTAAAACTCTTTGATCTTAGAACTCAATAATATATTTATTTTTTCAATCTTGGTTACTCTAGATTTAAAGTTGATTTTAAAAGTGATTTGTATTTATTCGATTATCTTGCAGTGGTGATATAAAGTGAGAACATAAAGTTAACAATTTCAGATTGTGATTGAAAATGGGGAGAGTCTTCAATCCAAATACCGAGAAATGAAACTGCCCGAGAAGTTGTGCAACTGTCTCGGGCGAAGTGATGAATCGGGTAAGTGGCTATAAAGTTTTCTCACAAGAACCGCTAAGTGGTGGAGATATTTTTAAATTATCATTAAAGATTTCCACAGCGACGGGGCCTTTATTTTCGTCTTTTGCATAGTATGCACAGGATTTGTCCCCAGTATAGGTTTCACCTGCCTTTTTGAAACTGTAGTACCAGGAGTCATGGGTAGCGGCACCGGATTCAAAACTAGCAGATTCAGATTGTTCGCCAGTATTCAAGTCGAAACGGACCTCCATTTCCGGAGAGTCTTTAAATCTCACATATCCGGTGATTTTATCGCTGGAGTTATTTTTAACGTAAAATGAACCCTTAGTTGTCATAATTTTTCCTCTTTTTTAATTTCTATACGTGATAGAGCGTCCAAATGACGGCCTGTAAATATATGCTTTTTAAGATGCATATTGATGTTAAATGATGGTCTTATTAGTTCTAAGATGATTAAACTTATCCTTAGCGTATTTTTCTTTTATACCGATTAAGTCGCGGTAGCTTCGATCAAAATAAACGCTTGTCGGAATTGCCGGATCTTTAAAGCTGATGAAGGCACCATAGGTTCCCGGTATATCAGCTTCTCTGGCTTTATCAATCCAGTCCATGGCTCTGTTTACATCAACAAGTACTGGGTTATTTTGTAGTTCTAGTTTTTGCTTGATCTCTTCATTCCACCAGGTTTGGTATTGGACCGTATATTGACACTGGCGGTAGGGGAAAGATATGTCTTCAAGATCGTCTAAGTGATGATAAAAACCGCCAGTGATCGCCCCTAAGGTTACGTAACTAAATAGCCCTTGATCGCGGTTTTCTGGCTTTATCAAAGGTGAAGTTAAGCTTTGCAAAAGTGCAGTATAGCCCTCAGGTTTAAGACCTCGCTCTGACACCAATCGCGAAGTGATTTTGTGAGGTGCTGGGGCGTCATAATCTGGAGGGAAAGGAGAACCGCTTTGACACAAAGAATCGCGCCCCCATGTGCTCATCAGGGAGTGATCGTATTTCTTCCCGTCAAAATCAGTGCCATGTGCTTCATAGACTTGAACTAAATCAGGGGAGCAAGCGCCAAATTGAACGGCTATAAATTGGTCAAGATCTTGCACTGTTCCTTCCCAGTAACCGTACATAGTGCAGTGATGGCTGATGGTTTCGAGATCACAGTGGTTAGATGATTCAGGCAGAGCATCAATTTGCAAGTTGGTGCCAAGAAGTTTAGGCGTATCGAGGCTTTTTATAGCCTGCTCCCAATTTTTTAGCACATCTATGGTAGGGTGCGTTGGTATTGGCTGAAGCATACCGTTGATTTTTGGATAGAGGTTCCACTGAAGCTCGAAGCGGTGGATCTCTTTGGGTAAAGGGAATGTTTTTACGCGTAGCTCGGTAACAATGCCATAACTCATGCCTCCGCCGCCTCTTAGTGCCCAAAATAGGTGAGGGTTGGACTCTGCTGAGACTTCTGTGATCGTACCATCACCCAATACCACGGTTGCACTCACTAGGTGCTCACAACACATGCCGTATTTTCGAGTCCAAGGGCCCCATCCTCCGCCTTGAATATAGCCAGTCAACCCAACTGTGGCACAGGTTCCATGTGCAATCATTCGATCATGCTCTGCAAGTTTTGGTGTCAGTTGATAGAAGCGATAGCCAGCACCAATGGTGGCGATATTTTCACACAATTGAAAGGTCTTAATTCTGCTCACGTCAATCAAAATGACGTTGTCACCACTGCATTCACCTGCGTGATCATGCCCTCCTGAGCGAACACGAATCGGGAGACTGAATCGAGTTGCTGTTAGATAGGCTTGTTGAACTTCTTGCGTACTTTCGCACATGACAATGACAAAGGGTTGGTGTTGATAGCGAGTATTGAAGATGAGTGACTCGACTTGATATTGGTTCAAACCGGGAACCGGTGAAACCGTGTTTTCAAGAGGTGTCAGTAGTCGCTCTTTAGGAAAACCGCATTTATCCATTTTCTGAATAAACAGTTTGGCATTATTGATTGAGATTGAGTACGCGTTAAGTACAGCGAGGCGTTGTATTTGAGGGTTAGGGTGCTGTTCTACCACTTGGTTTTCTTTCGTTCCCTGCATCCATTCTTGTTCCATTATTTTTTCCATTTGGCTTATGTATTGAGTAGTTGTTTAAATATTAACTCGCACGCATATGTTTGCCATATCAGTTTGGTATCAGTTGTTCTGTACAAATCGCCAAAAGCATCAGCGAGAGAGCAATAATATCTGGTTGATGAAAAGAACGAGCGGCATCTGCGTGACCTTAGATAATTTATGTAGTCAAGTAGATCTGAGCCTAAAGTGATACTGAACTTGAATGACGTGTTATCTACATTGAATGGGTCACTAACGACAATAAATTCAGTTGGAGAACACAATGAAAATGGAATCAAAAGAATCACAAGCAATTTTTACTGCTCATTATCAAATTGGTAACGGCTTACCTGGAGGAGTGAACTTCGATGTTAATCTACTCGTGGCCAGCGAAGACAAATCAATAGTGGGTAAAGGACATATCTTTCAGGCCATTAACCCACCGTTAAATGTGGTGTCTGATCTCAATGGCAGTTTCAACTATCAATGCACGATGCGTGATTGTCATATCATGGTGACGTTGCAGGGCTACCAGCCTTACCTAGGTATTGCTCCTCTAGAAGCAGATCTTCACAACGTAACGCTCAACATCCTACTTAATGATGATTGGAAGTCAGGCGTGGCATTTTATCGATATAAAAATAGTTCAGGTAAATGGATTGAAGTAGCAAATCAACGCGTTACTCTACTTTTACCTGAGCATGTTCCTAGCATCGAAAACTTTAAGGTGGAGCAAAGTGATCTTGCGCCAGCATAAATCTAATCAGCGATGACACTGTGCCAAAACACAGATATTCGATGGTTTCGAATATCTGTGTTTGATGAGGTAAATCGAGCAAACAAGATGATTTGACGGTGCAATTAATCGACTTTCTTCGTTTATTGAATATTTCATGGTTGAGTAGATGTGAAGAGCCAATGGTCGAGCTCATCAACACTTATTTGAGCCTGGTTCAGTTGATGCTTACGCGCGGCCTGATTGAAGTTTAACAACTCAGAGACAGAGCTGGACTGGTCGAGTAAGGCAAGCATCAGATTCGCTTGTTCAATATAAAAATCACCCCATGGATGCGGATCTTCTCGGGTGAAGTTAGCAAGCTTATCGCGATATTTTCGAAGTAGCGCAGGCTGCTTATACTGCCACGCTACTTGGATTCCTTGTTGGTAAAAGCGTAAATAGTTATGACCAACACAGGTTGATTCTAGCCAAGCCTCACCAGTGCGCAAAGCGGAGAGGGCCGTTGATTCATCGCCACAAATAAGTGCCTTGGTAGATACGAGCCAAGGACCAATAAAATTGTGTAGCTTATTGATATGAACAAGATCTAGAGCCGTGTCGATGTCCGAAAGGGCTTTCTCCTCTTTTCCCTGATACCAGTGCAATCTTGCACTGGACTCCAAAAGAAAAGCGACAAATCGATGAGCATTAAGCTGTTTTGAAAGTTGCAGAGCGGTCGAGATTTCGTTTTCAGCTTGCACCAAGACATTACGGTCGAGAAAGATCCATGCTGCCGTAAGTCTGGAAACAATTTCTGCTCGGCGGTTTGCCGTGAGATAGGCAAGATTCGAGGCATGCTGAGCCTGTTTTAGTGCTTCGTCAGATTGCAGTTGATAGATCATCACTGTTGCCAGCATGTAGCGATTGGCAGTTTCAATCGAAAGCAACTGATGCTCTTCACACAGTTGCAAACACTCGGTTAAGTGCTCGTATGAGCGAGCCATTTTTCCTTGTGCGTAGGCACAATCACCGAGGCCGCCAAGCGATTTTGCTTTCGCGCGAAAACAGTTTGCTCGCTGACTGTAATCTAATGCAAGTAAATGTTCTTTCTCACATTCGTCTAGCTGCCCAGTAGGGAACAGCATATTACCTCTCATCGAGTGGATTTCACACAAAGATTTATTTAACGTCAGCTTTTCGCACAGGGCTTGGGCTTGGTCTAAAATCGACATCGCTTGTACAAAGTTGTCGGTTAAGCGGTAGGGGTTAATGAGGTCTAAATAGTATTGAACACGTTCAGGATCATTTTCTGTGTGATGAACCGCTTGCTCAAGAACCTCAATACTCTCTTTGATGCGTCCCATCGAATACAGGCAGTTTCCTTTCATATTTAGTGCATACGCCATCTGTTCTTTAGGTGACTCTTTAATAGCGTACTCAATAAGAGTCAGTGCTTTTTCAAACTGATAATTACTCAGGTAATGTTTGGCGGTCTGTTCAAGAACAGTAAATACACCTTCGACCTTGGCATGATTAATATGGACGGCATATAAGAATCGATCTCGGTTCTCATACCATTTTGCACAGGCCATGTGTATTTTTGAACACTGTGACTTGTCTATTTGACGGAAAACAGCATTGCAAATCAAATCATGATGGAAAAGGTATTGATCGCCATTGAGTTTTACTAAGCCAGCGTCGACTAACTTATCTGGTACGTAGCCGGGAATTCGAGTGATTTCACGCAGTTGCTCCAGTTGAAAGCACTGCCCCAACACAGAGGCAGTACAGAGTGCTTGGCGATCTTGGTCTGGAAGTTGAGCTAATTGTATCGAAACTAAATGTTCCAATGACTCCGGAACGTCTTTATCAAACTGAGAGCAAAGCAGTGTTTGGCGCAAGTATAGAGGATGGCCTTTCGCAAGCTTTATACAGTCATTGATATGTTTATTCTGTTGGCATGTGATTGAGCAAGCTAACTCGTAAGACTCTTCAGATGATAACTCCCTAAGTTCGATTAGATTCACGTTGGCAAACCAAGATTGTTTGGAACTAAGTCGTTTTTGCTGCCTAAACGTCAGAAAGAGTAAAATATTGGTTTTTGTGATATGAGGTAGCAGTGTCTCAAGAAATGCCAACATTACTTCGTCGGCCCAATGGACATCTTCAACAATAATCAAATGCGGTTTGCTGGTCTGCCGTTGTTGAATTAAGAAAGGGATAGATTGCTCTATCGTTTGTTTCAGCGTTTGGAACTCCATTAAGTTCAGCAACTGCTTTTCTGATTCGTTGAGTGTTACCCCCATTAACCAATAAAGGCAGAGGTGGAAAGAAGAGGGAATTGATGACTCGACAGTTTGCTGACGAATAGAATCATCGGTATCTTCACGAGTAAATGAACAAATTGCCCGAGTGAATATATTTTGAGGGGACAAGAGATCAGCACTGCCATGATTCAGGATTTGAATCTCTGTGGTTAAACACGAAGATCGATTCAAAGACGCAATGACTTGGTTGAGTAGGCTGGTCTTTCCTATCCCTGCGGTACCAGTAATACAATACGTTTGGCCTGCTTCTTGTTTTTGCCATCGCTTGATTCCGCTATTCAATGTTTCTAGTTCAAGTTTACGCCCTACAAAACAGTCAGTATGGCTTTGGTGTAAGGATACAAGATGCCAGTTGTTGAAGTCTGGCTCTCCTGTTAGAAACGGTTTTATTGGTCTGGCACAATTGGACGAGATAAAGCAAGGACAAGCAGCTATTTCTCCCCAAGGGATTTTAACTAGGATTTCATTGATTGGGGTTATCGCATTCGGATGTTCCAATAGCTCAGTGACTCGATGTTTGTATTTCACATTGATAAAAGACCGAATCGAAGCCGAAAGAGCAACCTGTAATTGAAGGGCTAGTTGTCGAATTCGTTCAAAAACATATTCGTCCGATTCCTGTATAGACCAAGTAAGAACAAACGTCCGGTTTTGTATTATGGGTGTAGTGTTTTGGCTAAAAAGTAATGTTTGCAGAGTCTTTGCGGTCAAATCACACTTTGCTTCGATTGCAAAAATAAAAAAATATGGTGGTGATGAAGGCACATTTGTAAGTAATGGTTCTGAGGCGCGATCTATTAAGAGGTCCTCTAGGGGGACAGAAAAGTATTCCGCGAGATTGGATGCGGTACGATACAGCACATTCGCCCCAGACTCTGCTCGCTTTATGGAAGCAATAGATACGACAAAACCCTGTTGAAAGCATTCTTCCGCCAGTCTTTCTTGGCTCAGTCCTAATTTCTTTCTCAGTTCTTTGAGTCGTAATACGTTGAGTGGAATTCTTCCATCCCTATTTGCCATATTTCACTCCGTTGTAACGTATAGCTTTTCCCAGTAAACCTGAATCGATTGGATATGTTGAGTGAATAAATTTATCTTATTTCACCACATATAATACTAGTAGTTAAAATGTTATATACGAAAATGAAATGGGCATTTTAATCTTCAAACTACCTTAATTTATTGTTGTATTAGTGGTGTTTTCGTTATTAATAATTTTGATAATTATTGTTGTGAATTCATGTTTTTATTAATAAATTTTTTGAAATGTCTTTAAATGTATGTCTTTTAAAAAATTGCACACCTTCAACTTATATTGGACTGCATTGAACTTTAACAATTAAATTCTTTAATTTTAGATACATAAATTGATAATCTTATTTTTAGTGTTTTTTTTATTCCTATTCTGGCGAGTTAAGTTTTTCTAGTCTATAAATTTAATATCGGCACTTTCTAAATAAATTCCGATAAAATTATTTTAATTTCAATATTATAAATAGTTGGCTTTATACAATGGATATTGGCTTTTTATGCCTGTTAAAAGGATTTCATATTACACCACACTTGAATGCCGCGCTTACCTCTATCAAGGAGACTGCGTGGCTGCCACATGTCAAACGATCTTGTTATCGAGGGGATTGGCAAGCGCTTGCTTTAGAAGAATCCTATCGAAAGGCCTATTACCCTAACTATTTACTACTCTCTGAATTTCCAGAATTGGAACTGTTTTTATCTCAATTTTTCTGCCCAATTTTGTCAGTACGGTTTATGAAATTAGATCCGTGAGCTCAGATATTATAACGCCGAGCTTATGGCGTATGTTTTTCTCAAGTACAGGCTTGTTTACATCATTAACTACTGCTACAGCGGCAATTGAGGTTCATGAATTATGCAAAAGGGCTCACCTATAGAATTCTACCAGCAACGTCCTCAATCTCGTGAGACGGTCGGTGTTGAAGAAGTGCAGCAACAAACTCAACAGTTTGGTTTTGCTGAACCCGAAATGGATGAGCTGCTTAAGTACTCATTACGGACTCAACTTGAGGCTATGCTCCAAAACCAACTCAGCACGGCTGAACGCCAACGGCAACTGAAAGAGAGTTTCGCTGCGGCAGTTGAGCTCGTATTGAAGGAGACGAAAGTTGAGCACCGAACACTGGTGCAAGCCTTTCAGACCATGTATGGCAACGCTTGCCAATCTCTTTCTCTGGCTAAACTCACTCAAGAGGAACTGACCCGACAGTACATTTCCACGTCTGGGCTGGTGATGTCTCCACTTAACTGTAAACACACCATCAAAGATGTGTACCGAATTAAAGGCTTTGCGTGTGGTACAAACAAAGCTATCCAACAAATGCTTGCCAACAAGCCACAGGTTAAAGTGCTTTATCCAGCTTGCGGCCCCTTTGCACCATTGCTGCTGCCTTTACTTGCTCACTACAAACAAAGTGATCGGATTAGCGCAGAGCAGCTTCAGGTGACACTAGTAGATATTCACCCCGGAGCGATTAAAGCACTCAATCAATTGATCGCTGATCTCGATATCGCAGACTACATTGAAGCCTTAGTGGAAGAAGATGCTACCCAATTTTCGTCAACTCAAACGTTTGATCTCCTGATACTTGAAGCGATGCAGCATGGCTTTAGTCGGGAAGGGTTCCTAAGCATCGCGAAACATTTGGTTCAATATTTACATATTCAAGGCGAAATAATCCCCAATCAGGTATCTGTGCGCGCCATGATGGTCATCGGGGAGACGGAATTTAATCAACAATGGGAAAAAGCAGAGTATGCACATTCCAACCATTGCCAGCCGGAAGCGATAGATGATCGAATTGATCTGGGAGAAATTCTTAACGTCAATAAAGCCATGTTGCTCAGAAGCGAGATTTTTGAGCTAGATGGTGGAATAAAAATGCTGCAAGGCAACACCATTGAGCTGCCGAAAGATGTGCCAGATATGGCAAAACGTATCCTCGCCATTTACAGCCATATCGATACTTACGGAGATGCGATGGTCGGACAATACGACTCTGGTATTACCCATCCTAAACCCGACATGACTTTTTATGTGGATGCCAAGCCCAAAGCTGTTGAACACCATTACTTTGAAGCGAAGGGAGGGGATAAGGTCAGTTTCTATTATCAGTTAACCGGATTGCCAGGTTTTGTCGCCACCCATGGATGATTTCGATATGCAGCAAAAATACGTCGTTTTTACAGGAAGTTGTTACGCCTTGCCCATCATTCAATTGTTGGCACAACAGCATAAATTGGCGGGCGTGGTAGTACCGGAAGGAGAACTAAATCCTGACTTACAGCAGCTACAGAGCTATCTGAGCGCTCAATCGATTCATATTGCTCAGTATACCGCCAATGACAGTAGTGCTTTGATAGCGCAACTCGATGCTTGGCGAGTCACGGATGGCGTCATCTATTTGTTCAGGCACATAGTTCATTCCTCGCTGTGTCAGTTTTTCAACGGAAACTTGTACAACATTCATCCGGGAAAGCTGCCCGAGTATCGAGGCCCGATGCCTCTCTATTGGCAATTAAGAGACGGTTTAGACACCTTTAGCCTCACCCTGCATCGTCTTGAGGCATCGGCTGATTCTGGCGCTATAGGAATGGAGTTAGAGGTACCATTTCACCCGTTTGAGACCTTAACCAGTGCTCAGCAAAAA
This sequence comes from Vibrio sp. E14, assembly GCF_020515785.1. Taxonomy (NCBI): domain Bacteria; kingdom Pseudomonadati; phylum Pseudomonadota; class Gammaproteobacteria; order Vibrionales; family Vibrionaceae; genus Vibrio; species Vibrio sp. E14. Next base: position 433,077 of record NZ_JAHPJI010000001.1, read on the forward strand.
GCGTCACAAATGACGGCTAAGCTGATGTATGACTTCCTCATCGCGCAACAAAAGCAAGGGCTGGTTTGGCATAAGCAAGTATCAAACCCCAACGAAGTGGCACGAGCAGTAAACCAACATGATCTGCACATTCGTTGGAACGTGCAAACGAGTCGCGAAATCGTCAACTTAGTGCGAGCAGGCAATCATGACTTCGGAGGTGCGATGTTGAGCTTGCCAAATGGTGTCGCCAATGTTTTGCAAGCAAGCGCAATGGAGACTTCTTTAGCCGGTGTTGAGGCGGGGAGCATTCTCGAGATCAGCCCACAACATGGGTTACAAGTGAAAACGTTAGATAGCGCAATATCAATAGATGTTATTGCTACACAGCAAGGCGTGTTTTCGGGTTATCGCTACGCGCAAATGGCCGGGCTGGACGCTGGGATGTCATTGCTTCAGCACGCTTCAGCCTGCGAGTAAAGAAATATCTCAATACGGCTCTTTGCGGCATTAATGAAGCCCGCAACGGTATTTAGTAATGCGAGATTGGAAAGTTTTACCCAACCACACCAATTACGTTATGGGTTGGTTTTAACTTAAGTGTATACGTTAAAAGGAAGAACAGTATGGCTACAGAACCGTATCTTGGGACACTAACCGCATTTGGCGGCAATTTTGCAATTAGAAATTGGGCAATGTGCTCGGGGCAAATGCAGGCAATTGAAGATAATCCAGCACTCTTCTCTCTAGTTAGCACTCTATACGGAGGTGACGCCCGAACTACCTTTGGTTTACCTGATTTGCGTGGCCGCAGTCCAGTTGGTGTAGGCACACGACCTGGGGGGATGGATTATCATCAGGGAGAAAGATTGGGTACTGAACTGGTAACTATTGATATAACCCAAATGCCAGCACACTTACATACGGCAATTTTTACCCCTCTTGGCACTTCTGCACCTGTAACAGGCAGGATGCAGGTTGCTACCAATGCTGCAAATACGCAGGTACCCGAAAGTAATTCGTATATAGCGCAAAACTCTACCCCCGGGTTCTATAAACCGACGTTTCAGCAACCAGATTTGACCGAGATCGAAGGCTTAAGTGTGTCTGGTGGTGGCTCGGAAGGAGGTACTGTAACTGTGACTGAAACAGGCGGTTCAGAGCCACTTAATATTTTGAGCCCGGTATTGCCGATTAATTGGTTAATTGCCACTGCGGGAGTATACCCACCGCGTAGCTAATCAACCAAGAAAGAATTGGCTGAAACTTTCGCTAATCCTTTCCTATAAAAAAATTAAATATTTAAGTTGATTATGATAACCCGGCTATGTTGATAAGGCCGTCATCTTCAGGAGAGGAAAATGAGATTACGTCGTCAGGTAGCGATCGCAATTACAACAGCATGGGTGTCCTCAGCGTTTTTTTCCGGTGAAGCCTGGGCCGCACAGCAAACGATTAACTACTCTAATGGTTCAGGTTCCAATTTTAGTGAGGTGGAGACAGGCGTCACTGGGGGGATGCCCTCGGTCACTCTTACCAATACAGGTGCTGTGTCTATGGTATTAGATGCTGGCAATAGCACTGATAGCACTCCGTTTACTGGCCTAAATGACCTCGGGTTTGTAGCTGGTGTTTTTTTCTCAAATACCATGATTAATGAGTTCAACAATCGTGGCTTCCGCTTTTTTGAGAGATCAAGTACTAACTTCAGTTTCGACGAAATTACCTTTATGCAGGGGTCGGCCCGAGACTCAGATAAAACGTATCAACTTGTGTTAACTGGCTTCTCTAATAATACTCAAACAGTGACCGAAACTGTCACCTTGCCAAAAGGTGGTGAAGCAAACTCAGGGTTACAGGATTTGTTTACCCTGACCCGTGGTACAGACTTTACTGATCCGGCATGGCAGGACGTTGATACAGTGACTATGGCGTTTACCCGAAGTCCAGGTGCTGACTCTCGTTATCTTATCAGAAGTATCAAGATTGATGACGCTGCGGTTTCAGACTCAACCGCGCCTACTTTTGTCAGTGCGAGCTCAACCCCCACTGATGATGCAACCAATGTTTCTGTTAGCAACAACATCGAGATTGCCTTTGATGAGAATATTGAGCTGAAGAGCGGCAATATTACCATTCGTAATGTTACAGACAGTCGCGATTTTGAAGTATTTAATGTTGCCACCGAAAGCGATGGCACAACAACTTCACCAGGCGCTGGCCGCATCAGTGTTACCAACGATAAAGTTTATTTAAACCCAACCAGTGATCTGATAGGAAACCGGACTTACGCCATTCATATTGAATCCAGTGCCGTGGCTGACACCGCAAATAATAGCTTTGCTGGGATCAGCGATGATGCCACATTTAACTTTACTACAGTCGATACCACGCCAAATACGCCATCTACACCCGATTTAGATGCTAGTTCGGATACCGGATCATTAAATACTGATAATATTACCAGTGACGCTACTCCAACGTTTAGTGGGATTTCTGAGAGTGGATCGATCGTTACTTTATACAGTGATCAAGTCGGTGGAGGTGCAACGGTTATTGGCACAGGCACTGCTACTGGAGGAAACTGGAAGATAACAACCAATGAGTTGGCGTCTGGTATTACACATGCAATAAGTGCTAAAGCGTCTGATAGCGATGATAATGTTAGCTCGGCATCCAACGCGTTAAGTGTCACCATTGATACAGTAGCACCATCCGTAGTGAGCATTACCACGCCGATTGAGGCTGATAGTATCGTCAACGCTGCAGAAGACAACGATGTGCTTATCGCTGGCTCCGGCGCGGAAGCAGGCAACAGCGTGACCGTGACTATCACAGACAATAACAGCTCTGTCAGTCGTACGGTGACGGCCGACAACTCAGGCAACTGGACGCTGAGCGGCAGCGAGCTGGATATCAGTGGCCTGAACAATGGTACCCTGACGGTATCTGCAACCCAAGCTGATATAGCAGGTAATATCTCCACCGCAGCCACACAGATCATTACCCTGGACAATGCTGCCCCATCAGCAGTGACCATCACCACGCCGATTGAAACCGACGGTATCGTCAATGCGACAGAAGATAACGATGTGTTGATCGCTGGCTCCGGCGCGGAAGCAGGCAACAGCGTGACCGTGACCATCACGGACAATAACAGCTTTGTCAGTCGTACGGTGACGGCCGACAACTCAGGCAACTGGACGTTGAGCGGCAGCGAGCTTGATGTAAGTGCGTTTAACAACGGCACCCTTACGGTGTCTGCAACCCAAGCAGATATAGCAGGTAATACTTCCACCGCCGCCACCCAGAGCATTACCCTGGATAACGCCGCACCATCAGCTGTGACCATCACCACGCCGATTGAAACTGATGGCATCGTCAATGCGGCAGAAGACAACGACGTGCTGATTGCTGGCTCCGGCGCGGAAGCAGGCAATAGCGTGACCGTGACCATCACGGACTACAGCAATTATGCCAGTCGTACGGTGACGGCCGACAACTCAGGCAACTGGACGTTGAGCGGCAGTGAGCTTGATGTAAGTGCGTTTAACAACGGCACCCTGACGGTCGCGGCTAGCCAGAGCGATGCTGCGGGCAACACCTCCAGTGCAGATAGTAAAACATTTACGTTAGATAACGTGCAGCCAACTGTTTCTTTGAGCAGCTCAGACCTCGATTTGATCTCTGGCGAAATGGCGAGTGTCACGTTCACCTTAAGTGAGTCATCAAGTGACTTTGCTGAGTCAGATGTCACCGTCACTGGCGGCAGTTTGTCCAACTTTGCAGGCAGTGGTAGCAGTTACACGGCGACCTTTACACCAACGGAAGAGAGTGTGGCGAGCGGCACCATTGATGTTGCCACCGGCACATTTACCGATGCCTCTGGTAACAGCAATAGTGCAGCAACACCACTTTCCATCAGCGTCGATACTATGCTTCCAACCGTCAGTATCACTAGCTCCAGCGCTGCGCTGAAAGCGGGTGAAACGACAACACTCACGTTTACCTTGAGTGAAGCCGCAACTGATTTTGCCGAAGCCGATGTGACCGTTGCTGGCGGAACTCTTTCTAACTTTGCGGGCAGTGGCGCCAGTTACACGGCTACCTTTACACCTGCAGAAGAAAGCACTGAGGATGCAACTATTAATGTTGCAGCAGAGCAATTTAGCGACGCTGCAGGTAACCTCAATACTGCAGCGACTCAGTTGTTGATTTCAGTGGATACGGGGATCCCGACTGGACATAGCATCAGCATTGATCAGGAGAGCATTAACAAAACCAACGAACAAGCGATGAGCTTTACCTTCGCAGCAGCTGAAGTGAACGCGATGTTCACTTATCGCGTGACCGACGGTACCACGACCATTGACGGCGCTAGTCAAACAATCTCCTCGGAGACCATGCAAGTAACGGGCATTGACGTCACTGGTTTGCAAGAGGGGACGTTGACAGTAAGCGTGGTGGTAACCGATGCCGCAGGCAACGCATCTGATGCAGTGACGGATACGGTGACTAAACGCTACGATGTCGCGCCAACGGCAGTTGATGATAGCTTCTCGACTGAGGAAGATACGGCGAAACAGTTTGATCTGTTAGCCAACGATTCCGATATAAATGATGACATGGTCGCTTCTTCTGCAACGGTTAAAACACAACCAATTAAAGGTCAGGTGTCGATCAGCAACGGCGTTGTTACCTATACGCCAAATAGTAATGAGACAGGCACGGATAGCTTTACCTATACCGTGAAAGATGCCCTGTTACAGGAGTCACAAGACGCGACAGTAACCGTCACTATCAAGGCTATAAATGATGCGCCAGTCGCGAAAGCGCTGACCATTAACACTGACGAAGATACAGCAAGCGCAGCAGTCACCGCGCGTAGTCAAGCGAAGGATGTTGAAGATGGCATCCCAACGGGTGATTTAGCGTTAGTTAGTTTGCCTCAAAAAGGACAAGTCACCATTGATCAAACTGTAGGCACTTTTGTATATACGCCGAATGCGAATGAAAATGGTAGCGACAGTTTTACTTACACGATCGCAGACAGTGAAGGCGGCGTTTCTCTTGCGGCCACGGTCAGCGTCAATATCGGTTCCGTCAATGACTCACCAGTGGCGGAGGCAGACAGTTTTACCTTTGATGAAGATGTCACATCGACACTCGATGTTTTAAGTAACGACAGTGATATTGAAGATGGGTCATTCACCGCGAGTAGTATTACCCTACAAGATCTTGGTCAAGGAGAGGGGGGATACAGTTTTGCCACGGTCAGTGTCAATGCCGATGGGACCTTAAAGATTGTGCCAACAGCGAACGTTAATGGTCAACATAGCTTTACCTACACGTTAACCGATAGTGGTCAGGCAGTCTCCGTGCCAGCAACCGTCACACTCAATATTACGCCAGTGAATGATGCCCCCGTTGCTGTTGATAACAGTGCACAACTACTGGAGGGAGGCTCCTTTGAAGTCAACGTATTAGGCAATGATAGTGATGCCGATGCTGGAGACAGTTTTGAACTCACTAGTGTCACAGTCGTCGATACGCCAGCATATGGCAGTGTGAACGTGACGGCGTCTGGAGCGATTGTTTACAACCCCAATGAAAACTACTTCGGTGAAGACAGCTTCACCTATACGGTGGCAGACTTAGCAGGTGCTGTATCTAACGTCGCAACAGTGACCATGACGGTAACACCGGTCAACGACGCACCAATGGCGCAAGCACAGTCACAAACGCTTGATGAAGACAATAGTTTGGTGATCACGTTGGTTGGTTCAGATATTGATAACGATGATGACACTCTGCAGTATCTTATCACTGAGCAAGTCAGTCATGGCGTGCTAGAGCAGTTGACCAATAATGGTTGGCGCTATACACCAGAAGCGAACTTCAATGGCTCCGACTTCTTCTTGTTCAAGGTCAACGACGGTGATCTAGACTCGACAGAGGTTCGTGTCGATTTGACGGTTAATCCAGTCAACGATACACCAACCGCGACCGATATCAGTGCTACGGGAGAGGAAGAGATACCGCTGACCATTACTTTAAATGGTAACGATGCAGAAGGCTCATCTTTGAGCTATCAAATTGTAAAATCGCCAGTCAACGGTAATGTTACCGTCACAGGCAATCACGCGGTTTATACGGGTAACAGTAACTTCTTTGGTCAGGACAGTTTCACTTACAGCGTAAGTGACGGAGAACTTACCTCTGGAGTGGCGTTAGTGACCATCACGGTGAATAACGTTAATGACTCGCCAGTGATTACGGGTACCCCATCGGCGCAAGTGGATGAAGATAGTGTGTATCAGTTTGTGCCCGCGGCATTGGACAATGACCCAGCGGATACTCTGACCTACTTGATAGCTAACAAGCCACCTTGGGCTACATTTGACAAGACAACAGGAGCACTTTCTGGCACGCCAAGTAACAGTGATGTGGGTACTTATCCAGATATCGTGATTAGCGTATCCGATGGCACTATTTCTTCCTCATTGTCAGCGTTTTCGATTACTGTGAATAACGTTAACGATGCACCCGTTATCTCTGGTTCACCAGCAACACAAGTGAATGAAGACAGTACCTATCTGTTCACGCCACAAGTGTCAGATGTTGACAGCCAAGCCTTTACCTTCAGTATCGTGAACAAGCCATCTTGGGCTAGCTTTGATGCATCAACAGGCACGCTCAGTGGTACACCAGATAATGGTGATGTTGGCAAATATCAGGGCATTGTTATCTCGGTTTCTGATGGTCTCACGACCACAATGCTCAATAGATTCAGTATTGTGGTTAACAATGTCAATGACGCGCCAGTGATCAGTGGCACTCCTGCTCTTACCGTCAACGAAGGCAGTACGTATCGCTTTGCGCTGCAGGCATCGGATGTTGATAGTAGTAGCTTGAGCTTTTCAATCCGCAATAAACCATCATGGGCAACCTTTAATAGAGCAACTGGGTTGCTAAGTGGTACGCCGGAAAATGAGCATGTTGGCAGTACCAATAATATTGTTATTAGTGTCTCAGACGGTGAGCTAAGCGCATCTCTAGCAGCGTTTAGCATCACGGTAATCAACGTCAATGATGAGCCAGTGGCGGTTAATGATACCTATGTCTTTACCGAGAGTAACGATGGTAGCTACTTATTGGATGTACTCAGCAACGACAGCGATATTGATCTAGACACATTACAACTGGAATGGGTTAAACCTACATCTGGAACGGCAACGATTATGGGCAGTCAAATCCAATTGGTAACGACCTCAATTGGTACAGTGACAGTGCAATACAGTATGAAAGATGGTAATGGTGGAAAGGCCACCGCGAAAGCAATCGTGACAATTAAAAGTGCGAAATTGGACGCACCAACAATAACCGCACCTTCAGATATTGAAGTGAAAGCAACTTCGCTCTTTACTAAAGTTGCATTAGGCTCTGCCGTGGCCCGAGATAGTACAGGCAAGCTATTACCTGTTTCATTGGTCGACAGCACGACCTTCTTCCGACCTGGAACTAATACGGTCTATTGGCGTACTCAAGACTCTGATGGAAACGTCGCTGAGGCTAGTCAAACGGTAACAGTGTATCCACTGATAAGTATCTCCAAAGATGCGCAAACCACGGAAGGCACCAACCATAGCGTAACGATATACCTTAACGGCCCTTCGCCGAGTTACCCAGTAGTCGTACCTTACACGGTTTCAGGAAGCACAGACAGTGATGACCACACACTCACCTCTGGTGAAGTGGTGATAACTAGTGGTACCGAAGGCAAACTTTCGTTCGAACTACTTAATGATGGACAAAGTGAAGGCGTTGAAACCTTAGTGATTGATTTGGACAGTACCCTTAATCTAGGTAGTAAGCGTCGTTACACCTTGACAATCTTTGAAGAGAATGTGGCTCCGAAGGTCTCGGTAAGTGTATCTCAGGCGGGGGAGCAGCGGAGCCAAATTGAAAATGGTGTTGAGCCGGTCACAATCACAAGCAGTGTTAATGATGCCAATATGTCCGATATACACAGTTTCAGATGGACTAGTGATAGCGATGTACTTAACCAAGCGATTGAGGGGCAGATGTACAGCGAAACATTGACTTTCTCTCCGCAATTACTGAGTTCAGCAATTTACAATTTGCAATTGACAGTTACTGACAATGGCACTCCACCATTATCAGTGACACGGAATGTCTATTTAGAAGTGGTACAAACATTGGCGGAGCTCGGAAGTGAAGATAGTGATGGCGACTTAATCCCTGATGATCAAGAAGGCCATAATGATAGTGATGGTGATGGCATTCCTGACTATCTTGACGCAATTTCTGACTGTAACGTAATTCAACAGGTTGTGTCAGAAAAAGATCGCTTCCTCATTGAGGGGCAGCCAGGTGTCTGTTTACGCAAAGGAATAACCATTCTGACTAACACAACAGGAGGAGCTTTATTGCTAGATGAGGAGCTTCCTAAAGATATCAACATGAAGAGCATCGGGGGAATCTTTGATTTTGTAGTAACTAATTTGCCGCTGCCCGGCCAAAGCTATCAATTAGTTTTGCCTCAGCGTTTACCTGTTCCAGCAAATGCAGTGTACCGAAAGTATAACGCTGAACAGGGGTGGATAGACTTTATTGAGGATGCTCAAAACACAGTGTCTTCTAGTGCTGGCGAGGCTGGTTATTGTCCGCCACCAGGGCACAGTTCATGGTCACAGGGTCTGACTGAAGGTGACTGGTGTGTACAACTTACCATTGAAGACGGTGGTCCGAACGATGATGACGGATTGGCTAATGGCAGTGTCGTTGACCCTGGCGTCGTTGCCGCTCGTGTAAACAATAATGCACTCCCTCAAGCGATTGACGACAATGCGTTTGTTAGTCTCAATGGTACGGTGACGCTCGATGTATTGAGCAATGATACCGATGCTGATGGTGATGGGCTGAAGGTAAGTCGCGCTTCTGTAGATATTGGTAGTGTTAGTGTGGTTGATAATAAACTAAGTTATGTCACTCAACCACAGTACTACGGGGAGGCTTTGATCACTTATAGCGTAACGGATGGTAATGGTGGAACGGGATCGGCGAAGGTGACGGTGAATGTGGTAAACAGTCAGAATCCGAATGCGGTGGACGATAATATTACCACCGATGATCGTACCCCTGTCACGGTTTATGTCCTTGCTAACGATACCGATCCGGATAACGACACATTGAAGTTGGTTTCAGTCCAAGCGCAGTATGGGCAGGTGGTCATGAATGCAGATCAGAGCGTGACCTATACCCCTACCTCAGGGTTTGAAGGCAATGATGTGTTGACATATATCATTCAAGATAGCCAAGGCCTGCAAGACACAGGGAAAGTTATAGTGACAGTTAAGTTGGTAAGAGATGTAAAGGTTGAAAATACTTCAGCAGGATCATTGGGTGGCATGGTGTTGATGCTTTTGATTTTGTTAGGAGCCATGAAACGTTATGGAAGAAACAGTGCTCTAGCACTAATTGCTGTGTTTAGTTTTAGTAGTCAAGCTGGTTGGTATGTTGATGTTCAAATGGGGTCAAGCCATGCAGATGAGCGTGATGCTGTTAAAGGTGATAACGTAATCTCTACTGACAACACCGGGCTCTACCGTTCTATCGGGTTTGGATATGCTTTTTCTGAGCAATGGTCAGGAACTATCCGTTATATTGATATGGGTGAAGGCAGTGCAACATTGCGCAGTGCGACTACTTCACCAGAAGACTATCACACCAGTGTCGCATCTATAGCACCGCTCCTTGTAAAGGGCATAGGCTTCAACATCGGCTATAAGTTCTGGCAATACAATTCATGGTCCGCAAAACTGAGTTTGGGGGGCTTGTTCTGGGATACCGATATTGAAAGTACGTATCAAGGCAGCAAGATAACGACGGAAGTGGATGGTTTTGATGGATATATTGGTGCAGAAGTTGGCTACAACCTCTCAGATAATTGGGAGATCGGAGTCCAAGGCGCTCGTTATTTTTTACATGAAAATGATGTTGATATAATTGCGCTACAACTTCGTTATTTTTTTGAGCCGTTAGCAGCGTATTAACTTATGGTTTGGTATTTTTCGATAATTTATATCCCAATTGCTCATGAAGCGGTATGGTAAATCACTGGAGATTAATGTCGTGATTGTGCTCTTTATTATGTAGATCAATAGTCCATGAAAAATCCTTAATTATCTTGAAGTCTTTTCTTCTTTAACATCTAGGGAAAGATAGTGATTGATAGAGTGTTAAGCAGAACTTACTATCCGTTCGATATTAGAAAAATAAGGTTCATTGGATGCTCGATGTGAACTTAAAAGAAGATGATTTACGTAATAGTGTTGCTGGGGGCGCTGAAAATGTCAGCGTGATACGTCGCTTTACTTTGAACCTAGTACGTTTACAGTCGAAGAAATATAGTTTTGGGGCTGAAGCAAACCAAGCGGGTTAGAGCGACACAATTCGTAGTGAACCCTTATTGAGTTGAAAAGCGTTCCAAGCTCGCAGTTGCTCTGACTCTGCTGGTGATAACACGACGATAAATTGATACCTATCAAAACGATAATTTTATATCTGCTTTAATCCAATACTGATTGAATAATATCAAATGCTTTTTCTATTTTTGGGGTAGGGATAATGCCAAACCCAAATAAGAGGGCATTAGAATGATTGTTGATAGAAAAATGCGATGATGGGTAAACCGCTACATTGGATGAAGCAAGCTTATTCATCATTTGTGTCGCGCATCCCGATACTTCAGCTGCTATATGCAATCCACCTTGGCTTGGAATACGTTGTAAGCAATCTATGTTGTCAATTAATTGAGTGAGTTTATGATACCTTTCGCTATAGATTTTATTCATATTGAGTAAATGGTGAGAGAAATGACCGTCACGCATGAATTCGTCAAGTAGGATTTGAGACACCACAGATGTACTTCGTCCCAAGTGCCATAACATATTTGAAATTGGATCTATTAAAGATTTTGGCGGAATCATATAGCCAATGCGTAAGCCGGGAAATAGTATTTTAGAGAAACTGCCTATCATAATGACGCAGTCATTTTTGTCTTGTGATTTGAGAGCTTGCTTACTGGTATTGAGATAGTGATATTCCGCATCATAATCATCTTCGATAATGATTGCGTTATTAACTTCTGCCCACCTCAACAGTTCTAACTTTCTTTCGACGGAGTAGCTAAAGCCTAAAGGGAACTGATGACTAGGCGTTGTATAAATAATTTTGGTATTAGAAGGGATTGATTCAACGACAACGCCTTGGTCGTCCATCGGCACGGTGCCTATTTGCGCGCCAAGTAATCGAGCTTGATTTCGAAAAACAGGATATCCTGGATCTTCCGTCGACACGAGGTCCCCCGGAGAGAGCAATGTAAGGAGAGTCGTCATTATTGCCTGCTGGCACCCTTGCGTAATGATGATACCTTCAGGGTCACAGATTACGCCTCTCGAATGTCTTACATACTCGCAGATAGACTCTCGTAAACAAGCTAGTCCTTGCAAATCACCACCATGTGCAAACTCTGGAGTTAATGCATTGAGCCTACTCAGTCTTGAGTGTCGCCAAATATGCTTTGCTATTCTCTGATGATCAGGAACGCCTAAAGTGAAGTCATAGTCTAGATTCTTTGGTGCGATGATCTCTGGCTTTTTCGCTGCGTTAGTGCCAAACACCCCTAGTTGGTAGTGTTTTATTGATCTCTTATCTTGATTCACCGTTTGTTCTAGAGCATTACTTACGTACGTGCCAGACCCTGCCTTTTTACTATCCACCCCTCGAACTGAAGTCGCTCATACACCGAAATGACAGTGTTTCTTGCTATGCCTAACTTTTTTGACAACATGCGAGTCGACGGTAATCTCTCATTTGATCGTAATCTGCCTTCTAATATCCCTTGGTATATCTCGGAATAAAGCTGTTGGCTGGTGACTTTTCCAGTTTCGAAGTGTAGTGAAAATGGCATCGTTTTCTCTGTAGACGTTGAAAAGTGGTTCTAAAGCGTTGTGAGGATGTGGATCTGTATATACCAAGTATATCTACCTAGTATACCGTTATCTTGGTATGGAGAAAGCGCATTTGAGTACACTATTTCCTCATTTTGCAAACGGATGTTACTTACATTCGTATCTAATCGGCCTACCTATCAACGGTGATCAGGTTTAAACCTGTTTATATCGCACTAAAAATTTGAAGACATAGTGTTATTCATCGGGGGTTAACGATTGGAGTTCTTCAAGTCAGGATTACTTTTATATAAAAAGCTAAAAGCCTTGGAATAAACTAGAAATTAATTATAAGTGAAAATTAAAAATTGAGGGTTCAATGAAATTAAACAATGCCTTGGTGGCTATTTTATCGCTCACGTCTTTCGTCACGTTTGCGAAAACAGAGTCAACGGTTAGCAGTCAATTAAAGAGCGTAGTTGATGAATGTGCTAAAGGATTAATGAACGAATACGACATTCCGGGGTTGGCTGTTGCAGTAACGATCGATGGTAAGCGTTATTTTTACAATTACGGTTTCGCTGACGAAAGTCAGGGGAGTTTAGTCACTAACGACACAATTTTTGAACTCGGCTCTATCAGTAAAACTTTTGCCGCTACTTTGACTGGGTACGCCCAAGAAAAAGGTAAGTTGAACATGGATGACAAGGTCAAAGATTATATTCCAGAATTAGAAAATAGTGTCCTGGGTAATACCAAGCTAGTTCATGTCGCAACCTACACTGCAGGTGGTCTACCATTGCAATTCCCTAGTGAAGTAACGAACGACGCTGACATGATGCAGTACTACAAAACGTGGAAGCCGGAGTACGAAGCTGGTACTAAGAGGAAGTACTCAAACCCTAGTATTGGTCTATTTGGCTACATCGGTGCCTTGAGTATGAAGTCAGACTATACGGAAATGATGGAAACCGTCATCCTACCTGAGCTCGGTATGACCAATACGTTTGTCGATGTACCAAAGGATCAGCTTAACAACTATGCTTTTGGTTATAGTTCTGAGGGAAAACCCGTTAGAGTTAATCCAGGTATTCTTGATGCACAAGCCTATGGTATTAAATCAACAAGCTTAGATATGCTTCAATATATCGAAGCAAATATGGGTCAAGCGCAACTTAATACTGATATAGAAAATGCGCTAGAGCGAACTCATACTAAGTATTTTGATACCGACACGTTTACACAAGCCGTAGGATGGGAGGGTTATGATTACCCCGTTTCACTTTCGCAATTATTGAAGGGTAACTCCAGCGATGTAATTCTCAACGCTAAACCGGTTCAAGCAAGTGTATCCGGTACTCTCGGTCGTGACGTTTGGTATAACAAAACGGGCTCAACAGGTGGCTTTGGGGCATATGTCGCGTATGTACCCTCTGAAAAAATAGGCATAGTGATGCTGGCGAATAAAAACTACCCTAATGCAGAAAGAGTAGAGGCTGCTTACAATATTATTAGCTCGGTGGTGAAGTAAATTTTAGTGGTAATAGGAACTACGTAATTATTAGAGCTTATTTAGATACATACTATCTGCAGTGTTTTATTCGATAGTATTTATAGGAGTATTCATGAAAACTAAGCATTGGTCTAAGGTGACTTTGCTACATGAAGTTGTTACGAACCCAAATATAACGATTAAAGGTAAACATAGTTATTACAGTGATTGTTGGGACGCCGGTTTTGAGGAGTCCGTTGTAAGATATCTACAAGGCGATGAGTTCAGCCGAGATTGGGAACCAAAATGGAAGATTGATAAGTTACATATAGGTGACTTTGTCTGCATTGCAGCGGAAGTTGTGATTGTTATGGGGGGAAATAGTACACATAGAGCTGATTGGTTCTCCTTGTACCCATTTATGGACTTTATTGAAGAAGCGTACGTCGGGAAAGGAGATACTCACATTGGCGATGGTGCCTGGCTCGGTATGCGATCCATGATAATGCCGGGTGTGACTATCGGAGAAGGAGCAATCGTTGCGGCAAACAGCGTGGTGACGAAAGATGTTGAGCCTTACAGCATGGTTGCAGGCTCACCAGCTAAGCATATCAAATATCGCTTTTCTCGCGAGACGATAGACGAACTGCTCGCCCTTAGGATATATGATTGGCCTGATAAGAAAATCGACAGTCTGAAGAGGTTGTTATGTTCAGACGATTTAGAAGGGCTGAAAAAGGCAAGCGCTGAATACGATAGAAACCATTCAGAAGAGTGACGATGTCACTATTTTAAAAAACAGAAGAGGCTCATTATAGAGCCTCTTTTTAGTGTGATGGATCTCTGCAACCACCACACTTCCTTATCAACTCATCATTCAGCAAGTCGCCAACTAGAATCGGAAACCTTTTAGTTTCATCTTTGCAGGGAAGGTTACCTCAATAGCTGGCTCTTTCAATTGTTAGCAGAGACGCTCATAACTGTTTTGTTTGAGCAATTCGGTTAAGTCGCCTTGACCATATTTTAGAGTTGCTTGGTGTTTTTGATGTCGAATGACCTGATCAAAAGTAGGTCGAGTCACTGAACGAAAAACGCCCACGGGTACGGGAAAGTCTGGATAGCTCAAGTTAGCAAGCGCATAAGCATAGTATGACTCCTCGCATTGACTGGAGTGGAGCAAAAGGTTCGGGGCCTCTGATTCGACAATCTCGAAACCAAACCCTCTATTGATCAACGCTTTTGAGTGTGTTTTACCAAACAATAACGGTTCATTATCTGAGAGATAAAGTAGATGTTCGCTTCTATTAGCTGGGCCGTTGTAAGGTTCGTGCACTTTATCGTTAAAAATGACACAGTTTTGCAGGATTTCAACCACAGCAGTGCCCGAATGCGCGGCGGCAGCCTCTAACACCATCGTCATGTGTGCAGGATCATTGTCTGATGTTCGTGCTATGAACGTAGCACCTGCGGATGCTGCCAATGCCAAAGGTTTAAGCGCTTGATCGGGAGAGCCTTCAGGACTCGACTTAGAAATGAAGCCCTGTTCGCTTGTCGGGGAAAATTGGCCTTTGGTCAGTCCATAGACAGCATTATTAAAAAGCAAAATTTTAATGTCTTGGTTGCGTCGAATCGCGTGAATAAAGTGATTTCCGCCAATACTCAGTGCGTCACCATCGCCGGTTACGACCCAAACATCTAACTCTGGATTGCTCGCTTTTACACCAGTAGCGATGGCAGGGGCACGGCCGTGAATCGTATGAAATCCATAAGTATCGAGATAATAAGGAAAACGAGATGAGCAGCCAATCCCTGAGATGAATACGGTGTTCTCTTTAGTTCGACCTAATCGTGCTAGAACGGATTGCATCGTTTTTAATACGTTAAAATCACCACAGCCTCGACACCATTTGACTTCAACATCAGATGCGAAATCTTTGCGGTTGAGTACCTTAGTCGTCATTTTTAATATCCTTCAGGTGGTGGTTAATAGACTCAATGACCTCGTGAACTTTGAATGGTAACCCCTTAACTTGGGTTACGGAGCGTGCAGAAATGGCATATTGTGAGCGAATCACTTTGACGAGTTGTTGGTTATTCAACTCAAAAACAAGCACATGTTTGAATTGGCTAATGATCTCTTCCAAATTGCTTGGAAACGGGTTTAGATACTTAATATGGGCGTGGGCAACCGATGCGCCTTGCTTTCTCAGATGCTCAATTGCGGTCGACACAGAACCTTGCGTGCCTCCCCAACTTAGCACTAGCAGTGAGTCTAGAGTACTGCCTGTTAGTGTTTGTTTAGGGATGAAATGGCAGATGTTATTTATTTTTTTTGCTCTTTCATCAGTCATGCGCTGGTGGTTTTCAGGATCATGAGAAGGGTTGCCTGTAATCGCTTGCTTTTCCAATCCTCCAATGCGATGCATTTTCTCTTTTGTACCAGGCGTGACCCACTCTCTGCTGTAATACACGTCATCACGGGCATAGGGATAAAACGGGCTTATGTTTGCTTTTGCTGCCTCGGCAGTGAGCTTAATCTCATCAGGGTTGGGCACGAGCCAAGATTCGGAGCCGTTTGCTAAGTAGCCGTCACTCAATAAGATCACTGGCGTCATAAATGTAGTAGCAATTCGACAGGCCTCGATTGCCATGTCAAAGCAGTCTGCGGGAGAAGCAGGAGCCAACACTGGGAGTGGTGAATCCCCATTTCTACCATACAAAGACAAAAGCAAGTCTGATTGCTCTGTTTTAGTCGGTAGGCCAGTTGAGGCGGGTGTTATGGGGTACGAGCCCAAAAATAGCTGGCGTTGGAGTTTTTCTGCTGCGCATATTAACCCAAGCGATAATGCTTCGTTCCCTGAAACAGTACGATACAAGCCAGTTTTATCTGCTACGGGAGCAACCTGAAAACAGTCGCTGAATATTTCGGTTGTTTCAGCATAATTAAATCCCGACTTTATGGCTAAAGTGTTTGCCTCTCTCACTTGCGAATTGTCAGCGAATTTATTATTTAGCCATTCAATGGTCGGTTCTAGCGGACGGCTGTAAATCCATAAAACAATACCAAGCATAAAAAAGTTTTTGCTTCGCTTCACTACTTTAGGCGCTATGTTTAACTCAGAAAGAGATTGAACGGTTAAACGCGTAAAACTGTCACTAATCACTCGATAATCTGCGAGGCTACCATCGCTCAATGGGTTCGATTCATAGCCAGCAAGCTCAAGGTTTTTTTTATTAAAACCATCGAGATCAATAAGCACCAAACCGCCTTCAACGAGTTGTGAGATTTTGGTTTTTAATGCAGCGGCATTCAAAGCGATTAAGACTGAAAAATCGTCGCCAGGAGTATAAATCTCTGTTGAGGCAAATTGCATCTGAAAAGCCGATACTCCAGATGTGGTTCCTGCCGGAGCCCGTATCTCAGCTGGATAATCAGGTAACGTCATGACATCGTTTCCTTGTTTCGACGAGTTGTCTGAAAAGCGTTCTCCAAGTAATTGGATACCATCTCCAGAATCTCCAGCAAAACAGATCACTTCGCGTTTAAGTTGAATTATTGTCATTAAAACCTCTTACCGTGTTAGAGCAAGTTCAGTATGTTTCATTGCACTTAATGAGATGCAATGGAATTAAAGGTTGGAGAAAATGCCGTAAGCACGAGCATTTTGAGTGTAGAGTTAATGGTGTTGGCTTTATTTGTCGTCTCTGAGGTCAGTAGAAATATCCATAGCTAGGTATGCTTTTCCGAAATACTAGAAAAGTTTGCATGACACAAAAATACTTTTTCTGTCATATTAGATGTGATTATTTTTCATTAATTGTGAGCGTTATGGATAAGCTGTCATTAATAAAGTTGTTTGTATCTGTTGTGGACTTAGGGAACTTTACAGCAGTCGCGAATCAATTAGGGCAGTCGCCTTCTACTGTTAGTAAAGCGATTGCTCGCCTAGAACAGGATTTGGGTGTTCGTTTAGTTCACCGTACAACACGTCAACTCCAGCTCACTGAAGCGGGGTTTAACTACCTTGAGACGGCAAGAGAAGTGATCAACTTGCTCAGAAGTAGTGAAGAGCAGCTTCATCAAAGTATTGCATCTCCGTTTGGTACACTTCGTGTCAGCCTTCCTTTATCGTTCGGGCAAAACTATATAACTCCGCTGATTCCAGAGTTTTGCGAACGTTACCCTGAAGTGAAGTTGGATCTTAGCTTTTCCGATGAATACACCAGTATATTGGAGAGTGGGATGGACGTTGCTATTCGAAGCGGGAGACTAAATGACAGCAACCTGATTGCGAGGCGATTATGTCCTATTGATATGGGTATGTTTGCCAGTCCGGAGTACATAAAGAAGTTTGGTCGGCCTCAGAGTGTTGAAGCGCTTAACCAGCACAAATGGATAATGTACCGCTATAAACAATCGGGGCGCTTGCTTACCTTGACGATGCCTTTAGATGGGCAATTAGTAGAATTTAGTCCTACACATCAAGTGACAGTAGACAATGGTTATGCGATGGCCTCTTTAGCGAGTTTAGGAGCAGGGATTGCACTGATGCCCCAATATCTTGCTCGAGACTTAGTACAGCAAGGTAAACTGATGTTGGTTTCTGAACCTCAAAGAACCGATGGTCAGGGTGTCTATATATACTATCCAAGTCGTAAGTTTGTGCCCGCGAAAGTAAAAGTGTTTATCGACTATATTATTCGTAAACTGGATGAGCAGGGAGAGACGATCAACAGCAGTTGGATGCTGAACCATTAAAGCTCTTACTGGAGGATGATGGCTTTTTCTGAAGTTTAAGCGTGTTACGTGCCAGTAAGTTTTCTACATTTAGTTGTGCCCACAAAAATATTAACTCATGGGTCTGTAAACAAAGATTTGCATCATTAAGAGCCGCATATAGCAGCTCTTTTTTGTCCTGAACTTGGAAAGTGGCGACAGGACTTGAAGCGCTCAGAGGGTTACGAGGACTCGCTTCAGATAAATGAAGAAAGATCGAACCGAAGTATTTTATTGCCGATTTGACTGCATATACCGTTGCCATTCCGTTGTTAATTCAGCTTTTTCTTTTCTCGCTGCAATCAGCATTTCTATATTAACGTCAGTGTTTGGGTGCTTTTGAATGTATCGCTCGTAATCAACCGGAATACCATTAATGTGCAGTTCAAGGTGTAAATGCGGCCCTGTTGTTCTTCCTGTGTTACCCGTTTTTCCTATCACTTGTCCTCGTCTGATCTTCTCGCCAACGTGGACGTTGCGTTGAGATAAGTGTAGGTAGCGTGATACCGCACCATTTGTGTGGCGGATATTAATGTAGTTGCCCGCAAAACGGTTGTAACGAGACTTTAAAACGATACCATCAGCAATACTACGAATCGGTGTACCTACTGGTGTTGCATAGTCAGTGCCTAAGTGCGGAGTCGTTATATTAGTTACTGGGTGTGTTCGTTTTAAGTCATAGCCAGAGCTTACTCTGTAGCTTTTATCAAAGGGATCTGAAAATCGGAGTTTATTTTTTATTGACACGCCATGTTCATCAAATATGTTACCTTGCCCATCATTGATAATAAATAAATCGGTTTTACTACCTAAATAGTAAAAAGAACTAATATAGGTTTCATTTCTACTATTTAACTTAGTTCTTAAGATAAAATGGTCACCTCTCTTAACTGAATCAATAATATTAAAGTTACTTTTAATAAGGGCCAATAGCAAATTAATCTCTTTTTGACTTATTCCTGATTTTAACAATGAAGCGACAAACGAGTACTCAACCACACCTATGATGATTTTTTGTCTAAGAGTACCCACTTCAAAAGGCGCTTGAACTCCCTCATTCTTGAACTCCAAAGGCTTAACGGTAGGCAGTCTATCCATGGGAGTGAGAATGTGGTGAGAAAGAGACACGCCAATAAAAATGAGTAAGGCAATGGTGAGAAGGGTTGCGGTAGGAGTTCGCACACTCCTTTTTATTATCAAAATAGTCATTAGTTTTGGTGGTTTATCAAGGCTGACAGTTGTGCGTAGAGTATAATATTTTAAATAAAACCTAGCATTAAAGTATGGCTAATTCCTCCGTTTTAACTAAGTGAATAATTATAGGTGATGATTTTAATTTAATAATTTAGTAAAAGTGACGGTTGGCCTGGTGTTTTTGGCTTTTTAAATGGTGTTATTGTCACGTTGAGAAAATATTTTACAATAATATAATCTCGGCAAAATATATTTTGCCAAATTACTATGTTCGCTAAAAATACGCTGAAATTAACATTAGGTCTTACGCTTACATCTCTTTTATTGAGTGCATGTGGTGGTGGTGATGGAGGAGACAACACACCTCCAGCTAGAAGCAAAGGAAGCATTTCCGGTATGGTTTTTGACGCCCCTGTAAATGGCGCAAAGATTGAGGTTTTCGAGTTCAAAAATGGAAACTTAGGCCGGAAGTTGGCTAACACGACGTCTGATGCGTTCGGAAACTATCTGTTAGAGTTTGAATCGTCTTCAATGCCTCTTTTTGTTGTTGCAAAAGAGGGGAGTTATACCGACCCGTTTACGAATGAAACGGTATCAGTGAGCAATGCGAAGACACTTAAATTTGAAGGTGTTGTGAACTTTAAAGAGGGGAGTGAGCAAAAGTTAATGCTTACTCCGCTGTCGAACTTGGCAGCAGGCTTGGCAAAGTACAAAATTTCTCAAGGATCCACAGATGAGAGTGCCTTTTCAACCGCTTTGGATAGTATCAATAGCATGTATGGGTTTGACGTAAATGAGACCAAACCTATTGATATAACCAAAGGTGGGCAAAGCAGTTTTGCTAGTGCTGGGCATCAATACGGCGCTTTATTAACTGCATACTCGTCTTACTCTTACGATCTTATAAAAAAATACGGCAACAGCGATAACGTCTACACTTCAATGCATTTCGCTGACATCCAATATCGGGATGTTATTGCAGATGGTGTTCTTGATGGTCTTGAAGTGAGCCAGACTTCAGGAGCAGTGACTCCCCTCAGCTTTGGACAGAAAAAGATAAATAGCGACATTTATACACGTGATTTATCTCAGCATGTTCTGATCGTGGTAAACGATCCAAGTGTCAATATCTCTGGTACTGATGCCGCAGACTATGTCGACTTTAGTAAGAAGCTTAATGACCTAGGTACATATGGCAGTACTGATGGCGTCATTCCGCCGCGAGATGGTACGGATATCGATACAGATGCGCCAATAGTTATTCGTACGGACAGTGATGTGCTCGCTGGCACCGATAAAGTTGATCTAAAGATTGTTGATGATATCGGTGTAGAAGACGTATCTGCCTTTATTCAGTATCAGGTCAATGGCTCTTGGTCTGGTGAATTTCAATGTAACGACATACAAGATTTTGGAAGCACATTCTGTTCGGTTGAATTTGATGATTTTGAAGTTGGCCTTCGAGAGACCAACGTTAAAGTTAACATTAATACCAAAGAGATCGATAGTGTGGATATGAACCCTGCCACAGGGCTCTCAAACGTAACAGCAGCACGATTAGTCTTATATACAGCGGATGTACTGGGTAATGAGCTAATTTTAGGTAGCCATTCGGGTCTTCATATCGATTTTGAGTGGGATAACGATGCGCCTGTTATTGATATTACATCGGCGAGTGCAATTAATAATCAACTTAAAGAGTATGTTCTGAAAGGGGTTGTAAAAGAAAGCTCGCAAGAGATTAGTTCGGTCAGTATTTCATTTAAAGATGGCTTACATGAGGACGTCACATGTTCTCCTGTCACTGTAGAGTCTGGAAATGCTTGTGAGTTTAGTAAGGCTTACCCAACTGATGAATTCCTATCTACGACGGTCTTTGAGGTTCGAGCGAAGGATAGCAAAGGTAATACGGGCACCAGTCAGCATGCAGTAAGTCGTGACGATCAAGCGCCAGCACAAACGATTACTTATCCTGAAGGTGCGTCAATGACGTACGTAAATGTCGGTTTAGATGGTGAACGAACCACTTACGATGGTATCTACTCTCAAGATACGTATACCCCAGACAATGTTCAAGCGAGCCGTGATTACCTAAAGATAGACTACGCTTACGCGAGTATAGGCATTCAGAATTCATTAAAAGGGGTAGATTTTAGTAACTTCAACGCTAACTTGTTGAAAGAGAATAAAATCCCTTATGTTCGTGTGAAAGTATCGGACGTAAATACCGATACGGTTTTAGGCTCCAACGCCAATAAACTTAAGCTCGTCGTCAAGTATTATGTCAGCCAAAATAACGATAACAACTACTCACTTCAGCAAGTTATTGATACAACCGCATCGGATGATGACTACATCGCAAAAATTCCGCACGAAACGCTGTTAGATAACAATGGGCGAGTAGAGGATGTCATCTATTATATTCCATTTGTAAGAGATATTTTGGGTGACAGCTTTAAATCGGTATCAGAAAACAGTAGTCAAAAGTTAGTCATTCAAACCGTCGATGAGTCTGATAACGAAAGCACTCCAAGAGAAGTATATTTTAGAAGTAGCTTTGATCTGCCAACTATAAAAGTGGTGACACCATTTATTGGTGCGCGAGCGCAACTTGAAGGGTTGAGTCCAAATGGTGAATTCACTTCACTTGCGAGTTGTACCACTATCCAACAATTGGAAAGTGACCAATCAATGGCTCTTGACGTCGCGAGTTGTGAAACCACAACTGATGTTGTGAATTATGACTTCATGCGTGTTCGTTTAATTGGTATCGAAGGCAGCGAGCCATACTACTATCAATGGAAAAGAGATCCAGGAACCAAAAAAGTAACGGTTGATTTAAACAAGGCCAATATTGGTGTGTACTTTAAGCTCAATGGCTCCCAGACTTACTATATTACTGAACTATCGACATATCAGACTAGCTTGTTTGATTTCCAGTGGGATCAAGTCACTGCCGGAGAGAAAACTTCTGAGCGTGCGATTCAAATTCTTGATGAGGTGCGCTACGCGTTATCAGGCACGAACAACAACTCATTCTTTGGGTTTGATCCAACGGTTGTGCCTTATGCAACCAATGAAATGCTTGCTACCAAAGCGATTCCAGAAAAGCCATCAAACGATTATCTACACCGATTTCTTGTCGAAGCCATCGATAGTATTGCTCAAGGAATGCCGAGAAATAACTCATTAGATTTTGCCTCCGCTATTTACGATGATTTGAGCTTTGATGGAAAAGCGAATGGTATTGGTGTTGGTGGACGTCAGGTTATGCTCGATTCTTATCAATTCGGTTCCGATACTTATCGAAAGGATTTAGCGCAATCGTATTACGAAATCATGGCGAGCAAATACGGTATTGAGACCAATATCGCGCAGCTCTATGCTGATGATATTTCGATGGCTAATCCTAACTTAAATGGTAAGAACATTTTTGATACAGAGGGTAGCAGTATCGATATCTTGCCTCCACAGCCAAAATTAACGATTGAAAGCGGTCGAGAGACGATGGTTGGCAATAGGCTTTATATTGCTGGTGAAGTTGTTTCTAAAATTATCCTAGACGATCCTTCTGGTATTGTAGAAACCGACGCTTATGGTCCGAAGTTTAGCACGATGTGGTATCAAGCCAGTGAGCCAAGCATTGAAATACCGCTGGACATTAACATTGTAGAGAACCCTGGCAACAGCAATGCTTATCGAAAAGAGTACCTCTTTACCCTTAACTCTCAGTCTAGTGAACTAAAAGATATTGTAGAGTTTGCTGTGGAAACCAGTGCCATGGACCCACATGGCAATGCGTATGGTTACGATGGCAAAGCTCCGTTTATAGAAACGGTATTTATTGATAATGATTTCCCTAAAACGAGTTACCTCCCACCTAATGACGTCGATGGTAAACCTGTAGAAGACGGTATTTATTTAAATGCCAAAAATACCCATGAATTGACCTTCAAAGTTGAAGACGTTGTGGGTGACAAGCTTTCTTTAAGAGGTCTTGTTTTCTACCAGCAAACGGGTGAAAAAGTCACATACACACCAGAGGACTTTTCGAATAACTCGAAAGACGCCTTTAAAGTCAAATTATGTACGGGGGAGCTTTGTTCAAATCAAGGCGCGACGATTTACCCGGGTGATGGTGATTGGTTAGTTGTTGCCGCAGCAGAGGACAACTTAGGTAACTCCGTTTCAGAGTTAACTAGCACCGCTCCGAGATTCAATATTCGTATCGACTCTGAAGCTCCTATTGTAAAAAGCGAGCAGGTTCAAAGCCGTTTAGGTGGTAATAACCAATGGACACCTGTCATTGATTGGGGAACGTTAAGCTCTGGCAATAACGTAAAAATAGATCTGCGCCGCGGATCTGGTCAGGCTCTGACATTAGAAAGCTGTGACCCTCTAACAGAGGCGTGTGACGTACCATACCTAGTTGGTGAACAGCCTGACGTCAAAGTCCAACTGGTTTCAAAAGCATTTGATTACGATGAATGGAATGAATTTTACGTCACTGCGACGGACAACGCTTACCCTGCCAATGTCAGTACAACAGGGAAATTCACCTTCCAAGTCGATAACAAAGGCCCCGAAATCATCCTAAATACGCCTTGGGTTGAAGACACATTGTCTAAAGAGAACTATGTCATAGGGCGTGAGTTCAATGTGCGATTTAAATCCGTAATAGACGATTCAGACCTTGAGCAAGTCTCGCTGTATCAAAGTGGTAAAGATTCGCCAATTAAGACAATTGTGCCAACGGATTCATCTAAAGAGTTTGTCATGTCTCTTATCAAGAGTGACACAGATAAAATAGACATTTCTGAAGATGAAAAAACAACGTCATTGTATGTAAAAGCAACCGATATTTATGGTTTTGAGTCTAGTTCTAACACGCACAAGGTTATTCTTGATCGTGATGGACCAACATTAGGATTAAGTGGTTTCAATGCGAATGACTACTACTTAGGTAACTATGTCTTTGACCTAACGGCTCTAGACCTAAATGCAAACGGTGATGTTTCAATTAATGGTGTCAATCGAGAAAGCCTAGAGTATTGGACGTTTAGCGATCTGGAGCCATTACCTGGCTCTCCCGGTACAAAAATCAATGAGGATCTCAAAGTGAGCCTTGGTGATTTAGGTACGGGTACACACAAGGTTCGTTTAAAAGGGTCTGATGTTCGTGGCAACACAACCTTAACCAGTGATGAGCAAGATTTTACCGTCAAAGTGTACAACTCAATCCCGCAGGTGACGCTGGCGATGAGTTACACGGATGGAACGCCAATTACAAACAACACCATCTATCAAGATGGGAATATCGTACTTACGCTTGATATTGTTGATGATAGTGGCGTTGATCGAATTGACTCAACGTATAGATTCTCTGGAGAGCAAAACGGGACTAACTTTACGTTCTCAGAAACCGCAGATGGCACTTGGACGGCAACGTTGCTTTCTACACAAATTGCCAAAGATGGTAATTATGAACTTGATATCAAAGTTTATAACAAAGTTCGTTACCTTGATGAAAAAGACCGAAAGGTTGGAAAAGTAAACCAAACCTTTAGCGTACAGCGTGAAGGCGTGGTTCTAACAGTTGAAAGCCCGCTGGACTTCCAAAATTACTTATCTGATGGTGTTCTTGATGTCACCTTTACTACATTGAGTGCGGTCAAAGCCAAAACGTTAGAGTGTTGGGTTCGTGAAGAGTACAACTCTCTAGATGCACCACCAACTAATGAGCAACCAACTTCTGGTGTTATCAACGTATCGCAAGAACCTTACAGTTGTAGTGTCAATGTTGGGCAAAACATGACGAAAGCACCTGTCACTTTGATCACTAAAACCTTGGGTACAAATGGGCGTGAAACGATCAACAAGTTCAATTTTTCGATGGTGGATATTGATGCACCAACAGTCATTGATGGTAACTCATACAGTTTTAAAGGAAGTGATGTTTGGTTTGATGAAGCTTTGAAGAAGAAGATGCTCACATTTGAGCTCTCTTTCAATGATGCTTTGTCAGGCGTGAATACCGAAAGTTCAGATGAATATCCAAAGTTGGTTCGTAATCTTGGCAACAAAGCTTATACACCAACGACTTGTGCCAAAGGTGTTGGAAATATCAAGTGTACGTATTCTGAATCCTATGCCGATATTATTGATGGCCTGAGTACAACTCAAGAATACAAAATCAAGAACTTATCTGATTTAGCAGGAAACTTGACGCCAGAGCACGATCTACTGCTTGAATTACCTAAAGGTTCGGTAGTCGTCGAAATTACTGATCCGATTGGAAACACAACCATTAATGGTCAGCAGCTTGTCGCCAAATTCAGAATTAAGCTGTATGAAAACTCTAGACTAGACAATGTGATGGCCAGGTTTGGAACGGAATCCTACAACTATAAAGATAATCCGGAGAAGTTTGCACAATTAGAGGTGTGTGCAGATGATCCAACCTACAAGTGTTCAACATTTACAAGTGAACTTCCTAGCGATGCGGATGGAAAAACGATCAGGACAACGATTACCGCAACGGATGTGTGGTCGAGAGTCGGTGAAGCGACCGTTGATATTAAAGTTGACAATACATCTCCAAGTGTTGGCGATGAGATTATCGTAACTGAATCGCCAACAAATCCAGATAATGTTCGTTTTCGTTTCGACATAACGGACACTGGTAGCAGCCTCGCAAAAGTAAACTACTCGGTTTTAAACCCGAGTTATCAAGAAGAAAGAGTAGAGGATGGGAATGGTTCATCTACGTACTTTGAACTACCGAAATCTCAGTTAGAGGGGCGTGGTTCAATCACAGTAGACATCAAAGCGACAGATAGCGTCGGACTGTATTCTGATATCAGAAAAGTCATTGATATTAGTGTTCCTAAAGTCACAGTTGATTTCGATGGAATTACGAGTTTGCAGGGTGGGAAACTGTTTTTAACCAAGGCGAGCCAGCCGTTTACGGTATCTACGGTGGAAGGAGAAAGAGTGAAAGCTTCACAATATTCTGTGGAGCTTATTCCAAGCCTAGGTGATTCCTTGCGTTACTCAGGTGATGTTATCTCATCTAGTGGTAATGGAATGATGAACTTTGCCGTCGATAACCAAGGGTCATATACCCTTAAGGTGACGGTGACGGACTCAGTTGGAAGAGAGAATACAAGCTTTGAATTACTAGGCAAAAGTTATGATGGACAAGTTATCGAGTCTATTGTTGATTATGACGTTCCAAGTATTTCTGGCTTAAGTGCTAATCAAATTTCTAAGGTACCGACAAACGATAAGTATCAGCTAGAAATTAGCGCCTACATTACAGATAAAAATTTAAACCTCGTCACGTCAAAAGCGGTGAGTGGTGGCAGCACTGTGGCTCCTCAAGCGATTACTGAGCCGACAACCGAAGCGGGGCCTTATGTCATAAGCTATTTGTTACCTAAAGGCGATCATACGATCACGGTGGCAGCAACAGACAAGGTGGATAACAAGAGTGAAAGTTCTATTGACGCGCATGTGGAAGCGGCAACCGTTCCCGGGCTAAGTATCTCTACCGCCTCAAGCGCCCCTCTTTTTGGAGGCGAAGAGATTACGCTCGCGTTTAACTTTACAGAAGAAGTTACGAACTTTGATATCTCAGATGTCCATCTTGTCGCTAGTGATAGCGGTGCAACAGGAACGTTAAAACAAGATACTTGGTCGACTTCAGACAATATTACGTGGACGGTTAACTATGTCAGCCCAGAAAAACAAGATAAAAATATCACTATTCAGGTAGAAGACAATAGCTATCAAAGTACCAACACAATTCCTGGAAAAGGAAGCAGCTTAAGTATCGCGGTTGAAGGAGCCTTACCAAAACTGACCAATGTGACATTTAACCCCGAGCATCAGAGCGTGGGGCAAAGCGTGAGTGTCTCGCTTGAGTTTGATAAAGAGCTCCAAGAGGCGACCGCTACGCTTGGCGGCAATCGCATTAGTTCTCTGTCAGCAACGGCAGATAAAAAGGTCTGGGTTGGTGATGTACAAGTTCCGAGCACCACGCTGTTAAGTGTCGACTTGGTTGTTAGTCAGTTTAAAGATTTGACTGGTAACATAGGGGAGGATAACACCGCTCACGAATTACCGATCACACCGACCTTAGCTATTACGCCAGTGGGCAGTATGGATGAAACGCATGCTGCCACGCTACAATTCGAAGGTACGTCGACACGTTTTGACGGTCAGTCCCTGCGTCTTGAAGTGAAAGCCCAAGGCAGCGCGACGGTACTAAAAAGCGGCAGTGCGACAGTACAAGCCGGTGGCACTTGGACCAGTGACGTAATGGATATGAGTCACCAAACCAATGGCACTTACACCGTGATGGTAACGGGGACGAACTCAGCGGGCATTGAAGTGAGTGAAAGCCAGAGCTTTACTCTCGCGCAATCCTTGCCAACGCTGACTAACGTGACGTTTACTCCTGAGCATCAAGCCATCGGCCAAAGCGTGACGGTAACGCTGGAATTTGATAAAGCATTGCAAGCTGCCACTGCGGAGTTAGGTGGTACAACGATCACTTCATTAGTGGCAACCGCGGACCCAAGCGTTTGGACTGGTGATGTGGTGGTACCAAGCACGTCAGAGCTCAATGTGGCGTTGCTGGTTCGTGACTACCAAGACTTGTCAGGGAATACCGGTAGTCAGAACACGGCTTACTCCATGCCGATCACACCGACCTTAGCTATTACGCCAGTGGGCAGTGTGGATGAAACGCATGCCGCCACGCTACAATTTGAAGGCACGTCGACACGTTTTGATGGACAGTCCCTGCATCTTGAAGTGAAAGCCCAAGGCAGCGCGACGGTATTGAAAAGCAGCAGTGCGACGGTACAAGCCGGTGGCACTTGGACCAGTGACGTAATTGATATGAGTCACCAAACCAATGGCACTTATACCGTGATTGTGACGGGGACGAACTCTGCGGGTATTGAAGTGAGTGAAAGCCAGAGCTTTACTCTCGCGCAATCCTTGCCAACACTGACTAACGTGACGTTTACTCCTGAGCATCAAGCCATCGGCCAAAGCGTGACGGTAACGCTGGAATTTGATAAAGCATTGCAAGCTGCCACTGCGGAGTTAGGTCGTACAACGATCACTTCATTAGTGGCAACCGCGGACCCAAGCGTTTGGACTGGTGATGTGGTGGTACCAAGCACGTCAGAGCTCAATGTGGCGTTACTGGTTCGTGACTACCAAGACTTATCAGGAAACACCGGTAGCCAGAACACGGCTTACTCCATGCCGATCACGCCGACCTTAGCCATCACGCCAGTGGGCAGTGTGAATGAAACGCATGCCGCCACGTTACAATTCGAAGGCACGTCGACACGTTTTGATGGACAGTCCCTGCATCTTGAAGTGAAAGCCCAAGGCAGCGCGACGGTATTGAAAAGCAGCAGTGCGACGGTACAAGCCGGTGGCACTTGGACCAGTGACGTAATTGATATGAGTCACCAAACCAATGGCACTTATACCGTGATTGTGACGGGGACGAACTCTGCGGGTATTGAAGTGAGTGAAAGCCAGAGCTTTACTCTCGCGCAATCCTTGCCAACACTGACTAACGTGACGTTTACTCCTGAGCATCAAGCCATCGGCCAAAGCGTGACGGTAACGCTGGAATTCGATAAAGATCTGCAATCCGCAGCGGCGGAGTTAGGCGGTACGACGATCACCTCATTAGTGGCAACATCGGATCCGAGCGTTTGGACTGGTGATGTGGTGGTACCAGGCTCGTCAGAACTCAATGTGGCGTTACTGGTTCGTGACTACCAAGACTTGTCAGGGAATACAGGTAGCCAGAACACGGCTTACTCCATGCCGATCACGCCGACCTTAGCCATCACTCCAGTGGGCAGTGTAGATGAAACGCAAGCCGCCACGTTACAATTTGAAGGCACGTCGACACGTTTTGACGGTCAGTCCCTGCGTCTTGAAGTAAAAGCCCAAGGCAGCGCGACGGTATTGAAAAGCAGCAGTGCGACGGTACAAGCCGGTGGCACTTGGACCAGTGACGCGATTGATATGAGTCACCAAACCAATGGCACTTATACCGTGATTGTGACGGGGACGAACTCAGCGGGTATTGAAGTGAGTGAAAGCCAGAGCTTTACACTCGCGCAGTCTCTGCCAACCTTGACTAACGTGACGTTTACGCCTGAGCACCAAGCCATCGGCCAAAGCGTGATGGTAACACTGGAATTCGATAAAGATCTGCAATCCGTAGCGGCGGAGTTAGGTGGCACGACGATCACCTCATTAATGGCAACCGCGGACCCAAGTGTTTGGACTGGTGATGTAGTGGTACCAGACTCGTCAGAGCTGAATATGGCGTTACTAGTTCGTGACTACCAAGACTTATCAGGAAACACCGGTAGCCAGAACACGGCTTACTCCATGCCAATCACACCAACAATACATCTAGATGCTATCAACGATGTTGCTGGAGTGGAAAGCGTGACAATAAGTGGTAGCAGTGAACGATTTGAAGATAGTGAGTTCATAGATATCAAAGCAGTCGACGCTGATGGTACAGAAGCCACAGGCATGGCAACCGTGTTTTCAGACTCATGGACAATTGACTTAGATCTTTCAGGACTGAAAGACGGGGCGGTGACGATTTATGTGAATGGTACCAACAAGCTGTCTGCCTCTGCCGAAGAGGTCCAAGCAACATTTAACTATGATCGTTTCGCAAGTACAGCCTCCTTAGGTGCTGTCTACAACCGATATTTTAGTGAGAACAAAACTTTAAAAAATGCGGCATAAATAAAGCGAGCGTTTAGCTCGCTTTATTTATTTGGGACTTTTTGTGATATTTATCAAAATAATTGCCTTTATTGATAAGTTACTCGAATTAATGAATCGCCTTAATACAAGGCTGAATAACTATAATAACTAGGCCAATGTTGCTTTTAGGTGTGTATGACGTGATTGTGATGGTCGCTCGGTAGATGCTGTGGTGAATGTGTCGCGTTGAAAATCTTTTTAAATATTATATATTTACGAACGTTTCTATACTCTGTGTATAGTGTTCTGCATGAGGTCGATGGGTAATACCTCGCCTCTTTAACACGCGATGAAGCAAATTTAATCCTAGCAAGCTTCAGAGCAGTTACTTTTGTGAGTGCGTAATGCGCTCACCTTTTTATTTAAACTTCCTCAGTAACAGTCAATTTGTTGTTTGTTGCTGAGGAGGGCACCTCATCAGCTTCTGACTTTCC
This sequence comes from Vibrio sp. E14, assembly GCF_020515785.1. Taxonomy (NCBI): domain Bacteria; kingdom Pseudomonadati; phylum Pseudomonadota; class Gammaproteobacteria; order Vibrionales; family Vibrionaceae; genus Vibrio; species Vibrio sp. E14. The sequence goes on from NZ_JAHPJI010000001.1 coordinate 463,758, forward strand.
GAGCGCTTACCTCAAGCTCACGTTATTACAATTTTTGTTAACTTCAGTCCATAAATTAAATTTTTTTAGAGAGTAAGATTTTACCATTTTGACAAAGTGGGTGATGTTACTGGTTTCTGTTGTGGTTAAATTGCCCATTTTGATAGTAAAAATCACCACTTTTATGGTGTTTTTGATTTTAGGCGATTTTTCTATCTCGTTGAAAATAAATGGCTAAGTAAGTAGGATACGTAGACCAAATCGTACTTGTAAGCCTTATCAGCTTAATTGTCACCGCAGCCATATTTACGATGTTGGTTGTGGAGAATTCAAATGCATTTAGTTTGCAAATTTATACCTAGCTCGAAGCTATCCTCCAACGAGCTATCTTATGTTCTTACACCGGACGAGTGTATAGGGCAGCTTTCGCGTTTGCGCAATTCAGATGACATCCTTAGAAACCTCCCTAAAGAGTTGGCGCAAAAGATTTCCATCTCTGCCAAAAAAACGACCAGCGCATTGCTAGCTGCTATAAGAATCGAATTGGGAAAAGGCAATTGGGTGTCATTATCTACCGTTGCTCGTCGGTCGCCATTGACGGACTCTCAGCTGCAAAGTTTCCCTAGACTTAAAACACTCGTTGACTCTGTATCTGCTTCGAATGAAAGCAAAGCTTTTAAAGCGGGTTATAAGCAGGTTACTGACGATGTTGCTTTAGTTCGTAGTTACACGCATGTCCCCTCTGAGCCAAGCCCAGACCAAAAAATCGTTGTCGAGTTTGCAGGGCAGTGGTCTAGCAACGCGGCATGTTTGATGTTAGGTAAAACCGAAGCTCAAAAAGAAAAAGTCACAGTAGGCAAGGCTGATACAGAAAACAAACACCGCAGCCTCGCGACATTTAAAGATCTCGAAGCTGAGGGCAAAACGCTCTATATCAAAATCCCTTGCACTGACCAGCCTCAGCCGATTTTGCTTAAACTCGCCGAAGACCTGCAACCCGTTGATAAAGATACTCAGATGGATGAGTGGGATAACGTGTTGGTGCCTGTGGTTCCGCTGCACTTCCCTGGTAGCGATAAATCAGATGAAGCTGCAGAAGTGTTTAAATCAGGCTACGTGTATGTTGTTTGGAACAATAAAATTTGGCGCGAAGTGGCAATTACGGAAAATGGTTACTTTTCAGATACGGACATTAATAGTGTTCGTGAAGGCTCTAGACCCAAAAGGCACGCCGATATCTATATGACCAATCCTGAAACAGGCGGTGTTTTCGCTTATGAGCCTTTCCAAATCGTGCAGAACGGCAAGGTGGTAAGTGAAGGCTATTTGAATGGCTCTGGAGAGGCTCGAGTGTTCAACTTATTTGAGGAAGAAGTTGAGATAGTCATGACCGGCTATGAGCCACAAATCAAAGAAAAGATTGAAACAAATTTGAGCCCTATTAATGCTTCTAGCCCAGTGGAGCGGAGCGCGCAAGGTTACCCTCTCCCGCATATATGGCTTCCTTACAAGATTAAAGGTGAGCCTCAAGAAGTATATTTGGCTTATAACAGTAAACGATTGAGCGAGAGTGAACTATCTGAACTAGAAAGTGATCCCGGAACCAAGGCCATAAAAGTCACTGATCTTAACCATTATAGCAGTGAGAAAAGCTTTAAAATTGGAGACGGTTCTGTTCGCCTGCTCTCAGTATTACCAAGTGCTGCGACCTCAAAACCTGAAAAATACGCAATGTTACGAAGCCAGGTAAATAAAAATGTAGCGGTCGTGTATTTACTTAAATCTGTCGAGATAGTTTTCGAATATCCGGGTTATACGACGCTGGACGAGTCAGATGATTACTTTGAGTTAAGGCAAAGCGATGGTGATTGGTCGCAGCGAGTGTGCTTGCGCCAATGTATAAAAAAAGAGAATGGTTCTAGGTTGATTCGTTTTACTGGTTGGCCTGCAGAGGTTAAAGAAGTGGATCTTCTCCGTGGTTATCAGGGCAATAGTCATCACGGAAGAGATAATAAAACGGTCATTTTTGCTCAAACACCCATTGCGGATTTACTGGCTTATAAGAAAAAAGATCAGACAAGTTAACAAAACAACTTATTCGGGTTGCGTTGTCACACCATTAAACGCGATCGAGAAAGATAACGAAGAGAATATAAGATGAATCTACGTCATACATTATGCTTGATTACTTTAGCGGTCTTATCTGGCTGTAATCAAGAATCGGCCAAGGAACCTGAACAACACGCGCCAAAACCTCAGACGGTTCAAGACCGAATCGCAGAAAAAAATGCTCAACAGTGGGAAGATGGTCGTGTTTATATCACAGAAAACAATTACGTTATTTATGACAAAGAGACGGGTAAACCTAAACACTTTATTTTTAAAGCTAAAGAATGGCCACGTGAAGATCTCACCAATGAAGGCTCTTATGATTTACCACGTGTAGTGTTTCGTTGGGATAACGCCCGAAATGAAGCGAAAGACCACTATGATCAAAGGGATAAAGTGTGGAGTATCAAAACGGATGGGACAGACTTACGTCTGGTCGCAGATGAGTTTGTTGGCAAAGTTCGTCTAATGCGTGTCTCTCCAAATAATCGCTACTTGGCTTTGGCCTATTCGGCCTCAGAAGGGATGTTTAAAGTAATTAAAGATCTTAAGACGGGTGAGTATATTGAACTAGGTCGTTCACGTGGCTACCCAGAGTTTCTATGGGCAGAAGACAGCAGCTATCTTTACTACGTAGACAAGTTTAAAGACTGGAAGTACACCTTAGCGACAGGCGACAAACAGCAAGTAGACACAGAGTTTAATGAGTACTCCGTGATTTATGATGGCAAGCGTTATATGGTCGATGAATATGGGGTTGGTGTCTTTGATGAGCGCACGGGAAAGGAGCTTTACTCGATAGTGCCGGATAGTTCACGTTCTGCAGATGAAGCCCGTTTTCGTAAGAAATCAATTAGCCCAACGGGGCGCTATTCTTGGGCCGAAACTAGAACGCACCGTTATCTTATTGATACCCAAAGTAGAACCTTCCAATCAGAAGAAATCGTACCGCGAGCGGTAGGTAAACTGCGCTATTTTGAGATTTTGAGTAAAGATGCGAATTATGCTCGGGATGGAGCGGCACGGGCCATCCTCAGTAAACTAAAAGAAAATAAAGAATTTGGTTCTTATTTAAAATGGGAGCAAATAGGGACGGGCCACAGTGCCAGTAATTCTTCTCTTTACAATGCCTTTGCCAACAATGGTGATTTTGTTAAAGGGGATGAACTGTGAGCACTCATGATACCTGTAACGCGATACCTTTGCGTGCCAATTACTATTTGTTTGGTGCTTATTTTCCTGCTACTCAGGAGGGTAGAAAAAACGTCTATCCAACTTGGCACGAAGAGCCTAGCTTGCTTAAAAATAAAGACGTGACTAATCTTCGCCCTTTAGCGAAAGTGCCGATGCTTAACGTCACCGATAGCGATAGGCCTAAGCTTTGGGCTACCGACCATAAATTTAAGTTATGTTCACTGGGTAATGGAAAGCCCGATCAATATGGGACTTTTGAGGTCCTGACACCAGAGCACACAATTCATGCGTTAGGTAGGGATCTACCCAAAGAGGGTGAGCAGACCTTCACTTTCCGCTTTCCGCCCTTGCCTTTAATAGCTTCACTTTCTGAGTTAAACCCCAAAGAGTTAGCTACAAAAGTTGCAGAGTTGAGTAGCCAGTTGGAAAACAGCGAAGCAAAACTCACCTTGACAGAGGTCAGCATTGAACAATTGGCTAAGCCTTACGAACCAGCTGCGAACGAGGGGCTCAGCGAAGAACAGGCAGAATATAATAAGTGGTATGAAGATGTAAGTGAATCGGGAGAGACACTAAAAGGCTTCGTTTTACCTGTTGTGGCGAGTTGCGCTGTGGTTTTTTCTGATCAAGGCTATGAAAGTGCGACGGTTACTTTGCAAAAGTTTGATTCAACCAAAGAAGGTGGGGAATACAAAACGATAGGCTCTTCAGTACAAGCGGCATTACCTGAAGATGAGCATTCAGAAGAAAATGCTAAGCAATATCCATGCGCGATGTTTCACGTTGATCCTGCTGATTTTAAAGAAGGCTTATACAGTATCCGTGTCGAATTTATTCCAAGCCAGATGAAAAATGGCGTTCCACAGTTCATTAAAGACGCTCATATTCAGCAATTTTCTGAAGGTTTAGATACAGTCTACACTTACGAGCTACGTGAACAGATTACCTTTTCTTCAAGCACTCCGTTAGGGAAATTTGCTATTGTCAGTGGCGATATGATCTCCCTTGAGGAATCCTTGATTTATCAATACCCTCAGTACTTTGGAAATATGAAACATTACCTTCACGGTAATGTACAAGGTGCAACTGCCAATACGCCAGCTTCAAGAAGTATTGCGTTACTCAAGAATATCCGAGATGTGTCTGCTCAGCTAGGAGCAGGGCTGCTGAGCGGTAGCTTGCAAGACACTTTAGACCGTGATGGCCGCCAAGCGGTGTTTAATAACGTCTCGAAACTGTATTGGGATGCAGTTAAGTCCGAGATGCCGCCTGCGATGAAAGCGGCGGGCGAATTGTATTACGGTATTTACAGTACGAAAGAAGCGCTTGATAAATTGCAGGAACTCCACAATCCAGCTATCGCGGGTATTGGTTGGAAGGCGCTATTTCACGATAAGGTTTTTAACACCAATGAAGCTCGGGCAAGCGCACTAGCACTTTCTTTAGAATCACGTCTGGGTAACCGACGTGTGGTTGCCGGGCGAGTTGCGGAAGCTTGGCTTTCTGGTGGTAAAACCGTTGGTTTTAATGGCTTCGGAACGGGACTGACAGCACTTAGTTTGTATAAAAAAGCTAAACAGCTGGTTAATCAAAATAAAAAGGTTGATAAAGCAGAGCAAGGAACAGAAGAAGTTACAAAAGACTACCTTGCTCAAATTCCAGTTTGGAAGACAGCTAACCATATCCAGGAAGAAAAACTAGAACAGGCTTTAAAAGATGCGCGTGATCAATCTGGCAATCAGATTGACGCCATTCTCGTAAATAGCTCTAGAGGCGCAGGAATAAAAATAGAATTTGCCTTTAACTCGCGTGAAAAAGAGTTAAAGGATCATGCATCTATATTTAAACAGCTTGCTGCTTCTCTTGCCAACGTTTTAGAGAATGAGCCAAACCTTAGAGTAGAGATAGAAGGGCATGCTTGCCAAGTCGGTACCGAGAAAGCAAATATGCAGGTCTCGGCAGAGCGCGCAGAATATGCGAAAAAACTGCTCATGAAGGAGTTCCCTGTTTTTGAAGGTCGTGTTTCGGTAGCCGCTTTTGGTGAAAGTAAACCTGTCTATGTTCCCAAACAAGGTGAAAAAGTCGACCGCAACAACCCTAATCTAAGACAAAACCGTCGGGTTGTAATCCGTATTTACCTGCAATCCCTGAACATATTCTTTCATCCCAGTCGCTATGGCTCGCATGCAATGGAACGCTCTAGGCTTGCTCTAGAAGCTGAGATGGTTGCGCAAGATAAAGCAGAAGTCGCACTGCGAATGGCGATTTTTGACAGTGTCGTTGACGTCGCTTCCTATATTCCTGCTATAGCTCCTGCGGCAAGAGGGTTTATGCTTGCCATAGAGGGGTCAAAGACAGCAATATCTGCGGTGAAAGTGATTGATAGTTTAATGTTGGACTCCTTCCTAGAAGAGTTAAAGCAAAGCCATGAGGTTGTCAGTGAGCTTGAAAGGCTAGCAAAAATACATATCGAGTTACTTAACGATTTGCGACGCAGTAAGGTAGATGTAGGTATTGAATGTAGGTCTTATCAGGAACTCATTACTCACCTTGAGAGCGAAGAAGTTCGTAAGGAGGTGTTAAAACGCTACCAACTACGAGCGCTTGCTATTAATGGCTTAGTGTTATTACTTGCTGACCTAGGATCTCAAACCAAACGGAATTCTAATATCTCGTTTAGGTTTTTGGTTGAGCGTTACAAGGTGAAGGAATACATTGAGAATTACATTTTGAGCGATGATTGGTCTGTACATACGATCAAAGGAAACACCTTAGCGGCTAACTGGAAGAACCGTTGTGATAACGAGTACTACATCGAATTATCGACAAATATGCCACAAGGTGCACAGCATTGGCCTGCTCCAATAACAACTAATAGCAAAGTTTCTCATCTCTCTATAACCGAAAACAGGGATAGCCTTAAAGCGGCAGGTGCATTTAATCAAATCTTCCCGATACAAACTATGTTGTTTGAACATCCAAATGAAACGATGTTTGATAACTTTACCGAGTCATTTAACCCGCAGGGAAGTGAGTTAAAGAAAGATGAAATCGGCTATTGTCGAATACTAGTTCAGTCAGCTCGCTATGCTGAAAGTGATGAACCGGAATGGATGTCATACGATAGTTGGATTCAGCAATCTAGCAACAGTCGTCTAGGTCCATACGATAAAGTGAAAGTGCAGTTGGTACTTAAAAAAGAAAACAAGTATGCGAAACCAGTTACTATTGGCTACGATCGCGTCGACGGGCTCGAAAATATTAAAGGCCCAGCTTTCAGTGACTGGATGTTGCCAATGAAGGTTAGTGACTTCAAAGCTGATCCTGATGGGCGAATAAGTGCTTTTTACAAGCAACAGGGGATTGATGACGGCGCTACGTTGATTGCTATTGAGCATATTCCCTCATTCCGCTTCGGTGATGTGATGATCGACGGTATGAAACCAATGACCTCTAAAGCAAAGCTAATATTCTCTGATGCAATGTTCAGTATGGCAGTTTCCGGAGCAGCGATATCGGGTCAGCCAAGCGACTATTTTGCAGAAGCGGATTCCTTTAAGCGCTATGTAAAAGGCGGAGGCTTCCAAAATATGCGTTACTGCTTGGGAATTAGAACGAATCAAGGGCAACATAGTTTTTACTTACCACAAGAGTACAGTCTGGGGCAGAAGTTTGATGATGCCGAAGATGAGTTGCAAATTGGCGCTTTAAGTACAGAAACTAGACTGGTTTTGCTTGATACCTATTTGGGAGAGCAGCAACTGCGTCTACGTGAACAGGACCTTATGGTAGAGAGCTTTACCTTAATGGCAAGTGAGGGAGACAAAAATACCATCCCTATACTTCATGGCATTAAACAGCAAGTGGTGGCTATAGACACCAAAGCGTCTGGTTTGAACTTTTTCAGTGAAAGAAAATGGTACCAATCGGCTGATAATATCTGGCGTGATGGTTTCTCATGGGGAAACAAAAAGAAAGACGATCCTGCCAGTATTTATGTACTGATTTTGGGTGAAAGTCATGAAAAAGCACTTTATGAACGTTTGGGTATGTCGTGGGAAGCAGTGAATATGTGTATTCAACTGGCGCTCGACGGAAATGATGGTAAGCCAGTTAAAGGTCCTCTTTACTTCACCGATATGTATCATATTGGTGAGTTTGTTCATAAAAACGAAGAGTGGATGTTTACTGAATCTATTTCAGAAAACCATCGAGAACAAGTTGATGCCATGAGTGAGTTTATAGGTGAAGCAGTAAGCAGCCTCACTAAAGAGAATGAGCTATCTAAGAGCAAAAGCTATACGATGTACTGCATGAGGTTTAACTTGGAATATGTTGCACCAACGGGAGTTAGGTTAAAAGGCCTAAGACCGTTTGGTGGTGTAATTGGTGGTAAAGCGAACTTGGAGCTTTCGGTTGCTCATCTAAAACAAGTCGGATTAAATGGAGTTGATGACTATGATATTGGTCGTGATGCTGTAATTTCTATTCCTTCTTTAAATGCGGATAGTGCTTTGGCAGGTAATTTCTTTAGTGATATGCCTTGGCTAATTGAGAAAGAGTCGACAGAGGAAGGCGTAGACAAGTCTGCGGCTGAAACTTGGAAGCAGTACAATGAATCTCAACGCAAGAAATGGTTGAAAAATTGGATTGAGAAACAACCTGCGGTAACTCAAGCACCCAAGCCCTTGGAAAAGTCACTTGATAACCCTTCCTAGATGCAAAAAAACCGCCTTCGGGCGGTTTTTCTTCTCTTACCAACGGAAACTGAAGTAAAGTTTTCTCGCTTCTCGCTTCTCGCTTCTCGCTTAACCAGCTGCAGAAATGTCGTATTTCTTCATCTTATGGTTGAGAGTGCTCATTGGAAGTGCCAATTGTTCAGCGGCCTTCTTGGTGTGCCAATTACACGCATTTAAGCAATCGATGATCACTGTACGCTCATATTGGCTGACAACGTCCTTAAGACTCTTTGAAGCGTCTTTTAAATCCGCTTGTGCCTGCCGCTCGTAAGCAGGTTGCTCTGGGGTAGGTGAGGCTGCTTTCATGTCGATACTTGGTACATCTTCTGGGATTTGTTCGCCAAACTCAATGTGAGTAATGGTTTCAAAATCGGACAGTAGCACCGAGCGCTCAATGATGTTCTTAAGCTCACGCACGTTACCTGGGTATTGATAGGCAAGGAGCTGTTTACGTACATTGGCACTTAACCCTGGCGCTTGCGGCAAACCTAGCGTGTTAGTCGTGTGTTGCACGAAATGCTCAGCAAGGGGAATAATGTCCGACTTGCGTGCTCTCAGTGGTGGTAATGTAATAGGGAAGACATTCAAGCGATAGAACAAGTCGGCACGAAATCCGCCATCTTTGATTTGCTGCATAAGATTACAGTGGGTTGCGGCGATAACGCGAACGTCCACTTCAATCTCTTTGCTAGTGCCGATTGGGCGAACTTTACGCTCTTGCAGTACACGCAGTAACTTCGCTTGTAGTAGCATTGGCATATCGCCAATTTCATCTAGGAAAAGCGTGCCGCCGTTGGCTGCTTCAAACAAACCGACTTTGTCTTTGTCCGCGCCAGTGAATGAGCCTTTCTTATGGCCAAAGAGTTCCGACTCTAATAACTGCTCTGGGATTGCGGCACAGTTCTGTACGATCAAAGGTTGTTCTGAACGATTAGAGTTTTCGTGAATGTATTTCGCGATCACCTCTTTACCAGCGCCCGTTTCACCACGCAACAGCACATCGACAGGAAGAGATAGCACCTTATCAAGACGATTCAAGACATTGAGCATTTCTTCGCTCTCTGCAATAGGACCTTGATAGGCTTTCTGGGTACGTTTTTTGAGCTGAGTGTTCTCGCGTACTAGGGCTTGATTGTCGGCATTGAGATTTTTTATTACTTGCCCGTATTGCTCTAACCAAACGGCTTGGCGAATATTACTCGCAGCCATACGACAAAACTCAGTCAATGCAGCTTCATTGTCGATAACACTTAAATCGAGTAAGACTAACAGTCCAATGGTTTTGCTTTCGCTATCAATCAAAGGCCAAGCCAATAAGTTCTCGCTTTTTAATCCCAGTGTCTGCTCAGTTTGATAGATGCTTTCGCAGTCATAGCCGTTGTACTTATACAACTCGTTAATCAACACGACTTCACCATTACGAATGGCAAAGTTAAATGGGTCGTTCTCACTGGCTGAGTCTAACTGTAATGCTTCCCAAGGGTGGGAAACGATAGTTTTATCGTTATGGTGAGCGGTACTTGGAATCAACGCCTGCCCAGTCTGGTCCAAAACATAAATGATGCCGTGCTTTGCGAGGGTCATTTGTCTCGCAGCAGTCAACACAGCATCCAACGTTTGGGTAAGCTGGCTGCGATCAGCCAAAGACTGACTGATCGCAAGTAGGGCGTTACTAAGTTCGCTATGGTTAGCTGAACGCATAGGTTAGTGTTCCTTGCTCATCGACAGACACTTCGATTTGCGTATGTGAATCATCCTTGTCATGCACTAAGAGCTGAGTCGATAGTTGCGGCAGCAACTGACGGTTGATGACCGCGTCGATATTACGTGCGCCTGTTTCAGCAAGGCGACAGTTACCTAGTACGAACTCAACCAAGCTTTCTTCGTAGCTTAGCGACAACTTGTGATGGCTCTGTAGACGCTGAGAAACTTTGTTCAGCTTGTGGTGAATAATTTCTGTCATTGCTTCATCAGACAGCGGAACAAACGGAAGCACAGACATACGTGCCAATAGCGCCGGTTTGAAGTGTTGGTTCAAAGTAGGGCGGATAGCTTCTGCGATGATGTTTGCATCGATGTCTTTGGATTGATGAACCAAAGATTCGATCTCGTGCGTTGCAAGGTTACTGGTCATGATGATCAGCGTGTTCTTGAAGTCGATGGTGCGGCCTTCGCCATCGTTCAGCGTACCTTTGTCGAACACTTGGTAGAACAGGTTCAACACTTCTGGATCGGCTTTTTCAACTTCATCAAGAAGTACAACAGAATATGGACGCTGACGTACCGCTTCTGTCAGCATACCGCCTTCACCGTAACCTACGTAACCCGGAGGCGAACCGATTAGGCGAGATACCGTGTGCTTCTCTTGGAACTCAGACATGTTGATGGTCGTCATAAAGCGCTCACCACCAAACATTTGATCAGCGATCGCACGAGCCGTTTCGGTTTTACCCACACCACTTGGGCCAACCAGTAGGAATACGCCCGTCGGTGCGTCTGGGTTGCCTAGGCCTGCTTTTGCGGTTTGAATGCCTTCAGACAGTGCATCGATAGCGTATTCTTGGCCTTTGATGCTTTGTGTTAGGCTTTCTTTCAGTTTTAGCGTGGTTTCTGCTTCGTCTTGAAGCATCTTACCCATTGGAATACCGGTCCAGTCTGAGATGACGTGGCTGACTTCATCTGGACCCACTTCAAAGTGAACCAGTGGGTTGCCATTGCGGATTGCGTCTAGCTGTTCTTGGCAGGCCGAAATTGCAATGCGAACTGCTTCTTCATCCATCTCTGCATATGGAGAAACGTCTTGCTCTTGTTCTGAATCTTCTTCTGCAACAAGCTCTTCTTCATTTGTTTCGCCAAAGACCAGTTCATGTAAGCGAGATCGTAGAGCAATCATCTCTTGGATCTGCTCTTTCTCTTTGTGCCATTGCGCTTCTTGTTCTGCTAGCTCTTCTTTCGTTGTTTCCATGGCCAGTTTTAGGTCTGGAATATTAGCAAGGCTGTGCTTGTCGCCAGTTTGCTGCAGAGCATCACGCTCAAGTGCTTCTAGCTCGCGCTGTTGAGCTGCAAGTTCTTGCTGTAGAGTCTCAACAGAAGCAGGAATGGCATTAAGGCTGATGTTCACTCGTGCGCATGCTGTATCTAGAACATCAATGGCTTTATCTGGCAGTTGACGACCAGAGATGTAACGAGCAGAAAGTGCTGCCGCAGCAGTGATAGCATCGTCACGCACGTAAACGTTATGTGATTTTTCATAAGCAGGGCGCAGACCACGAATGATCAATGCTGCTTGTTCAGGAGATGGTTCGTCGAGTTTCACCAATTGGAAGCGACGTGCAAGGGCAGGATCTTTCTCGAAGTACTTCTTGTATTCCGACCATGTTGTCGCAGCGATGGTTTTCACTTCACCACGCGCTAGGGCTGGTTTTAGCAAGTTTGCCGCGTCGCTGCCGCCTGCTTGGTTACCACCGCCAACAAGGGTGTGTGCTTCATCGATGAATAGAATGATTGGAGTTGGTGAGTTTTTCACTTCATCCAATACCGCGTTTAGGCGTTTTTCGAATTCACCTTTTACGCTTGCACCAGCTTGCAGAAGACCCATATCTAGCCCGTAAAGCTCAACACCTTTGAGGTTGTCTGGTACGTCACCTTGTACAATTTTAAGTGCCAAACCTTCTACTACTGCGGTTTTACCAACGCCCGGTTCACCAACAGCAATAGGGTTGTTTTTACGGCGACGAGCAAGAATGTCCACGATTTGGCGGATTTCTTGGTCGCGGCAGAAAACAGGGTCGATTTCGCCTTTGCGTGCTTTACCAGTGAAGTCGGTTGTGAACTTGCTCAGTGCTGAGCCATCCTCACGAGCTTGTGTTTTCTCTGAAGTAGCTACTTGCGCCTCAATAGAGTGGCTTGTTAGCTCTGCAAAGTTACGCTTAAGGCTGTCAGGGTTTACCGCTTCAAGGATAGAGGCGTAACCATGTTGGCCGTAACGGAGAGGGTTGCTAACAAGAGTAAGGAGTAGGGCACCAGAGCGGATTTGTGTTTCGGATAGATCTAAAGAAGAAACCAGCCAGCTTTCTTGTAACCATTCGATTAATAACGCAGAAAAAACAGGTTTGCTGCCATTTCCTTTGGCGTTGGTGTCGAGTGTGGATCGAACCGATTGTCTTAATAAGTTCTCAGAACAATCAAAATGACTTAATAAGACGTCAAAATCACTATTTGGCCTTTCTAATAGACTCAGTAAATAATGCTCAATTTGAACTTCGTTTGCTTTTTCAGAGACTGCAAGTGCAGCGGCGTCTTCTAATGCTACTTTTGCAATCGGGTGTAGACGCTGAATTAATGAAGAAAGGTTTATATTTATCATAGCCATTTTATTCTTTAGAGGAAAAGAGGTAGCGGCTATTATACTAAAAGTGATTGCGTTCTTTTTTTATCAAGATATTTTGACTATCGTTTGTTGGTTATTTTTAATGATTATTGTGACATTAATGTTTGTGGTTATTTTAATGGTGTTGTTATTCTAAATTAATTGATAGTAAAAGTGTCGGATTTATTAGTTTTAATGACTTTATTTACACAGTTTTATATGGTTATTTTCACTTTTTAAAGTTAGAACAATTTATTATTATCTTAATCCAACTTTTTGGTTTTTTATCCAATAAATTGTACTCAAGATATTAGTGAATAATGCCTTAATTTGTTTAAGTTGTTGTTTTTGTTTGGTTTTTAAAGTTGGCACGGACTTTGATTGTACCAAGTAGTCGCGGTGATAAGCGATTTGGTGATTTAAACAAAACAGATTTTAGAAAAGGAAATAGCGATGCCAACTCCAGCATATATGTCTATCCAAGGTGAGACTCAAGGCCATATTACTAAAGATACTTACTCTGCAGATTCAGTAGGTAACACATGGCAAGAAGCTCACGTTGATGAGTTCCTAGTACAAGAACTTGATCACGTGCTAACTGTTCCACGTGATCCACAAAGTGGTCAGCCAACTGGTCAACGTGTACACCGTCCACTTGTTGTAACTAAAGTTCAAGATCGCTCATCTCCACTACTATTCAACGCACTAGTATCTGGCGAAAAACTTCCTGAGTGTGTGATCCGCTTCTACCGTACTTCAGTTCAAGGTAAACAAGAGCACTACTACTCAATCAAATTGATTGATGCGCTACTTGTCGATATCCAAACTCGTATGAACCACTGTCAAGACGCAGCAACAGCTGACCGCGTGACAGAAGAAGTGCTTAAGTTCACTTACCGTGCGATCGAAGTAACTCACGAAAACTGTGGTACTGCGGGTAACGACGACTGGCGTGCTCCACGCGAAGCTTAATTGCTCGTTGCGTAAAGATTCAGGGCCAACGATTGTTGGCCCTAATTCGATTATTTGTATCAGGTAAAAGATATGGTGAATGACGTAGAATTTAAATTTGAAGTGCCTGGATGTGGGCATGAATTTCGGGTTGAGAGCTTTCATGTTCATGAAGAGTTATCTAAGCCTTTCCACATCAATCTCTCATTACTTTCACTTGATCCAGATATCTCGTTCGATGAGTTAATACGTAAAGCAGGAACATTGACACTTTACGGACAAGGTGTTGGGGCTGCGCGTGTGTTCAACGGCGTGGTGAATGAAGTTCGTTACTTAGGGACTGGACGTCGTTTTTCTCGTTATCAATTAGTCTTGGTTCCTCAAGCTTGGTTCTTATCTCAGCGCCAAGATTGTCGTATTTTCCAGCAAAAGTCAGCGCAAGACATCATCACAGAAGTACTCGATGATGGGGCAGTCACCGATTACCGATTTGAAGTGTCGGGTACTTATCCTCCAAAAGAATACGTTCTGCAATACCGTGAGTCTGACTTGCACTTCGTGCAGCGTATGATGGCTGAACACGGTATGTGGTATTACTTTGACCATAGCGATTCAAATCATACGATGGTCATTGTCGACAGTAATGACGCGATTGCACCTTTGATAAGCTCGCCACTAAATGCTTCTTACATTGGGCCGATTGTTTATCATGCCGATGGTGGCGGTGTTGCCGATCGCGAACATATCTCTGATCTCGAGTTAGTTAACCGCGTTAGAACGGGACAGGTTACGTACACAGATTACAACTACGAACACCCTAAAATTCCACAAGAGATGACACAGGCTGGCGAGCTAGACCAAGATCTCAAGCAGTTTGATTATCCTGGACGATACGTCGACCCGCTGATGGGTCAGGTGAGAACCACGGAGTGGATGTCGGAACACATAGTCGATAATCAACAAGTGGAAGCAACGAGTGACGTAATGCGCTTAGCATCTGGTTACAGCTTTAACGTCAGTGACCACCCGCGTTCTGAGATTAACCGCGATTACCTTATGTTGTCTGTAATGCACACAGGGCAAGATCCGCAAGTGCATGAAGATGAAGCGAGTGGTATGCCAACCACTTACTACAACCAGTTCTCATGTATTCCACGTGATGTGGTATTTAAAGCGCCTAAACTAGCGGCACCAGTAGTGGATGGCCCGCAAACAGCGGTTGTTGTAGGACCAGAAGGTGAAGAGATTTACACCGACAAGCTTGGTCGAGTGAAAGTACAGTTCCATTGGGATCGCTATGGCGATAACGATGAACACTCAAGTTGCTGGATCCGCGTAAGCCAATCAATGGCGGCGCCAACTTGGGGCGCAGTGTACTTGCCGCGTATTGGCCATGAAGTCGTAGTGACTTTCCTTGAGGGGGATCCAGATCGTCCGTTAGTTACGGGCGCAGTTTACAACGGTTTACATTTTCCTCCGTACTCTTTACCTGAAAACAAAACTCGCACCACGTTCCGGACGCAAACGCACAAAGGAACAGGTTACAACGAGTTGAGTTTTGAAGACGAAGCGAACCAAGAAGAAGTCTATATTCACGCTCAAAAAGACATGTCGACTAAGGTGCTCAACAACCGTTACCGTGATATCGGTCAAGATGAATTCTTGAAGGTTGCACGTCACCAAACGAATGAAGTTCATGGTGACCATAAAGAAACCATTCATGGGCATAAAACGACACAAGTAAACAGTACGTTTACCGAGACAGTCGAGCAAGACGTTACCGTCACATACAACGCGAATGAAGCTCAGTATGTGAAAAACAATTCTGACTTAGAAATTGGTGATAACCGTACGACTAAGATCGGCAAAAATGATGATTTAGATATTGGTGAAAACAGTAACCTTACTATCGGTGCATCTAAGAGTTCAGACATTGGTGCGGATGATAACCAGACGGTTGGTGGCAACTTAACGGTATCAGTGAAAGGTAACACCGCTTATAAAGCCGATGGTGCGACGCAAATTATCAGTGGCGACAAGATTGTATTGAAAACGGGTGGTTCCTCTTTAGTGATGAACAGTGATGGTTCAATAAAGTTATCAGGCTCGGCTATTACGATCGAAGGCAGTGACAAAGTCGTCGTGAAAGGTGGCAACGTAGTGGTTAACTAACAATGGAAAAACAACCTCTTACAACAGAAGTAATATCAGAGCAGCAAGCCGAATCAACGGCTTGCTTTTCGCGTTTTGGAAGAATAGTGGCTATCAATGAGTCTACGGGCAGTGTGCGAGTTGATTTTGATGGTAACCCATTTAAGCAGCCACTCACTGCGAGACTAGGACGTGGCTTTCGTCGTTCTGAACTGCAAATGGCTATCGATAATCGATTAAGTTGTCGAGTTGAGTTTTTGAACGACGACTTAAGCTTGCCTCTTGTGACGGACATTTTCTTCTCTATTCTGGATGACTCTGATGAGTTTGTACTGCGAGCGAAGAAGATGGTGATCGAGACAGAACAAGAGTTGATAGTCAAAAGTGGTGAGACAGAAACTCGCTACAGCGGGCGTGATGGCCGTATTACAACTAAAGCGAAGTACGTCACTTCTCAAGCAGAAAAAGCACAAAAAATTCAAGGCGGAACGATCGCAATTAACTAATTACCTCGCGTTAGCTAATTTACCTCGCGTTAGCTAATTACTTCGTATTAACTAATTGCAATCGCGTTATGGCACGCTAATAACGGATAACTAGATGCGACAAAGAATCGGTGTCGAGCACCTAAAGGCACCCATAACCAATCAAGAAGTCGAAGGCGCGTTAGCAAAAGCTGAGCGTGCTGTGAACGATCTTTCCCACTTGCCAGTAACGTGGCTGGATTTCTGTAATGAAAAGCTGTCCATTGCTTCTGAAAGTATCGGGTTCTTAATCAGGCAGCGAGTTCAAATTCACAAAAGGGGTTATTCAAGTCGTGAGTTGGAGTATCTCAAACTGATCGAACGCCAAATTGAAGAACTGAAGCAGGTGTACTTGTCGTTTTATCGATTAGCGCCGGGGTTGATTCATCAATTAAGAGACCAGGAGCCAGAAATCTACGGCTGGCTGATGCTACAGGGCGAGTTGGGCTCAGAGTTGGATAACCTTTTGTGTGGATTGAGTTTACTCGAAGAGTTAGATGCTAAAACTGCAATGGTCATTGCCGTACAATCTCCGGTTGAGTCTATGGATAGCACGCTTTCGGAGCTTATTGAGGGTAATGCGACATCCAGTGCGTTTTACTTTGAATGCTTACGTGTCCGCCAGACATTAAGTGTTTCTCTCATCAAGCGCTGGCACAAAGCCAGCATCATTAGCTCTCATGTTGCTTTGCCACTACTCGCTTTACAAGACGTGAAAGAGGGGATTGATTGGCTCAATGACAATGCAGGCAGCGAACAATATCTATTTGAACGTTTGATTACCAAACGTGACAGAGGTACTTGGTTCCGTCAGTGCTTTGGCATCGAACCAAGTGGATTACCATCAGCGCAAGTGCTCACTTATGCCAAGTTGCTTGAGTTAAAAGAGTTTGAGGCGTTTGATATCTCTTCTCCATTAGCACCTGTTGATTTTGCTCTGAGTGGTGATTGGAAGTTGATGCCCCAAATCATCGAGCACTTGGAAAGCCTAGAGGAAGCAGAGGGTGAAATTTGGCTTCAAGCCTTGTATGTCGTCTACGGAAAACTTCTTCCTCTGACTCCGCAAGATGTTGGTGTCGAGTATGAATGGGAAGAGATCGTCGATCTTCTCAATGAGTGGGTGGAAGATGAAAAATATATCCAAAATCTACCAAGCCGCTTGGGTTACGCATTGAGCTTCGAGTCTACGTTAGCTGCGATGCAAGATGCTAACGTTGATGTGCTGTTCCGCGATTGGCTATGGCGTCAACTCTGTATTCAATCCAGAGCCTACGTGCCTTGGGATATGGCAATGCCGATTCATCAACAAGACTGGAACTTTAACAATTTAAAGGCCGCACCTTCTGCGAGCGAACGATTCAACTTAAGGAATAGCAATGCAGTTATGGGATATTGAGGCGCACCCTGAGTTATCACTTAAAGGTCGTTTTCAACGTGACGAAAACGGCGATGAAGTCTGGGTTGTGGTCGCCAAACGCACATGGCAATTCGATGGTGTGGTTTGGCACGAATTAGGTGAAAGTGAAATCTTCGATGATCCCCAATATTTGGGCGAAGAAGGCTTCTCTGCGATGAAAGTTGACCACGAGTTCGCGTATACCAAAGAAAACACAGATGTACTTGTTTACGGCAAAGCGCGCAGCTACGCGAAAAAGCCAGTGACATACCAAGAGTGTCGTGTGCTGATTGATGGTCATATCGATAAGACTCTCGCTATTCACGGGGAACGCGTATGGGTTGAGCATGCTGGCAGTATCACGCTGAGTAATCCCATCCCATTTATTGAAAAAGACATTGATTACACTCGCGCGGTAGGCGGTGATTTACGTAACCGAATAGGTGGTGGGGTTGCCGACTCCAACAAAGAATTGCTTGAACAGAAAGTACCCTCGGTTTTTTATCCTCGAGAGGACTGGAGTGCCGCCGCGAAAAAACTACGCGTTGCGGGGTTCGGGCCAGTCCCTCCGTTCTTTGAGTCGCGCCAGAAGCTGGCCGGCACGTTCGATGACGATTGGATTGAGAACCGCAAGCCAATGTTGCCACTCGATTTTGATAAGCGCTTCTTCCAAAGCGCGCCTATTGATCAACAGTGCAAAGGCTTCCTTCGTGGAGGAGAGCGTTTGATGATGAGTGGCTTTTGTCATGATGACACGCTTTCATTCCGCATTCCTAAAGAGAAATATCGAGCAACTGCCGTTTTTAATAACGATAGCTATCAAGTTGATATGGCGATGTACACCTTATTCGTTGATGCTGAAAAGAAAACCATATCAATCAGTTACACCGCCGCGTTTCCTTGTCAGGGGAAAGAACACTTGCTGGTGTCTACATCTATCGCTAAGTTGGAAGAGGTAAGCGAGCATGCATAATTCTACAGGTCGCTATGTGTTGGGTATGGAAGTGATGACACCAACTGGTATGAACTTAGATATTGCCAGTGCAGTTTCGTATGCTGATTTAGGAAGATTCGACCAATGTGTAGGGGATGATGGTATCGAGCGGTTTACTTACGCAAACATCGAGTACACCAAAGAAATTGAGCAGTTTGAGAAAACGTGTGAGTTAATAACCCACTTGCTTGATTCATTGTTAGCGCAGTTACCACGTTCATTGAGACCAATACCTTTGCTTATAGCGGTGCCTGCGTCTGTTTCACTAGTAAAGGTGCAAGAATGGCTTGGTGAAAGTCACTACGCTGACTTTCTCTCTGTGGTGAATGCAGTTCATGCCAGTGGGCCTAGTTTCGTTCTCCAGGCCATGAAATCATTGGATAAATATGATGCCATGATGTGTATCAGTGTCGATTCCTTGGTGAATTCGATGCAAACACTCATCGACGATGCGATGGTAATGAGTACGAATAATCCATGGGGCGTTATTCCGAGCGAGGGTGGGGCAGGTTTAATTCTTTGTCGCAGAAATACCATAGAGACATTGAAACTTAAGCCTCAAGCGCAGCTTGGCTACATTGATACGGAATTAAACACTTCAGACCGAAGAGGCATGTTTCGACTTGTTCAACGTGCGAGTAAAAAGCTCGATTCATTTGGTGAAGTGTATTCCGATATGACGAACCTTCGCATGCACTCGGAAGATTACGGCTTTGCTCTGGGGGCTAAAGCAGAACGATTCACGAACCCAGAACAACCGCAGCTTATCAATGAGTTGTGGGGCACGATGGGCAGTTGCTCTTCTCTAGCCTTAATCGCCTTTGCGGTCAGAGATCACCATTTTAGGCAACCAACCACGTTGTTAATGTTTGACTTTCATGGTGACAAGGGGATTCTCCAGTTGCTGCAATGTTAGTAGGCACTCATCGATCAAATGGCAATGAAAATACACTCATATTATTAGGTTTACGTTTGTATCATGAAAAAGCGTATAACTGATGCAGTGAAAGCGTAAGTAAAAAACTCTAATAAGTTAGTAATAATAACTAAAATAATAGGCTTACTGTTTGTTTTAAATACTAGCCTTGATACAAGTATGTTCAAGAAAATATTATTCAACTCTAATAATATTTATTCTATGAAAGAGTACTAAGTGTCTAATAATCAGAGTACAGCCAAAGGATATATCGATCAGTTGGTTGTGAAAGCTATTGAGAAAAAGAAACTGAATGAGCAAAGGCTAGCAGAAAAAAATAAGCCAAAGCTTGAGTACGTGCTTTTTTCACAATTTGATGTATTAGACAAGCTTCCCTCTAAAAATGGTAAAACAACCGTTTATCATCTCGCAAAAAAAGGGCAGCCAGAAAAGCAGATCTGTTGCAAAGTTATCAATGATGACTCGCCAGAATTTGCGAGTAAAATGTTGGTTAACGAAGCGAGTCGATTAGAGCTTTCCCAACATCCTAGCGTGGCTAACTTCATAAAAATCGGCAACGAATTCGAACGCCCATATTTGATGTACGAGTGGATCCAAGGTGAATCACTGGCAGAAAAGATGGAGCGTCACTCTTCTAAAGGTTTCCGCCACGACCATATCGCTTGGTTGGTATATCAACTCGCTGGTGCCTTAGAGTTTATGCACACAAGAGGCATCTGCCATCTTGATATTAAGCCATCCAACGTACTAGTGAGTGAAGGCGATTACGTTAAACTCATCGATTTCGGTGCTGCTCGTTATATTGGAGAAACGGAACCTTACGCAGAAGCAAGCTTGAACTACGCTTCACCTCTTTATATCGAAACTGGCATCGCGGAACCGCAAGATGATGTTTACTCCCTTGCTTTGCTCGCTGGACATTTATTTTTGGGTTCAATATTTGGTGATACTTGGAATAAACAATTAAAAGACCGAAAGCGTCCTGCATTGATCCCGGCTCATATTTGGAAGTTGCTCAAACAAGTCATCAATAAACCAAGAGGGCATGGCTATACCGCTATTTCTTTCGCCCAGCAGTTAGCACGAATCGATACTCAATCGATTAACTCAAATTCTAACGCACCAATTTTCAGTAGCTTGCGTAATGCGGATCTTCTGCTTACACACTGTAAGTCGAATGATAAAACAGCGTACGGACGCTTCAAACTATTGGAGGCGAGTTTAGTGTTGAGTGTGGTGGCAATGACAGGAAGTTATTTGTATCAGCAAAATTCGGATGCATTGGATGCTATTTTTGCCAAAGAAACGACACCTTTAAGTCACACAATCACGCCCACAGATACTGCTTCTTTTTTGGCTGAGCCGCCATGGAAAATCAAAGAAGTATTAGCAAAAACTGAGCAGAGCGTTGATACGACTGAAGCCTACCGAGAAGCGTATCGAGTTCAGCAATTAAGCCTTTCGGGTTTATATAATGAAAAACAGACTCAGTTGAAGTCTTATCAAGCTTTAGCTGATGGACTACCACAGACATTAGTGGATTTACGCAAGGAGCTTATCACGTTGCGAGAGGAACTCGTTCGTGATGGTGCATTGTTTCCCTATGCGGACGAAACACTGACTAAAGTGATGTCGGGTTTGAATGTCGCCTCTGTTGATTCCATGAAAGTATCTGCCATTGCTGGCAGTCGTGACAAGCAGATTGCTCACTTAATTTTAAGCGGTGAAGCTAAGCTCGCAGAAGATGAAATGAAAGAAGCATGGTTATTAAACCAGTCACAGGCATATTTCTATAGCCAAATCTTACCAAAGAGAGTGATGGAAAATATTAATGACTCCATTGATAAACGTGCAGAAGCGCACTTTTACACCAAAGCGATTGAAGAAGCTGAATTAGCCAAAGACTACTTCGGTAATACGCCAGAACTAGAAAAAAAAATAACAGACTTAATCATCGCAAGAAGCGAATTTATTTTGTTTAGTACGGTGATGGAGCAATCCATTTTCGACAAACAGAAATTGCATGAGTCCCTTGCTGATTTAGAACGAAATGCGCCAAGAAAATTTACAGAAATCACAAAAATTCTAGATAGCATGGCGTCGGATGCGATTAATCAGAGTCATCAGTTTTCTAAGCCTGCAAATGGTGCCATTGCCGTAGCTCGTGCATTGAGAGACTACTTGACTGAAGGAGATGCGAATTTTGTCCAACATTGATACTGATCACCTTCTTAAACCGATTTCTGATGAATCTCCTGCGGGTAACGATGCTCGTTACGAGTTTTGCTATGAAATGATGGAAGCCGAGGTAAAAAAGTTCGGCTCTCTATTTGGCGAAACAGTCGACTGGAATGTAGTAAAAACCAATGCGATGGAAGTGCTCGAGCATCATAGTAAAGATTTAAAAGCACTTTGCTATTTAGTACGAGCGCTTGCCGAGGAATCTGGGCTCAAAGGTTTTGATCAAGGTCTGAAACTGCTTAATGAGGCGTTAGCTTGCTTCGGTAGTGATCTTTACCCGTCACGGAAACGCGGTAGAGACGGTGCGGTGGAGTGGTTGAATCATCAATTTAAATTGATGAGCACTAAGCTTGCGGACAGTGCGCAACCTTGGGAATTAGTTTCAGGTTGCATTTCGACTATTGAAGAAGTGCAGCGTCAGTACGATGATGTTTACCAAGATTCCGAAGCTGACTTCTTTGAGATTCGCACGCAGCTCAATGTTTTATCTCAACAAGCAGCTGCCGATGACCAGAGCGATGACGCAATAGCTACCATCGAACAAGCGGCACCAGCTACGCAGCCTGCCGCGGTAGAAACGCCAGCACAGAACGACGTTCAAACCGCTTCAGCGAAGACGGTTCCGCCGGCCTCTAAACCTGCGCCAGTTAAGAAAGCCGTAGCAAAAGAAGTCGATGTCGATACAGATTTCTCATCGCCTACGGCTTCAAAACGCACGTTAAAAAAAGTCGCGGAAGTCATGCTTCATGCGAATCCAAGTGATCCGCTGGCTTACCGAATTTATCGTCATCTGACTTGGGATGACATTGATGGTCTACCTGACCACCAAAACGATCAAACGCCATTGAGCTTGGCGGTATCGTCCGATCAACAAGCGGAATACCGCGACAAAGCCAATCAGGAAAGTGACATCGACACGATTAAACGTTTGGAGCGCACGCTAACTGACGCGCCATTTTGGCTCACAGGCCACCATTTCGTGTATTTGATGCTTACTAACTTAGGTTTTGATGACGCAGCACTTGCCGTGAAACAAGAAGTAAAGCGGTTTGTTGAGTCACTGGAGGGCATCGAACGCCTCTCTTTTAAGAATTCTATACCATTTGCAGATGAAGCAACATTGAGTTGGTTGTCTACTCAAGATGCTACTTCATCGGCAGCACAAACTGTCGTACAGACGGTTGTGATCGCTGAAGAAGATTCATTGCTGGTGGAGGATATCACTCTAGAAAATCTAGGGGAATATGCCGCAGAACTCGCCCGCAAACTTGAGCTGGATGGCTCAGGGCGTGGACAGTTCATGCTGTATTTACAATTGATAGCAGCTTACCAGTCTGTTGGATTATACCCGTTGTGTTTGCCGTATCTTGAGAAGGGGTGGGAAGTACAAAATGCGTTTAATCTCGCGAGCTGGGAACCCCACTTATCGTCGCAGTTAGAAGACCTGATTCGAAAAACACTCCATCAGTTATTCAGAAGTAAGGATCTTTTACCTGAGAAGTATGAAGAGTGGAAAGCAATTTATGACTAATTAAAGAGTTAGATAAGGAACGAATTATGTCACGTGACGGCTCGGTGGCTCCTAAAGAGCGAATTAATATCCGTTATGTTCCAGCAACTGGCGATACGCAAGAAGACGTAGAACTGCCGCTAAGCATGATGGTGGTTGGCGACTTTACTGCACGTGCAGATGAGACGCCAATTGAAGAACGCACTCCAATCAATATCGATAAAGACAACTTTAACGAAGTGCTAGAAGGCATGTCTCCAAACGTTAAAGTGAACGTTGAAAACCGTCTTTCTGATGAAGAAGGCGGCCAAATCGGTGTTGATCTAACGTTCCAAAACATGAAGGACTTCTCTCCAGAAGCGATCGCGAAAAGCGTACCTGAACTAAACAGCCTTCTTGAACTTCGCGAAGCCTTGGTGGCGTTGAAAGGCCCTCTAGGTAATGTTCCTGCATTCCGCAAGAAGATCGCATCAGTACTTCAAGATGAAGACGCGAGAAAGAAACTGTTGGATGAACTAAGCATTGGTAACGACCAAGAAGCGAAAGAAGAGTAAGGGATATCATGTCTGCAGAAGCACAAGCGCCAGAACAAGAAGCAGCCTTAGTTGAATCAGGCTCACTTCTGGATAGCATTCTTAACGAAACTCGTTTAAAGCCAAGTGATGAAGGTTTTGATGTTGCAAAACGCGGCGTAGAAGCATTCATTAGTGAGCTACTAAGCAGCTCGAACACAGAGAAAGTGGATCAGTCTTTAGTTGATCTGATGATCTCAGAAATTGACCAAAAACTGTCTAAGCAAGTTGATGCAATTCTTCACAACGAAGAAGTTCAAGCGATTGAATCAACTTGGCGTGGCCTTAAGTACCTGGTTGACCACACTGACTTCCGCGAGAACATTCAAATCGAACTGATCTCTGCGAAGAAAGACGAAGTTCTTGATGACTTCGAAGACGCGCCAGAAGTGGTGAAGTCTGGTTTGTACAAACAAATCTATACGCGTGAATATGGCCAATTTGGTGGTAAACCTGTTGGCGCAGTCATTTGTGACTACGATATGTCGGCTTCGTCTCCAGACATCAAACTGATGGAGTACATGGCAAACGTAGGTGCAATGTCTCATGCACCATTTATTACATCGGCGTCTGCGAAGTTCTTTGGTCTAGATAGCTATGAAGAGCTACCGAATCTAAAAGATCTTAAGTCAGTATTTGAAGGCCCACAATACACTAAATGGCGTAGTCTACGTGAACACGAAGATGCACGTTACCTAGGTCTATGTACGTCTCGCTTTATGCTACGTACACCTTACTCTGTAGAAGATAACCCAATTAAGGCGTTTGACTACGATGAGCAAGTAACAGACAGCCATGACAACTACCTATGGGGTAACTCTGCGTACGCGATGGCATCAAAAATTAGTGAGTCTTTCGCTAAGTACCGTTGGTGTCCAAACATCATTGGTCCTCAAAGCGGTGGTACTGTGCATGACTTACCGGTTTACAACTTTGAAGCCATGGGTCAAATCGAAACTAAGATCCCAACTGAGATTCTTGTTTCTGACCGTCGCGAGTACGAGCTGGCAGAAGAGGGCTTCATCGCGTTAACTATGCGCAAGGGTTCTGATAATGCGGCGTTCTTCTCTGCAAACTCAGTTCAAAAACCGAAAGTGTTTGCGAACACGCCAGAAGGCAAACAAGCAGAGATGAACTACAAGCTAGGTACTCAGCTTCCTTACATGTTCATCATCAACCGTCTAGCACACTACATCAAAGTGCTACAGCGTGAGCAAATCGGTTCGTGGAAAGAGCGTTCAGACCTAGAAATTGAACTGAACAAGTGGATTCGTCAATACGTTTCTGACCAGGAAAACCCGCCAGCAGAAGTCCGTGGTCGTCGTCCACTACGTGCTGCTAAGGTTGAAGTGTCAGACGTAGAAGGCGACCCAGGTTGGTACAAAGTATCAATGTCTGTGCGTCCTCACTTCAAGTACATGGGTGCAAGCTTCGACTTGTCTCTAGTTGGTAAGTTAGACCAATAACCCATTGCTGAAACCATAAAGCAGCCAGTAAAGACTGGCTGCTTTTTTCGTAGGAGTGAAGATGGAAAAAGGTTATCGCCTTTTAGAGCGGATTGAGCTTGGTGAACCCAAAAACTGTTACGAGAAAGTCGTTTCTCACAAGCATTTGATTGAATCTATTCATTCTCATCTCGCAGACTTGCTGAATACCCATTCTGGGAATGCAATGATCGACAATGAGTATGGTTTGCCAGATTTTAATGACGTACTTTCTAACAACACGAACCTAGTTCGCCACATTCAAAAAAATATCACGTCAACCATAGAGCGCTTTGAACCGCGACTGTTGAATGTCGAGGTTAATTACCGTGAAGATCACCATAACCTGCTACAACTCGGCTTTGGTATTCGCGGCGAAGTTTCCCATAACGGCGGTAAAGTCCCAATGTCGATAGACGTCTACATGGGAACCGACGGCCAATTTAACGTTTAGTAGGTGCCACTTGAGTAACAGTAAATACTTTCAAGATGAACTCACGTATTTGCGTGAGTCGGGTAGTGAGTTTGCCAAATATCATCCGAAGTTAACTCACTTTCTCTCTGAGGGAACCTTTGACCCAGATGTCGAACGACTGCTGGAAGGTTTTGCCTTTCTGACAGGTCGTATCCGCGAAAAGATTGACGATGAACTGCCTGAGCTGACGCAATCTCTAATGACTTTGCTGTGGCCACATTACATGCGTTCGATTCCGTCTTTGTGCATTAGCGAACTAAAACCGCATACCGGAAGTGTTACTGAGAAAACCGTGGTGAAACGTGGCGCAGAAATGGCGAGTGAACAGGTAGAGGGCACGCAATGCTTGTTCCGTACTTGTTACGACGTCAACCTATACCCAATTACGATCACTAACATCGAACAGACCAACAGCCGCACCAGTTCGATGATTGATGTGACTTTATCGACGGAGCATGGTCTTGAACTGTCTCGGATCGGTTTAGACACGCTGCGATTACACCTGCATGGCGAGATTCATATTACTCGAACTGTCTTCTTATGGCTGTTCCGTTACCTAGATTATGTCGAATTAGATGTTGGTGGTGGTTACAAACATCGCTTAGGGCCAGAATATGTTAAGCCAGTTGGGCATGAAGAGGACGAAGCGCTCCTGCCTTACAGCAAAAATTCATTTGCAGGCTACCGTTTGCTGCAAGAATTCTTCTCTTTGCCAGATAAGTTCATGTTCTTCGACATTAAAGGCTTAGAGTGGCTAAAAGGCATTCCACAACGTAGCACGGTCAAAATCAAATTCCACTTTAAGCGTGCATTACCGTCAGAAGTGGTGCTTAAAGATAAACACTTGAAGTTGCACTGTACGCCTGCCGTTAACTTGTTTGAAAAAGATGGCGATCCAATTCGTTTAGAGCACCGACGTAACGAGTACAAGGTACGTCCGCAAAGCAACACTCAGGAGCATTACGAAGTCTATTCCATTGAGCAAGTGGAAAGCTGGAGTAAAGACGAGCGTCGTCGAAAGTCTCTGATTGAATTTGAATCATTTGAGCATCAAATTAACCAACGAGATAAGCGCGAGTTCTACAAATCTAAAGTCGCTGAGCGTGTAAGCGGTAGAGGCCTTGAGCGCTACATATCATTTCATACTCATAATGGGGACATTGCGGAACTGGGGACAGAAACGGTACTCATGAAACTGCAATGTAGTAACGCAGATTTGGCGGAACGTTTGTCAGTGGGGGACATCACTTACGCGACTCATAAATCACCGACCTATGCGACGTTTAGGAATATTACCAAGCCCACTCAATCGGTCAGTCCGCAAGTGAATGGTGAGCTTCAGTGGCAGCTAATTGCGAATATGTCACTCAACTATTTATCGCTGGCAAATATTGATGTACTTAAAGTACTTCTCTCTACCTATGATTTCCACTCTCGTGTTGACAGACAAGCCCACCGTGCATCCATTCATCGACTTGACGGGGTTATCTCTTCGGAAATGAAACCAATCGACCGTGTGTTTCGTGGCGTTTCGGTACGCGGCAATCAGTTTAAGTTGGTCACCAATTCCAAATTTTTTGTCAATGAAGGCGACATGTTCTTGATGGCGACGGTGCTTAACGAATTCATCCGTTTGTATTCGAGTGTGAACTCCTTTACCGAACTGGAAGTGTTTGATGAAGCGACAGGCGAGGTTTATAACTGGGCAAGTCTTATCGGACAGCAGACGATACTATGATTAATACACTTTCTGATAAGTCGAATGAGTTTAGTTTCTATCAAGCCGTCTTGCTGCTAGAGAAGCATTATCAACTAGAGCCGAACTCTAACTTTGTCGCCGTCGGTGAGAACAAGTACTTCCACCAAGAACGTATTGAGTTCAGCGTTTCGCCAAACTTATCTTTTCCAAAGAGCGATATGGACTTTATTGTTCATATGGAGAGAAATGGCCAGCAGTATTCTAGAGTCGAAACTAACTTTCTTGGCTTGCATGGTTCAAGCTCACCACTTCCTGCTTCTTATACTGAGAAACTGGCAGGGCGAGATCCTGAAGACAATCCGGTAAAAGATTTCTTTGATTTTTTCCATAATCGGTACACCAGTTTGTTGTACCGGGTTTGGAAGAAATACCGATATCACGTGCAGTACCAAAGCGGGGCAAGTGATGCCTTCTCTGGACGTATGCTGCACTTGGCGGGCCTATCTAGCGTAATGCAAGATAGTAAGGTCGCAGAGTTAGATCGAGCGAAAATACTGTCTTATGTAAACCAACTTTCTACGCGTACACGCTCTCCAAAGCTGATATCCGGTATTGTTTCGCACTACTTTTCACTGCCGAATGTGCGTATTGAAGAGTGGGTTTATAGACGCGTGGAAATCGCAGAAAGCCAACGGAATAAACTCAGCCGTGCTAATTGCATATTAGGGCAAAATTTGCACTTAGGACAAAGCATTGCGGACTTAAACGGCAAATTTAATCTCTGCATCGACAGCATCGATTTTGAAACATTTAAGCAGTTTTCCTACGATGGTGAGTTACACAAAACACTGGTTGGCCTGATGCGTTTCATTTTGCGTGACCCGATGTCGTGGGACTTAAAGTTGACAGTTAACTTAGATAGTATTCCAGAGAATAAGCTAGGTAATGGGGAAGGGAACCACTTAGGACAAACATTCTGGTTAGGTAACCCAAGTGATAAAGATGCCAAAATCCGAGTTATCGGAAGCATATAAGAAAGCCGCTCTACGAGCGGCTTTTTATGTTGTCATCAAAAAGGTCAGAAAAGCTTAGCGGCTGATCGGCTGGTGAAGTACGACGGTAGTATCAAGCCTTTGAATCCCGTTAAATGACTCAATTTCGTTACAAAGATGATGAATAGACTGCAGATCGGGCGCTTCAATTAGGGCAATAATATCAAAGTTGCCACCAACAACGCTTGTTAAGCGAACCTCAGGGATTTCTTTAAGCGCATTTGTTACATCATTTTTCTTACCCTTTTCACAAGATATCAATAGATAGCTTGCGGCTTTGCGCCCTTCGTTTTCTACACGAATTTGTGCGGTATAGCCTTTGATAATACCGGTCTTTTCTAAACGATTAATCCTTTCTGCTACTGCTGTACGAGACAAACCAATGTTTCGAGATAGATTCGCAATAGACTCACGCCCGTTTGACAATAGACTTGAAAGTATTTTTCGATCTAATTTATCTAAACCTTGTAAAGTCATGTTTGAAATCATGTGTTCTGCCTATTTTGTTTTTATATTGTTATTTAATCGACTCTGGGAGCGTAAAGTTATATAGCTCAGCAAGAGTGAATGGGTTTTTCTGCGTCAATGGAGTGATGCGTAAGCTTAAGTCCCTCCCTGACACTTTTATGTCACTGACAAAGCTGCCGTTATGAGTGTTTGTCAAGGTCGAGTTACCTAGCAATCTGTATATCGCCCATTGACCACTCTTATTTAAAACGTGCTGTCTACCTTCGTCTGTTACATCCTGGAGTGTGATACTAATATTGAAGTCACCATTTTGCGGTGGCCAGGCCATTTCACGAATTCGGCTTGGACCGTGGTAGTAACTCATATTGGTATCTGCAATTTTTAAACTGGCTCTAATTGCACTAGAGTCAAGGTCGAGTACTCTTGCACTAAACGGAATATGAACTCGGTTGGTGCTTTTATTAATTAATGTATCTCGAATGACATTATAGTTGCGTAGTTGCACTAGCAGAGCTGGAGAGATTGGCATCGTCTCACCATCTACCTGCTTTGGCGTCCACAAGTTCGTATCGTAGAACGGTGCAAAGTTTTTCTGAATAAATGTGTCTAACAAGCCACCTGAAGCAAATAGCAATTCGAAATCTTCAATTGAGATTTCCTCGGTCGCTGTTAGGTCAAATGGATATTTCCCTAATCCAATCTCTTTAAACTTGGTATAAATTTCACTGTACCACTGAGTTTGGATGCCTTTTGCGGACTCTGTAATCATTACTGACCAGCTTTGCTGAACCACATCTAGTAACCAGCTGCGAACGGGTTCTGGTGATTTTTGTGCAATCTGTTTAAGCTTGATTAATGGGTCCGCCTCAGTACTGTTCATTCGATGCTGTGCTGCTGCTAGCGCCGCCATTTGTGGATCTGGCGCGTCGGCGATGTCTTTCATGTAGGTGCGAACACGACTCAACGCTGCAACGGTCTCATCCCAAGGAGTAGGGGAGTTTGGTGTCTCACTCACTTGAAGCTGGTTTAATAGGTGAAAGGCTTGCTCAACACGTTGCATTAGTAAGTAATCAGGCTTTACCACTTCTTCTACGGCATCTGATGCCGAATCTGCTGCTGCCGCGAGTTTCGGGTCAAGTTTTGAAATTAGAGCGCTTTTTTCGCCAACGGGTGAAAATTGTGTGTTGGCATAGACCTGCTTCAATACCGTTGTCATTGGTGAAGAAGGGCCAGAGATTAAGTCTATCGCGTTGGTCAGGTCACCAACGTTGTCATAGTGTTGGACTTTGAGCTCACTCAGCGCATTACGCCAGTTATTGATGTAGTCATCAGTATATTTTTTCCGCACTTCTTCTTTAAAGGCTTCTTGCTCTTCGTTGGTAGGGATGACATGTTGCGATAGACCTAGAACCCAGTTGTCGCTGATTACTCGTTGTGACATTAAGTCCACGCGTGGTCGATAAAAGGTGCTAAAACCAGTGGAGGTATAGATCTTATCGACGATTAAGCGTTCGCTATCGATTGGCGTGTTAAATACATTGCTAAACTCAAAACCGACGGCTCGTTGCAGATCTAATGTTCCTAAATCAATAGAGCTTGCTTCGTTTAAAATGCCTGCATACACGAGGTCGACATTCGAATTTGCAAGTAATGAGCGACGTGTTGCACGAACAAGATCCATGTTGATATCGATTGGAGCAAATTGTGTGCGAAAGTAGGCGTCTAAGTAGCGCATGGCCTGATCTACGACGTCACTTCGGTTACTCAAATCACTCATCATTTGGAGTGTTTGATGACGTAAAAAACGGATATCACGCTTAGATGGATCGTTAAGCATTAAATACCCCTTCAATAGAGGTAAAGCGCGCGTGAAAGCGTTTTGATTTTGTGCCAATTGTAGGCGGTAACCTTTCTCAATCAGAGGTATTAGCTGCTGAGCGACTTCCTTAAGTAACGCTTCGTAGGCAATGCGAGTGCTTTGATCCAAACGGCTAATATTGAGTGGTAATATTTCCTCATCTAAAGCCTTAGAACCTTTAAGCCATGCCCCATAAGACGGTTCTATCGCTTTGGTTGCATTTTCTAAAAGCTCACTAAATCTTGCATCGTGCTCTGCTTGTGATTTGTCATCAATACTTAGTAGTTGATTCATCACATGTAAGTTACTGTCTAACGTAGTTGCAAAAAAGTAACTACCGCCAGCAAGCAGAATAATGGAGCCGAGTATGGCTAAACGGCTTTGTCTCTGAATTAGACGAAGATACGTCTTGTTTTCTCCCGCAAAATCGCTTTCAGGCAATATTTGCGAATCAATCAGAAAGCGAGAAAAATACGGTGTTTCCGTCAACTGGGTATGCTCAGAGGCGATAATTGGTAAGTTGAAGTAGTTACTACAACTTTTTGCTAGTAAATTGTATTTACGACCGCCTTGTAAACTTGAGCTAAAGAAAATTTCACGGATATCTAGCGAATAAACACCGTTGTTAACATCACACAGACGCTCAAGGACATAGCTGACTTCAGACTGACATAGCTCAAACTGCTTAGGGAAAGCGAGAATTGCCTGTTTCTCGTCGATATCTGTTGAGTTAGCTGATGCATCTAGCGCGTTACTTTCAAGCACTTTAACTAGATTTCGGTAGCTATCACGGTAGTATTCTGAAAAAACACCTTTGGCCTCTTTCAGCGGGATAGAAAGGAACTCTACACGTGTCTTAAGAGAGCTAAAGTGCATGTATTCTTTAAATCCATCTAACTTGTCTAGCTTCGACATAATTAGATAAATGGGTAATGCTGACGACGTTTTAGAGTTGATAGTGCTCAAGCGCTCCAATAACGACGAAATAGTGTACTCTTTTTGTTCTGGCTCAGAGACGATCATGAACTCGAAGTCGATAAAGAATAAACAGCCAGAAAATGGTTTTCTAGGTCGGTGGCGAATCACTTCTTCGATGAATGTATTCCATAAAGAAGCATCACTGCTTGATATTTCTTGAAACACTAAGCGTGGGTCAGGTTTGATGTATACAGCGCTGTCAGATTCGTACCATTCAAAAAAATCATTCTTAGCGGTTCTCGTGCGATCCATTGGTTTAATTGCACTAGAATTAAATAAAAATTGACGTCGCCCTGACCCTTTATTACCAAGCATCAGATAAATTGGTTTCTTGCCTGAGTTAGCAAGAAGAGGTTGGATAACCATAGAAAGAGCTTCTTCCTCAGTTTCCAAATTTTGAGCTTTAGCGCTGTTCTTTTTTTTCAACCATAGTGTGAATTGAAAAGTGATGTAGAAAATGGCGATAACACCAAGGCTCAGCCAAAGATACAGTTTATCTGCATCTTTTAGAAAAAGAAGATAAATAGCGGTAATGGTTATCGCCACTAAAAGCGTTAATATAGTAGAAATCACAACTGGATTTCTAAACAGTTTTTGTTTGAACATAAGCCTAAAACTTCTTTAATTGTATTGTTATTTATTGTCAGTTTTTTCAGCTTGTAGCTGACTCAATTTATATAGGTAGATGTTCAGTAAAAGGGTTGCGCGGTCAATTTCCTTTTGCTGTGAATACTTTTCAGCGTATTCAATACGACCTAGAAGCGGGAATAGTGAGTTACTATATTCGTACGCCGTTTTAGAGTTCTTATCTACATTCTGTCTAGCTACGTTGGCAAACACCGTTCTTGCGTCTGAGAATCGCTTATACACATCCATAAACTGGTCTTCTAAATGGGCGCTCTGTGTCAAAAAGTTTTGACGTAGCTGCTGGGCAGAAGATGAATCTGGATAGATTGCGATTAATTCATTGGTCAAGCTATCGAGCTCGCTGACGTTACTTACTTTGGCCGAGTCTAAAAACCAGTTATTCATCATAATATCTACGCGATTAATAGTTGGTGTTTTCAGTGACTGGGCATATTTTTTATTTTCGTAATCTAACGAGGCGACCAACTTTACAAGTTCATTAAGTGAAGCTTGACTAATTTTTTGCTCCAGCGTTCGATAGCGTTGTTGTTCGTAAACAAAATGTGAACATATCGCCGTAACAATCAAGCCAATGATGAAGTAGATCATAAATCGGCCGGACTTTGTTGGGGTCGTTTTTTCACTGTTGTTGAGGGGGGATGGCGAGTCCGGGGCAGGAGAGGGAGACACATTCACTTTAATTTCAGGTGTTGCCTGTGCGGAAGCAGCAGCGTTAGTATTTGCTTGTTTTTTCTCGCGTAACTCTATGGCATGTTGTTGTTCTTTTATCTGTTCAGCCCATTGATTTAAGATACGACGAATGCGACCAAATGAAGGCGCTTGAATACCGTAATGAAGGCGAAGCTCTTCCTCTATTCTTAAACACAACTGGTGCGCAGCTTCAATCAGTGGAAGTTCTTCCGGCAACGCACGGTGCTTATTAATACGTTTTTCAGTATGCTCCACCATCCATTCAATTGCGCTCATTCGTGCTTTTGACTTTGAATGTTCAGGGTATGCGGTGTTCCAATAGACGACACACACATCAAGCAATGAATTTAACCCTTCAACAAGGCCTCTTAGACCATCGTTATATGTTGATGCGACAGTGAAGTAGCAGCAACAACGTAAGTCTTTTGCGTGAGTGCTCAAGATTTTTTTTGAGAGTGTTTGAACCGTTTTCCAAGAGACTCTTCCGGTGACTTTATTAAGATTATTTATTTGACGTTTTATTTCGTCAAAGTCTTCAGAGCCATTAGGGTTAGAGCCGCTTGGGTTATTTTCATCGATTGGTCTTCGAGCGAAGTCGCTAAAAAACATAAGGCAAATTCCAACTGATCATATAGAAGTATTAAGGTATATAGGACTCCACTGCTGTTATATTAAATTGTAAGCAGTGCATTACCGAAGTGATTCTATAGATAAAAGAAGTTGTTTAGATAATAAAAACACTAAAAAAATAAATTAAATTATCCTTAGTGTGATCTTTGTTCATAATATTAATGTCAATAGTTCGATTTGTTTTTAAGGAGAGCCTTATATATGACGAAGTCGATCTTTTGAGTTAATAAATGTGACTAAATTGTTAACTTTGTCTGTTTTTTGTTCGCCTGTGTTCTTTAAATTAGCCCTCTTAAATTGGTGATAGAGCCTTCTTAATTTTTATTTAATTAAATAGGTTTACAGGCTCATTGCTTTAACTCAGTTCGGTCCATTAGTTTTTGTTTGTAGGTAAAATAACCAACCCTATAGTTGAAATGTATTAAGTTATAGGTGTTTTTTTAGGCTTATTGAAAAAGAGAATATAATTGATATCTTTCGCCTCTAAGTAGAATATCGGTTTTCCTAGAGGGACGAAATGCTAAAACCAAGTCAAATCGGGCTGATTTCAGCCATGTGTCTATTTTCTTCTTTTGCAGTCGCAAAGGGAGAGCGTTATGGACTCTCTGCCAGTATGTTGACTATCGATAGCATTAATTACGAAGAAGGTAACAGTGGTGAACAAGACACTCTAAGGTTTGGCTTGGTTCATTCTCGCCCTATTGATGAAAATAATAACCGTTGGCGCTGGTGGTTAGGGCTTAACTACCTAGCAGAAGATATCGAAGCGCCAGCTAGCGGTCTATATCAAGAAGTAACTAACTATGAACTTCGTGTTGTACCGCAATATGCGCTGGCTTCTTGGAGCGTTTTCACACCGTACGTAGGTGCTGGTTTATCTGCAGGTTACTCACAATATTCAAACCGTTGGCAAGTTGACCCAGAAGGTTACCGCTATAAGAGTGTCGAGGACATCGATCAGTTCGAGCTGGGTGCAGTTATCGCCGTTGGTACGGTCATTAAGCTAGGTAGTAACCCAGATGCTCATATACAAATCATTCCTCAAGCCTCTTATATTCTCCCAGTTATCAATGATGGGATAGGTGGGCTTGAACTGTCTGTTTCTATGCTATTTTGAGGTATATAGATGCACTCAAATCAGCTAGTTCTATTTATTTCTAAATGCCCAGAGGAATACACAGGTGTCAAGCACATTGAAATGCCCGAGAGTGGTGGTTCAATGGGGCGTTCACCAAGTTGTAGTGTGTCTTTAACCGATCACAACCGCTTTATATCAGGCACTCATTGCCTGATCAGTGTGTATGGAGATACCTACTATATTAGTGACGTATCCACTAATGGCACTATGGTTAACGGAAACAAAATACTAAAAAATCAACCTGTTGCGATAGTCGATGGCGATATTATTTCTTTAGGACAATATGAAATTGGCGTTTCTCTGGAGCATGTTACCTCGACACAAGACATTGCCGCTGATATAGCCCCTGAGCGAGTATCCAATGATCCTTTGGTTAGCCTCGGAGACGCAGTTGTCGAAGAAGAAGAAAAAGTAGGCGCTTTAGAAGATTTGTTTATGGAGACTAAACAGGATGACATTGATTGTCATGATCCTGTTGCGCACCTTAACTTTTCAATGCAGCGAGATGATGATTATTTAATTCGTGACGATGAGCATCCAGAGCCTGAACAGCCTAAAACGGTGGAAAGCACACGTCAGGTGGTCGATGACAGTTTCAGCATATACTCCGAGTTCGATCAGCCAAGCCTCATCCCTGAAGATTGGATGGCTACGGAGACCAAGAGTAACGCATCAATAAAGGGTTCGTTAGGGGTAGAGAACGGTACGCCATATAGAGAAGATATTGTCTCAGAAGAGACGGTTCAACCCCAAACGACGATTCTAGATAGGGCAGTTCAAAGACAGCATCATGCACCTAACTCCACCGAGACGATCGTCGAACATACTGCTAAAGGTTCAAAATGGGAAGAGATGACACAGTCATTTACTCCCTCTTCTCAAGCTAATCAGCAACTGCAAATGCCTGCGGTAGAACCTACGATAAACAGTACGACTAAAGAGCAAGCGGGTATCGAAGCAACCGCCTGTTCTCAAGATATAGCACAAGCGTTCTTTGATGGTTTGGGTATTAGAAATCCTGAGCTAATGACGAATGAAGCTCAGTTGTTCAAACAAATGGGCACTTGTTTGCGCTTATGTATTGATAACCTGCAGAAAGAACTACACGAAGTAGAGTCCTTGAAAGAGGAGCAGAGTACGAGTGAGTCTAACTCTAACATTGCGGAGCTGATGCTGACTCTCAATAGCCAACATCTACTGGCTCCAAATGAACTGGTAGAACAAATGCTTGATGAGTTGAATGACCACCAAGTCACTTTTAATAAAGCGCTGAATGAGCTCATTTTAGAACAATCAGAGACGAACGATCCCGTTGCATTTGCTAACAAAGTGGCGAGTCAATCTTTGTTCTCAACGAAGTCAAAACTGTGGGGCGAATATTTAGATTTCTACTCTAACAATCGTCGCCTGCTCAACGAAACATCCTTAAAAGGGCTGATTAAGAAAAACTATAACAAAGTGATTAAGGGAAACCATGCGTAGTATCGCCGTATTACTCGGATTTGCCATGTTGTCCGGTTGTTCCATGTGGGATCAATTTAAAGAGTCCACGGGTATCACACCAGAAACTTCGTCCATTGAATTGGTTATTGAGGCGTCACCTGTACTCAATGTGAGAGATGGGGGGCAGTCATCTCCGGTCATTCTCCGTCTTCACGAATTAAATTCGCCAGTTTTATTCCGAAGCTTAGATTTTTTTGCGCTGTTTGAAAACGATAAAGCGTCGTTGGGTGATGAGTACATCAAACGTTATGAATATCAAATACAGCCAGGTGGAAAAGTTCATGAAATGCTAACGCTAGACCCTGACACTCGTGCCGTCGGTTTTTCTGTGGCCTTTCGTGATATTGATGGTTCGTCATGGCGTAAAGTTGAAGTCATTGAAGAGAAGAGCGAGTACTACATCAAGCTCAAGTTAGAAGGCAGTGAGTTAATTTCTGATAATACTCGCGGCATTGAACAGGTTTACTTTTAAGGGATAGAAACATGTCTTTATACAATCCAGTTGTTTGGCAAGATGGAATGTTCATGAAGCCGCAGCATTTTCAACAACTCGATCGTTCGCAAAGTAAACTGTCGAGTATGTTGAGCAACAACGCGTCTCCTTTACATTGGGGGATTAAGCGTTTGGAAATTAATTCACAACTGCTAGCCCTCGGTAAAATTGGTATTACGCGTGCAGAAGGCATCCTACAGGACCGCACGCCATTTGAACTTCCACTGCTCGCTGAACTACCAGAAGTGAAAGATGTGGATCCTTCGATTGCCGATAAAGTGGTTTATTTGTGCTGTCCGTTACCATCGGAACGTTCTGAGTTATTTGGCACTAAAAAAGACGGTGCACGTTATACGATGGAATCTCAAGAAGCGGTTGATGCTTGTTATGATTCGGAAGACATGGCAAATATCGTCGTCGGTAAGCTTAACTTTTGCTTAATGTACGACCATGAAGATAAAAGTGCTTACACGTCTATTCCGATCCTCAAGATCTCGGAAGTGAAGCCAGATGGCAGCGTGATCTTAGATGATAGTTTCATTCCTACCTGTATTGATATTCACGCATCTACGGTACTTAATAAGTTCGCGACGGAGTTTGCTTCTATGCTCAAGCACCGCGCAGAATCCATAGTTCAGCGATTAGGGGTAGTGGATCAACAAGGCGTATCATCAGTTTCTGACTTTATGCTTTTGCAAGCGCTCAATAGATACGAACCCTTGTTTTGGCATTTTGCAAACACAGAAGCTGTACACCCTGAGTCTTTGTATCGAATTCTTCTTCAGGCAGAGGGCGAGCTTTCGACGCTGTGCTCGACGACACGCCGACCTATTGAGTTTACTAAGTACAATCATGGTGATTTAACTAGTTGTCTTTCTCGCGTTCTAGACAGTGCGAAAATGACATTGAGCGTGATGTCTGAACAAAGAGCAATTCCACTGACCTTAAAAGATCAGAACTATGGCATCAGAACGGCAGCGATCCCTGATAATAAGATCATTGATACGACGACCTTTATTCTTGCAGTTAAAGCCGACGTTACCTTGGATGTCCTGCATACGCAATTTGTCAGCCAAACGAAGATCGGTTCAATCGATAACATTCGCGACTTGATTAACCTTCAACTGCCTGGGATTGAGATCAAACCAATGCCAGTTGTGCCACGCGCGCTGCCGTATCACGCTGGCTATACCTATTTCGAGCTCGATAAAACGGGTGAAGAGTGGATGGCATTGAAGAACACTGCTGCGATTGCGATTCACGTTGCGGGCGATTTCGCTAACTTATCATTGCAACTTTGGGCCGTTCGTCTATGAGTTACGCAGAAACAGACGTCACCGTAGTCTTATTCCAACCAGAGCCTGGCAAACCAATGGAGGTAATGCCAGCGCCTGACTTATCGAGAAACATCGCAGTACAAGATCTATCTATCGACAACATGGGTATTAACCCGCTGGTAGATCAATTCTCATGGTTGATCGCCAGTCTGTCTTGTATGTCTTCGATCCCTTGGCTTGATGACCCGATGCCATTTCGTGAACAAGTGGCACGTGAGATTCGAAAAGGTGAACGAAAACTTAATGAAATGGAGCTCGATCGTGCTTCGGTTCTTGTTATTCGTTACTGCTTGTGTGCGGCGATTGATGAATCTGTTTGTCGGCAAGAATGGGGGGCAAATAGTCACTGGAGCCAGAACAGCTTACTGTCTGAATTCCATAACGAAACATCTGGTGGTGACAAGTTTTTCGTTATTCTCGACCGCTTAAAAGCCGACCCTCGCAAATACCGTCACGTTATAGAGTTTCTCTATTTATTGCTTCAACTTGGTTTCCAAGGCAAGTACGGCCGTGAAGAGCGTGGTAACGAAAAGTTAGCGGAAATTGGCAGCACCATTTATCGATTAGTGCGAGATGACCGCCTAGCAGAACAAGAAAAAGTTTCTTTAATCAACCTTAAAGCTAAATACCTAAAGAAGCCGTTAAAAAGGGTAATTTCACCCAAGCTGATCTTGAGTCTTAGTGCGATTACGTTTGCGCTTATGTATGCGGCAACCTACATCGTCATAGACTTAAAATTCCAGCAACTGCTTGAAGTGTATAGATAACCAGAAATCTAAAAATGAGATCTTCTGCCAGTTTTAAGGTTTGCTGTGAATATCACTGGTCTTTTAGTGAAATTCACTAGTCATTTAGAGAGATTGCAATGTGCGATCTCTTTTATCATTCAATCAATAAAATTCAAATGGATTGGTTATGGGCGTAACAGTTGGTGCGAATGGACTTTCGATAGTTCATAAAGGCTCAGGTGGTGAAGCGAATGCAACGCTCCCAGATGTTTGTTTAACTAAGGTCGGCAAGCCAGTCGTTCCTATCCCTTATGGCAATAATGCTAAATCAGCAGACCTTGCAGGTGGGACTACGACGGTCTCTATGGATGGCGGTAACAGTGTCGCTATCAAGGGCAGTACGTTCTCAAAAAGTACTGGCGATGCGGGCGGTGACAGAAAAGGCGTTGCCTCAGGCACGATAGAAGCCGAAGCAAAATTCATTTCAGCTTCACCAACGGTTAAGTTTGAAGGTAAGGGCGTATGTCGCCTGTCCGATCAAATGACCATGAACAAAGCTAACACTATGTGTTTGGGTGGCGCACAAAACCCATCGGTTTCTGTGACTGAAGAGCAGGAAGGGACGTATACGTTGGATATAGAATGCAAATATCCAAATGGGCTCCCTTACTCTAATGCACAATTTTCTTTAGTCGAACCTTCAGGTGCTGTCATTGGGAGTGGAGTGCTGGATTCTAGCGGAAAAGCATCTGTTAATGGTCTCGCTCTAAAAGAATGCAAGTTAGTGCTCAGCGAAACTCAAGACTCTTATACGCCGAACCAATCTTTAGCTGAAAATATTGTGACGGAAACTTACCCTGATCCGAATGATTTTTGTACGTTTGTCGCAGGTCGCCGCTCGCCATTTTGGGAAGATCGTGTTGGGGTTGCTAATGACTGGGGGATATTGATGTCCCCATCCTTCAGTGATGATGACTTTAAAGATATTGTGTTAGAGCAAAGCCGTATATCGTCTCCTTATGCGATTAGTCAAAATCACTCTAAAGATTTTTCTGATGCTTATGTTTCGGCACTTTATCACATCCAAACTGATACTACTGCGCTAGAGAAATATGAACCTTTAGTTGAACTGCTCTTGGAGCAAGTGCACGAAAATGGCGATATATTGAGAGTCTTATATCAAGCTGATGTGTTTGAGCCTCCCTATGAATTATTAGCGAAGCTTCGCTTTTTAGGGACTGGGAATACTGTGAAGTATTTGCAGTTTGTTTTATGGACGTTGATAAACAATCAAATCTGTTCATACATCGATGAGCTAAACAGTGAAATCATCGGTCGTTTAGATTTCATACAAAGCCAAGCTTCTGCAAGATCGTTGAGTTCTGTTGAAGAGGGTATAAACGGTTATAAAAAAGCACTTAACCACTTCAAACAAGCACTTCCTGACGTCATTAGCCAAATTTTCGAAACCAAAAATGACACCCTAATTTCTATATCGGCAATGGCCCTTGGGAGCACCGTTAACATAGCGAGCCGATCTAGCTTTGCTACTAATTTAGGTAGGGTTAATGCGGTGGTGTACACGAAGTCAAACAACTTGAACCGCCCATCATTTGTCACTTTTGACGATAACTTTTCTGACTAGGACATTTAAATCATGGATGCAGTTTTTCCGATAGCGCAACGAGAAGGTGACGCTTACTACACGCTCAGTGATTTTACGAAATTGTTTGCTCAAGCTAAGAGTGGTCGTTACTTAATAGGACAAGGATATGGTTGGCATAGTGGCGTTCACTTAACATCAAAAATGTTACCGTGGGGGAAAGGGCTCAGACCTATTCAAGCGATGCTTGATGGAAAAATAGTGGCATTTCGCATAAATCCTGATTACCTAACATCAACGTACCAAGAGCAAGAGTTTAAATACAGTAATAACTTTGTGCTTATCGAGCATGAGGCTGCAAACCCCGAAGATAGTGAAGATGTATTTAAATTCTATACACTTTATATGCACCTTGCGCCACCTTCAGATATTGGCGCCAATTCATCAATAAACACGCGTTATCGCTTACAAGAAAGGCGTAATGTACGCATTTTCGAACATAGTGATGTGCCTACTAACTCTAGCGTAAAAGTAAAAAAACGGTCGATGTCTAAAGGGACATTACTTGAATACCTGTATGCTGAAGAGAAGGAAACCCACCCATACCAGATCGGCAAAAATACCTACAAAATGATAAAGTGCCGTGTGGTAGAGAATGGTGAATCGCCAAGTGGTAGCGAAAAAGCACTGTTAAACAAGATTGTTTGGTTTGCTTCGGGTCTCAATAGTGACTTTGACATTTTGGAAGATTCCTCTGCTGTCCTATCAGAATCGGTTTCAGAACCTAAATGGATGTCGGACAACGCGGCAATGATTAGGGACGGTAGTGTGGTTTCTTTACTCTCGATCTTATTTAGAGAGGGAATAAAAGTTTCAGCTGGGGAAGATATCGGCTACATGGGACTGCACGAGTACAGCAACGATGCAATAGGAACTAAGAAAGACGATAATCGCGTGCATATCGAGATGTTTTCTTTTGAGGAGCCGCCCGAATTTTTCAAAAAACAGATTTCTCCCAAAAATGCGGAAGAAAATCCACTGGTCGTTCTCGATGGATCCGATAGTAGTGGTGCCGTTGATATGAGTAATTTGTTTATTCAGCAGTTACTTGAATCTGTGACAGAAGATCAAGTAACGGATTTTTCCTCGTTCACTGCTCGTGATGCCAAAGTATACTTAGATGGTAAGCGTAAACACTTTGAGCGATTTATAGTGAAACATCCTACAGATTGGCATACAGAATCGTCACAAAGTCTTTATGAATCAATCCATCAGACCGCAAAGGAAGCAATAGATATTAAGTGCTCGGCCGGTTTTGTGACTGAAGAAGACTACCGTAACTCCCCATGGCGCGATCAAGTGATGGATAGCTTTGATCTTTTCTCGCAATTCGAACTGGAAAGAGCAGATAAGTTCTCATGGATGCAAGATTTACAAGGTGATTTACAACTAGGTGATGATAAGAGCCTTTGGCATTATTGGCCGTTTACGCCTCATAGTTACGGTTTTAGTATCGATATTGAATATTTTATAACACAGTATAAGCTTAGGTTTCCTAAGTTACGTCAACCATTTATTTTCGGCTCTCGTTCAGAAGGAAACTTGAGGAATTTGTTAAAAGTTATAAACGAATACTATTCTGAATCTAGTAATGAATATAAGTTTGATGTTAGAAAAGTAGCGTATATGTTAGCAACGGCACAACATGAAGCTTATCATTTTTTAAGTGGTGAGTATTTTAGCTTAAAACCAGAAATAGGAAGCAAAGACTACTTTAATAAATATGATCCAGTTTTGGCGGATACAGCTGAGTATCGTGAAAGAGCAAAACTAAATGGTAATTTAAAAGAAGGTGATGGATTCAAGTATCGAGGAAGAGGATATGTACATTTAACATGGAAAAATAATTATCAAAGAGCTAAGGATAAATTTGGCATTGACTTTGTTAACTCTCCCGATTTGGCAATGACGCTTCACAACTCTTTTATGATAATGTTGTGGGGAATGGAAGAAGGAATTTTCACTGGTAAGAGCTTAGATGACTACATTGGTAAGAATACAGATTACATTAATTCTAGAAAGATAATTAATGGTTCAGATCAAGCAGATTTGATAGCTTCTTATGCAAAAGAATTTGAAAGTATATTAGGTGATTCGATATGAAAAAAATATTTCTATTTGTGCTTTCCATAGCTATTTATGGTTGCGCTCATGCAAGCACAGTTTATAAAGAAGACGATGGTGACTTATTGATTTTAGGTAAGCCATACGATGACATTTTGAAAAAGGGCTATTCAAGGAGTGTTAATCTTATTAAGTTTAACGATCAACCTGCATTAGAACTAACCAATGTAAATGGTGTCAACGCTATATTTACTTTTAGTGAGCGTCAAATTGATAAAATAAACTGTATTTATAATAATAGCCGAAACCCAATGAATGGCATATTAAATAGAAATGCAGTTTGTGGTCTTTCCATTGACATAGTTGATGCATTGGATAACTACTCTAATGTTATTAACAAAGTAAGTAATAAAGAAAATAGTTTTATATTTTCTGAAGATAAATTGTCTTTCTTTGATAATGGTACTGGATTGGAAATAGAAAAATATAAATTAAATGATTATTATGCAAATATCATATATTACTCCTTGGATGATTTTATAAACTCTCGCCCTGTTGTTGATTTTTATATAAAAGGACATCGTGGGAAATATAAAAATTATTATTTTGTTTATGATGTTAATTACAAGCTGGACCACATTCTGTATCTTGCAAAGTCATGGAATAAAATTAGTATTAATTAACAACATCACTCGAGATAGAGGTTGGTACCTAGGGTGTTTCTTAAAGATAAGCCTAGTAATTTCATTTTAAAATAATAAAGTTTTTTGACTTTAAATCGCCTAGCCCTTAGGACACAGATACAAAAAGCGCCTTTTGGCGCTTTTTGTAGCTGTAAATTCAAATATATCTAATAATATTCTTAGTTGGACTAGGAGTTACATATTCTTAGAGAAAGCGAGATATTAGAAATTTATGGTAAACAACGTGTTATGACTGACGACGAAAGCATATTTAAAAAACACTACGAGCTATTTAATATGAACTATTATTTGATTTTATCATTAATTTCGAACGTATCAACTGCAAGCAGTTTATCTGTGAAAGATAGAAATTTCCTTTATAGTAGTGATGGAAAATCGTTCTATCTTTATCCAAAGAATAGCTATTATGAATCAGTTACTACTGATGAAGAAATATCGATATCTCCCAATCGTAACTATGCTATTCTTCCTAA
Source organism: Vibrio sp. E14 (assembly GCF_020515785.1). Lineage (NCBI taxonomy): Bacteria > Pseudomonadati > Pseudomonadota > Gammaproteobacteria > Vibrionales > Vibrionaceae > Vibrio > Vibrio sp. E14. Next base: position 507,509 of record NZ_JAHPJI010000001.1, read on the forward strand.
AGTTGAAATAGTCTCCTTTTGGAATGAAGATGGACAAGAAGTTAGAAGAGAGATACAACACTGCGATTTGATCGACATGCGCTCAGGGTGTGCGTACTTGAAACCTATTCTGGAGAGCCATGCGCAGCACAATGGAGTGGGGATGATGGAATAACTACTTCTTATGGCTCAATCCAGATACCAGACACATCAAATCAAGAGGAGCCTGCACAGTTGTTATTGGATCTAGATTATACTGTTCTTGAGTTTTCAATAAATAACTACCAGGCCTGCTACCCATTGACCTCTGAAAATGAAAATACATATAGAAATATAACAGAAAAACTGAAAGATAATTATAATAGAACAGATTAATATATAACTTTAGTGAGCTGGATTTTTTATAATATCCCATTATCAAGAATGATTCCTACCCACTTTCTTAGTAGTACATAAATTTTTTAAATGAAATTTTTATTTATTGTATTGTTACCATTTTTTTGTAAATACAGGCTGCGAACAAGACTCTGTTATATTTACATGTGATTTGGAAAATAAAGGTGGTGGCTTGAAAGCTTGTTTTAATCAAGCCGAGAATTCGATGTGCTTCTTTGTTGACGAAAATGGGTTGAAAACAGTTTATGCCTCACGACAAGGGAAGAGTTTAGATAGCTATAAATGGATAGATATTTCTCTTGAAGAACCTGAATTCATTCCTTTGAAATTTGAAGTAAATGAAAACAAGAATGCGTACTTTTCATTGACAAGAGGTGGTGGACGGTTGAGTGTCGTTGCTAACTCCGTTGACATGATTGAAGATGAAAATGCTGTTGAGTACTACTGTGAATTGGGAACTGAAACAGCTCTGGCTCCTAGCGTTAGATTAAAAATAAAACACGTAAAGCCCAATGAGTTTGAAGCTTGGGATTAAATAGCAATAGATTCCAGTGAGAGCCTAAATAAAATTCATTGTAATAAAGAGTTAGCTTTTCTAGAAAATTTACTCGAGACGTTTGGATAAGAAATGTTCAGATAAAAAGCGCCGAAAGGCGCTTTTTATTTTCTTTAAAATAAAGTATGGTCTCCCTCCTTTTAAAATGGTAAGTGTTGAATAATTATACAGTGGTTAGGTAAATGAATAAAATAACTAAACTCGCTTTGGCTTTGTCCGTATTGACATCTGTTGTTGGGTGTCAACTGGTGTCAAATACGCCGATGCAATCGACAGCAACGAAGGAAATAATTGAAAAAGCAAAGGCAGAGTTTGATGGACAACGCTTTTATAAGTTGAATGAATATGATGAAGAAATCAACGTTTCAGATGATGGGGTCATTACCTTCAAGTCTTACTTACCACGCAGCGGCGGCTATGAATGGGTACCAATTGTGATACGCGATACTAGTTTTCGTGTTTCTTGCGATTATTTCAGTGAATATGTTGAAGCTGGAATGGTTGTTCAGGTTCAGTTTGTAGGTAAACGCGGGCGCATTGAAAATTACGACAAGCAACGTTGTGAAGAGTTTGGCGAGCCAACATGGCAATAAGATCTATGGATAATTAAAGCGCCGACAGGCGCTTTTTATTTACGCCTTAATTAACGTTAGAAAAGGTTTAGACCAATCTTCGGAAGATTAGGCAAGCAATGCGTAGTATCTGGTTAACGAAAAAATACGAAAGTTGCAACAATGTACGTGTCAGTAAAGTAGGAGCGATAAAGCATCCGCGTACTGTACTCATCGTGTGTTACGTTAATTAGGAGTGTCTACCATGAAAAGCCAGAACGACAATCAAGCAAGTTACCAAGATGAACCTGATGAAGGTCGTCGCAATATGATGAAAATGACGGGTGCCAGCGTGGTTGCTATGGGAGTTGGATCGCTCTCAACGAGTTCCGTTCAAGCTGAGACGCAAATAAATCTTGGTGACACCTGGGATAAAACATTTACGAAAAGTAACCAAGTTCAACATCGCAAAGTGAGTTTTAAAAACCGTTATGGCATCACGTTGGCAGCGGATCTTTATCGACCTAAAAATAAAAGTGGCAAGCTTGCGGCTATCGTCATTAGTGGTCCATTTGGCGCTGTGAAAGAGCAGTCTTCAGGGTTATATGCTCAAACATTAGCCGATCGAGGCTTCATTACTTTAGCGTTTGATCCGTCGTATACCGGAGAGAGTGGTGGTGAACCAAGAAACGTTGCATCACCTGATATCAATACAGAGGACTTTAGTGCAGCTGTGGACTTTATTGGTCTACAGAAAGACGTTGATCGTCAGAAAATTGGTGTGATAGGCATATGTGGTTGGGGCGGCATGGCGTTAAACGCAGTTGCTGCAGATAAACGCGTCAAAGCAGTCGCAACCAGTACGATGTATGATATGACCCGTGTAATGTCTAAAGGCTATAACGACAGTACGACGTTTGAACAGCGCACGCAAACGTTAGAGCAGCTAAGCCTGCAACGATGGGAAGATGCCGAAAATGGAACGCCTACTTACGGGCCAGTATCGCTTGAGTTAGTTGGAGGTGAGCCCCAATTTGTTGTTGAGTATGCAGCCTATTACAAGTCTCCTGAACGAGGCTTTCATCCACGAGCGATTAACTCAAATGCAGCATGGACACTCACAACGCCGCTGTCGTTTATGAATATGCCAATTCTGACCTACATTGAAGAGATATCTCCACGCCCAGTGTTGTTCATTCATGGCGAAAAGGCGCACTCTCGCTATTTCAGTGAAACGGCGTATGAAGCGGCGGCAGAGCCTAAAGAATTGATGGTCATTCCAAATGCGAATCATACGGATCTCTACGATCAATTGGATGTGATCCCATTTGATAAATTAGAGAGCTTCTTTAAGGTTAATTTAGTTTAGAACGCACTCTAGAAGACAACTGAGGAGCGGTTACTATTGTGCTCCTCAGTTCCTATTGATTGAAAAATTCTCTAGATTCTCGGTGAACCATTACGGAGAGTATTTCATTATTGTCACAAGTCGGTATGAACTTGTTTTGTAGAAAACGCCAATAAAATTGCTAAACAGCTACATGCTAGTAGAACGACACCTAAGTTTTGTGCTGTTCCAGCCATCGCTAATCCCGTCCCGATCATGATGTAGTACATGAGCCCAAATAAAGCGCCTGCGCTACCTACTTGTTGTTTATAATCAACGAGTGCGTCACTGAGTATATTGGGTATCGCAATCCCATAAGACATGACGACTAACACCATTGGAGTAACAAACCAGATTGATTGGTTCAGAATCAACACACCGACTGATCCCAAACTAAGCAATACTGCTGAGAGCCAAAGTAGTTGGCTTTTTCGAACATTTTTAGACACTAGGGATTTATTTAAATAACTTCCAAGCAGAGTGCCTAACCCCAGTACCATGCCACTGTATCCAAATTGTTCGGAGTTATACCCAAGTGCTGAGAAAGTAAATGCGCCAAGTTGGTAATAAGCAAACAGAGCAATGTTATACAAAGCGACTAATAATGCTGAGCGCCAAATTCGCGCGTCTCTTAGCATTTTCAAGCTAAGTTGATGCAACCGCACTGGTGTGTGTTCCTTCTGTGTTTCAGGAAGCTTAATAACGTTATAAGCGAGCAATACTAGCGCGATTAAAAATAAGGCAAAAAACACATAACGATATCCACCAAGCCCTGTAAGCTGTCCGCCTAATAGCATGCCTACTACCGGGCTGATTGATATACCCATCCCCATTAAGCTGAAGACTTTACTCAGTTCTTGACCGTCAAACGCGTCACGAAGCATGGTCTGTGTGACAACGGAACCTACCGCGATACCAAATGCGCTCAGGGCTCGCGCAGCCATGACAACAGCAAAACTCTCGGTTTGAGTTGCGAGTAAAGACGCAAAACCATAGATAAAGAGCCCAATTAACATGGTAGGCCTTCTTCCCAGTTTATCTGCGAGCACTCCCCAAACAACGACGCCAATGGCAAACGCTAGGAAGTAAATCGACAGTGTTTGTGCTGCTTGTGCGTGGTTTACATCAAATGATAGAGCGATTGAGCTCAACGCTGGGCTATAGATGGTTTCTACAATTTGCGGAAACATCAACATAACCAGCATGAGCCATAAAGAGGGCTTAGTATTCATATTGTTACCCATTGTTAATGAAGTTGGCGGGCAGTATAAATGAGGCTATGATTGAGCTAATAACAACATAAAAACCAAATGCATCAATATTCGGACAAAATGGCACTTATTGACGAAGAAACACAATTTGACGCAGACAAAATTTCTAATTGTGTAGTGGGAATTGCTGCGGATATTGGCAAGCACGACTCAGGCATGCATCAGCACAAGAAAGGGCAGTTATTGTACGCACCTCAAGGTTGTATGAGTTTTGCTCTGAAAGACTCGATTTGTATTTTGCCCCCGACAAAGGCGGTTTGGATCCCACCTAATACGCCGCATCGCGCACTGATGACGAATGTGGTTGCGTATCGATCTTTGTATTTTGATTGTGAGGTGTTTGCGTGTCCGAGTAAGATCACGATGATAGAAGTGAATACTTTACTCCAAGCTCTCATTGATAAAATGTCATTCTGGGAGTGGGATAAGCGTAAGAGCGAGATGATAAATACGACAGCACTCTTCTGGGAGGAGTTTTATGCTGCGAAACGTTATTCGTTTCAGTTGCCTTTGCCATCACATCGGCGTTTAGCAACGTTTCGCCAAGAGGTGGTGGAACCTTCATTTCTCGCTCCTTCGCTTACTACTCTTGCAGACAAAGTGGGGGCAAGTACCAAGACGGTAACACGATTATTTAAGTCGGAAACGGGCATGAATTATCAAGATTGGCGTCAACAGTGGAGGCTCTTAAAAGCAGTTGAATTGTTATCAACGGGAATGCAAGTCAGCGCAGTTGCTGATTGGCTGGAGTTTTCGTCAGACAGTGCTTTTATTGCATTTTTCAAAAAGCAAACTGGGCAAACACCGCTAATGTTTATGAAAACTAGACCTTAAAACATCACGATGCTTACGTATTTCTTTAGTACAAATCTGGGCTCTATAGATTCCGTATATATTGGTTCACATAGGGAAATTCTATCGAGCACTTTACTTGTGCTTACTCGGCAGCTGACGAAAATATTGAGTAGCAAAATCAACAAAGGCTCGGATGCGTTTTGGTTGATGTCGGTCGTGATGGTAAAGGAGTGAAAACTCCACACTCGGAATGCTCCAGTCGGTAAACACTTCTTTTAGCTTGCCTGTCTTGAGTTCTTGTTGGCAATAAAGTGCTGGTACACGGATGATACCATTTCCCGCCAACGCTGCTTTTATCATTACTCTGCCACTCTTACATCGTAACTGTCCACGTATCTGGTGTTCCGTTGACTGCTTTGTATTTGTGTTCTCGAATGCCCAGCGTGTCACACTACCTGTCAAACAAATGTGTTTTTCTAAGTCTTTTGGATGCGAAGGATAGCCATGTGTTTCTAAATAACTTGGGCTTGCGTACGTCCCCATTTCCACATCAATCAGTTTGCGAGCGATAAAGTTGGAGTCTTCTAACTTTCCCATTCGAAAAGCGATGTCGAATTCATCCGCGATTAAATCGACACGATGGCTGCTGAAATCTAAGTTAATGCTCACCTGTGGGTGTTGGATTAGAAACTGAGAAACGATATCTGCAACAACGTCTTCTCCTAAATAACCCCCCACGCAGTTGATACGAATTTCGCCTCTTAATTCTTCTACATCATCAACCACTGCCATAACAGCTTGATCAATATTATGAAGGGCAGTTTCACACTGTTTATACAGAACCTTGCCTGCTTCGGTGAGGTTCAGTGCTCGAGTGGTCCTTTGTAGCAAAGTGACACCAATCTGTTGTTCCAGATTTGTTATTTGACGTGAAACGTGTGAGCGAGAAACGCCAAGTTGCTGTGCTGCTTTCGTGAAGTTTCCTAGTTGAGCGATTAGGACGAAAGAGCGGATATCCGCAAGGTTGATGTGTGTTTGCATGATGACTTCTGCGTAATTCAAAAAAGTATTGTTGCAGTATAACAACAGTGTTTCAACTAGGTCGGTATATATCAACAAACAAAGTTTTCTTAAACTTATCGCCACTGAGGTAAACCGTTCTATTAAGGATTCAAAATGAAAAAGTTAATTGTTATTACAGGCGCTAGTTCAGGCATTGGTGAAGCGATTGCACGTCACTTCAGTGAACAGGGCCACGCTCTTCTTTTGTTAGCAAGACGTGTAGAACGTTTAGAAGCATTAAACTTACCAAATACGCTTTGTGAAAAGGTAGATGTGACCGATAAAGCTTCTTTTGAAGCGGCAATTGAGAAAGCTGAAGCGTTGTATGGTCCGGTAGATGCACTTGTAAATAACGCAGGCGTTATGCTTCTAGGCCAGATAGATACTCAGGACGCATCGGAGTGGAAGCGCATGTTTGATGTGAACGTACTTGGCTTGCTAAATGGCATGCAGTCCGTCTTAGCACCGATGAAAGCGCGTAACAGTGGTACGATCATCAATATCAGCTCTATTGCGGGCAAGAAAACATTCCCTGATCATGCCGCTTACTGTGGTACCAAATTTGCGGTTCATGCGATTTCTGAAAACGTACGTGAAGAAGTCGCATCATCGAATGTTCGCGTTACGACTATTGCACCTGGCGCTGTGGAAACGGAATTACTTTCACATACTACGTCTCAAGATATTAAAGATGGCTATGATGCTTGGAAAGAGGATATGGGGGGCGTGTTGGCAGCCGACGATATTGCACGAGCAGTGCTGTTTGCTTATCAGCAACCGCAAGGTGTATGTGTTCGCGAAATTGCTTTGGCACCAACAAAACAGCAACCTTAACATTAATTTACAGCGACTTCTGGATCATTAGGGCTGTGAATATTTGCACACTGATTCGTGATTGATATGGCATCTTTCAACTAAGTCGTATGAAAATTTAGGTTACCCATTTAAGTCCGTAGCCTAAGTGTGTTATTGCTTATACCCAAGTTACTCAAGGTGAGAAAAAACTTTGAGTAATTTGGGTTTTTATTTGGTCTCAATTTTTAGTATGTCGCTCTATTGGGGTCAGCGGGCCACAGTCGTAAAGAAAAGGAGAAGGTGACGTAAAGCAAAATGAAGCAATATCCATAGCTTAATGAGAATTGATTTCATCAACGTCACAAGCCGTTACAATTATCCGTTAGGTATTATACTTTGTGGGTGGTTAATATTTAACCAAACAAGGAGGTGTGTATGAAACGATTCGCGAACATACTTTTTGCAACACAAGGATTGCCTGGTCATAGTGAGGCGCTCGAACAAGCGATGAGGATCGCATCCAGCAACAAAGTGCCTGTTTCAGGGCTAATTGCGTGCCCCGACTTCCCCGCGGATATGCTCCAGTATCAGCAAAGTTATGAGCAATCGCTACAAGACTCCCTCAAACAAAGCATTCAGGAATACAGACAGAAGCTCGATCTTTCTGAAGATGATCTGGCATTTCCTCTTACTGTGAAAAGCAGTGAAAAACCCGCTGTCTGTATCATTAAAGAAGCATTAGCTGACAACAAAGATCTTATCATCAAAGAAGCTGAACCACTCGGTGAAGGCGCTGAAGGCTTCAAAGCCATTGATATGACACTGTTACGCAAATGTCCTTGTCCATTATGGTTACACCGACCGATTGATAAGCCGAGAGACAAACGCCGTGTGGCTGTTGCTATAGATCCGCTAACGGCGAGCGATGAACAGCACTCATTAGCGGTGCGTTTACTTGAATTATCTCGTTCAATAGCCGACACCTGTGACAGTCGTTTACATGTGATTTCTTGCTGGGAATATTACTTAGAGAATTACCTACATGACAATGCTTGGATTCAAGTCGACGATGCTGAGTTGAAACATGAACTCGACAAAGCAAAAGCCGATCATAAACAAGCTCTACAACAACTGCTGGAAGAGTCGGGGATTACGGGTGAAATTGTGATTCATCATTTACACGGAAAGCCTGATGAAAAAATCCCGGATTACGTAGAAAGCATAGAAGTGGACGTTCTAGTCATGGGTACCTTAGCGAGAACTGGGATATCTGGCTACGTCATTGGTAATACGGCTGAAAACATTTTGCAATCTATAAACTGTAGTTTGGTCGCTCTTAAGCCCGATGGTTTTGTATCGCCGATTCAGTAATTGGTGTGTAACAAACCTGGGTTTAAGTGGTTGTTTTAGGTAAAGGAGGGAGACGGAGTTCTAGAACATGGAATTATCAGTGTATCAATAAGTTATCAGAGGAGAGTGACATGAAAAACCTATGCCCGAAATGCCACACAGAAATGATAGAACGTTCGAACGTTTATGTTTGTCCGAGAAATGATATCGGTGACTGCACCTACGATGCGTTCGAGTTAACTGATGACGATAATCCATACACATTCAGTCGAGAACACGTAAGTAGTGATCTACGTTCTTACACCGTAGCGGACAGCAAGTAGCTGTTTGTATTAACGTTCCTTTAAGTAGCATTCAGTGATTGCTGTTTGCTACTTATCCCTTGGTTTTATGATCTTTTTTGAAATGCTGGGCTAAAACAATCAAGTGGAGCTTTTTATCTTTGCGCTAAATAGGGCGAACTTTCTTATAAAAATGAATGGGCTGCGATGTTGAATAGCATAACGGGTAAAGAAAACCTGCCAAAAAATCCCGATAATCAGTTGGTCTTACTGATTTTCCCTGTGCTGCCAATTTTAATCTTCTCTTTTCTTTTTTACATCTACACACCCGCAGGCGTAAGCTGGAATGCGGAATGGATACCTGGCCTCGATATTAACTTCAGCTTTAGGTTAGATGGTCTGTCATTCCTTTTTGCCGGGCTGATCAGCGGGATTGGCGCACTGATCCAAATATACGCTTTGGCTTACTTACGAGAGAGTGATAGCCGATTTTCCTTTCATTTATACCTAACCCTATTCATGCTTGCCATGCTAGGGATTGTGATGAGCGATAACATCCTGTTGTTATTTGTTTTCTGGGAACTCACCACCATCACTTCTTACTTACTGATTGGTTTTAATCACGAAAACAAAACGTCACGAAAAAATGCACTGCAGTCGTTGATCGTTACAGGTGCTGGTGGGCTAGCGTTGCTAGCTGGTCTTATCTTGCTGGGAGCAATGGCAGGGAGTTATGAGCTAAATACCATTATCGAGCAGGCAGACACGATTGCGCAGCACGAATGGTTTATGCCATCTCTCGTGCTCATACTACTCGGTGCATTTACTAAATCTGCGCAGTTCCCGTTTCATTTTTGGCTACCTAACGCGATGGCAGCGCCCACTCCAGTCAGTGCGTATTTACACTCGGCAACAATGGTAAAGGCGGGCATTTACTTGTTAGCGCGTTTATCGCCAGTTTATGCTCATAGCGAGGTTTGGTTTTATGCCTTAGTGATCACAGGGAGTATCACCGCCGTTTGGTGTACATTTGTCGCATTAAAACAAACTGACTTGAAGCTGATGCTAGCCTACAGCACGAATGTTGCTTTGGGTAAATTAACATTATTGTTAGGTATGGGCACAGAATTGGCCGTGAGTGCGGTATTGATGTTTATCCTTGCCCACTCTTTCTATAAAGCAGCGCTGTTTATGGTGGTGGGCAATATCGACAAAGCGACAGGAACACGAGATATCGATCAACTGTATGGCTTGAAGTCAGTGCTCGTCATCAGCATGGTTGCGGGGAGTTTGGCAGCGTTGTCGAAAGCTGGGTTTCCGCCGTTGTTAGGCTTTTTGAGCAAAGAATACATGTACAAAGCCGCCGTAGAGCTCAATAACTGGATCGCCTTTGTACTTTTAATCGTGAATATACTGATGGTTGCGCTAACCATTATGCTTATAGCGAGACCATTCTTTGCTCGCCGTGATCTCGTGCCAATTGAAACGAAGCCGATTGAGGCCAAAAAGGCTATGTGGGTTTCACCTTTACTCTTGGCACTTGGCAGTCTCATCGTTCCTTTAGTCGGTTTAAATTGGTTAGATCACTACATCATCTTTCCTGGCTCTGCTGACATTCTGCCTGCAGCCGATATTAAAGCGACATCATTATGGCATGGTGTGAATGTACCGCTGGTCCTAAGCGTTATCACGCTAGTATTGGGGTATGTGGTGTACCGTGTTTATCCCACTGTGTCTGCATTTTTTCAGCGGTTACATCTATTCGTCCCCAAAGCGGAGAATGTTTTTGAACGACTATTAGATGACATGATGACACTGGCGAAGTGGCAAACGGCGCTGTTGCAGCAAAAGAAGTTGAGTCGTTATGTTCTGCTATTTTTCACGGTACTCGCCGTCGCTTTGCTTGGTCAGGTAGCATTTATTCCTCTGCCTTTGTTTGAACAGCTTTCAAACGTGGCTTTCTATGAGATTGGCATTGCCTTATTGCTGATTGGTGCAGCGATCGTATGTACGTTGTCTCACTCAAGGCTTCTTGCGATTTCTGCGCTAGGTATGATTGGTTTTATGACCACGCTTGTTTTCATGATCTACAGTGCTCCGGACGTCGCGAAGACTTTACTGTTAGTTGAAACATTAATGGTGGTCTTTTTAGCATTGTTAATGCGTCATATGCCGCGTTTAACCACCGTGCCCAAGCATTCAATAAAACGCAAAGTGGCGAATGCTTGTATAGCGGGCGTGATAGGTGTTTCGATTACTTTCCTCTTGTTAGGAATCACGTCCCAGCCGATGGATTCGTCGGTGTCGGATTTCTTTGCGGAAAATAGTGTCCCAGGCGGGCATGGGCGCAATATTGTTAACGTTATTCTGGTCGACTTTCGTGCGTTCGATACATTGGGAGAGGTTGTCGTCGTTGTCATTGCTGGGATTGCAGCAGTGAGCTTGCTTAAGACAAGAGCGAAAAAGCAAAACCGTATTCAATCATTAATTTTTGCAACCACGGCACATATCGTCGCGGCGCTCATGCTCGTGTTCTCAGTGTATCTGTTATTACGTGGTCATAACGAACCGGGTGGTGGCTTCATTGGTGCATTGATTGCCGTTATTGGCTTATCGCTTCTTATGTTCGCGGAATCACCGAAATACGTTCGTTCTAGATTGTATTTCAAGCCGTTTTTCATTGCGTTATCTGGCATCGCATTGAGCTTAATATCTGGTGCTTTAAGCTTTGCGTTTGATAAACCGTTTTTAACCGGGTTGTGGTGGAAAGATATTATACCACTAGGTACGCCGTTGGTTTTTGATGTTGGTGTTTATCTTGCCGTTATAGGTGGCGTGATGGGGATGCTGCTTCGTATTAATGAGGAGCTAGAGTGATGGAAATAGTCTGGAGTGTTGTCGTTGGAGTATTTGTGGCCGCAGGCGTTTACTTAATGCTGGAAAAGCATATCTTGCGTCTTTTGTTCGGTATCATGTTACTCAGCAGTGCGGTTAACCTTGCTATTTTTACAGCGGGAAGGCTGACTCCTGGAGAGCCGCCACTGATTGGCGATAATGCTCTTTTGCCACCAGATGGCGCAGCAAACCCATTACCTCAAGCGCTAATTTTAACTGCGATAGTCATCGGTTTTGGGCTACTTATTTTTGCTTTAATGTTGCTCTATCGAGCTTATAAAGATTCTGGAACCGCAGACGTCGATGAAATGCAACGTTCTGAGGAGGGCTAATGAGTTCGATTTTGCTGACGTTACCTGTTGTTCTTTCATTGAGTACGGCGCTGACCATTTTCTTTGTACGTCGCTCAACAAAAAGTGCTGAGTGGTTAAGTGGCGCGAGTGCGATTTTGAGCCTTGTCGTCGCAGGCCTTCTCACAGAAAACATCATAAGTAATGGTATTCAAGCCGTTGCTTTTGGCCAGTGGCAAGCACCGTTTGGTATCGTCTTTGTCGCAGATTACTTCAGCGTTGCCATGGTGATGATTACGGCAGTGATTGGTGCGATATGTGTTTTCTATGCCATGGCGGACCTTCACCGAAAACCTTCCTATAGCAATTACCATGCGTTGACGCACGTGTTGCTTGCTGGTGTTTATGGCGCGTTCCTCACCGGAGATATTTTTAATCTGTATGTTTGGTTCGAGGTCATGCTCATCGCGTCATTTGGTTTAATGGTATTAGATGCAACGAAAACTCAAATTGATGGGGCAGTGAAGTATGTGATGTTGAACCTGATTTCGACGCTAGTGTTCTTACTTGCCATCGGTTTGTTGTATGGCGCAACGGGCACCTTGAACTTGGCAGACCTCTATACCAAAGCGGGAGAGAGCGAACTGAGCATCAACATGATGTTGTCCGCCTTGTTTTTGTTTGCCTTCTCTATTAAGGCGGCGCTATTTCCTTTATTTGTTTGGTTGCCAGCTTCTTATCACACCTTACCAAGTGGTGTGGTTGCGCTGTTTGCTGCGTTGCTTACTAAAGTCGGCGTATACGCGTTAATACGAGTCTTCACATTAGTATTTCCGCTCGCCGAGAGTGGTTGGCAGCCGACGTTGATTTGGATTGCTGGCCTCACCATGTTAACGGGCGTTTTGGGGGCGGCAAGTCAATTCGACATTAAGAAAATTCTTTCTTTTCACATCATTAGCCAAATAGGTTACATGATAATGGGATTAGCGATTTACACTCCTTTAGCTTTGGCTGGCGCTATTTTCTACATTGTTCATCACATCATTGTAAAAGCGAATTTGTTCTTAATCGGTGGCTTTATTGAGCGCAAATATGGCTCTAGTCAACTTGAACATTTGGGCGGGGTATATAAAGCAATGCCTTGGTTAGCGTTCTTGTTTCTTGTCCCTGCGTTTTCTCTGGCAGGATTTCCGCCGCTCTCTGGTTTCTGGGGCAAATTTTTGGTGATCAAATCGAGTTTACAGGCTGAATATTACTGGTTAGCCGGTACCGCGCTATTGGTGGGGCTGCTTACCGTCTACTCGATGACGAAAATTTGGAGTGAGGCATTCTGGAAAAAGCCGGTTAGGGAGAAAACAGAACAGACTCTGCAAGTCAAAGTACATTGGTTGTATTGCGTTCCAATTGCCGTATTGACCATGTTCACGTTGATCATAGGCTTGGTGGCGGAGCCTTTTTATCAGTTTTCTGTTCAAGCTGCTGAACAACTGTTAAATCCGAATGAATACATTCGAGCGGTATTGGGAGGAAATTTATGATCTATCTATTCCTTAATCTTTTCTTAGCATTAGCATGGATGATGTTAAACGGCAGTTATTCGAGTCTTAATTTTGTCGTCGGATTTACGGTCGGTTTTTTTGCCTTACGGTTGAGCCAACCATTTGGATTAAAAACCAGCTACTTTCGACGTTTTGCGTCGGCGTTGAAGTTACTGGTGTACTTCGCTTATGAAATGATCATATCGGTTGCAAGAGTCGTGTGGGATGTCGTGACGCCAACGCATTTGAGCCAGCCAGATATCGTCTACGTCCCTTTGGACGTCGATTCAGACCTTGAAATCACCTTACTTGCGAATATGGTTTCGTTAACACCGGGCACACTCAGTTTGGATGTTACGCCTGATAAAAAGCATCTTATCGTTCATGCCATGTTTGCGCCTGAGCATGAAGAAGTTATCCGTGGAATTAAAAACGGATTAGAGCATCGAATTTTGGAGGTGACGCGTGGATAGTTGGCTGCAAATAAGTGTCACTTTTGCCTATGCAGGGCTATTACTCAGTTTTGTTATGGCTTTCTTCCGTTTAATTTTAGGACCAACGCTGGCTGACCGAGTTGTGGCGTTAGATTTGATTTCATTTATTACCATCGGCTTTATTACGGTTTACACCTTAGACAGTGGTGAGGATGCCTTGTTAGATATCGCCATTACATTAGGTTTGGTCGCATTTCTTGGCACAATCGCATTTGCGCGTTTGATCGTTAAAAGGAAGGAGAAAGAATAATGGATGTGTTGATTGGGCTGTTTTTATGTTTAGGGACGTTATTGATCCTAAGCGCTAGTTTAGGTGTGTTGCGGTTGCCAGATCTATATACCCGAATGCATGCCGCAACCAAAGCCGGTACCGTTGGAGTTAGTTGCTTACTACTAGCGGTTGCCTTTTCACTCCCTGAAGTTACTGTGATCTCTCGGGTTATCGGTACGATGTTGTTTATCGTTCTCACTGCGCCAGTTGCCTCCCACCTGCTCGGCAGAGCAATGCGAGAGGTCGGATATAAGATTTGGCGCAATGATTAACCATTAGCGTCGAATAGTACTACGTCCTAGTTGAAATAAACTCGAAGCTGTATTGATGAAGTCGGAAGTAATTGACGGTATATTCAAATGCACGACCATCTTCTAGGTAACCAGTGGACTCAACTTTTAGAATAGGGGAAGCTTCTGATTCATTCAGGTATGAGGCCGTCTCTGCATCTAACAAATACGGTTTGACAGACTGACTGCTTTTCGCAATTTTCAATCCTTTGCTATTTTCAATGTACTCATATTTAGAACCATTCATTATGGCTATGCTCAAGTCTGGAAATAACACTGCTGGCATATGAGTGACTTCGTAAATTTCAGGCTCATCATTAATACATCTGAGTCTATGTATTTCATATGTATCATCATTGGGCGAGAGATTTAACTGCTTAGCAACCTGCTCATTCGGCTTTTTAAGTTCGAACTTTATGACTTGAGAGCTAGGAGTTTTCCCCTGTTTACTGACTTCCTCGATAAAACCCAGCAAATGTAAGGCATCATGTTGGGCTTTTAGATCGTTTACATAAGTTCCACTACCTCTTGTCCGACTAATTAAATTATTGTCGACCAGAATTTGTAAGCTTTTTCTGATGGTTACGCGGCTTACGGAAAACTCTTCTTGCAAATCACTCTCTTTTGGAAGCATCGATTTAGGTTGTAGTTCCCCATCTTTGATCTTTTTTTCTAATCGTTCCGCAATGTCTATGTATTTGGGTTTCATAATACCTCGCTAAGTCTTGGATCATGATAGCAAGAATGTGATCTGAGATGTAGTTAATACTTTTCCTTAGAATTTTTGTGTGATTTTTATCTCGTATCTTTGTGCTTACACTTTAAATGTATTAAAAAAGTATTAATACTTATTTTATACATTTGCAGGGTAAACATTTGAGGTAGCGAAATGAAACGTCAAAAATTAACGATTGTTGGTGCTGGCAGTACATACACACTTGGTATGATGAACAGCCTTATTGCCGAAAAAGATAACTTTCCACTCGCAAAAGTCGTGTTTTACGACATAGATGAAAAACGCCAAGAGTCGAATGCATTAGCTACTGAAATTCTATTGCGAGAACACTATCCAGAAGTTGAAGAGTTTGTTTATACAACGGATAAATCTGTCGCATTCGCAGATTCGGACTTTTTCTTTATCCAGATCCGCACTGGTGGGTTGGCCATGCGCGAGCGTGATGAACAAATTCCGCTATCCAACTCTTGTGTTGGTCAAGAGACATGTGGCGCGGGAGGAATGGCATATGGACTTCGCTCTATCGGCGACATGATCCAGCTAGTGAACGAGATCCGACAAACGTGTCCAGATGCGTGGATTCTTAATTACACCAACCCGGCGGCAATTGTCGCTGAAGCTTTAAATCGTGAATTTCCGCATGATAAGCGAATTCTAAATATCTGTGATATGCCAGCAGCGATTATGGTCAGCTATGCGCAATTGTTAGGATGTGAAATTTGGGACTTTGTTCCTGAATATTTTGGGCTTAATCACTATGGCTGGTTTACCAAAATTCGTAACAAACAGGGTGAAGACTTAACGGATAAAATTAAAAATATCATCCTAAAAGAAGGAATCAGTGCGGTTGATGCGGAAATAGCGGATGACCCATCGTGGCAAGCCACATTCAAAAACATGAGAACGATGCTTGCTGATAATCCAGAGTTTTTGCCGAATACGTATCTTCAATACTATTTGTACCCTGAAAAAATGGTGGCGAAAGAGGAGATCAACAATACTCGCGCAAGGCAGGTAATTAACGGCCGTGAGAAGCGAGTGTTCGAATTGAACGCAAGAATAATTGAAGCGGGCACCACGAAGCACGAAACACTGCATGCCGATATCCATGGTCGATACATGGTGAGAGTCGCGGCTTCGCTAGCCTACAACTTGAGCGATGTATATCTCGTCATCGTACCGAATAATGGTGCTATTACAAACTTACAAAATGACGCCATGGTAGAAGTTCCAGCAGCGCTAACTAGTGATGGACCGAAAGCTTTTACTGTAGGAAAAATCCCAACTTTCCAAAAAGCCATGATTGAGAGCCAACTTGGTTACGAGAAATTAGTCGTGGATGCTTGGTACGAAGGAAGTCAGCAAAAGCTGATTAATGCACTCACACTTAACCGTACCGTGGTTAATGTGCCAAAAGCTAAAGAAATAACAAAACAATTACTAGAAGAAAATAAAGCCTACCTTCCTCAATTTTTTCAATAACAACTGGACGTTCGGGGCCTACTTGTAGGCTCCGTGAATGAAACAAGAGGTTTATATGAAAGACATTATTCAAAGGTTCGGGGCCGCGATGTTTGTTCCTGTTCTATTATTTCCAGCAGCGGGCATGTTATTGGGTTTCTCCGTTGTGCTGTTAAATCAAGAAGTGTTTCCTTGGGCACTGGAGGGGAGTGCTTGGGTTAAAGTCTCGACGATCATTTTACAGGCATCACTCGCCGTATTTAAAAATATGGCACTTATTTTTGCCGTTGGGTTACCTATCGCTTTAGCTAAAAAAGCATCTGGTCGCGCTGTACTTGCAACACTCGTTTCCTACATTACGTTTAACTACGTTATTGGTGGAATCCTTCAATTTTGGGGACCAGAACTGGGCGTTAACTATACGGAAGGTGAGCGAGGTTTGACTGAAGTTGGTGGTATTCTAACGCTTGATACAAACTTGCTAGGTGCCATTTTAATTGCAAGTCTTTCTGTTTGGGTTCACAACCGATTCTTTGATAAAAAGCTACCGGATTGGGCGGCTGTATTTGGCGGAACGCCATTGGTTGTGATCATTAGTTTCCCAATTATGGTCGTGATGGCAATTCTAACTTGTTTGACTTGGCCAAGTATTCAGCATGGTATTAACAATCTGCAATCATTTTTGGTTTCTGCTGGATCTTTAGGGGTATGGCTATTTACGTTTTTAGAGCGAATCATGATACCAACGGGGTTGCATCATTTCGTATATGGTCCCGTTTTTTATGGGCCAGTTGCAGTCGATGGCGGGACGGTTGCCTATTGGATTCAAAATATACAGACATTCGCCCAGAGCTCGGAAAGTTTAACGACACAATTTCCCCAAGGTGGTTTGATGTTGACGGGAATGGGTAAAGTGTTTGGTTGTACGGGTATCGCACTAGCACTTTATTCAGTTGCGAAAAAAGAAAATAAAAAGATGGTGATGGGGTTAGTGCTCGGAGCTGCAATCACAGCAATTCTTACCGGGATCACTGAACCAATAGAGTTTACATTCTTATTTATCGCACCTGCGCTGTTTGCTTTGCATGCGTTGTTATCTGCGACAATGGCAACGATCGCCTTTATGTTTGGTGTTTCCGGTAACTTTCAGACTGGCTTGATAGACTTTATTTTCCAAAACTGGTTGCCTTTGGCTGGTAACCATGCGGGAACATACGTGATTCAGATTATTATTGGTCTCATGTTTACTGGTGTTTACTTTGTGACGTTTCGCGCGCTTATTTTAAAATACAACATACTTACTCCGGGACGTGAAGGTGCAGATAGTAAGTTGTATTCCAAAGCTGACTACAAAGAAGCGAAAGCGGTCCACAACAGTAGCGCAAGTCCGTCACAAGCTAGTGCCTTTATTGAAGGTTTGGGTGGAAAAGAAAACATTGAATTGTTAACTAATTGCGCGACGCGTCTGCGTGTTAAAGTTAAAGATGTCTCCCTTGTACAGGAGAACGCATTTTTCACACAGAACGGAGCGGTGAATATTGTTAGAAATCAAGAGAGCCTTCAAATCATCGTTGGTTTAACGGTGCCACAAGTTCGCGAAGATATGAGCCAACTGATAAAAGCTTAACCCCCAAACTAATGCTCCAGCTCATATGGTTCAAAGGTGAGATAGAATTATCTCACCTTTTTTGTGTACATGAAGCATATTTCGCTCAGTTTCCACGAAAGTGGGGAGGAGTTATCGAGCGAGCTAAAAATACAGTTAGGTTATACCCGTCTGTATTGTTGGAAGACTTGTTGGGTCTCTAAGTGACAGTGGCGCCTTCTATGTTGAAAAGCGTTTTAATTTCTTCCAGCACTTCTGGGTTAGCAATAGCACCAATGTTTTTTATAGCTTGTCCGTTAACCAATTGTTTCACAGCTAGTTCAACGAGTTTGCCTGATCGCGTTTTAGGAATATCACTGATAGCAAAAATTTGGCGCGGTACATGGCGCGGTGAACATGTTGTTTTTAGTGTTTGGCGAATTGAATCGGTGAGTTGTTGGGTTAACTCGACGTCGTGAGCGAGTTTTACTAGTAACCAGATTTCTTCAGACTGCTGCTTTAACTTGCCGACGGCGATGGAGTCCTCGACCTCGGGTAACGCGTTCACTTGCTGATAGATCTCAGCGGTGCCGATTCGTACGCCGCCTGGATTCAATGTCGCATCGCTACGACCATAAAAAATAAAACCGCCATGTTCGGTTTGCATCACATCGTCGCCGTGGTGCCAGATATCGGTAAACTTGCTCCAATAAGCGTTGTGATAGCGTTCGCCGTTGTCGTGCCAAAACCCAATAGGGAAGTTAGGTAGTGAGTTATTGCAAGTCAGTTCGCCGCGTTGCTGTGTAATGGTTTTTCCCTCGTCGTCCAAAACACGCACGTCGATTCCAAGCCCTGAACCTTGGCATTCGCCTTTGTACACTGGTGAGATAGGGTTTCCAAGTACAAAACACCCACAAATATCAGTGCCGCCAGCGATAGAAGCTAGATGTAAATCCTGCTTGATGTGCTGATAGACATAATTAAATTGTTCTGGGTAAAGCACTGAGCCAGTCGAACACAGGGTTGTGAGTGATTTCAGGTCATGTTCTGACTTGGGAGAGTAGCTCGCATGTTCCAGTGCTTCTAAGTATTTCGCTGACGTACCAAACAGTGACACGCTATGTTCTTCCGCTAATCGCCATAAGACGGAGTGATCAGGGTAAACCGGACTACCATCGTAAATCACTAAGGTAGCACCACTCGCAAGTGCTGAAACATGCCAGTTCCACATCATCCAGCCACATGTTGTGTAGTAGAAAACCTTGTCTTGTGGTTTGATATCGCAATGTAGTTGATGTTCTTTGAGGTGATTGAGCAAGGTACCGCCCACGGAATGGACAATACACTTAGGTTGCCCCGTTGTGCCAGAAGAATACAAAATGAATAACGGGTCATTAAACAGTATTGGTTGATATTGAATTGATAGTGGAGAAAAGTGGTGAGCAATATCAGACCAATACACAAAGTCAGAAGTGCTAGCACTCTTAGCGTTTTGTATATATTCGATTTGGCATACGCTAATAGTGGCGTATTCGGAGACACTGCTTAGCTTACTACTAAGAGTCGTGTTTTTGTCCGTCATATCGAAAGCTTTGCCTCCGAACTGGTAGCCATCACAGCAAAAAAGAACTTTCGGTTTGACCTGACCAAAACGCTCTACGACGCTATCGATACCAAAATCAGGAGAGGTTGAAGTCCAAATAGCGCCAAGACTTGTAGTAGCCAACATGGCTATAACGGTTTCTGGAAGGTAGGGCAAATAGCCCGCAACGACATCGCCTTTGCCAACACCACAATTGAGTAGCCATTGCTGAACGACAGACACTTGTTCGAGCAACTGTGTACCAGTGAGCTGCTTGTGTTCACCGCTTTCATTAGTAAAAACGATAAACTCACGCTCAGGTGTTTGTTCGGCCTGAGAGAGGAGATTTTCTGCGTAGTTAAGCGTGGCGTCAGCAAACCATACTGTGTCCCTATTGACATGGCTCTGAGTAGAATCTGTCTGTGTCCACTTGGGAGCATCAAGGCTTTTGACTTGCGAGCCAATATTTCCAATGACGTTACAGAAATGCCAGGTATGTCGCCAAAATTCGTCATTGTGGTTAATGGACCACTGGTGTAAAGACGTGTAATTATTGATTGCGGTACCTTCGGCTTTGTCTTTATTAACTTTTTCGATGAACCGCAATAAGTTGCTATTGCTGACGCGTTCAGAAGATGGTGACCAAATAGGTGCAGAATTTGTCATAGGTCCCTCTAATTTCAATTCTTTTTGAATATGACCAAAACAAAATAAAGGGGCGAACATAGCAGTGTTCGCCCCTTATCTGATTGTTTAAAGTTGTTCGGCAAGCTGAGGTAGTACCTCAAACAAATCACCAACCAATCCATAGTCGGCAACTTCGAAGATAGGAGATTCTGGATCTTTGTTGATCGCGACAATCACTTTGGATTCCTTCATCCCGGCAAGGTGCTGGATGGCACCGGAAATCCCAACCGCTATATAAAGCTTAGGTGCAACGATTTTACCGGTTTGACCCACTTGTAAGTCGTTGGCAACAAACCCGGCATCAACTGCCGCACGAGAAGCGCCAATGGCAGCACCTAGTTTATCGGCAACTTGTTCGATCAACGCGAAGTTCTCTTTGCTACCGACCCCGCGTCCACCTGACACAACCACCTCTGCCGCGCTTAATTCAGGACGTTCTGACACGGTTTTATCGACAGAAACCAATTCAACCATTGGAGCTGAGATAGTGACCTGCTGATGCTTAATACCAGCTTGGTTGTGACAAGTAACCGGCTCAAACGCAGACGCGCGCACGGTGATGACGCGAACCTTGTCGCTGGTGGTCACTTTGGCAAATGCGTTTCCTGCGTAAATAGGGCGGATAAAAGTGTTTTCATCGATAACTTGGACAATATCAGAAATTTGCCCAACGCCGAACTTCGCTGCTACTCGCGGTGCAAGATCTTTCCCTTTTGATGATGAGCTAGCCCAGATTGCGTCAAAACCTTCAGCAATACTCACCACAATAGGTGCGATACTCTCGGCAAATTGATGCTTAAGTTGCTCATCATCGACACAAATTACATTTGATATACCATCAACGCGACAGGCTTGCTGAGCGACTTCTTCACACTGGTGGCCCACTACGATCAAAACATTGTCTTGGCTGACTTGTTTTGCTGCATTAACCACTTTGAGTGTGTCCGCATGCAATTGGTTATTGTCATGTTCCGCTATGATTAAGTTCTTCATGAAATCACCTTCGCTTCGTTACGCAGCTTATCGAGAAGCTCTGAGACAGATTCAACCTTGACGCCACCTTTTCTTTGCGCTGGTGGTGTTACTTCTTGAATGGTTTGGCTAAACACCACCTCGACACCAAGGCTCTCTGGTGTGATCGTATCTAGCGGCTTGCGCTTGGCTTTCATGATATTAGGAAGAGAGGCAAAACGCGGCTCATTCAGACGTAAGTCGGTGCTGATCACGGCAGGCAAATTCATCGCAACCGTCAACAAGCCACCATCCACTTCTCTTACGACTTGCACTTTTTGATCTTCAATTTTTACATCAGATGCAAATGTGGCTTGAGGCCAGTCAAGTAGGGCTGCCAACATCTGAGCCACTTGGTTGTTATCGGTATCAATCGACTGTTTACCGGTAATCACGAGCTGCGCTTGTTCTTGCTCAACCAGAGATTTAAGCAGCTTAGCGACGACCAATGGCTCTATTTTGTCTTCAGTATCGATATGAATAGCGCGATCGGCACCTAACGCAAGCGCAGTACGTAGTTGCTCCTGACACTGGCTACCACCAGCACTGACAACGATGACTTCTTCCGCAATACCTTGCTCCTTTAGTCGTACGGCTTCTTCAACGGCTATTTCGCAAAATGGATTAATCGTCATCTTGACGTTATTGGTTTCAACATCGCTATGGTCCGCTTTCACGCGAACTTTAACGTAGGGATCAATGACCCTTTTGATTGGCACTAGTATTTTCACGTTAGATTCCTTTTTACAGTGAAGACTATGTGTTTACAGTGAAGACGATGTGATGACGTCTTTAATATGATGTTAATTTACCTTTACGTTTGCGTCAACTTTAAATATATTGTTGCTTAACAAGTTGGCAACATGCAAAGAAAAAAGGAATGCAATCATGGAAAGAGACTGCATGGAATTTGATGTTCTGATTGTAGGCGCTGGTCCCGCAGGTTTGTCTGCGGCATGCCGAATCAAACAATTAGCAGCAGAAAAAGAACAAGACCTCTCTGTTTGCGTGGTAGAAAAAGGCTCTGAAGTTGGAGCGCATATTTTATCGGGTGCGGTGTTTGAAACGCGCAGTTTGGATGAACTGTTTCCCGACTGGCAGGCGAAAGGCGCACCGCTCAATACCAAAGTAAACAAAGATAAAACCTACTATCTAGGCAATGAAATCAATGGTCATGAACTGCCTTCTTGGGCAGTGCCTAATACGTTACATAACGACGGTAATTACATTATAAGTTTGGGCAGTCTATGCCGATGGATGGCGTTGCAGGCCGAGAACTTAGGGGGGGAGATCTACCCAGGTTTTACTGCCAGCCAAGCGATCATCGATGAAGACAACCGCGTTTGTGGCGTGATCACGGGCGATATGGGGTTAGACAAAAATGGTGAACAAAAAGGAAATTTCGAACCTGGTATTGAACTGCGAGCGAAGTTTACTTTATTTGCTGAAGGCGCACGGGGGCATATTGGTAAGCAATTGATTAACCGATTTAATCTTGCTGAAGAGAAAACGCCTCAGCATTACGCTATCGGTTTTAAAGAGCTGTGGGAAATACCACCAGAGCAGCATCAACAAGGGTTAGTGGTTCACGGCTTAGGATGGCCGTTAGCGAACGAAGCCACAGGTGGCAGTTACCTCTACCATTTAGAGGGAAACCAAGTTGCCGTTGGGTTGATTGTTGACTTGAATTATAAGAACCCGCACTTGAGTCCATTTGATGAGTTTCAACGTTTTAAACATCACCCGTTGATTGAGCAATACCTCAAAAATGGTAAACGCATTAGTTATGGCGCAAGAGCGATCACCAAGGGCGGTTTCCATTCGCTTCCCACGCAGCAGTTTGCTGGTGGCTTGTTGATTGGCTGTGATGCAGGAACGCTTAACTGCGCTAAAATCAAAGGCACGCACACCGCAATGAAATCTGGCATGCTTGCCGCCGAAGCAGTATGTGAAGCCCTTGAGAGTCAGTCAGTCACTGCTGATTATCAAAAGCATTTCAAACAGTCTTGGCTGCACGAAGAACTCTACCAAGCGCGTAACTTCTCAAGTGGCATTCACCGCTTTGGATCTTGGTTGGGTGGTGGTTTAGCATTGTTGGAACATAACGTGTTAAAAGGCAAAGCTAAGTGGCATATCCGCTGTGATAAGCCCGATCATCAGTCTCTGCTATTGGCGGAAAACAGCAATGAAATTGTCTATCCAAAGCCTGACGGTGTGTTAAGTTTCGATCGCCTTTCTTCTGTCTATCTATCCAATATCTTCCATGAAGAGGATCAGCCATGCCACTTACGTTTGGCGAATCAGCGCATACCGATTGAGCAGAACCTCGAACTGTACGCCGAGCCTGCACAGCGCTATTGCCCGGCTGGCGTTTATGAAATCGTACAGGGGGATCAGCAGCCAGAGCTACAAATAAATGCGGCAAACTGTATCCACTGTAAGACCTGCGACATCAAAGATCCAAGTCAAAATATTACCTGGACACCGCCGGAAGGTGGTGGTGGCCCTAACTATCCGAATATGTAGTCGTCTGAGAATAATTTTTATTAACAATTTATTTACTTAAAGTTTGCGTTAGTTCAAATCTTTCTCGATGAACTCGATTGCAACTTAATCTTTCAAGCACTATTCTGATTTTAAATTGACGTTTACGTAAACTGAATACAAAGTTGATGCATAGGTGTAAAAGCGGTTACCAGTATCAAAGTTAGGTTTGATTAAATAGTGTTCAATGGAACGCACTTAAATAACGAAAGGGAGATCAACTATGGTATCGGAATCGCCTCTGTTGCAGGTAAACGATATTTCATTGGCTTTTGGTGGGGTGAAAGCTCTAACTGACGTGAGCTTCCATGTGAATGAAAAGGAAATCTTTTCAATCATTGGTCCAAACGGTGCAGGTAAAACCTCAATGCTCAATTGCATCTCTGGTCGATACACACCAAACAAAGGCTCTGTAATCTTCGCTGGAGATGATGTAACCAAACGAACACCTAGCCAACGAGCAGAGTTAGGGTTGGGAAGGACCTTCCAGAACTTAGCACTCTTTTCTCATATGTCGGTACTCGACAACATTATGGTTGGTCGACATCACCTACTGAAAAACAACTTCGTCACAGGACCACTTTACTGGTTCTCTAACGCGCAGAAAGAAGAAATGGCGCACCGTAAATACGTAGAAGACGTAATCGATTTTCTTGAAATTCAGCACATTCGCAAAGCCACCGCTGGCACACTTTCTTACGGTTTACGTAAACGTGTAGAGCTTGCTCGTGCCATTGCCTTAAAACCTAAGTTACTGCTGCTTGATGAACCAATGGCAGGCATGAACTTGGAAGAAAAGGAAGACATGGCGCGTTACATCATGGATTTAAACGAAGAGTTAGACATCACCATCATCATGATCGAGCACGATATGGGCGTGGTGATGGATATCTCTAACCGCGTATTGGTGTTGGATTTTGGTAAACACATTGCGATGGGCGAGCCAGAAGAAGTGATGGCCAACCCACATGTGAAACAAGCGTACTTAGGCGAAGAGCTACCGACATTAGAGGAGAGTGCATAATGGCACAGCAACATAATGATTGGGCAGATATAACCCGCTTAGATACCTTTCCAAAAGTGTTGCAGCACAATGCCAAGCACTGGCCCGAGCAAGTCGCAATGCGTGAAAAGGAGTTTGGTATTTGGCGAGAGTTCACTTGGCAAGATTATGAAAATCGAGTGAAGTGGATGGCGCTGGCACTTCAAGATTTAGGTGTTGGTGAGCAAGACGTTGTTGGTTTGCTGGGTGATAACCGCCCGGAATGGGTATGGGGCGAGTTGGCCGCACATGCGATCAAAGGTTTCTCGCTGGGCATCTATCAAGATTCCATGCACGAAGAAGTGGCGTACCTCATCAACTATGCCAAAGCAAAAGTCGTGGTTGCGGAAGATGAAGAGCAATGCGATAAGCTACTTGAGCTCGGTGATGAGATCCCAAGCGTAGAATTCATTATCTATTGTGACCCGCGTGGAATGCGCAAGTACGACGACCCGCGACTGATTGACGTTGAGCAGGTCTATAAAAAAGGTCAACTGATCGACAAAGCGGATCCGGATAAATATCTCAATATGGTTGCGGCAACCAAAGGCAGCGATCTTTCGATTCTTTGTACCACGTCGGGTACGACTTCCAAACCAAAGTTGGCTCAGCTACACAGCGGCACTTTCTTAGATCACTGTGCGGCTTATCTGCGTGCCGACCCGCGCTCTCCAGGCGACAACTACGTTTCTGTTCTGCCTTTGCCTTGGATTATGGAGCAGGTGTATGTGGTTGGTCAGGCGTTGATTTCTCGTCAAATCGTTAACTTCGTGGAAGAACAAGAAACCATGATGTCTGACTTGCGCGAAATTGGCCCGAACTTCGTGCTGCTTGCGCCGCGAGTGTGGGAAAACATTGTGGCAGACGTGTCTGCACGAATGATGGATTCCACACCGTTTAAGCAGAAGATGTACAAGCTGGGCATGAGCTTAGCCAACAAAGCGCTGGAGCAGGGTAAACGCTCTAAGTTGGCTGAATGGATTCTTCTGCGTGCTCTGCGTGACCGTTTAGGGTTTTCGAACCTGACATCTGCGGCAACCGGCGGTGCGGCGATGGGACCGGATACTTTCCGTTACTTGCAAGCGATCGGTGTACCACTCAAGCAGCTTTACGGTCAAACCGAAATGTGTGGTGCGTACACCGTCCACCAAGCCGATGACGTGGACTATGATTCGGTCGGCGTTGCGTTTGATAATGCAGAAGTGAAAGTCATCAACCCAGACAGCAATGGCGTGGGTGAGATCATCGCGAAAAGTACCGGCATGTTTACTGGCTACCAGAACAACCAGGAAGCGTATGATGAAGACGTGCAAGACGGATGGATGCACACGGGTGATGCGGGTTACTTTAAAGACTCTGGTCACTTGGTGGTGATTGATCGTCTGAAAGATATGTCGGAAACCAGCCATGGCGACCGCTACTCTCCGCAGTTCATTGAAAATAAACTCAAGTTCTCGCCGTTTATTGCAGAAGCCGTAGTGGTGGGCAAAGGTCGACCTTGGCTATCCGCCATCATCTGTATTCGCTACGCGATTGTTGCGAAGTGGGCAGAGCAGCGAGGCTTAGCATTCACTAACTACACCAACTTATCTGCTCAACCAGAAGTGTATCAAGTCATTCGTGAAGAAGTGCTGAAAGTGAACGAATCCCTACCCGATGCACAAAAGATCAGCAAATTCATTCTACTTTACAAAGAGCTGGATGCCGACGATGGCGAGCTAACTCGCACACGTAAAGTACGCCGTGGTGTGGTTGCGGAGAAATACGGAGACATCATCGAAACCATCTACAGCGACGATCCAAAAGTCGATGTGGATACGGTGATCACTTATCAGGATGGCACCAAAACACGCATTCAAACGTCGCTAGTGATTGAAACGCTTATTGAACATGAGCCAACACTGGTGGATAGCGAACAACGGAGGATCGCATAGTGAATACGGATTTATTACTGCAACTCGTCATTAATGGCGTGATCGTTGGCATGTTGTATGGCGTGGTCGCCATGTGCTTTGTACTGATATACAAATCGACTCAGGTGGTCAACTTCGCTCAGGGTGAGTTCTTGTTGATTGGCGCATGGGTATGCTGGGCGGCGCTTGTTCATCTGCAACTGCCATTTTTTATCGGCTTTTTACTCACGCTCGCGTTCATGATGGTGTTCGGTATTGCGGTGCAAACCATTGTGCTCAGGCCGTTAATTGGTGAACCGATTATCTCTGTGATCATGGTGACCATCGGTCTGTCTATGTTCTTCCAAGCATTGATGAAATGGATATTTGGTGTCTCAGCTGTGTCGTATCCGCAAGTGTTCGAAACAAATGTGGTGAATATCGGTGGTTTGAACGTTGAGTTCGCTTACATTCTGAGTTTGATCTTCTCGATGCTCATCATGGGCGCGTTCTACTGGTTCTTCAAATTCAGCAAAATGGGTCTGGCAATGCGCGCAACGGCATTTAACCAGCAAGTAGCCCAAAGTCTTGGCATTTCCATCAAGAAAGTGTTCGCCATTAGTTGGGCTATTTCGGCAATGGTATCTGCAACAGCAGGGATTGTTATCGGGATCGTTAACGGCGTATCTGACGCGCTATCCATTATTGGTATCAAAGTTTTCCCAGCCGTTATTTTAGGTGGCTTAGATTCTGTAGTCGGCGCAATTGTCGGTGGCATCACCATCGGGGTGCTAGAGAACTTAGCTGAGTTTTTTGATAGCCAATACCTGCAAGTGGGTAACCTGTACAACATCGCACCATTCTATGTGCTGTTAATCATTCTTGCCTTCAAGCCATACGGGCTGTTTGGTACCAAAGATATCGAGCGTATTTAAGGAGAAATAACATGGCTCAACTTAGCATGCGCCCATGTGGGGATTTTCGAACCACATACAAAAGTGATACGCCAATTTTTGAAACCAAAACCATCAGAAGCCTTGCGATTGCTGGTGTCATCGCCATGCTGGCAGCACCGCTGGTCTTGGATATTTACTTCCTCAACCTGTTTATTCAGATTGCGTATCTTGGAATCGCGGCGCTGGGCTTAAACATTCTGGTTGGTTTTACCGGACAAATTTCCCTAGGTCATGGCGCGTTCTTTGGCTTTGGTGCCTTTGCATCGGCTTGGCTGAATAACCAGTTCAATATTCCAGTCGTGTTTGCGATTCCGCTTGCGGGTTACTTAACCATGATTGTGGGGATGCTGTTTGGTCTGCCAGCGGCTCGAATTAAAGGTTTATATCTAGCTATCGCAACGTTGGCGGCGCAGTTTATTTTAGAGGACTTCTTTGCTCGCGCAGATTGGTTCAGTGGCGGCTCATACGGTGCAAGCGCGAACCCAATTAATTTGTTTGGTTTTGAGTTTACGACTGACGAAAGCTTCTTCTACATCGCTCTGTTTGCGCTGATCTTCATGTATATGTGGGCATCAAACTTAATCCGTTCTCGTGACGGTCGCGCGTTTGTCTCAGTACGAGATCACTATCTGTCAGCAGAGATCATGGGCATCAACCTAACCAAGTATCGTCTGCTCTCATTTGGAGTGTGTGCATTCTATGCAGGCATCGGGGGCGCACTCTACGGACATTATCTAGGGTTTGTATCAGCAGAAGGCTTCACCATCATGATGTCTATCCAGTTTTTGGCCATGATCATCATTGGTGGCTTAGGATCAGTCAAAGGTACGCTGATGGGGACGATATTTATCGTACTGCTGCCTGAAGTTTTAGAGTTTGGCGTAACGGGGCTTTCAGCGTTTGGTGATACCACCGCTTTCACTGATGGTCTGGCTTACTTCAAAGAGATGGCGATTGGTTTAGTCATCATGCTGTTCCTCATTTTCGAACCTCAAGGATTATCGCATCGCTGGCAACAGATTCGAGCATATTGGAAACACTATCCGTTCTCATATTAACGTGGAATTAAGTGGAATATACCTCAATAACAAGGACAACGAGTTATGAACAAAGGACATTTAGCGACAACGTTGGTGCTGTCATCTGCACTGTTTACTACCGCAACTTGGGCAAAAGATTCTGTGTTTGTCGGGCAATTAGTCGACTTTTCTGGACCAACTGCCTATGTGAGCAAGCCTTATGGTTCTGGCGTGCGAGACGCATTGCGTTGGATTAACCAAAACGGTGGCATTAACGGTACCGAGCTCGAATTTGAAACAGTAGACATGGCGTACAAAGTACCAGTGGCGATTTCTAACTATAAACGTTGGGTGGCGCGTAAAGACATGGTTGCGCTGCAAGGCTGGGGTACGGCGGATACCGAAGCACTTATTTCGTTTGTTACCAAAGACAAAGTGCCGGTGTTCTCTGCTTCTTACTCTGGTCACTTAACTGACCCAACTGGCAAAAACCCAAAAACCGCGAAACCAGCGCCTTATAATTTCTTTTATGGTGCGTCGTACTCAGATGCGTGCCGTGCGCTAGTTAAGTGGGCGAAAGAAGATTGGGAATCTAAGGGCAATCAAGGTGCGCCGAAATTTACGCACATTGGCGATAACCATCCATTCCCGAATGCGCCAAAAGAAGCGTGTGCAGAGTACGCCAAAGAGCTTGGTTTTGATGTGCAAAACCCAGTCGTTGTGTCACTAAAACCAGGGGACTTCAAAGCGCAATGTTTGTCGCTGAAAGAGTCAGGCACCAACTACGGTTACATTGCTAATATCGGTAGCTCGGTTATCTCACTAGTGAAGTCTTGTAACACGGTTGGGACAGAGTTCCAGTACATGGCAAACATTTGGGGCGGCGATAAGCCAGTGCTTGAAGCAGCAGGCGATGGCCTTAAAGATTACGTTTTCCCAGGTATGACAGCGTTTTGGGGAGATGATAATGAAGGCATGAAACTGGTCCGTGAGATTTCTAAGCAGTCTGAATCAAAGCCTGGCGAGTTTAGAACTCACCACTACATTCGCGGCATTTGTTCTGCGTTCTACATGAAAGAAGCGATGGAGTGGGCGAAAGACAACGGTGGCATCACGGGTGAAAACATCAAGAAGGGCATGTATGTCCATGACAACTGGGTCCCACAAGGCTTAGAAGGTGTTTGTGTACCTGCGAACTGGAAGCCGGAAGATCACCGTGGCACAACAACCGTGAACGTGTTTATGGGTAACAACAACGGCGGCGCAGTCGATATTAAGAAAGTGTCCCAAGTGACATTGTCACGTCGTGACGATTGGCTAGGTTACTAATCTACGACTTATTAATAACAAAGCTTACTGAAAATAAGGATGGGTGAGAGAACACTCTCACCCTAGCAAGGAGTAGCTTGATGGCTGAATTAGCAACGAATATCGAACCGGCAGAAATACTGCTTTCAGTGAACAACATTGAAGTCGTCTACGACGAAGTAATACTAGTACTTCGCGGTGTGAGCTTAGAAGTTCCAAAAGGGCAGATTGTGACCTTACTGGGCGCCAACGGTGCGGGTAAATCCACGACGTTAAAAGCCATTTCTGGTTTGTTGAAAACCGAAGATGGTGAAGTGACGCGCGGCGAAATCAACTTCATGGGCGAGCGCATAGACAACAAAAGCCCGGAAGAGATCGTCCGTTCGGGCATCTTCCAAGTTATGGAAGGGCGCCGAATTGTTGAAGACATGACGGTGATAGAAAATCTTCGCTTAGGCGCTTACACGCGCACGGACAACGAAGTCGAGCAAGACATCGAAATGGTGTTTGATTATTTCCCTCGCCTTAAAGAGCGCACCGGTCTAGCGGGTTATTTGTCAGGTGGTGAGCAGCAAATGCTGGCGATTGGTCGTGCACTGATGGCTCGCCCGAAAATGATCTTGTTGGATGAGCCGTCGATGGGGCTTTCGCCGCTGTTGGTGAAGGAGGTGTTCAGCATTATTAACAAGATTAATAAAGATCAAGGCATTACCATGCTTTTGGTTGAGCAGAATGCCAACTTTGCCCTTCAAGCGGCCGATTACGGTTACATCATGGAATCAGGCAAAATCGTACTGGATGGCAGCAAGCACGAACTGCTAAACAATGAAGATGTGAAAGAGTTCTACCTTGGCGGCGGCGATGAAGATCGCAAGAGCTTCAAGAATCTGAAATCTTACAAACGTCGTAAGCGTTGGTTATAAGGAGCAAGGATGAACGAACTATTTGATGCGAAAGAATCGTTGTCTCCGCAGGCACGAGAAGAATCGCTGTTTCAACGTCTGCCAACGTTGATTGAAAATGCAAAAGCCAACAGCGAACATTATGCGGCGCATTTTGCTGAGTTAGAGCCTACGTTGGCGAATAATCGTGAAGGACTTACCCAGTTTCCGATTACGCGCAAATTCAATGTGCCAAACCAGCAGCAACTTAAACCGCCGTTTGGTGGTTTAAATAGTGTTGCGATTGGTCAGATGGCGCGCGTATTCCAATCTCCGGGGCCGTTGTATGAGGCACAAACGGATGAGGCGGATTTCTGGCGTATGGGGCGCGCGTTTCACGCAGCTGGGTTTTGTGCGGGCGATTTAGTGCATAACACGCTCTCTTACCATTTCTCGCCTGGCGGATTTATTATGGATGGTGGCGCAAGAGCTTGTGGCTGTGCGGTATTTCCGGCGGGTGTCGGGAATACTGAAGCACAAATTGAAGCGATTAAACAGCTTCAGCCAACGGGTTATACGGGCACGCCTTCTTACTTGCTGACGTTGTTACAAAAGTACCAAGAACAATACGGTGAGTCGCCGAGTTTTACCAAAGCGCTGGTCTCTGGTGAAGCGGTCACCGCAGACATGCAACAGATGTTTGAGGACAAAGGCATTGCAGTCTCTCAAGCCTACGCAAGTGCAGAGCTTGGTTTGATTGCTTATCAAGTGTCTGGCGAGCAAGGCTTGGTGATTGCCGAAGATATCATCGTGGAAATCGTTAATCCTGATGGCATTCCTGTACAACCGGGAGAAGTCGGTGAAGTAGTCGTGACATCGCTCGATGAGAAGTTTCCGCTGATTCGCTACGCAACGGGAGATTTATCGGCATACCTAGAAACGGGCTCGGGTTCGCCACGCACGAATGCGCGAATTAAAGGCTGGATGGGGCGTGCGGACTCAGCGGTGAAAGTGAAAGGCCTGTTTGTTTATCCGCATCAGATCCAAGAAGTCTGTCGTCGCCACGATATTAAAGGCTCCTTGAAAATTGAGCGTGATGGCTTCAACGATACCATTACTTTCTGCTGTCATGATGTTCATGTATCAGCAGAGGACATTCAAGCAACACTCCAGTCTGTCACTAAACTGAAAGGCAATGTCCAGTTTGTACCGAACCAAGCGGAGCAGCCGTTAATCAATGACCTGCGCAGTTAACCCATCATTGTAAAACGCATTTATAAAAAGCTAACAACGTAAAAATCAAAGGCTAGGAGAGGGGATACCACATTGTGCTGCGTATCCCTTTCTTTTTGTGCCAGTACAATCAGGAGGGCGATAAATGAAGCAGGCACCGACCATCAATCAACAGTTTTGGGATAATTTGTTTACCCAAGGCACCATGCCGTGGGATGCCAAAACCACACCTCAAGAGCTAAAAGCTTACCTAGAAAACGCGCTTCATAGCGGTCAGTCTGTATTTATCCCTGGCTGTGGTGCTGCTTATGAACTCAGCTCTTTTATTCAATATGGGCATGATGTGATCGCGATGGATTACAGCCAACAAGCAGTAAAAATGGCGCAATCGACGTTAGGCAAGCACAAAGATAAAGTCGTGCTGGGGGATGTATTTAACGCTGACTCTACGCACCCATTTGATGTGATTTACGAGCGTGCCTTTCTCGCTGCACTACCGAGAGACCAGTGGCCAGATTACTTTGCTATGGTGGATAAATTGCTGCCAAGAGACGGTTTGTTAATTGGTTATTTCGTTATAGATGATGATTACCACTCTCGCTTCCCTCCATTTTGTTTGCGAAGTGGGGAGTTGGAGGGTTATCTAGAACCGGAGTTTAAGCTTGTGGAATCCTCAGTGGTGGCAAACAGTGTTGAGGTTTTTAAAGGTAGAGAGCACTGGATGGTGTGGCAGAAAAGTTGCCGTATTTAAACGCTATGGCATCAAATAATGAATACCAAATCAGCGTCACATAATGCATATTTTAAAGACAATTATTCTTGTGGTAACGATAAGTGTTGTGAATTGGCGAAGTTGTGAGAAATGTAGATCATGTCCTTTGAAAACATAAGGATATATAATATGGACAAATCATTTTCTCTCATCGATAAGCCTACCTTCTTAGGCTCACTCTTTCTTTTACTCAGCGTCGTTATACCTTTAATTTTATTTCCCACACAAGGTGCGGATTGGATAGCTTCGGCCAAATTTTTCATGACCGATAAGCTTGGTGTGTTATACCTCGCACTGGGTATCGCAGCAATGTGTTTTATGATTTACACCGTGTTCAGCGATCTTGGCCAAATCAAACTTGGTGAAGCCGACGAGCAACCAGAATTTGGTAACGCCTCATGGGCTGCAATGCTATTTTGTGGAGGTATTGGCGCAAGTATTCTGTATTGGGGGTGTATCGAGTGGGCATACTACTATCAATCACCACCATTTCAGTTGGAAGCTGGCAGTGAAGAAGCCATTCGCTGGGCCGCGACTTATGGTCTGTTTCACTGGGGACCGATCGCTTGGTCAATTTACCTTATTCCTGCTCTGCCTATCGCTTACTTCTTTTATGTACGCAAACAACCTGTTTTGAAAATCTCTAGTGCGTTAATGCCTGTATTAGGAGAAAAGCGCGCAAACGGTGGTATTGGCAAGTTTATTGATGTGCTGTTTATTTTTGGTATGTTGGGTGGCGCGGCGACTACGCTTGGCTTAGCAGCGCCTCTTATCAACGGTGGTCTACATCATATCTTCGGTCTTCCAAACAATACCTTCAGCCAAGTGGCTGTATTACTTCTCTGTACTGCGATTTTTGGTTACTCCGCGTATGCAGGGCTTGAGAAGGGGATCAAATTCCTTAGTAACATTAACTTCTGGGGTGCGATGGGCTTGTTACTCTTTGTACTCGCCGTTGGGCCAACCGTGTTCATGTTAGAGACAGGCTTAGATTCTATTGGTCGTATGTTGTCTAACTTCTTTGTTATGGCCACCTGGGCGGAGCCGTTTGGTGGTTATGGTGAATTTACGGATACACACTTCCCGCAAGACTGGACTATTTTCTACTGGGCATGGTGGTTGGTCTTTGCTCCTTGCATGGGATTGTTTGTTGCTCGTATCTCGCGTGGAAGAACGATCAAACAGATGGTCGTAGGTTCTATATTTTACGGTTCTTTAGGTTGTTTCTTATTCTTCATTGTTTTAGGTAACTATGGTTTATCGTTGCAATTGACGGGTGAGCTTGATGTCATCGCAATCCTTAACGAATCAGGCGCACCGGCGGCTATTTTTGCAACGTTAGACACATTACCGTTAGGGTCAATCGTTATTGGTGTTTTTACACTGTTGTGTATTATTTTTACGGCGACGTCGTTTGACTCTATCTCGTACATTCTTGCGTCTGTGGTTCAAAATGATGTGACGGAAGAACCGATGCGCTGGAACCGTTTGTTCTGGGCGTTTACTTTGTCTTTTCTGCCAACCGTCCTAATGTTCATGGGAGGTTTATCGACATTACAAACCGCTGCGATCGTGGGCGGTTTACCGTTGTTAGTTATCTCGGTGATGTTGATGGTGTCCTTTGTTCGCGCGGCGAGCCTAGATATTAAACATCAAGCAGAATACGAAGAGCCAACCATTAACATTGAAGAACTGCCGGAAATTGACCCTTGGTCAACAGAGGGAATGGCTTTGGCGAAATTTGAGCGCTTTAAAGACTTAGCTCAACAGGCGGCTGAAGAAGAGCGCGAAGCAATGGCGGCCCTGATGAGCATGCGTAAGAGAATTCGCGCATTTGCCTTAGAGCACTGCTGTGAATCTGGGTTTTCGGACCATCATTTACCAGAAGAGATGCAAACAGAGCTACAGCAACTAACCGAAGCGCTTGAGTTCGCTCAACAGAAGAAGCAAGAACTGTCTGAACAAGCCCAAGAATCTCGAATGGAATTTAATCATGTGTTATTAGGCGGCGCGTCGGCAGGTTTAGCAACGTCGCAGGCTTAAGAACAGACACACAAGAGCCGAGTACAAACTCGGCTCTTTTTTTGGCGTGGATACCTTACAGTTAAAAATTCTGCTCAGTCAGTGTTAATGCTTATACTATTTTAGGTTGACCATCTGATGCGGTGGCACCGCCGTCTACAGGTAGGTTTACGCCATTAATGAAAGATGCGTCATCACTTGCCAAGAAAGCCACGACAGACGCAATTTCTTCAGGTTCGGCGGCTCGGCCGAGCGCAATGCGCTCATTGAATTTATCGCGGATTTCCTGCGGCCAGCCGTTCGTCATGTTGGTTTTTACTAAGCTTGGGCATACGGCGTTAATTCTTACACCCTCCGCACCATGGTCCAATGCCATCGCTCTAGTAAGGTTGACCACAGCGCCTTTACTCGCGCAATAGAATGCGGCACCCCAGTCACCACCCAAACCAGAAACGGACGCGGTATTCACCATACAACCTTTCGTTTTTAAGAGTTCAGGTAACGCAAACTTCGCGCAATAAACGACGCCGTCAATGTTTACACCAGAGATCTTCTTCCAGTCTTCCACACTACCTTCAATCACGGAACCTGGGACATGTACACCAGCATTGTTTACTAAAATATCCAGTCTACCAAAACGGGTAACAACATCAGAAATCAGTGCTGCGACTTTGCCTGGGTCAGAAACATCAATGGAATGTGCAGACACACGCTGTTTATCAAAGCCTTCAACGGCGTTTGCCAACTGCTCTTCATTCCAATCGGCAAGAGCGACGTTTGCGCCTTCTTCATACAAACGTTTTGCGATGGCCAAACCAATACCATTGGCAGAACCAGTGACGAGTGCGACTTTATTTTTTAATCCTCTCATGCGATTTCTCCTTCGAAACTTACAAAAACGGGATCTTGATTTTTCTCTGTGCGCGGCAACATCAGTTTGTCGTTGTCGCTGTAATCTACGGGGATAGCCACCACTGCTGGTCCTTCAACGTCCATGGCTTTATTCAATGTCGGTAGCAATTCGTGTTGACTAGTCACTGCGAAGCCTTTCGCGCCAAATGATTCGGCGTACGCCTTGAAATCAATTGGTCCAAATTTCACACCAGAGCAGCGCTGATATTTGTTGATCTCTTGCATTTCTACCATGTTGTAGGCGTTATCAACCCACACAATATGGACGATATTGCAGTTCAGTCTAACCGCGGTTTCTAACTCCATGCTCGATTGCATAAAACCGCCGTCTCCTGATATCGATACCACTTTGCTGCCAGGTTTCAGTAGGCTGGCACCAATGGCCCATGGCAGTGCAACGCCCATCGTTTGTTGGCCGTTAGACACCAGCATTTGGCGAGCTCGAAAACAACTTAAGTAACGAGCGATCCAGATGTGGAAGCTCCCCATATCAAGACATAACGTGGTATCTGGTGTGATGATAGATTGCATGGCTTTAATCAGTGCCAGTGGATGAAATCCTTGCTTGTTATAGACATTGGGATAGGTTTTGATCACTTGCCGTTGCAGTGCTACCTCTTCCAGTACTGAAAGTGCCGTTGGGGAAAGGCGCGCATATTCAGAGATATAGCTGCCCATCTTGTCTAATGACTGCGCAATGTTTCCGACGATTTCAACACAAGGCTGATAATTAAGTTGGTATTCTGCCGGTTCAATATCGAGGTGAATCACTGGGTTGCGGTGGCTGTTCCAAAGCTCAGGGTCATACTCTATTGGGCTAAAGCCGATGGTGAGAATTAAATCGGCATCACGCAGTAAAACATCGCCGGGTTGGTTGTTAAATAAACCAACACGACCAGCAAAGTGGTGATAGTAGTTGATGTCTACCGTGCCGGCGGCTTGGTAAGTGCCGACAACGGGTAGCTGCGTATTTTGAAGAAATCGGGCGATAGCAGCAGCGTTTTGGCTGCGGCTCGCGTGAAGGCCAAGTAAAACCACACAACGCTTTGCTTTGCTGATTCGACTGACCGCTTCTTCGATTGCTGCGATGTCTGCGCAACCAGGCTGTGTGTAAGGCGAGGGGACAATAATGTCCGTTTGGGTTTGCTCGGATAAAACATCTTGGGGGAGACTCAAAAAGCAAGCCCCAGGACGACCTGACTCTGCGATACGAAATGCGTTCGCCATGATCTCGCTTGCGGCGTCCACATGCTGCACTTCAGCACTGAACTTGGTTATAGAGCGAAAAATACTGACGGTATCCATGCTCTGGTGTGTTTGTTTTTGCTGGTCAGTTCGTTTCACAGCACCACCGATAGCAATCAGCGGATCGCCTTCGGAGTTTGCTGTTGCCACCCCTGTAACTAGGTTTCCACAGCCTGGACCTGACGTAACCATTGTGACGCCTGCTTTGCCGGTTAGTCTTCCCATAACGCCCGCCATAAACGCGCCGTTAGCCTCGTGACGTACCGGAATCATTTGGATGTTAGTGTCTTCAATCGCATCGAACAGTCGATCGATTTTTGCACCGGGAATACCGAAAATGTACTTAATGCCGAGAGACTCTAGCTGTTGAGCGATCAACTGAGCTCCATTTTTATTTGAAGGTTTGGATTGCATTTGTTGTCCTTATTATTTGCCTGACTTTGTTACTTTTCCGCCTTTTCTATAGCGGTATTTATATCTTCCGGAGCCAAATTGGCAGTGAGGAAGTCTGTCGATACTGGTGTATCAATCACTAGCCGCGAGACTTTGCCAATCTGGAGAAATCCTGACGAAATGCTGTAATCCTGGATATGACCACCTCCTTGGCGGTCATCGGTAATAAAGTGTTCGTGATAGCCGGGTACATTGATGCCAGTCGTATATTTAGGACTGCGAAAGCCGGCGACCACGCCTTGCTTATACGTGAAGCGGAACGTTGGTTGTTCTTTGACCACTTCAAGCATTGGCCGATAAGGGCGTGTTTGTTTAGGTACGGTGCGAGTACGAACTGAATCGAAAACGCCATCAATGCGCACTGCGCAAAATAGGTTATCGCTTGGAACCATGTCGTCTATGAGGCTATGGACTTCATGACGTGACATGCGCGATGTCAGTGGCAGCTCGATATCAGGCTTAAAAAAAGTCATGACAGCAAAGGGCGTTTTTTGCGCCAGGTCTGCCGGGTTTGCGGAGCCATCCGACTTGAGTTGAAAAACTTCCTTATCAAAAGCAATCAACTCACCATCCAATTCATTGAACGTACCTAAACCAAAATCCCCATGTTTCAGCAGTTCTTCTATGGTTGTTGAGCCTTCGTAAACACCAGCGATCAAAGCACTCATCAACGAAGTCTGATAAATCTCACCATCTCCGGTAACGTGATGGTATTCAGAAAATTCTTTCGCTACTTCAAGCGAACAAGCACATAGAGGGTTATAAAATCCACGCATGAGTAAGACCAGTTATGCAATGAAGAGTATATTTAGATTGACTTCTACACGGTGCTAAATCCAATATAAAAAAGATTTATTTTGATATGGAAAATATATGGAATTTCGCTACCTGAAGTATTTTGTCGCGGTCGCCGAGACTCGTCACTTTACCCGAGCCGCTGAACAGTTAGGGATTGCGCAACCTCCTTTAAGTCAACAAATCAAAAAGTTAGAGCACGAGCTTGGTGTGGACCTATTTAAGCGCTTGTCTAGAGGGGTAGAACTGACCCATGCTGGGCAAGTCTTCTATACGGATGCGGTAAATATTCTTGCTGATGTGGAACGCGCTAAAGCAAAAGCCCGACAGATTGCCCGTGGTGAAAATACGCAGGTTAAAATCGGGTTCGCAACGTCAACATCAACCTGCATTAAGGTATTAGAGAGGGTGGGGCGTATTCAAGAGAATGGGGTTCATTTACAGGCGGCGGAACTGTCAATGCCAGAGCTTGCCGCTCAGTTAAAAAGCAAACAACTTGATCTCGCAATCATGCGGCTACCCTGTTACGCCAGTGAGCCTTTTGAGCACAAGGTGTTGTTTAACGACCCTTTTGTCGCGGTGATTCCGGCGGGGCACGAACTGGCAAAATATCCCTGTATCCAGATGAAACAGTTGAGAGGCCATAAAATTTTACTGTTTCCACGAGAGACTGGACCTGCATTGTTTGATGGCATGAGCACACTTTTTGCCGACGCAGGAGTAAGGCTCGAACCACAGTTCGCAGCACCGCAACTTCGTACGACGATCGCCATGGCGCAGGCAGGGCTAGGTATTGCTCTCGTTCCGCGCTCACTGGCTGAACATCTCGATGATTCCGCGACAGTCGCCGAGATTGATGATATCCCCCTAACCAGTCGTGTTGTCGTTGCTTGGGAGGCGTCTAATCTCAATAAGCTGGCGTTAAAAGTAGTCACGAACATCAGTCATGTTGAGGCTTAAAGATGAGTTATCGAACTGGCTCTGATAGCCCCAGGCAAATGTGATACTCTCCCTCGTTATATGCAAAGCTATGCTTTGGTTGAATAGACAAATCTTACTCAACGAATAGAACTTACTGAGGGTGTACCAATGATATACGCTGCGGTCTTTGATATGGACGGGTTGCTGATTGATTCAGAACCTTTGTGGAAGGAAGCTGAAAAGCAGGTGTTTTCATCAGTTGGCGTCCAAGTGACCGAAGTATTATCAAAGCAGACTGCGACGATGACGACAGGTGAAGTAACAAGGTTTTGGTATGAACGTAATCCTTGGCAAGAAAAGAGCCTAGAGGAAGTAGAGAATGCTGTTGTGGATAAAGTGGAGGCATTAATAATTGAAAAAGGATGCGAATTAGAGGGTGTTACAGAAACACTCAAATTGCTTAAGGAAAAAGGGTTTAAGATAGGATTGTCTACTAATTCACCTTATCAACTCATTCCCATCATTTTGAACAAACTCGGTATTGCCAGTTACTTTGACGCGATATCATCGTCAGACGATGTAGAACAGGGCAAGCCAGAGCCAGATGTCTACCTTTCAACAATCAATAAACTAGGTGTAGATTCAAGTAACTGTATTGCCTTTGAAGACTCTTATTCGGGTATGCTTGCGGCAACACGAGCAAACATAAAAACAGTCGTGATACCTCAACCTGAGAAGTTCTACCAAGAGTTTAATGAAGCCAGTCTAAAGCTGCAAAAGCTATCAGAGTTTAATGAAAGCCATTTGGCGAGTTTAATGGACTTGAGTTTGAGAGCAACAATTGCACCAACACCGTATGAAAGTTTTTAGAAAAAGGGCTTGATTGTGAACAGTCGGTCGCTGAAAAAATACCTACTGCCAATGTTCTTATTGGTTTTACCTATAGAATCATTCGCAAAAGATACGACTATGTTGGACGAGCTCAATAATCGATTTGTTACATTTGAAAGGCGATTTGATGATTGTATCAACTCTTCTTCTCAAAATGATGTGAGTGAAAACATTGTCGATAAGATTCAAGCGCTTAATATTGATTTTGAAATTTCTGTTGGCTATTTATACAAACAATCACTTTATTTATGCTCTGATAATGAATTCAGTGAGTTAGCAAGGATTATCATGATAATTGAAACCTCCGATAATGATGGATTGCAATTATCAAAGGCAAAAGCTAGTCAAATTAGAAAGCTACTTTTTAGCAAAGTGGATTTACGTTTAGAGTCGAAGTTTCAAAGTTTACCGCAAGATAAAAAGGAAGCATTACTGAACCTTGCGAAAAAGCTTGAACCTTTTGATCTCGTAAGCATGCATGAACGACTGCAGGCAATGTAGACTTATGAAAGAGTGTTTTGAGTAGATTCTTAACACTTGGCTTTATCATTAAGATTGAGTATTAGGTTCAACGCCTCTAGCTCTTACACAAGCTCTAGAGGCATCCATTTAAAAGTGCCGAGCTAAGATTTTAATCCTGCAGCGGTCATCATGACGCGAAATAACATAGACACTAACCCTAATGCAGCGACGCTAGCGACCCAAATTCCAACCATCCACGCCCATTGGCGGCACCAATTTTTGACTTTCATACTCACTCCTTATCAACTCGTTAATGGTACGCTTCGTCTTCTTTCACTTTTCCAGAGAAGACGTAGTAACTCCAAAAGGTGTAAGCCAGAATGATCGGGATGATGATCACTGCTCCAACGAGCATAAAGCGCTGACTGCTTGCAGGAGCCGCTGCTTCCCATATTGATATGCTAGGAGGAATGATATTTGGCCAGATACTGATACCAAGCCCAGCGAACCCGAGAATCACGATCAATAACGCCATCACGAAAGGGCTGCGCTCTTTACGCTTTTTAACGGAGTCGGCAATCTTCAAACATACCAGCCCAGTAATGACAGGTACGGGCAGTAAGTAGAACAAATTAGGCAGAGAAAACCATCTTTCCGCAATGGCAGGGTAAGCAAGTGGGGTCCAAGCGCTCACAATGACTAATGCGGAGATCATCGCCAGTAGTGTTTTGTTAGTGAAGCGGTACATCGTGTTTTGCAGTGCACCTTCCGTTTTCATGATGAGCCATGTGCTACCAAGCAGTGCGTACGTTGCGACTAAACCCAAACCACAAAAGATGGGAAAAGGGGTGAGCCAGTCTAGTTGGCTACCTACGAAAACGCGGTTTTCCACCGCAAAGCCTTGAATTACCGCGCCAACAACGATGCCTTGGAAAAACGTGGTTAAAATCGAGCCGACCATAAAAGAGCGATCCCAGAACTTTAAGTGGTTTTCCAATGCTTTAAAGCGAAACTCAAACGCTACGCCACGAAAGATCAAAGCAATCAACATCAACGTCAAAGGGATGGTTAGCGCTTCAATAATTACCGCGTAAGCCATCGGAAAAGCGCCAAATAGAGATGCGCCTCCAAGAACAATCCAAGTTTCGTTGCCGTCCCAAACTGGCGCGACACTGTTGACCATGACGTCTTTTTGTTTTTCATCCTTGATGAAGGGCATCAGTATTCCAATACCCAAATCGAAGCCATCCATGATGATGTACATCAAAGTGGCAAAAACGATGATCGCGAACCAAATCACGGATAAATCAAAATGCATATTCTTTACCTTCACTTTGTGACAAATTCTAAATGCGACCTGAAACGGTCGTCATGTCGTGCTCATCGTGCTCGATTGCATCGGGGCCTTTCTTGATTTGGTGGATCATGTAGTAATAACCAAAACCAAATACCAAGCTGTATACAACAAGGAAACACAGCAGGCTGATGCTCATTTGTAGGTCTCCATGTGCAGAAACCGCATCACGCGTTTTTTGTACGCCATACACGACCCAAGGTTGCCGACCAACCTCTGTCGTAAACCAGCCAGCAAGTATTGCGATAAGACCAGATGGCCCCATAAACAATGAAAACTTGAGGAACCAACGCGAGGTATAAAGCGTGTTCTTTTTTCGTAACCACATGCTGTAGAAGCTTTGAAAAATCATCAGAAGTCCTAGTCCGACCATGATTCGAAATGACCAAAAGACGATAGGTGAGTTCGGTCGTTCCTCTTTCGGGAAGTCTTTCAGCGCCGGGATTGGCTCAGTTAAACTGTGGCGTAGGATCAAACTTCCTAGAACAGGAACTTCTATGGCATAGTCTGTGCGTTCTTGTTCCATGTTTGGCATGCCGAACAATATCAATGGGGTTGGTTTGCCATCGCTGTTATCCCAATGTCCTTCGATGGCGGCGATTTTGGCAGGCTGGTATTCC
The DNA here is from genome assembly GCF_020515785.1 of Vibrio sp. E14. Taxonomy (NCBI): domain Bacteria; kingdom Pseudomonadati; phylum Pseudomonadota; class Gammaproteobacteria; order Vibrionales; family Vibrionaceae; genus Vibrio; species Vibrio sp. E14. The sequence continues at coordinate 550,094 of NZ_JAHPJI010000001.1, forward strand.
AAGGTGTTTAGCCCGTGCACATCGCCAATCACGGCTTGGAGTGGCGCAAGGAACACTAAGATCCCGAGCGACATCGAAAACATGGTTTTTACCGCAGTCGATTGATTGCCTCTCAATAAATGCCAAGCGGCTGACGCGCCTACAAAGAGTGCTGAACTGACGAAAGCCGCGACGCTCATGTGCGCCAAACGATAAGGAAATGAAGGATTGAAAACGATAGCAAACCAGTCGGTTGGCACCACACGTCCGTCGACAATTTCATAGCCTTGTGGCGTTTGCATCCAACTGTTGGAGGCGAGAATCCAGAACGTCGAAATGATCGTGCCTAACGCCACCATCGAGGTTGCAAAAAAGTGCAGCTTTTCGCCGACGCGACGCCACCCAAACAGCATTACGCCAAGAAATCCGGCTTCGAGAAAGAAAGCCGTTAACACTTCATAAGTCAGTAATGGGCCAGTGATAGAACCAGCGAAGTCGGAGAAACCACTCCAGTTGGTGCCGAATTGATAGGCCATGACAAGACCAGATACAACACCCATTCCAAAGTTAACCGCAAAAATTTTCGACCAGAAGTGATAGAGCTTTTGGTAATCGGGATTACGTGTTTTTAGCCATAAGCCTTCCAGCACGGCGAGATAGGTGGCCAAACCTATGGTGATAGCGGGGAAAATAATATGAAAGGATACCGTAAAGGCGAACTGTATCCGTGCAAGCATAAATGCGTCGAGGCCAAACATTAAACTTCCTTTGATCTTTTAAGTTTTATGAGAGAGCTATTTTAAAAGGAGCGGAATGAGGGAAGTAGGTACAGACAGTGACTATAAACCTATAACAGATTAAATGTTGAAGTGTTATTATTTTGAATTCGGCTTTATGGAGGGGGATTTGCGTTTGGCGAAGTACCAAGAGTTAGTGGAACAGCTTAAAAGGCAGATAAAATCGGGGATATGGCATCCGGGTGACAAGCTGCCTTCTCTGCGTCGCCAATCTGAACACTCGGGTTTGAGCTTGATGACGGTATTGCACGCTTATCAAATTCTGGAATCTCAAGGCTGGGTAACGTCACAGCCGCGCTCTGGTTATCGAGTTGCTCCCTATATTAAGAGTTCAAATGAACCCCAAGCGCCAGCAGCGGTCTCGTGGACAGAGCAGGTAGACATCAATGAGTTTATCTTTGATGTGCTGCAGGCGAGTAAAAATCCATCCATGATCAATTTTGGCTTTGCCTATCCAGATCCAAGTTTATACCCACGCTATCACGTGAATCGGGCGATGAGCGCAGCCGCTCGCAATATGCCGATTTCCACCACCTTTGATAACTTACCTCCGGGAAACGAACAATTACGTACCATCATCGCGAAGCGTTATGCTGCGAAAGGCATTGAAATTTCACCCGATGAAATTGTCATTACGGCAGGCGCGCTGGAGGCGTTAACGCTCAGTTTGCAAGCCTGCACAAGACCGGGAGATTGGGTGGTTGTGGAGTCGCCTGCATTCTATGGCGCATTGCAATCCTTAGAGCGGTTAGGTTTGAAAGCGCTCTCAGTAAGAACAGACCCAGTCACGGGTATTGACCTAGATTCATTGGAACGAGCGCTGCAAACACACGATGTGAAAGCATGTTGGCTGATGTCGAACTTCCAAAATCCTCTGGGTTTTACGCTCTCCGACGAGAAAAAACAAAAGCTGATTGAACTGACACAGCGATATAACGTGCCAGTGATTGAAGATGATGTGTACAGCGAACTGCATGCCGGGAATGACTCGGTTTACCCACTAAGAATGTTTGATGACACGGGCAATACCATGTTGTGCTCCTCGTTTTCAAAATCATTAATCGCAGGGCTACGTATTGGTTGGGTTGCGGCGGGAAAGCGGGCGCTAGAGGTACAAAAGTTACAGTTAATGAGTACATTAGCGACGAGTGCACCAGTGCAAATGACATTGGTGCACTATTTAACAAGCCGCAATTATGAATCGCATTTGAAGCAGTTACGGAAAAAGCTGTTTGAACGTAAAAGTAAAATGACGGATCTGCTTAATGAGCTGTTACCTGAAGAAGTCAAAGCGTTAAGCCAAAGCGGCGGGTACTTTATTTGGTTAGAGCTTCCCAAGCATATCGACGCCTTGCAGATATATCGAGAAGCGCTAAAAGATAATATCAGCATCGCACCGGGAAAGATGTTCAGCCTGACAGAACAATACGATCACTGTATTCGTCTTAACGCTTCTTTTGAGCTCAATGACAAATACGTCCATGCTCTCAATCTGCTTGCCAACATTATTCGCGATCATTTGGCGAAATAGCGACTTTCTTCAGTTTTTTGGTTTAATGGAGCGCGCTGGATTTCCAGCAACTCGATCGCCCGGCGCAACGTCTTTGGTTATGACAGAGCCAGCGCCGACGACGGCCTCATCGCCAATGGTCACGCCTGGCAGTATGATTGCGCCCCCACCAATCCAAACGTTATTGCCGATTTTTACCGGTTTGGCGATCTCATCTCCGGCTAAGCGTCTTTGTGTATCGAGTGAATGAGCGGCTGTGTAAATTTGCACTCTAGGCCCAATCATGACGTTCGCGCCAATCTCAACCTGCCCATTGTCCAGAATAATGGCATCCCAGTTGATGTAGGTGTTTTCCCCGATGGACAAGTGGCAACCGTAGGTAAGTTGAAGCGGTGGCTCTATACAGGCGCTGTTTTCTAATTGGACGCCCATTTCCGCCAATAGTTGTCTACGGATATCTGGGTTTGGCTCGTGGTTAAATTGGAAGACAAGCTGCGCGGTTTTGGCGCGCATGAGCTTTAGTTCTTCATCCAGGCAATTATAGGTTTCTCCAGAGCGCATCCGAGTCAGTTCTGACATAACAATCATTCCATTAATGGTTTGCAGTTGAGGCCACAATGATAAGTGAGTGTTTCAGTCAATAGGGGATTTTTATTATGAAATCAGATGTTTATCACTGATTTATATTCAATAGGTTAGGTTTGAGTAAGCACTCGTTAAGAGTCATTCAAACAGAGAAGTGAATTGGGTAAGTTCCTTTTAGCAGGGGAGGAAAGTATAGATTGGATGTTGCTTTCCTCTCCACAGCTTGATTTGGAGCATTTATTGGCTGTCCCACATCACTTCGCACTCTTCTTTAATTGCCGATTTTAAAAGCTCAATAAGTGGAAATGCTCTGCGTCCTAAACTGACCGTTTGTTCCTCTTGCTCCTCATCTTCTTCCATTGCTTGACTGTTGTTCTTCTCTATCGCTTCTTGTGCTGCGAGAGCGGAGGTCAATCTAGATAGAGCATCAGGGATGTCTTGAGCGGAAATAGACCCTGGTACTGAGCCACTATGGCCCATCATTTTGATCATCTTTATCGCAATATCGCCAAACATAGTGACGTTCGAGTGGCTATGGCAACGAAATGTAATAAGCATTTACCTGCTCCTGTTTTAGGTGTTCATTTGAGTATAAATGGTATCTGAGACACGAGGCAATTTAATCCGATAATTCGCAATCTTTCAGATAGCTATCTATCTTTAACGAAAGACAAACATAAGGAGATGATTTTGTTGAACTCCCAACTAAAGACGTTGATTTGGCGGCTTCACAAGCGAATATTTACGTTGCTTATGATGTTATGCACATGGTCACCTTCTGTCGTTGCTCAACCTTCCATTGTTTTTGGTGTCGTACCGCAACAGTCGGCGACCAAACTAGTGCAACAATGGCAGCCATTACTGCAACGCTGGGGAGATCTTGCTGGCGTTGAGATTAAGTTTGCCACGGCACGTGATATTCCCACGTTCGAAGCACGCTTGATGGCTGGAGCCTACGACATTGCATACATGAACCCATATCACTTTACCTTGGTGAATCAAAACCCAGGTTATACGGCTTTAGCAAGAGCGAAAAATAAGCGTATCACAGGCATTATTGTAGCAAGGCGAGGGAAGTCGGTTTCCCTTGATGAGCTGCAAGAAAAGACCATCGCTTTTCCTGCTCCACGAGCATTTGCTGCCTCTATCATCACACAATCAGAGTTGGCGCAGAAAGGCATCAAGTTTACGCCTAAATACGTTGGTTCGCACGACTCAGTCTATTTGGGGGTACTTAAAGGTTTGTACATTGCTGGTGGTGGCGTGAAGCGTACCTTTGAGAGCTTACCGAGTGAAATAAAAGACCAACTTAGCATCATTTATACAACTGCTGGTTATACGCCTCATGCTATTGCGGTTTCAAATAATGTCGATGAAGAGATTACTCTTGCCTTACGAAAGGCAATTTCGCAACTTAATGATGATCCAAAAGCACAGGAGAGTTTTACTTTACTCAACATTGACGGGTTACAGCTTGCACAAGACCAAGATTGGCAAGATGTTGTTCAATTGGGAATCTCAAGATAAATGGTTGTCCTATGACGCTGCGTTCGAAAACGATACTTGGCATTGCTCTTATTGAGGCCCTTGCGCTCGGTGTACTCATCATTAGTGGGCTTAATTGGTTGGAAAGTTCCAACGAGACTAGCCTCGAGGTTGGGAGCCAACACTTGGTGAGTGTATTTGCTCAGGCGTCGAGAGATGCGGTGATTGCGACGGACTTAGCCTATCTAGACAGTTTTGCTCGTTCTGTCGTGAGTGAGCACGAGCTGGCTTATATTCGTATTGTTAATCAAGATGGCGTCGAGCTGACGCTACAGGGGGATTACAGCGGTGTTGATACTGGTGTGAGACCGTTTGATGTGACCGATGGAGTTTACGATGTTGCGCAAGAGATTACTCTTGGAGAGCAGACTTTCGGTAAGGTTGAAATGGGTGTGAATGTTGAACATGTACATCAAGTTCTTTCATTTGCGACTCATGCAAGTTTGGTTATCGCCTTTATTGAAATGTCGCTGGTGGCCATGTTTTCGTATGCTCTCGGTAGCTATTTGATGAAGCGGCTCGATCTTCTTCGTACTGGGGTAATCAAGGTTTCACAGCAAGGTCCGGGTTCTCAAATTTCGATTTCAGGCAATGACGAAGTTACACGTGTTGGCGAAGCGTTTAACCAAATGTCACGCTCTTTAGCTCAAGCGCAAACTAAACTTCAGCAAGAGCATCAAACCCAGCAACAGTTATCGGCCAAAATATCGCAGCTTGCTGAGGTTGCAGAACATGCGCGTGATACCATTATCATTACTCACCCTGACGGCACTATTGCATGGGTAAACCCTGCGTTTGAACAGCTAACCGAATATACGTTGGAAGAAGTTATTGGCAAATCGCCGGGCGAGTTACTCCAAGGGCCAGACACAGACCCAAATACGGTGGCATTGCTCTCAAAAAGTGTCCGTAAGCACTCTCCTATTAGGGTTGAAATACTCAACTACACCAAGTCGAAGCACCCGTATTGGGTCGAGTTGGAGCTCTCTCCTGTGTTTGATGAAGATGGCGGGCTGTTACGTTTTATTGCGGTAGAGCGTGACATCACCGACAGGCGCAGGATGGAGAGGCGTCTGTCGTCTGCTTTAGATAAATCGAAAAAGGCGATGCAAGCCAAATCGGAATTTTTGGCGAACATGAGCCATGAGATTCGTACCCCAATGAACGCGATCATGGGGATCAGCGAGATATTGCTTGAGAACGAAAACCGTCGAGAGCCAAGGGAGTTATTACTCTTGCTGCACAAATCTGCCAACAACCTTGTGACGATCATTAACGACATCCTCGACTACAGCAAAGTAGAAGCGGGCAAGTTGACGTTAGTTGAAGAGGATTTTGACTTGCGTTCACTCGTCGAGAGTTGCACCGCTTTGTGTGCCTATCAGGCGGATAAAAAGAACCTTAAGTTGTTGGTTGATATGCCATTGTCTATGAATACGGTCGTGGTCGGCGATAAAGGTCGGATTAATCAAATCTTGCTTAACTTGATCGGTAATGCGGTGAAATTCACAGATGAAGGCCATGTGCTACTCAAAGTCAGAGAAAGTGAGCTCGGTTTTGATTTTTCCGTGAGTGATACGGGCATTGGTATTCCCGAAGATCGATTGGCTCATATTATGGATAAGTTTGAGCAGGTCGATACCTCCGCGACAAGACGCCATGAAGGTACAGGCTTGGGGTTGGCAATCTCAAAGCGTTTGATCAGCATGTACAACGGCGAGCTTTGTGTGCATTCGGATTTTGGCAAAGGGTCGTGTTTTAGCTTTAGTTTGCAGTTGCCTAAGCAAAGTCAGCTTCTTTCCGAACCGATAGAGCTGAGTGCAAATCGACTTTTGTTGATTGATGATTATCAACCGCGCGTGCAACACTTGATACATTTAACTCAAGAGATTGGCATTGAAGTTACTCATGCCAACGATTGGTCAACTGCGCAGTCTTTGGGTAAAAAATTGGATGGTTTTGATCGTATCCTCGCGAGTGTAAACAATGCTCAAGATAGAGATGCGCTCTATGAGCTTGATGCGACAGAATCCGCCGCCAAACGGGTACTGTTCCTTGCACCTTGCGTGATGGAGGAAGGGCAGGCATGGTCGTGCGAGCGGGATCGTTTATTGCCGCAACCGGTCACGCAGCATAAACTGCAAGCTCTGTTTTCTACTAAGACACAAAAGCGTCGAGAACTTTCCTCAGATGAGAACCCTGACTTTTCTAGCCTGCACCTATTAGTCGCAGAAGACAGCCATATCAATCGAATATTGATTGAAAAAATGTTGCAAGACACAGGTGTTAAACTGACGTTGGCGGAAGATGGTGTTGAAGCCGTTGAACTTTATAAACAGCTTTCTCCGGACTTGGTGATTACCGATATTTCTATGCCAAACAAAGATGGTTTTGGCGTGACAAAAGACATTCGTGAGTTACAGGAAAGTGGTGCGTTTCCTTGGTGTCCAATCGTTGCGTTTTCCGCACATGCGATGCAAGAGCAGCAACAAAAAAGTATCGCATTAGGTATGGATGATTACCTGACAAAACCAGTTCAGAAAAGTGATTTGCTTAATATGATCGCGAAGTGGGGATGCCATACCCTTGCAGAGGAAAAGCACGCCTCTGTTTAGTGTTTCAGTTAGATTAAATCGGCTCAAAAAAACGAGCACGTTATTAAACATGCTCGTTTGTAGTTGTGTATCGTGGGTTGAGCAATTTACAAGCTGTTTGGGTCACCCAAAGCGAGTGCTACTTTGGAAGACGGACGTTTACCTAATGCATGGCAAATTTGCCAACCCGCTTCATTGATGATGTTGAGATCAATCTCCGTTTCAATCCCAAGTTGCTCACAAAGATAAAGCACATCTTCCGTTGCAACATTGCCACTGGCACCTTTCGCGTAAGGGCAGCCGCCCAAACCAGCAACCGCACTATCAATGGTGTTGATGCCCATTAACAAGGCTTGGTAAATATTGGCCAAAGCTTGTCCATAGGTGTCATGAAAATGTACCGCGAGCGCGTCTTTTGGCAGTTGTGTTAACAGCGAATCCAGCATGGCGATAACGCGATTGGGCGTTGCTTTACCGACAGTATCGCCCAGAGATATTTCATAGCATCCCATATCAAAAAGCACATTCGCTACCGCTGTGGTTTGCTCTGGTTTTATTTCTCCCTCGTAGGGGCAAACCATGGTGCAGGATAAATACCCACGCACAGGAATGTTGTGTTGCTTTGCGAGCTCGATCACGGGCTCAAAGCGAGAGAGGCTTTCGGCAATGCTGCAGTTGATGTTCTTCTGGCTGAACGCTTCTGAAGCGGAGCCAAATACCGCAATTTGTTTTACGCCACTTTCCAGCGCTCGTTCTAACCCTGCGAGATTTGGTGTGAGCGCACTATAAACCACGTTCGGTTGCTGAGTGATCCCCGCAAACACCTGAGCGGAATCGGCCATTTGAGGTACCCATTTCGGCGAGACGAAAGAGCCTGCTTCAATGTGCTTTAAGCCACTGTTGCTTAGCAGATTGATCAAACGGATTTTATCAACCAGCGTCACTGCCGTTTCATTCTGCAAGCCATCACGCGCACCAACTTCGACGATATTAACCTTCGCTGGTAGCATATTCGCGCTCCTTATCGGCACAACCACTTTCTGGCGTAGAAGCCAAATGCAGCAGGATGGAACCGTGTTGTACTTGGTCTCCGTGCTGATAAAACACTTCATCAACGGTTGCTGCTACCGGAGCCGTGATGGTGTACTCCATCTTCATCGCTTCGAGCACTAACAGCGGATCGCCAGCCGCTACTTCGTCTCCCTTATTCACCATGACCGCCGAGATCACACCGTTCAGTGGCGCGGTTGGACTAAGTTCGTCGTCTTTGCCTTTTGGTGATTCAAAACTTGGTTGATGAGCGAACGTACGTTGCTGACCAAGATAAAACAGCGTTGTCTTTTGTTCGTCGCTAAGTGCATTAAAGGTGTAACGCACATTATCAATATCGACGATAAACTGGTTGCCACTTTCAAGCAGGATGACCTGATGCAACTCCTCGCCGCATCGGACAGTGAAGTGAGAACCTGTATCTTGCGATGATTGTTGCAAACGTACATGATGGTTGGCATTGGCATCCGTGAAGTTAAATCGATAGACGTTGTCAACCGACAGCCTAAAACCTTGTGCGGTTGGGGCGGGTAACGTTGAGCTGCCTGATTTAGCAGTGAGAGCATTCCAGCGAGCAACCGCCGCCAACGTTAGCCAGATAGAATCTGACACATTTTGCTGAGCGCTAATGCCTTGCTGATGTTTAACTAGGAAGTCGGTATCAAGTTCGCTATTGGCAAAGGCTGGCTGCGAAATAATGCTGTGCAGATAACCAATGTTTGTTGTCACTCCACGCACGTGATATTGAGTTAAGGCCTGTTTAAGCTGTTTGAGCGCGATATCACGTGTTTGGCCCCAGACGATCAGTTTGCTGATCATAGGATCGTAGTATTCGCTAATGGTATCGCCTTGGGTAACACCGCTATCAACACGCACACAAGCTAGTCGAACATTGTTGTCCGTGATGGGTTCTTGTAAATAATCAATGCATCCAGTCGACGGCATAAAGTCATTGTCTGCATCTTCGGCGTAAATTCTCAGCTCGATTGAGTGACCGTTATGAGTGATTTCGGATTGCGAGATCGGTAAATGCTCGCCAGCCGCAACTTTGAATTGCCATTCAACCAAATCAACGCCGGTGATCAATTCAGTGACAGGGTGTTCAACTTGCAGACGGGTATTCATTTCCATGAAGTAGAAATGACCTCGGCTATCGAGCAAGAATTCAACCGTACCAGCGCCAACGTAGTCTATTGCTTGCGCGGCCTGAACCGCGGCTTCACCCATTTGTTTACGCAGTTCATCACTAAGACCGGGTGCAGGTGCTTCTTCGACTACTTTTTGGTGACGACGCTGAATGGAACAGTCGCGGTCAGACAGGTAAACACAGTTGCCATGCTGGTCAGCAAACACCTGAACTTCAACGTGGCGCGGCTGCAAAATACATTTTTCGATAAGAAGCTGCTTGTCGCCAAAACTTGAAAGCGCTTCACGCTGCGCACCGTCGATGGCCAACGGCATTTCGGCTGCACTGTTGACCACTCGCATGCCTTTACCGCCACCACCTTGTGTTGCTTTAAGCATCACTGGGTAACCGATTTTTTCTGCTTCAGCCAATAAGTGCTCAACGCTGTTGTCTGTGCCGTGATAGCCCGGAACCAAGGGCACGTTCGCCTCTGACATGATGGCTTTGGCTTGCGACTTCGAACCCATTGCTTCAATTGCGCTGGTGGAAGGGCCAATAAATACAATGCCATTTTCGCTGCACGCTTTGGCTAGTTTTGGGTTCTCGGAAAGAAAACCATACCCGGGGTGGATAGCATCAGCTTGCCATTTTTTCGCAGCGCCAATAATCGCATCGATATCAAGATACGATTCACTCGCCGGAGCAGAGCCAATAAATTCAGCAAAATCCGCCTGTTTTACATGTAAGCTGCTTCGATCCGCTTCGGAATAGACGGCAACCGTCTCTATAGCCATGCTTTTTGCGGTTTTAATAATTCGGCATGCAATTTCACCGCGGTTTGCGATCAGTATTCTTTTAAACATGATTCCTCCAATTGGCGGCGCGCTTTTCAAAAAATGCACTCAGTCCTTCCTGTCCTTCGCTGGACACGCGGGCGGTTGCAATCGCTTGGCTGGTGTATTTAATTAATGAGTGATCGATAGGTTGGCTATCACAACGTAAGCAGAGCGTTTTTGCTGCCTGCATGGCTTGTGGACCGTTGTTGAGCAGGTGATCAATGGTGCGATTGACAGCTTCACGTGGTTGAGAGTCGATCTGATGAAGAATATTCATCGATAGCGCGGTTTCGGCATCGATCAGTTCCGCGGTTAAAAAGTAGCGTCGGCTTTGTCGTTGTCCAATCGCTCGGATTACGTAAGGTCCGATGGTAGCGGGTAATAAACCGAGCTTCACTTCACTCAAACAGAAGCGACTTTCAGGTGTACCGATTGCGATATCGCAGCAGCAGATAAGCCCAAGTGCGCCGCCAAATGCAGCGCCGTGCACCATAGCAATGGTTGGTTTGCTAAAGGTATCCAGCGTATGCAAAAGTTTTGCTAGTTGCTGTGCGTCTTGCAGGTTTTCACTCTCTGTTTTGGTGGCCATTGACTGCATCCAGCCAAGATCCGCACCGGCAGAAAAGTGTTTTCCTTGCGCAGTGAGTACCAACGCGCGTAGAGAGTCGTCTTGCTCAAGTTGTTCCAAAGCTTCGATAAGTGAAGCAATCAATTCATCATCAAACGCGTTGTGTTTCTCTGGTCGATTGAGGCTCAACCAGGCAACGCCATTGCTGTCTTTTTCAAGCAGTAGTCCGGTCATGTGACTTCCTTTGTCTGACATTTCAGTCTCTATTCCAATACTCGCTAGCCGTTATTTGTATAAACATCGGTATTCGCGAGGAGTTAAGGGTTGCTTTGTATCCGACTACATACGGAAGATGCCAAACTTACTGTCTGGTATTGGCGCATTGAGTGCAGCAGACAGAGCAATGCCGACAACATCGCGAGTTTTAGCGGGATCAATAATGCCGTCGTCCCACAGTCGCGCACTGGCGTAATAAGAGTGGCTTTGGACTTGATATTGCTCCGCAATTGGACGTTTGAACGCTTCTTCTTCCTCTACGCTCCAGCTTTCACCTTTGCGCGTTTTGATATCGCGGGTCACTTGCGCCATCACGCCAGCCGCTTGCTCTCCACCCATTACGGAGATGCGTGCGTTTGGCCACATCCACATCATGGTTGGGTCATAAGCTCGGCCACACATACCGTAGTTACCTGCACCATACGATCCACCTATAACCACGGTAAACTTCGGTACGTCTGCACACGCAACAGCGGTCACCATTTTCGCGCCATGCTTGGCGATGCCTTCGGCTTCGTACTTCTGGCCGACCATAAAGCCAGTGATGTTCTGCAAAAATAGCAGAGGAATTTTGCGCTGTGCGCACAGCTCAATAAAATGCGCACCTTTCTGTGCCGATTCCGAAAATAGAATGCCGTTGTTAGCGACAATGCCAATCGGCATGCCGTGAATATGGGCAAAGCCACAGACCAAGGTTTCACCGAACAAGGCTTTAAATTCATCAAATTGTGAATCATCAATAATTCGGGCAATGACCTCTTTAACATCAAACGGCTTTTTAAGATCGGTTCCGACGATTCCGTACAGCTCTTGCGCAGTAAAGCGTGGTTCCTGTGGCGCTTTTTGCTTGAGTTGGACGGGTTTCAAGTGGTTGATTTGAGAGACCGCTTGTCTTGCCAGCTCTAACGCGTGGTGATCATTTTCTGCATAATAGTCGGCTACGCCAGACGTACGGCAGTGAACGTCTGCGCCACCAAGATCTTCCGCGCTGACTTCTTCCCCTGTTGCTGCTTTTACCAGAGGAGGGCCCGCTAAGAAGATCGTGCCTTGCTCTTTGACTATGATGGAAACATCACACATGGCAGGAACGTACGCCCCGCCAGCGGTACATAGCCCCATGACCACTGCAATTTGCGGGATGCCCTTGGCTGACATTCGAGCTTGGTTGTAGAAAATACGTCCGAAGTGGTCTTTATCAGGGAAGACTTCATCTTGGCGGGGTAGGTTAGCACCGCCAGAGTCGACCAAGTAAACACAAGGCAACTGACACTTCTCTGCGATTTCCTGTGCGCGTAAGTGCTTTTTAACCGTGAGCGGGTAGTAACTACCGCCTTTTACCGTCACGTCGTTGGCAACGATCATACACTCGGTGCCGTCTATTACACCCACGCCAGCAACCACGCCAGCGCATGGAACGTAATCTGGATACACATCCCAGCCAGCAAACTGACCAACTTCTAGAAAGGATGAACCAGGGTCGAGTAGGGCAAGAATACGCTCGCGTACCGGAAGTTTGCCTTTCTTCTGCTGATGCTCGCGGGCTTTCTCACCGCCACCATCTTCTATTTGGGCAGTCACGGTATAAAGTTGATCCACAAGCGACGCCATAGAGCGGTAGTTTTCCTGATACTGCTCTGAATGGGTATTAATATTGGTCGTCAAACAAGCCATAAATAGCCGATCTCCATTCGGTAGACGGGTGACAAACCCCGTCTTTATTTAGGTTGAGTAAGAAAATGTTTTTTAGTCAGAACGCCTGGACAGATTATTAGGCGCTTTCGTTAAACAATTCGCGACCAATAAGCATGCGGCGAATTTCTGAAGTGCCCGCACCGATTTCATACAGCTTGGCATCTCGCAACAAACGGCCCGTATCAAACTCGTTGATGTAGCCGTTACCGCCAAGTAGTTGAATCGCATCCAGTGCCATCTTGGTTGCCAGCTCTGCGCTGTAGAGGATCGCGCCAGCAGAATCTTTACGGGTGGTTTCACCACGATCACAAGCGGCAGCGACGGCGTAAACATACGCTTTAGCGGCATTCATTTGTGTGTACATATCCGCAATTTTTGCTTGAACTAGCTGGAATTCACCGATGGATTTGCCAAACTGTTTACGGTCGTGAATGTAAGGCACAACGATATCCATACACGCCTGCATAATGCCAAGCGGGCCACCGGCAAGCACCACGCGTTCGTAGTCCAAACCGCTCATCAACACTTTCACGCCTTGGTTTTCTTTGCCGAGAATATTGTCCGCAGGGACTTCGCAGTTTTGGAAGACCAGCTCACACGTATTCGAGCCGCGCATGCCCAACTTGTCGAGTTTTTGTGCTTGAGTAAATCCAGGGAATCCGCGTTCTACGATAAAGGCCGTGATGCCTTTGGAGTGCTGGCTTGGGTCGGTTTTGGCGTAGACAACATAGGTGTGCGCATCTGGGCCGTTAGTGATCCACATTTTGTTGCCATTTAGCAGGAATATATCGCCTTTACGTTCCGCTTTAAGCTGCATAGAGACCACATCTGAGCCTGCACCGGGTTCACTCATGGCAAGGGCACCGATATGTTCACCGGAGATGAGTTTTGGTAGGTATTTTTCTTTTTGTGCTTGTGTGCCGTTGCGGTGGATTTGGTTGACACAAAGATTGGAGTGAGCGCCGTAACTTAACGCAACCGAAGCGGATGCTCGACTGATTTCTTCCATAGCGATAACGTGGGCGAGATAACCCATGTTCGCACCACCAAACTCTTCGCTGGTGGTCACACCTAAAAGACCCATGTCACCCAGTTTGGACCAAAGATGGTTTGGAAAGTCGTTAGATTGGTCGATAGATTGCGCTAGCGGCGCAATTTCTCTTGCAGCAAAACTATTGATTTGCTCGCGAAGCAAATCGGTATTTTCGTCATAAACAAAGTTCAGGGAAGAGTAGGTAGATTTCATTGCGTGTCCTTGCCTTTACGTCACCTACATCCCAGAGTTGAGGTGTTAGGTGACTTTTTCGCCTTTCATGGATCTCAGTGTGTTTTGGCATCGCAACTGTGCCGCGTTTAACTCCATCATTACCGCTTGAATGTCGTTTGCTTGCTGTTGCAATGCTGCCTTCTTCTCTTCGATCAACCGAATCATATAGTTCAACTGCTCAGTACTTTGATCGGTATCGTAGAGTTCAAATAACTCTTTGATATCTGCAAGAGAAAAGCCCAATCGCTTACCTCGCAAAATCAGTTTTAGTCGAATTCGATCGCGACCATTGTAGATTCGTGTGTTGCCTTTACGTTCTGGAGTTAGGAGACCTAAATCTTCGTAGAAGCGAATACTTCGGGTAGTAATGTCGAACTCTTTCGCGAGCTCGCTGATCTTAAATGTGTTCATTCCTTAACCTTACGACTTTCGTATAACATTCATACGAATATACAATTCGTTAACGTTAAAGTAAATAAACAACATCCACTCTTGAGCCTTGATATCACTCGCATTTACTCGAAATAAAATAGTTACTCGAACAAACAATAACCTCAAACTTGACGTTAACGTAAATGTTAGTATAGTTATGACGTAAACGTCAACAAAAGGTTAATGGAATGAAAAATGAAACATGGATTGTTGCCGCTAAGCGAACGCCTATCGGCTCTTTTCAAGGTGCATTAGCTTCAACAGATGTCACGGAACTCGGTGCGAAAGCCATCCAAGGGGCACTAGCCGAAAGCCAACTCGATGTGCAAAAAATAGACGAAGTGTTGATGGGATGCGTTTTACCCGCCGGCGTGGGGCAAGCGCCAGCAAGACAAGCAAGTCTTAAAGCAGAAATGCCAAAATCGATCGGTTGTACGACACTGAATAAAGTCTGTGGTTCGGGTATGAAAACCGTCATGCTGGCACATGATATTATTCAATCTGGTAACGCGCACGCGGTTATCGCTGGCGGTATGGAAAACATGTCCTCTTCTCCTTATCTACTTAAGAAAGCGCGTGATGGTTTCCGTTTAGGTCACGAGCAAGTGCTTGATCACATGTTTTATGACGGTTTGCAGGATGCCTACCAAGGCGAATTGATGGGTGCCTTTGCCGAACAAACCGCGCAAAAGTACCAATTCAGCCGTGAAAGTATGGATATCTGGGCACAGCAGTCGGTGACTCGTGCGCAGCAAGCGATTGAGCAAGGTTTGTTCAAAGAAGAGATCGTGCCTGTTAACGTAAAAAATCGACGCGACGAAACCTTGGTGGTAGACGATGAGCAACCGAGCAAACTCGACGTCACTAAAATTCCCACCTTACGACCTGCGTTTGCCAAAGATGGCGGCGTAACGGCAGCCAACTCAAGTTCTATTTCTGATGGTGCATCGGCAATGGTATTGGTTGATAGTGAATTTGGCCGTCAGGAAAACGTTCAACCTCTAGCCAAAATTGTCGCGTACAGCACGCATGCAAGACAGCCTGATGAGTTCACCATCGCACCCGTATTCGCGATTGAAACGCTGCTGGAAAAAACGGGCTGGGACAAATCAGACGTGGACCTTTGGGAAATCAATGAAGCCTTTGCCGTTGTCGCTCAATACGCGGTGAAAGCACTCGAATTGGACGAGAGCAAAGTGAACCCTCGCGGCGGCGCTTGTGCGTTGGGGCATCCAATTGGTGCGAGTGGTAACCGAATCCTCGTGACTTTGATTCACGCTCTTAAACAAACAGGCGGTAAACGTGGCGTTGCATCGCTTTGTATTGGCGGCGGCGAGGCTACCGCAATCGCGATTGAAATCTGCTAATTCATTCTCAACAAAGTTTCACTTACATAACAGTAGTCAGTAACAAGCTGAAAAATACAAGGATGTCATCATGACAGAACAAGTAAAGCAGTATATCGGTGGTGAATTTGCCATCTCCGACTCAAAACAATGGCTAGATGTAACTAACCCGGCAACCAACGAAGTGATTGCGCAAGTACCTTGTGCCACGGAATCAGAAATGAATGCGGCGATTGCCAGCGCAACAGAAACGTTCAAACGCTGGAAAGAAGTTGCAGCGCCGGAGCGTGCTAGATTGATGCTGCGCTACCAACATTTGCTAAAAGAGCAACACGATGAGTTGGCGATACTGCTTTCAAGTGAGACAGGCAAAACCCTCGCGGATGCAAAGGGTGACATTTGGCGCGGAATTGAAGTGGTAGAGCAAGCTGCAAACATTTGTAGCTCAATGATGGGCGAAACGGTGGAAAACGTCGCGACCAATATTAATGGTTACTCTTACATTCAACCGCTCGGCGTTTGTGCTGGCATTACACCGTTTAACTTCCCTGCGATGATCCCATTGTGGATGTTCCCGATGGCGATCGCTTGTGGCAACACCTTTATTTTGAAGCCGTCAGAGCAAGTGCCACTAACGGCAATGAAACTGGCGGAGCTGTTTGAACAAGCTGGCGCACCAAAAGGCGTATTGCAAGTTGTTCACGGTACCAAAGAGCAAGTCGACCGCATTCTGACTGATCCAGTCGTTCGTGCGATCTCTTTTGTTGGCTCTGTGCCAATTGGTGAGTACATCTACAAAACAGGTACAGACAACCTGAAACGCGTGCAGTCATTTGCAGGTGCTAAGAACCACATGGTCATCATGCCGGATGCAAACAAACAGCAAGTCATCAATAACCTAGTTGGCGCGTCAGTTGGTGCTGCAGGCCAACGCTGTATGGCGATTTCGGTTGCCGTATTTGTAGGCGAAACCAAAGAATGGATTCCAGAGCTTAAAGAGGCGTTAGCTCAGGTTCAGCCTGGCGCATGGGATGATGAAACCGCCGGTTATGGTCCGCTGATTAGCCCTCAAGCGAAGCAGCGAGTGGTGAATCTGATTAATGAAGGCAAAGCGTCAGGCGCGAATTGTGTTCTGGACGGGACAGATTGCCAGGTACCTGGCTTCCCGAACGGTAACTGGGTGGGGCCAACACTGTTTACCAACGTGACCACAGACATGTCGATTTATCAGGAAGAAATTTTCGGGCCTGTACTGTTAACTATGGAAGTGGATGACCTAGATGAAGCGATTGAACTGATCAATGCAAACCGCTTTGGTAATGGTACGTCTATTTTCACGGCGAACGGCGCTGCCGCGAGAAAGTATCAACACAATATCGAAGTGGGTAACGTAGGCATCAACGTGCCGATTCCTGTGCCATTACCGTTCTTCTCATTTACGGGTTGGAAAGGCAGCTTCTATGGCGATTTGCATGCTTATGGAAAACAGGCGGTTCGCTTCTACACCGAGACGAAAACCGTCACCGCGCGTTGGTTTGAAGATGACATTCCAAGCGGCCCAAACATGACCATTCAATTGAGCTAGTCACAGAAGTAGCGATACCTCTAGCCAAGCCCTTCAACCCTTTAGAGGGCTTGGCTCGGATACAAATGCAACGAATTAGACCTTAGGACTTCAAGATGGATTTTGAATTAAACGAAGATCAACTCGCGTTTGCCGAAGTAGCAAAGCAGTTTGCAGACCAAATGTTAGCGCCGCATGCGGCCGAGTGGGATGAAAACCATCACTTCCCTAAAGATGTACTGCGTCAAGCGGGTGAGCTTGGCTTTTTGAGCATCTATACACCGCCAGAGCATGGTGGTTTGGGATTGTCTCGTTTGGATGCGGCGATCATTTTCGAGCAGTTGGCTATGGGTTGTACCGCGACTACTGCGTTTATGACCATTCACAACATGGCGACGTGGATGATCACCAGCTTTGCCAAAGCGGAAGTGGCGCAACAATTTAGCGCGGATCTAATTTCGGGTGAAAAGCTCGCTTCCTACTGCTTAACCGAACCTAATGCCGGCTCTGATGCCGCTTCACTGACGACAAGTGCAGTGCGTGACGGCGATGAGTTTGTCCTGAATGGCGCAAAAGTGTTTATCTCTGGCGCGGGTGATACAGATGTATTGGTCGTGATGGCGCGTTCATGCGGCGAAGGGGCGGGTGGTGTTTCTGCATTCGTTGTTCCTGCTGATTGCGAAGGTATTAGCTACGGTAAGAAAGAAGCCAAAATGGGTTGGAACTGCCAACCAACGCGCATGATCACCTTTGAAAATGTCCGCATTCCGGCTGACTATCTGTTGGGTGAAGAGGGCGAAGGCTTTAAGTTCGCCATGCTTGGTCTGGATGGCGGCCGAATCAACATCGCTACTTGTTCCGTCGGCACGGCACAACAAGCACTGAACGAAGCCAAACAATACATGACAGAACGCAAACAGTTCGGACGTTCACTGGCGCAATTCCAAGCCCTGCAATTCAAGTTGGCCGATATGGCGACTGAGCTGGTTGCCGCGCGTCAAATGGTGCGACTTGCTGCCGCTAAACTCGATGCGCAACATACAGAAAAAAGCGCGTACTGTGCCATGGCAAAACGCTTTGCTACTGATGTTGGCTTTAAAGTCTGCGATCAGGCGCTTCAAATTCACGGTGGCTATGGCTACATCAAAGAATATCCAGTCGAGCGCCATTTCCGAGACGTTCGTGTTCACCAAATTCTTGAAGGCACCAACGAAATCATGCGTCTGATCGTCGCAAGACGATTACTAACGGAAGGCGTTGAGCTGCTTTAGTCAGAGAGACGCAGCCTTACCTAAAGAAATTAAAAAGGACTGAAAGAATATGACGGCACAGATCAAATTAGAGCGCGAGGCACACATTGCTAAGCTGACGATTAGTAATCCACCTGCCAATACTTGGACGCTTGAATCTCTCAATCAACTTAAAGAGCTGGCGATAGAACTGAGTAATGATGGCTCTATTTATGCGTTGGTACTGACGGGCGAAGGCGAGAAATTCTTTTCTGCTGGAGCGGATCTCAACAACTTTGCATCGGGTGATAAATCACAAGCAGCAGATATGGCGTTCGCATTTGGTGAAGCGTTTGAAGCGCTGTCTGCATTCGATGGAGTTTCTATCGCAGCGGTTAATGGCTATGCGATGGGTGGTGGTCTGGAAGTGGCGATGGCGTGTGACATTCGCATCGCAGAAGAACAAGTACAAATGGCACTTCCTGAAGCATCGGTCGGCTTGTTGCCTTGCGCGGGCGGAACGCAAAACCTGACCGCGTTGGTAGGTGAAGGTTGGGCGAAGCGTATGATTCTGTGTGGCGAACGAGTGACGGCCGAGCGAGCGGAAAAAATTGGTTTAGTCGAAGAAGTGGTGGCGAAAGGCCAAGCACTAGAAGCGGCGATAGTACTTGCACAGCGTGTTGCTGGCCAATCGCCGAAATCCGTGTCTGCGTGCAAAACGCTCATTCAAGGTCGACGCAGCCAAACTCACGCGGCCGGATTGGTCTCGGAGCGTGAACTGTTCTTGCAGTTGTTCAATACACAAGATCAGACTGAGGGTGTAAACGCCTTCTTGCAAAAGCGTAAGCCACAATGGACAAACAGCTAGCGGAGGCCAAATGACAGGTACAGTAAATGTTTCAAAACTTGAGTGCGCTGATGGCTCTGTCATTGGTGTGTTGGAGCTTGATAATCCAGCCGCCCTTAACGCGCTGAGTTACGTGATGATTGAGCAGTTGTACAAACAGCTTAATGAATGGCAAATGGACGACAGTATCGTCGGGGTCTTTTTGCATGCCAAGGGTGAAAAAGCGTTTTGTGCTGGTGGTGACATTCAAGCGATTTACCGTGCACTTGAAAACAAAGAGCAAGACTTTGATTCTGCGTTTTCAGCGATGGAAACCTTCTTTGACCTCGAATATCGCTGTGATCATCTTATTCACACTTATCCAAAACCGATCATCGCGTGGGGGCATGGTTATCTGATGGGCGGCGGTGTGGGCTTATTTATGGGCGCAAGTCATCGCGTAGCAGAAACCACCACACGCTTTGCGATGCCAGAGATTAAAATCGGCCTTTACCCAGACGTAGGCGCGACGTACTTCCTAAATCAGTTGCCAAAACACTTGGCACTTTTCCTAAGTTTGACGGCTTGCCAAATTAACGCGACAGACATGAAAGCGTTGGGATTAAGCCAATGGATTGCACAGCCAGAAAGCAAACAAGCTCTGTTGGATCTACTCGCATCGGTAAGTTGGAAGGATGAAGCGAACATCAACGAAAAAATCGCTACTACGCTACGTTCGGTACAAGTGGACGAGCCAAGCGAAGGGATGTTGATGCCATATGCGGGATTGATTGAGCAGCTTTGTTCGGGTGATTTAGATTCGATTGTTCGCGCAATCAGCAGTGCCGACGTTGATGATAAGTGGTTCGTCAATGCGCAAAAAGCATTGAACTATGGTAGTCCGTTGTCGCTCAATATCACCTATCAGCAGTTAACGCAGTATCAAAATCTCTCTTTGAAAGTGTGTTTTGATATGGAATTTAATCTGACGTTACGTTGCGGCTTAGAAGGTGATTTTAGAGAAGGGGTTCGTGCGCTGATTATCGATAAAACCAATCAACCGATTTGGCAACATCGCACGGTTTCTGACGTAACACCACAAGTTTTGGAACGCTTCTTCGCACCAATTGACTCAGCAGAATACCCACTGACCGCATCCTCAGTTGCCACTGTGGCACTTTAGACAAGGAAGAAATACGACATGGATAAAATTGCATTTATTGGCCTTGGCAACATGGGTGCGCCTATGGCTAAGAACCTACTCACAGCGGGCTTGAACGTCGAAGTGTTTGATTTGAATCCAAACGCTGTGGCAGAACTTACCGCATTTGGTGCGTCGAGTGCAGATTCGGTAAAACAAGCCGTTCAAGGTGCGAGCGTGGTGGTCACCATGCTACCTGCTAGCCAACACGTTCAAAGTGTTTATCTTGGTCAAGACGGGATCTTAGATAGCGTAGATTCTGGAACGCTGCTAATCGACTCTTCGACCATCGATCCAGCGACCGCTCGTTTGGTTGGCGAAAAGGCGCTGCATCTTGGCATCAGCTTTGTTGATGCACCGGTATCTGGTGGCGTTGCGGGCGCAGCGGCAGGTACGTTGACTTTCATTGTTGGCGGCTCACAAGAGAACTTTGTTCAAGCCAAGGTGGTGCTTAGCCACATGGGCAAAAACATTTTCCATGCAGGTGATGCCGGAGCCGGTCAGGTGGCGAAGATCTGCAATAACATGATGTTGGGCATTTTGATGAGCGGCACTTGTGAAGCACTCAATTTAGGCATGGAAAACGGACTCGATCCCAAAGTGCTGTCTGACATCATGCTGCAAAGTTCAGGCCGTAACTGGGCGCTAGAGCTTTACAACCCGTGCCCAGGTGTGATGGAAAACACGCCTGCAAGCAATGGTTATCAGGGCGGCTTTATGAGTCAGTTAATGGCGAAAGATCTCGGTCTTGCGATGGAAGCGGCGGTTACCAGTCAAACATCAACACCAATGGGCAGCTTGGCTCGTAACCTGTTTAATTTTCACAACGGTCAGGGCAACGGACAAAAAGATTTTTCAAGCTTGTTTGAGTTCTACCAAAAGCAAAATCAGGCCTAAGGAGTGCTTATGGATCTAGCAAATAAGGTTATTGCGATCACGGGGGCCGGGCAGGGGCTTGGTAAACAAATGGCGCTGTCGCTAGCGGAAAGCAGTGTTCACCTTGCGCTTATCGACCTCAATTCAGACCAACTGGCTGAAACGAAAGCGGAGTGTGAATCTTTCGGCGTCACCACTCGTTTTTATGTAGCGAACGTGACGGAAGAACAAGAAGTGTGCGCTGCTTTTACGCAAATTGAAGCGGATTTCAAACAGCTCAATGGCGTGATCAATAACGCAGGCATTATGCGCGATGGCATGTTCATCAAAGTTAAAGATGGTCAGGTTAACGCGATGTCGCTGGAACAATTTCAGTCTGTTATGGATGTGAATGTGACAGGCACTTTTCTGTGTGGCCGCGAAGCGAGCAAGGTAATGCTGAACACCGATAGCAAAGGTGTTCTGATCAACATATCGAGCGTCGCGCGTGCGGGGAATATTGGTCAAACTAACTATTCAGCGTCTAAAGCGGCGGTAGCCACCATGGCGACGGTGTGGGCGAAAGAGTTAGGGCGTTTCGGAATTCGCTCAGTAGCGATTGCTCCGGGTGTCATCAAGACTGCCATGACGGACCAAATAAAACCTGAAGCGATGGAGCGTTTAGTCAAAATGATTCCTGTCGGACGCTTAGGTCTTGCTGATGAAATTTCTTCGACCATCAAATACGTGTTAACCAATGAGTTCGTGACTGGAAGAGTATTCGAAGTCGATGGCGGAATGCGAATGTAGCCCCTCCTCATATTAAAAAGGGGAGCGAGCTTGGTTGTCCGCTTCC
This sequence comes from Vibrio sp. E14, assembly GCF_020515785.1. Classification (NCBI taxonomy): domain Bacteria; kingdom Pseudomonadati; phylum Pseudomonadota; class Gammaproteobacteria; order Vibrionales; family Vibrionaceae; genus Vibrio; species Vibrio sp. E14. The sequence continues at coordinate 572,228 of NZ_JAHPJI010000001.1, forward strand.
TTCCTCCTTTCTTATATTGTTTCTATCGATAATTTTTAATGGATGTTTTAGTAACGGCTGCTGTACCGATTACATTTACAACTCTTTTGTATTTTTGGTATGAATAAGTTCTCTCGTGTTAATTTTTATGTAAATGCATTAATTCACAATCAAGACAATTTTTTGTCTCATTGATGAGATTTTTCTTCTTGGGGTATGAAAAACACTCTTATTGATTATATTGTGACCGAAAACCATTTCGACATCTAAAGATGGTGATTTATTATTCAGCGCAAAATACATGGGAATATGAGGCTGGCTGAATAACCTTCAGCTACCTTAATAATAAAATAACCAGAATTCTCTATTACACTGAAGTAACTACCCATTAGGGAAGAGCAATAATGTCACTATTTCATTCGCTTAGGACGATGCCACTACTATTGGGGTGTCTGTGTCTTTCTATTCAGGCATCCGCAGAAAAGGTTGAACAAGAAGGTAAGTTTTTACAGTCGCTAGAAGGCATTGAAAATCAAATTTACGCATTACCTCAGAGCTCTTTGGCTTTGATTGAGGCGTTAGAAGAAGACTCTCTACTACAAAATCAACCAACAGAGCTACTGGTACGTTATTGGCTTGCAAAGTCCACGGTTCTAGAGCTACTTGGGCGCGCGGAAGAGAGCCAAAACGTCGCACAAAAAGGGTTGGAACTTGTGCGTCCACAAAGCCATGAGTATCTCTTATTTAAGTTGATTCAGATGCGAACTATGGTCGGAAAGAGCGATATCGATACCGCGCTTTCTTCGTTGGATAGTTTGTTGGAAACATCGCGTGAAAATGGCGATAAGCAGCTCGAGTCTGAGATCCTGTTGCTAAAAGGACGTTACTACGATGAGCAGGGCGAGTTTAAAAAATCCTATGCCGCAATTATGTCGTCAATGGATGCGGCTGAGTCCTCTGGCGTTCAAGGATTGGTCGAACGGGCGGCGCTAGAGCTTGGTGACGTACTGGTCAAAATTCAGGGCTATGACCGTTCAGAAGCATTGTTGGAACAAGCGTACCGTTATTTTAGGGATAGACGCATGTCGTTCAATGAGCTGCTGAGCGTCTTAACGATAGCAAAGCTTCATAAGGCACAGTTCCAATACGAAGAGGCGATTGTATCGTATCAGAGAGCGCTAAAGCTCGCGCAAATCATCGGTGACGGGCGCTTTAGGTTTCGAGTTAACCTCGAGCTTGCTGCGTTATACCGTGAGACGAACCAAGAAAATAAGATGGTTCGCCACTTAAAGTTGGCGGAGAACTTACAGTATAGAGAAACCTCTAGCGCCTACTTAGCGACATTTAAGCTGTTGCAAGCCGAATATATGCTAGAACAGAAGCAGTTTGAGACACTTCTAGCGATGATCGCGCCTATGTTGCCGGAAATTATCGAGAGCCGATATGTTAAGCAACAGCAAATGGAACTACTAAAAGTGGCTGCCATGGCCTACGCGGGAAGCAATGACTTTAAATTAGCGTATAAAACTTACGGCAACTATCACGATAAATTCATCCAATTTAGCAACCAAAGAGAATTTGAAAATCTTGAACGTCAGCAGACGCTATTTGAACTAGAAAGACTTGAATATGAGAACGAAGATCTCAACTGGAACAACGTGTTGCAGCGTATGGAACTGGAAAATAATCGTCGTACCTTTTATCTATTGGGTGAAGCGCTACTAGCACTCATTGGTGTTCTCTTTTTGATGGCAGTGGTATTCCTTGTTGTGAATCGATCACGTTTAAGAATGCGCCGCCTAGCAAAGACAGATACGTTGACAGGGTTATTCAATCGCCGTTTTTTAGAAGATTGGTTTACTAAACCCGTAGAGACGAAACGTGAACGCAAAGAAAAGCCGACGCCTCAATCTAAGCAAGAAAAGGTGCAGCATTTTGTGTCTGAGCAAGTCGAGCAAGTTAAGTACGGCTACCTAGCTTTAAACAAATGGGTGGATAGCAAACTCGATAAACAGAAAATGGTGCCAAAGAAGCCGCAGTCGGGGCCGGTAAGTTTAGCGCTAATCGATGTAGATTATTTTAAACAGGTAAATGATACCTATGGACATGTGTTCGGTGATGCCGTACTAACAGGCGTTGCCAAAGTGCTAGAAGAGACGGTGCGTGAAAATGACATTGTTGCACGCTTTGGTGGTGAGGAGTTTGTTGTTGTGATGCCCAATACCGATCATGAAGACTCTCTCATTACCGCTGAACGATTACGTAGCGCTTTATCCTTACATGGGTTCGTCACGGAACAGAATGAAGAAGTGAGAGTGACCTGTAGTTTTGGTGTTGTGACGACTGAAGATAGTGAGATGAATTTTAAATCACTCTGTGATCAGGCAGATAAATTACTTTATCAAGCTAAAGCGGATGGACGTAACTGCGTGAAAGGGCGCAAGCTGACCTAATAAAATCAAGAATGCAGGCTCATCAAACGGTGAGCCTGAACTTACCCTTCCTACTGATTACTTCAGAATCACTTAAGAGTATCGAATTACATACTCATAGCGTTCAGTATTATCTACTCGTTTTATCTCCCACATTTTCAAAGTACTAATGTCACTTGTGTATACGAAGCTATAACACACGAGTATGTCTGTTTTTTATACAAACAAAGCCGATACAGGTGAAATGATTAGTGGTCGATGTAAAATTTTTCTGGTGTGGATTTTTGTGGCACGAAAAACAATTCTCTGAAAGGTGTGTTAAAAATTGACACTTCAATAAGTTATTGGTTTATTTGTGTTTTTATTTGGGTTTTTAAACGCATCTTTGACTTTTACGACAAGTTATCGCATAGAAATTTTGCGTACACCATCAACTTTCCTTCCTTTGTTAATAACCTTTTTCTTAAAAAATGATTTGAGTTCGAACTAATTTTCAGGCATTTTATATTTAACTAACCGTTCAATTAAAAATAACAAGGACGCAAAATGCCAAAGGTGGGGATGCCTGAAATCAGAAAACCACAGCTGGTGAAAGCGACAATGTCAGTGATTGATAGAGTCGGTTTACACGCTGCGAGTATTTCGTTAATCAGCAAAGAAGCCGGAGTATCAACGGGGATTATCAACCACTATTTCGGTGGTAAGCACGGATTGCTGGAGGAAACGATGCGCGAAATCTTGCGTCAGCTTTCGTCTACTATCACACAGAAGTTACGTGAGCTGCCAAGTGATGCTCATCACCAAAGAATTAATGCCATCATTGACGGTAACTTTGTCGGCTATCAGGCAGAAAACCAAGTTGCTAAGACTTGGCTAGCGTTCTGGTCGTACTCAATGCATGACGAGCAGCTTAAGCGTTTGCAGCGTGTCAATGAACGACGTTTATTGTCCCACCTAAGAAAAGAACTCAAAGCATTATTAAATGCAGAGCAGGCCGAACTGGTTGCTCATGGTATTGCGTCACTTATTGATGGTATTTGGCTGCGCGGAACGCTCAACCCGCAAGGCATTGATGCAGAAAGAGCGAGAATCATCATCAACGACTATCTCGACAAACAACTTACGTTTTATTCTGAAAAAATATAAAAGTCACAGGTCTTCAAAATGGAAATGAAAGCACACTATATCAATGGTGCGATGTACAACGGGTGTTCAGATGAGCACTTCACCACTTACAATCCGGCGAATGGTGAGCCATTGGCCAACATTAAACAAGCGAACCAAGACGATCTCGAAGCGGCGATTGAGTCGGCAAAGAAAGGTTTTGCTGCATGGTCAGCAATGACTGCGATCGAGCGCAGCCGTATTTTACACAAAGCCGTTGCCATTTTACGTGAGCGTAATGACGAGCTTGCTTCATTAGAAGTTGCAGATACTGGTAAGCCAATTCAAGAAGCTATCGCGGTTGATATAACAACAGGTGCCGATGTTCTTGAGTACTATGCGGGTCTTGCTCCAAGCTTGCAAGGTGAGCAGCAGCCACTCAGCGAAGACCAGTTTTTCTACACACGTCGCGAGCCCTTGGGCATTTGCGCAGGTATTGGCGCTTGGAATTATCCAATCCAAATTGCGATGTGGAAATCGGCGCCAGCACTGGCTGCGGGCAACGCTATGATCTTCAAACCATCAGAAGAAACACCATTAACAGCGCTTAAGCTAGCAGAAATTTATTCAGAAGCGGGCATGCCAGATGGCGTATTTAATGTCGTACAAGGGGATTACCGAGTAGGGCAGATGCTAACGGCGCATCCTGACATCGCAAAAGTATCGTTCACGGGCGAATCAGGCACCGGTAAAGTCGTCATGAGTGACAGCGCTAAGACACTAAAACAAGTAACGATGGAGCTGGGTGGTAAGTCTCCACTGATTATTTTTGATGATGCAAAGTTAAACGATGCCGTTTCTGCGGCCATGGTGGCGAACTTCTACACGCAAGGTGAAGTTTGTACGCACGGTACACGCGTGTTTGTTCATGAAGGTATTTATGATGACTTCATCGCACAACTTAAAGCTCGAACTGAATTGTTAGTTGTCGGCGATCCGCTTGATGAGAACACGCAAATTGGCGCGCTGATCTCTAAAGATCATGAATCGAAAGTACTAGGAGCGATTGAAGCCGCGAAAGCGAGTGGCGCGACGTTACTGACTGGTGGCTACAAAGTAACAGAGAATGGCTTAGCCAATGGTAACTTTGTTGCTCCAACCGTATTTGTCGATTGCGATGATGACATGAGCCACGTTCAGCAAGAAATCTTTGGTCCGGTAATGTCAGTGCTGAAATTCCGTGATGAGTCGGAAGTGATTGCGCGTGCAAATGGCACCGATTATGGCTTGGCTGCAGGCGTATTTACTCAAAACCTATCTCGTGCCCACCGCGTGATTCATCAAATTCAAGCTGGTATTTGTTGGGTGAATACATGGGGCGACTCACCTGCGGAAATGCCAGTTGGTGGCTACAAACAATCAGGTGTTGGCCGTGAAAACGGTGTCGAAACCCTTAAACATTACACGCAAACGAAGAGTGTTCTGGTTCAGCTAAGCGACTTCGAAAGCCCTTACAAATGATACCAATCGTAGTAGATAACTGACCACTTTAGCTTGTTAAAATGCTCGATAACTGCGTTGTCAATTTTGATTGTAGGCTAACTACTTATCGAAAATTTCCGCCTTGTTCTCAAGCATTTTTCCTACGCTAATTTCGTTCACTTATCTACTGTGATTGGTATTAACTCCTAGGAGAATCAAAATGCAACAACACTACGATTATATCATCGTCGGTGCGGGTTCGGCCGGCTGTGTGTTAGCGGATCGCTTAAGTGAAAGTGGTCAATATTCGGTCCTATTACTCGAAGCGGGTGGGTCGGATAAAAGTATTTTTATCCAAATGCCAACGGCGCTTTCTTACCCGATGAACACTGAAAAATACGCGTGGCAGTTTGAGACAGTTGAAGAGCAAGGGTTGGATGGCCGTCAACTTCATTGTCCTCGCGGGAAAGTTCTGGGCGGTAGTTCGTCGATCAACGGCATGGTTTACGTTCGTGGACACGCTTGTGACTTTGACCAGTGGGAAGAGGAAGGCGCGAAAGGCTGGAATTATCAATCGTGTTTGCCTTATTTCCGTAGGGCAGAGTCTTGGATTGGTGGTGCTGATGAATACCGAGGCGATAATGGTCCAGTCGGCACATGTAACGGCAACGATATGAAGCTCAATCCACTGTACCAAGCTTTTATTGATGCAGGCAAAGAAGCAGGCTACCCAGAAACAAAAGATTACAACGGTTATCAGCAAGAGGGCTTTGGCCCAATGCATATGACCGTTGACAAAGGCGTACGCGCTTCAACCTCTAATGCATACTTAAGCCGTGCAAAAAAACGCAAAAACTTCACCCTAATGAAGAGGGTGACGGTTCATCGAGTTTTATTAGAGGAAACAGGTGCAGAAGGCAAGAAAGCGGTAGGCGTTGAATTTGAAAAGTCAGGTTCAGTTCAGCAATGTTTTGCGAATCATGAAGTGATTTCGAGTGCGGGTTCGGTTGGCTCAGTTCAACTACTACAACTTTCAGGCATTGGCCCTAAGGCAGTATTAGAAAAAGCGGGCATTGAAGTGAAACACCCGTTGGAAGGGGTAGGTAAAAACCTGCAAGATCACTTAGAAGTGTACTTCCAATATCACTGTAAGCAACCTATCACGCTCAACAGCAAATTAGGTTTGGTGAGCAAGGGCTTGATTGGCACTGAGTGGATATTAACTCGCAAAGGCCTTGGGGCTACTAACCACTTTGAATCATGTGCGTTTATCCGTTCTCGTGAGGGACTAAAGTGGCCAAATATTCAATATCACTTTTTGCCAGCGGCAATGCGTTATGACGGACAAGCTGCTTTTGACGGTCATGGTTTCCAAGTGCATGTTGGACCTAACAAGCCCGAAAGTCGCGGTTCGGTCGAAGTTGTCTCTGCGAATCCGAATGATAAGCCGAAGATTGAGTTTAACTACATTTCCACTGAACAAGATAAGCAGGATTGGCGTGATTGTATTCGCCTTACTCGCGAGATCCTCAATCAGCCAGCCATGGATGAGTTTCGTGGTGATGAGATCCAGCCGGGTCTGAATATCACAACGGATGAACAAATTGATGAATGGGTGAAGAAGAATGTCGAGAGTGCTTACCATCCATCTTGTACCTGCAAAATGGGCGCAGACAATGACCCATTAGCGGTTTTGAATGAGCGATGCCAAGTACGCGGTATTCAAGGCTTGCGTGTGGTGGACTCTTCTATTTTCCCAACCATTCCGAACGGTAATTTAAATGCGCCAACTATTATGGTGGCAGAACGTGCCGCGGACATGATTTTGGATAACGTCCTGGAAACGTCGAACAACGCACCAGTTTGGATTGCACCGAACTGGCAAGAGATGCAACGAATGCATCCGCCAAAAAGAGATCTCGATTCGATCTCATAAAAACGAAAAAAGTCAGTAATCATTACAAGGAATTCAATATGTCTAAGATGACAAAAATCTTCTCAACAATCGCACTAAGTACTTTAGCAACAGGCGCTTATGCCAACCAATGTGAAACGGTACGTTTTGCAGATGTAGGTTGGACCGACATTACGGCGACCACCGCCGTGACATCTGAGCTGCTAAAAGGGTTGGGGTACAAAACGAAGACCGATCTTCTGTCAGTGCCTGTAACTTACTCCTCTATGGCCAATGGCGATATCGACATTTTCCTAGGTAACTGGATGCCAACAATGGAAGGTGACATCGCGAAATACCGTGATGCAGGTACCGTTGAAACCGTACGAGCGAACCTCGTCGGCGCAAAATACACACTCGCGGTTCCAAAATACGTTTATGACGCAGGCGTGACCAACTTCGCTGATCTAGTAAAACATGCCGACAAATTTAAAGACCGCATTTACGGCATTGAACCAGGTAACGATGGTAACCGCTTAATTCAGTCAATGATTGATAGCAACGCATTCGGCCTAAAAGACTTCAGCCTAGTCGAATCCAGTGAAGCTGGCATGGTGTCTCAAGTATCACGTGCTGCGCGCCGCAACCAATGGATTGTGTACCTAGGTTGGGCCCCGCACCCAATGAACAGCAACGTTGAAATGGAATACCTAGCGGGTGGTGACGACTTCTTCGGCCCTAACTACGGCGGCGCGAATGTCTACACAAACGTACGTAAAAACTACCTTGCTGAGTGTCCAAATGTAGGTCAGCTAGTGAAAAACCTAGAATTCAACCTAGAAATGGAAAACGAATTGATGGAAGCGATTCTCAACCAGAAGCAGAAACCGTCGAAAGCAGCGCAAGCATGGTTGAACGCAAACCAAGAACAAATTGAAGCGTGGCTAGAAGGCGTTAAGACGGTGGATGGTCAAGACGCAGTAACAGCAATTACAAACTATTTAAAAACTAACGCTTAATTAAGCAGTTTTTAAGCGCGTTTTTTTGAAAAAGAAAGTGGGCAGTCATGCCCGCTTCATTAACACAAAGGTTTTATTTTGAATTTTATTACGGACAACAAACTACCGTTGGGCCAATGGATGGAAACTGGCGTCGATTGGTTAACCATCAATGCATCGGGTTTCTTCGATGCAATCTCTATTACACTTGAAACGATCATTCTTTTCGTGGTGGACATTTTTAAATGGATGCCACCTGCAGCGCCAATCATTATGACGGCGGCAATTGCTTGGTTCTTACACCGCAGCATTCCGCTTGTTGTATTCATCGTGTTGGCCTTGCTCGCAATTCTCAACCTTGGTTACTGGCAAGAAATGCTGGAAACCTTTGTCCTTGTGTTTGCAGCGACAACGATTTCCGTATTAATTGGCGTGCCGTTGGGCATTATGGCGGCACACCGTCCTTGGTTATACACCTTGTTGCGACCAATCCTCGATTTGATGCAGACCGTACCGACATTCGTTTACCTAATTCCAACCTTGGTTCTGTTTGGCTTAGGTATTGTCCCTGGCCTAATTTCGACCATCATTTTCGCTATCGCTGCGCCAATTCGATTGACGTACCTCGGTATTATTAAAGTGCCGGAGGAGCTACTTGAAGCGGGCAAAGCATTTGGTGCAAGCCGCATGAAGCTGCTGTTTAAGGTAGAGTTACCTGCGGCATTACCAAGTATTATGGCCGGTGTTACGCAATGTATTATGTTGTCTCTCTCTATGGTGGTCATTGCGGCACTTGTTGGTGCTGATGGACTTGGTAAGCCAGTCGTACGTGCACTGAATACCGTAAACATCTCGCAAGGTTTTGAAGCGGGTTTAGCGATTGTACTCGTCGCCATCATTCTTGACCGCTTGTGTAAAGCACCAAACCAGAAGGAGGCTTAATCATGGACGCTATTACTATTCAAAATCTTGATGTGGTTTTTGGTCAGCAGCAGTCACAAGCGTTAGCACTACTAGACCAAGGCAAGTCTCGACAAGAAATCATCGACGAAACTGGCCAAGTGGTTGGGGTTGATAATGTTTCGCTGAACGTGAAACAGGGTGAGATCTGTGTTTTGATGGGGCTTTCAGGCTCGGGTAAATCAAGTTTGCTGCGAACAGTTAACGGGTTGAACGAAATTTCTCGTGGCTCTCTGAAAATTAAAGACGGCGACGACATGGTTGAGCTCTCTAACTGTGACGAACAGAGGCTGCGCCACCTTCGTACTCACCGCGTATCCATGGTGTTTCAGAAGTTTGCATTGATGCCATGGCTAACGGTATTGGATAACGTTGCGTTTGGTCTAGAAATGCAAGGCATTGGCAAAGCAGAGCGCCGTAAAAAAGCGCGTGAACAGCTCGAAATGGTCGGTTTGTCTGAGTGGGAAACGAAATTCCCACACGAGCTTTCTGGTGGTATGCAGCAGCGTGTTGGCCTAGCGCGAGCGTTCGCGATGGACACAGATATCTTGTTAATGGATGAGCCGTTTTCAGCGCTTGACCCATTGATTCGTGCTCAGCTTCAAGATGAATTGATTCTGCTTCAAGAAAAGCTAAACAAAACTATTCTTTTTGTGAGCCACGACTTGGATGAAGCGCTAAAAATCGGTAATAACATCGCCATTATGGAATCAGGAAAACTGATTCAACACGGCAAGCCCGAGCAGATCATTCTTGCTCCAGAAAACGATTATGTGGCTGACTTTGTAGCCCACACTAATCCATTGAACGTACTTAAGGGACGCTCTTTGATGCGTGACGACTTAGTTCGTGAAGATGAGCGTGTTCTGATTTGCCCTGACAAAGATATTTGGGTGACCCAAGAGAGCAAAGGCTTAAGCTTAGCGGGTACAGATAAGTCGTTGGTTCAATGGAAGAGCGATTCTTCGAACCTTGATGAGGTAAACGAAAATTCTCTGGTTCAGGTTAGCCCGGAAATCAGTATGCGAGAAGCGATTGAGCTTAAGCAGCGCAGCAATCAGCCTCTGCTTATGGTGGAGGACAATCAGTTAGTTGGTGTGTTAAGCGACAACGAGCTTTACGATGCATTGCTTGGTAACTTTAAGTCCGAGCAAGTGGCATAAAGTTAGAGTAGAGTTGAAGCCAAGCTAAAAAAGAGCCGCATATTAGTGCGGCTCTTTTTGGTTTAAACAATGAGTTAAGTAGTTAAGCTAAGGAAACGGTCGATTATAGAGTCGTAATTACATCATCCATCGCAAGGCGAGCTTTTGGTAGACCATGATTATAATCTTCCCCGTCTTTGTGATAGCCAATCGCCAGTGCAACTTCACAGACATGGCCTTCTAATTCTTCTTTGAATACTTCTCCAATCAGTGTTGGATCTACACCTTCCATCGGCGTTGAGTCAATACCCAGACGAGCCAATGTGTGTAGTAGGTTGCCTAGTGCCAAATAGACTTGCGCTTTTGTCCAGTTTCCGTTGAAGCCATTTTCGTCCGTATTTGCATCGGCAAAAGCGTAGGCGCCCATAAAGTTGTTGTACATTTCCGCCGGTAGGTGACCAGATGTTACTTCGGCATCCACACGTTTCGCGAACTTCTCTTTGGTGAAGTTTGGATCGTACGCAAACAGAATCGTATGTGACGCGGCTTTCGCGTGTGGCTGGTTAAATTGGTGCATATTTGCAAATGTATCGTGGAAACGTTGCTTGGCTTCATCACTTTCAATCACGATGAATTTCCACGGTTGCGAGTTAATCGAAGACGCTGAAAGACGGAGTGCTTCTTTGATGATTGCCATATCTTCTTGAGAAACGCGTTTAGTTTCGTCGTATTTTTTAGCAGTGTAGCGGCTGTTTAGATCAGTAATGATTTGATGAGACACGTTTGTATCCTTTTTATTTTTGTGACAAATGAGGATGCGCTTAGCATCGACAACCATGCGTACCTCGAATATGGATTTATAATACGGGATATTTTTTCATTGATAAGAGGGCGTTTATTTGAATCACTTTTTACTTTTTATTGAAAATTGGCGTGCTTCATAGGGTTAGGCATCGTCATTTAGATGCTTTTGATGATTATTAAATTACACTCATATTAAGAGGGTGATGGAGAGCAACATGAACGTGATTCAAGTTTTCAACGATAGTTATGAACGTTGTATCGCGAACCAAGGCTTTTTCGACTTGTTTTACAAGAATTTATGGTCAAAAAGTACAAGCTTCAGACAAAAGTTTGATGGTGTCGACATGCACCAACAGGTGCGAATGCTTAGAGGATCTATCGTGTTTTTTATGATGGCCGATACCTCTAACGAGGCGCACAAGATGGTGGAAAAATATGGTAAGAAGCATGCGAGTTCCGATATTGGCATTGAACCACAGGATATTGATGTTTGGTTTGAAAGCCTTATCGAAACAGTTCAAGAGTGTGATTTTGAATACGACGATGATGTCGAAACAGCGTGGAGGACTTGTTTTAACACAGGTTTGTCGGTAATGAAGCGGGAGTGCTCCAAACACTAAAAGAGAAACTAAATGCTCTTCGAAAACAAGCAAGTTAAAGCAAGGAAGTAACGTGTAAACAGCTTACTTCCTTGAGTATGGCTTTTATTTGTCTTGTGTCTCTTTATTCTTTTTTACCGCTTCGGCGATATCACTGACGGCTTCGACAAGGTTGATCGGCATAGGGAAGATAATAGTCGATGTTTTGTCTGTCGTGATTTCCGTGAGTGTCTGCATGTAACGCAATTGCAGCGCATTCGGCGCTTTGTTGAGCATTTGAGCTGCCTCTTTTAATTTATTAGAAGCTTCTAACTCACCGGTAGCGTGAATTATTTTCGCACGACGGTTCCGTTCTGCTTCGGCCTGACGCGCTAGCGCTCTGACCATGCTGTCATTTAAATCAACATGTTTGACTTCAACCGTGGCAATCTTGATGCCCCAGTCATCAGTCTGTTGATCGAGGATGGATTGTAAATCCTTATTGAGACGCTCGCGCTCTGATAGTAATTCATCCAGTTCATGTTGACCTAATACTGATCGCAGCGTGGTTTGCGCTAACTGGCTGGTGGCATCGCTGTAACTTTCGATGTTGTTAATTGCCATTTGAGGATCGACTACGCGAAAATAAACAACCGCATTGACGCGCACAGACACGTTATCTTTGGTTATCAAGTCTTGTGTCGGCACATCCAAAACGACAGTACGTAAATCCACCCGTACCATTTGTTGGATAAATGGGATAAGAATGATTAAGCCAGGGCCTTTTACTTCTTGAAAGCGACCAAGAAAGAATACAACCCCACGTTCATACTCTCTCAAAACCTTAAACATTTGGGTCGCAAGTGCGAACAACAGCACCACGATCACCGCAACAGTATAGAGCATCATAAAGCGCCTCCTATTTATTTTGGCGGTCATCAGGCATCACGGTTAAGGTCAGCCCTTTCACATTCACAATGGTGACATGATCACCTTGTTTGAGTTGTTGATAGTCTTTGGTTTTGGCTCTCCATAGCGCACCGTCAAGTTGAACGCGCCCTTCGCCATCGATAAAGTCATCGCTCACGACAGCGATTTTCCCAGGGTAAGTTTCTAAACCTGTTGTCACACGTCGTCGGCGTATTTTGAGCAGCAGGCCGACCGTCAACACGATCAGCGCGACAGAAAAGATAGAAATACCGAAAATTAAAGGAAGGGCGATCTGAAATCCTGGCAACTCACTGTCCATGAGGAATATGGAACCGAGCACAAAGGCGACAACACCACCTAAGCCCAAAATGCCAAAGCTCGGACTGAATGCTTCCGCGATCATCAGTGCAATTCCGAGTAACAGCAGACCAAGCCCAGCGTAGTTCACAGGCATCATTTGTAATGCGTACATGGCGAGGAGCAAACAAATACCACCCAACACGCCGGGTAAGCCAATGCCCGGGTTGTAAAACTCAAGAAGCAAACCGTAGATGCCAATGAGCATCAGGATGTAGGCGACGTTTGGGTTTGTGATAACGGCTAGCATTTCTGCTCGCCAATCGGGTGTTCTTTCAATCCATACGGGATTTTCCAGTGACAATGTCACATCGCGATTATTAACTTTAACAGTTTGTCCATCAATGGCTTTGACTAAATCCTCTGGTGAGTTGGCTATATAATCAATAACGTTTAATTCTAATGCCTCTGTGGCGTCCAAACTCGCTGCTTCACTTACTGCTTTCTCTGCCCACTCTGCATTTCGGCCATGAAGCTTTGCTAAGCCTTTAATATAGGCTCTAGCATCATTAATCACCTTTTTCTCCATCGCGGTTTTCGCAGGAACTTTCTCTGAACTTTCGTTGGTTCCTTCTGACGTTTCTTCCGCGTTTTGATCTTTGCCATCATCCGATGAAGGGGGCTGAGGGGCACCACCTAACGCGACGGGCGTTGCCGCGCCAAGGTTGGTGGCTTCAGCCATGGCAGCAACGTGGCTGGCGAGTAAAATATATGTCCCTGCGCTAGCCGCTCTAGATCCTGACGGGCCAACCCAAGTCGCAATTGGAGTGGAGGAGGTGGTAATCGCGTGAATAATATCTCTCATTGCGCTGTCTAAGCCGCCAGGAGTGTCCATCTCTAAGATCACTAAACTGACACCGTTGAGTTGCGCTTCTTCTATCTCACGAGACAAATAGTCGCTGGTAGCAGGACCTATAGCGCCTTTGACGGGAACAATCCAGACAGTATTGGCCAGTGCTTGACTAGCAAACAATAGTAAAGGTAAGACCCATATCCATAGTCGTTTCATGCAGTCCTCCTTGTGCGGTCACAGGGACTTTTTGAAAACCTAATTCAAGTATATACGCAGTAATACTAGTGCAAATAAGTAATTGATCACTCGAATTAGTCATATCAGCATTTATCATGGCACATCTGAGGCTACGGGCCTTGATATGAATATCGGTCGTCACTAATCGTGGGGCGTCTGGTGTGAAGAGGTTCAAAAAAAGGCAAAGTGACGGTAATCACTTTGCCTTCCTAATGTGTTTTAGAGGAGAGAGCCTAACTGTTTATGTGGCGAGAAAATTGAACGAGTGCTTGCTCGGCAGGCATCGGTTTGTGAAAGTAAAACCCTTGCAACTCATCAATATTCCAAACTTTAAGCTTGCGTACTTGGCTCGCGGTTTCAACACCTTCGGCGACAATCGTTAAGCCTAATTCTTGAGACATGTTGGCAATGTTTCTTACCAGTGTTTTCGCTCTGTCATTGGTTTCAATCTCGTCGATATAAGATTTATCCAGCTTCACAATATCCAATGGAAAATTACATACACTACTGAATGATGCGTATCCAGTACCAAAATCATCCAAAGCGAGTCCAACACCAAGTCGCTTGATGTCTTGAATGCTTTGGATTGATTCTATTTCTCCGCCCATCAACATACTTTCGGTAATTTCAAGCACAAGCTGACCCGCAGAGAGGTTGTATTGAGCCATCACTTTTTTTAGGTAGGGCATCAGTCCTGAATGATAAAAGTGTTGCGCGCTTAAGTTCACATGCACGCTTAACATCGACAGACCTTGCGCATGACGAACTCCATTGAGCCGACTGATAAATTCGCACGATTGTTTGAGAATGGACTCTCCCAATTCGACGATAAGTTTTCCTTGTTCTGCCATCGGAATAAATACTTCTGGTGAAATCATCCCTAATGTTGGATGTTGCCAACGAGCAAGTGCTTCGAAGCTAATGACTTCAGTGGTTTTAGCATCCACGATAGGCTGGAAAAACGGTTTAATCGCATCTTGTCTAATGGCATTTTCTAAATCGCGATTGATCACCATAGACGTTTCCGCTTGCTCTGATAGTTCTTCATCAATGACTAATACTTCGTGATAGTGACGACCCTTAGCGGATTGTGATGAGAAACGTGCTGCAAGCAGTAAATGCTCGACAGACTGGTGAGTAATGTTTAGATCCATCATCACCGCTTTACTGTCTAATGACATCATGATCCCAGAGAGCTGGACCTTATGTGACAAATGATTCAGTAATCTATTGGTAGCATCTATCGCTTTTTGGTGGTGCTCGATATCTGGAATCAAAACGATAAATTCATGCTCACTAATTCGGCCTATTTGGAATGCCCCTAATTGCTCGCGTATTGCGGATGCGATGTATTGAATCACTTCATCAAAAATGAGGTGACCGTATACCCCTGCAATTTGCTTGAGAGTCTTACTGTTAATGTACACAAACGAAAAATGGTTTGGCCGTGTCTCTACGAGCTCGTGCAGTGCATTGAGAATGACAGGACGATTACAGAAACCGGATACCGGATCAAAGTCGGTGAGTTTTTGGATCATTTCTGCTTGCTGTTTTGTCTCTCTCATATCTTGAAGCAACAACATCAGCGCACTTTGACCATGATGTTGAATAAGCGTGGCTTCTATCAAACAGTCGATTTCTTCGGTATTGTTATCGAGCACTTGCGCTTCGAATTGTGTTTTACCGTTTTTCAGCTCTCTGAACATTGCGTCAACTCGACATTCATCGTCCTCCGATGGGCACAAGGTGTCTAGAGGACGATCTATCAATTGCGATTTGCTGTAGCTCAACAGATCTAACGCTCGTTGGTTTACATCGACAATTTTACGATCGATAACAATTAGCATGCCCAGTGAGGAGCTATGGTACAGAGCACCAAACTTTTCCATCGAGTCTTTCAATTGCAGTTGGGTTAACGATGTATTTTCAGAGAGCTTTTGTACCAGTTTTGTCGCTAACTCTAATTCGTCTACTTTTACAGAGTGCAACCCTTCAAGTTGGTATTGAGAGGCGATTTCGCTTATTCCCTCAGCAAAATGATTAAAGCGAGTGGCGACCTTATTTTTAAACGTGATGTAGGTACCCGCAGCGATGATTGATGCCACAACGCCAACCGTTGCAAACAGGTACATAAATAGCGTATTACCTTTCGCATAATGCTCTCGCTGTGTTTTCGTTTTTAGCCATGCGATCGGTTCACCAGATAAATCAGAGAGTGAGGCCCATTTTGTTATTGACCGCGAGGTCTTCTCTATATCCCGCATCTCACTACTGTCTGATCCACTTACCATCTGCGTCTCTAATGAGTTTTCCGCAGTTAAAATGGATTTAAAGTCTCCAGGAAAGCGCAAAGATAGGTTTCTTCCCCAAAGCATCCATCCGTTAGAAGGGCGGTCGCCTTCACTATTTCTAACTGGGCTGAGGCTAAGACCCCAAATAGTATCGTTGATTTTAAACAACCCTGAGATGCTCTCTCTATGGATATCAAGCTTGTGATTCATGGACTTGATGTAATCTTGAAGAGTAGGTTGATTCGCCATTTTAGCGGTGAGTTCTGAAGAAGTGTCGGGGTTATCCTCACGAGTTAAGGAGAGCAGGGTTTGCCCATTAGTCGTGATAAACGCCATCATATCGAGGTTTAACGCATCAATGCTCTCTGTGTAAAGGTTTCGCTCGGTATATTTCGCAATATCACGATCAACAAACAGATCGTACGTTTCGTCCCAGTACGCCCAGTCGTATGAGGCGCTTTCTTGCTGGCTCACCATCATGTCGATGACAGCGAGTGCTTGCTGATTCGCATGGTTAATTTCCATGTCTTCGAGCTCATCTAAGCTATACAGGAAAAAATAACGGCTAATAAAAAGGAAGCTGATGACCATGCCCAGCAGTCCTAATGAAAAGTATAGGGCGGTTTTATAGCGAAGATTCAAGTTAAACAAGCGAAGTGTTTTCATTAAAAAATAGTTATAGATGTTAATTCACTGAAAGTGTACGACATGTTCTAACAGAAATTGTTGATATAGATTCAAATTATAGAGATAAAATGAAGGATTTGCTGAGCTGATATGGTAAGTGAAACGTTTGCTTTAATTGCTAGATTTTCGTGTTTGCAATTAAAATGCTCAATAACGTACCGCGCATTCAAATTACGGTTTAATCGTTCAGCTAGTAAAGGTGTAAATCTTTTTATAAAACAGTCTATTAGTGTAACTAGTGCTTTTCTTCTGTATCTAAACTTCTTTTGTAATAGTAAACTGCGAAAAAATGATGGGTAATTATGATGTTTATTGTTCAACGCTTGGTCAAACTGGCCATTATCTGTGCCATTTTCTTTACTATCTTCGATCTCATCTCTTATGGTGAGATTACTTGGGTTCAAAGGTTGTTGGCTTCTATAAGCTAAATCTAGAATTCAATATGCACACATAACTCCACGAAGCGAGTCAATTCTTCGTTACTCGCCTTCGTCATTTGCTCCTTATCTGAGCTTTAAATAAAAGTCCCTCCGCGTGCAGTTCTGGTAACCGTTTTCCATTAATGGAAAAAACCTAAAAATGCAACTAACTTCATACTAATGGCAAGTGTAAGGTATGCAGTTGATGAGGCAATTCAGCATAGTCACATTAGTTGTTGTGGCACTCATTTTGAGCCAAGCAACAATCGCAAGAAATGCTAAGGTGCTAGGTGATATTTCGTTAGTTCAGCCGATAGAAGGTGACCCTGTCGTAGATATTAAGCTGGCGAGAATTGGCTGGCATCTCTTTCGTGATCCTCAGCTATCTTCAAACGGTAGAGTCAGTTGTGCGACGTGCCACAACTTGCAAACCAATGGCGCTGAAAATACCCCCGTCTCTACAGGAGTGAAAGGTGATGGAACTCGAAACTCCATCACAGTGTTTAATGCAGCGTTAAATTATCGTTTTTTATGGGATGGTACCGAAAACACTTTGATGGCTCAGATTGATGGGCCAATCCACAATCCAATAGAAATGGACTCAAACTGGCAAACAATCGAGCAGTACGTGAAAGGAAACGAACGTTATCAAGCGCTATTTAGTCGTGATGGTGAGCTACCGATTAATATTAACAATATTAAGTCTGCCATTGTGGAGTTTGTCGAAGGGCTCCAAACTCCAGGTGCACCATTCGATGCCTACTTACTGGGTTACACTCATGTCCTCAGTGAGCAGCAAATTAGGGGATGGAAAACATTTCAGTCTTCAGGTTGCGTACAGTGTCATCAGGGCAAAAATATTGGTGGAGCGATGATACAAAGGTTCGCCTATTTTAAAGATAAGCCAGTAGTAGAGGATTCGGGACGGCACCTGATTACGACGGAAAGTGAAGAACAATTCTATTTTAGAGTCGCCAGTTTACGTAATGTCGCCCTAACAAGCCCTTATTTTCATAACGGACGAGTTGACCAGTTATCTGAGGCGATACAGATTATGGCGAAAACGCAGCTCGGAATTACGATGAGCGATGAAAGTGTCGCTGATATTGAAGCGTTCTTACAGTCTTTAACAGCACCCAGACCCGTGATTTTAGAGGTGTTGGAAAATGAGTAAATTCAAACTGGTTAATATCTGCTTTTTTATTGTCATGCTGACGTGTTGTGTATTGGCGTACATGTCACATGTGAATTCAAAAAGTGCACAAGAATTCCACACGGAGTTGACGGATATTGGGCACAAGTTGATTGAAGAGCGCGATGTTATCGTGAATCGATATGCGGTTGAAGATAGGAAGAATTATGAACTGACGACATCTTTAGTAGATATAGAAGTCGCAGCCGAGGAATTGCTAAATTCATCAAGGGAGTCAGTTTGGTTCCCTGTGACGCCCAATCATAAAAAAGTTGAGGATACGCTCAACCTATTCAAAAACCGTGTTCTTGATACAACTCTGAAGCTTGATATGTTGATTGGCGTACAGGTGGAGAATCAATACGCGTTATTAATGCTATTCAACTTATATCAGCAAGATGTTTCTACAGATACCGGAAAGACGTTGAGTGGGCATCACTATTTTGAGTTTCTCAACCAACTGCTTTTGACACAAAACGTAGTTGAGAGTGAAAGTGAAGCCAATTTCTTAGATCGGCTTCAAGCGAGCGATAAAAGGATAGAACTACTCACGAATGAACTGCTTGATCATGGATACTTTGTTTTTATCGAGGATGCGGAGCATCGGCTGCTCAATATTGCCCAAAGTGAAGCGCGTTTTACTTGGTTGTTTGTTTTTATTGCCGTGATGTTGTTAGTCAGTGCATTCTTGTATCAATCGCAATATCGAATGTACAACTTGAAACAATTGAACCTCGAAATCGAGGAGGCGCGAAATAAAGCCGAGCGAGCGGCAAAAGCCAAATCAAGTTTTCTCGCCGCAATGAGTCACGAATTAAGAACGCCGATGAATGGTGTATTAGGTCTTTCTCAAATGATTGCAGAGGAAACCAAAGAGCCGACGACTAAAGAGTACGTGAAAGTCATTCTTGATTCTGGCCAACACTTGATGACGATTCTCAACGATATTTTGGATTTCTCCAAAGTTGAAGAAAACAAACTGGAATTTGAGCAGGCTAAGTTCAATTTAGACCAAGTCATTTCTCCTGTGTGTAGCGCAATAAAACCGCTCATCGATGAAAAAAATATCGAATTGATCGTGGAAAATGAAGTGCCTGAATACATTGAATTTACCGGAGACTGCGCACGTTTACGACAGATTTTGTTTAATCTTGCTGGCAACGCGGTGAAGTTTACCAGTGAAGGGCATGTGTTAATCAGAACGGAACTTGATAAGGTAAATCAGTGCTTGGTGATGATTGTGAGCGATACTGGTATTGGTATTGCGCTAGACAAGCAAGAACATGTTTTCAATTCGTTTGAGCAAGCCGATTCTTCAACTACCCGAAAATTTGGAGGCACAGGGCTTGGTTTGGCAATAGTTAAAAAATTAACTGGCTTGATGGATGGCAAGATTACATTGAAAAGTGTGGAGGGCGTCGGAAGTCAATTCATCGTCGAACTGCCCATTCCTTGGGTTGAATGCGAACTTCCAAAGGCACAAGAGCCACCAAAAACGCGCAAGAAAACACACAATTTGCAGATATTGCTTGCTGAAGATAACCGAGTGAACGCCATTGTGGCGAAAGGGTTTTGCGAAAAGTTGGGACATGAAGTGGATGTTGCTGAAAACGGATTGGTGGCGGTTAAAAAGGCGAGAGATAACGAATATGACCTGATTCTGATGGACAATCACATGCCTGAGATGAATGGTGTTGAAGCGACGCGTGTGATTCGACAAGAGTTAGGTATCAAAACATTACTCTTTGCGTATACGGCAGATGTATTTCGTGAGGCGCATGATAGCTTTATTGAAGCCGGAGCGGATCATGTGCTTACAAAACCGCTACAGCAAGAGAGCTTTTCGGACGCTCTTAAACAGTTTGCTGCGAGGCTCGAACCAAAAGAGAATTTACCATTAACGAATGACAACAACGTTCTCCAGTTGCAGCGCGAGCCAATAGAGAAGTTACGGCTGACAGAAGAAGAGTTATCCAGTTCAGAGATGCTCATTTCTTTGCAAGAAGCGCCGGAAGCGATAGATGAGCTACTAAAAAGTATTATTGTCGATTTTGAATCATCGGTTGATGAACTTATTGATTATTTTATGGCTGAAGATTTCGCGTCTCTAGAAGATACGTTGCATAAAACAAAAGGTATGGCATTGAACCTTGGTTTGCCGATTTTAGCTGGACAAACGGAGGCGCTAGAAAACACGCTCAAAGCGAAGCAAACTCCTGAAATTGAGCGGTTACAGATGCTAATCAACCGATTACAAGTTAACATCCATCAGGCTAATCGACTTCTGGATGACATACAGAAAAAAAACGTCGATCCTCAACAAATTTTGTAACCTCTCTGAGTTCATACGTTCCTTACCTTGTTTCGTTATGGTTTACTATGACGTGAATGGATGTGTTGATTCGTCAATGAGAAAATCAGGGAGTTAGAATGAGTAAGCATTCCGCTTTAATCGAATGGCATCGCGAAGCTGACGAAGTATTCAGTGATAACCAGTATAGTCGGGCGCACATTTGGAAGTTTGATGGCGGGTTGCAAGTCCCTGCGTCACCATCTCCACACGTAGTGCCGTTGCCATTATCTGTAGAAGAAAACGTTGATCCGGAAGAAGCATTTGTTGCGGCACTTTCCAGTTGTCACATGCTTGTTTTTCTTTCTATTGCGGCGAAACGACGTTACGTTGTGGATCGCTACCTAGATGAAGCAGTAGGGGAGCTGAAAAAAGGTGAAAATGGAAAAGAATGGGTGTCTAAGGTAACACTAAACCCTAAGATAACATTTGCTGGTGATAATCAACCGACACGATCTCAATTAGAAAAAATGCACCACATGGCTCATGAGAATTGTTTTATCGCCAATTCGGTTAAAACTGAAGTGACGACGCTTATTGCAGATTAAATGAAGCTCTTTGTCAAAGCGCAGTGTATCGCCGAATAGTGTTAAGCCAGCAGTCAGGCTGCTGGCTATTGTGAACTAAACGATGCCTTGCTCGATCATCGCATCAGCGACTCTTCTAAAGCCGGCAATGTTTGCGCCTAAAACTAAATTACCAGGTTGACCAAACTCTCGACTGGTTTCGTTTGCATTAATAAAGATGTTTTTCATGATGGTCTGTAACTGGCTATCGACTTGCTCAAAGGTCCAGTTTTGCATGCTGGCATTTTGTGCCATTTCAAGCTGACTGGTTGCAACGCCGCCTGCATTGGCTGCTTTCGCTGGCCCATAAGCCATTTCGGAATCCACGATGATATTGGCCGCATCACGAGTGGTTGGCATGTTTGCGCCTTCACTAATCAAAACACACCCATTATCGATAAGAGCAAGAGCATCGTTTGACGTTAGTTCATTTTGGGTCGCGCAAGGGAATGCGGCGTCAGCTTGATATCGCCATACAGCATGCCCTTCATTAGGATAGTCACCCAACGGCGTATACTCTGCTTCAGGGTAAGTGTCTAAATACTCTTCTAAACTTGCTCTTTTCACTTCTTTAAGTTGCTTGAGGAGCTGCAGGTCAATACCGTGCTCATGATAGATCGTGCCTCTAGAATCGCTGCATGTTACTGGGGTTGCTCCCATGTGGTATAGCTTTTCAATTGCATAGATAGCGACGTTACCTGCGCCAGAAACGAGGCAAGTTTTGCCTTTGAGTGAATCATTACGGTCATTGAGCATGCATTCCGCAAAATATACGGTTCCATATCCCGTTGCTTCTTTCCTAACAAGTGAGCCCCCCCAAAGAAGGCTCTTGCCTGTAAGTACCCCTTCGTAGCGGCCCGTCAATCGCTTATATTGACCAAACATATAACCAATTTCACGCGCACCGACGCCGATATCGCCAGCAGGAACATCGGTAACAGGACCAATGTGGCGGTATAACTCGTTCATAAATGATTGGCAAAATCGCATGATTTCACCGTCAGATTTTCCTTTAGGATCGAAATTTGAACCGCCTTTTCCGCCACCAATTGGAAGGCCAGTAAGCGCGTTTTTAAAAATCTGTTCAAAGCCGAGGAACTTTATGATGCTCGCGTTCACTGAATGATGGAACCTCAGTCCGCCTTTGTATGGACCTAACGCGGAGTTAAACTCGACGCGGTAGCCTTTGTTTACTTGCACATTCCCTGCGTCATCGACCCAAGGAACTCGAAACATGATTTGACGTTCTGGTTCTACGATTCTTTGGATAATCGCTTGTTCTTTATATTTATTATTGCTTTCTATGACTGGAGCGAGAGAAGTTAATACTTCTTCTACGGCTTGGTAAAACTCTTTTTGAGCCGGGCTACTGTGTTGCAACGCAACAATAGTATCGTGTATGTGTGACATAGATCTCTTCCTTGATATGAATAAGCAATCAGTTTATATGAATTTATTCCCATTAAATAGTGATTTTGACCAATTCTCAATGGCTATAATGGTCTTTCCTGCGGATTAGAACGCTCAATTTCCAACTTCTGTTCGTATTGATGAGGAAGATTAAGTGAGTGACATGAGTGGATAGTTGAGTGATCGGTTTCACATATAGCGAGCCGAAGCCAAATTAGTCGATATTGTTGTGCTGTCACGCAAATTGTTTTTGTTAACGTAGTGTTAGCATCTGAGCGTGTTGACTCGAAAAAGATAAAAATATGCATGAGCTTAAGACTCTGGACTCGTTTATGCAGCAAGACGGTCTACCAGTGTTTGGCCATCTTGATGGGATTCCCACATCTTTACAGTTAGATAAGTTTACCTACCTTGATGAGATGGATAAGCCAGCGTCTAAGTGGCGCCGTTACTGTGATTATAAGCAGTTTCAGTTCGTTAATTTGGTCACACCTAACTACGTGATTGGGGTTGCGATTGCGGATATTAGGTATTTAGCATCTGGTTTTTGCTATCTGTTTGACATTCAAAATAATGAGTTAGTGGAGCAGCAGTGGTTAAAGCCTTTTAATATTGATTATCAAACTCAGCCTTCCAGTTGGTCTAGTCATGCCCATCTTGCTGACAAAAGTATTCAGTTTTCTATTCAGAATGGTATTTGGCACGTCCACTTTGTGACAAAGTCTGTCAATGCTGATCTCTACTTACGTCGAGAAAGTATGAGTTTGCCATTAATGTTATGTACGCCAACCGGTTATGCGGGTTGGACTTATACGCAGAAGCATAATGCGTTAACGGTAGATGGCAATTTATTCATATTAGGAAAGGAACAAGATCTTTCAGAAGTGGCTGCTGGTTACGACTTTTCCGCTGGGTACATGCGACGGGAGACAAGTTGGCGGTGGGCGAGTATTAATTGCTTTGAAAGCGGCAGACGGTTGGGGCTGAACTTAGCTGCAGGCGTCAATGAAACGGGCTACTGTGAAAATGTATTCTGGATTAATGGTGAACGGCATTTTTTACAGCCTGTTCAGTTTCAATTTTCACGAAATGATGAAGGACAAAGATGGCATATCACGTCGGAAGATAAACGGATTGACCTAGTATTCACGCCTTTAAATCTGCGTTCAGAAAAGAAGAACTTTTGGTTTCTCAAAAGCAATTTTCGTCAATATATCGGCTATTTCTCTGGCTACATCGTTGATGGGAATGGTATCAAACATCAGTTAGAAGAAGTCATAGGTCTTACTGAAGATCACTATGCAAAATGGTAGAAACACAATGGATTGGACACAGTTGATGGAACGCCCTGAATTACTTCTGATGATTTTGGCGCCAGTTTTCTTTTTATGTATGGTTGCAGAGTACTGGTTTGGACAACGAAGGGGACGTTTACCTGAAAGCGCGATGTATTATATTCCGGAAGTTGTATGTAATTTTGTACTTGCGGGCTTACACCAAGCGACAGACATACTCACGGGTTTACTGATTGCTCAGTTATATTTGTGGTGGTTTGATTGGCGATTGTTTGATATCGAAATGAGCGTTTCAGCGTTTTTGTTACTTGTCGTCCTGCAAGATTTTTTCTATTACTGGTTTCATCGAGCTAGCCACCGTATTCGTTGGATGTGGGCTGCGCACGTGGTCCATCACAGCTCGGAGAGAATGAATTTCAGCACCGCGTTTCGTCAAAGCTTGATGTATCCGTTAGCGGGGATGTGGATTTTCTGGTTGCCTTTGGTGATTATTGGCTTTGATCCTAAGTGGGTCGTCTTCGTTGTGCTGTTTAATCTGGGCTTACAGTTTTTTGTTCATACTCAATCAATTCGCTCGCTTGGACCGCTAGAGTGGGTATTTAACACGCCATCTCATCATCGTGTTCATCATGGTATAAACCGTCAGTACATCGACAAAAATTACGCGGGAGTGTTGATTATCTGGGATCGGATGTTTGGAACGTTTGAACCAGAAGTGGAAACCGTTAGGTATGGAATTTCTAAACCTGTAAACAGTTTTAATCCCATTCGAGTGACGTTTGCAGAATGGAAAGATATGTTTTATGACGTAACGCGACCAAATTTAACGTGGAAACAACGTTGGCGCTGTCTATTTGCTCCGCCATCGGATTCTTTTGAGTAGATTGAGATAAAAGAGATTGGAGCGGGCAGCGGGAATCGAACCCGCATCATCAGCTTGGAAGGCTGAGGTAATAGCCATTATACGATGCCCGCGCATCGATAGGACTCAGCTAATATGCCACACTGAACGAAAAAGAAAAGTCTTTTCTCATCAATTGTTTGTCAGGTGCCTAAAAAAGTAGCGTCTTGGTGTTAAAGTGTTCATTGTCTCTGTTTTTCAGGAGGGTCAGCGATTCCGCTTCTAAAATCGATGGCTGCTAATTGGGGGTAAACACACTGTCTACTAGCGTTTAGGCATTGATGATATTAAAGATTGTCAGTGTAAAGGTTAATCGCGTTTATTGAACAGTCAGGTTTCATGGTCAAGACTAGATATTGAAATGATTACTTTTTACTGCTGAAGCGTATGTATAGCACTAGCGTAATTCCGCTGAAACAGTCAGCTTAACCAAAGGAGATTTAACATGTGGAAAGGTTTGATATTAGGGGCGGTGATGATGCTCGTGTCTGCTTGTACAACCGTAACGACGGATGTTGATAAGCAAGCCGATTTTTCAGCTTACAGAACGTTTGATTTCGGTGCCCAAGCAGAAGCCCCTACGAGTATTGATGGTCGACGTATTGAACAAGGATTGGCTGAACAGCTTGAAGACAAGGGCCTAATTAAAGTGAATAGTGGTGGGGACCTTTACGTTCATCATGATATCGTCGAAGAGTCCGAGCTTGTCTCTTCTGGGTCTTCGGTGAGTTTCGGTTATGGTTGGAATAGCTTTGGCGTGATCACTTCAAGCCCGGAACGATACAAAGAACGTAAGTATGGCAAACTGGTGGTAGAGCTTGTTGATGCAAAGGCTAATCAGGTTGTGTGGAAAGGTGTTTCAAGCAGGAAACTGTCTGAGTCTATGAGCTCTGAGAAAAGAGAATCTCTGATTGAAGAAGAAATTGCGAAAATGTTTGAAAACTACCCTTACGGTGAAAAATAATTAGTATTCTTAACGATTAAGAATACTAATTGCCAATCGTTACGCACAGGGTTAAAAGAACTTATTATTTTGGTTTTGGTTACCTTTGTGCGTACGACTCTGATTGCTTTACTCGGACTACTTTTCTGCTTGTTGGCTCCGAGCATGAGTATGGCGCACTCATACCCAAATTTTCTTTCATTTCATAACCAGAATATTGCTGTTGACGCTAAGTCGAAGCACTTTTCAGAATACCCTGTCTCTCCAATACAACAAGACTATCCGAGTTTAAACAGCCGGAATATATTGAGGGTTAGCCATTCTAAGGAAACGAGCTCGAACGACGATGTAGAGCTCGAATGCTTTGAAACGCTTGCTGTAGTATGGTGGACACATCGTTCGGCATTTCACTCGATGGGGCCGCTAAAACGCATCGGCAATGAAGCTTTAGGTCGTTGTGTTGAAAGTATTTTTACTCATTCTAAATACAGAATCGGTGCGAGGAAAGAATCGAATCTCATATACCGCTTTATACATGCTCACTAACACATTCCATGTTTTTACAATTTTTGGTTAGTTATGCTTAGGAGCGGTTTATGTTTGATTCGATAATTCAGGTCTTGAGTGCCTTTTGGCATCAAGATTTCACGGCGTTAATGGCGCCAGGCGGTGCAGGATTGGTTTATTTTGTTGTTGCTGCGCTTATCTTTTTGGAAAGTGGTTTTATTCCTGCTGCGCCATTCCCATGCGACAGTGTCGTCGTATTATCCGGTACGCTGGCGGCGGTTGGCGTCCTTGATCCCATTATGATTATGTTGGTAATAGCTGTTAGTGCGGGGCTAGGAAGTTGGGCGGCTTACTTACAAGGCAAGTGGCTAAATCGCTTACCTAAGGTTCAAGGCTGGGTGAGCGCGGTTCCTCAAAAGCGTTTGGAACAGGTCGACGTATTACTCAGTAAACATGGATTGATCGCACTTTTTTGTGCGCGGTTTATTCCGGTTGTTCGTTCCCTATTGCCATTAATGATGGGGTTGCGAGTGAAAGGTATTAGTAAATTCCATTACTTTGCGTGGCTGAGTGCGATTTTATGGACGCTGATATTATGCGGTTTTGGTTTATTGCTTCCCTTGTTACCAGAGAATATGAGCAAAACGATCACAATGCTATTAATGGCGGCCCCAATAATTACACTCGTGATTGGGGTACTTAGTTTCTTGTTTGTTAAAGCACGTCGAGCGTTCTGTAAATCCAAGGATGTGTCAGAGTTTTCCCAGTAAGTTTACTTTGAGTTGCACTTTTAAGCTTGTATACAGATTAGACATCTAATCGGCTGGTTTTTATCAGTAAAAAGAAAGGCGCAATGTATGCGCCTTTCTTTTTGAGTGTCGTTAGGGTTTCGAGTTTAATAGCCAATGCTATATAGGTACTCGCCAACCTCTTTACACTGAGACTTGTAGATAGTTTCAACTTCGGATTCATTCTTATCTGCTGCTTTAAATTCAAGCTCAGCAGAAGATAACTGGCTGAAACTATAGTTTCTTTCAGACATTAGGTAGTGTCTGAACATCGCTCTGTGTTCTGGAATCGCAATACGTGCATTAGAAACGTTGGCACACTCTAGCAGAGTCTCATTGCTCATTTCTTCTGGCTTTGCTTCTGTGTTAGCGAAGGCAGAGCCCGTTGCAAATAGTAATGCTAGTGCGATAGTCGTAGCGAATTTTGTCATTATATGGACCTCAAATTGGTTCTAGTAACAATGAGCGTATTGGTTCTCATCGTTACATTTCCGTGTTCTCTGTATGTCATAAAAAGTTAAACAACAGGGAAGGCGTTGCGACCATGAGTAAAGACGTACATCAAATTGGCTTCTTTTCTTCCTGAGAGTCGATAGAGAGAGCGTTTACTCATCAGCCCGCCATAACCATCAAGAGGTAAGCGAGATGCTTGTTTCGCCAATTCCAATAGTGGTGGGGAAGAGAAAGCAACAAGTAAAAAATAATCAGGAGTAAAATCAGATGATAAAACACCATCAGTGGCGGATGTTCGACGGCAGGAAACCAGCGCTAACAACTCGCGCTTTATGTGCAGATAATAACCTTCTGAGCCCCAAGAACTTGGAGAGGCAAATGTATGGAATTCGCTGTGTGCTAGTTCAAAATCGTCTTGTTGCGCAAGTTTAAGCAAGCGTTCAGAGGTGTAATGTTTAGTGTGGTGATACGTATGCGCATATGAGACAACGATGAACCCTGAAAATAGGGACAATGAAAGCATCAATAATATACGGTGTAGATAACGCAAGAAGTAACCCTAAACATATAACGTCATAGACTATCACTATGACTACGGAATCTTAGTGACACTATGATAACAATGAAAATCGGTGTTTGACCAACTCAGCGTATACTAACGAGATGGAAGAGGGATGAACAGAGTTTTCTGATGTTATCTAGGTATAAGCTAATACCTAAATAATTTTAGCGTTGAAGCAAGCGAAAACTGGATAAACAGGTAAAGAGAATCTTGATAAAAGGAAGCTTGAGCCAATCCGATTATTTGTTGGGGAAGAAATAGAGCATTCTTCCCCACATAATTTGCACCGTGTTATGCGCTTGCATAAATAACACTGCCGCCTTTTATGGTGTCAATGATCTCACGAGACAACTTCTTTGGCAGTGCAGGGCAACCCCAACTGCGCCCAAGGTAACCATTCTTCTTGATAAAAGAAGGGTTAGCATAGTCGGCACCGTGCACCACGATATAACGCTCGCGAGCTTTATCGTTCAACCCTGAGCTTAGACCATCTAATCGAAGTGAATAACCATTTGATCCGTAGTAGGTGGTGTCAGTCAAAAACGTACCCAGCGATGTTTTACGCGAGTTCACCACGTTTGAAAATTGCGTCGCTGTTTTCTTTCCACTGTTCACACCGTGAGAAACATAAGTATTGTAGATAAGCTTCTTTTTATCTAAATCAACCACATAAAAGCGTTTTTCAGTCGATGGTTTACTATAGTCGATGATGGTTAGTACTGATTTCTTTCTATCAGGTGTTTTTTGGTACGCGATGTAAGCGTCACGAAACAATTTAAAGTCTACTACGCCATCTAACTTTGCTTGTTTGAACACTTGTTCAATTTGATTCTGTGGTATGTGACTTTTGACTTCGTTATCTGCTTGTTTTGCAAAGGCAAAAGGAGAGGCAGACAGAAATGTCCATATAAATAATAAAATTAAATTTTTCATCTTGGCTAAATAAAACTCTATGGTGTTACAAATTTACCGATTGCTTCATGCATTCGTTAAAACAACATGCACATCAATATAATTCTATTCCCAATGTTTCTTATTGTACGCTTAGGTACTTAATATTGGGTTAACGATAAGTTTTCAAGTTAAAAACTAACTGTTTGAAACTCAAATAAATTATGAAGTTAATCGATTGTTTCGATAAACTTCGGCATAAATAATATCTGATATGCGTAATTAATAAAACTGTGTTTAAGGATATTTGTGAGATGGCGAATTTATAAAAACGACGTTTTATTTTTTCTAGATTAGAAACTCTTTTTATTTCAATGTGTTTGTCTTTTGTGCGTCTATTCAGCCTGCGTTTAGATTTGTGATTTGACTCGTAACAAATCGTAACGTCAACTCGTTATGTGTGTTAGTGCATTTTAAGTGAGTGGGTAAACAACAAGATGGATAAGAAAGGTAGAGAAATACCGAGAAGAAGGGCATTTCCTGTTCACAAGTGATAAAGCTAAGCGAGGCTGACACATGAGCTTCTACACGAATCATCTAAGCCGGTGATTAGCAGTACAAAAGTAAGTTTTGTCAGCTTTTACTTATTTCCTCATGTTTTCAATTAAATACATAAAATCTGAACTAAACTTACCAAAAATTAATTCTATCGTTTTGATTAAATATTTAAATAACTGAGAGATTTCATCGAAAAATAATAATACCAAAAATTAACGTACGAACTTATGTGGTTGCTTATATTATTGAAACTAAGGGTAAAGTCTTGTTTCTATATTATATAAGTACAGCAGCCACATACATGGCTTCTGTACTTAATCTTTAATAAGATGTCCCTTGAACAGTAATTGAACCTACTATGGAACCATCGAAGCGGCTATCGTCATTTGCGGATTGCCACCACAAATTCAGTTGTTCCTTACTCATTGGCTTACCAAATAAATAGCCTTGCATATAGTCACAGCGGTAGGACGATAACCATTCATGCATCACATTGTGCTCAATACCTTCTGCGGTGACCGTTTTATTTTGAGCGTGGCATAGATCGATGATGGGTTTGATCACATGACCGTTGTTGGTTTTCATCAATGTAACGAGGAACTCTCGGTCAAACTTGATCTTTTGAACTGGATATTGAACAAGTTGAGTCAGCGATGTATAGCCAGAGCCAAAGTCATCAATGGCGAGACGATAGCCACGCTTCGACAGCTCATCAAGTAATGCTGTACCTTGTTGTTCTGCGGCAAAGGTTTCTGTTATTTCTAACTCAATACATTCTGGCTTCACACCGTTTTTGCTTGCTTGGTCATGAATATAATTCGCCATTTCGATGGAGTTAAGTTCTGCTGAAGAGAGGTTGATCGAAAGGACAATGTCTTTGCCAAAAATATTTCTTAATTGGTGATATTCCGCTGTAGCGTTGGCGAAAACCCAGCGATCAATTTTATCAAATAAGCCCGCCTGTTCCGCGATTGGGATAAACTCTTTCGGAGGCACGGGACCAATGCCTTCCGCTTCCCAGCGCAATAATACCTCTAGTCCTTCAATCTCGTTGTCCCGATTATTCATATAGGGTTGAAAAACGAGATGGAACTCTTCTTCCACGTTGCTTTTTCTGAGCGCTCGCTCAAGCTGACTGCGTCTTTGAGACTCAACATTGAGAGCAGCTGAGTAATAAGCGTACTGGTTTTTCCCGGCTCGTTTGGCTTGATACATTGCCGCATCGGCACTGGAGAGTAATTTCGCGACGTCTGTACCGTCTTGAGGGTACTGAGCGATACCTACGCTTGCAGTCACGGGGAATGAATTACTCCAAGGTGGACTGAGATTGCTAATCGGTTTTAGCAACTCTGAGGCCAGCAAGTCGGGTAGGCGTTGTGCTTCCTGATTTGAGCTCAATAAAATAGCAAATTCGTCACCAGACAATCTTGCTGCAAAACAGGGACTATCGTAGTCGTGCGAGAATTTTTGACAGACATTTTTGATGTGTGATGAAAACACCTTTAATAAGTTGTCTCCCAGTTCATGCCCGTATTTGTCATTAACGTACTTAAAGTTATCGAGATCGACATAAATGACCCACAAATGCTGCGAAGGGGAGACGAGTTCACGAGTTGCAAGTTCATGGAAACGATGGCGATTAGCGAGTTGCGTTAGGTGATCCGTTTCAGCCAGGCGTTTTGTCTTCTTATATATGACGTTGAGCTCTTCATACATATCAAAAAAGCGTGAGGATAAGCGTCCTATTTCATCGTTTGTTTCTAGCTTTTCAATGTTGCCGCGTTGATTTGTTTCCAGCTCTTGTAGCTGTTTATCGAGGCGAGAAACGGGGTGTAATACATAACGATACAAAACCAAAACAATTAAGGTGATGGTGCAAAACGCCGCCACACCAAAGGAAAGGGCCAGTTCTAGCCACACTTTATCGACTTTATTCCACATCAAATATTCAGCGGGGGAGAGTACCGCATAAAAGTGTGGCAATAATTCAATCGTCTGAGCGAGAGGAATATCGAGATAAATAGGCTTGTCGGCAAAAGTTATCACGCTATGCGTGTCGAACTCGATTTCGTGCTTGATCTCATTGAAGGCTTCGAGCGATACCGATACCACCACGAAAAAGACATTTTGCGGATCAAAACTTAGAGGTTGTGTCCCTGTTCGTTTGTCGATCAGTTCGTATTGCAGAAGAATACTTTGCCCGCTGGAATTGTAAATAAAGCCAGTATGGTTAAACGCTTCTCTCGTACTAAAGCTTCGCGAGATGTAATCCAATACCTTAGGGTCGACTACACCTGAAGATTCGTAGTATTTATTTTCTGTGTAATAAAGAAGGTTTTGTTTCCCGTCGAGAATCGCCATGCTTGCATCGCCTGTATAGCCATGGCTTAACACATCTGCGGTTTCATCGAGTCGGTTAAATAACACGCGCTCACGATACGGATTGCTATGATTCACCAAGTAGTCTTGCAATACATCACTTTTTCTTAATGTGTATGCATAACTATTGAGGAATATGTTGGCTTGTCGGAACTGCCCAGCGAGCTTTTCCATTTGCAATTGGATATAGCTGTCTTCTCGCTTGATGAGCGTTACTTTTTGAATGCTGTAAATAATATAACTTGATACCAGCGCGCTTAATAAGATCACTGGCGCGACAAGCAAGATGACTCGATTGCTTAACTTCATTATGGTTTTGTGTTTCCGTTTGTGTCCCTACAAACGTCGCATACCACATAAGGTACTGAACGGATGATGTGTTTTGCAAATTGTAACCAGATTGTAAGGTGAGCGTTCTCCAAAATCAGACAACCATCCAAGAACTGTGATGATGTGTAAGGTTTCCATCTCATTCACTAGAGTGTTTCTCAGTAATGGGACGTATCTCTTTTTCAACTGTCTTTAAAAACCTCACTTCAAGTGTAGATTAAACTAGCCATCGAAACGTTTCGATGGCAAAGTGTGACTCATGTACCTTTTTACTATTCGATGACCCGTTAATTACGGATCATTCTCACACCTTATCGATCTCACTCTGGTCAAATTACCACAACGAATTATTATTTCATCGAAACGTTTCGATGAGTTTTCTGTTAATAACGAAAACACTTTAAAACAGGCGCTCATGGTTGTATGAACGTGTAACCGAAAGGTCGATGAGATGAAAAAAAGTACCCTAATTAACTCAGATATTTCTTACTTGGTGGCGACGCTAGGCCACACCGATGAGATCACGATATGTGACGCTGGCCTGCCAATCCCTGAGCATGCACAGCGAATTGATTTGGCGCTAACGCATGGCGTACCAAGTTTTCTTGATACTGTTCGCGTGATTCTATCTGAGTCGCAAATCGAAGGGGTCATCATTGCGGAAGAGTTTTCTGATGTAAGCCCTGTTTTGCATCAAGCATTGCTTAACGAACTGAGCAAAGAGAGCGAAGAAACGGGTAAATCTATCGAGATCAGCTACGTGTCACATGAAGCATTTAAAGCACGCACGGCACAAAGCCGCGCTGTCGTTCGAACTGGCGAATGCTCGCCATACGCGAACGTTATCTTTCAAGCGGGCGTGGTTTTTTAAGCCAGAGATATTGAGGACAGATTATGACTCAAGCCATTCTACAACTGAGCGACATTGAGAAAGCGTTCCCGGGCGTAAAAGCACTGGACAAAGCGAGCCTGAATGTTTACCCAGGCCGTGTCATGGCGCTCATGGGAGAAAATGGAGCAGGCAAGTCAACATTGATGAAGGTGCTGACTGGCATCTATCACATGGATGCGGGTAGCATCCAATATCAAGGCCAACCTGCCGCGTTTAAAGGGCCGCGTGACTCACAGGAAGCGGGCATCAGCATCATTCACCAAGAATTGAACTTGATCCCTGAACTGACGATTGCTGAAAACATCTATCTAGGTCGTGAATTTACCGGCACGATGGGGCGTATTCAGTGGGGCAAGATGTATGAAGAAGCAGACAAGTTGCTTCAACGCCTTAACGTTAAACATTCATCAAAAACGTTGCTTGGTGATTTGAGCCTTGGTGAGCAACAAATGGTGGAGATTGCGAAAGCGCTTTCGTTTGAATCGAAAGTCATCATTATGGATGAGCCAACCGACGCGCTGACCGATACCGAGACGGAGTCACTATTTAAAGTGATCAACGAGCTTCGAGAGCAGGGCTGCGGCATCGTTTACATCTCACACCGTCTTAAAGAAATCTTTGAAATCTGTGACGACATTACCGTGCTTCGTGATGGTAAATTTATCGGTGAATGCAAAGTAGCAGACACTGATGAAGACGGCCTGATCGAAATGATGGTTGGTCGTAAGTTAGAAGAGCAATACCCACGTATTGATGTGCGACATGGCGAAACTTGCCTTGAAGTGATTGGCCTGACTGGCTCTGGCGTTCACGATGTGAGCTTCACGCTGAAACGCGGTGAGATATTGGGTATTTCTGGTTTGATGGGGGCAGGCCGCACCGAACTGATGAAAGTGATTTACGGCGCGTTGCCAAGTGAGCATGGTGTTATCAACCTCGATAACAAAACCATTAACCCGGTTAGCCCACAAGATGGCTTAGCAAATGGCATCGCTTACATCTCTGAAGATCGCAAAGGCGATGGCTTGGTGTTAGGTCTCTCGGTTAAGGAGAATATGTCACTTTGTTCTCTCAATCATTTGACTAAAGGCTTCCAAATCCAACATAGCGACGAAGTGATTGCCGTGGAAGATTTTATCAAGCTATTTAATATCAAAACCCCTACGCGCGACCAAATCATTGGTAACTTATCCGGCGGTAACCAACAAAAAGTGGCGATCGCGAAAGGGTTAATGACCAAACCTAAAGTTCTGATTCTCGATGAGCCAACACGTGGCGTCGATGTCGGTGCGAAAAAAGAAATTTATCAACTCATCAACAAGTTCAAAGCCGAAGGCATGAGCATCATCTTGGTGTCTTCCGAGATGCCAGAAGTGCTGGGTATGAGTGACCGCATTCTGGTTATGCATGAAGGTCGTATTACTGGCGAATTCGATGCGAAAGACGCCGATCAAGAAAAATTACTCGCCTGTGCCGTAGGCAAAAAGATCAATGAGGAAGCAGCATGAGTACTAATACCATGAGCAAACCAACCGAAGCTAGCAACAAGAAGCTGTTCACAAAAGAGTGGTTGATTGAACAGAAATCACTGATAGCACTGATTTTTTTGATTGTTGTTGTGTCATTTTTGAACCCGAACTTCTTTACGGTCGACAATATTCTCAACATTCTTCGTCAAACCTCAGTGAATGCCATTATCGCGGTAGGTATGACACTGGTTATTTTAACCGCAGGCATCGACTTGAGTGTTGGTTCCGTACTGGCGTTATGTGGTGCCTTTGCGGCAAGCATGATTGCGCTTGAAGTCCCGGTGCTGGTGGCGGTTCCGACCGCTTTAGTCGCAGGTGCAGCGTTAGGTGCAATTAGCGGCATCATCATTGCGAAGGGCAAAGTACAGGCCTTTATCGCTACGCTGGTTACCATGACGTTACTACGCGGTGTGACTATGGTGTACACCGAAGGTCGTCCAATCTCGACAGGTTTTACTGACACAGCTGATGCGTTTGCATGGTTTGGTACCGGCTACGCGCTAGGTATTCCAGTACCTGTTTGGTTGATGGTGGTTGTGTTCGCAGCGGCTTGGTACTTACTTAACCACACTCGCTTTGGTCGCTACGTTTATGCACTAGGTGGCAACGAATCAGCGACTCGTCTATCTGGTATCAATGTAGACCGAGTGAAGATTGGTGTGTACGCCATCTGCGGTATGCTGGCAGCGCTTGCAGGTATCATCGTAACTTCTCGTCTATCTTCCGCTCAGCCAACTGCAGGTATGGGTTACGAGTTAGATGCGATTGCTGCGGTTGTACTTGGCGGTACCAGCTTGATGGGCGGTAAAGGCCGTATCATGGGTACCTTGATTGGTGCGCTGATCATCGGTTTCTTGAACAACGCTCTTAACCTACTAGACGTTTCCTCTTACTACCAAATGATTGCCAAAGCAGTGGTTATCTTGCTCGCAGTACTGGTAGACAACAAAAACAAATAATCCATAACCATTAAATCCTGAATACAAACCGAGCCAGTGGGCGTGTGCTGGCTCACCCTACACAAAGGACTAGAACGATGAAAAAACTTGCAACTCTTATCTCTGCTGCACTTCTTTCTTCCACTGTATCAGTAGCGGCACAAGCCCAAGATACGATGGCGATTGTGGTTTCGACGCTAAACAACCCGTTCTTCGTAACGATGAAAGACGGTGCGGAAGCTAAAGCGAAAGAATTGGGGTACGACTTAATTGTACTGGACTCGCAAAATGACCCGAGCAAAGAACTGTCGAACATCGAGGATTTAAGTATTCGCGGCGTAAAAGCTATTCTTATCAACCCAACGGATTCTGATGCTGTGTCTAATGCGATTCGTATGGCGAACCGTTCTAAGATCCCTGTATTGACACTAGACCGTGGCGCAAGCCGTGGTGAAGTCGTGAGTCACATCGCGTCCGACAACGTGATCGGTGGTGAAATGGCAGGCCACTACATCATGGAAAAAGTTGGCGAAAAAGCAAAAGTAATTCAGCTTGAAGGTATTGCGGGCACATCGGCGGCGCGCGAGCGTGGTGAAGGTTTCATGAATGCCGTGAAGGGGAGCGATATGGATCTTCTTGCCAGCCAGCCAGCAGACTTTGACCGTACTAAAGGCCTAAACGTGATGGAAAACCTACTCGCGGCTAACCCTGATGTACAGGCGGTATTCGCACAGAATGATGAGATGGCGCTAGGGGCACTTCGCGCCGTTCAAGCATCTGGCAAAGACGTCGTTATCGTTGGTTTTGATGGCACGGAAGACGGCATTGCGGCAGTTAACCGTGGCAAACTAGCAGCAACCATCGCGCAGCAGCCAGATCTTATCGGTGCTTTGGGTGTCGAAACGGCTGACAAAGTCTTGAAAGGTGAAAAAGTAGAAGCATACATTCCGGTACCACTAAAAGTAGTGACTAAATAAGTTTGACGTTCAATAAAGCGTCCTAATTTTTGCTCTCTCCTCCGTTTATATCTGTCGTTTATGAGGAGAGGGCAAACATACCCAAGTGACTTAAAAATGCAGGGTATAGATGCCTTTGGCTTTTTATCATGACTCCTTCGTTAAGAAGAGAAGTTAAAGTCATCTAATGTATTTTCCAAAATAGTTTTTCAAAAAAAGGGTTCATTCAGAACCGAGGATAACCGTATGAATAAGTTAGTGGTGTTAGGTAGTGTAAACGCTGACCATGTTCTTCAAGTGCCTTCTTTCCCTCGCCCTGGCGAAACGCTACATGGTCGCAACTATCAAGTTATCCCAGGTGGCAAAGGTGCCAACCAAGCTGTTGCTGCAGCTCGACTCAAGGCTGATATTGGCTTTATTGCTTGTGTAGGCGATGACTCGTTCGGCATCAATATTCGTGAAAACTTCAATATGGACGGCATCGACATCACCGGTGTGAAGATGCAACCAAACTGCCCAACTGGCATTGCGATGATTCAAGTGTCGGATAGTGGTGAAAACAGCATTTGTATTTCAGCAGAAGCGAATGCCAAATTGACAGCAGAAGCGATTGAGCCAGATTTAGAACGCATTCGCCAAGCGGATTATCTGCTGATGCAATTGGAAACGCCGATGTGCGGCATTGAGAAAGCCGCGCGAGTGGCGAAAGATGCAAAAACTAACGTCATTTTAAACCCTGCCCCTGCTCGTGAACTGTCAGACGAACTGCTTGCTTGTATTGATGTCATTACACCAAATGAAACCGAAGCTGAAGTGTTGACGGGGGTAACGGTAACTGATAAAGACAGCGCGCAAGAAGCGGCGAATGTGCTTCATAGCAAAGGTATCGAAATTGTCATGATCACTCTCGGTGCGAAGGGTGTTTGGTTAAGTCAAAATGGTAGAGGTGAGCTCATCCCGGGGTTCCGTGTTGAC
This sequence comes from Vibrio sp. E14, assembly GCF_020515785.1. Lineage (NCBI taxonomy): Bacteria > Pseudomonadati > Pseudomonadota > Gammaproteobacteria > Vibrionales > Vibrionaceae > Vibrio > Vibrio sp. E14. Next base: position 609,730 of record NZ_JAHPJI010000001.1, read on the forward strand.
GCGACTGATACTACCGCAGCAGGGGATACGTTTAATGGAGCATTCGTCACTGGCCTGTTAGAGGATTTACCTTTAGAATCAGCAATTAAGTTTGCACATGCGGCGGCTGCAATTTCTGTGACCCGCTTTGGCGCGCAGACGTCGATCCCAACTCGCGAAGAGGTGGACGCGTTTCTCGCAGCACAATAGGGCCTAAACGCCTCATTAATTAGGAGTAATAACATGGCGACGATGAAAGACATCGCAAAACTGGCAGGGGTTTCCACTTCAACAGTGAGCCATGTTATTAACAAGACGCGTTTTGTGAGTGAAGAGATCTCCGAACGCGTCAATAATGCCGCAAAAGAACTCAACTACTATGCGCCATCTGCTTTGGCGCGAAGCCTCAAAGTCAATCGCACCAAAACCATTGGTATGCTAGTGACCACTTCAACCAACCCATTCTTTGGCGAAGTCGTAAAAGGCGTCGAACGCAGTTGCTATCACAAAGGCTATAGTCTCATTCTATGTAACACAGAAGGTGATAATGAACGCATGCGCCAATCCATTAATACGCTTTTGCAAAAGCGTGTCGATGGTTTGATCTTGATGTGCTCCTCGCTAGAAGGGGAGCGTATCGATGTATTTGAGCGTTATCCTGATATCCCTGTCGTGGTGATGGATTGGGGGCCGATGCTGTTTACGAGCGACAAAATTCAAGATAACTCGCTTCGTGGCGGTTACCTAGCGGCGAAATACCTGATTGATTGCGGCCACACAGAAATAGGATGTATCACCGGCCCTTTGATTAAACACCAAGCACAAATGCGATACGAAGGTTACAAACGTGCGATGAACGAAGCAGGCTTGGAATTTAATGCCAACTGGATCATTGAATCGGACTTCGAATGTGAAGGCGGATACCAAGCATTTATGAAAATGGCGCAGCGAGGCACCTTACCCAGCTCGATTTTCGTTTCCAATGATATGATGGCGATGGGTGTGATTAACGCCGCAAATGAGCTCAATATTAAAGTCCCGGAACAGATTTCAATCATCGGTTACGATGACATACATATCGCGAAGTTCATGTCGCCATCACTCACCACAATTCACCAGCCTAAATACCGTCTTGGGCAAGCTGCCGTGGAAACGCTTGTCCGAAAATTGGATGATAAATCAACAGAAGCGCAAGTCGTGCAATTAGAACCTACCTTAGTTGAACGAAAAAGTGTCAAGATATTAAAGTCAAGCAGCACTAGATGACCTGTGATGTTGAGCTAAAAAATCAAAAAAGTCGTTTCTCTTTATACTATAAAGCCTTACTATCACCATTGATTATAAATAAAAATATTAATTGTTGTCTGGCGGATTAGTTAAATGTTATCAAAAGGTTACGCTAAGTTCTCCGTAAAGCATCCTTGGTTTCACCGAGTTAATGTTATTGCGGTCATACTGATTTTTTTTATGAGCTGTTATCAGCTTTTGGTGAATGAAGCATTCGAGTACGCAATTGGGTTTGTTATTACACTTTTGGCGTCAGCTTTATTTGCATCAGCTTCCGCATTCAAAAAGCGCTATTTAGGTTTGGATTCTTAGGCGTGTTAATTTCCAAGCGGTTCAATTGAGTCATTTATTGCTTTCAAGCAAATATTGAACTGAATTATGATCGAGTGCATCAAGAGGGGGACAAATGTCCTCCTTTTTGTTAGGTGTCACGCCCTAATATAGGCATATTCCCAAACAAAATAATAAAGGACATCGACATGGACCTACTTGCCTTACTCGATATAAACAACACCCTGGTTAACATTCCAATTGGCGGCGGTTACGCAATGAGTTGGATCGAAGCTTTCGGTACGGTTTTTGGATTGCTTTGCATTTGGTTTGCTAGCCAAGAAAAAACCATCAACTACTTATTCGGTTTGCTGAATGTCACTCTTTTTGCCGTTATCTTTTTCCAAATTCAGTTATACGGATTATTACTTCTTCAACTGTTTTTCTTCTGTGCGAACATTTACGGTTGGTATGCGTGGACTCGTCCAAACGCGGAAGGTGAAACGCTGGAAGTACGCTGGTTAAACAAACAGAAACTCATCGCCACTGCTTCTATTAGCGTTGTGTCTATCGCGTTGTTAACCATCTACATCGACCCTTTTTTCTTTGCATTAGCAAACATTGCTGTTGATAGCTTGAATCTCTTTGGTGCAGGTTTGGCTGATCCGGTACTTGAACCTGATGCGTTCCCGTTTTGGGATGCAACCATGACAGTACTTTCTGTTGTTGCACAAATTCTGATGACACGTAAATATGTGGAAAACTGGATTCTTTGGGTTGTGATTAACATCATCAGTGTTGGCATCTACGGGACACAGGGTGTTTATGCGATGTCTGTTCAGTATGCGATTTTGATGTTCATTGCTGCCAATGGTACGCGTGAATGGGCCCGTAGCGCCAAGCGCAATGGCGATAAAACCTTAGCTCAAGCTGCAGCTTAAGGAACGAAAAATGGCGAAACAACCTCATATTGGTGTTGATGAAACACAAGTCGCTCCTCTCGTCATTGTATGTGGTGAGCCAGACCGAGCTAATCGTATTGCCGTATTATTGGATGATGCAGAAATGATCTCGGAAAATCGCGAGTACCGTGTTTTTACTGGCAAATACAAGGACCAGCCTGTTTCAGTATGCAGCACAGGCATCGGCGCCCCATCGATGATCATCGCAGTTGAAGAGCTAAAACAGTGCGGCGTAACTCATGTAGTACGTGTCGGATCGGCAGGTGCGATGCAATCTGGTATTCAGCTTGGCGAGCTAATCATTGCTGAAGGTGCGGTAAGAGATGAAGGCGGCTCCAAAGCGTATGTGGATTCGGCTTATCCGGCGTACGCAAGCTTTTCCTTATTAAAGGAAGTTGAGCGTTACCTGTCAGTACAAGAGGCGCGTTATCATTTCGGTGTGGTACGTTCTCACGACAGTTTCTATACCGATGACGAAGAGGCCATTTGTCAGTACTGGAACAAGAAAGGTATTCTAGGTGCAGACATGGAAACCTCAGCTCTGTTGGCCGTTGGCCGGTTACGTGGCCTTCATGTAGCTTCGATCTTAAATAACGTCGTTTTGTACCAACAAGATGTGAAAGAAGGGGTTGGCCAGTACGTTGATGAAGCGAAAGTAATGATGCAAGGTGAGAAGCTTGCTGCAATGACGGCGTTAGAAGCGCTGATCGCTCAGAGGTAGTCCCTACTAACTTCAGTAACTCTTATAAATCAATGAATGTAAAGCGACAGGCCACTGTCGCTTTTTTATTTGGTGTTACGGGGTACAATCCACCTGAGATAGTTATCAGTAACTTTTCTGAGAGAGCAGAGAATGAAAATCAGCCCGTATCCAACTGGCCGCTTCAAAACATACCTTGAAAAAAAGAGCGTTGCCTTTCGTGAGATGATCTATCAGTGTCAAATTAGTACGCGTTACTTTGATGCTGGGGAAGAAATTCTCCGCCAAGGTGAGCAACTTCAGTACTTATATGTTGTGCCGGTAGGTCGAGTGTCAATGAGTATATTGGCCGCGAATGGGCGACGCTTTCAATTAGGAGAGGCAAACTGCGACTACCATATCTATGGTGAAATGGAGTACTTCACTCAGACTCCTTGCCAATGGAATGTGATTGCAGATGAGCACATGCAGGTTGATGTCATCTGCATCCAAAAACTAACTGAAGCGCTACAAAAGCATCCAGAAATGATGGTGTTCTTTGCTTCAGCGTTGGCCGAAGATTATCAAGATTCTATGGATATCTATACCAATCGGTTATTGCATCCCATTACTTATAATATTGCGTATGATCTTTTCGTCCGTAATCAAACCAACACATTGCTCGGTGGCTTTGACAAAGTAAATCAAGAAGCTGAGCGATTTGGTACTTCTGGTCGTGTTTATCGACGTGCAGTTAAAGATTTGATTGAAAAGGGATTGATTGCAAAAACGGAAAACGGGTTGGAGATTATTGATGAGCTTGCACTTAAAGCATTTATCGAAGCGCATGAATGATACACCTAGATATTGCAATGAATGGTTTTTATAAGTCTTTGATATAGTTGAAGCTCGAATAAGCGTGACTAATGTAAAGTACCTTAAATTTTGTTGAATGCAGTAAAGAGTAACGTTATATTGCGAACGCGCATGATAATAGATCTCATTAAGGCTTAACAAAATGAAAAAATTCGTCGGTGCGGCTATGTTGTCGCTATTTACTGTTTCTCCTTCTTTCGCTGCTAAGGTTGTGATTGACCATTACATGGGTCAAACCGAGCTAGAGCAGTCACCAGAACGCGTGGTTGTGATTGGCTTTGGACCGCTAGATGCGCTGGACAACTTTGGTATCGATCCTGTTGCAGTCTCTAACTCTTCTAATCTGCCTAGCTACCTTTCAAAATACAGCAAAGATAACTACACCTCTGCGGGTAGTTTGTTTGAACCTGACTTTGAAACCATTTACATGCAAAAACCGGATTTGATATTGGTTGGTCCGCGAGCGTCTGCGAAATATGAAGAGCTGAGTGAAATTGCTCCTACGGTCGTTTTTGCTGCGAAAGAAAATCAAGGTTATTGGGAAGGTACGCAAGCACAGTGGCGCAATATTGGTAAAATCTTCGATATCGAAGAAAAAGTAGAGCAGAAAATTGAAGCGCTAGATGCTCAATTCAAAGCAATCCGTGACTACAACCAATCAAATAACAATGATGCGTTAACGATTTTAAGCATGGGTGACAACATCAGTGCGTTTGGAGCTCAATCGCGATTTGGTGTGATTTATAACGATTTCGGTTTCTTGGAAACGGTTGAACACGTGAAAACGGGCACTCACGGAGATGTTATTTCTTATGAATTTATTCGTGAAGCTAACCCGAAAAATATACTCGTAGTTGACCGCAATTCGCTGAAAGGCACGCCAGATAACGATATTCGTAAGTCCATGGATAACGACTTAGTCAAAGCAACCGCCGCATATAAGAATCACAAAATCACTTATTTAGACGTGGACGCGTGGTACTTGTCGATGTCTGGTGTGACTGCAACAGAAAAAATGGTCAGTGAGATCAAGCAAACCGTTGAACTGTAATCCAAGATAGCAGAGGTTAACTTTGAAAAAGTTATTGCTAACCCTTGTGGTTTTAAGCACGGTTTCGTTATTTGTTGGGGTGGCAAACATGACGCCCCAACAACTCTTTTCGGGTGATGAGAAAGCATTAGAGCTTTTCTTTACCAGCCGTATACCACGTTTATTCGCCATACTGCTTGCTGGTGCAGGCTTAAGTATTGCAGGCCTTATTATGCAGCAAATCAGCCAGAACCGATTTGCTGCACCTTCTACAACCGGTACGATCGAATGTGCCATGCTGGGCTACGTACTGAGCGTGGTTTTCTTTGGAAACGACAATCACCTATGGCTTGTCTTTGGTATCTCGGTGTTCGGGACGCTAGCATTTATTTTCTTTATTCAACGCATTCAATTTAAGAGTGTGGTCTTTGTGCCACTTGTCGGAATTATTTTCGGCAATGTCATCCAATCCATGACTACATTTATTGCTTACAAATACGATGCGTTACAAAGTCTAAACGCTTGGACGGTAGCGAATTTTGCCAACATCTTACGTGGTGACTTTGAGCTACTGTACATCGCGGTACCAATGGCTATTCTCAGCTATCTTTTTGCCGCACGGATTTCAGCCGTGGGTATCGGAAAAGATTTCGCGGTTAACTTGGGGTTAAATTATCAGCAGGTTGTCACGATTGGTGTGCTGTTGGTGTCCATCATGTCGGCAAGTGTCGTGATGATTGTTGGGCAACTGCCATTCCTGGGTCTGATTGTACCAAATCTCGTTAGTCACTTTTATGGTGATAACCTCAAAAAGAACATCCCGCTTACGGCCATGTATGGGGCGACTTTAGTGCTGTGTTGCGACTTGGTGAGTCGTTTGATTATCTTCCCTCATGAAATGCCAATCTCTATCGTGATCAGCATATTGGGTGGCGTGGTATTCATCGCGATGTTGTTGCGAGGTAAGCAACATGCGTGATTCAACGAAAATCCTGCTGCTAGGTGGCATTGCGGTACTTTTTGCATGTTTGTTTATTGGTATTGGGCTAACGGCTGACAACTACCAGTATTTTTTATCTCGTAGAGTTCCTAAAGTATTGGCGATAGTGCTAGCGGGTGTGGCTATTGCTCAGTCTTCACTTGTATTTCAAACCATTACGCACAACCAAATTTTAACGCCAAGTATCATGGGGTTTGATGCGTTGTATGTGTTGACGCAAATTTTGATCGTGCTGATTTTTGGTGGTTTGAGTACTTTAGTTCTTAACTTGTACGTCAATTTCACGATTGCCGTAATTGTAATGGTGTCGTTTTCGTTATTGTTGTTTGGTTTTTACTTTTCTAAAGGAAGCAAGAACTTGATTACGTTGCTATTGGTCGGCTTGATCTTTGGTCAGCTATTTTCTAATGCGGCGTCATTTTTCTCTTTGCTGATGGATCCAAATACGTTTGCAATCGTTCAATCGAAACTTTACGCCAGCTTTAATAATGTCAAAGTGAATTTGGTTTACTTTAGTGCGCCAGCTTTGATGTTTGCATGTTGGTTGCTATTTAGTATGCATCGCACTTTAGACGTGTTTTGGCTCGACCAAGACAATGCGAAAAGTTTGGGCGTCGACGTACCTAAGGTGACGCGAAATGTATTCATTATCTCGGCGGTTCTGATTGCTATTTCTACGGCTCTAGTGGGACCAATTATGTTCTTTGGTTTGCTGGTGACCAACTTAAGCCGAGAAATGTTCCGAAGTTACCAACACAAAACGCTACTGGTTGGTTGTTCGTTTCTCTCCATCAGCTCGTTACTGGCTGGGCAATGGATTATCGAGAACGTATTCAGTTTTGAGACGACGTTGAGTGTCGTTATTAACTTTATTGGTGGTGCGTATTTCTTATACCTACTACTGAAAAACAAAGTTGTATAAATATGATAGTGATAGACAAATTAACGAAGGCCTTCGGTTCAAATAAAGTGGTTGATGAGGCCAATACTCAGTTTGAAAAGGGCAAGGTAACATCGATTATTGGCCCGAATGGCGCGGGAAAGAGTACGCTGTTATCTATGGCTTCGCGCTTAACGGAGCGGGATGGTGGTAGTGTTATCATTGATTGCAAGGAAATTGCGGAATGGGACACTAAAGAGTTAGCGAAAAAGCTGGCGGTACTTCGTCAAGCCAACTCGATTACCATGCGATTTACCGTGAAAGAGTTGGTCTCTTTTGGCCGTTTCCCATACTCCAAAGGAAATCTGACCAAAGAAGATCATGCGGTGATTGAACAAGCGATCGACTACCTAGATTTACAAGGTATCCAAGACAAATATTTGGATGAATTAAGTGGTGGTCAGCGACAGCTTGCGTTTATTGCCATGGTGATTGCACAAGATACAGACTACGTTTTTCTTGATGAACCACTTAACAATCTAGATATCAAACACTCTCTTCAGATCATGAAAGTGGTCCAGCGGTTAGCTCATGACATGAACAAAGCCATGGTGGTGGTCATTCATGATATTAATTTCGCAGCGTGCTACTCGGATGTCATATTGGCGCTTAAGCAAGGCAAAGTTGTGGCAAGTGGTGTGGTGGAAGAGGTGATTCAGGCGTCTACGCTAGAGGATATCTACGAAACGCCGTTTAATATTATCGAATTAAACGGCAAGCGCATGTGTACTTACCACTAATCCAACCTCAGGGCTTAATGAAAGCGATTCTTCAATGAGGATAGATAGGCGAGTTTACTTGGTGAGCTCGTCTATGATTGGGCATCGGCTTTCAGCGTCTCCCGGACAAGAAGAAACCCAACCTTCAAGTTGCGTTTTGATCTCCATAAGGTGCGCGATTTTTTCTTCAACCTCTCTCAGCTTATCCATGGCTCTTGCTTTTACTTCGCTGCTTTTTCGGTTGGGATTATGGGCAAGCTGCACAAACTCTTTGCATTCTTGCAGTGAAAAGCCAGCGCTTTTTGCGCGTGATACTAAGTTAAGCTCTTGAATATGATTATCTGAATATTCGCGATAGCCAGAGTCGCTGCGCGCTGGTGGAGATATGATCCCTTTGTCTTCATACAATCGAATCGACTTAGATGAAAGCCCAGTAAGCTTTGCAACAGCACCAATATTCATGTTTAACCTCCATAACGTTTAAGGCGAGTATATACCGATGTTGCGGATAAGACACTCCTAAATAACAGTCAGTTACCTGGGGCCGCTTTACTCTTTTATCACTTCATGCGGTGGTACACCAAATACCTTTTTGAAAGCGCAGGTGAAGTTGGAAGGGTGGTGGTATCCGGCTTCATAAGCAGCTTCCGTGATCGTCACTAGGCCACGTTCCAAGTGTTGCCTCGCAATCTCAAGGCGACGAAAGCGAATATAACCATTTACGGTCATATTGAGTGATTGTTTAAATCGGCGCTGCAGGTTTGAAACACTCATTGAGAATTGGCTCGCCAAGTTTTCCAAGCGTAGTTCTTGATCAAGGTGAGTTTCAATATAGCTGACAATATCCTCAGTCCGACCATCAATGTGTCGTTCAATACTGCTGTTTTTAGCACAGAAATTCTTAGGAATTTGCTTGGTGGCTTGATGTAAAATTTGATAGATCAAGCTTTCGACCTCTAGCTTCTCTTGGAACTCTTGCGGTGTTTCTCTATTTGTTAACGTGTCAGCCAGCTCGCATAGCGTCTGGTTAAGCTCCAACTGTTGAAACGCCTGATGAGAGTTAAAAAAGGACCGATGACGACAGGTTTGGTCAAGGCGAGCCTCTAGCCACTGGGGCTTAACCAATATGTTGATCTTATTAATGAGGTTATCTTTGAGCAGTGAACGACGAAAGTTTGCAGGTTTGAGTAGGTTCACCACGACACCTTTAGGGCCGTCGCTTGCGTCTAAATCAAATTGCAAATCGTCATAGCCAAACGAGAGCTTACCTTCTAAAAGAATAGTGACCAACAGTGAGGCGTGTGCAGTAGAAACAATATGTGAATCAACAAGCTCTAGGCAGCGTCCACCATGAACAAAGATTTGATCATTGTACTGATATGATAGGAATTTGCCTTCTGCCAGTTGAGTTTGACAAGGTTGACCTTGCGTGACGATCCACTGCTTTTCTGTGGCTTCCAGTTTTTGGGTTAAAGCGATCTTGGCAATTCTAGTTCGTTTTGGTGTGACTTCCTGCATTTGACACTTCCTCATAACACTTGTGCGATTTCGCATAATCAAATCGCCTTTGTATTTATAAAACTCATGCTTATTATACCTGAGAATTATTATCATTAATATTTATGAATGAAGTTATGGAAAGCTCTGCTTGTTCATCTATCAAGCTTTCAAGCCTTTGCCTTGCAGTGGGAATGGCGCTATCAACCCCTGTTTTAGCTCAAGATACCGAGTCACATTTTGAAGAAGTCGTTGTATGGGGAACAAAAGTTTCTAGCAATACCGAGTCGATGTTTGCGGACGACATGTCACTGAAGCAAGCGGATCATATGTCTGATTTACTGCGCGATATTCCCGGTGTGGATGTTGGTGGAACACACTCTGTGAATCAACGTATTACCATTCGTGGTTTGAGCGAAACCGATTTGGACATTCGTCTTGATGGTGCTTCTCAGCATGCGAGCATGTTCCATCACATTGGTAACTTGACGCTAAATCCTGACATTCTCAAATCTGCCGATATCCAGGTGGGTAATAATTCTGTGACTCAAAATGGCTTAGGCGGCTCGGTTTATTTTGAAACGAAAGACGCTCGCGATTTACTTCGTTACGATGAAAAGTTTGGTGCTCGTGTTTATGGCGGTTATGCATCCAACGACAACCAACAAGGCTCGTTGACACTGTACGGGCTTTTGTCCGAAAACATTGATGCGATGGTTTATGGCCATTACGTTACGCGCGATGATTTTGAAGATGGTGACGGCAACAAAACCTATGGCGCTGCGGGCGATGTTTACAACATTCTGGCTAAGTTGGGGTATGAACTAAACGACATCCATCGTTTTGAGCTCTCTTATGACATGTACCGAGACAGCGGTGATTACAGTCCGCGTCCTGATATGTCGGGTAGTGCGAACAATGGCTTATCGAGCACGTTACTTATTCCTACGGATTATGACCGAGATACCGTTACCTTGAGTTACGAGCTGCGAGGCGAACAACATCAAGGTAACGTCACACTTTATAATACCGAGACGGAAATTAAACGGGATGAGAGCGTTATGGCTCCTCGCTGGCCTTCGAACCGTTTATCGAAGAACACCGCTAAAAACCAAAACTTTGGTTTGAATGGTAAGTTCCAGTCGGATGTTATGTTAGGTGAGTTTGATAATCGAATCACCTATGGTTTCGACTACATGGATAAGACATCTTCAAGTTACTACGGTAGTCGTAAGTTCATGGATGAATCGGCCATTTCAACCGCATTGTTTGTAGAAGACCAGTTCTTCTTCTCTGATGCTTTCTTTGTTACCGCAGGTATGCGTTTTGATGATTACAAACGTGAAGCTGAAACGGGGACGAGTAACTATGATGATGTGACCTGGGCCCTAGCAGCAGAATGGGCAGTCACTCAGGATTGGACGTTGTTTGCGAGCGCACGCTCTCTATTCAAAGGCCCTGAGCTGATGGAAACCTTTATTGCTTACCAAGACGTTGCATTTTTAGAGGATGGACTAAAGCCAGAAACGGGGTTGAACACACAGGGTGGTGTCCGTTTTGATAAAACCTTTGATAAGCATTTCTTTGGAGCGAATATTACGGCATTCCAAACGGAAATTGATGATTACATTGCAGACCAGTACCAAAACGCGACTCAAACTTACCTGATTTACAACTTAGGTGATGTTGAGATTAAAGGCTTTGAGGCAAGTGCTTCTTATGGCTACGACAAGTTTAACAGCAAACTTTCTTACTCTAAGTCGGACACCAAAAACAAGAATACCGGTGGCCCTGTTGCTGGGGGTAATGGGCGTAGCATTGATATGGGTGATAGTATTGCTCTAACTTTGGATTACCAGTCAGACGCTTTAGAAACGATCTTCGGGTGGAACTCAATGTTTGTTCTAGAGGAAGACAACGTCTTTGATGGTCAGCCAAAGAAAGCAAGTTATGATGTACATAATCTATATGCTCAATGGGTGCCGTCTAATATTGATGGACTGTCGGTGACCTTTGGTATTGATAATGTATTTGACGAGTTATACAGCTCTCATGCGTCTCGTTCGGGTACGGCACGTGGCTTCACGCTTGATGACTACGAGCCGGGTCGCAACTTCAAACTTTCTGCTGCTTATCAATTCTAATAGGGCTCCCGAGAGGGGGCGCTTCAAAACACGAGTAAATTCATGATTAAAGAAAGCACCCGAATAGATAGCGAACACGCTGACAAATACTTAGTGACACTTTGTCGGCATTTTGGACGAAAGGTTCCTGCTACTTGGAATGAAAACAGCGGTTTGGTGACATTCCCGACGGGAAAAGCGGAGTTTGCTCTTTGCGAGTCTAGCTTGACCATTATTTGTGAGGCAGATTCAGAAGAGAGATTGAGCACAGTGAAGGCGATAATCTCATCGCATGTAGACATGTTCTCTCGTAGAGAAACATTAGCACTTAACTGGGTTCGCTAGAGCTATTGATGAATGTGCAGAAAATGAGAGCGCATTAAAAGCAAAAAGCCCGCGATCTTATCATTCGCGGGCTTTTATTGTTCGAATGCTATTGCTTTTTAGGCTCTAGATTCTAGGCTTTTTTTTTCCTGTTGCATTTTTGCTAGGAAGTAGATATTAACGCAAGCAATAAAGCCGTTAGTTAATACTACAGGCCAAGAATCAATCATTAGTCCGTAAGCAGTAAATAGCGCACAACCAATAAAGTTAAGGATACGAAGCTTAACAATATCTTTCATAGTTAGCGAAATTGCGACCATGATTGAAGCTGCATAACCTAAAATCTCAACCATATTCATGTCCATTTTTTGACCCTCTTAAAATCTGCCGAATTTTGTCGGTACCAATTCTTCTCATCTTGAGATTAATGAGGAAGCTCCATGCCTCGAATGGTCTTTTTTTGTTGTATGGACGCACTATATCAATGGAAAAACCGTGATAAAAGCCTCAAATCAAGGTTAAGAGAAGGTTAGCGATTACGCAAACGTTTAGGACGGGAATTACTGATAATTTTACTTATTGTGTTGATTGATAATAACGATGGTATTAATAGCTCTCACATCATTGAAAGTGGGGGAATATTTACATATGATTGAAAATGATAATTATTTTCAAGTGTGGTGTTTATGTATTTTCTTATTAGCTTGCTCGTATTTTTTTTACTGTATATCAGGACAAAGCCGAATTCGTGGTGCTCGGGAATTCATATTGTGAGCCACATTTTTATGGTTATATTTTGTCCAACGATTTATGTCATTCAATATTTAATCGTCACGTTTTTCTCGTCACCGATATTGATTAAGTTGTCATCACGTTCAGGTGTATACAACATTCTTATTGCTTTTCTTCCATTATTGATTGCAACCGGTAGTTTGGCGTTTAGCTGAGCGTTTTCATCTATCTTCTTTTTTAAAACGACTACACTTATACGGAATAAGGTATCAATTTCATATAATTAATCGATATTGCGGTGTTAGGACATGTGTCACATTTCTGTGACTACTAGTAAGTTTTACTTACTTTGCTCATTAGTGCGCCATTTATCGATTGTTTAATGAGTTGATACTTAGTCTAATCGTCTAAAGGTGTGCAGTATGCCGCACTAAATCATTTAAAAACTATCTAAAAAGGTTAATGGGAAACGTAGGCCATTAGCGGAGGTCAGATGAGTACGCAAACCGTGCCGCAGAACGCGATTGTAAATGCTGTCAAAGGTGAAGTCTTGGTTTTAGGTCTGGATGGAAAAGTCAGGTCTATAAAAGCGGGGGATGAGTTAATATCTGGCGAAGTGATCATTACTGAAAATAACGCTTCTCTTGATGTACAGATACATAATGAGCTGTATCTGGTTGATGCTAATTGTGTCGCGTGCCTTCCAGAACCTTCTTTTGAACAACCAGAAACCTTGCTGCAATCTCCAGTTAATGGCCAGGTTACTTTCGATCCAACAGCTATCGAAGGTGCTAACTTTGACGCTAATGATGTCGCGGCTATCCAACAGGCCATTTTAGATGGTGCTGACCCGACTGCTATTTTGGAAGCAACGGCTGCTGGTGCTGGCGCTGAAGGCTCAGCCAATGCTGGCTATGTGACCGTTGAATATAATAATCCGGAAGTACTTGCCTCCACCTTTTTTGAGACGTCAGCGACTCGTAGCGGTGTAGAAGAACGCGATGAAGCTGATGATTTAGATGTCACTATTTTTGCCGATGGCGGACAATCATTGCAATCTAGCGTAACAGAAGGCTCAATTTCTCTATCAAGCTATCCGCAAACCATTTCTTCTAGTGTGCTGGTTGAAGCAGGGGATCTCGCACTTGATACCGCTTCATTTGTACCTGAAACGTCCTCATTAGAGTCTCTGTTAACCGAGCTAAATAGTGATATTACCTCTGCTGGTCAGCCAGTGGCGTTCGTTTATGACGAAGCGCAAAATGCCATTATCGGCACTCAAGAAGGTAACGAAGTGCTTCGTATAGAGATCGAAGCGACATCTTTAGGCCGTGATTTAGAGTTAGAGGTCGTTACCACGATTAGCCAGGGCATTGACCATGTCGCTTCTGTTGCTGATGGTCAAGTTTCCATCTCCGGTGATCAAATCAATATCGCTTTTGACATTACAGGCGCAGATATTGGTGGTAACAGTATTCAAGCCCCTATTGATTTTACGACAACCGTTATTGATGGCGATGATCCTGCGCCGCAAAACGTTACTTTTGAAAACGTCGAATCTTCTTCTGCACCAATTACTGGCACCTTTGTTGATATTGGTAGTGATCAATTGGCAACCGTCACGTTTAATCAAGAAGGACTTAGTCAGTTCGATGGCCTACTGAGTGATAATCAGGCGACAGAAGCGGTACTCTCTGAAGACGGCAGTACTATCACCCTGTCCATTGCGGGCTCGAGTGAAACCGTCTTAACCATCAGTCTGAATACTGATGGTACCTACCAATTTGAGCAATTTAAGCCGTTAGAACAAACAAACGGTGAAGATACGATTGAGCTCTCTTTGCCAACCACAATCGTCGATTTCGACCAAGATACGGCAAGCAACACCTTTACGTTAAACATCCTTGATGGCGATAATCCAGTGATTGAAACCGTGACGGGATTGTCTTTAGACGAAGCGGGTGTTGACCAAGGTTCACAGGAAGGCGCGGTAGTAACAAGTGGCTCTGGGTCGATTACGACAGCGGTCGGTAGTGACATCATTGATCACTATGAGTTGGAACCTACAGAGTTTAATGTTGGTGGAGAACTCCAATCTCAAGGGCAGGTTGTTCAACTGGAACTAGCGTCTGAGAGTAACGGCGTGCGCACTTACGAAGGCTTCATCGAGTTGGATGGCGTGCGTATTACCGTATTTGATGTGGCGATCGATGCCCCTGCATTGGGCGAATATCAATTCAACTTGTATGAACAACTCGACCATACGGGTGCTAATGATGATGCGCTCACTTTCTCACTGCCAGTTTACGCGGTAGATGCGGATGGCGATCGCTCCTCGATTACCCAAGGTTCGAACACACCAGAAGCGGCGCAAATTGTCATTCAAGTTCAAGATGACGTTCCTACGATTGATGGCGTTGATGCGCTAGCCGTCGATGAAGACGATTTATCAAGCATCGGCTCCGATCAAAGCGATTCTGTGCTCGCGCAAGGCAGTTTCACGACGACTCAGGGCTCAGACCGTGTTGTAAGTTATCAATTAGAGAGCGGCACTGATCCACTCAATGGGTTGGAATCACAGGGTCGATCTATCTCTCTGACGGAAACTGTCAACTCAGATGGCAGCTTTACCTATTCTGCAACGGCAGAAGGGGACGCTATCTTCACCTTACAAGTGAACCCTGATGGTTCTTATTCATTTAGTCTTGAAGGCCCAATCGATCATGCTGTGGGTAGCGATAGCTTAACTCTAGACTTCACTATTGTCGCAACGGACTTTGACGGTGACACCAGTTCACTTGTTCTACCGGTAACCATTGCTGATGATGTGCCAACCATTAACGACGTTGTTGCTCTTACCGTCGATGAAGATGACTTAAGTTCGGTAGGCTCTGACCAATCACAGCCAACGCTGGTTGAAGGTCAGTTCACGACGACTCAGGGTTCTGATGGCGTCGTACAGTATCAGTTGGATGTAAACGCTGATCCTTTAAATGGCCTGCAATCTCAAGGGCAAACCGTCTCCATTGCCGAAACGCAAAATGCAGACGGCAGTTACACTTACAGCGCAACGGCAAATGGCAGTGCAGTCTTCACATTGATTTTGAATACCGACGGCTCGTACAGTTTTGAGCTGCAAGGTCCAATCGACCATGCGGCAAATAGCGACAGCTTAACCCTTGATTTTAGTGTTATTGCTACCGACTTCGATGGTGACACAAGCCAAATCGTACTGCCTGTTACCATCGTGGATGATAAACCGACCATTACCGATGTTGATGCGATTACTGTTGATGAAGATGATTTAGGCACGATTGGCTCAGATCAGACAGGCCCGATTTCAATCGATGGCAACTTCACCACCACACAAGGCTCGGACCGAGTGGTGAGCTATCAGCTCGATGCTTCTGCAACACCAGTTGACGGCCTTACATCACAAGGCGTTGCAGTCACGCTAACTGAAACCGCAAACGGTGATGGCAGCTTTACTTATAAAGCAACAGCAGGCACTGAGTCGGTCTTTACACTGACAGTGAACACTGATGGCTCTTATAACTTCACGCTTGAAGGGCCAATCGACCACGCAGTAGATAGCGATGAGTTAACGCTCAACTTTCCAATCATCGCAACAGACTTTGATGGCGACACCACAAATGCCACTATCCCAGTGACAATTGTGGACGATAAGCCAGTGATTAATGACGTCGACGCCATTACTGTTAATGAAGATGATCTAGCATCAATCGGTTCAGATCAAAGCAATCCGATTTCTATTGATGGTAGTTTCACCACCACGCAAGGCTCAGACCGTGTGGTGAGCTACCAACTCGATGCTTTATCAACACCAGTTGACGGTTTAACGTCGCAAGGTGTAGTGGTCACGCTAACTGAAACCGCAAATGGTGATGGCAGCTTTACTTACGAGGCGACAGCGGGTACTGAAGCGGTCTTTACGCTGACAGTGAATACTGATGGTTCTTATAACTTCACGCTAGAAGGGCCGATTGATCATGCGGTTGATAGTGATGAGTTGACACTGAACTTCCCAATTATAGCCACCGACTTTGATGGCGACACAGTAACTGAAATCATTCCAGTCACGATTGTTGATGATGTACCGACTATTACAGCGGTTGATGCGTTGAGTGTCGATGAAGATGACCTTAGCGGTGTGGGTTCAGACCCAGGCGGCGATCTGTTTGTTGAAGGCGCGTTTACCACCACTCAAGGCTCTGACCGAGTGGTGAGCTATCAACTGGATTCAACCGCTGATCCTGTTGCGGGGCTGACCTCTCAAGGTGAGGCGATTACCCTGGTGGAAACCGCGAATGGTGATGGCAGCTTTACCTATGTTGCGACCGCAGATGGCAATCCAGTATTCACGTTAAACGTCGCAACAGATGGTACTTACGACTTTACGCTGCAAGGCCCGATTGACCATGCAGTAAATAGCGACAGCCTAACGATTGATTTCCCAATTGTTGCCACCGATTTTGATGGTGATACAACTTCAGCAAGCATTCCAGTTACGATCACGGATGATGCACCAATCATCGATAATGTCGTGCCTCTGGCTGTGGATGAAGATGATTTATCAGGTATTGGCTCAGACCAAAGTGACGCTGTTTATGTAGAAGGTGCGTTCACGACCACTCAAGGCTCAGACCGTGTGGTGAGCTACCAACTTGATTCAACGGCTGATCCTGTTGCAGGTTTAACCTCTCAAGGTGAGCCTGTTACTCTGGTAGAGACTGCGAATGCCGATGGCAGCTTTACTTACGTTGCTACCGCGGATGGTAACCCTGTCTTCACCATGAATGTGAATGCAGACGGTACATACAACTTCCGTCTGGAAGGGCCAGTTGATCATGCGTTAAATAGCGATGAATTAGTTCTGAACTTTCCAATCATTGCAACAGACTTTGATGGCGATACGACGACGGCGACCATTCCAGTCACGATTACTGATGACGTTCCAACCATTGATAATGTTGTCCCACTGACAGTAGACGAAGATGATCTCGCCTCAATTGGCTCAGACCAAAACGATGATGCGTTTATGTCGGGTTCTTTCAGCACAACTGAAGGCTCGGACAGTGTTGTTAAATACCAGCTTGATGCAACAGCAGATCCAGTAGCAGGGTTGACCTCTCATGGTGAACCTGTCGTGCTTGCTGAGACGGCAAACGGTGATGGTAGCTTTACTTACACTGCCACAGCAGATGGCAATGCCGTATTTGAATTAGTGCTGAAGCCAGATGGCAGCTACACCTTTACTCTGCAAGGTCCATTAGACCATGCGATGAATAGCGACAGCCTACAAATCGATTTCCCGATTATCGCAACAGACTTTGATGGCGACACTTCAACTAAAATACTGCCTGTCACTATTGTTGATGATCAGCCAAGCATCACTAATGTTGATGCGATCAGCGTGGATGAAGATGACTTGGCGACGATTGGCTCTGATCAAAACGAGTCCGTGTCGATTGATGGTCACTTTGTCACGATGGGCTCTGATCATGTTGTGCGTTATCAGTTAGACGCGTCCTCTAACCCTGTTGATGGCTTAACCTCACACGGGGTTGTGGTGACAATTACGGAAAGCGCGAATGCGGATGGCAGTTTCACCTATACCGCTACCGCAGGATCAGAAGCCGTATTTACCTTGACGGTGAACAGCGACGGCAGTTATAACTTCACGCTTGAAGGTCCAATTGACCATGCAACAGGTAGTGATGAGCTGACG
The DNA here is from genome assembly GCF_020515785.1 of Vibrio sp. E14. NCBI lineage: Bacteria > Pseudomonadati > Pseudomonadota > Gammaproteobacteria > Vibrionales > Vibrionaceae > Vibrio > Vibrio sp. E14. Next base: position 627,897 of record NZ_JAHPJI010000001.1, read on the forward strand.
CTCAACTTCCCAATCATCGCGACGGATTTTGATGGTGATACCACCACAGAAACGATCCCAGTCACCATCGTCGATGACAAGCCGACTATTACTGATGTTGATGCGATTACCGTTGATGAAGATGATTTAGCCACGATTGGCTCGGATCAAAACGATCCAATATCAATCGATGGCAACTTCACCACAACGCAAGGCTCTGACCGAGTGGTAAGCTATCAGCTCGACGCTTCTGCAACACCAGTTGATGGCCTTACATCACAAGGCGTGGCGGTCACGCTGATTGAAACCGCAAATGGCGACGGCAGCTTTACGTACGAGGCGACAGCGGGTACTGAAGCGGTCTTTACGCTGACAGTGAATACTGATGGTAGCTATAACTTCACGCTTGAAGGACCAATCGATCACGCAGTAGATAGTGACGAGTTGACGCTCAACTTCCCAATCATTGCAACAGACTTTGATGGCGATACCTCTGCTGAGACAATTCCGGTCAAGATCATTGATGACAAGCCGACACTTGGTGGCATCGAAGCAATAAGTGTGCAAACGGTTGATGAGGACGATATCCCAACGGTCGGATCTGATGGTACGCAGTCGAACAGCATTGCAGGTAACTTCATCGCGACTGATGGCTCTGATGGCATTGTCGAGTACGGTGTTTCTGACCTAACGACGCCAGTACAAGGCCTGACCTCTGGTGGTCAATCACTGGTCATGGTTGAAGTATCAAACGCAGGTGGCGTTTCAGTTTACGAAGCGCGTATTGATGGCACGACGACACCAGTATTCCGAGTGACCCTTGATGCCTCTGATGACAGCTACACGTTCGATTTGCTCGCTCCTCTCGATCATCCAAATGCTGATGGCCAAAATGAACTGGTCATCAATTTGCCGATAAACGCGACTGACTTTGATGGAGACGTGTCGAACAACATCACCTTACCAATTACGGTTGTGGATGATGTTCCGACCATTGATGGTTTACTAGCAGGCAGTGGACAAACCGTTGATGAAGATGACCTACCAGCAGGTACTGATGCTGCAAGTGCAGAAGATACTGTTATTTCAGGTACTTTTGATATCACCGAAGGTGCTGACCAAGTTGCTTCTATTCAGCTTAGTGACCTGACCACGCCTGTTGCGTCACTGACTTCAGATGGTGAAGCTATCACCTTAGTTCTGTCTTCTAGCGCAAACGGCGTGAACGTATACCAAGGTGTTGCTGGCAATCCTGCTGGACTGGTTTTCGAACTGACGTTGGATGCAACGAACAACACCTACGAGTTCGATTTACAGAAGCCGCTTGATCATCCAGATGGTAATCAGCAAAACGAGATTGTTATTAACCTCCCTGTGACGGCGACAGATAATGATGGTGATACGTCACCAGCCTTCACATTGCCAATTACCGTTGTGGACGATGTTCCAGTTGTTACCAATATTGAAAGTCTACGTGTCGACGAAGATGACTTACCTCTTGGTTCTGATGGCACGAAAGAGCCATTAACGGTATCAGGTGAATTCGAAGTCACTAGCGCAGATGGTATTGATGCGTTCGAATTGGATCTGAGCTCAAACCCTATCCCGAATCTGAAATCGGGTGGAGAAGAGGTAACGCTTTCTCAAGACACTAGTGCTTCAACTGCTGACGCACTTGTTTACGTGGGACAAACTCCGAGCGGAGTGACGGTCTTCACGTTGACACTTCATCAAGATGGTAAATACGACTTTGAGTTATCTGGTCAATTAGATCACGCGGTTAACTCTGATGAGATTTTGTTGAATCTACCTGTGAAGATCACGGATGGCGATAACGACACCATCACTGCGACCTTGCTAGTGACCATCGTAGATGACAAGCCAACCATTGATGCTATTAGCTCTGGTAGTACCTTGTCTGTGGATGAGGATGATATTCCAAGCCAAGGGTCGGACGACACGCCAGAATCCAATATCATTGGTGGCAACTTTGACGTTACCGATGGTGCCGATTCTATCGTTAGCTTCCAGTTGGATAGCTTAACATCGCCTGTTTCTAGCCTTACCTCAGGTGGTCAACCGCTTGAGTTGGTTGAGTTTTCAAATTCAAACGGTGTGATTGAGTACCGAGCTTATGTACAAGGTACGACGGACACCGTCTTTAAACTGACACTAAATGGTTCAGCAGACAGTTATGAATTTGAACTGTTGGGTGCACTTGATCATCCTGCGGGTAACGATGAAAACTCGTTGGTCATTAACTTCCCAGTCAACGCGACTGATTTTGATGGCGATGTGTCCAATAACATCACCTTGCCGATCACAGTGGTGGACGATGTTCCAGCTATTGTGAAAGTGACAGACTCTAGCCAACAAACCGTTGATGAAGATGATCTTGCTGGTGGCTCTGACACGACAAGTGGCGATTCGACGGTACTGACTGGCGGATTTGAAGTCGTTGATGGCGCAGATGAGATTGTCAGCTACCAAATTTCTGATCTCAATGCAGTTGTGTCTGGTTTAACTTCGAATGGCAGCAGCATCGAGTTGAATGTGGTGAGCTCGGTTGGTGGTGTAACCAGTTACGAAGCGGTGATTACTGGCACATCAACTAAGATCTTCACGCTGTCTCTTGATGCGAATAACGACAGTTACCAATTTGAACTGTTGGGACCAATCGACCATGACGCTGTTCAAGGTGAAAACAACCTTGTCATTGATATCCCAATTACAGTTACAGATTTTGATGGTGACACGTCATCATCACTGAATCTTCCAATTACCGTGGTTGATGACATTCCCGAAATTAAATCAGCAGATGCTTTGGCTGTTGACGAGGATGACCTCGCTAATGGTTCTCAGGCAACCAACAAAGACAGCCTAGAAGCAACGGGCAATTTCGATACGGTGGAAGGGGCAGATACCGTTGTCTCTTACCAACTGGACCTGACATCTAACCCGATCTCAGGAGTCACTTCAGGTGGCCTTGCGGTGACGTTAGTTCAAACCGCGGTAAGCAACAACAACTTTACTTATCAAGGTCAAACACCTGATGGTAACTCAGTGTTCACGCTAGTTTTGAACGCTGACGGCTCTTACAAGTTTACGCTTGAGGGTGCTCTAGACCACTCAACCCAAGGCGAAGATACACTCATACTTGATCTCCCAGTCTTCGCGACCGATGTCGATGGCGATACGGCCGGTATTAACTTACCAGTGACGATTACCGATGATGTTCCAACCTTGTACGATGCATCTATTTCACGTGTTGAGGGACAAGGCAGCCGCACGGTTCACTTATTCCAAGACCCTGTAGAAGGTGATGACGATCTTGGTGCTGACGGCGCACAAGTGACTTCATTTTCGGCTGATGATTCAGGCATTTACTTTAAGCAAAACGGTGTTGATTCTGATTCTGTCGATTTGAACGGCAGCGACCAAGTCGTATTTGTTCACAAGGTTCTTGACGGAGTGGATACTGAAATCGGTCGTTTGGTTGTTCGAACTGATGGCAGTGTGTCATTCCGTCCGAATGACGATCTTGACCATACAGAAACCGACTCGATTGATTTCACCATCAACGTTGTTGCAACCGATGGTGATGGCGATATCGCAGATGCCGATGTGGATATCTCGATAAGAGACCGCAATGCGCAAATTGACACGTCTACCGTTACTGCGTTCGAGGACCAAGGGCGTGATGGTGTCGTTGTGGGCGTTGACTCTGCAAATACTCAGGATAACTTGTCGACGCTGGATGTGACGCCGGCGAAAGTCGATTTGGTTATCGATTTGCATGATATCGATCGTAACGAAAGCTTAGGTGATATCACTATTCGAGATGCAAGCACGCACAACGGTACTTTCTATTACCGAGATGGGAGCGGTAACTTCATTGAACTGACACCAGTAGGCGATACGGTTGTTCTCGATGCGTCGAATGTCGAGCAATCATTTAGTGGCGAGCTGGTCTCGTTAGATAACTTGTACTTCGTACCAGATCGTCATACCTCGACCGATGCTTCTGGTATCGATCCTCGTATCCGTGTGGAAATTCTTAACAATGGTACGCCAGATCATACGATTAATGGTCGTTTAGACATTGAAGTCGCTGCCGTTGCAGATATTGCAACGTGGACGGCAAACAGTGAATTTAACTACTCGGTTGATGAAGATGGAAATAATGTCGCACTTAATATCACGGCGGAAACTCAGGATATTAGCAATCCTGAAGATATAGTCTACGAGCTCGTCTTTACACAAGGGGAAGGTAACGCAGAGTTAGTGTATTCGGATGGTAGCGCGATTCCAAAAACTGGTGGTGTTTATCTCGTAGATGCCAGCCGAATTGGTGACGTTCAAATTGATCCAATCGATAATTTCTCGGGCGAAATCAAGATTGATGTAACCGCGATTACGACAGAAAACAATAATCCGTTATCAGGGAAGGAAACGGCACGTTCAGAGACAGAAACTATCATCATTGATGTTAACCCAATCGCGGACCCAGGTAGTTTTACAGTCAACCGAATCAATGTCTTTGAGGATAACGCTCGAACTCAAGACACCGTCAATCCTGTCACGGATCATGATCCACTTCAGTTAAGTGAAGTGATTACCATGAAGCCGTCTGCGGATTTAGATGGTTCTGAAGCACTATTTGTGCGTATTTCTGACTTCTCAATTGATGGCGTTACGTTAGTGTGGCTTGATTCAGCAAACCCAAGTCAAATCGTGGAAGTGACCGATTCAAGCGGCAATGTACTCTATTACGAAGTGCCAGAATCTGAGTTAGCCAACGTCGAAGTGCTTCCTCCGTTGCACAGCAATGATGACTTTACTTTCAACGTTGAAGGTATCGTCAAAGACACGGCATCGTTATCTAATGGGGTTGCCGAAGATATGTTGTCACTAGGCAGCAAAACAGTGATCGTCGGTGTGAAAGGCGTAGCTGACATACCATTTATTGAGCTGAATGATAAATCAGGGATCTGGCATGAGTTTAATGACGGTAATGTAAGAGGTATTGAGACTAATATCGATGAGAATGGTCAAGTAGAGTTGGGCTTTAGTGTCATCTCTGGCGAGTTACCAGATAACCCGAATGACCACTCAGAGTCGGTTACGGTTCTGCTGTCCAATATTCCTGCAGGTGTTGAGGTATTTGATAGCGATGGTGCATCCGTCGATCTGACTTTTGTCGGCTATGACGCGCAAAATCAGCCAATCTATGAAGCCAACATCACCACGGCGAATATTAATTCTGGAATTGTTATTAAACCGGAAGCGTCATCGACGGAGAACATTCATATTACAGCGACGACGATCGTCACTGAGAATGATGGTCACAGTCGAACCTCATCGGGTGAGATCCGAATTATTGTCGCTCCTGTCATTGATGCGCAAGATAACTACACGGTTCAATCAGAAGGTGATGAAGATACACGCTTTAATATTGATTGGAAGCCAACGTTGGCTCAAAGCCCTGATACAGACGAGTTCTTTAGTGATGTAACGATCTCTGGGTTTCCTCCAGGCAGCACGGTTTATGTCGATGGCGTAGCACAAACATTGGTTTCTGGAACATTAACACTTTCGCCACTAGCGAACGAGTCGGAGCAAGACTTTTCTGCTCGAATCTCTCAAAGCGGGTATGTCCAGGTGCAATTAGAGCAAGACTCTAGTACTGACTTTGATTTGAATACTACGGTGACGGTGAAAGAGATTGACCACGAATATGTCGATGCTTCTAATCCAGGGCAGGGAATTGCAGAAAAAACCATCAATGGCATGGTGCATGTCCAAGTCAATCCAATCGTTGAGCCAGAAAATACAACAGGATCGCTAGACGCCCAGACACGTTTGCTTGTTACTGAAAGCACTGGCGTTGTCACTGACATCGTGAAGTCAGACGGTCAAGGGAACATTGATTTTACGATCAATACTTCAACGGGTGGGGAGTCTGGTGCGAATATCATCAAATACCAAGAGTTTGACGCCTCTTCAGATGAAGTGGTGACTCAGCTTGTTGTTCAGTTCCACAATGTCGACCCTGAGATTCTCAATCAATTGGTCATTGTTGGTGCATTGAACGAAGGCGGCGGTCGATGGACAGTCATTGACGAAGAAAACTTCTCAATTAAAGCGCCTTCGGGTCTTGATTTAACGCCAAACGACGACAGCGATGATGGTGACAACGGCGGTCTATCTCAAATTGGGTTAACCATCTATGCCGAGGTCAACGATTTAGGTGAAGATGCCGTTGAAAAAGACGCAACAGTAGTAAGAGAAACTGACGTGACACTTGAGTTTCCGACGGTTCTCACGCCGAAAACGAGTGTTGCCGCTGAAATTCAGGTGGCTGATGACGTCCAAATTGAAGAATCGGAAGACAATGCGATCGACCTTGGTACTCAATTGACGTCGAAAGTCGATGCGATTAATGCGGATGGTGTGGAAGATGTTTTGACTGTTGTTATTGATCCATCTGCACCCGGTATTCCTCCAGGCTTGGTGATAACAGGTACTGATATCGATTTTGTCAATGGTAAATACGTTTTCCAAGCAGATATTGATGCTAGTGGCAATATCACAGGTTTGGACGGTTTAACGATGCACTTGGCAGAAGATTACGCTGGTGATTTCGAATTGCCTGTGAGGTTTGTCACCAAAGACACAGAGTCTGGCGACGAAAAAGAAAACAACGTGCGAATTCCAGTTCAGGTTTTACCGATTGCAGATGTTCCGAGTTCGGCGGGTGATCAGCCATTAGATGGTGATGTTACACCAAATGTGACAGTGGATATCATAGGTACTCTCGGTTTAGACGCTAACAAACAACCAGTTAATGACCTAAATAACGATGTACCAACGGCGGATGGTGTGGGTTATGAAGATGGTTTAATCCAACTTAATCTAAATGTCGATTTTGCTGACCGTTATAACAATATCCAAGGTGGTCAGGAAACGCTAACGAATATCAAGTTAGAGCTCGATGACACAACACTGGGGGAGTTTGTTGACGCAAATGGCAATAGCTTAGGGACAAGTATTGAGTTTAATGAAGCTGAGATTTTAGCGGGTGCGCTTGATAATGTTCTGTTTAAGCCGAAAGAAAATTATCCCGTAGGTGGGGGACAAAACACCGTCAAGATTAATATCGAAGGAGAGATCACGGACGAGGCTGTATTTGATCAGTCTATCCTAAATAACCCTGGCGATAATATCGATATAAGAACTTTTACTGATGACGTGACATTCGAAGTTACGCCAGTGGTGGACGATATTACGATTACAGGTGCCGATCCTACGAAGCCAATTACCGTGGTTGATGACGAAGATACTTTAATTTCGTTGAATCAATCGGGCTCAGGGGTTTCGATCAGCTTAAACGATAATGATGGCTCTGAAAGTTTCGTTTCACTCAAGTTAACAGGGATCCCTGATGACTTTGTCGTTCAATCCAATTCCTCTGATTATGTTGTTAAGAACAACGGCGGAGGAGAATGGAGTATTCAGCTAAAAGACCTTACTCAGACATCCGTTGATTTGAGTGACATCCAAATCAAACCGCCGAAAAACTTCAGTGGCGAGGCAGAGATTGGCATTACCGTGTTCATCCAAGAAGAATTGTTACAAGTACCAACTGAGCGAACTAATAACTTTACGCTGGTTGTGAATCCTATTGGCGATGATGTCGATGTGAATCCTGATACTTCAGCTGCGGGGAATGAGGGAGAAGATATTGTTATCAACGTTAATGCGTTGGTGGTTGATAACAAAGAGTCCATCGGAGATGGCGCAACCTACCAGGAAAATGATCCAGAGACGCTGAGAGTTGAGATTTCAAATGTCCCTGATGGGGCGAGTGTTTCATTACCTGATGGAACGGTGTTTACTGACCAAGGAAGTGGCGTCTTCGTATTAGAAATCGATGCTCAAGATTTGGATCAAGTGGTCTTTAATTCTGGTGATCGAAACGATAACTCATGGGGTGGGTCACTGCATTTCAAAGTGCAAGCGGTTGATACCGGGCTCGATGGTCGCCAAAATTTAGGTTCAGCCGAGGAGTTTGACGTAGCTGTTGATGTTGAAGCGGTGAATGATCGACCGGACTTCGTGAATGTCATTGACGTTGAAACACCAGAAGACAACGCTATCCTGCTGGATACATTTGGTATTTCGGATGTGGATGCGGTACTTGATGATCCTACCGCAGAGTATGTCTTGAATATTGCTGTCGATAGCGGTTACTTGGCGCTCAATCCATCGATTATTGCCAATTACGGATTGACGGTTTCAGGAGACGGCACGGGTTCAATTGAACTGAAAGGAACCGTATCTGACCTTAACGCCGCTATCGCTGATGGTTTAGTGGAGTTTAACCCAGCGCTTAACTTCTTTGGTAACGTCAATGTCGACATCTCTGTCGATGACCAAGGCAACGAAGGGATTGTGATTAGCGGTGTTGACGAAACACTCAATTCAAATAGCAGCCAATTTGTAATTGAAGTCACAGAGGTGAACGATGCGCCAACAACATCTGAAGTGACGTTGACAAGTATTGATGAAGACAGCGGCGCTGTTATTATTACCGCAGCAGGCTTGCTGGTTAATGCGGTTGATATTGAGTCGGACAATTTAACCGTTAGCAATGTTACGCTTGTCGACTCTGCAGCAGGGACGCTTACTCAACTGAGCTCAACGGAGTGGAGCTTTGAACCTGCTCCTGATTTTTACGGGGATGTAAGCTTTAATTACGATATTACGGATGATGGCATGACCAATGGCGTCTCGGATCCGAAGACCGTCAGTGGCTCAGCCGTGATGACAGTGCAGGCGATTAACGATGCTCCGGAGATTGATGGTTCAATGGCCACAAATACGATTATGGAGTCATCGGATCAAAAAATCTCAGGTATCGAAATTACCGATGTTGATTTTGCAGGTATTCATGAGAATGAAATCATGACGGTGTCACTCAGCATCGATGAGGGTGATATAAGTGTCCTTGTCCCGGCTGGGAGTGGCATTACTCAAGGCGTTGGTTTAGCAGGTGAAACTGTACTGATGGGGACCTTGTCTCAGCTTAATAGTCTTTTCGCTTCGACGGATCCGGATGCCGGTGTATTTATTGATGCCAGTGACGTGAACAGCAATTCTATTGCGCTTACCGTTACCGCTGATGACAACGGTATCTTCTATGACAACTTAACGGGTACCTCACTACAAACATCAGAAACGTTTGATATTAATGTAACGCCGGTCGCTGACGTACCAAACCTAGCCATTGATCAGAACTTTAGTTACATTCAAAGAATTAGTGCGAGTCAAAGTGCAAGCCGTCAAGGCATCGCGCTGGTGGGTATTATGGCGGCGTTGACAGATGTCGATGAAGTACTGGCCTTAGAGCTCACTGGCGTGCCAAGAGGAGCCACTATCACGAGTGAAGCTACAACATCGAATATCAGCTTTGATGGTACAACATGGACTGTTCCAGAAGATGAAATTGATACGCTACACATCAATAATGCGATCCCGGGAGATTACGATATTACATTGACTGCGGTTTCTACTGCATCAAATGGTGATCAAGCGTATTCAACGCCATTAGATATTAATCTAAACGTTACGCTAAATAATCAAGATATTGATCAGTCCGCTGAAAGTGAAGACAGCTATCTTATTGGTAGTGATGCAGGCATTACTTTAGCAGCAGGTACGGGAGATGATTATATCCTAGGAGGAGATGGAGACGACGTGCTTATCGGTGGACTAGGCTCTGATATTCTGACTGGTGGTGCGGGTAGCGATATCTTTAAATGGACAGAAGACACGGTGGATAATGGTGCGATTGACACCATCACTGACTTTAGCGTTAATGAGGACACCATTGACCTCAAAGACGTGATCGCTGATTTGAATGATCCAACGGCAGGTATTGATGATTTACTTGCGCACATTCAAGCCGATTACGACGCATCAACAGAAAATGTTTCTCTGAACATTACGACGGATGCAAATGTCCAGCAAACCATTGTTGTGGAAAACTTAGGTACATCGATAGACTTCAACGGTCTTAGCTCCAATGAGATTGTAGAGTCATTGCTGAATCACGGTGTTATTGATAACGGATAAATTTGGATTCAACATAAAACGGGCGGCTTTAACAAGGCGTCCGTTTTTATTGGGAGTTATTGGTTTTTATCGAGACTTATTGAATCGAAATAGCACAACATTAGGTAGCAAAAGAGGGCTTGTTACGGATTTGTAGTGACAGGTCGGAACTAAGAAGTTTTAGACGTGAATATCGAGTAAGCTGCCAATGACTTCATTGTTTTTCTCAATGACGGACGCACCCACTCGGTTGTAACCTGCAGCTTGCGTAAGGTTGATGAGTGATTCAACTTTTTGAGAAGGGAGGCTAGGAGTTGAAGCGGTTATTGCGATATCTGCCACTTTAGCCAAATCGATGTTGTGAGAAGCGATCTCTTCTTTCACTTTACCTAAATTATCATTAATGCCATGCGCGGCTTTTTCAGCCATCTGCTGTGACATCTGAAGAATTTGGTGCCCAGATTGAATTCCTGATACAGGCATATCACCACTCCCAATACTATGCTAATGAGAGCATAGGTGGAGTTTATAAAACGTTCAAGTGTTTTATATCAATGATTTGATTAAGCAAACAGTTTAGAAAGCATTTCTCTTTCTTCAACAGAAAGTACTGGGTTTTGTGTTTTGTTTAACTTTACGCTTATCTCACCCTGTAATGATTTCAACTGACTCGCCGTTAAATCACTGAGCTTTTGTTTAAGTTCATTAAATTGTTGTGCGTTCATCTCAATACCCTCGTTGTAATTCGGTTTATCCTTCATTTCCCGAAATTCTTCGTCCTTTGGATACAACATATTTATTCAACCTAGATAGATTAGAATTTGATCGATTGCTTTTTGTCCGAACATTGTCAAGGTGTGTTAAGTGATACGTCAGATTTTTCCTATGAAGGTACATAATTACCCACTTTGGGGTAGATAGAAAAGTAGAAAGAAAAAAGGAAGCGACAATTCGCTTCCCTTTTATATGCGTGTGTTACTAGTTCACCCTCACTGCAAACTTACTGGCAAGTGAATGTAGCTCTGGGAGCATGCGATAGATAAGGTGAAGTTGCTGCAGTACCATGCGAGCGGAACTATCATCTTCATCTCGCCACTCATTCAAGCGTTGCTCAAGTCCTGCGTCGTCAATATTAGATAAATCGCACTCTTCGCAATGCTGGTGAAGCTGTTTATGGAGGACGTCTAAATGCTGATGAATACAGCGGTGTGCATCTAAAACGAGCTTATGAATTGACTCATCTTCAATGCGAGTTCGGTGCGCACCAAGAGCAGAAATATAGTTCAGCATTGCGTGATTTAACGTTAAGAAGCGGAAGCTCTCATCAACGGCAGCACGATATTTACCAGGTTCCGCAAGCATTGTACTGATGGCAGAAGAAAGTGAGGCATCACTGTTATGGGCCTGACGACGAGCAATGCGATAGCTCAAGTTGTCCTTTTTACCAATTCGATACTGACCAATGATCTGATCGAGATACTGTTTGTTAGCCTCTATCGCATCCGACATGACTTTGTGCAGCCTTCTCGATTGCCAATCTGGCAAAATAACCAGTACGGCTCCTACAGCAAGCACACACCCGATGAGGGTATCGGCCAGTCGAGGAAGCACAACCGCGTAACCTTCACCTAACTGGTTGAATAAGAAGAGGACCAGTAGCGTTATAAAGCCGGTTGCGTATCCGTAATTGTTCATCCGAAAGGCGAAAAACATCACGCCAGAAATAACGATGAATACTAACTGGCTTTCTTGAGAAGGGAAGAAAGTCAGTAATGGTACGCCAATTAACAAACCGGCTAATGTGCCTACGACTCGCGCTGTCAGTTTTTGACGTGTTGCGCTGTAGTTCGGCTGACACACGAAGAGAGTGGTTAAGAGTATCCAGTAACCTCGGTCGATGCTGAACACTTGAATGATTCCATAACCAATCGTCAAGGCAATCGACATACGCAATGCGTGTCGAAACAGCATCGAATCTTTGTGTAAATTCGCGGATATACGCTGCCACATGGCTTTTAATGTGTGCGGGTTAGTATCGGCGAGCGTATCTTCCTCTAGGCCCTCAACATCTGGGTTGTTAATGTTATTCAGTTGCTTTTCTACCGTCGCTAAGTTATTGAATAAATATGTTAACTGCATTAGCAGACGTTTCCAGTGTCCTTGCTTTTGTTCTTCTAAGTAAGCAAGTGAATTTTGCACTTCAGCTAAGGCCAAGATGGACTGATCGGTATGTGAGTATTCATTCCCTAGCTGAATCGCTAATGCAATATCACGACACGCTTGAGCTTGAGATTCCAAAAGATATTTAAAACGAAACAGCACATCAGAACGTTCAAATTCAGTTGCTAAATCTTGATAGCGGTAATGGCTAGAGCTGACTCGTTCGTGGATGTCTTGAGCGATGAAGTAGATATTTAAGAATCGGTCACTAGGACCATCAATGTGGCCGCGTTTCGAGCGGTTTAGTAATGTGGCTTTGCAAGCGTTTAGCGCCATCACCGTCGCTGCGTTGCACTTGGCGGCTTCAATCCGAAGTGGCTGTGGCGTTAGGTTGGTGACAGGGTGAAAAAGCTTGGCTTTCGCATCGAGATAATTTGCCATTTGGAAGAACACATTGGCTAAGCTTTGTTGTACAGGCTGAAGAGGCCAAAATATCTGCCAAATCATCGACATGAAGTAATACCAAGCCGCACCAGTTAAAAGCAGCAGTGGCTGAAACCAAATGTTAGTACTCTCATGTGCGCCAAGCATGGTGTAAATGGCGATCAGCAAAGAGCCAAAAGCAATGCTCGCATATTTAGGACCTATCGCCCCAAGAATGATAAAACCAAAGGTTGAGATAAATAACCCTAATGCAAATGCCCAAGGGGTGTCGAACAAGATTTCAATTGAGAAAGCGGCGAGCGCAAAACAGAGAAAGGTCAGAATCAGCGCTTTGATGCGCCCAGTGAAGCTGTCATCACTCTCTGCCAAAGCAGCAGCAATAACGCCCAATATTAGCGGCGTGATCAGCGTGTTTTGCTCGAAGTACCAAGTCGGGATAACCACACCCAGTAAGGTGATTAGGATAAGAACGCTGTAATTTATGGTCTTGTTTGCCCAATAGAGCCGAAATTTAGAAGTTGCTTGCACAATGCGCCTTATGTTTCCGATGAAGAACGGGGGAATACTACCAAACCCACTATAGCGCGTTTATGATTTACTTTAAGAAAAATTCGTTGTTGCTGATAAAATCAACAGGGATGTCATTGACTTATACTAAAGCAGCCACGCAATGTGTCTATAATTGTAAAGTCAGCTTCAAATAGAATGAGCTTTAGGTTACTAAATCGACAGTAATGTGAATTTTATTAAAGAATAAAAGAAGATGCTTACTTAGGTGCTCGCCATTGCTACAATTTGGCGCCTTAAAATGATATAAATCGACAACTTCTAAATTAAAAGGCGCACGTTTCATGCAGCTCACTGCCACTAGCAAAGCACAGTTTTTTATTCAAAATGAGTACCATCACGTCGAAATAAAAGAGAACAGTGTTTTATTAAGCTCAATAGGCAGTGAAGAACATATTCCTTTTACGATCTGGAATGGCAAAGTTAGCGTAAAGCGTGGGTTGTTATGGAGCTCTTTGCAGTTTTTTGCTCATGAGCACGAAGGCAAACAACAAAGTTGGCTAGTACAAGGGCTACCGTGGCCACAATGCCGTAAGTTTGCTCTTGAAGCTGTTCGTCAGTATCAAGAATGGCACAATACTCAGTGCCGAAAACTGGCTGAGTATCTACCTAAGTGGGAAGAAGAGCTCTACAAACTTAAGCATCTTCCTGCCTATCTATCGCACTCTCAAGTGGTCTCCTGGGTGGAAAGTCTTAACCAAGAGTTAAGCGAAATGAAAACCACTCTAGAAGAAGCCAAAATGCGGATGCCGAATCGCATGGCGGAAATCGAACCTTGGCTTATTGATACGTCTGCGACGCTTGGTGAGCGTAATCGTGATTGGCTTGAGGAAGAACGTCCGAATTGGGAAGTGCTGTTTAATCGCATAGAATCTTCGCCTTTAAACTTATCCCAGCAATATGCGGTGTTGCTTAACGATGATCACAACTTAGTCCTTGCTGGCGCAGGCTCTGGCAAAACCAGTGTTTTAACGGCTCGAGTTGCATACTTGTTGCAAAGCCACCAGGCTCAAGCAGAAGAGTTGCTTATGCTGGCTTTCGGTCGTGATGCCGCGACTGAAATGAAAGAGCGTTTAGTGGATAAAGTAGGCATGGCCGCAGACGGTGTGCGTGTGAATACGTTCCATCAACTAGGCTTATATATACTCAATCAAGTTGAGCAACAGCCTGTTGAGATCAGTCCGTTGGCGTTAGATGACAACCAGCGAACAGCATGGTGTGTAGATTGGCTGAAAAAGCATTGGATGACGCCTACTAACTTTAAACGTTGGCAAAAACATTTAGACAAATGGCCGATTGCCTATTTAAAAGGGGACGATGAGTTAGGAAGTCACTCAGAAAACCCAAAACTGATCGCGTGGCTAGACTCTCAGTTGTCTCACTTAGCTGCGGTAGGGCTAACCAAAAAGCAAGTGCAAGAAAAGTTGGTAAATCACCAAGACTATACTCGTTTAAACAGCGAACTCGCCTTGTGTTGGCCATGTTTTACTGCGTGGCAGAAAATGCTTAAAGAAAGCAATCAAGTGGATTTCCCTACCATGATCAGTCGTGCGACAGATTATGTAAATAAAGGGAAATTTGTATCCCCATGGCGCTTCATTATGGTCGATGAGTACCAAGATATCTCTCCAGACCGTTTAGCTCTGATTGAAGCACTGTGCGAATCTACACAGAAACAAGCGGGTGCGACGTTGTTTGCGGTTGGTGATGACTGGCAGGCCATCTATCAGTTTGCTGGTGCGGACGTCGATCTTATCACTGGGTTTAAAGAGCGCTTTGCTCACTCTACCGTTCATCATCTAGATACGACTTATCGTTTCAACAATCAGATTGGTGATGTGGCAAACACTTTTGTTCAGCAAAACCCATCGCAATTGCCGAAAACACTAAATAGCCACAAGCAACGTAAGCAGAAGAGTGTGCATACCGCACCGAGCAACCAAGTTGAAAAGATCTTGGATCAATTGAATCAACAAGCCAAGCAAACCAAGTCAGTCTTATTGTTAGGACGTAATC
This sequence comes from Vibrio sp. E14, assembly GCF_020515785.1. Classification (NCBI taxonomy): domain Bacteria; kingdom Pseudomonadati; phylum Pseudomonadota; class Gammaproteobacteria; order Vibrionales; family Vibrionaceae; genus Vibrio; species Vibrio sp. E14. Next base: position 643,179 of record NZ_JAHPJI010000001.1, read on the forward strand.
ATTATCATAAGCCCGACTTGTATGACGATTGGTTGCGACGTTTTCCTAATCTCGATATTCGTTTTATGACTTGCCATGCGAGTAAAGGGCGAGAGGCTGATTTTGTCATTATTCTTTCTGTGGATGAGGGGCAATTCCCTGCGAAGAAGAAGCAAATTCACATTGATGGCGCATTGACCGAGTCCAAAGACAAATTCCCTCACGCAGAAGAGCGCAGGCTGTTTTACGTGGCGATTACTCGTGCGAAAGAGAAGGTTTGGATTACGCACACTGGCGCTGGGTCCGCATTTGTTCAAGAGCTCGTCAATGGCGATTATCCGATCATCACTTCGCGTTGAAGGCAGAGTTCTGAATTTTAGAAACAATAAAGGCGATACTCAGTATCGCCTTTACGTTATTCGGTTGGAATCAAAGCTTACATGCGTTCAGCAAGATACGCTTCGTAATCCGGTACTTCAATATCCACTTCTTGCTCAAGAAGAGGGGAGTTAAACAAGAACTTAGCGGTGGCTCGGTTCGTTGCCACAGGAATATTCCAAACGCTAGCAATACGAAGAAGCGCTTTAACGTCTGGGTCGTGAGGTACGGCGTTGAGCGGATCCCAGAAGAAAACGAGAACGTCGATTTTGCCTTCTGAAATGAGCGCGCCAAGTTGTTGGTCACCGCCCATTGGGCCACTGATCATGCTCTTAATCGCCAGTCCAGTTTCTTTGCTCAACATGTGCCCGGTTGTGCCTGTCGCGTAAAGAAAGTGACTCTGCAGTTTTTCTTTGTTTTCTTTTACCCAGCGAAGTAGCTCAGGTTTGCAGTTGTCATGGGCAACCAAAGCCACATGTTTGTGGGTTGGCATGGTACGAATGGTTTTTTGCATCAAGATGTTTCCGTTTGTATGATTTTAAAATTGTTGTTATTCAATAGAACACGTTTTTTGTCTTTCAATCAACAGCCTTAACACGGAATGTCGGCCTATATTCTGACGGAGATAACGATTCTTCGATCGTATCGTCATGAAGTGTCTTCGGAGTCAGTGGCTTGATCGTTGGTGAGGCATGTTTGTCATACTCTTCACCCCTCAAGTAATGCGCTGCTTGCATGACGGAAAGCCTGCCTTGCTGCACCATTTTATCTGTTGGCGCGAAGAGCACTTTGTTACGCAATAGTCCTCGGTAAACACCATGACTTAAGTACACAGAAACCAAACCGATCTCCTCAGCTTTGCCTGCGCTACGCAGTTCACTGATAGCGGCTTCAATCGCAACCGCGCTGCCAACGATATAATCTATATTTCCCATATCAATCACACGTTGAACCAAGTTACGCTGTAACTCTTTGTCGTTGTCTGCCCAAAACGAGTCAACGATGTTGATATCACTTCCTTGGATCGCTTCATAAAATCCGGCAGTCACGGGCTTCGTGCCTCCACGAGTACGCGGCCCCAAAAGTAAGGCAATGTTTGTTTTTCCTGATCCCTTTGGATGACGAGCAGCCAGATATTTTCCTGCTTCGTATCCCATCCAGTGCCAGTCAACACCGACCGTACCTTTTAACAGCTCACTTTGCTCTTCATCCAGATCGAGTTGGTTCACAGTAGCAAAGACAGGAATGTTTCCGACCCAATTCTTAAGCGAATGTTCATAGGCTTGTGGGTCCACGGTCCCAAGGACAATCGCATCTGCTCCCCATTGGCTGCACAGTGCGAGTTGTTGCTCTTGACGCGTTTTGTTTGGGTAGCCACCCGCTTCAAGGACTCTCAGCTCGACGCCTTCTTTTTTCGCTTCGGACACCATTCCATAGTTTACTGATAACCAGTATGAATCCTTTAGGTGAGGGTAAATGGCACATACTTTTTCTGCTGCAACCACTGGTAAAGAAGCGACAAGGGCTAATGTGACTGCAGAATGTTTGAAAATTGTGCGAAATGCGTGTTGATTTTTAACCATGAAATGAAGTTCGTTGGCATAGATTAAGTAAACACTGCAAAATATAACGTAATATGTCGCTGAACACGAACATTAAGGTCATGAAAATATGTTGCTAGCAACCGCAAGCATCGGTCGTAAACTCTTGTTGTCTTTCATTGCGATGGCAATGCTGGTTATGTTATCGGCACTTATTGGTGTGTCTGGATTTTCTTTAGTTGCCAAGACGGAAAGAAATGTCGTGGATTCTGCAATTCCCGCCATGATTGAAGCGAGGCAAGTCTCTGAGTTGAGTACTCGCATCATTTCGTCTGTACAACTGTTATCGAACGCAAGAAACGAGCAGGAAAGAAAAGAGTCTGGGCGTGTGCTTTTCGAACAGCTCGAATCATTGCTTACTCATATCAAAGAGCTGGGGAGTGAGTCGTTTGATTCTCAATTGCTAGAAGATCTCGAGAGTAACGTCCAGAACGTTATCGACAACTTGGCAGAACTTGGTGTTTCGGTTGAAAGAAAGCTGTGGCTGGCAAAAGAGATTGATACTCGTGTCGAAGAGATGCGCTTACTGAGTGAAGAGTTGGAACAGCTAACTCGCACGCAAGTTCAGAACACGAGCACCATTGCCGTTGCTAACGTCACACACATCTATGACTTATTAGAATCGAATAAAAAATCGCAAGTTTATCAGGCACTAGATGCGCTGGTGGAAGTGGATCTAGATCTGACGGAGCGATTGCATGAGCTGCACTTACTGGCTTTTAAAATGCTGAATCAAATTGAAGAAGCTCGCACATTAACCAATATTGAGCGCATCCAGCAGGTGCAAGGTGATTTTGAAAGTAATCTCAAAATCATGAAGCGCCGTGTGCTTGCCGTGGAAGATCCCACTCGCTCTAAACAAATGAGCCAACTACTAACAGAGCTCGGTAAGCGTCAGGTCGTGTTCACTATTTTGATGCAGCAGTATGAGAATAACGAACAATCTCAACAACTGATGCAAAAGACACTGGAATTGTTTTCGGAGCTGAATGGCACCGTAAACAAATTGGTTGATGATTCAAACAAAACGACAACCGTCGCTGTGGATGAATTGACGAGCACGCTGAAATTCGCTCAGTGGTCTCTAACGGTGATTTCAATTGTTGGTTTGATTGTGTTGGTGCTGATTTTATGGCGTGTTGTATACCTTTCTGTGGTTAAGCGATTGGCAGAGTACTCTGCCGCGCTGCTTTCTGTGGCGCAGGGTAACTTAGCCGTCGAGCTGGAGGTAAAAGGCAAAGATGAGCTAGCGCATATGGGGCAAGCTATCATCACGGCTCGAAATACAGCGCAAGCGCTAAAAGTGGTCGCAGAGGGAGAAGCTCAAGCCAAGCGAGAGCTCGAAGAGCACAAAGAGCATTTGGAAGAGCTCGTTGAGCAACGTACTTCGCAGTTAAAACAAGCGAACCGCCGTTTGAATGAAGAGGTTTTGAATCACGCGAAAGCTCGTAAGCAAGCAGAGCAAGCGAGTCGAGCTAAATCAGCATTCTTGGCGACCATGAGCCATGAGATCAGAACGCCGATGAATGGAGTGCTCGGAACGGCACGTTTGTTGATTGATTCAGGCCTCAACCCTATTCAAAAGCGTTATGCGGAAATCATCAACCGCAGTGGTAAAACGTTGCTCGCGATTCTGAATGATGTGCTGGACTACTCCAAGATTGAAGCAGGGCATTTAGAGATTCGCCACATGGGCTTCGATTTACACCAAATGGTTGAAGACACTTTCCAGTTAATGAATAGCCGAGCTCAAGAGAAGAAGCTGTTGTTTTCCTATCATATTGAAAGTGATGTAAGTCGCTATTGGAAAGGGGATGTCACCAGAATCAGTCAGGTGCTGAACAATCTCGTCGGAAACGCGATTAAATTTACTGACGAAGGTGAAATTGATATCTATGTTAGCCTCAACCCAGAGGATGAGTCGCAAGTCCTATTCGAAGTATCAGATACCGGGATAGGTATTGCCAAAAAAGATCAGAGAACGTTGTTTGATGCCTTCACGCAAGCCGAAGGTGGGATGAGTCAAACAGGAGGAACAGGGCTTGGCCTTGCCATCAGTAAACGAATCATTGAAGCGATGGGCGGCATTTTAGAAGTCGATTCTGAAGAAGGACATGGCAGTCGATTCTGGTTCTCCATTCCATTAGAGGAAAGTGAGCCTGTTGAAACCGGTGCAGTGGCAACCGCGCGCTGCAAAGTGAAAGCGAAAGTCTTGTTGGTAGAAGACAATGAAGTAAACCGAGTGGTTGCGGAAGGCTTTTTAGAAAGCATGGGCCACCAGGTCGTGATGGCAGAAAACGGCTCACAAGCAGAGCGACTGATCAGCACGCAGGATTTTGATATCGCTTTAGTCGACATCAACTTGCCAGACTGTGATGGAACCGAGTTAATCCAACGTTTAAAACAAATTGAATGTAACAAACCAGCCAATAAAGCCCTTGCTGCTACGCCTATGATCGCAGTGTCTGCACACGTTTTTGCCGAAGAAGTTGAGCGCTATTTAGCTGCAGGTTTTGACGGGTATTTACCTAAACCATTGGCAAAAGAAGCTCTAGCGGCATTGATTCAGGACGTGCTGGATGGAAAACCGTTGTTGTTGCCACAAAATGCCGACTGTACCCCGTTTGATCAAACTTCGCCTCAAGAACAAGCGATACAATCAAAGGTTGTTCAAGTCCCTAAAACAGAGGAATCAGATGTGGTCATCATTAACCCGAGCGTGATTGAGTCCGATATGAAAATCTTGGGCAGAGAGAAGATGTTGCACATCATTAATCTGTTTAGAACGACCAGTGCCGATGTACTAAGCAAGCTGCAAGCGTCTGCTGGTGGTAATGACAGTAAAGAAGTGAAGAACCTTGCTCACAAACTAAAAGGCAGCGCAGGGAGTTTAGGGCTTACGGCATTAATGAACTCTTGCCAAGCAATTGAAGCTGCACCTCAACCTTTAGATACCTATATGGCGACTAAAGATCAATTGGCGTCTCAAGTGTCTGAATCAATTCAAGCTCTTGATGAGTTGATGGCGAAGTAAATCAATTGCATCCCAAAAACAAAAACCTCCGGCAAGCCGGAGGTTTTTTCTATTCGGTCATGTCATCTTCCCACTCGAATCGAGTGTCTAGGGCATAAGGGTCGTCATCAAAAGGATGCTCCACTTTGCCACGCAAGTATTCGAGTTGATGCTCAAGCATGTTGACCGTTTCGTAGTCTCCCTCAGAACAAGCAACGTAAATCTGTTGTTCAAGAGCGGCAATGTTATCTCGGATACCCATGAGAACCCCCTTAAATCATCATCGATTCTCAAAACGATTATAGTCAAGTAATCCAAATTCGATCGGTTGTTTTGTACGGTACCAATTATGCAGACGATCGCTAAACGGCCAGAATTTTTCTGAGCTTCTGCGAATCGCAAAATTATCCAATAACTTAACGTAATCGGATTCATTTTGGATGGCACTAAATTGATCGACAAATTCTTTTACTTGATTTTCGTTTATCGAGAAAAATGCCGCTGGGTAGCTTCCCACAACGCCACGTACGATGGTCATATCATCGTTAGCAAAGTCCCGGTTGCTTTCTTCATCAAACAAGCTAGAGATATTCGTGTGTGCATTATTGTGAAGTAGGGTGAACAACTCATCTTTTCCAGATTGGCTTCTCACCATAAGCATGGTGATTTGCGGAACGGTTTTCAGACCTTCTCCGCGAACTTGGCCAATACGTTGGAGCTGTTGTTCACTTTGAGCAGAAAGCTCAGTATCTTTAACCTCGTAGCGCGGAAGAAGAACATCTGAAACTCGTTCTCTAAGCAACTCGACTAACTCTGTTTTTGGTTCGTTAGTTTTGTACTCGACGCTGGTTGGTTGGTTAAATGGTTTCACGTTGCGTTGTAAAAAGTCACTTAACTGTGGACTTTGATCTTTATACCAGCTTGATTGCAGTTCATGACGCATGTCGGTTGGCAGCAAAGATATAAAGTTACTTTCGCCTTCCAGACGCAAGAAGTCCATGAACATTCGTGTCATGAGTTGGTGGCCGAAGTTGCCGTACACATCAAACCCAGCAACGAGCAAATAGTGGATGCGTTCTAGCAACGCGTAGTCAAGAATCCATACCGTTTTCGGCTGCTCGCCAACTAACCCTTGTACGACTGACGCGCTGTCAAAGTGGCGGAAAATCGTTAATGCCGCATTGTGGTTGGTGCCATTACCGTCCCAAATTACGTCGGTGGATAGGTTTTCGCCTTCCTTAAACCAGTTATTGGTAAATTCAGACTTGGCTTCTAGGTAGCGAGTTTGCTGACGCGCGTATTTAACCCAGTTGGTAACAGGCAGCGTGTTGCTTTCCTGCTCTGCTGGCAGTCTTAGGTTATCAGCCTGAGAGCGGTAAAACTCATTTACTTCAGGGATATCTGCTTTATCTGGATCTAGAAAGAATATCCAAAAGCGATCATTGATAACATTCAGTGCAAGTTGGCCACGACAAACAGGCCCTTTAATGTAAGCCATGATCGTGTTTTGCGCATTGTCCAACATAAACTTGAAGCGTGATTTAACCGGAAGATCGATAAATGATGTCATCGGGTTTGCAGCAACTTCAGGTTCATAACTCGGTAGTTGATTAACCGTGTAATCAGCATCGATAAACCAAGTGTTCCAGTTTTCAATACGTTGCTTGTTTAACGCGAACGGCATGTGCGTTTTATCTACAATCGTCCCTTGTTCTGGAATAATTCGATAAAACACGCGCTCAACCCCGGGGTCATCGTACGGGCGACGTGTTGAAATACGTTTTACTGGTTGCCCCGGTGGAGTAGAAGAACGAACTAATGTAAAGAATCGAGGATCTTCAGTGAGTTCTGAAAAGTAGAGGTGAGACAAAAACAAATGCTCGTAAATATAGCGAGCCATCAGTTGATTTTTTAGATCAGCGCGATTGAGCAAAGTTTCATACTTGTCGATTTGAGCTTGCTCTTGTTCACTAATTGGTTGATGAACGTTCATTATCGCGCCGTTTTCCAGCCAAGTCATCAGTGTGTGGTATTCACTGTTTGATAGGTTTGGCATACCAAAAGGCATTCCCCAGGTTGGGTTATCTTTTTCGTACTATTCGTACTCTTCAATTGTTGGACAGGTTTGTTCTCGGTCTATCGAAAAATCAAAACCTTCTAACTGGACTTGATCAGGCAGCGGGTGGCGTTCTTTTTGTTGTAGCAAACGTGCAATGAGGCCTGCATCAATGTTGGCCGCCATGTTCTGATCACGTTCGTTAAGTACCGGATGAAAACCCGCATCACGCCACTCTTGGGTTGTTTCTGCATCTTCGAATAAGCGTGTTGGCGCGGCGGCAGTAAGTCTTGTTCCTTCATATACCAGTGCTTTGCTTGCGCCACGGTCAATACCCTCAACGGAAGAAAGCTTAAGCTGACATGGTGCATCGTAGCACGCATGACAGACGACACAGCGGTTATCCATAATGGGTTTGACTTCGCTTTGGAAGAAGTTTGCTTGAGGTGTAGCTACGTCCGCCGTACGTTCACGAACGAGCTGTGGACCAAACAGTTGGTCATAGTTAAGGCCCGCATAGGTTGCACAGCCAGCAAACAATGTAGCAATGCAAAGTATAAAAATTAAGCGCAAATTCATTGAGTTATTTTACGTGATTAGAATTTGCATTAATTAAAGCAAAATAAGCGGTCAATTACCAAAAGTTGGAGCAATTCGCCGCGATTTCTTTACTTTTTCGCATGCTTAAATACATAACCTTGTCGATGAACGGTCTGAATTCGATCCGCGTTAATCCCTTCGCTAACCAGTCGTTTTCTTATTCTACTAATGTGCATATCGAGTGCGCGGTCATGCTCCGAGAAAGTGCGCTTCAGTACCGTTTCATAAAGGAAAGGTTTGCTAAGCACTTGATCTTGATAATGAGTCAGAGTACGGAGCAGCTCGAATTGAACGCTTGTGAGCTGAACAAACTTTTTGTCTGGCGGACGATTTATCATCACAGTATGGCTGTGCTTATCCAGTACGAGCTCATATTCATTATTGAGACCGTTATTGGAAGCTGCCGTCTTAGGAGCAGACGAAAGGGTAGACTCAAACATATTGGCATTTTAATTATTAATGATAGTAAAAACTATTATCATTAATGTTGGCGTGAAATCAATGCTGTATTTTATTTGTAATGCAATATGTCGGAGTCATATCAAAATTCTGATATGGAAGAAATGACTCTACGAGGGAACGAGCACCAATTTAAATCGCCAAATCAATAAGTATTACCACAATTTCTAAAGCAAATAATCAGCTATTTTGGGGACTAGAGCAGCTTTTAATGTATCTAAAGTTCTTATTTCTAAGATTCGCTTATCCACTATTTCTAGACTATACATTCTGTTGCAGGAAGCTCTTTTCTAATACACACAGAGGTTTATATGACAGCGAAATATGGCGTAAAACGTCGATTAGCGATTCTTGCCGCCGCCTTAATTGGCGCGACAAGTAGCAGTATCGCGGCAGAGAAACCTAACATTCTCGTCATTTGGGGTGATGATATTGGCCAGTCCAATCTCAGTGCTTACACCTTCGGTTTGATGGGATACAAAACACCAAACATAGACAGCATCGCGAAAGAGGGCATGATGTTCACGGATTATTACGGTGAACAATCTTGTACTGCGGGCCGTTCTACTTTTATCACCGGCCAGACCGTCCTTAGAACGGGTTTAAGTAAAGTAGGGCTTCCTGGCGCAGATCTTGGCTTGAAGGAAGAAGATGCCACCATTGCCGAAATGTTGAAGCCGATGGGCTATATGACGGGTCAATTTGGTAAAAATCATTTAGGCGACAAAGACGAACACCTGCCTACTAACCACGGCTTCGATGAATTTTTTGGCAACCTTTATCACTTGAACGCCGAGGAAGAACCAGAAAACGTCGATTACCCTAAAGATCCAGAATTTCGTAAAAAGTTTGGTCCACGAGGCGTTATTCGCTCGTACGCTGACGGCAAAATCGAGGACACCGGGCCTCTGACTCGCAAGCGTATGGAAACCGTGGATGAAGAGACGTTGGATGCGGCACTCGATTTTATGGATCGTGCCGTCAAAGCTGAAAAACCTTTCTTCGTCTGGTGGAACGCAACGCGTATGCATTTCCGCACCCACGTGAAAGAAGAGAATTCGGGAAAAACAGGCATCAGTGAGTATGCAGATGGCATGGTCGAGCATGATAATCATGTCGGCCAACTACTGAAAAAAGTGGACGATTTGGGCATAAAAGACAACACGATAGTCTTTTATTCAACCGATAATGGTCCGCACATGAACTCGTGGCCAGATGCAGGTACAACGCCATTCCGTGGAGAGAAAAATACCAACTGGGAAGGTGCGTATCGAGTCCCTGCGATGGTACGTTGGCCGGGTAAAATTAAAGCTGGCGCTGTCTCGAATGATATCATGCACCATATGGACTGGATGCCAACTTTCGTTGCTGCCGCAGGTGATGACAGTATCAAAGAGAAATTACTCAAAGGCTATAGTGCGAATGGTAAGAAATTCAAAGTTCATCTCGATGGTTACAACTTCCTGCCATATTTAACTGGCAAAGAAGAGAAAGCACCGCGTGAAGAGATTTTTTACTTCTCGGATGATGGAGACTTAACCGCACTTCGTTATAACAAGTGGAAACTGGTTTTCATGGAGCAACGAGCAAAAGGTACGCTGCGCATTTGGGCGGAACCATTCACCACACTTCGTGTTCCTAAGATCTTCAACTTACGTATGGACCCTTACGAAGTGGCTGATATCACTTCCAACACCTACTATGATTGGATGCTAGACCGTGCTTACATGCTGGTTCCTGCCCAAGCTTACGTAGGCAGATTCCTCGAAACGTTTAAAGAGTTCCCACCAAGGCAAAAAGCAGCAAGCTTCTCGCTCGATCAGGTGATGGAGAAATTAAAAGAGAACCCAAATAAGTAGGCTAGTGCTACGTAAGCAATACGATGCAACCATATAGAAAAGAGGCTCATATGAGCCTCTTTTTTCCGTCTAATAAAAGCTTTCAGAGCAACGAATGGCAAAGAAAATGCGAATCAACAAGGCCTACAAGGAAACTGGCTCGTAGTGGGCTGCCGTTAAGTTCGCTTTAATTTTTTCACGTAGCGCAATATGAGCAGGGTTGTTCATCTCTCGCTTATGGTAAACAAACTTGTAAGGGATAGCGCATATAGAAATAGGGCATTGCAGAACTTGAAGCTTAAGGGCTTTACTCCATTTGTTTGCAAAAGATTGAGACACTAAGCCTAAACAATCGCGTTGCGCGACGTACAACGCCATACCAGCAAGCGAAGATGTGATCAAATCGACTTTTCTCTCTTGAATAGTTTCTTGGGATAGCTGCTCAAAACCGCTCATGTTGTTCCATTTCCCTGAAAACAAACAGTGAGTTTCCTCATAAAACTGTTCTTTTGAGAGCGAGCCTTGTACGCGGGGATGATTCTCACGACAGATAATCACCGCCTCTTCTTCGTAGGCATCTTCAATAATAAACGCCGCATCTTTTGTGATAACAGTATCAATGACAAGATCGACTTTTTGTTGTCTTAGAAGCTCAAATAATAAGAACTTTTCGGGTGGTGATTCATAAAAAATAGTGTTCTTTATCGGGTCCATAATGTGCAATAAAATTTCGGAACAACACACTTCAAAATGATTCTTATCGGATATCGCATTATCAATGATATTAACCGCTTGCTGGAATTGTGGTAGCAGTTGATAGGCGGTGGATGTTAGTGCGATTCCTCGCCCTTTTTTGACAAATAATTGCTTATCGACCACTTGTTCTAAACGCTTTATTGCAGCGCTCACAGCAGGTTGCGTAAGCCCCAATTGTTCCGCGGCTTTTGTATAAGATTGGAACTCCGCGACAACAAGAAAAGTTTGGATCAAATTCAAGTCCATAACGTTACTCATAAATTTAATTTATAGGTTAACTAATTCTGACTGCATTTATCGCCTGAAATTAGTGCTTTATCTTATATCAACAATGGTATTGAAAAGCGAATACCATTTTTACGCACTAGCGAACTCTTGGAGATAATATGAAAAATGCGACCAAAACGAGCAGTAAAAAACTCGTACTTAACGCATGTACGTTAGCATTAGGCGCTGCATCTGCAGTTGCACACGCAGCGGACAAACCCAACATTCTTGTCATCTTTGGTGATGATGTTGGTTACTGGAACCTTAGTACCTACAACCAAGGCATGATGGCGTACAACACGCCGAACATCGATAGCATTGCTAAAGAAGGTGCGAAGTTCACTAACTTCTACGCACAGCAAAGTTCGACAGCAGGCCGTTCTGCATTCATCACTGGTCAAATGCCAAAACGTACTGGTCTATCAAAAGTGGGCTTACCAGGCGCTCCGCAAGGTATCTCGGAAAAAGATCCAACGATTGCAACCGTGCTTAAGCAAATGGGTTATGCAACCGGACAATTTGGTAAGAACCATTTAGGCGACCGAGACGAACACCTTCCTACCAACCACGGTTTTGATGAGTTTTTCGGCAACCTATATCACTTGAACGCGGAAGAAGAGCCAGAGAACGTGGATTATCCTAAAGATCCAGAGTTCAAGAAGAAATTTGGCCCTCGTGGCGTAATCCACTCTTACGCTGACGGCAAAATTGAAGATACCGGTCCACTTACGCGTAAGCGTATGGAAAATGTTGACGGTGAATTCCTTGATGCTGCGGAAACCTTCATAGAAAAACAAGTAAAAGCGGATAAGCCGTTCTTTACTTGGTTTAACACCACTCGCATGCACAACTTCACGCATGTTCCTGAAGAATACAAAGGTAAAACAGGCGCTGGTTTTTATGCAGATGGCGTGAAGCAGCACGATGATCAAATTGGTCACCTACTTAACAAGATCAAAGAGTTGGGTGTGGATGACAATACAATCATTGTTTACACCACTGACAACGGCCCTATGGTTGATTTGTGGCCTGATGCAGGGATGACACCATTCCGCTCTGAGAAAAACACTGGCTGGGAAGGCAGTTTCCGTGTGCCGATGTTGATTAAATGGCCTGGAAACATCGAAGCAGGTAAAACGTTCAACGGCATGATGTCATTAGAGGATTTCTTCCCGACATTGGTTGCTGCAGCGGGTGACACCAAAGTTAAAGATGAATTACTAAAAGGTAAGAAAGTTGGTGATATGGACTATAAAGTTCACCTAGATGGTTATAACCAACTGCCATATCTAACGGGTAAATCAGACAAATCTGCTCGTAATGAGTTCGTTTACTGGAGCGATGACGGTGATCTTGTGGCATTACGCCAAGGAAAGTACAAGTTCCACTTTATGATTCAAGAGAATGAAACGGGCATGGATGTATGGCGCAAGCCGTTTACTAAACTTCGTGTTCCATTGATCTTCGACTTGAGTATCGACCCATTCGAACGTGGTGACCAAGGTATGGGTTACTCTCGTTGGATGTACGAGCGTTCATTCTTAATGATGCCAGCGATGGATACAGTGAAAGAAGTGATGGGTACATTCAAAGAATTCCCACCTCGTATGGAAGCAGGTTCGTTCGTACCTAAGTCTTCTAAGTAATTAATATTATATAGCGCTTTTCGGAGCGCTATATACCCAAATAGCTTCAATTCCTGCTGAAATGTGATTACGAGGTTATTTGGGTATATTAAATAGTGAGAAACGTATGAGTAAGATTTCCCCTCGCCATTCTACTACCATGCCTATTGTTCCTCTTAAAACGGCGTCTAAAGCACCGGTTCCGGGTGCTTACGATCGTCGATTCCATGTGATGGCAAAGCCAGGCGGAGCAAAATGCAATATCGATTGTCAGTACTGCTTTTATCTGCATAAAGAAAATCTATTGCACCAAGAAAAGCAGCCAAAAATGGACGATGCAACACTGGAAGCGTTCGTGAAAAGCTACATCGAAAGTCAGGATGGCGAAGAAATTGTTTTCTCATGGCAGGGCGGTGAGCCAACGCTACTTGGGTTGGACTATTTCCGCAATGTTGTAGCTCTGCAAAAGAAACATCAGCCGAAAGGCGTTCGCATTGAAAACGACCTTCAGACCAACGGCATTTTGCTAAACGATGAGTGGTGCGCGTTTTTAAAAGAGCACAACTTCCTAGTTGGCTTGTCGATTGATGGGCCACGAGAGCTGCACGACAAATATCGCAAAACCCGCAGCGGTAAGCCGACGTTTGATCTGGTGATGAAAGCGGTAGATAAGCTCAAAGCGCATGGCGTGAAATTCAACGCGTTGGTGACGGTCAATCGTCACAATGCGAAATACCCGCTCGAAGTGTATCGATTTTTAACCCAAGAATTGGGTGTGACTTACATTCAGTTTGCACCGGTGGTAGAAGCGAACGACTTCCAAACAACCGCGCCGCAGTTTTGGAACGAACAGATGATCCCAACCAAAGGCAGTGATCTGGCGAAACCGGGTCACCCAATGTCTGTTGTGACGGATTGGTCGGTCGATCCTGAAGATTGGGGACGCTTTTTAATGGCGACCTTTGAAGAGTGGGTGAATAACGATCTTGGCCGTGTACTGGTTAACCTGTTTGAAACCGCGGTAGCGCAAGTAATGGGAAAACCTTCCCAACTTTGCGTGACAGCTGAGTTTTGTGGCAAAGGCTTGGCGATTGAGCACAATGGCGACGTGTTCAGTTGCGACCACTATGTGTACCCAGAATACAAACTCGCCAACATTCATGAACACTCATTGAATGACATGGCCTTCTCTACACGACAATACACCTTTGGCATGGCAAAACGCGCATCTTTGCCGGCGTATTGTAAGCAGTGTCCCTACTTGACTTATTGCTGGGGCGAGTGTCCGAAAAACCGTCTGATCAAAACGCCGAATGGCGAGGCTGGACTAAACTATCTGTGTTCGGGAATCAAAATGTTCTTTGATTACTCGTTACCGATGTTGGTTGGTCTTGCGCAGCTTCTCCAATCTGAAGAACCGCAAAGATAACATAGTGAATATAACCTTAAGTTATTTCATTTGTTCTTATACTTAACTATTGAAAAGACGGCTTAAACCACTGAAAAGGTACCCTATGAACCGCGCACAACAAGCGATAAAAGAACTCATCGAACAAACAGAAAAAAGCGTCATTGGACAAAGCCACGTGGTTCGAGCTTTAGTCATCGGGTTATTAACGAACGGGCACATTCTTCTAGAAGGTTTACCGGGAACGGCAAAAACACGTTCTGTAAAATCGTTGGCGAACTTGTTAAACACCAGTTTTGGGCGAATCCAGTTTACGCCGGACCTTTTACCATCAGACGTGACGGGGACCGAGGTTTATCAAGAGTTGGATGGCAAGCCGCAACTCCATTTTCAGCCAGGGCCAATTTTTAATAGCATTGTGCTTGCCGATGAGGTCAACCGTGCGCCAGCCAAAGTACAAGCAGCGCTGCTTGAAGCCATGGCCGAAGGCACAATCACGGTAGGTGATAAAACTCACGTATTGCCAGACTTGTTTATGGTGCTTGCAACGCAAAACCCAGTAGAACAAGAGGGCACGTATCCGCTGCCAGAAGCACAAATGGACCGTTTTATCATGAAGGTTACCGTCGATTACCCAGAAGATGAAGCCGAACGTGACATCATTCGATTGGTGCGCAGTGAAGAATTAGGTGCGGAAACCAGCAGCGAAATTATTACGCCAAAACACATCGAACCTGACGAGGTGCTAGAAGCACGTCGTCAACTACCTGATATTGTTGTGTCAGATCTAGTGGAAAACTACATTGTCGCGTTAGTGATGGCGACTCGTAAGCCAGAGCGTTATGCCGATTCAAACTTAGCAAAATGGATTGAGATTGGCTCTAGTCCTCGTGCTTCCATCGCACTAGACAAATGCGCTCGTGCGTATGCGTGGATGCAAGGACGTGACCATGTCACTCCTGACGATGTGCGAGCCATGGTCCCGTCTGTACTGGGCCACCGTTTTTCTTTGACCTACGATGCACTAGCAGACGGAGTCGATCACCAACGCGTCGTGCAAGAGCTGCTAGATTGTGTAGAAATTGGGTAAGCGGGAGGCATTATGGCTAAGCCAACTCTTGCGCCAAAATCACAGGGGATGGATCCCCGTTTGTACTGCGATTACGCTCGCTTAGTACGCTTGCAAGCACAAGCAGAATCATTCAGTTTACTTCCTCACCTAAAAGCGGGCAGCGTACTCTCAGGCCGCCACAATTCGCTGTTTCGTGGTCGTGGATTGAACTTCGAAGAGCTGCGTCATTACCAATTGGGTGACGACATTCGTAATCTGGATTGGAAAGTTACGATGCGCACAGGCAAGCCGCACGTGCGCAGTTACACCGAAGAAAAAGATCGCAACGTGATCGTGTGTGTCGACCAGCGCAGCGCAATGTTTTTTGCTTCGACACAAGTCATGAAATCGGTTGTCGCGGCAGAAATCGCGGCCATGTGCGGGTGGCGCGTGTTAAAAGATGGCGACCGAGTTGGTTTTGTCATCGCATCCCAACAGGCGTTGTTTCACAGCAAGGCGCAGCGTTCGCAAAACGATCTTCTGGCTCAACTTAAGCGTCTCGCTAAAGCCAATCAATCGCTCAATGTGGACTCCCGCAATTCCGAAAAAGTGACGTTCAGTCAATGGATTGAGCTCATTAAACGCATGAAGCTCAAACAATCCACTTTGATTTTTATCAGCGACTGGAGCGACTGCGAGGAGCACCACCTTGATCACCTTAAACAGCTACAACAGCACAACGATGTTCTTGCAGTGATGGTCAGTGACCCATTAGAACAAGCGCTACCAGACGATTTGGCAAAATCGAAATGGGTGGTTGGTGATGGGCAGTATCAACTCAATTTAGACAGCAAAGCAAAGGTAGAAGCCGCGAGCGCAAAGCTTGAGGCTCGAACTAGCTTACAGCGACAATCACTCTCTCAACTTATGGCGATGAAACACCTTCCGCACATTGAACTCGATACGACAGGCGAGCACATTAAACAATTTCAAAAACTGGTAGGAGGGCGTTAAATGAGTGGTCTTCCTACGCCTCCGAGTACCTATATACTCAGAGAGCTACATGATGTGGCCGTGCCACCAAGCGTGAATTGGTATCCGCAAACTATTGGCTGGAAAATTTTAGCTGCGGTTGTGCTCATTGCATTAGTGTATGTCGCGTATCGTTTGGCTCAACAGTGGTGGTGTAACCGCTACCGACAAGAAGCTCTGTTGGCGATTTCGCAAATCAAACCGAGCGACAAAGGCATGCCTAAAGCATTGTTCTCTGTGCTTAAAATTGTGTTGATTCATGTTGATAGCCGTAACGCGAAATTGTTTGATACCGCCTTTTTGCGCAAGCTCGATGCGCTATATCCGCAAACCGGAGATTCTCTAGCAAACTCGCAAGTGGTCTTTAACGATGAGCTTTCAAAGCGCTGGCTACAAAGTATTGTTGACCCCAGCGTTACGCTAACCAACGAAGAGCGAGTAACGCTTATTGCTCGTGCGAAAAACTGGGTGAGTGAACACCGCTGTGATGCTCAAAAAAGCGCGGCAAAGAAATCTCCATTATTGAAACGCAAAGCAAATCAGGGAGGTCAACATGAATGATCTTCTTGTATCGCTAACGGGCTTGTCTGGTTTTGAATTTGCTCACCCAATGTGGTTTCTGATTTTGCCGCTGCCATTGGTGGTGTACTACTTGGTGCCTGCATATCGCACTAAGCAAATGGCGATCAAAGTGCCGTTTTTTAGTCAGTTGGTGGA
Organism: Vibrio sp. E14; assembly: GCF_020515785.1. Taxonomy (NCBI): domain Bacteria; kingdom Pseudomonadati; phylum Pseudomonadota; class Gammaproteobacteria; order Vibrionales; family Vibrionaceae; genus Vibrio; species Vibrio sp. E14. The sequence goes on from NZ_JAHPJI010000001.1 coordinate 659,959, forward strand.
AGCGATTGGCGAGACGCCGTCAGAAGGTGCAAGCCAGTTAACCCCAAGCTGGTGGCAACGAGCAACGTTAATTCTATCATGGCTTTTGGTGGTGTGTGCGATGGCAAAACCCACCGTGTTAGGCGAGCCTCAAGTTCGCGAGAGTTTAGGGCGCGATGTTATGGTGGTGGTGGATCTTTCGGGTTCCATGGCTGAGCCTGATTTCACCTCTCGTACAGGTGAAAAAATTTCTCGCCTTGATGCGGCAAAAGAAGTGCTGACGGAGTTTGTTCAGTCTCGTAAAGGTGACCGATTAGGCTTGGTACTTTTTGGTGATGCCGCTTTTGTGCAAACGCCATTTACCGCAGACCAAAAAGTGTGGCTCGAACTGCTTAACCAAACCGATGTGGCGATGGCAGGGCAGAGTACCCATCTTGGTGATGCGATTGGCTTAGCGATTAAAGTTTTTGAGCAAAGCGATAAGTCGCGTGGTGCTTTAGAGCAAGATCAAAACCGTGAAAAAGTCGCGATTGTATTAACCGATGGTAACGACACGGGCAGTTTTGTCGAACCGATTGATGCGGCGAAAGTTGCGAAAGCTAAAGACGTGCGAGTGCACGTGATTGCGATGGGCGATCCGGAAACGATAGGTGAAACCGCGTTGGATATGGACACGATTCATCGCATTGCGAAAGAATCCGGCGGTGAAGCGTTTGAAGCTCTCAACCGTGATGAACTGTCGGCTGCCTACGACGAGATTGGCAAACTGGAACCTCAACTTTACGAAAGCACCACATACCGCCCAAAACAAAGTCTTCACCATTACTTGATGGCGTTAGTGGTCATCATGCATTTACTCGCGTTCAGCGTCGCGACACTTAAAAGAAGGGCTGCAACACGATCATCATTAGGAGAGAGCGATGTTTGATTCTCTTAGTTGGACGCAATTCTTTACGCAGTTTCATTTTATTCGACCGCAGTGGTTACTGGCTTTGATCCCTATGTTTTTCTTGGTGTGGTTGCGCTGGCGAGAAGAAAGCAAACCAAGCTGGAAGGATATTCTGCCCGAACATTTACGCAATGCTTTGACGATTGGTGAGCAAGGTTGGCGTAAGCAACTGCCGCTTAAGCTCTTGATGCTGATTGTGCTAATTGCCATTGTGATTTGTGCAGGCCCAACGTGGCAACGTGAATCTTCCCCCTTTGGCGAAGATAAAGCCTCTCTGCTTGTGGTGCTTGATAACAGCGACTCGATGCTGCAAAAAGATCTCCCACCAAGCCGCCTTGAGCGTTCTAAACAGAAAGTACGCGATCTGTTAGCCGCTCGAAAAGGCGGAAAAACGGGTTTAGTCGTGTTTGCGGGCAGTGCTCATGTGGCGATGCCTGTGACTCAAGACAGCAAAGTATTTGACCCATTTTTGGCGGCCATTATGCCAGAAATCATGCCCGTGCAAGGTAAGCTTGCTGAAAAAGCCTTGCCGTTAATTGATCAACAATTGCAAGGTCAACCAGGCTCCACCGTTCTGTTGGTGAGCGACGGCGTGAACCCGGCCACGATTAAGCAATACCAAGCGTATTTTGCAGACAAACCTTATCAACTGTTAATTCTTGCTGCGGGGAATACAGACATCGTGAGTAACAACCCGATGGATTTGGATTCTCTGCAAAAACTGGCCAGCCAGACCAACGGTCGATTGGTGGAAGTGACGGTCGATAACAGTGATATTGAACAACTGAATCGATACGTTGAGCGCAATATGCAGCTTAATGGCGAATCTTCAATGCCTTGGAAAGACATGGGTTATCAACTGCTGTTCCCAATCGCGTTGATCACGATGCTGTGGTTTAGAAAAGGGTGGTTAGTGCAGTGGTGCGTGATTGCAATGGTGAGCAGTACACTCTTGATGCCGACCAGTGCAATGGCGGAGAACGTTTCTGTTAAAGCCGAGCAGCCACAAGTTGTGCAAAAAGTGACGACCTTCGACAAGGTGGCGCAATGGTGGTGGGATTTGTGGCTGACGCCAGACCAACAAGGACAGCGTTTGTTCAACCAACAAGCGTATTTAGAAGCTGCAAAACACTTTGTCGATCCATTACGCAAAGGCACGGCGTACTACTACGCTAGCGAGTTTGAGCTCGCGCACAGTGCGTTTTTGGAAATGCAAAACGACCCGTCCGAAGAGGTCCGAGATTACGGTCTTTACAATGCGGCGAGCGCATTGGCGCGCCAGCGTGAATATTTGGCTGCTCGTGACTTGTTAAAATCCCTAGCCAGCAAGCCAACGTTGAGCGAGTCGTTAAGACCTGATGTCGAGCACAACTTGAAAGTGATTGCTGGCATCGTCGATGAGATAAATCAGATGAGTGAAAGTCAAGCCGGAACAGAGCAAGAGGCGTCAACCGAGCTAGGCGACAACCCTCAAACCGCAGAAGGAGCGGATGAACAAACGTCAGCAGAGTTGATGATTAAAGAGACGTTAAGCGCAGACGACATCTTAGGTAGCCAAGAGTTAGCCGACAAGTGGCTAAAGCGAGTCGAAGCGGATCCGAAGTATTTCTTACGCGCTAAATTCCAAATTCAATTACGCTCGCCAACAACGGGTAGCTTAACTACGACAACGGAACACAATACAGAGGAGGCTGCCCAATGATGATGAATGTCCATCGCGTTACCTCTTTTGCACTTCCTGCACGGATAGTGGCATGGTTAGTGGTTTGTTTGAGTCTGCTCGTAAGTCGTCACGTTTTCGCTCAGGACATTTACGATGCTCAACGCAATCATGGTGTTGAGTTGCAAGCGTGGGTTGGTCAACAACCAACGGCTGGAGAAAAGCGTAAAACGCCAAGTTTTAGTGTCAACGAGCAAGTCATTTTAACCATCGAAGTGGCAACGCCGCGCTGGTTTACGGGTGGGACGAGAATTGGCAGTATTGAAATACCCAATGTTATCGCCAAACAGCGTAATCAGCTAGCCACTAACTTCACGGAGCACAAGGGCGGACAAACTTGGTCGCGTCAACGCTGGGAAGTGACTTTGTATCCGCAAGCATCTGGTGATTTTGTGATTCCACCTGTCGCAGTGGGCGTTCAGGTGTCAGTACCGGACGGCGAGAAGGTGTCCGGCACACTTTACACGCAGCCGATTAAGTTCAAAACCGCCTTGCCATCGGGATTGTTAAGCGGTGACACGCCTTGGTTTTCTGCAACGCACGTAGACGTAAAACAAGAGTGGGAAACCTCCACTGAGTCACTCAAAGTTGGGGATGCAATCACGCGTAAAATCACCATTTCAGCTCAAGATTCGCTATCTGTGTTGCTACCAGACTTGTTGAAAGGAGAATCAACAACCCGTTACCAAGCGTATCCTCAACCGCACCGTCTTACAGATACGCAAACACGTGGTGATTACCAGTCAACACGCACAGAAGAGAGCGTGTACGTGATTCAACAAGGTGGTGAATTAACCCTGCCAGATTATGAGTTCCGTTGGTGGAACAGTAAGACTCAGCAAGTGGAAACGGTGGTGTTAGAGGGCAAAACATTTGCTGCGAAGCACACGTTGAAATCCTTCATCAAAACGTACTTTGCATGGATTGTATCCACGCTTGTATTGCTGGGTTTTGTGACTGTTTCATTGGTAGCCATTAAACGTTACTACCGCAACAAACCGACACCAGCATGGTTGACGTTCCACCGTTTGTTAAAGGCTAAACGTTGGTCTGAAGCAAGGGCCGTATTGTACAAACAATTACGTTTAAATACGGCAGAGCTGGAAATGACCAAAGCCGATACGAGTGAATCGTGGCAAAAAAGTGCGTCGCGAATGCAAAATGGTGAAAATAGCGCTCATTTAATGAAGTCGATGTGGCACAAGATCCAGACCAAACAACAACGTTTTAAATTCCGTATACCGCGAGCGTTACCAGGACTGGACAAAGTCATTGGAAGAGATGGCAATGAATAAAACGGGGCGCTAATATAGCGCCTCGTTTTTATTAGAGAATAGAGTTCAAATGAGCCAAGAGTTTATGCGCCGCGCATTGGAAGTGTCCAAAAATGCGCTTCCTGAATGTCAACCCAACCCGCCAGTTGGCTGCGTGTTAGTTAAAGACAATCAAATCGTTTCAGAAGGTCATACTCAAGCTATTGGTGGCAACCACGCGGAAGTAGAAGCGCTGAATGCATATCAAGGCTCGTTAGAATCGGTGACGGCATACGTTACGCTCGAACCGTGTTCGTTTGTAGGTCGCACGCCAGCTTGTGCGGTGACATTAGTAAAATCCGGTATTGGCAAAGTCGTCGTAGCCATGTTGGATCCAGATCCGCGCAACAGTGGTCGAGGTATCGAGATTCTAAAACAAGCCGGTATTGAGGTAGAAATTGGTTTATGCGGCGAGGAAGTCAGCGAGTTTCTTACCCCATATTTAGGCAAATCTTAATGTAAGTATTGGCTTGCACGTTAGCTACTCACTTACGCGGTGAGTGGAGTACGTCAAAATTGAGTTAAAACTCATTAAAACAGGTCGTACCGCCCATTTCTTGTACTTGGCTACGTTAACTATCATGCTGTTAGATTAAAATAGAAAAAGTGATTTTCGAAAAATTTAATAGCATGAAACCGACCGATCTTAATCTCATCCCCATTTTTATTGCCATTTATGACGAGGGGAACTTATCTAAAGCGGCAGCACGTCTCAGTATCACGCAGCCCGCAGTCAGCAAAGCGTTGGCACGCCTTCGTGATATTTATGACGAACCTTTATTTCATCGCTGTACCAAGGGGGTAGAACCTACCTCTTTTGCTATGGATATTTACCCTGCGCTGCTTACTTCGGTGCAAAACTTTACTTCAACTCTGGCGGCTTCTAGCGAATTTGACCCTAAAGTGTCGAATCGAGTGTTTTCCATTGCTTGTGTCTCTGTTGCAAGTTTTGAGTTGCTCCCTCAAGGCATGAAACAGATCCGTGAGTTAGCACCACATATTGCTTTAGAGGTTCATCCACTCTTTACGGAAGATTTTGAAAGCGATCTACGTTTGCAACGTTACGACTTGATCATTGATATCGCGCCAAGAGCACGAACGGTTTTAAAAGTTGAAACTGTGCTTACTGAGCGCTTGGTGGTGGTGTGTAGCGAGGAGCACCCACGCTTAAAGGGCGAGATTACGGCTGAACAATTTTTTGAAGAAGAACATGTGGTGGTTTCGCAGTGGCAGAGTCGTAAGAGCTTGTTAAACGCCGATGATATTGTCGACTTGGACAAAAGAAAGATAAAGTATCGAGCTTCTGGCGTGTTGGAAATGCTACCTGTTATCTGCGGTAGTGAATATATTGGTTTAATGCCCGAGTCGATGATCAACTTGTTCAACCACACCTATCATGTTAAATCTTTATCTATGCCATTTGATGAACAAACCTATGAGCTCTGCACTATATGGCATCCTAGTCGGACAAACGACAGTGCCCATCAATGGTTGCGATCACAGATTAAACAAGCAGGGAAAGTCATCAACCAATAGGAAGTACAATGAAGAAGACAATACGTGCCATCCTTAACGGCAAAAAAGCTGGGAACCCAGAGTTAAGAGATGCAATCATGAAAATGAGAGACAAGGGCGTCGATGTGCAAGTGCGAGTGACTTGGGAATCTCAAGACATGCCGCGCTTGGTGAAAGAAGCGGTTGATGAAGGGATTGAACGTATTGTTGTCGCTGGTGGCGATGGGACCGTCAATGAGGCGGCTTCTGCGATTATCCAAATTGAAGAAGAAAAACGCCCTGAGTTAGCCATTATCCCTCTTGGTACCGCAAATGATTTTGCCACCGCGATCCAAGTGCCAGCTTCTATCAAGGCTTCTTTATCTCTCGCCGTAGAAGGGCAGTCTGCTTTGGTCGATTGTGTCAAGGCTAACGATCGATACTTTATTAACGTGGCAACAGCAGGGTTTGGCGCAGAAGTTACGGCAGAAACGCCTGTTGAACTTAAAAACTTTCTTGGTGGCGGCGCTTATACACTAACTGGTGTTGTAAAAGCGCTCGGCTTTAAACCTTATGACGGAACAATAACAATTGAAGGCGGGGCTTATCAGGGAGAAATGTTGCTTGGCGCTTTCTGCAATGGTCGCTTAGCTGGAGGTGGGCAAGAGTTAGCGTCGAAGGCGATGATTAATGATGGCTTGATGGATCTAACATTGGTGCGTCCATTCTTGCCTCATGAGCTGCCAAAAGTTATCGAAGAGATCAATAATCCTAGCGAGAAAGGTGAGTTTGTAAAACACACAAGAGCAAGCTGGTTGGAGATAGACTTTCCAAATCCACTTCCGCTCAATTTAGATGGCGAACCATATCATTCGAGAACAATACGGTTTGATGTTCAGCCTAAGGGTATACGATTAGTCTTGCCGCAAGATTGTCCTTGCTTGACCAGCTAAACGAGTAGTTTCAAGGCCCATAAACAACACAGCCTCCAATATGTGGCTGTGTTGTTTGTGTTGAGGTGTCAGGCGAATTAAAGCTTTTGAATGGTCTCTACGTCAATCTGCGTGGTTGTCCACTCTGAGTCAACTTCGCCTCGAATCGTCACTTTATCGTTTGGACCAACGTCTAGTCCCATCCAATCTTCATTGTCGATTTCTACTTCGATTTCGCCAGTCTCATCTTTGAACAAGTAAGTCTCGTTACCAAGAGATTGAACAATGTGCCCGGTTAACATGACGGCGCTGTCATCGGTTGCGTTGTGCGCCTCTTTCACCGAATTAATTACGCTTACTTCTGGACCATTAAACGCGGCGAAAGCTGAGTTTGAAAGTAGGGCAAACATGGATGCTAAAATCATTTTTTTCATTATCGTCTCCTTAAATTAGAAGTAGTAAGTTGTGCCTACGTTAAAGGATGCAGTGTTTGCGTAGCTGTCTAGTTGATATTTTGCGTTTGCACCAATGGTGAACTGCGGGAAAATTCTGTATTCCGCACCCACTGAGAACATTGCGCCTAGCTCGTTGTTTTTCTCCGTGCTATGGAAAAGCGTGTTGTTCATTTCCACATCGTCGTTCGCGACAAGCTCGTATTCTTGATGTTTAGAAACCTTGGCGTTGTATTCCGTGTACGTTAAACCCGCTTTGAATTTTGTTGTCCATTTATCATTTAATGCATAGTTAAACACAGGTGCCAGCGACACTTGCTTGGCTTTGATTGACGCATCCCAATCCATTTCATGATGGTAATCTTTGCCATCGATTGACTTGATACCTAGGTTTTTTGAACGACTATCATCAAGGTCAAACTGGCTGTAACCCAGTTCCAATGCCCAGTTGTCATTAAATGCGTAACCGACAAAGCCTGAGAAAATACCGTCTTCAAGCTCAGGGTTGAGTGTTACGTTGTCAGTTGAAAAGTGAGGTTCCAAATCATGGTCAGTGGTGCCTAGTCCATATTCCAGACCTACATAAGGAGCCGCAGATACCGAAACAGAGCAGGTAACAAGTAACGCAAGAAGTGTTTTGTTCATTTTATTTTTCCTCTTCAAGTCAACTTAGTGAGTAGAAGCGCATTTTGTGTGAAGAAGCGTGAAGCGATCGTGAAGAAACGAAAAAATTTTTAGAAAAAAGAGCAAGGGGCGATAACCGAGGGGCGGTTTGAGTGAACAAACACCAAGCTCTTTATATAGAGTAAGTTAAGTTGCTGCGACGTAACACACCGCAAACGGGACATTAAGGCGAGTAAACTCTTTGATCCAACGCCATTGGTTATCCTGGAGTTTATCGCCAGGGCCTTTCACTTCAATCCACTCGAACTCATTTTCTTTAAAAGCAATGAGATCCGGCATCCCATTACGGTAAAGCTTAAGGTCGCTCAATTGTATTTTGAACAGCGCCATCAGCATATTGGTTGGGATAGTGTTGAGCGCTGTTTCGAGTAGCTCTTTACTTATTAAATTCCAATGTACAAATGGATTACTAATGCCAAACTTCTCATCGTATTTTGTCAATAACGTCTGGGTGTTGCCCGCTTCTAGTTCGGCAAAAGCGGTGTCTATCAAAGCTTGGCGCTTGGTAACAAAATCTGAGTGATATAAATCTAAAGGACGGTGTTGATAAGCGTTAATGAATGCCCCTTCAATAGGAGCAAAAATCGCATCCCAGAATGTAAGCCCCAGTAGCGAGTTGAGCAACGCATTTTCAGCGTAAAACACATTCCAGCCTAAGGACTCAAAATACGCTTTACTGGCAAGCTCGACTCGTTGTTGAGATAAATCCAGTTCAATATGGTATTCGGAGCAGAGTGGCTTCGCTACTCTTGGTACTTTCGCGCCTTGTTTTCGCTTCAACCGTTGCTCAAGTTTTTGTGCGACTTCGAGCTCAGACACATCAATTGGCGACTGCAGCATCTCTGTGACAATGTCACTAAATAAATCATCTTGGTTTAGTTTGTCATAGATACGTGCACGTCGTTCTCGGCTCGGAGCGAGCTGAGTTTGGCTAAATAGAGATAGGGCGGTCTCTAGATCATTAAGCCGTTCGTAATCACGTGCTATGTCATTCAACATGTGCTCACGTTTACGATCTACGTAATGGTGATTAACGGGCTGAGGCATTGCCTCAATTAATAAGTCGAGATTGGCTTTGTCTTTTCGATCAAATTGCCAGTACAGGTTGGCCAGTTGGCTCAGTTCAATTAAGCGGTCTATTTGCTCACGTGAATCAAAGAAACGGCGCACTTTACTCAATTGGTATTGCTCGAACTGATGTAGACCTAAGTCATCAAGCACAAACTGACTTAAGTCTTGATGGGTGTTGGCAAAAAATAGGGTGAGTAAAACGTCGATCATGTGGGCGGAATTGAGTTTGATGATCGTAAACTCAAGCTGCTCAAAACGATCAAATTCCGTGTTGCTTAAACTCTCCACAAGGGCATCTTTCTTTAATGACTTCGGTAGCTCTGGGTAAAGTGCAGAGATCTCCGGTTTCGTCAGTAAGTTAGACGCTAACTCTTGATGAGAGAGTGTGGGGGAAAGGGCCACAAACTCATGTTGACTCAATTCTGCCAGTGCTTCATTGATTGAAGGTATTTCTTGATAACTCAGCTTATCACTTCGAAACCAACACCCTTTTCGGCTGTATAAACGCACCAACAGGCACTGGGCGTGTTTGCTCAAGGAATCAAACGAGCAAAGCCAAGCGTGTTCTTCCTCAGCCAGTAAATCGCTGTACCAGGTTACTGCGTGGTGAGTCAGCTTAAAGAAGTTTTCTAGATAGTAGTCTGGTGCAAGTTCGATAGGGCTTTCCATAAACGACCGATAACAAAAAAGGCTTAACCCATAGGTTAAGCCTTTTCGCTATCAAATCAATTCGCAATTATGCGTTTTTTAGCTGCGCTACTTTCGCTTCAGACAGTGGCTTAGTGATGAACGCAAGTACGATACATACTGCCATCATTGCTGAAGAAATAGTGTAAGCCAAGGTGTAGCCTTCGCTGTTCGTCATAGAGAAGCCAACAACTGCTGCGCCGATTGCACCACCGATACCCCATGCAGTGTAAAGCACACCGTAGTTAGTACCGTAGTTTTTCAAACCGTAGAACTCGGCCGTTAGAGTAGGGAATACCGCTAGAAGGGTACCGTAACCTACCGCTGCGATCGCAGTACCAATGATCAGAGTAAACTCAGAGTCGAACGTTGCGAACAGCACCATGTTTACGCCTTGTAAGACGAACGCAAGTAGAAGCGTACGAACACCGCCGATTTTATCTGCAAGCATACCCGCAGCAACACGACCGCCAGAGTTGAATACAGCAAGAATGGACGCTAGGTAAACCGCGTTTGGCAAGTTTGCTTGAACGCTTGCGATGGTCGTGATGTTACCGATGATCATTAGACCAACAGAAGCTGCGAACGCGTACATGATCCATAGAGAGTAGAACTGTGGCGTTTTCAACATTGCTTTCCAAGTTAGGTCATCTGACTTTTTAACCGCTTTAGGTGCTTGACCTTCTTTTACTTTCGGCTCTGCAGGTGTGTAGTCTGCTGGTGGGTTATTGATGGTTGCTGCAAGAGGAACTGCAATTGCCAGGATACCAACACCAAGAACCATAAAGCTCGTTTGAATGCCCATGCTGTCGATCAATGATGATGTTACTGGTGCTAGGTAGATAGCCGCTAGACCAAAACCTGCCGCAATAATGCCGTTAACCATACCTTTCTTCGAAGCGTGGAACCACTTCATCGCAGAAGGTGAAAGACATGCATAACCAAAACCGATACCTGCACCTGTGATCACACCGAAGGTAATGTTCAGCATGAGTGGAGTATCAACAAAGCCAGATGCGATCATGCCTAGACCTGTAAGAACAGTACCTAGGATAAGGATCATACGCGGACCCATGCGGTCTTGAAGAATACCTGCAACAAGAAGACAGATAGAGAAAGTGATGGTTGCAGTTGCGTAAGGTGCAGAAGCTTCTGCAGCACTCCAGCCTGATTCAGTTACCAGTGCCTTGTTGAATACACTCCAAGCATACAGGATGCCAAGACAAAGGTTGATACAGAACCCTGCTAACAGGATGCGCATAGCTTTATCAATCTTGCTCATTTTCATTCTCAGTTTTCCTCTTGTTGGCAATGCCGCAAAGAGGGTTGGTTTAAAGATGTTTTTTCTCAAAATTAGTTTGCGTTTTTCAACGATTAACGCAGTGAGCGCGGATTATAACCAATAAATATGTGATTGGAATCTCTTTTTGCCGTTACTGATAAAATAATTTGAAACATTAAAAGCGGATGTAAATTCATGGTTTTGCATGTGGTTGTAGTGTTATCAAAAAGTGATGATTTTTGTTATTGGGAATGAGGAACTAGTCAAAACAGAGAATTCAGTGCGCAGTTGGGTGCACAGCTCACATTTCATATAAAAAATTTCAAAATGTTACCGTGTTAACTCCCTGTAACAAAAATGACTGAAATATCGTCTTGTCGCCGTAAGTATTGGATGTAAAGGGTTTCTTAAATTTAAATTGTTAACCTTTTGTAATAACTAGAGCTGATTAGGTTTTTTGTGCATTAAGTGAACAAAAAAGTCACTTGTAATTGCAGATTATAGGAGCAGAATATAGCGAAAAATGAGATTTCATTTATGAAGGGATGCTTTTTTAGACTTGTTGTGAGGTGACTTATGAAACTGTTCCTATTACTCATGGCTTCGGTATCTGCTGGTGTCGCATCTGCAGACCACATCCATTCATTTATGTTGGGCCTATCTATTGCTTCTCTAGCGGTAGGGAGCTGTTATTTCTTTGCATTCCGTAGCTCGCGCTTTCCACAGCTTGCTTTATTCTTACTAATCTGCGGCATGCTTTCTAAGTTGACGATAACGGTTGTTGGTGTGATGTGGGGAATGTCGGCTGAATTAATTACATCTCCAATCGTATTCGCACTTTCGTATTTATTCTTCTCTCTCGCCGTGACCTATTTATGGTTTAGTTATCGAGAGAGTATCACTAAGATCCCTGATCGATTTAAGTCAGCGTAAATCGTCAAATAAGAAAACATAATAAAAAAACGCCAGCAAAAGTGCTGGCGTTTTTGTTTAAAGCTAAGTCAGTTAGCTTGTTGTGTTTGGCTCGGTAGGGTTTGTCCTGTATTGACTGATACTGTTAGTGGCGGCTCTGGAGCTTCTAAGAAGCAGGCGATTACCCTATAGAGTTCTCCTTCCGCAACGGTAACCTTTCCATCCGATTCAATCGCTATTCGACACGCTTTTACGAACAAGCGACGACTTTTCGGTTTGAGTTGCAGTAGGAGCTCTAAAGCAGCGCGATTTAGGCCCCAGTTCTTATTTGCGGGTTGTAACTCTGCATCATTAAAGCCCAAACAGGTTAGGGCGCTGCTAAATGCACGTTGAGCGTCTTCCGGTTGAGAGTGACTAACCCAAGCCAATTCGCGCAGTAGCCAAAACACACTCTCTTTTAATTGCTTTAAAGATTGGATCTTTTTTGTACATCCATACGATTCGAGTAGTTGCTTCTCCAATAAGTTGATGACACACCATTCTGCTAGTGAGTAGTGATCATCAGTTTGAGAGAGTTCGCGTAGCACCTGGCACAGTCTGTTTTTCTGACCCTCACTCAGCGATTTCAAGGCAGGGATGGAGAGTTCGAGTAATGGAAAGCGTAGATGAAGAGGCAAATCATAATCTAGCCATGGTAATAATTGTGCTTGAGACACATTTGGGATATGACTTTTTATCATCTCTCGCTGGAGTTCACTGCCATCAAATATCAAGGCAAAAGCAATAAAGCGCGCACTGTATGGTTCACGAGCGATGTCGACAAGTTCGGAAGGAAGTTGGTTAAGTAGTTGTTGACCTACTTCGCTGAGTTCTGCAGTGGTTGGTTTCTCCGGTTGCGTCGATGTCCCTGATGTGAATCCACTAACGTTATCATTCTCAAAGCTTGTCGTTGGACGATGCGAACTTTGAGAAAAACTTCCATCCCAACCAGGTTCAATTCGGCGAATCCGTTCTTCTAGTGGAGGGTGAGTAGCAAATAGGCCAGAAAAGCCGGAGAGTTTGCTTTGACCAAACATCATATGGCTCATCTCATCGCTTGCTTTTGTATTCAATGAAGAACCCGCCATATGACTACCAATTTTCTTGAGTGCACCAGCAATGCCTTGATCGTTTCGAGTAAATTGAACGGCACTGGCATCAGCGAGAAATTCACGTTGACGAGAGATTGCGGCTTTGATCATCGAGCCAAACAAGGTGCCAATCCAGCCCAGAACCAAACAGATAATCGCAATCAGCATGATAACCGCAAAGCCTTTATCGGAATCGGAAGAACTTCTTGATACGCGACTCGTATGATGAGTGTTATCTAAGACCAAGTGTCCAAAATGTGCAATGCAAGTGATGCCAAACAGTACGCCGATAAGACGCGTATTCAAACGCATATCTCCGTTTAAGATATGGCTGAATTCATGAGCAATGACACCTTGTAGTTCATCTCGCGTGAAGCTATCCAGTGAGCCTTGTGTGACGCCGATGACGGCATCATCAATGCTCATGCCTGCTGCGAAAGCATTGATACCGCGCTCTTCCTGCATCACATAGACGGGAGGAACCGGAATGCCAGATGCAATAGCCATCTCTTCCACAACGTTGAGCAGTTGTCTATGTTTTGCATCTAAGGTGTTTGAGGAAATCAGCTTGCCACCTATGCTCTCAGCAACCCCTCGGCCTCCATTGGAGGTAAGGGCGGATAAGCGAACCATTGAACTTATCGTAACAACCAGCAATACGCCAGCAAAGCACAACAAGACGTAGGTAAGTGCGGTTTCTTGATCAAAGTGTTCGCCTGTTACTCCGTAATAGATACCAATCGATAATACGCTTACCAAACCAGTGATGGTGACAAGTGCTAAGGAAAACAGGAACACCAAAAGCCCAGTGCGTTGACGCGCGGTATCTTGATGGTCAAAGAAATCCATTAGAACTCAACCTTCGGGGCCGCTTGTATTTCAGCACTGTCAGAAAACTCTAACAGTTTGCCATCTTGGAATCCGAATGCATTGGAAAACAACACTGGCGGGAACGTTTGTTTGTATGTGTTGTAGCTGGTTACCGCATCATTAAATGCTTGGCGAGCAAACGCAACTTTGTTTTCAGTGCTGGTTAATTCTTCTTGAAGCTGACTCATGGTTTCATTTGCTTTAAGCTCAGGGTAGGCTTCCACTACCACATTAAGTTTGCCCAACGCACTTTGCAGCATGCCTTCCGCTTGGTTTAGTTGGCTAATTGCCGCATCACTACCAGGCGCGTCACTGGCTGCTTTCAGGCCAGCAATTGCTTGATTACGAGCTTGGATAACACGTTCAAATGTTTCTTTTTCGTGTTCCATATAGCCTTTTGCAGTATTAACTAAGTTCGGAATCAAATCGTATCGACGTTTTAATTGAACCTCTATTTGAGCGAAGCTGTTTTTGAAACGGTTTTGTAGAGTAACGAGCTTGTTGTAGATACTGACGGCGTACACCACAATGAGCAGGACAATAACGATAAAGACAATAAATGCAGTCATAATAAATCCCATTTTCTTAATGTATTCAGTTCTTATATAAACTGTTGAGATATTAAGCAAATGCTTCTGAAGAAGCGATGTAATAACCGAGAAATATGTCACGAGTTGAGTAACAATTAAAATGCATTTACAAAGCAATACAGAAAGAATAATGACACTGGAGAGATGAAAGAAATAGGCCCAGCTAGAAGCCGGGCCTTGTCGATAAGCAATATTGGCGATGCCGTTAGGCACTCATTGGAACAAGCACCATAGTACCAATTATAACTGTGATAAGACCTGCAAGAACCGGAACAGATGTACGTTTTACAACCTCAAACGGGCTGATGTTCGCCATACCGGATGTCGCAACGATTACGCCAGACACTGGTGAGATAGTACGACCTAGGTTTGATGCTTGAAGCATCGGGATAATTAGGAACGCTGGGTTTAGTCCCATTTTCGCAGCCAAAGATGGTGCCAACTCCACAAATGCATAGAAAGGTGCGTTACCAGACCCCGTTGCAATCGCTGCTGCAACTGTCAATGCAGTAAGGATAAGCATTAAAGCAACACCGCCTGCACCTGCATTGTCTGCAAGGTGAAGTAGGTTATCGATAGCGCCGATAGACATTAGACCTTGCGCAAAAACCCCCGCTGCAACCAAAAGCATCACAACGCCTTTGAACGCGTCAGCCATGCCAGCGTAACAAGAATCTAAATCTTCCAGTGATTTCTTACCATCAAACTTATTTACAACGTAATGGATCAGAGCGCCAAGGAAAATCGAACCGACCACAATAGTGTAAATGTCTAGGCTAAGTCCTGGAATGGTACGACCGTTGAATAGGAACACGCCGATGATAGGTAGAAATGGCAGTGCCGCATAAAACGCTGGTGCATCGGCTTTGATCTCTGATACATCAATTTTTTCCATTGGCGTATTTTCTTTCTTATCTAAGTATTTGTTCCAGAAGAAAGCCGCGGCAGCCATCACGATGATTGCGCAAATAGAAACAGGCAACACTGTTTGTACCGCAAACACATCAAGCGCCAAGCCAGATTTTTCGGCGGCGATCACCACATCACCAGAGGTTGGAGAAAGAATGATTGCCGCAGGAGAGGCACAAACTGCAACCGCTGCTGGACGAGAGATCCCCATCGCGACCATCATTGGGAACAATGTCGCCATTAATAGTACGCCAAGGCCAGTTGCAGAACTTACCGCAAGAGACATCAAACACGCCACAATGTAAGCCGCTACCAAAAGGATATAAGGAGACTTGATAACAGAAAGCGGTTTAGAGAACTGTTTCACTACAACGTTATTCGCGCCGATGTGAGTCATATAGGAAGCGAAGCCACATAGCAACATGATTTGCATACCAAGGCCGCCGCCGCGGTATTGTAGCATGTATTTCACGTATTCTAGCGCGTCTGTCACCATGTTACCGGTTGAGGTGATTTTTGAGGGCAGTACGTCATGCCCCAATACGCCAGTCATAAGAAGTAAAGCAATACCAGCCGTCAGTAACACGCCCGCTGCTTTATAGCCTTTGACGATAAAGTAACCCACAGCAATGGTGACAACTAAGCCAATTAAGAGCTCTAACATAGGGATCTCCGAATGTTATGAAAAAAAGAAAGAAACTGTTTCAGTTTATGACAAGGAATTTACAGAATTCTTAACTGTGGCACGAGACAAATATGGGGCTTGCATGATCTGAGACAAATAATAATTTAATAATTAATTTCGTTAGATTGTATTGTTAGAATTTGGTTTTCTAAGTGTTATGTGCTGGTTTGAAGCTGTTTGCAGGAAGGAAAATATGACCAGAAATTTGAATAAATAGTGAGGGAATTGATTCAAAATGAGAAAAAGAAACAACTCAGTGAGTTGGGAGAGGGTAATAATCCTTGCAACAAAAAAGCTTCGCCGAAGCGAAGCTAAATCGTAAGGATGGGTTAAGTTAAGCGTATCGGCGCACCATTAGGTTCCAACTGCGTTGTTGCCGCTCGAACTCCGCTTTGATTTGCTGATACTTTATCTTTGTCACAGAGCACTCGTATTTTTTTACCACACTGGCTGTTTTTGCACCGAGTACTTCCTTGCGCATTTCATAATATTCCTGCATGTGATGAACTAGCGCATCAAACTCGTGTTGTAACTGATCAAGAATCGTTTGCGTATTCGGTTTTGCTCCCAGTTTTTCTTTTGCTTTCTTCAAGAGTTGAGTTGCGCGAGCTTTTTCAATTCTAAATGTAGGCGTTGTGCGCAACTTAGATGTGAGTCCAAGCCAAGAACAAGACTTAATCAACCACTTGGTCGGGTCGTAATGCCACCAATACACACCATTACGATAGTCATTCTCGAAGATATGATGGAAATTGTGGTAGCCCTCACCAAATGTGAAAAAGGCTAACACGCCGTTGTCGCGAGCGGTGTTTTTGTCCGTGAAAGTCTGTTTTCCCCAAACATGCGCAAGTGAGTTAATGAAAAAGGTCGTGTGGTGGCTCATAAAGAGTCGAGCGGCACCAACTACTAATAACATACCCCAAATATCGCCGTAGATAATACCAAGAGCGACCGGAAAGCCAATATTGGTGAGTAGAGCAAGTGGAACATAGTACTTATGTTGCCACATGACGATTTTGTCACGCTTTAAATCGCGGCAGTTGGTGTATTCGTTTTCCTGCGATTTGTTGTAGTCGCGTAACATCCAACCAATATGAGAATACCAAAAGCCACGTTTCGCTGAGTAAGGATCTTTGTCGTTATTGTCGACATGCTTGTGGTGTACACGATGATCAGAAGACCAGTGTAATGCACTATTTTGCAAAGAAAATGCTCCTCCAATCGCAAAAATAGCACGTAAAATTGGATGAGCTTCGTATGTTTTGTGGCTCCAGAGTCGGTGATAGCCTGCGGTAATAGAAAGATTCGTAAAACTGAATGCCATCACTCCCCAAACTAGATGCTCCCAACCCAGTCCAAAATGATATGCATACCAAGGCATTACAATAAAAGTCAGAACAAAACTGGAAGAAAATATCAATGTATTCAACCAGATAATGGGTGGTTTGTTTTGAGTCACAGGTGTATTCCTAACTTTGAGCTAACAACTGTTCGCCAGAATATCAGCGTACACGTGTAAGTCAAATTAAAGTTAGACAAATGTGACTGTTCCTTTGGATGTACATTAAGGAACTTGATGGGATATTTTGCTTTTAATTGAATAATGAGTAGTATTAAAAAATGAGCTCTGGCTTAAGGTGTATAAAATCTGCCAAGAAACAAGTGTTATAAAGGTGGAATATGCCGAGACTCTATAAAGAAGCAAAAAATGTAAGAAAATAGGAATACGTAATGGATTTACGATTAGCGGAATATAAGGACTACGAGCGCATTGCGCATCTTCATGCGGATAGTTGGAAGCGTCATTACCGTGGCATTCTTAGTGATAACTATCTTGATAAAGAGGCGATTGACGACAAACTACTGATCTGGCAAACCCGTCTGACCAACCCACCATTCAACCAGCACATTGTCTTGGCGGAAGAGGGTGGTTTGTTGCTCGGCTTCGTTTGTGTGTTTGGCAACCATGATTTCGAGCATGGAACCTTTATTGACGCACTGCATGTTGATGACAGCTACCGCGGTCGTGGTATTGGCAAGCAGCTATTACTTGCTGTCGCAGAATGGCAACAACAGTATTTTAAAGACACTGGTCTTTATCTAGAAGTCGTATCGCAAAACATTTCTGCAATTGAATTCTACCGCCATATTGGAGGTCAAGAATGTCAAGAGCGAACTTGGCGTGCGCCAGGTGGTACAGAAGTATTGGAGAAGGTATTCCGTTGGAAGAATGCTCAGTCACTAGTCAGTGGGATAGAAGAAAACGTTATTTACTCCTAGTCTGACGTTTTAGCTTAGCAATAAGAGCAGCATCAACGCTGCTCTTTTTTGTGCCTGCCCTAAAGTTTTGTGTTTCAGTGGGCGACTCAAAAGCAAAGCCCCATGGCTTTTAGCTCTGACTCGCATTGCTGAGCATTTTCAAATTGAATGGCTTCCATGCCTACCGCTCGGGCCCCTTCGACGTTGTATGGCATATCATCAAGAAATACCGTTTCCTCAGCCTGAAGTTGATACGTTGAAAGTAGGGCTTGGTAGATCTCAGCTTGTGGCTTTAGTAACTGCACTTCAGAAGAGATGATTGCACCGTCAAACAGCGGCCAGAATTCATAGGTAGCACGAAGATGCTCGACAATTTCGTTGACGTTGTCTGTGAGCGCATAAACGCGATATCCTGCACTTTTTACTCTTTTTAGCAGTTCGACACTGCTGTAAAGTAATACTTGTGTATGTTTGACATAGTAAAAAAAGCGGTCCATTTTTTCCGCTGTCACCTGATGCTCACGTTGATAGCACAGTTTGGCTTCCTTTTCGGAAATGATTCCTTTGTTTAAGTCTTTCCAGATTTGTGATGAAAACAGCAACTGGGCCATTTTTTCCGCTTCTACTGAGTGACCAAATGTTAAGCGAACAATCTCTACCGGAGACCAGCGTACTAATACATTTCCCACATCAAAAATTACGTTTTTTATTTGTAAAGGTTCCATAACACACCCCAAGCCAATTGTTCATCACCGCGTTACATCCACAGTGAGTGCTGTCGTTAAATCTTTGGAAGTTCGAGCCAAAGGCGCGGTTTAAATGTCTCGAACGTATATGAGATTAACATCCCTTAGGATACAACGCGATTATCGCAAAATTACACTAAACTATATGCAACTTCATTTATTTGGTTGTAAATCAAGTGTCGCTATCTTAAAAGATTGAAATTAAAGACAAGCGTCGCGAAATATTTGCGCCATTTCGCGCTGCTTATAAGCGTTAAGTAATATATAATTACTTAATAATAAAACGATAAGAATGAATGCAAATCACACTTTTGGGACGTCAGGCGGAGTAGGCAAAATAGATAATATGGACTCGATACGTAAGGTTTATCAATATGCAGAGCCCAACCTGACTCTCGTTGGTTGGATGGGGTTTCTTGGCTTTCCGCTGTACTACTTTGTTTGGGATTTTGTTTTCCCACAGGCTTATGAAAACTTGCCGCTCAGATTGTTTTGTTCACTATTGTTCTTTGGCATCATTTTTAGAAATCGCCTGTCGTCAACGTGGCGAAAATATATCCATATTTACTACCAAGTGACGATAACGATCTGCTTACCGTTTTTCTTTTTCTATATGTTACTGATGAATGATTGGTCCAATGTTTGGGTCATGTCCTTTATGTCCGCGATTTTCTTGCACATTCTATTGGTTCATGTCACAAGAGTTATGTTCGCTCAAACTTTTGCCGGAATAGGTTTAGCGACGTTCTTTGCTTGGGTGGCGAAAGGGTTTCATCTTGATTTAACAATGGACTGGACACATGTGCCAATCTTTCTCTTTATTTATGTATTTGGCAATTTATTCTATTTTCGGAACCAAGTGGAGCACGAAGCGAAGGTGTCGTTGGCCAAGTCATTCGGGGCCGGAATTGCGCATGAAATGCGTAACCCTTTAAGTGGCCTTTGCACGTCAATCGATGTTATCCAATCAGTCTTACCCAATAAAAAAGAAGCCGAGAAAGACCAATATCTGATGAGCGGAGAGGATGTCACCCTGCTGCGCGAAGTTAGTGAGGATGCGATGAACATCATCCAGTCGGGCAACGAGACGATAGATTTACTTCTGACATCGATAGACGAAAACCGTGTCTCGCGATCCAGTTTCCAAAAGCACTCTGCTCACTCTGTGGTTGAAAAAGCGATTGAAAGCTTTAGTTATAAGCGTGCGACGGATCGCTTTGCTATATCCCTAGATGCGAGAAGTGAGTTTGATTTTCTTGGTAGCGATACCTTACTTAAATACGTTATGTATAACCTTTTCAAGAACGCCTTCCATCACCGCACATCTGAAGATTTCCACATACATGTGTCCATGACGAGCACGGAGCACTCAAACCAAATCGTTGTTACTGATAATGGTGCAGGCATTGCTCCTGATGTCCTACGTAATATATTTCAGGACTTTTACACAACTGGTAAGTCAGGCAGCTATGGTTTGGGTTTGCCATTTTGTAAAAAAGTGATGCGCTCTTTTGGAGGTAACATTGAATGCCAGTCTCAGCTAGGTGAGTGGTCTCAGTTCACGTTAACTTTCCCGCCGATCACATCTGATATCGTGACTGAAATTAAAAACGATTTGACCAAACTCAAAACCATCCTAACGGTGACTAATCAAGATATTCTTGTGTCGAAAGTGACGGACATTAGCCGTTTCATGGGTTTTGAATCAACGATCTTAGATGTTAATCAAGTGCTCAAAAAGAAAGAGTATGAGTTCGAATTCGACCTGATTTTTATCGATCTTGAGAGCTTGGATGCAAGAGCAAACCAATTGGATAGATTAGAATCTCTTTTGTCTTTCACGGAAGCTCGTATCGTTTATCTTTTTGAGCATCACCCGACACAGAGAGCACGCAAAGCGGCATATGAGCCTATTTGGGTGGAGACTCAAGCCTGGTTATTGAATACTAAGCCAACCATTGACCGTCTCTTGTATGATTCAAGCTATGTGTCGACACCAACGGCCTCAGTGGCTTTGGATACGTCAAATAAACGGACAATTATGGTCGTGGATGATAACGAATCTTTGCGAAAATTTACCGCGATGTTACTCGAAAAGCAGGGCTTTGAAGTGATTCAGAAAGAAGACGGGCAGCAAGCACTGGATACATTAGAGCAAGAGAACGTTGACCTCATTCTTATGGATATCGAGATGCCCATCATGGATGGTGTAGAAGCTTCAAGGCGAATTCGAAGCTCGGATAAAAACTATGCGTCGGTACCTATTATTGCGCATACTGGGGATAGCTCACCTGTTACGCTGGACAAAATAGGCTCTTCTGGCATGTCTGACTTTATCGTAAAACCAGCGGATAAAAATCGCTTATTCGACAAAATCGCAAACTGGATTTAATCACTCGCAACAGTGTTATCTTGAGACGAGTTGCTCATAACGACGAATACGAATAAAGAGCTCAGCAAAACTGCTGAACTCTTTATTTTTACCGACACTCTAGCTTATACAAACTCTAGATCGGGATGAACAAACGCTTCTTGGCAGGCGGAAAGAACGTGATCGACTTCGGCGGCAGTCATGTCCGCATTGACAGAAAAACGAATGATGTTCTTGTTTCTTCCTGTTGCAGGGCGACAGAAAACTGCGCCAAAGACATTCCTTTCTTCTAAAAAGTCGCGAACTCGCTCAGTGTTTCTTTCGTTGCCACATTCTAGCGCGATAATTTGCGACTCACTGCGAATAGTAAACCCAATACGTTTTAAACCAACGGCTAGAGACTTCGCTCTTTTAAACAAAATCTCCCGCTTGTCATCGACTTTTTTTATGACGTCCAGTGTTTTTTCTAACCGAATAATCTCTTGCGGTAACACGGTAGAGCTGAAAATGGCAGGATACGCGACAAATGGAAGCGTCTTCGCCAGCTTTTCTGCCCCTAAAATTGCGCCAGCACGATAAGCAAATGTCTTTGCAAGACTTACGGTTACAAAATCCACCATATGAGTCAAATCCAGCTCTTGCAGTAGCCCCGCGCCTTGCGGACCGTGCGTACCTAACGAGTGCGATTCATCCACAACTAAGCCGCAGTCAAACTCCTGTGCTATTTCGTAGATATCACGTAGAGGAGCAATGGTTCCGATGGTGCTGTAAACCGAATCCACAACAATAATCCCCGAACCATGGCGTGAAATCTGTTTTCGCAAGTGGTTGGTGTTGTTATGCATGAACGGATGAATTTGTGCTCCTGCGATACGTGCACCTTCCCATAAAGACATATGCGCAAAGAAGTCGATATACACAGGTATGTTCGGTGCACAAATAGTTTGTAATAAACCGACATTCGCAGCCCATCCCGATTGAGAAAGCAGACAGCTAGGCATGCCGACAAAACTGGCTAGTTGAGTTTCAAATGCAGGTTTCGACTCATCATCTTGCAAGAAAATCGCGGACATCACGACGTTGTCATCGTGTTGAGAAATCGCATCACGATGCGCGTTTTGAATCTCCTTGTTATGAGACAGTGCCAGGTAATCATTGCTTTGCATAACAACGGCATTACATGGTGGACGTTTACCAAGAACAAGGTGTTTCTTGTTCTCGTTCGGTTCAATTAGATCTTGAATATGAAAATCTAGGCGTTCCTCAATAAAGGAAGGAAGTGGTTTGCTTTGTATAGTTTCACTCATAATAAATCTCTTCTTCATATGGAAAAACGCCAGCGCTGACACTTATTCATATTGCGGATTTTGGGGAGAGTGTCACTAACCAGGTTGCATAAGTTTGCAGACCCTTGCAAACTCGACATTTGAGGGTTGGATGGTGGCTGTAACTCTATAGGGGCCCGGGGTCTAAACTAGTTTGTGCTTAAAGTTTATACGGCGATTTTGCGGTGTTTTTTTCGTGCTTTATGTCTGGACTTTTTATGAGGAATATAAAGTTTGAAAAGTGAAAAAATGGGCGCATTCGATAACAAAAAAGGCGCGAAAATCGCGCCTTAAAATATGATTGGGAAAAGATAATATCAGTTTATCGCTTATTACGTAGATAGCGCTTGCGGCGCTCTTCTTTACGCTTCGCTTTTTCTTCTTCTTTACGAGCGGTTTCAATCTCGACTTCAATCAGCTCTTGAGTGATCATTTCTGGGCGCTCTAGTGTAATTTGGCCTAGTGTCCCTTGGCGAAGTTCGTGCAACAAAATCTCTGATACTTTGTGCAAGTCCACACGTCCACCTGCGCGTAGTGCACCACGGCGACGACCAATTTCTTCCATGATCTCGATATCTGATTCAGGAAGCTCTTCGATTTGGTAACGCTCTTTAAGCTTGTCTGCATAGTGGGCTGCTAGGTACTCAATGGTGTAAAACGCAACCTCGTCGTATTCCATCGCAGTATCTTTTACAGCGCCAGTAGCAGCTAAACGGAAGCCACTGTGTGGGTTTTCCACTTTTGGCCACAGAATCCCTGGTGTATCGGATAAAACGATGCCATTTTGCAGATTGATGCGCTGCTGACGACGTGTTACCGCGGGCTGGTTACCAGTCACCGCGATCGTTCGACCAGCTAGAGTATTGATGATTGTCGATTTCCCAACGTTTGGGATCCCCATGATCATGGTACGAATGTTTTTACCGATCTCTTCACGGTGTGGGGCAAGTTTACGGCAAAGCTCCATGATTCGATGCACTTCTTGCGGTTCTGACGTCGTGATTGCCATTGCTTTTACGTGTTGCTCTTGCTCCAAGTGCTCAATCCATAATTGAGTTAACTCAGGATCGGCCAAATCACGCTTGTTCAAGACTTTAACGACCGGCTTGTCACCACGGATTTGAGAAATCAAAGGGTTTTCACTACTGAAAGGAATACGAGCATCCAGTACTTCGATGATCACATCCACTTGTGGGATTGCTTCTTCGATCTCTTTACGTGCTTTGTGCATGTGGCCAGGAAACCACTGGATTGAGTTATTAACCATTTGAAAAATATACCTTTAGTTTTTATGGCTAAGCTGGTGTGGCATCAAGTGGGGTACCAAATGTATTTTATTCTTCACTTGTAGCTACAACAGCACTGATGTGACCATCTTAACATTTTATTTTGGGTACTAAAATGTTGATAACTACTAAGCCAACCTTTCTAGTTCTATTGCTAACAACGAAAAATGATGCGTAAATGCACTATTGAAGTTCAGAGTAATTGGTGTTGTGAGTGTAAAAATAGGCATGTTTATATCATGATAAAAACTTAAATGCATCAAGTGTAATTATTTCACAGTTGTAGAACGAATTATTCCGAATACTTATAAAGTTATATGTACTCTATCGTTATCATGTATCCATATTAACGAAGGAAACTCCTAATGTCGATTCAATTTGAAGTGACTATTAATTTCTTAATTTTTGATGTTTTAGGTGGGTTAGCTTGATGTTTTTTATAAATGACCATCATAAATAACATTTTTATATCTTATATTATAAATTCCTATAGGAGTGCTTTTTGGACAAGGTAATCATACTGTAAATATATTTATTATAAAGGATTAATAAAGTAGTAAGTTACCTTAAATACAAGTGTAAGCCGATTTAAAAAATATCGAAGAGAAAATAGAGCTCTAAACTTAACGCCTAAAACTTTTCGCCGAGTACTGATAAAAAAAGTCTGTTACTGATAACGCCCTTTTTCTGAGAGTTTTAACATGAGTTAAAAACGAGGCCATAAAAACAAACTGTATTTTGTTAACCGTGGCGTCAGAACCTCTCTCGGAAAAGTTTGGAGTTGTTATGGAAAAAATGCAGTGGGAGAAAGTGCTCGGTGACACAGTAGGTCAGCCAGTCTCTTTCGACGAATTCTCATTAACATCGGTAATGTTTGAAGAGCCTAAAATGATAGTCAATTTCGAACTTCGCGTAAATGAACTTGTTATTTATGCCTTGGTTGGAGAGCTGATAGAAGAAAGGCAAATGCGGGGGCTTCTTGAAGGGAACTGTCTCTGGAATTCAACCAATGGTGCAACGCTCTCATTGCTCGATGAGAAGCGTGTTTTGCTCGCTATGTCTGTGAGCCACCAAGACAAACTTCGTTTTTCTGAACTTCTTTCCGGGTTTGTCGATGCTGCTAGCTACTGGCAGCAAAAGTTATTAGAGGCGGAGCCAGCGACAGTTGATGCGCAGGATATGAGTGGCTTCTCTTCTCCTCGCAGTTCTTTATTTGTTTAGGAGTGATGCCATGACTTCAGTGAATACGTCTTTCGTTGATCGTTCTCTTCATACTAATTCTGTACAGGAAGTGGAAGGTGCTAACACCAACAGTCCGTTGGCGCTAAATGTAGCGAGCAATCCACAGCTAAGTGGCAATGCTAGCTTATCATCTGCGCACCGCGTTGAAGCCTTGTTTAGCCAAAATCAACGGGAAATCTTCACTAATTTTCCCCAGTCTGTCCAAACGGCTTTATTGGAAACGCCTTATCTAAAAGAAAAGAGCGATACCTTATCAAACCGAGAGTTTGGAAAGGTGCTTGCTGCGGCAGGACATTTAGAAACGTATCTAGGTTCTTCTTCTAGCAATCTACAACTGTTTGCCAACGCGGCGCTTGGTAACGTATTTAAAACTGGCGATAGTTCGCTATTACTTAAAGCGCTGGATCGTCTTCCTGTGTCTGAAAGTGTCAATACTGCCCGTGATGCGGTGTCCACACTAAAGAGCGACAAGACCGCAGAAAATTACAGTAATGCTTATCAAGCGCTGGCAAAGATATGCGAAAACTTGGGAAAGGGGTCTCCAGAGCACACTCGAATTGCCGGACTAGCAGAACAGTTACGCAGCGGAGGGCTAGAGCAGCTACGTGATCAATTCAAACAGCAATTAACCGAGCAGTTCAGTGGATTAACTAAAGGCGGCACGGAGTCAGCCGTATCGACCTCTTTTGAGATAGGTCCTGCGCTTGGTCTGTTTAATCTTGAGGCCGCATCGGTAACCGTTGAGCTCAAATACGACTTCAAAGTGTTTGGTGGTGATGACACAAAAATTCGCGCGAAGCATAACTTCTCTCTTGGTGTTAATGCCTCAGCGGGTGGAGGCGAAGTACCTGTAGACGTTCATGTTGGTCGTAATTTGGGGCTGGGCGCAGCACAAAGCTTCCCGAATCTTAAGTCGTTTGTGGATTATCATGCCAATGATATGATCGCGATGCTTGCAGGAAGTGGTGTTAAGAAATTGACCAATTTAGGCGGTATCCATCAAGCTCGTAAAGCTGACCGATTACTTGAAAGTGTTGTCGCAAACAACCACAAACTACAGCAAGACTTACGTCAGCAAGGGATCTTAGGACAAGGCGACAAAATAGAAGTAAAAGGCAGAAAGTACGATGCTCCGGTGAAAGCAGAAACCTTTGCTGGAAGTCTTTCTGGCGGTGCTGGTGTAGGGATAAAAGATCTTTCTAAAATCAGCGGTGGTGGCTCTGCGTCGATAACCGAGACTTACTTCACTAAGCATACCGATTTGCTCCAACAACTGCGTCAGCAACCTGTCCGACTTATGGCTCGTAATCCGGACTATTTTACTGTTTCAGTACCGTTTGAAGGATATGCAAAAGACGCTGAATTTCTTGGCAGTCGCCAGACTCTAAGCGGTTCACAAGGTTTAGAGTGGATGAAAGAAACGGCGTTGGAGGTCAGTGACCTTGCCCAAAAGGTAAAAGCAGATCCAACGGCTCAAAACCCCAAAACCGGCGAAATCAATGCTGATGTCTTGAAAGCAAAGCGTGCTGAGATCAAAGACGTCATTACCACTTTGTACAAAGAGTACGAGAGCTATTCAATCCTCGTTAACCAGAAGGATTCGAGTAAAAGCCGCGATGCGGATAAGCAAATGGGCGTTATTAAGCATGGTATGGAAAGTGACCGCGGTGCTGTTGGTCGAGGAGAGTATTTACGCGCGGTGATCTGTAGTCATGTTGCGTTAACCCAAGCTTACTTGGCGAGCTTCTCTGAGGGAGAGGTGCCTTATCTTAATAAAGACGAAGCAGGGTTTTGCCAATTCCTTACCGAGATCGACCGTGCTTACAGTAACCCTCAAATGAACCTTGACCAAAAGCGAGACATTGAAAGACAGCTAACGCTAGTGTCGGGTGCGCAAAGCACCAACGTACAACTGAGTGGTAATGTATCTGTGCAAGTTCCGGGTGTGAGCAAAGATGTTGGAATGGTCGTCAAATACAACAATATTGTAGGAGACATCAACCCCGACAATGATGGTGAATACCTTAATATCGCCTTCACTGCCAATATCCCGCTAGGTGAGCCGTCATCAAAAGAGGGAACACAAGGTGCGAAGAAAACCTTTGCTCGTGCGGTTTTAGGGGAGGCGCTTAGTCAGTTTCTTTCGAGAAATTCCATCGAAGCTCAGTTGCCAAGTGACGCGACTTTAGGGCTGGAAGGTGCACTTGGACTCGGTGCTCAACTTGAGTTAAACATGGTGAAAGGGGAAGACAATAAATTCCATATTCAATACATTCGCGCGACGAAATCCAGCTCACTAGGTGGCAAAGGTTCCGTGACTGCAGGTGCTGTTAAGTTTGGTGGTGGTGTGAGTGTTTCTTCTAATACGCATTTATCTGAGTGGTTAGGTGATGACACGTTAACCTACTTACAAACCAAGTTTAACGGCTGGTCAGTGGGGCAAGAGCCACAGCTTTGGCAACGTTATTGCGATAATCACCACAAAGGTTTGGAGAAGGTATTCAATAAACTTATTGTGCCTTCTAGCAATGCGGCAAAAGAGCTCACCAAGATGGCTGAAGACTCGAAGGATATGAAAACACTCAAATCCGATCTGCTCTCTAAAATTGGCGAATGGGCTGAAGATAAGTCCGAGGCAACATTCAATAACGCATTAGACAGTTTCAGTAAGGTGCTTGCTGGGCAACATCACGCCTATAAAGATGAAGCCGTATCCCGCCTATACTCAAAAAAGCGCTAATCTAATTTATTGCATAAAAATTAAAAGGGCCCTATCGATAGAGACAAGAGGGTCCTACTTTGGCAAAGTTTTCTAGTTCTTTATTTTTAATTAAGAAGTACATAACCAGTTTGGTCTTTATATAAGGCACACTCTGGAAGGAGAGTGGTTTCATTATTCTTACTACCTGTTCGGATAGTTGTAAGGTAAATGGGAGAGTATTAGAGCTACTTTTAGAATGTGATTAGGCAAGCTTTAAAGTCTAAATATCAACAATTTTACAGAGCTTGCTTTAAAGCATCAGCTCTAAATTTTCCTAGCTATCTTTAGCTACTCATAAACACGTTTTTTAGTCATTATATCTAGTGTTAAGCTCTTATTTATCAGTTGGTTGCATTGTTCAGACGTTTTAAGTTCAGTGTTTATGCAAGGTTTGATTCCTGTGCGACCTCTATATTGAAAGTTTTGGGCTCTTTGTCTATCCTACATACGAGAGCTTTCCGGAGTCGGAAGCGCACGGTTTTGAATCGAGAGAGTTTAATGGGGACGGTCTAAAGTAATAGTAACCTTGAGTCAACGAGTGGCTTGTTTTTAACATCTTATGATGTTCGATGTACTCAGCGCCCTCGAAGATCAATCCGTGTAAACAGAAAGGGGCTAAAAAGTACTCTAGAGCTTGTATAGACTCTTGGCCGGCGTGTTTTAGAAAGCTTTTGTCAATCTTGATACGATCCCAAAGTATTTTGCCAAGAGACATGTTAGCCAGCTTGTTGTTACGGTGATAGTCATCCAGCCAAATTTCGATATTGTTCGTTTGTAACATTGATAAATTTTCGCGTATTTCTTTTGATTCGGTATAACAATCAAGCTCGCTTATCTCAAGAGCAAACTTAGCACCATTGAAGCTTAAAAGCTCACGGACAAAGTTCTCATCAGCTAAGCAAGAAAGTTTAATATTAAAAGAGTGTAGTTGGTGAGGGTATTTTGCAAGAGAAAATCGAATTTGTTGTAAAGCGAGAGTTTGAATAAACGTGTTGTCTATAATGGAAAAGAATACATCGTTGTTTATGTTGCTTTTATCAAAAGTGCGTATCTTAGACAAAGTTTCGTAATATTTAATTTCTTGGCTTCTAGGACAGAGGATAGGTTGTACTAACGTTTTTATATCAAAGTCAGTCAATTTGAAGCTAGGTAGGTAAGGCATATTCCTTTTCATATTATCCACTTTATCAGTTAATTATTACTATGTTTGACTCACACTTAAACATCGCTTCATATTCTATATCTAAAGTTATCACGTCAGGAAATTAAGAATTATAATGCCTCTATAAATAATATTTAATGTTCATTAAGCACCATCGCTAAAACAGGTGCTTAATGAACAATGAGAGTAATTTATTTCGCAACAACAGACAGTTCTACGTCGTAGTCTTCACGACCACTGATGCTGAAATAGTATTGGCCCATTTTGATTGAACCGTCTTCATTTTTGGGGATTGAAATCGTTTCATTACTGCCATGGGTGTAGTTCGACCATTCATATTCAAAGTAGTGGCAGACTTTGTCGTAACAAGCGTATAGATCGGCATCACCAGTGCCGGAGATAGACACTTCCAGTTGATTATAACTTTCCGAAACATCGACAAAGAAGAGCGTTTCAGAGAACTTTTTACCGCTTACTTGGATGCTGGTATTGAGTTCGATTTTCTTAGGCTTCTCTTTCGGTTTTGGCTGAGAAATATCCGAATCGTCAATGTCTTTCGTCACCTCATCCAACCACGAATGAAACTCGGTATTGTAAGCAGGCCCTAATCGTTCAAGCAGTTTTACCCACTCTTTGTATTGGCCGGTACGCGAGTAACCTAACAGTTCAGTAACGTCTTCAGGGTGTTTCTCTATCATGAAGCGTACAGCTAAGTAGCCCCAGCGATACACACGGTTTAAACCGTCGCTGTAGTTCGTACTGAACACGTCTGCCAATGTGTGCGTCTTTTCTTTGCCAAGTACTAGAGCAGCATTGTAGCCCTCTTTGTAATACATGTATTCAGCAAAACCTTCCAACCACCACACGATACTGCCTTCGCGCATTGTGTCATGGAAGTCACCGTATTGGTTGAATCGACCATCTAAATAATGCACATATTCGTGCTCTAAGTTTAGAATCGAAAAGTCGTCATCCCATCCGTTTTGATAAGCGACGAATCGAGGTACATTTCCTTGTTTTGATGGGTCTCGCTCAAGGAACTGTCCGCCGTTGTTGGTTGTGTTATCAAAAAGGAAGCTGGAGTAGGTCGAATAGTCACTTTTGGTTTTAAAAACAATAACATCGACACTATCGCTATAATCATCAGCGACAGGCTGATATCCGGTGTTAACAGTTTGGTGAAAGTCATCTTCTTTGAAGTTTAATGTTTCGCAGCTTGTTATTGCTTGAGCTTCTGTCATCTCTTGAGCAAGAATTCGCGCGGGTCCGCGACAATCATAACTGAATGTCATTATTCGCTGTTTTAATACGGATTTTGAGTTACTCAGCCCTAGCTGCTCAAGATAATCTGATGCATAAGCGTCAACCATTTCGGCGATGCCAACCCAAATTCTGTCTGACTTACCGCCTAGCGGGTAGCGCTTTAGCAAAGAATCTAAAGTGTCGACAACGACTTTTTTTGTCTCTGCATCTTCAGTTTTTACCAGCCTAGCGAGCTCTCGCGCGGCATTGCCAAGTAGTTGTTCAGAATCCGTAGCTATCGCCCATTCGTTGTTGGTAATAAAACCACTCAAACGATGGATATAACTTGAGTCAGATTCAATCACATCGTAAAACGCTTTGGTTTGTGAGTGCCCAGCCATAGCGACAAAGATATTGTTGATGGCTTTACGGTAGTAATAGCTGTCGCTTTTATCCGCTGAAAAGCTATCAAGAATAGCGAAAACATCGGGTGCGGCGATGGCGAGTTGACGAATACTATCAACAACAATCAACATGGATGCGAGCGCTTCTTGCTGTTCGCGGCCGCCAGTTAGAGCGTATGGCGAGCGCAAAAATTGTTGAATGGTATTGGCAATATTTACGCTTAATTCGGATGGGAAAGGTTGCAACTTTTTAGCAAAGGTATCGTGTCGGTTTTTGTAAGCTGCCTTAATGAACTCACCTAAATAGTATATTTGCTGAGCTTGCTCTTTTGTTCCTTTATAAGCTTCAGTTGCCTTTTTTAATCCGCCAGTAATTCGACTCACGCTCATGGTACTGAAGACGACGTCTGCTTGCTCTAACGATGGCGAAAACCACGTTCTCATGCACTCGTAGTCACTGTTTGCGACTCTTGATGCGATATTGACTCGGTCAACCGTAAAATCTTCAACAGTACATTTTCCTTTGTGTGGGAAAAGCTCAGTTTCGTGATCTACCACGGTGTCATCGTCAGTGGTATCGTCGTCTTTCGTGGAATCATCATCGACGGTACTGTCATCATCTGTATCTGTATCGTCATCTACAGTTGAATCTACGTCAGCGTTGTCATCGTTTTTGTCGCCAGAATCTACGCCAGCGACGGGAACAGTCTTGACTCCACCGGAAGAATCATCACCACCACATCCAGTTAAAACACCAAGCATGGATAATAGAAGACATGCAGTTTTAATATTTTTCATAGAATTAGTATTGTATTTGAAATGGACGTCAAATATATATTTTTACTGATGCATAGTTAAATAATAGAATTTAATGGTTAGATAAAAATGTATTATGCTCAACAGGCCTATTTTTATGTGATATTGAACAAATAACCATTATTTATAAATTCAGTAGAAATGTTAATTGGGAAGGAAAAATTGATTTTGATATACATAACGCTTGGTTTTTATTTTAGTCGACGGGTATATGAAGAAAATATATTTTCCAATCATCAGCACTTTGATGGTTTCCTTTGCTCATGCCAATACGCTGCCTGCGCCAACTTGGCATCAATTTCAGTTAAATGATGGCTCAAAGAAAGAATTAAAACTTTATGGCGATCAAGAATCTTTCTGGTATCAAGATAGAGAAGGCATTATTTATGTCTACGATGAAGAGACAGGGTGGTTTTATGGTAACCATGAAATTGTTGATGGTCGTTTTGTCGTCACTTCTCTTGGGGTTGAAGCCAAATTAGAAATGCCACAAGCTGTGAGAGAGCTGTTAAAAGAGCGCGTCACCCCGACGTCTTCTTTATTGCCTTCTGAGCACGTTTATCCAATGAATGAGCCATATCTTGAGCAAACTCCCATTCGAGCACTAAACGCAACAAATGAGCCCACGCCCCAACCTTTGCTTGTTGTTCAGGTGAGCTTTAACAACCAAGACTTTGTGAATGACTTCACCAATGTGATTTTTGGTGATAATCAGCAAAGTGTAAAAGACTACTTCAGTAAGAATAGTTACGGACGTTACATCGTAGAGCCTGCGAAAGAAACGGAAGGTACGGCGAACGATGGTGTTATCGATCTTACGTTGGATATCGCTCACCCGAACTGCCACTCAAAAAATGATGCGACTTGTGACAGTAAGTTAAATGAAGCCTTTAAAGCCGCTTACGACAAGTTGGACCGTTATGTGGATTTGTCTACTTACGATTTGAATAACGACGACAAAATCACGCCTGACGAATTGTCTGTGATGTTTGTATTTGCGGGGTATGACAAATCTGCCGGTTCAGTAAATACGCCGTACATTTGGCCTCATCGTTATAGTCATAATGCGATTGAGATCGATGGAAAGACCATTCGAGATTACTGCTTGTTTGCTGACTTCCAAAGTGACCATCAATCTACGATGGGCGTGATTGCCCATGAACTTGGACACTTGATGCTTGGTCTACCTGATTTGTACTCCTACAAACATTCCGGCTCTGTTGGCCAATGGGGATTAATGGGTGGCGGAAGCTGGGCAAGTAAACAAGGTGATACGTATGCAGGGGAAACGCCGGTCAATATGTTGGCATGGAGTAAAGAAGCTGCTGGTTTCATCAAGCCGAAAGTGATTGAAGCGTCTGGTTCTAGCACGATCGAGACTCGTCAAGGCGAGGGTGTGGTGTATCTCGATCCGTACTTGAAACAGCAAGGTCCAAGAGCTTACTTCGAAAACAGAAGAAAAACGGAATACGACCTTGCGTTGTCAGGTGAAGGTCTTTTGATCACGGCCGTAAGTATCGACAACCGTTTCAATGACACAGGGCCAATGCAAGTTCAGGTATTCCAAGCGGACGGTCTGGATGAACTACAAACTCGTGGTTGGTCAGATCAAGGTGATGTGTTCCCGGGCTCAAGCAATGTGGTCACTATTTCGGACGATACAACTCCTTCTTTAAAACTCATCACCGGTGGCCGGGAAACCAATATCTCGATTAATGATATCGCCAGTACAGATCAAAGCGGCACGTTACGAGCATCTATTCCTTCATCGACGAATAAATCGGCTTGGATAACGTCACTTTCAAGAACGTACGTGTATGAAGACAGCCGCAACAATACGATAGGGTTTGGGTTAGAAAACAACGACGGTTACCAATCTTTGGTTGGTTTCTACTTATTTGCTAAGCCAATCCTACCAAACTCCGAGATGCGTTATCGCATGTTTAAATATGACCTGACTACAAACCGTTGGGGGAATGCTGCTATTAACGTTGACACTCAAGTTGAAGTGTCATCGGGGGTGATTCCTACGTTTGGTGGTCGAGTTATGTTTGCATCGCCATTTGATATCGATGAAGGTGAGCAGTTGTTGGTCATTGAGCTAGAAAACGCTAAGCCAGAATACAGCTATTCATTCTTGGACGCTTATTTGTCTAACGGAGAGAAAAAGAAGCAGTTCTATGGAAATGCCAGTTCGTACAAGACGAGCGGATTAAGCGAAGGGCGTGGCCGTAACTATCCTTTTGCTGCTTTGTTAGAAAAACCTCAGGCGAAACCTAGTATTACGGTTGAAACGGATTCCGTCACCGTATTAAGCGGTGAAAGTATTACGATTGATGTACTGGCGAATGACCACTCATCAGATGCGAATAGCACACTGAAGCTAGACAAGATCACATCAAAGCCTTCGATTGGTAGCGCTGAAATCTCAGGACAAAAAATCCACTATTCTGTTCCTGTTTCGGACATTCCAGAACAACGAGCAGTAATGAAGTATCAAGTGTCTGACGATTTTGGGACGACAGCAGAAGGTGAGGTGGTCATCACGATCAATTCTCCAGTAATCACCGCCAATAGTCTTCAATACAAAGCGCTAGAAGATACGCCACTGGAACTTAACTTACGTCAGCAACAAGGACTAGAGAAAGGGGACACCATCGTCATTAAAAAGCCGCCGATGCACGGCAAGATTGATGGAAATACCTACCAAAGCAAGGAAAACTACTTTGGTAATGACCAGTTTGAGTTTTCTATTGTTAAAGAGAACGGACGTGAATCTAATACAGCTATGGCTGTAATTTCGGTCGAAGCGGTTAATGATGAGCCGATCTTTTCTATCGAAGCGAGTCGTAAAGAAGGCCTATCAAATGAAAAAGTCACACTATCTGTACTTGTCTTAAAAGACGTTGATTCAACCAATCATTCATTCAAATGGCGTCAAGTTTCTGGGACTAAAGCCCAGTTTGCCACCACGGACACGATAAGTGTAGAAGTGACGTTACCAAAAGTGAGTGAAAAAAGTGAAAAGCTGACGTTTGAAGTGACGGTAAACGACAATGATGGTGCAATTATTACTAAGAACGTTGCTATGGTTGTTAAGCAAGAAGTTGTTGTGGAAAATGATCCTGGCAAGAGTGAAGAAGGTGGCTCTATGGGGCTGTGGGTCATTCTGTGTATGATCCTGATTAGCCTAAGAACAAAGGTTAATAATTTGTATAGATTCGTAATAAGAAATGATATTTGGTAGAAAAATATTATAATTCATCGCCTTGTATTCGCAGGATGAATGAAGATTGAAGGAAACCAATAAGAAAAACCTCCGTGTCGTAGCGCTTGCTCCGACAGGGAGGTATTTTGCATCAATAATAAGCTCATTAGAGATCTTGGAAACAGCAGCTGAATTTGCAGAGTTCCAAGGTTTCATGACACACGTCGTTACGGCAAACAATCGGCCGTTAATTGGTCGAGGGGGAATCAGCGTTCAACCTACCGCACAATGGCAATCATTTGATTTTACAAACATATTAATCATTGGCTCTATTGGCGATCCTTTAGAATCGTTAGATAAGATCGATCCTGCATTGTTCGATTGGATCAGAGAGTTACACCTAAAAGGCAGCAAAATAGTTGCAATTGACACTGGTATTTTTGTCGTCGCGAAAGCCGGTCTTTTGCAGCAAAACAAAGCTGTAATGCATTCTTACTTCGCCCACCTCTTTGGCGAACTGTTCCCTGAGATAATGCTCATGACTGAGCAGAAAGCACTCATTGACGGAAACGTCTATCTTTCGTCTGGACCTTACTCTCACTCAAGTGTGATGCTGGAAATAGTAGAAGAGTATTTTGGAAAGCACACTCGAAACCTTGGTAACCAGTTTTTAAGTACAATAGAGAGCAGTGGAAACTCTCATTCATACTGTGATGTTTTCCGTTACATGCAACACAGAGATGAGCTGATTCTAAAAATCCAAAAATGGATTCTCACCACGGATCTAGACATCGTTTCTATCAGTGATTTAGCGAATGAAGCTTGCTTATCAGAACGGCAGTTAAAACGCCGATTTAAAGAGGCGACATCCATCAGTCCGTTAAAGTTTATTCAGTTAGGGCGTTTATCTTTTGCAAAAGAACTGTTGAGGTCAACAAAATTGTCAATTGATGAAGTGGCAAGTCGATCTGGTTATGTTGATACACAGTTTTTCAGGCAGATATTCAAACGAGAAAATGATTGTTCTCCACTTGAATATCGTAAAAGAAACCAAATTAAAGCTTAATGATAAGCATATCTCATGGCCAGAATTATGATCTATACAACATTATTAATTGAATAGTCATATTTACATTCGTTTTAAATCCACATTATAGTTCGAACGAAAATAGCAAACGTTTGCTATTTTCGTTCGAGTATAAATGAGTTAGTCTTGAATTAATTATTAATAACGGCAACTTATACTTATATATACGTATTCTTATAATTACTTAATTTCTATTAATAATATTGTCGTTCATATAATGTATATATTTTGTTATGAAATAAAACTATATGAATATTATTAAGTGATTACTTAAAATAAAAGGGGGATTTAGACCTTATAAAGGGGGTGATTAAGACACAATATTATAAATTTACCTTTTTTAAATCAATTATTTTTCAGCGTAAAATAATAATTAAAACATGTGTTTGCAATGTTTTTTGTCTTTTCGGATCAGTGGAAAACTTAGTTAATAAGAAACTCGTTTCTTATACAACTGTTTAATGCTTAGACGTAAAATAAGAGACTGAGTTATAGAGGGGAGCTATTTATTAACTAGCTTCATCTGTAGCTTTATGGATTTATAAAAATTATAACTATCGGAAATTATTGGGTCTTGGTGTTATTAAAATGAAAGCAAATAAACGTACCATCGATGTAAAGTACTTGCGCACTTTTTCACATGTTGCAAGGCATAGAAGTTTTACTGCGGCAGCAGAAAGTCTATATTTAACCCAACCAGCCGTTTCACAACATATTAAAAAACTTGAATGTACTATAGGGGCTGAAGTCTTCGATCGAAAAGATGGATTCAATCTGACTAAACATGGCCAAATATTACTTAGTTATACAGACAGAACAATGTCTTTATATGACCAATTATTTGACGAATTGGCTCAAGTAGATATGTTTGATCGGTATTCTATTGCTATATCTGATTCATTTGCTCCTGAATTGGTAGCGAAGGTAATTAGCTCTTTTAGAGTGTATAACGACGTCGAGTTAGCTATTACAAGTTATAGCGACATGAATTGTGTTGATAAAGATAACCACGATTTAGTCTTCGCTATTGGTGACACCACATCCGTGGAAGGTCGCGTTTTCCCCCTAAATAGAGAGCAATACATTTTGGCTTGCGGCTGTGCAGTCAAACCTGAGGAATGCTACCCTGAGCGAATCGTCTTTTGTAATACTTTGACTAGGCGAGATGCTGAGGTATTGCTTGACTCTTCTGGGGTGGATACTTCTAGAGTAAAACATTGGCTTACTACTTCTTCGTCTCGATTGATGATCAATGAACTGCAAGCGGAAAATACTTTTGTTATCTGTCCTAGTTGGACACTGGGCGATTACAAGTGTAGCCAGTATCCGCTATCCAAGTACATCGAGATGTACGTATGGTGTAATGATTCTGCTGCGAAGAAAATCGACCAAGAACGTTTGAGAAGTTTGATTACCGAAACATTCCGACTGACTTCTAAAGGCGTGGTTGGTAGACCACCTACGGGTCGGTTACTAACCAGTTGTGAAGTGATGTAGAAAAACGCCATGCCTATTGAATAAATAGACATGGCGTTTGTTTTAATAATGATTAAATTAATGACATGTAGAAGAAAAAGAGCCCACTCGTACCAATTGGTATTGTGTAAGGGATGCCGTTCTCAAAAAAATTTTTTTTGTGATAAACAGACATTAACCACATAACCAATATTTGAATCCCACCCATTAATCCGATCGCTACTATTGCAGCTAACATATATTCATCGTTCACTCCTAAGAAAAGTGCACCAATGAGTTTTACATCTCCGCCTCCTACAATGTTTATCAACCAAAGTATAAAGAAACAAATAAAAACAGAGATACTCACTGTGAGTTGAGCTAGTGGTTCTGGAGTAAACAACAAGCTAAGTAGTGAAGTAATAAAGATAATAAGAAGAAATCGATGTTTCACAATTCTATAACGAATATCGTCATAGAATATGAGTAAGACGTTGACCAGGCAAGTTAGCCACAAAGCAAAATTTATATAATTCATTTTCCTATTTTAAATTTTTCACTTATAAATTCAAATTGTTTTCGATAATAAAAATTTATGTAATGGATTTCATTGATTTCATAACAACATCTTATATGTGAATAAAAAAGCTTAATTGGTGTGATTGTTTCTGTTGATGTAAATTTTATTCGTTCACGAAATGAGTGATTAATTCAAGGGAAATAGAGGTAAACATGCTTTTAAATATCAATAATAAACTTCGTAATATCCGCCATAAATTTAATTCTGACAAACGTGGTGTCACTGCTGTGGAATACGCAATCATCGCTGTAGCAATGTCTTCAATTATTCTATTTGTTTTCAAAGATGGCACTTTGAAAACAACGTTAAATGATGCGATGGGCAAAATTTCCACTTCAATGGAAAGTGCTAACTCTGCTGGAGGTTCTGGCTCTGGCAATAAAGCTGACGGTAAACAAGGATAAGTTAACCAGTTATAAATTTAGAGAGGGGAAACCCTCTCTTTTAAGGTTTTTATTCTATGAGTAGAGCATTAGTTTTTGTATTTGTTGCTATCACTATGTTTTTGGCTTTTTTCTACGTCAGCGATTTTTTTGATCAGCCTGAGCCAGTGGCTGTGGTCGAAAATGAAGTGTTTGTAGAGGTCGCATTCGTTAATCGAGCTGTAAACAAAGCTGAGCCGGTTAACACCGATGCAATAGATATTCGTGAGTTTCCCGAGTCGGAAGCAAAACAGCATTCATACGTTCCTTACGCGAGTATCAAGATTGATTCAGGTGCTCTATGGGCGAAAGACGTCAATGAAGGTATGCAATTAACACCAGACTTGGTTTCTAATCCTGGTGAAAAAGATTACATGTATCTTTCACTTAAAAAAGACCAAGTGCCTTACTACTACTTGTCGCAAGGCAGTAGCATTGTAGAAGCGCTACCAATTCAACCTGGCGATCGCGTCAGTTTTGTTGCCACAACCTCATCTCAATCTAATTTATTAGAAAGTGGCTATTCCGATATCGATAGCTTAACGAGCAACGTCATCATTGACGGGGCTTTGGTTTTGCAATCGATGAACGTTTCTGAAGATGATGATTCGTCAAATGAAGAATATGGCTTGATTATCGCGTTGACCGTTAAACAGGTACTTAAGCTTGAAATGGCACAGAAAATCGGAGCCATTACTCTGGTTCCAGCAAAGATGGTTCATAAATACTTATCTGTAAAAAGTAGCGATTTGATTGAGCATCGATTTGGCGTTCGACAGCTGAGAGGGAATTAAGGGTGTTCAATAAAAATATATTATCAGTCACGCTGGGATTGGTTTTGCTTCTCCCGGTTTCCGCGTCAGCTGGGGATCTATTAAGCCTTGATAAAGGTGCAGCGAAGACGATTAATGTAAAACGCAACATTGATACCGTGTTTGTCGCAGATACCCAAATTGCGGATTACAAGGTCATCGCAAACGGGAAATTGGTGATTTACGGTATTGGCCGTGGTGCCACTTCCATTATCGCGTACGACCGAGCAGGAAACGAAATTTATAACGCAGAAGTGGTAGTAAATAAAAGCTTAAGGCTTTTAAAACAAACGCTTATTGCAAGGTATCCCGATGAAGACATTAAGCTGACCAATATTGGTGAGCAGGTTGTCATTGATGGTGTCGTGAGCAGCGAAGAAATCAAAAACAAGGTGTATCGCCACGTAGGTGAAATGCTGAAAAAGAGCAAACAAAGGAACACTTTTGAGCTTACTAATGCAAACGGAGAAGCTGGCGATGCTCTCGACTACACAGCGACTTATGTGTTTGAAGACATCATCAACAACCTGAAAGTTCTCACTACTGATCAAATCAACGTAAAGCTGACGGTTGCAGAAGTTTCAAGTTCATTCTTGACCGAGCTAGGGGTTTCATACGCTGAAACAAACGGTAAGTCCATTGGTGGTGCTGGTCAGTTCGTCAATAAAATTTTAGATTTTACTGCTGAGGATATCGTTGCGGTTATTTCAGCGAGTGGTAATGATAGCATTGGACAAGTGCTTGCCGAACCAAATTTATCAGTGATTTCCGGTGAGTCCGCAAGCTTTCTAGTCGGTGGTGAGATTCCTATTACAGTTCGCGATAACGACGGCATCTCTGTTACTTACAAAGAGTACGGCGTAAAGCTGTCGATGGTTGCTAAAGTAACAGACTCTGAAAATATTCGTTTGTCACTGCTGCCGGAAGTGAGCTCTATTGATAAGACCAATGGCGTGAACTCTGGACTCATCAGTGTGCCTTCTTTGAGGACTCGCAAAGCCCAAACGACCGTGCAATTGAAAGATGGTCAAAGCTTTGTTCTAGCGGGCCTGTTGACATCAGAAGAGCAGGAATCACTAGCCAAAATCCCTTACCTAGGTGATATCCCGATTTTGGGTGCACTGTTTAGTAAAACCAATACTGAAAGAAGAAAGACTGAGCTGATTATCGTGGCGACAGTTAACCTCGTCGATCCCGTTAGAGAAACCGATATTAAACTGCCGAAGTTTAAACGAACGAGTGATCTTGAGCGTTTGTTGAAACTTGATCTTTCAAATGTTGATGACGAAGAGCTGGAAAATACGATAAAGGCGGGAGGCTTTAACTAATGAAGGCAAATCTATTGTTGGTGGTTTCTGTATTACTCTCGGGTTGCTCGGTATCGGTAACACCAAACAAAACAACCGTAGACACAATTGTAGAAACCTTTGAGTTTCGAGTCACAAACAAAGAAGTGGCGATGGATAAGTCGGTTAACTTCGTCAATCAAATCAATCTTCAGTATCCGAAGTCGACATTTGCAATCAATTACGACGCCAAAGAAAGTCAGTTTGTTGATGGCTTTGTGAAAGAAATCAAAGCCAAAGGCGTAAACAAGTTGCGTTATACCCTGAACGCAAACAGCGAAAGCAAAGGCGTAAAAATCGTTGCGAAATACCACAAGATGCAAGAGCAAACTTGTGATGCTGTTTCATTCAACACCCTTAAACATCATCCATTTGGGTGCAGCTTGGAATACAACAGACGCTTGAGTATGACGAATCCTGTGGCGGAGTAAAAAATGGATTTAGATAACCTATTCAAAACGACTTCATCAAGCAAAGATAAGAAGAACAACACCATTGATCTGGTTGTTTCAGATGATTTGGCTTTTCTTCAAGCAATCGACGAGCTCTACGCAATCGAAGGTTTCGCTTCACCTTTAAAAGTCGACGATATTGATGACGAAAGTTGGCATAAAACTAACGCTGAAATAAAACATGTCATTCTTGACTTAAGAGCATGTGGCGAGTTGATTTCAGAAGTTGCGGAGATCTCTTCAAGATTAGACGTCAGTATTTCTCTTATTGTAGTGAGTAACATGGACTCAATACTGATGCGAGATAAAGTCTTGTCATTGGGTGCCAACTACATTCTTTGGGACCCTGAACTCGATGGTTTGTTAGGGGCGCTTAAAGAGTCAAGTGCTGCGACATTCTCACCAACAGTTAAGAAGAAGTCTCGCATTGCCAAGCGAGTCTTAATGCTTGGTAGCAAAGGTGGGGTGGGCGTGTCCACGATCAGTGCCTTTCTTTCACACAGTTTGAGTCAACAAGCTAATTTAAAAACCTTGCTTGTTGAGCATGACACCATCGCACTAAACTCAGACATATTTCTAGGCTTAAAAGGGCTAAAAGCGCAGCAAAACAGCATTGATTTGAACCAGTCTGAACTGGATGCCGCGATTGCTGGAAGCTATGTAAAACCCGTTAAAGATAAGCTCAACTTCCTCACATTAGAAAAGAACGTTGCTTGCTTGAGCGATCATGTAGATTCGTTGTTTCGCATCTCTAATGAACTGGTTGATCAGTACAACTTTATCATTGATTCCATGCCGCTCAGTGCGATTGATGAGTTGACAGCAGAAGACATCAGTGACCGATACAACCGTATTTTTATTGTTTGTGAACCTTCTGTGGCCTCACTAAGAGCGTACCACTCAATCAAGAAGAAGCTGGGTAAGTCTGAGCATCGAGTGATTTTCTCGATGACGCGATCTCAGAAGGACTACATGATGCCGCTTCAAGGGGCGAAAGAGAAAATCAAAGCCAAAGACGCGATTGATTTTGCTTATGAAGCCAATCTAGAGAAGCTCATTATTCAACAAGGCATTCAAAATACGGCAAAGCTTAAGTTTGCACCTGCCATTGCCAATATTGTGAATTCGTTGACGGGTAAAAAAGTCAAAGTGCAGAAAAAGTTCGCGTGGTTTAAGAAATGAATCACTTGAAAGAAGTTTATATTGAAATTCGAGATGAGATCTTTGACGCCTTAGATGCAGCCTCGTTAGTTGACGTTGAACCGTTGGAGCTTGAGAGCCAGCTAAAAGACTCCGTTAATATTCTTATTGAGAAGAAGCAACTTCAAATCAGTAGCTTAAAGCGTTTAGAGCTGGTTAAAGCACTGCTTGACGAGTTGAAAGGTCTTGGCCCCCTTCAAGCGTTGGTCGATAATGATGAAATCTCGGACATCATGATCAATGGTCCTTCGGACATCTTTATCGAATTGAACGGTAAGGTAGAAAAATCACCAATTCAGTTTGTTAACGAGAAACAGCTCAACACCATTGCTAAGCGTATTGCCTCAAATGTGGGGCGTCGAATTGATGAATCAAAACCGCTTTGTGATGCTCGTTTGGAAGATGGAAGTCGTGTAAACATTGTTATTCCGCCTCTTGCAATCGATGGGACATCCATTTCGATTCGTAAGTTCAAAGAGCAAAAAATCAAGCTAGAAAACTTGGTTCAGTTTGGCGCGCTATCGGTTGAAATGGCAAAACTGCTTTCGATTGCCAGCCATTGTAAGTGCAACATCCTTATCTCTGGGGGTACGGGTTCAGGTAAAACAACCCTGTTGAACGCATTGTCCGGTTTCATTGGTAGTGGTGAACGTATCGTTACCATTGAAGATGCGGCCGAACTTCAATTGCAGCAACCACACATTGTTCGATTGGAAACTCGTCAAGCAAGTGTTGAAGGGACGGGTGAAATCACTGCGCGAGACTTGGTGATCAACGCCCTGCGTATGCGACCAGATAGAATCATTGTTGGTGAGTGTCGTGGTGGTGAAGCGTTTGAAATGCTTCAAGCAATGAACACTGGTCACGATGGCTCAATGTCTACGCTCCACGCGAACACCCCTCGTGATGCGATTGCTCGTGTGGAGAGTATGGTAATGATGGCGACAGCCAGTCTACCGCTTGAGGCGATTCGTCGAACCATCGTGAGTGCGGTTGATCTGATAGTCCAAGTACGACGACTCCATGATGGAAGTCGTAAAATCTTGTTTATCAGTGAAATTGTTGGTCTCGAAGGTGACAACGTTGTTATGGAAGATATCTTCCGGTTTGAAAACAACGGAATGGGTGATGAAGGCAAAATCTCGGGCGAATTCCGAACGCCAGGTCTTTCTAAGCGCTCTGTAATTTATGAGCGAGCGAAGTTCTTTGGCTTGGATGGGGCGCTGCAGGAGCTGTTCTCATGATGTTGATTGTCATTTTGCTATGGGTTGTAATTGCGTTGTTTCTGTTTATTGGGCATTCGAAAAAACAGAAAGAAATCACATCGATCATTGAGCAATCTAATACGTTCGAGGGCGTTTCTGGCTCTCGAGCGGTTATCGATTCAGAAAGCTTTGATATCAGCTACCGAAAAAAGATTAAGGATAAATTTAAGCAGTTGAAAAAGCTGTTGAGTCCTAATGCAGGAATCAAATTAATTGGCTTTTTTGCGGGCTCTTCATTAGCGGTTTACTTCGTTAACGATTGGTTCTTCATGTTTGAGTATTGGAGAGTGTTGCTTGCTTTGGAGCCAATACTATTTGTGATGTTTATTCTCAAACTTAGTGGCATTCAAGCGCAGCGATTCAAGGATAACTTCCCGGATGCGCTGAACATTCTTTCTGGTGCGCTCTCCTCGGGTCAGAGTATTGTCCATGCGTTCGAATATGTGGGCACTCAGCTTGATAATGAAGTAGGCGAAGAGTTCAAGAAGATGTCAGAGCGCTTACTTATCGGTGAAGACCCAGATGATGTCTTGGCGCGAAGTGCTGCGTCGTTCCCTTATGTTGAGTACTTTTTCTTTGCGGCGACGATTCGAATCAACTTGAGTCGAGGTGGCCAACTAAAAGATGTCATTAACCGCATCAACCGAATCATGTTTGAAGCAAGGGCAATCGAGAAGAAGAAAAACGCACTGACGTCAGAGGCGCGTGCTTCAGCAAAAATCATCGCGGCTCTACCGGTAATCTTTATCATGATTTTGAAAGTAACCAGCCCTGAAAATTATAACTTCGTAATGTTTGAAGAAGGCGGGAAACCCATCTTTTATTACGTGCTGATCAGTGAAGCTATCGGATTCTTCTTTATCTATATGATATTAAGAGGAGTGAAGTAATGGTCGACATTAAATTCATCTTTTTAGCATTGGGGTTGTTTATTTCACTATCTGTCGCGTATTACTCGTTAAAAGTGTTTGATAAAACCAAAGCGAATATTTCGACAAAGAAGATCATTGACTCAACCCAAGAAAAGACGCCTTTTACCGATAAGTTGGCAGTACAACTTGCGCGTATGTCTTTTAATAAAGAAGAAACGAAAAACAACTTAGTTAGAGCAGGGATTCATAGTGATTTTATTGCGCA
Organism: Vibrio sp. E14; assembly: GCF_020515785.1. Lineage (NCBI taxonomy): Bacteria > Pseudomonadati > Pseudomonadota > Gammaproteobacteria > Vibrionales > Vibrionaceae > Vibrio > Vibrio sp. E14. The sequence continues at coordinate 704,196 of NZ_JAHPJI010000001.1, forward strand.
AGCTTATTATCTGCTGAAGATTATACCGCTGTTGTTTTGCTTAGCATTTATTGGTTATTCTTACATGCAGGGAGACATGGAATTTTCATCTGCGTTTATTTCATTCTCGCTTTCGATGCTTGTGTGTTTGATTGCGCCAGATATGTACATTTCATCGAAAGGGAATGCGAACGTTCGTCACGTCAGTAGTCGACTGCCTTTTTTGCTCGACTTGATGAACGTGTGTGTGCATACCGGAATGACGCTCGAAGCGAGCTTGGAATATCTATCGAACGAGCTAAAAACTGTCGATGAAAACCTGGCTTACGTTGTTAAAAAAACATCAGAACGAGCCAAAATTGTTGGTTTGGATCGAGCGCTTACTGAGTTCTATGATCTGGTTCCAACCACAGAAGCGCAAAGCTTTGTAATGACTCTTACTCAAAGCTTGAAGTACGGCTCATCAGTAGGTGCGGTATTAGCTTCCCTCGCTTCTGATATTCGAGAAATAAACATGCTCGATTTGGAAGAAAAAATAGGAAAGATGGGGGCAAAAATGTCCATACCAATGATCGCTTTTATCATGGTTCCTATTGTTGTTCTAATCGCAGCGCCAGGGATAATGAGGATGCTAGGATAATGAATGTAAAAAACTATATTTCCCTTTTTGTTTTACTGCTTTTAAGTGGTTGTTCTACTATCAATCAGGAATTAGTAACCAAAGAAAAACTACTAACTAATTCTGGGCAAACTGAACAACTGATCGAGTTTTATAAAGCAAATTTGGTTGAAGTTCCAAGCTATAAGATAAAACTGATCAATTTATATCTCGATAATAAAGACCAAAAGTCTGCCGAGTTATACATAAATACTCTTGAGAAGAAAGACCTCGAAGATCCAGAGATTATTTATATCTTAGCTAAGTTGGAATATCTAAAACGTAATTATGTCGCAAGTGAGCGCTATCTAGATGACTATTTAGAAAACGGTGGTCCGAAGGGAAATTATTATCTTTTAAAAGGCAAGATTTTAGCGCGTAAGAAAGACTACAACGGTGCAATCGCTAACTTCAATGACAGCAAGAAGAACGGCGCATTGGACCGAGAAGCGAATAACAATATCGCCGTCGTGATGATGTTGCAAGGTCGTCCGGAACCTGCGATGGAACTTCTATACAGCTTGTTTGCGGCTAATCCGAACGATGAAAAAGTCCGCTCAAATCTACTATTAGCTTCGACTCGGTCACACCGACCTGACGTGGCACTGGAAGTGTTAAAGCACGACAGCAGCGAACAAGAAGCGCGAGTCAAACTGAAAAAACTCATGCAGAGCGTTAAACCGCTTCCTAAAAAAGTAACGAAAACAGCTCCATCAAAGCAGGTCGCTAAAGTAAAGGAAAAGAAAAATATGGAAATGGAAACGAAATCAGTCGATTTGAAACCAAAGTACGTAGCGCGCTCAGTTCTAGATCCAAAAAACTTACGCCCTAAAGCACCTTCAATTTACCGAATTCAAGTTTTGGCAACCTATAAGGTGATTCCTTCGGACTACTTAAACTATCTAAAAGGCAACTATGGAAGTGTGTATTCCTACACGCACGGCTTATGGAAGCGCTACTGCATTGGTGAGTTCAGTGATATCAATGACGCAAAGAAATTTCTTGAAAATATGGATATCAAAGGTGCCTTTGTTGTTGATTACACGAAGAAAAGGTACGTCGAGCTATGATCAAGTTTCAAAAGGGAAGTTTGACTGTTGAGACCGCAATGGGCTTACCGATTTTATTAATGGTTCTGTTTACTTGGTTTGACTTGTCGGTTCTAACGTACTCAATGGGCGTGACGGATCATGCATTAACCACAGCAGTGATGAGCAGTAAAAAGCAAGGCAGCTCTCACAGTACTGAAAAAGTCGACTACCAAGACGTAATAAAAACCAAGCTTAAATCAAGTGGTGGTGCACTATGGTCAAAAGTTGTTGATCACTCAACGGTTTCGGCATCGGTTTATTACTTTAAAAACCTAACTGACTTTATCCATTGTAATCGCAGTGGAAAAGCGTTGAGTGAATGCCCAAACATCAAGAAAGGCGACACTGCTGAAAACTCAGTCAACATGCCAATTGCCATATACCAATTGAGCTTCACCTATCAGCCTCTGTTTAACTTTGTTATGCCAAGCATGAACATTAGTCGTGAGATGGTCGCGGTTCAGGAGTACGAGCGCTGCACGTTCAAGTTAGGAGAGGAGATCAGTTGTGGTAACTAAGTCAAAGCAAACCGGTGCTTTTATTGTTGAGCTTGCATTGGTCTTACTCTTTTTTGGCTCCATTATTGCCATGCATATCAACTACACCATCGCCGTTAATAAAAAAGGGCAGTTGGATAGGGTGGTGTATTCGATCGTCAGTGTTATTAGTGAACGCCGACAGTTGTTTGCCAATGAACTTGATATTTGCGGCGCAGGAGGTAAGCAGTGCGAGACACACATGAACAATTCGTTCGATATGGCGAAAGGCATGTTGAAACGCACACTACCAGATTTTGACGAAAATGAGCTGGGGATGCGAGTCTTAGAGCTATCTTTGATTGATAAAGATAAGAAGCTTGTTAGAACCACCGCCTTAAAGGGCATGACGGCGGGGTGTAATTTTCCGGAGCTAGAGGACATTACAGTGGAAAAAGCAACAAAACTATTGCCTTTGACCACGCAGAAACGACGCCTTCCTCTTTATCACGTGTCTCTTTGCTACAAAACGCCGTTTAACATTATCGGTCTTATGAGCGGTGAGCCGATCAAAGTAGTGACCAGTTCCTATTCATTTGCAAGGATTTAATATGAATCGCTTCACTAAGCAAAAAGGGGTTGCTGGGATCATATTTCTTTCGTTTCTCCCTATATTAATCATCACTTTCTCGTTTTCTGTTGGCTATACGCAACGTTTGCTTGCGCACTCAAAAATAGAAGAGGCGGCTGAAGTTGCAAGTCTTGCCTTGATTGCAAGTCCGGGCAAAGACAATCAAGAAGACAAAGACTATGCGCAGAGAATTGTTGACTTATATATTACCGACAATATTAGCGACATTCAGATCAATGTATCGACCAAGAAGTGTGAGTACAAAGACGGTTGTGTTCAGAAAGCCAATGAGTTATCGCCATTTGCAGACTTCACCGTGGTTGCCACCTCTGAGCATGATTCATGGATTTCACATAATGAAATCGGCGTAGAGCCAAAATTCAAAGTGTCTGGCGACTCGATCACCCGGAAATACTTACCTCAACCGGTGGATATCTACTTCATACTGGATACCAGTCAATCGATGAGTAACCTGTGGTATGGGCAAAACAACAAAACTCAGATGCAGGTGGTGAAGGAAACGATCACCAAGGTTGTCGAAGATTTGAAGGACTTCAAAACCGGTGAGAATAAGAAGAGTCGCGTTGCCTTGTTGACTTACAACGCCTACAACGTGAAATACGATAAAAAGGATCGCAGACTAAAATTCTACGACTATGCAAGTGAGTTTTCTCACACAGAAGCATCTTTCCAAAGCATTGTCGATGATATGTTTGACCAGTCTGTGGATGAACAAAACGTGTACCACTCTAGTTATTATAATCAGGCACGAGATATTCCAATAACAGACAACTATCAGGACTTTATCAATATATTGAATTCCAACAAGGTAATGCCTGCAAGAGGGGGCGGTACCGACTCTTGGTTAGGCTTGATTGCAGCAGCGAAAGAAGCGGACAAAGTGAAGAAAGAAGATCGTAACCCGGAGCAGGTATTTATCTTCCTTTCTGATGGTGCAGATACAGACGTACGATTCCCTGACCATCTCCATAGAAATAGTACGTATAGAAACAAATACGATGTAGTCACAAAAAGTTATCGAGACAGTTATGGTTATATTCAGTATCAACAAGTTTACGACAAGTTCTTAAAGTCATTAGTGCGTGAACACAACCTTTGTGAACAGCTCAAGAAAAGAATTTCTAGCAAAGAAAATAAGTTTCAAAGTGAACACGCGAAGTTAGAAGGTGAAAAAACAAAAGTCACTATGGGCGTTATAGGTGTTAACTACAACGTACAAAAAGACGATGGGTTCGGTGATTGTGTTGGCGAGAAAAATATTTATCACGCAAAAAATGGTAAAGATGTCTACAAATACATATTAAATCTGATTAACGAAGAGACAGGACGATTAAAAGATTAAAATGAAAAAATTATTATCAATCGCGATTATTTTTACCTCAAATGTCGCACTCGCTAATTGTATTAATCATGATGAAAACTACGTGAGCTCCAAAATTCTTAAAAGTTCCGAAACCAAAGTCACTCAGGTTGTTGGTAAGTTAGCGGTGACGGTAAATGAAGAACGTTCTATTGTACAGGATAAGAGAGTAGTTAAGGTTGAGGGGGCGAATGCGACCGACAGCTGCACCTTTGATAAGAACTCGATGTCGTTGATCCTCAACTATGATACTGATAAATACCTTTTAACAGATGCTCACAAACAAGCGATTTCACAATACTTGGAACTGGTTGACGAGGGTACTCGTGTTCTTGTTGAGGGGCATACTGATGAGGTCGGTTCTCAATCTTATAACAAAGGCTTGTCTGCTCGTCGCGCGAATGCCGCAACAACATACCTGAAACAAGGGTTAGGTCTAGGCAACAGGATTGTTGAAAAAGCATTCGGTGAGTCTGCGCCGATTTGTAAGGTAAATGAAAACAAAGTATCTGGCTGTAACCGTCGAGTTGTACTGACTATAGAGTAATGTGCAATCCACTAGTTGCTGTCGTGATTTTAATATTTATGTGCTCAATTTTATGTGGTGTTTAAACGTCTTTGCTGATTTTTAGATGGCGTCGAAATAGGTTGGAAATACTAAACGACATCTAAATTATAAACAAAGATTAGAGTGGGTAGAGCGATAAATACTAGCGATATATTAAATATGAGCCCTATTTTTGGCTCAAAGTTTTCTTATTTTAATTGAAGATGATTTAATGTGGTGAGTATAAGTTCTACTTTAATATCACATAGATTAATTTTTAGATATAGAACATTTTTTACAATATTTGCGGATTGATAAATGAAGCTTAATTATGTTTTACAAATGCTAATTTTGTTTTTAGGAAACTCTTGTTATTCTTATGGTAAAGTAGAAAATCTAAGTATGAGTGAACAACTGGAGGTATATGTATATAACACACGTATAATTAAGGATACGTCGGATTCTTTAGTCGGGATAGACTTAGATAGAAATAGTATTCGTGATGACGTTGATAAAGCTATCGGTTATCTTTCGGTAAGCGAGGTTGATAAAGAATTTGTTTCTCGCTATGTAAAGTACGCAACAAAAATACTGGAATATAATTTCAAATTAGATAGGTTGGAAAATAAACTAGTTGCGGATGAGCTTTACAAAGAGCATATATATATTAAAAAATGTTATAAGGAGTCTGGCGTTGATGGCAAGGAACTATATGACTCAATAAATGCTTTAAATGTCTTAATTTTTAATACAGAAACTAGGATAATGGCTTACCTCTACTATGAGAAGTACTTAGATATAAGGCAAACTTACATGGGGGTAAGCTATGATTGTAAAAATAGTAATTTCTATCAAATATGATTATTTTGCCCGGATGCAGCATGAGCAAAGCTTCCATGTTAGCGAAAAAGCTCCGTGGCGTTGTTAAACACAATCGTTTAAATACATTAGATATAGAGATCAGTGTTAGTACTGGTGTTGCTGTGCGCGAAGAGGATGAAACGCTGCAAGAGGTGATCGTGAGAGCAGATGAAGAGTTATATGAAATGAAAAAACAGCGTGTTTGAGGACAACAATACATAACCATGACATAACTGTTTGATAAATTTGACCAAGCAGTACCCTTGGTCTTTTATATTATTCGAGCAATGCATAATGCTCCTTTGATTGCTGATTAGCATAAGACCCAACTGGTACTGTATCGTGAACAAAGACCTTGATCTAAACCTATTAAAAATACTGGTTCTGTTAGAAAAGCATCGTCAGCTTAAACCCGTAGCGAAAGCCTTGGGTAAGAGTGAGGCGTCGGTCAGTAAATATCTTGCTCGCTTACGCATCCAACTTGGTGATGAACTATTCATTCGTCACCCACATCATTTAGAGCCCACCAACTTTCTGATGCGTCAGTTACCCAAAATTGCAGATGCATTAGATAACTTAGAAACATGCTTAGTTCGATCAGAATTCAAACCAGAAAAATACAGTAAGGATATAACGGTCTGTTTACCCCAAACGGCTCAGTACTCATTTGGACACTTGTTGGCGATGGATTTAATGACGCTGTTTCCTAAAGCTCATATTACTGTCGCAACCATCACGGAATATACGGTGGACGAAATCCTTTTAGGCAAAGTGGATGCCCAGCTTCATTACTTCAATGATGAATTGCCAAAATCTATCCATCAGAAATTTATTGGCTACGCGCCTGCTGTGGTTGTTGTTCCGGAAGAGCTTGAGATCACCACTCTTGAAGAGGCTGCCAAACTGCCATTTATTATGCTTGAAATTATCGGTTGGAAAGAGAAAGAGCAGCTTGCAAAACGAGCAATGGAGAATCACGGTATGGTGATCAATCGAATTGCAGCGCTAGATAACGTGAGCAGTGTGCTAAAGCTGCTCAAACAAAAAAAGGCGGCGACGGTTTTTCTGGAGTATCAGGCGCCAATCGAAGGATACCGTTTTATTCGTATTCCTGAATCTTATTACCCCAACGGCTGGCCAAAGGTTGTACTTCAGATGAAGCAAAGCCATCGTCACGACGCAATGCATCAGATATTAACCGATGCCATTGCAAAATATATGAAGAACTAACGATCGTATTGAATGTTTTCAGCGCTTGGGATCGTATGCAGTAATTCAATCAATGAATCTGCATGGTATTTTTTCAAAATACGAGTTTTGTAAGTGCTGATGGTTTTAGCGCTGAGCGATAGTTGTTCTGAAATACGTTTATTTGAATAGCCCTGAGCTAAGTAGTCGAACACCATGGCTTCGCGATTGGATAGCGTGACATCACCAGTAGAAGGAGCGTGAGTAGACTTAAACATAGAGTACCCACGTGAGACACTCACAATCGCGTCAGCAATAGCTTCTTTTGTCTCGTTTTTATTCAAGAAACCATGAGCTCCCATCTCGTAAGCCGCTTTAGAAAGGCTGGAATAGTCGCGTGAAGAAATGAAAAGTAATTTACCTTGATAGCCCGTTGCTAAAATATTCTTCGCCAAACGCATACCATCTCGATCAGCAAGGACAACGTCTAGAATAATAAAATCAATTTTTGTATTTCGAACTAAGTCCATTACTTCTGCGCTGTCTTTCGACTGAATGACTTCGGCTGTGTTGATTACGCTCTCAACAAGAGAAGTCAGTGCTTCGCTGTAAAGTGGTTGGTCATCAATGATAAGAACATTATTCAAATGGAGCCTCACTACTATCCGAACTGTCATACCGCCCAACGCAATATGATTGTATTAAGAGGGATTGTAGGAAAAACCTTGCTGGTGGAAAGTAAAATGACATTTTCTATAATTGAAATTCACTGAGCACAATTGAATAAGATACTGTCGAATACGCCAATACACGAGGGATTTCATATGTGTGGGAATAGTGATAGGCCAACGAAAAACATCAATATTAACCCTAAACTTTTTATCGAAATGGCCGCTAAAAGTGGGAAGGTAAGGTCGCACTAAGTTAACTCATGTTATCCTGTTCAAAAATGAGACATTTTTTCACAGTTTGATATGGAAATGTGCGTTGGCCGTCCTTTTGGTGGTTTACAAACTTTGTTGTAACGACTAAAAAGGATGCTTGGATTTTTAGCCTGAGAATGGCTTCTCATGGCGTTTGCATCAAACTTTTTCTGATGCGTATTTTGGTTGGATAATTGGCTTTATGAGTAACGTAACCAGCACCATTTTGACAGAAAGTGGTACCAATGAGCTTGAAATCATCGAGTTTCATTTAGAAAAAACATTGCCGGATGGCAGCACAAAAACTTGTTATTACGGCATCAACGTTGCGAAAGTACGAGAAGTGATTCGCGTACCAGAGACAACCGATTATCCAAACGCACAACCTCACATGATCGGGGTGTTTTCGTCCAGAGATGTATTGACGCCTTTAGTAGATTTAGCTGGTTGGTTAGGTGTACCAACACGCCAGGACCTAGAGCGTAAGTTTGTTATCGTTACTGATTTCAACAAAATGACCAATGGCTTTCTGATTGATAGTATTTCACGTATTCATCGTATCTCTTGGAATGATGTGGAATCACCAAGTCAGTTTTTGGAAGCGGGCGAACAAGATTGTGTAGTGGCCGTTGTTCGCAAAGAAGGCAACCTGATCATGATTCTCGACTTTGAAAAAATCATCGCGGATATTAACCCAGAACTGAGTATGGAAAAGTACGATGTGAAAGGGGACAAGTCGGTGGATCTCAACCAGAGAATGGTCGGTAAGCGTAATGCTAAAACGATCATGGTGGTGGATGACTCAGCATTTATTCGCTCTTTGATCCAAGATACATTAGCTTCTTCAGGTTACAATGTGATCACATGTAAAGACGGTGGTGAGGCGCATGAGAAGTTGATGAGCTTGATCGAGGTCGCGAAAGAAGAAAACTTGCCAGTTAAAGAGCTATTAGATGCGGTGGTTACGGACGTAGAAATGCCTCGAATGGATGGTATGCACTTAGTGAAGAGACTACGCGATACCGAAGCGTTTCATGAAATGCCGATCATTATGTTCTCGTCATTGATGAGTGAGGATAACCGAGCGAAAGCACTGTCTCTTGGCGCAAATGATACGATTACCAAGCCAGAGATTGGCCGTATGGTGAATATGATGGATAAATACGTGTTTAACTTTGCGTAAACAAACCCGATAAGATTAAAAATAAGGCTGCCGATGGGCAGCCTTATTTTATTGTGAACATGGAAGAATTTCCAAGGTGTAATTTTCGTTTGGACCCTGCGGTGGTCCATATAAAATCCCACATTGAGTTAAACTGCTATTTTTATCATCTCTTGCTGAAATAACGACTTTAATGTTGTTAGTTTGAACAATTTTCCAGTCACTATCTCCATACTGATTCTCAAGTTCTGAGACTAATATAGCTAAGCTTGTTTCATCTGCATCTGGGTAACCGTACCTAAATGTACAGCTAAGAGAACCATTCAACTCACAACCTGAGAAAGGCAAATTTTCAGGGCCTTTACCTGAACCTGCGTCTGTGTGTTTGTTTGATATATATGGATAGTGTTCCAACCCTGCAATCGCCATTTTCCCATAACCGACACCGAGCGCTGATGCAATCGCGCCCTTCATGCCTTCTAAACGCGCTTCACGCGCATCACTTTGAAGGTTTAAAAAGCGTGGTGCGGCAGTGACAGCAAGAATGCCGAGCACGACAAGAACTACGACTAACTCTATTAGAGTAAATCCAGTTTGTTTTCTCATATTATTTTCACAGCAAGTTAAAGGTAGAAAAAGTAACACTGACCGTACACTTGTTGTTGTGTAAATAAGTACGGTAATGACAAAATGATCAATAGTATAAAGCGATGAGTCATAAAGTGCTATACCGACGTAATGAGAATCGGCTACGCCTATATAGAGCAGGAGGAGGGTTCAAAGATCTAATGCGGCCGTTTTTGAGCAGTCATTAATTCCGTGGAAGAAATGCTGCATGAACAGTCGAGCATGAATTCGCCTAGATATAAGCATACGCGTACATCGGCTGAATGAAAGACGAAAAGAAGTGATGGCAAACCGCACAAATGGATTGTCTTTTTGTTCACTTTGATGAATGCTACGCGAGATTCATATCACAACACACTCGATGCATTCATCGTGCGAATGTGCTTTGGTTTCGTGTTTGGCTTTCAAATATAAGAATAATCTAAATGGAATTCGATTCGATAAACTTGCTTGCGATAGGGCTAATATTTCTTGGCTCTTATGTACAAACCGCAATAGGCTTTGGCTTGGCAATTGTTGCCGCACCTTTACTGATTCTTTGGGCGCCGGAGTATGTGCCTGTACCAATCTGTTTAGTCGCGTTATTTATTTCGTTGATGAATGCGATGAAGCACCGCAGTAGTGTTGAAATCGGCGGTTTAAAAATGGCATTGATTGGGCGTGTGCCCGGATCGGTCGCTGGCGGCTTGCTACTGTTTTTTGTCTCGACTCAAGCTCTTACACTTTGGATTGGTTTTTTGGTGTTATTCGCGGTTGTGGTGAGTGTTTTACCGTTTCGGGTTGAACCCACACCAGCGCGTATGACATTAGCAGGATTCTTTTCTGGATTGTTTGGTACCAGTTCGGCGATTGGAGGCCCACCGATGGCGTTGTTGTTGCAACATCAAGAAGCGAACCAGTTACGTGGTAACCTATCGGCATTTTTTGTTTTCAGTTCCATCATTTCGCTTGTTGTTCAAATTCCCGTTGGCTTCTTCACATTACACCATTTGATGATTACTATTCCGCTATTACCTGCGGCAGCGCTTGGGTATTGGCTCGCGATGAAAACCACCCAATCGTTACCAAAAGAAAAAATTCGGTTTGGAGCACTTATGTTGTGTTTTGTGAGTGGGTTTACAGCAGTAGTACAAGCGTTGAACCAGTAATGCCCTCAGCATCTTAAACTCACAGGGATACCGCGTTCCTTTTATTATGCATAGCGCGATTTGTTTGCGCTGACTTATTCGTTTAGATGAGCGATAGTTTTATGAATAACACTCGTTATGGCACTTTTATGGCAGCATTCTCCTTTGTAATTTGGGGGCTGCTACCCATTTATTATCGTTATTTACCGAATGCTTCAATGGATGAGTTGCTGGCATGGCGAATCATCGGCTCAGTTCCTGTCGGTTTTTTAATTGTGCTTGGTATAACCCGTCGAGGACCGAATTGGAAAGAAATCTGGTGTGACAAAAAATCTTTGTGGTACACGTTTGTCGCGAGCAGTTTGATGTGTATTTCATGGAGTGCGTTCACTTGGGCTTTGACTCACCATCGAGTCATTGATGCAAGCTTAGGCTTTTTTATTGGACCGTTGGTGTCAGTGGCGTTAGGCGTGTTTATTCTTGGAGATAAGCTTTCAAAAGGCAAACTCATCGCAATTGTGCTAGCAACAATTGGCGTGATGTATCAAGTGATTCATTATGGCCAGTTGCCTGTTATCGCACTAACGATGGGGTTGTTCTTTGCTTTGTATGGCTTGTACAAGAAGAAGATAACATACGACTGGAGCACCACCTTGTTTGTTGAGGCCCTGCTATTGACTCCAGTTGCTGTGGCGTATTTGTTTTACAAACAATGGACAGTGGGTGAGTTGGCTTCAGGCGTAGATATAACAACATTGCTTTTGTACTTTGGCAGCGCACCGATCACGCTTTTACCACTGATTTTTTATTCTATCGCGATACGTATAACAAACTTATCGACAGTTGGTTTAATGCAATACATTGAACCAAGCTTGCAGTTTGTTTTGGCTGTCATGTTTTTCGGTGAACTGTTTGATGAAGTTAAAGCAGTGACCTTTGCCTTTATTTGGGTGGGGCTGTTATTTACAATCTTTGAAAGTATTGTCAAAGGGCATAAGCGTAAAAAGCTGGCCAATCATCCTTTATAGACCACCATTCTTGAATATTCACGATTTCACTCTCACGCCCTCTATTCGAGGGCGTTTTTAGTTCCATAAAGTATTCTCTTACTCGTTTTCTTATATTCGAGTAAAATCATAATTTGAGGTTAATTGACGCATTATCATTAGGATACCGCTATATTTATAGCCAAGTGACACGCTATATAATGAAAACCGGATCAAAAAGGACGACATATGATCACAGCTCTATACGCTAGCATTCTTGCAATACTGATTATTTGGTTGGCCGTTCAAGTGATTAAGCAGCGTCGCTTAAATCAGGTTGCTTATGCTGACGGAGGAGTAGAGGCTCTCCAAATCGCTCGTAGTGCACAGAGTAACGCGACAGAATATATCCCCATTACTCTGATTCTAATGGCACTATTAGAATTCAATAGTGCTTACCCAACCTGGATACATCTCACAGGCATTATTTTCGTGATCGGTCGAATTATCCATGCTCGAGGTATATTGAAAGAGGACTTAAAAAGGCGTGTTAGGGGCATGCAGGTGACATTCCTAGTGATACTTTCGCTGGTTGTGTTGAATATGATTTATCTTCCGTACGATAAGTTATGGTAAGTCTTCGTAGCTATATCCCGCCGCCATGGGTACTCGTTCTGATTGGGTTAGTACTGAATATTGGCGCGATCGTTCTTACTAGCTTGGTCCTTGATAGGCTTGGCAAACAGTATTCGCAACTCGCAGAGCAAAAGGCGGAAAACTTGTATTCCATCCAACTCGCGTGGAATAGCGTTGAAACTCTAGAAAGAAAAAGAGAGGCGTTGCTGCTTCACTTGCACATAGGTCAGAGCGCAGCGATACCTTCGGAGATAGAACAGATATTGGAAGGGCACTTATCCTCTTGGACTCATCACGAATCGGATGAAATACAAATAGATAAACTCCCTCAGCTAATGTCAAAGATAAACCAAGCACAAGCTTCGTATAGAGATCGCATTGATGACTATTACATTGAGAATGTAGAGCTCAATGAGGTAATGGCAAAGCAAGATGAAAAGATCGCTTGGTACAAGAATATCGGGCTCTTCTTGCAAGTATTCGGACTCGCATTAATCCTCGCACGTGATTTGGCTAGGAAGCCATAGAACAAAAGTTAACGGTAGGGTTTATTGCGAAATGCCAATTATAATTTGCAAATTGCAATTCATTGCGTGAGCAAACAGTGGCTATTGGTGAAGTTTTAATGAAAGTGGTTAAATAACAATCTGTTTTTGTGCGCTACAAAGTTGGCACGTCTCATGCTTTAGTATGAATGACCCTTTCTAAGCCGAGGGTCACCTAGCCAACTGACGTTGTTAGTGAACCACTTTGTTCACAAATATATACAGCCAATCACGAATCCTTGTGGTTGGCTTTTTTTTATTTAAATGACACAGTTTAGAACTGTGCTTTAATCCAGATCATGCGATGGTCGGAAGACACATCTTTACCATCACCATACTTGCCGATACGCGTATCGTTAAATAGCTTACGACCTTCTTCATAAGAAGCTGACCAGTATACGCCAGAGTCCACCACATTTAGGTTTGCAGAAGGCAAGGCATAATCTACACCCAAGCCAAACGTCGAAGTGATGCGATTCGGATATGGGTGAGTGGAGCTGCGGTCAACAGCGTGTTCGGCTGCACCAAAGCTTGTCGGATAAAGCTCGCCATTCATCACGGTTTGGTTAACCAATGGATCATTATGCAGTTCTTGCATTACAGAGCTAATACCGTCACCGGCCACGGGATCAAGGTTTTGATCGCCCATCATTACGAATTTAGCCCCGCTCGCTAAGCCGCCTTTCTTACCTGCATCGTCGTAGAAATAGTCTTTACCTTGAATGTAGTGATGCCAGAACTCTACTTCGGCTGCGTTTTGCGCTTTGTTTTTACCTGGATCGAATACTGGTGGAGTAGGGTGCGACATCAGTAGATGCACAACTTCCTCGCCACTGCGAGTCGGAATGATAATTGGTGCATCTACGTGGTTTTTAGAAGATAGGCGTACTTGATCCCATTCTTCTGCAGAGTACCACTCATCACCACACTTCATGCCATCTGGAATCTTTTGTGAGCCGTCACAGATAGTAATGGTTGGAACCTTAGCACCTTCCATATCTTTCCATTTAAACGCTTGGAACGTACGCGTATTTGCCGTATCAATCTTGTATTTAGACATTAGGGCAAAGGCATATTGACCGTGGTACATGCCAAAGCCCCATGCATCGCCCGGCATTTGACCTGCTGTTCCATTGTTGTCGAGGTCAAACTCGCTTAGCAAACCTGTGTTGGTAGAGTAAGACTCCGCGTAAGGATATTCGATAGGTTCAAGGTTCGCTTCACCGCCTGCACCATTGATGCTTTGCGCGACAGACAGGTAGTTCTTCTGGAAGCCTTCAATGGCTGCTTTGTTTTCGCCTGTTCCGTCGTTGTTGTATTCCGCCATCATAAGAACGTCAGGGCGATTCTTCTGAATAATCGCAGCAACGTTTCGAATTTGAATGACTTTTTCCGCAGTGGTTTTGTCTTCAGCGGCGATAGAACCGTCTAAATAGGCAGTAACCAATACAGTTTGCTGCGCTGGTTCAATTTGCATTTCGCTCACTAAAGCTTCAAAAGTTGCACGGTCAAAAGAGAGGTTGTAAGTCGCTATTTTTACTTCTTTAGGCTGAACATTGACGTATTCAGTGTCGTCATTACATCCAGATAATAGAGCGGCGCCAACCAGGAGAGCGATAGAGGTTTTGATTGTTTTCATGGGTACGTCATACCTTATAATTGATTCGGCTGAATATTAAAGTCATCAGTAATTGTTTTAAGCGATATCAATCACACAAACGTTTTCATATTTACATGTTCAATTAGTTTTTGTGTGATTTGTGCAATAAACGCAACACTTTCAACACCAAAAGGTTATATGCAAATTGTTAAAAAACGGTGTCGCTTTTAATAGATGAAATGGCACTAAAACATAAGCTGTATGATTGTGTGTGCTAAAATCAATGAGCGGGATGATTACGATAAGTTTGACTTCACTTTTAGGTGAGAAACAAACAAATAAGAACTGGTCAGTTTGGCTTTGCTATTGATGCAAAATAGGGGGCTAACCGATGGGTTCAGTATCAAACTATCAGAGCAGGTTATTTGTCACGGCAATGCTTGCTTCACCACTTCTTTTTTCAACACCTTTATCCGCCGCTCAGTCCGAACGGTTAGAGCAAAACCATGGGCTTGTTGTTACTTTAGAAAAACGCAACCTTGCAGCCACACAAAATATAGATCGTGTGTTAGGTTTACAAAATGGAAATCGTGTACAAAAGCTGAAAACCAACCAAGGTAAAAACGGCGGTACGCATAGTCGTTATCAGCAGATGTTTAAAGGCGTCCCGATTTGGGGCAAGCAAATTGTCGTACATCGTGATAAAAAGGGCCAAATCAAGCACATCAACGGCACTCTCGTAAAGGATATTGCCCGAGATATCAATGATATGGTGCCTAGATTGTCGCTTTCTCAAGTAATGTCTTCAACGCAAAAGCCGTACCGTGAAAACGGATACCAAATAGATAATCAGCGCCAAGGTTTGCGTATTTATGTCGATAAAAGTGACGTGGCGCACTTAGCTTATATTGTCCAGTTTTTTGCTGATAATGAGCATGGTGGTAAGCCTACGCGTCCCACCTTTCTTATTGATGCTAAAACAGGAAACATTTTGCTGCAATATGAGGGGTTAGCGCACGTAGAAGCGAATGGTCCGGGAGGAAACCAAAAAATTGGTCGTTATCATTATGGTGTGGACTTTGAGTCTCTATTAGTCCAGCAATCTGGTGATACGTGTTTGATGGATATTCCTGGCGTGGTCAAAACCATCAACTTGAATGGTAGGACGTCTGGCAATACACATACGTTCGTTTGTCCAACCAATAGTGTTAAAGAAATTAATGGAGCGTACAGCCCGTTAAATGATGCGCATTACTTTGGCAAAGTGGTATACGACATGTACAAAGATTGGCTGAATACCGCGCCCTTAACGTTTCAGCTTCAAATGCGAGTGCATTACCGCAAACGCTATGAAAACGCCTTTTGGAATGGTTCGAGCATGACTTTTGGTGACGGTGCGAGTTATTTCTATCCTTTAGTGAGTTTAGATGTTTCAGCACACGAGGTTAGCCATGGATTTACAGAACAAAACTCTGATCTGATTTATTCAGAGCAATCAGGCGGAATCAATGAGGCGTTCTCAGATATGGCAGGTGAGGCGGCTGAATTCTATTCACGTGGTTCTAACGATTGGAAAGTTGGGTACGATATTAGAAAGGCTGCCAATGCGGCGCTGCGCTACATGGATAATCCGCCCCTTGATGGTCGTTCAATTGATCACGCGTCTCAGTATGTGAGTGGCATGGATGTGCATTATTCAAGTGGTGTGTTTAACAAAGCATTTTATCTATTGGCGGTTGAGTACAATTGGGGAACGCGACAAGCGTTCGAGGTTTTTGCGTACGCTAACCAGAACTACTGGACGCCAAGCGAAACGTTTGACTCTGCAGCTGCGGGTGTATTGGCGGCCGCCCAAAGCTTAAACGTGGCGGCGAATGATGTAGCCGACGCTTTTGCTCAGGTCGGTGTTTCAGTTGATGGCGGAGTCGTCGAGCCACCATCTAGCACGTGTGAGGCTATCGCCCTAAACAATGGTGTTTCCAGCAACATAGACTCTTCATCTACTGGTGAGTGGCATTGTTTTACGATTGATGTGCCTACCAACAGTTCAGACTTTATTGTTACCACATCGGGAGTAAACGGCGATGCGGATCTTTATGTTAAGCTGGGAAGTGAACCAAGTTTAACCAGCTACGATTGTCGCTCATACAGTGGCAACAGTAATGAAGCATGTAGTATTACTTCTCCGAATGAAGGAACGTGGCACATTGGTGTGTACGCTTACAGCAGCTACAGTAACTTGAATGTGGAAGCAAGTTATGTAGGAGAAGAGGCGCCACCACCATCTGATGAAGTTACTACACAATCAATCAACAATGGTAAAACATGGACGGCGATTATTACTGGTTCTGGCTTGATGAATGGCGTGTGGAATGTTATTTCAAATACGCCGTGTGATAACGATAACGAGTGCAGTTTATCCGGTATCGGAAAGAAAACCAGTGAGGTGAGCTTTACGTTGACGGATGGTACCGTATTCATCATCGCTAAGCCCTAGCGATTTTTATGTAAAGAGGCCCTGAAATATCAGGGCCTTATTTTTTTACGTTCAATTTTCTGTATATAATAGCGAGTCACAAAGAAGTGAGGACGACCTCACCGCTCTATCTTTTCTCGGGGACGACCCCATCTCGTTGGGAAATATGACATGGCTTGGGGAATTCTCTTCATTGCTGGCTTATGCGAAGTGGCATGGGCTGTCGGACTAAAATACTCACAAGGTTTTACCAAATTGGCGGCATCTGGCTTTACCGTTACGTTTATGGTGTTGAGCTTTTGGTTACTTGGAATTGCATTAAGGACGCTACCACTCGGTATCGCTTACGGCGTTTGGGTAGGTATAGGAGCGATTGGAACGGCAATCGTCAGTATCTACATATTTAACGAGCCCGCGACGCTGATAAAATTGCTGAGTTTATTGCTTATTGTAGCTGGTATCGCTGGATTAAAATTATCCGCTTAACGTCAGGTTAAACATAAAAAAGAAAGCCAGAGTCGACTCTGGCTTTTTACGTTTTAGTGTTGTCTCGCTTTAGGGCTGAAGGGTTAAGCGCTGCGCTTAACGAATGGCAATCGCAAATGGTGGCCAAATACGTTAATGAGTGCGCCCGCTACAATTAGTGCACCACCGATGTACGTCCAGATGAGCGGGATTTCGCCGAAGAAAATGATGCCTAACAACACAGAAAATACGATCTGAATATACGAGTAAGCAGACGCTTTGCCCGCTTGCTGAGTTTGCATTGCTTTGGTTAATCCCAATTGCCCAACTTGGGTGAATACACCAACCAAAACCAACATGAAAGTCAGATACAGGTCGGGCATAACAAAATCATCGCCAATCAGTAAGAGTGAAGCGGGTAGAGCAACCAAAGGGAAATAGAAAATGATCACTGAACTATCTTCAGTTTGGCTAAGTTTTCTAACAATGACATAAGCAATTGAGCTACCAAATGCGCCCAAGATTGCAATCATTACGCTAAACATAGGTAAAGTGCGCTCTGCTTCTTGTCCTGTTTCTGGACTTACCATTATATAGATGCCGAGTAAGCACAAGGCAATGCAAAGGAACGTCGATGGTTGAATGCGTTCCTTCAAGAAAAAGACGGCTAGGAGCGCAGTAAATACTGGGTGAATGTATTGGAAGATGGTCGCTTCTGCCAAAGGTAAGGTAGTCACCGAATAATATACGCACATCAATGCCATGGTGCCCACTGCGCCACGCGCAAACAGTAATGGCTTATTATTGCCCCATACAGAAATTCGTTTTCGCTTAACATCTAAATAGCTGATAACAAGTGAGACGAGTGCCCTCGCTGCAACAATCTCAAATACAGGGATACCATGAAGACTGACATGCTTTACTGTGGCAGACATTAGCGCGAAACCGAATGCGGAGAGCACCATAAAGCGCACACCAATGGGAACCAGAGTGTTGAATGAATTAGACATTTTACTGCTCATTTGTTGCGACAGATCGCACTTTAGCATACTCAGCTCACAAAATGATCCGTGATATATAAACACATCTGCCGAGAGTGAGAATAAGC
Organism: Vibrio sp. E14; assembly: GCF_020515785.1. Classification (NCBI taxonomy): domain Bacteria; kingdom Pseudomonadati; phylum Pseudomonadota; class Gammaproteobacteria; order Vibrionales; family Vibrionaceae; genus Vibrio; species Vibrio sp. E14. The sequence goes on from NZ_JAHPJI010000001.1 coordinate 722,663, forward strand.
AGTAGACTATGGGTTCTCAAGCAACCTTATCTTTCATTCGCGCATGGAGCGCATCTAGGAAATATCTAGATATTTAAGGAGCATACATGATCCCAGTACAAGCTACGCATACTTCTGGCGTTGTCATTTCTAAAATTGATGGCGTCGATAGAATGCTGTTGCTCAAACGTGTTAAAGGTGGTTATTGGTGCCATGTTGCTGGTGGGGTAGAGGCCGGTGAAACCGGATGGCAAACTATTCTCAGAGAACTGAAAGAGGAGACGCAAATTGACGATGTTGAGTTACATACTGCAGACTTTCTAGAACAGTTCTACGAAGCAAAAAATAACCGCATCATGGTTATTCCATGCTTCGTAATGTTTTGTCCACCTAACCAATCGGTTGTACTTAACGAAGAACACACAGAGTATTGTTGGTGTACGCTTGAAGAAGCAAAACGACTAGCCCCGTTTGCAAATCAACACCACCTTTACGAACATGTGTGGAGGCATTACGTGGATGTGGAGTCGTTGACGCCATTTACGTTAATTGAACAAACAGACTAGACGAGATAGCCATCCTTTTAAGCACGTTTGACATAACGAATATGGAAGTTTGTTCTCAACGCAATGAGGCGGTAGGATTTATGAGTAGTGTTTACCGAAAAAGGGATAATGTGGATGGATGAGGTCATGTGCCAAAAGGCGTATCAAGGAAATAGCATGCAGGCCAGTTTTTCTGTTTCAGAAAGGGTCTCAATTGAGCCTCTTACCACCAAACACGCGACCGTTTTACTGGAAGTGGTGAACACGTATCGAAACAGCCTCTCTGGCTATTTGCCTTGGACGGACTTTGTGACCAACCGCAGAGAAGCGGTGAACTACATCTCTCAGCGCGTGAACAGCAAAGCGTTAGATGCCCACTGGTGCGCTATTTATTTTGATGGGCAGTTTACGGGTGTTATTGGCATTAAAGGTGTGGATTCGCACACACGCGTCACTGAGATTGGCTATTGGCTTGCCAACAATGGGCGAGGACACCGAGTGATCGACCAAGTACTCGCGGTGTTGATTCCTTTTTTGAAGCAGAAAGGGCACGCGCAATTCATCCAATTCCACTGTATGGAAGATAACATTGCCAGCATCAATATTGCTGAGCGTGCTGGTGCTACATTAAAAGAATACATTGATCACGAGTTCGAGACGCTTGACCGCTCTCAACGGCTCGGCATTTATGAGTTGCGTCTGACTTAGTTCCAAACCCACTGATATTTTAATCAGAGTTCGAACTCTAATTTCGCGAGCGCTACAATAGTAACATTGTTGCGCTCGTGTTAATTTGGAGCGTCATTGGTTGAAACTAGGTTAGGAGAAGCATCATGAACGCAATCGCAGAGGTTGAAGTGGACAACCTGTTACAACAAAGCCTTGATCGCTTAAAAGCGGCGTATGCCGCCGAACCTTATCCTAGTTTGGATGAGCGTAAGCAGCGCCTTGTCTTGCTAAAACAAGCTCTGATTGCGAATAAACAAGCATTGGTGGAAGCGCTGAGTGACGATTTTGGTTATCGTTCCGAATTTGATACCGCCATGACCGACGTTTTGCCGACGGTCTCGCACATCAATTACACCATCAAGCAGCTAAAAAAGTGGTGCAAACCAAGTAAGCGTGAATCCGGTCTGTTGCTTGCTCCGTCGAAAGTGACTGTTCAGTATCAGCCACTCGGCGTGGTCGGGATCATTTCGCCGTGGAATTTTCCTGTCATTTTGAGCCTTGCGCCTTTAGTTACTGCTTTGGCCGCAGGTAACCGTGTGATGATGAAGCTCAGCGAATTTACGCCCAAAACCAATAAAGTCATCGTCAATATTTGTCGCGAGTTGTCTGAATATGTCGAAGTATTTGAAGGTGAAGCGGACGTTGCACGATCATTCAGCCAACTGCCATTCGATCATCTTTTGTTTACTGGCTCGACAAATGTTGGTCGCGCTGTGGCAAAAGCAGCGGCTGAAAACCTGACTCCAGTGACGTTAGAGCTGGGCGGGAAATCCCCGGTGATCATTGCGGAAGATGCAGACATGAAGAAAACCGTTGATGCGATTTTGTTTGGGAAATGCATCAATGCCGGCCAGATTTGTGTGGCGCCAGATTACGCGTTTGTACCACAAGAACGCGTCGAAGAGTTCATTACGCTGTTCTTAAAACGTTTTGAAAAACTCTATTTGAAATCCAACAAGAATCAAAAGCTGACCCATATTATCAATCAACGACAGTATGATCGTTTGACTGCGCTACTTGAGGATGCCAAAGCTCAGGGCGCAAGCATCCGTACCGTTGAAGCCTCACCTCAACAGGAAAGGCTTTTGTATCCTCATTTGATCACAGACGTGTCGACAGATATGCGCATCATGCAAGAGGAAATATTTGGGCCATTTCTACCCATCAAGCCCTACAAAGCGGTAGATGAAGCGATTGACTACATTAATCAACACCAAAGACCACTTGCGCTGTATGTTATGTCGGACAACAAATCGACCATCAGACATATTGTACGCAACACACATAGTGGCGGCGTCGGCATCAACGACACGGTATTACACGTTGGCGCTGAAGATGCGCCTTTCGGTGGCGTTGGTGAATCAGGCATTGGTCATTATCACGGAGTGGAAGGATTCAGAAACTTTAGCCACGCGAAAACCGTACTCCACACGCCGAAATGGCTACCAAGGACGGGGGCATTAATGCGTCGCAGAGCTATGGCGATAAAAGCGATACAAAAGATCTTTGTTCGATAGTGGTTGGATTGTTAAAAACCGCTCAAACGGGCGGTTTTTTTTGGTTTCTATGCGTTCTGAATTGCGGATGACCAAAAGCTGAGAAGCTTCCGACACGCACCGCCAATAGAAAAAGAAAGGCTCTTTTTGAAAGAGCCTTTTTCACGAAATGTCGACAGATTTTTGGAAGTTTAATGCAGAACTTCACTGCTGAATCTTAAGTATTTGCAGTCGTTCATTAGCTCTTTAAATGCCTTTCTATCTAGCTTAATCAGAGTTTCATGATCGCCGGCTTCAAGATAGACATGTTCCAAGTTTGCTAATCTTTCATCACAAACGGTCGACATGTGGTAAGGACTACCAATCGGTGGAATCGCGCCGTGCTCACAATCAGTGAAGAGTCGGTAAACCATACGCTCTTTCACCAAGTGGAAAGTAGCGTTAAATTCGTCGTTTAATCTCGACAAACTGATTTTGTTGTTGGCAGGTAAGACTGCCATCATATGATGCCCTTCATGATCCTCAAGAATGACGCCTTTTGCGATATTCATTAAAGGCACACCTGCGGCAACACCACTTTGTAGCGAGCTATGACTGTGGCTGTGATTCACGGTTTGAAAGTGAATGTTATGCTCAGTCAAATATTCATCTAATCGGGTTGCAATCGTCATATAGCCTCCACGTGCATGAGACCCATAAAGAGTATAGGTGAGGCAAGCGACAATCGCGTATTTTACTCTGGTTTCGCTGACGCTCTTTCCGCTCCTGTTCTACGCTTATTGCAAGCCAGCGAGAAAGCGTGGTTAACAATAATAAACAGGGGGCAACATGAGCAAGCCAATCATCGCCGATAATAAGCCGATTAAAGTGAATCTAACCGAAGGGCAAGAATATTACTTTTGCCGATGTGGACGTTCTAAAAATCAACCTTATTGCGATGGGTCGCATTCGGGAACAGGCTTAAAGCCAATGAGCTTTACTGCGGAAAAAGATGAAGAAGCGTATCTCTGCCAGTGCAAGCATACCTCTAATGCCCCATTTTGTGATGGAACACATAAGCGTTTTTCTTCTGAGCAAGTCGGCAAAGAAGGCCCTGAGAAAAAACGAGAGAAAAGTGACAAACCGACTGCGTCCGCTACTCAAGAAGAACCAACCCTAGAGTTTATCCACCAATTAGCGAGAGAAGGGCTCTCTAAACTCGGTCATCATGGTCCGATGGCTGCAATGGGGGTTCCTAGGCATTTGCTACCACATTGGGATGCTATACAAATCATGGTGGCGCAAATGGCGACACAACCGTTGTTGGAAGATGTTCCCGTATCAACTGAGTTGATTGTAGGGCCAAACGCGCGTAAGCCGCTCAAGCTCGCTATTCCTTTGTTGGTGTCGGACATGAGTTTTGGCGCACTCTCGGAAGAGGCGAAAATTGCGTTAGCAAAAGGTGCTGAGTTGGCAGGGACTGGGATTTGCTCCGGTGAAGGGGGGATGCTACCTGAAGAACAAGCTGCAAATTCGCGGTATTTCTATGAGCTTGCCAGTGCTCAGTTTGGCTACGATGAATCCAAGCTTCTTAATGTTCAGGCTTTTCATTTTAAAGGTGGGCAGGGCGCCAAAACAGGCACGGGTGGTCATCTTCCAGCAAATAAAAATGTAGGTAAGATCTCTCAGGTGAGAGGTATCCCCGAAGGCCAACCAGCAATCTCACCGCCAACATTTAAAGATCTTCATACTACTCACGATTTCAGAAAGTTTGCTGACAGAGTCCGTGGCATCACGGGCGGCATTCCAATTGGCTTTAAACTCAGTGCCAACCATATTGAGCAAGACATTCAGTTTGCGCTTGATGCTGGGGCTGATTACATCATCTTAGATGGTCGCGGTGGTGGCACGGGTGCGGCGCCAACTATGTTCCGTGATCATATTAGTGTGCCCACCATCCCAGCATTAGCTCGTGCACGTAAGTACTTAGATGAAAAAGGCGCAAGTGATCGCGTCACATTAATCATCACCGGTGGGTTGCGAGTTCCTACGGATTTTGTCAAAGCGTTGGCACTTGGGGCAGACGGAGTGGCGATAGCAAACAGTGCGATGCAATCTATCGGTTGCGTCGCGGCCCGGATTTGTAACACCAATAATTGCCCTGCGGGGATCGCAACGCAAAATGCCGATTTGAGGCAGCGTCTCGATATCGAAAAATCATCTCAGCAACTGAAAAATTTCTTCGAATCCTCGGTCGAGCTCATGCAAGTTATGGCAAGGGCATGTGGTCACCACGCTCTGAATGAATTTAGTCGCCATGATTTAGCGACCTGGGATCACAACATGGCGAGGCTGTCTGGAATCAAGTATTCAGGTATGGACTTAAACTGATCTCTATCCATATTTTCTGCATATAGGTACATGTTTGATAACAATTATTTATTAGCCGAGATATGGAAATTTTGACTTGGCGTTAACTAAAAATTCAGTGTATGAACTACGCTGTTTGAGGTGGATATTCGATTTGTTGAATAACAAAGAGTGGTTACCACAACCACGATACGAAGGAGCATTATATGAGCAACACAAACGGCGGTTCGGTAGGTAAATGTCCAGTTATGCATGGTGGGCAAACATCTACAGATAAGTCGGTGATGGATTGGTGGCCGAATGCCTTAAACTTAGACATCCTGCATCAACACGACTCCAAAACCAACCCATTTGGCCAGGACTTTAATTACAAAGAAGAACTGAAAAAGCTAGATGTCGAAGCACTTAAAAAAGACTTAAAAGACTTAATGACTGATAGCCAAGACTGGTGGCCTGCCGACTGGGGACATTACGGCGGTTTAATGATCCGAATGGCATGGCACGCAGCGGGTAGTTATCGTATCGCGGATGGACGTGGCGGCGCTGCGACAGGCAACCAGCGTTTTGCTCCCCTCAACTCTTGGCCAGATAACGCAAACCTCGATAAGGCTCGCCGCCTTTTATGGCCCATCAAGAAAAAATATGGCAACAAATTAAGTTGGGCCGATCTGATTGTCCTTGCCGGTAACATGGCGTATGAATCCATGGGCTTTAAGACCTTTGGTTTTGGCTTTGGGCGAGAAGACATTTGGCATCCCGAAAAAGACACTTACTGGGGGTCCGAGCAAGAATGGTTAGCCACAAGTGACGCTGATAACAGCCGCTACTCTGGTGAGCGAGATTTAGAAAACCCGCTTGCTGCGGTAATGATGGGTCTTATCTATGTGAACCCTGAAGGGGTGGACGGTAACCCAGATCCCCTCAAAACAGCACATGACATGCGTGTGACCTTTGCGCGAATGGCAATGAACGATGAAGAAACTGTCGCGCTCACAGCGGGTGGTCACACGGTCGGTAAGTGTCATGGTAATGGTGATGCCGCAAACCTTGGTCCAGAGCCCGAAGCCGCAGACGTTCATGAACAAGGTCTTGGCTGGATTAACCACAAAACACGTGGCATTGGCCGTGACGCGGTAACGAGCGGTATTGAAGGTGCTTGGACGACACACCCTACACAATGGGACTACGGATACTTCCACCTACTATTTAAGTACGATTGGGAACTGAAAAAGAGCCCAGCAGGTGCGTGGCAGTGGGAGCCAATCGACATTGAAGAAGAAGACAAGCCTATCGATGTTGAAGACGGTTCTAAGCGCTACAATCCAATCATGACTGACGCTGATATGGCGCTCAAAATGGACCCTGAATATCGCAAGATTGCAGAAAAGTTCCAAAATGACCCAGCGTACTTTGATGACGTTTTTGCTCGTGCCTGGTTTAAGTTGACACACCGTGATCTAGGACCAAAATCATGTTATTTCGGACCTGATGTGCCAAGCGAAGATCTTATTTGGCAAGACCCAACGCCTGCAGGTAAGACAGACTACGATGTCGATTTAGTGAAAACAAAAATCGAAGCAAGTGGCCTATCCATTAGTGAGCTAGTAAGTACGGCGTGGGATAGTGCGCGTACTTACCGTGGCTCTGACCGCCGAGGTGGCGCAAATGGTGCGAGAATTCGTTTGGCTCCGCAAAAAGATTGGCAAGGAAACGAGCCAGAGCGTCTAAGTCGTGTTCTTGCTGTGCTAGAAAAAATAGCAGCAGAAGAGGGCTGTAGTGTTGCTGACGCTATCGTGCTTGCTGGTAACGTAGGTATTGAACTGGCTGCGCGTGCCGCAGGTCATGATGTTTCCGTACCATTCGCGCCAGGCCGAGGTGATGCCACCCAAGAGATGACGGATGTTGAATCGTTCGAAGTTCTTGAGCCTGTTGCTGACGGTTTCCGAAATTGGTTGAAGAAAGACTACGCGGTTAAGCCGGAAGAGTTGTTGCTCGACCGAGCGCAGCTTATGGGTTTGACAGCACCAGAAATGACGGTACTCATAGGTGGTATGCGCGTTCTAGGCAGTAACTACGGCGGTGGAAAAGAGGGCGTATTTACTGACCGAGTAGGCACTTTGTCGAATGATTTCTTCGTGAACCTTACTGACATGGCATATACGTGGAAACCAGTGAGTGCTAATCAATATGAAATCCGTGATCGTAAAACCGACGCTGTGAAGTGGACGGCAACCCGTGTGGATCTTGTCTTTGGTTCAAACTCGATTCTACGTTCATACGCGGAAGTGTATGCGCAAGATGATAATCAGGAAAAATTCATCCACGACTTCATCGCTGCATGGACGAAAGTCATGAACGCCGACCGTTTTGACTTGTAATAAGTGAAACGATGCAAATCGGTAGATGCGGAAACAAAGTTGATGAATAAGTAAGAGAGGCGGGCGCAAAGCTCGCCTTTTTCTTTACCTATCTTTTTACTTTGATTGAAATTTGAGCTCATTTGAACCATAATAACTAGACCATATGAACCATAGGAGCTTGATATGGCAACTGCAGCATTAAAAAGCTTTAAGCCGAAACAATCTCATAAAGCCAATTTCTGGCTTATGTTAGGTATTGAAGACGCTGAAACGGGTCGTATTGATGCGGTTCACAAAGGCTTTGAGCCCAAGGTATACCGGAACATTGTTGATCGAGTAAAGCTTTCTCAAAGTGAATTCCAACATGTGACACTGATTCCTGTTAGTACAATTAAGCGTCGTCTTAAAAATGATGAGCGTTTTAATACTCAAGAGAGTGATGCAATCTATCGATTAGCGATGTTATTGAAACTCGCGACAGAGTTGTTTGACGACGAAGAGCGCGCGTTAAAATGGATGAGAGAGAATGTGTACGGCTTAGGTGGAAAAAGGCCGCTAGACATGGTCTCGACCACGGTGGATTTTGAAATCGTGAAAGATTTGATCGGCCGTTTAGAGCACGGGGTGTTCTCGTAATATGAAGCTCTATCGTCTCACACAAAAGAAATTTGCTGACACGCCATTCAGTCCCGTTGGGGCAAAGTTGTTTGGAGGGCGATGGAACTCAAAAGGAACCGAAGCCCTCTACTTCTCTGAATCGGAATCCCTTTGCTCGTTGGAAGTGTTTGTTCACGTAAATAACGATCCAGCTATCATCAAACTGTACGATTTATATCGTATTGAAATGCCCGAATATCTCATCGCCACCTTAGATGAAGAAGATCTCCCTGTGACGTGGCGAGCAATACCGGCGAGCGAGTCTACACAGTACATTGGTGACCAGTTTCTCAATGATCCTCATCCCGAGTTTGCCGCGCTGCAAGTGCCTTCAACGATTTCACCTCGTGATAAAAACTACGTGGTGAACCCAAATCATCCCAAAATGAAAGAGATCATCAAGAAAGCCGAAAAGCTCGATTTCGCGTTTGACCCACGCATTTTCAAATAAACGCGCTGGCTTTCTCTCGCTTTAAAATATTCAGCGCTTACCTGAGATAAGCGCTGAAGCATAAAAGTTTATTCCCTTGGTTATTGTCGGTCGTAAGTGAACTGTTGCGCTTCATTTGTACTGTTGTGGTAATGCCCAAGCACCAACTCAGCACCTTTGTAAGATAAATGACTGTCATCCGTATACATCGCATTGTTTGCTCCAACTCTCATTCGACATACGCCATTTCTGCAAATGGCATCGGTCAAGTCGACAAACTCAACGTGCTCAAATTGCTCAAAGTAGTTCACTAACTTCGCCACGTTTTGAGGGTGATGTTGTTTAGGAGAAAAGTCGCAGGCAGACTCTTCCGTCTCGCCAAACAAACGCGCTTTCCAAAGGCATTCACCTACCGCAAACGGTGCAGAAGGCGTTGGGCCGAAAACGACCACTTCTTTCCCTTCCAGTTCATTCAACAATCCAGTTAATGATGCCTCATAGTCGGCTTGTGAAAGCTCTTTATTGAAGTTGGAAGAGATAACGACGCGACGAATAGAAGGGGTACGCAAAATGGTATCGACTGCCTGTTTGAAGAACTGTCGGCAAGAAACTGAGCCAGCCTCTTTGATGATGTCGATATAACCGACCGCACAGGAATCTTGAGTAAGTTGCACCACGCCAGTTGGTGTTACTTCGGACAGACGCTTCACGTAAACCATGCTGTGACTATTGCCTAACACAGCGATGGTGGGCTGCGGCGCAGACGAGCACACATCGTTAACGTCGGTGTTGCCGTTGCAATATAAACCGTAACCGTTGTTCACGCGCATGGCCTCGAAAAATGCACTTCTTTCTGGAAAACCACCGTTTTGATGACCAATAACGCCGAACGTCAGCAAGGGTAACGTCAAAACCGCAATAACCGCAGACACAGTGCGCATGCTCATGGCTTTTCGGCTGCGGAACGGCTTTTCAACAAAGCGCCAAGTGAAGTAAGACAGTATAAAAAGAGCGGCAATGTAAATCGGGATATTGACGTCTTGAGTTGCATCCAGCATGTAGCGGTAAAACACAAATAGCGGAATATGCCACAAGTACAAGCTGTAGCTGATTAAGCCGACGAACACGACCCATTTTAGGCTCAGCAATTTACCGCAGACATTGTCTTTAGAGGCAAACAAAATCACTAACGCGCTACCGATGACCGGCACCAGCAAAGTGATACCCGCGCCATCTTGCGATTTTTCAAACAAAAGCGCGGAAGCCAATATCAAAACGATGCCAATGGTTGCTAGAGTATCGTTAGATTGAACTTGGACTTTTCTCATCACTAATGCGAGTAATGAACCGGTTGCCAGCTCCCAAGCACGAGAGAAGATCATGTAGAAGGCGAAATCAGGATCGTTGCTCGCATAGACAATAGTCATCAAACTCAGCGCAAATACCGCGACAAAAAAAGTCAGGAAAAACGCGTTTTTGCCACGAGCGAGAAGCATGAGTAGCAAAGGAATGACAATGTAGTATTGTTCTTCAACGCCCAAGCTCCAAGTGTGAAACAGCGGATTGGCTTGATCTTCTAAACCGAAGTAATTGTGGCCTTTTAAATACAGAAGAATGTTGGATGAAGAAAGAATAGAAGACACTGCGAACTGACCAACGTCTTTGTGCGCTTGTGGCAAAAATAACCACCAAGACATCAAATAGCTTACGGCAATCACCACCAGTAGCAGGGGAAGTATGCGGCGAATGCGTCGCTCATAAAAATCACCGAGGCTGAACTTCTGGTTTTCCAAATCGTTAATCACGATGGTGGTGATCAAATAGCCGCTGATAACAAAAAATACGTCGACGCCAATAAAGCCACCAGCGAACTGCTCAACTCCTGCATGAAATAAAATCACCAACGTGACAGCAATCGCCCTTAATCCGTCTACTTCCGCTCTGTAAGTCATATCGTGTCCCTCCAACATTCCGTTTAACGAAGTAGAGCAAAATATGAACCAGAAATAATGTTGCTTTAAATCAGAGCCTTAAAGTGATTATCAAAATGAAAAGGCTGGGGGAAATAACGAATTCCCAAATTGAATTTCAATATGGAAATCCCAGAAAGAGTGATGTTAAGAAGCGCTAAATCAAAGAACGTAAAGCGCGAGGCTCTTAGACTTCATTGAAAATGATAACGCTAAAGAAACAATGACAGAGAATACGATTCAGGAAAAAATTGCCAGCTTTACTTGTATCGAAGAAGCGTTGGATTACTTCGAAATCGAGTTTGATAGCCGATTTATCGAAAACAACCGAATCGAGTTGATTAAGAGGTTTAACGGCTACTTAATCCTCACTAAACCGGATGATTGGTTTTCAGGCCGCCGCGCACTGAAAAATGCCTACTGTAAAGTACAACGCAGTTTACTAAGTAAAACGACGCGCTCAGCGTGCCGAGGTTGTACATCTTGTCAAAGACGTTAATTTTTGGTGGCTTGCCTAAAAAGAACCCTGCATCTTGGCGTCACAGGGGGAAGAGCAAGGTTCTTTTGGGTTAGCTATTGGTTTGTCGCGAGTTGCGAATCAGCTTTACGTAGATGAATTAACCCGCGTGATACGCAGGGTAGTCCACTAAACCTTTTTCACCGCCGCCGAACAATGTCGTAGGGTCATGTTCTGCCAGCGGATAGCCGTGCTTGATGCGGCTTGGTAAGTCTGGGTTTGCAACAAACGGACGACCAAAACCGATCATGTCGGCTAAACCACTTTCAATCGCGTGTTGCGCCTTTTCTGCGTTGTAACGACCGGCATAGATCAGTGTGCCTTTATACGCCTCACGAACTGCGGTTTTAAAGTCATGCGGAGTGTCTGGCGCGTCGTCCCAATCCACTTCTGCAATGTGAATGTAAATCACATTGAGTTTATCAAGCAGCACAGCAGCAGCGGTGTAGGTGTCGACTGGTGTGCTATCGACGGTGCCGTTTAACGAAGTGAATGGTGCAAGGCGAACACCAACACGATCTGCGCCAATGGCTTGCGTCATCGCTTCTACCACTTCACCAAGAAAACGCAGACGGTTTTCAATTGAGCCGCCGTATTCATCGGTGCGGTTGTTCGCTTCAGAATCGATAAACTGGTTAACCAAGTAGCCATTTGCTGCGTGAAGTTCGACACCATCAAACCCAGCTTTTATCGCGTTTAATGCGGCTTGGCGGTATTCTTCAATAACATTCTTGATGTCTTGCTTGGTCATTTCACGTGGCTCAACCACGTCGACAAAGCCAGGTTCGTCTGTGCCATTGTCGATAAATACTTTCACGTTTTCTGCTTTAAGCGCAGAAGAAGAAATAGGTTGCTCGCCGCCGATGTTGTCAGGATGAGTCACACGACCAACGTGCCATAATTGCGCGAAGATAACGCCGCCTTTCTCGTGCACTGCATCAGTTACTTTTTTCCAGCCAGCAATTTGCTCTGGGCTATAAATACCCGGAGTCCACGCATAGCCTTGACCCGTTGGTGAAATTTGCGTGCCTTCAGCAACGATTAATCCCGCTTCAGCACGTTGAGAATAGTAGGTCGCCATCATGTCGTTAGCGATATTACCTGGTTGAGAAGCACGAGAGCGCGTCATCGGAGGCATAACGATGCGGTTTTTTAATGAGAGAGAGCCAAGTTGAATCGGTTGAAATAATGCGTCTGTCATAGGAAATCTCGTTATTGTTTAGTTTGAATCAGTTCGATTTGGTAGCCGTCGGGATCTTTAATGAACGCGATGTGCGTTTCTCCTCCTTTCATTGGACCGGGTTCGCGAGTGACGTTACCACCAAGCGCTTTGATTTTTTCGCAAGCTGCGTAAATGTCTTCACACCCAAGCGCTATGTGCCCGAATGCGTTACCTAAGTCGTAACTGGCGGTATCCCAGTTATAAGTTAGCTCGATGGTCGCGCCATCTGGTTGATCAGGGCTACCAACAAACACCAGTGAGTAACGGTATTCTTGGTTTTCAAAACGATCCAAAACGCTCATTCCCAGAACGTTTGTATAAAATTCGATAGATTTGTCTAGGTCAACAACACGGATCATTGTGTGGAGAAACTTCATAAGTCGTCTTTCATAACGTTGCGTAATCACGATGCAAACCTTATCGCTACTCTAAATTAACTGGAAATTATCGTTAATTATGAAAATGATTATTTAACGTTATGGATAATGAGGTTGTTGGCCCTACAACGTGCAAACAAAGATTACTCGCCATTTCTTTTTAATAATTGGCATATGCTAATTACTCCTTTTTACAAGCCGAGTACTTAACATGTCCGCAAATAGTCACTTTCATTCCACTCACGAATCTCATTATCAATGTGCGGTTTGTTCTTCAATCGATGCGAATCCGAACTCTTTGGCTGTGAACTACCAGTGCCTAGCCGATGGTTCTGTTATCGGAGAGTTTCACGTTTTACCGCGTCATCAAGGTTACACAGACCTGTTGCATGGTGGCATTGCGAGTTCGCTGCTCGATGGTGCAATGACGCACTGTTTGTTATTTAGAGACATTCAAGCCCTTACAGCGCAGTTGGATGTGCGCTACCATGCACCTATTGAGCTAGATGAGCGCGTCACGATTACTGCACACTGTGAAGGTGAACGCCGCGGTATATATCAACTGGTGGCTCAATTACTGGTCAATAATGAAGTTAGAGTGACGGCAAAAGGGAAGTTTATTCGTCCTAAAGAGGCGTAAATAAAAACTCGTTCAACGGAGAGATAATGAAGAAATTTGATGAGTTGTACGCAATTGCGACGAGAAAATCTCAATATGACCAAACCAACACTTGGTTTAAAGGCGTAGAGACTTATCTGGAGGCCATTGGCAAAGAAGTCGATGAAGTCCGTGAAGAGATTCGTGAGGATCGCCTTTGTCATTTGGAAGACGAGTTAGGCGATGTGTTGTGGAACTATCTTAACGTATTAAAAGCGTTGGAAAGAGAAAAGGGTATAGATCCTGAGAAAGTACTCGAAAGAGCCTGCAACAAATACGATCAGCGTGTATCTGCGATTGAGTTGGGACGCAGTTGGGATGAGATAAAACAGCAGCAGAAACAAGCCTTGAACGCAGAGCATGAAGCCGCGCAGTTAGAAGATGTAAAGAGCCAATAACTGCGCTTGGTATTGAAAGGGTTGGTTAATAGGGAATACCTAGTCAGCCGTTGGAACTGTTGACCAACAACAGGTCGCAAGGCGGTTGATCAAGTAACGTGTCTACAGTGCTGCCAGACCAAAATTGGGATGACATGCTTCGCTTACACGCGCCCATAATCAGAATTGCCGCTTGTGATTGCTTAACTGCTTTTGGTAACGCCGTTTCAGGGTTTCCTTCTGGCAGCAGTAGTGGTACTCGTGTTAACTTTTGCGCAGTAATAAAGTCCGTAATGCCTGCTTTTTGGTTGCTCAGGATTTCTGCACGATAGCGAGACAGATAAGGCGCAACGTAGCGGCAGTAAACTAACGTCATTTTTCCGCTCAAGGTTTTTTCTAGCTTTGAGCCTCGCGATACGATGGCTTTATCTACGACTGATTTTGCATCTCCGCGATGAAGCGGATCTATCGCGCAAAGCATGTTGGCGTGAGAAGGCCATGAACGCTCACTTAATAGCAATAGATCACAATCGTTTTTTGCTAGCTCGGTGAGTAAGGTTTGAATGTTGTGCTTGTTAAAATGCCCCACGAGCAGTAAATCTGTGTGGTCGACAAGCCGTTTCGCGACTTGAGCGATCCAATGACTCCCTTTGAAATGCTCGTAAGAGAGTGTTGGCGTTTCAACTTCCTCTTCTTCACAAAGTTCGATAACGAAGTCTTTAAATTTTGATGTCCAAGCTTCAAACTCAGCTTGTCTCTTTTCTATATGGTCAGAGTTGAAACTAAGGAAATGCGCGAACGCGTGATCTTCACTCCGGCGGTGATCTTCCACCAATACCACGATGGGTTGAGCCAGCGCTGTCGCAAACTGAATCACTTTACGAAGCACCTTACGACTTGGTAAGGCGGCTTGCTGAGTCAGAAAAAATACTGGTGCCATTGATTACTCCATTATCAAACGAGGCAAATGCGCCTAATGCACACTAAAAGTTTATACCATCCCCTTATGCAAAGACGTTCTGTTTCTGCGAGCAAAATATAAATTCCGCAATTGTGCGTGCCATTGCCTAGAATTTTAACATCAGGATCTCATGCCTTTAGGTAATAGACATCGTGTTGACACTAACGTGATGCCCAAGGAAATCGGTGACAATGATGATAGATTCCAGCCAATTACAAATTAATCGCAAAGTGCCTCATTTGCTTGCCGAGATCATTAAAGCGATAGAGTCGACCGAAGACCTCGGTTTTTTGAAAGACTATCAGGAAGCGCAAATCGCGAACATTTTGGAGTCGTCAACATTGCTTATCGTAAACGCGTGATAGAAGCGGTGCCGCCAGAGAAGTACTGGACGGTATTAAATTTGCTGCGATACGACACCGCCAAGCATATTCATCAATCACTCAACAAAGAGCTGCAACATGAACGCTTAGCGTACATCACGGATTCGGAACTGATCATCTTTGCAGACTTTCTACCGACCGAATTTGTGGATGAGTACCTTATCGACCAAAGTGAAGAGTCGGTCGCGCACATTCAACAAGCGCTGTCGTATGAAGATAACAAAGTGGGGAGATATGCCGAACCGCATTTTTTAGTCGCAAATTCTAAAAACAGCGTAGGAGGCATCAAAACCGAGTTGTTAAAACGTGGACAAAGCCCGGTGCGATTGATCATTGTGCGCGATGTCGGAGGCGTTATTGGGACGATAGAACCTCAAATCCTGTTGCTGCATGAGAACCATACCAAACTCACAGACTTGACCGTAGTCACGCCAATTCTGGAAGATATCCAAACGATTCAAAGCGTCAGTAAACAGGTCTCGATTGATGGTGGAGCGCATTGGTTTCCTATCATGGCTGGTGGCAAAATTATGGGCGTTTTATCGATGGCGACCATCGCGATTACCTTGCGTGAACTCAGCCTACAAGCTGTAGTGGCAGAAAACGTACGAAGTGAAGAAGATTTGTTCACACCATTAACTGTGGCGACAAGGCTAAGAGCACTTTGGTTGGTGATTAACTTGCTGACCGCTTTTGTTGCCTCTGCCATCATCGGTATTTTTGATAATGTGGTCGAGCAAGTCGTTGCGCTTGCTATCTTAATGCCTGTTGTGGCGAGCATGAGCGGCATCGCAGGTAGCCAAACCTTAGCAGTGGCCATTCGGGGTATCGCATTGAACCACTTGCACCAAAGTAACTTGAAGCTATTGGTGAATAAGGAATTAAAAATCGCTACCATTAATGGCTTGATCATGGGATTAGTCATCGCGGGTGTCGTCTACATGGTGTTTGACTCTTGGCCATTGGCGCTTATTATCTGTTGTGCAATTTTCCTCAATAGTTTGGCGGCCGCGGCATCGGGTACGTTGATACCATTCACCTTGAAGAAGTTTAACATTGACCCCGCCGTGGCTGGCTCGGTAGTATTGACAACCGTTACCGATGTCGTCGGTTTCTTTGCGTTCTTAGGCTTAGGTGCCATCTTCTTGATATAGAAAGCCAATTGACGCGTTAACCTGATGATCCAATCTCTTCATTTCCCAACCCAATATTTTGGGCAAGTTTGGTTCGCTCAAAATTCCTCCGTTTTTCATAAACGCTGAACACGCCGTTTAAGCTTTCATTTCATCAATATTTTTCACTGCTCATTTCTATCCCAAAACTTTCCATTGCCGATCTCGCTTAACGCTGGTGTGCCAAATGCCATGCCAATTTTCTTGGCCGTACACGCATTACTTCACTCAAACAAAAAATAAGGAAAAGATTTTGAACAAACTCATCGTATTCACTGGTGGTCCCGGTGCAGGAAAAACCTCGGTTATCGAACAACTAAAAATACAAGGCTTTATCTGCGCGCCAGAAACTGGTCGTCACGTGATACAAACGCAGGTTGCGAATCACGGTTCAGCATTACCTTGGAATGACAAACAAGCCTTTCGAGATGAAATGACAAAAGAAGAAGTGAGCAACTACCGATCTTTCAATGTCCGCCAAGGGGACGTATTTTTTGATCGCAGTATTGTGGACGTATATGGCTACAGCAAGTTGGAACAACTGCCAATCTCGCATGAGCTCATCACGCATTGCCAGACGCTTCGTTATCATCCTCAAGTATTCATTTTTCCACCGTGGGCATCGATATTCAGTAACGATGAAGAGCGAAAACAAGATTTTTCTGAAGCGGTCGCCACGTATCAACAGATGGTCGATGCATACCACAAGTTCGGTTATCAATTGATCGAAGTGCCCAAAATGTCAGTCGAAGACAGAGTGGCGTTTATTCTCGACTCAGTCATCGAATAAGGCAGACAGATGAATAATGCAAACAAATGCGTAAGGCGATTGTGACCACGACGACAATATGTGTAAAGGGAGTTATTTATACTGGATAAAATTCAATAACTTAATTGAGTATTATGTCTTTTAAATATCTTACCTTATTGCTCGCAACGACGAGCATGAACAGCTTTGCTGATGTGGACCTGCCTTCGGGGGATGATTGGTTAAACCATGTGACAAATGGTCTAGCTCCATATTGGATGATGGAAAGTGCGCATGGGCAACCTGCGGGGAATTTTCCGACATTTCGTTGTGATAACGGTGTCATTCTCGACCCACAAAAACCGTGTGAAGAATTAAACAAAGGGTGGATTAGCCCGCACTTCGATCGCGAATACACACGCATGAAATCGCGTCAAACTTACGCTTATGGCGTGCTTTTTCATCTTACGGGTGACAAACAAGCATTAGAGCTAGCCAAGAAAGGGGCTTATTACCTGATTGATCATCTACAAGATGAGAAAAACGGTGGCTTCGTGAGCTTTACGCGTAGTGGAAAACCGGGGATGGAGTGGCAACAGCGAACTTCTCAAGACCAAGCTTACGCCTTGGTGGGCTTGGCGATGTACTACTACTTGACGCAAGATCCAAAGGTTGAACAAGCACTTATCGACCAGCAAGCGTTTATATTTAAACAATACCGACGAAGCGATGATCGCGGTCTGGCGTGGGTTTTGAAAGATGGTGATGGGGAAAGTGAGAAGCAGCAAGAGTTAGTCGCTCAACTTGACCAAATTAATGGCTATCTGTTGCTAACGGCGCCACTTTTACCAGAGCCAGCGCAAGCCAAGTGGAAGCAAGATCTGCAATGGCTGACGCAAGTGATGCTGGATAACTACCACTCCGACAAAGAGCAGCGCTTTTATGGCGCGATACACCACAAAGCGGTAATGATGCCAGATGCGAAACACAATGATTTTGGACACACCATCAAAGCGTATTGGATGACGTATCTCACTGGTCAGTTGTTGGAGAATTCCAATTGGACAGAGTTTGGTTTCAAAGGAATGAAACACACGCTTAAACAAGCGCAATACCAGCAAAACTTTGAGCAAGTCAAAGCGTTCTTCTCGCCAGAATGGCAGAGTAAATGGACGCAAGAGAGCATTCCTGCTTGGCAATCAAGACCGCACAAACACTATAGCTCGTCTTGGGAATGGGCAGAACTCGATCAAGCGGCGATGACGGTTTCTCTTGTCGATGATTCGATGAAAGAAACGTTGCAATACACGTTACCCACCTTTATGGACGTGTGGGTGGATCATCAATACGGAGGTGTTGGTCTGAATCCTAAATCAACCAAAGCGTTCCATTGGGGAAATGGTTACCACCAGTTTGAACATGCGTTGGTAGGGTATTTGTACGCGCAACAAATGGCAAAACAGCCCGCTAAGCTTTACTACGCGCGACCAGCCGAGAGTAAAATACCACTTAATCCATATTACTTTAACGCGGATATAAAAGCGCTTTCATCGCAAAGTGATGGAGTCACTACCGCAACGTTCACCAATATTCGACCATAACTTGGTCGATGGTGGTGTGGTGGTTAAAGTCTGCGTGCAAACTAACAAAACCCAATGGTAAACTGCGGGTCTGTTTTACATAGTATTTAAAGGTAATTTGATGAACCCGATTCTTGCGATGTTGAAAGAAAACAATATTAGCGACGAGCAAATCAACGAGCTATTTCAGGCGTTAACTCAAAACCCTCTGGCTGCAATGGCAACTATCAGCCAACTAGGTCTGCCACAAGATCAGCTTCAAGCGTTAATGGCGCAGGTAATGCAAAACCCTGTACTGATTAAAGAAGCAGTGGAAGAGCTAGGCCTAGACTTCTCCAAAGTAGTAGAAGCCAAAGCGAAGCTACAGCAGTAATCGAGTTTTCGATAAAAACAAAAGCCGCCAGAGCCAAATGGTTCTGGCGGCTTTTTTACATCAGATGAAAGGTACGCGACTCCAACGGGAAAGCGAATAGGTTGAGCTTAACTTGGTGCTTGCATAAAAAATCAAGTGCGATTCTAGTCACGTCGCATGAACTCACGGGTGCTATTGGCAATAAATGAATTGTTTCTAATACATAGAACGTATTAACATGGTTGCACTAGACCTATATGAGTAAATTCATTGAATATACAATTTGAGAGAGAGGGTTTAGTTTTAAAAAATAATAGTTAGTTGGAATCTAGGTTAAATGAAAATAAATATATTTAAAAAGCTACAAGTTGTATGTCTTGTGGTGTCAGCATCTTTAATGGTGGGGTGTTCATCTATAGATGCGCATGCTGGTGGCGGATACGGAAAGCCGTTTTCAGGCACCGCGTTATCAGTCGCACGACAACCTTGCTATTTAAGATCTGATATTACTTCCATCGCGTTATATCCACTTTCATTGATTGACATTCCTTTGTCGTTAGCAACGGACGTTGTGTTTCTTCCTGTTGATTTAGTCATGGTAGCTACACCCACAACGAGTTATGGCGGTGTTGTTTCTCTAGGCTGTCCAAGCGGCAGCATGATCTAAAGTCTGATTTTATTGAAATAAATGGAAGGAAATGAAAGTGGAATCGAAAAATAATTACTCAACAGAAAACAACGCTCCCTCGGTGCTCTTTGTAACGTCGCTTTTGTGTTTGGCATCAGTTTGTTTGGCCATACTGCTATTTATTATTGAGTACATTTCTGGCATGGAAATGAACGGTATCGGCTTTCTTGGAACGTTAATACCAGCGATGAGTGTAGGATATTATTTTGGCTATAAAACAGGGAATATAATGCCTTCGACAACGAGATGGTATTCAGTGCTGCTTTGGAATTTATCGAGCTTAGTGGTGTTTTCTCTCATCTTAATGTTTTTGGGCATCTCTATATTTGAACTGATAGCGGAACTAGGCTGGTTCAGTATTATTATCATTATGTTAACGTTAATAACCGTTTGTCTCGGGTACTTTATTTTCAAGAGTGGTGAAAAAATGGCGATTAAGGTTTCGCTAAAAGCGCAAAAGAGTGCGTAACTCACATATAACGAAGGCTTAAAGATAGATACGTAAAAAAGACGCCAGCTATATCGTACTGGCGTTATTGTTTTCTCTTCCTTGGTGCCTCTTTGGTCTCTAGCAAAATCGAATGTTTTAGACGAAACGGTATTTCCACGAAAACTCAACCTGTTTATGTCTGCCCAAACGTGTGTATAATTCGCCGGAAATTACGATTTACAGATAACGAAAGGTAAGTATGGCAGTCCTCGAAATTCTCTCCATTCCAGACCCAAGGCTTAAAGTAAAAGCAGAAAAAGTCACTGATGTATCGACAGTACAAACGTTGATCGACGATATGCTAGAAACACTTTACGCAACGGGCAATGGCATCGGTTTAGCTTCAACCCAAGTGGGCAGAAAAGAGGCGGTTGTTGTCATCGATATCTCTGACGAACGCAATGATCCTTTAATCTTGGTCAACCCTGAAGTGGTGAGCGGAGAAAACAAAGCACTTGGTCAAGAAGGGTGCCTATCTGTTCCCGAATACTACGCCGATGTAGAGCGTTACACATCAGTTGTTGTGTCTGCATTGGACCGTGATGGTAACCCGATGACAATCGAGAGCGATGAGTTTTTAGCGATTGTGATGCAGCACGAAATCGACCACTTATCTGGTAACTTGTTCATTGATTATCTTTCACCGCTAAAGCAAAAAATGGCGATGAAAAAAGTGAAGAAGTACGTAAAAGCGCAAGCTAAGTAAAAAATGAGAGGAAGTAACTCACAACCGCGAGTTGCTTCCTTTTACATCAAGAATAAGCAGAGTGGTTTATCGCGTTTTTTTGGGGACATAACGCTTTACGACCTTCATAAGCTTCTGAAATGAAGAACAGTCCATATGTGACTCATGAGGGCAGGTGGCAACATGGTTTAGGCTGTCTCGCACCGCTTTCAAACGTGTTATTTGCTCATCAATTTCAAGCGCCTTTTTCGCCAGTAAGTCACGATCAATGTATGGTTTTGAACCTTCTGAGTGATTCAACATTTCTGCCATTTCGTTAAGTGATATTCCAGCGATACGCCCCAAACTAATGATGTTGAGTTTATTGAGTACCTCTGGTGAATATTGACGTCTCAATCCATTCCTTCCTATCGAGCGAATTAACCCCAACTGTTCGTAGTATCTGAGCATTGAGGTCGGCAATCCTGATTTTTTAACCACTTCTGCAATATCCATATTATTCCTCATTGACTTCAAGTTGGCTTTAAGTTGTAGCATGCAACTAAGACCTTAACAAATCAAAAACTTGAGGAGCGAAAAATGCTGTTTTTAATAGGATTACAAGCGGCGCTAATAGGGATTGGTGCGACTTTGATAATGGATTTATGGGCTTGGCTACAAAGGAGAGTGTTTGGTATTCCCTCACTAAACTATGCATTTGTCGCGCGCTGGGTTTTGTACATGCCCAAAGGAAAGCTTATGCATGCGCCAATTATGGCAACAGACCCGATTTCGGGAGAAAAAGCACTCGGTTGGTTTTTGCACTATGCCATTGGTGTTGTTTTCGCTTTGGCTCACATTGCTGCTTTTGGGCATCATTGGTTGGTAGAGCCTAGTCTAGTGCCCGGCTTAGCCACTGGTGTGGTCACGTTGGTGTTCCCTTTTTTTGTCATTCAACCTTGTCTAGGATTTGGTTTTGCTGCCAGTAAAACCCCAACACCTTGGAAAGCCCGTGTTCTTAGCACATTGGCGCATTTAGCTTATGGCTTGGGTTTATTCATAGTCGGGTTTGCAATCAAAGTGGCGAGCCAGTATTTTGCATAGGGAATATGAGCATCATGCAAACGAGTTGTTTTTGTTGTTATTTATGATGCTCAACTCTTGGTCGTTTTTGGCGCGTTGCTCATAGTGGGCCGATATGTTTGAGGTCTGTCGTATTTATCCAAGACGTAAAGTCGGCGAACATTTAACATTGCCTTAACGCCAGAATGGCAAGCGGTTTA
The DNA here is from genome assembly GCF_020515785.1 of Vibrio sp. E14. NCBI lineage: Bacteria > Pseudomonadati > Pseudomonadota > Gammaproteobacteria > Vibrionales > Vibrionaceae > Vibrio > Vibrio sp. E14. Next base: position 744,650 of record NZ_JAHPJI010000001.1, read on the forward strand.
CCAAGAAAAATTAAAATTATCTGGTTTGACATAAAGAATATTAAGGGTTTCAGATGGCTTCAAAAGTGGCAGGGATATCAATACTGAGCTTATTGGCAGCGCCAGTTGCGATGGGAGAAACAGCCAGTGCTTATGATTTATGTTTGCTAGACAAAATCAAGCAAAGCGAAGGTGAGGAAACCATAAAGAGCATTCGCGCGCAGTGTGAGCTCGATGCAGTAACAAGTACAGTGCCCGCTGAACCAGAAATTGAAGAACCTGAGGAGCTTCAGGAAAGCTTGGTCGACAAGCGTTTGGAGTCAGAACGAGAAAACGCATTTGAACCATTTAGTTTGGTGGCGCATCGTGTTAACTACATCTTGCCGTTCACTTACAGTGATCGCGTAAATAAGCGTGCTTATGCAGACACTAAGTACGGGGATGAGCTGCGTAAGGAAGAAGCGGAGTTCCAAATTAGTTTTAAAGTGCCAATGAACTACGACGATTTGTTGTTTGATGGGGATGGTTTGTTCTTTGGTATGACGCTCAAGTCATTTTGGCAGGTGTATACAGGAGCAGCATCGCGTCCATTTCGTGAAACCAATTATCGTCCTGAGCTTTTTTATTATACTCCGACAGACTGGAAGCCACTTGATGGTTCGACTTGGTTAGGTTTTGGTATTGAACATGAGTCGAATGGGCAGAGACAAGAGTTATCGCGCAGTTGGAATCGTGTTTACGCCAACTTAACCTTTGCGAAAGACAATTTTGCGGTTTCTCTTCAACCGTGGTGGCGTATACCTGAGGATGAAAAAACATCTCCGAATGATCCTAAAGGTGATGATAACCCGGATATCGAAGATTACATGGGGCACTTTGAGCTATCGAGTGCGTACAAATGGAATGGTTATGAGTTTACCTTCTTAGGCCGCCAGAACTTCCAAACGCATAAAGGCTTTGCCGAATTAGGGGTGTCATTTCCGATCTGGGGCAAACTTCAGGGATACGCACAGTACTCGACGGGGTATGGTAAGAGCTTGATTGACTATGATCATAATCAGCAGCGCATTGGTGTTGGTATCGCGATCAACGGTGTTCTGTAGTTTTTCGATAGCCCAATAGAAATAAACGCTGGCAATTGAGATTTCAGTATTTAGAATGCGTGGCTGAAATTGATTTCCAACCTAGAGTGATTTTATGCTTCGTGATTACACCTTCGATTGTCTTGTAACCATGCCTCGTCATGAACTGGAAGAGTTTAGTGCTCGCATGATCAGTAAAATGGTGCCGGAAGACGTGATGAATGAGCTATTTACTTTCGATCAAGAAGAAGTGGATAGCGAAGACCGTATGTTGTCTGCACGTCTTGATGCCATGTTACGCATGACAGCAATCGCACTGAGTGAAATTCAACAAGCGTTTGATGACTCAGACAATGCGAAGCAAAATAGCGAGCGAATGACGCGACTGGTTCTTTGGCATTTCTATGCGATTTCATTCCATTTGGAAGAGGCGATCACGTTAGAAACACACTGTGCATTAGTGGAAAAGCTACTCGAAAATACACCTTCGGATGTTTTTGATTGGGTAAAAACATTGACGGAACTTCTGCACACTTACGCTGAAATCAACGCGAAAGAAAACCCTCAAGACTAAGGTTTTTGTCGTTAATCGTTCAGTAAACAAGGCGAGCCATCCGGTTCGCCTTGTTTTATTTTTGCATCTGTAAAATCCGCAGTTTTGGACTTTTGACGTACACCACGATCCTCGCTTTAGGTTCGCTTCTCACTAGCGAATAGGGCGATTCCTTCTTACACTAAAATCAAAGTATTTGTTTTCGAACACTTTAATGCGTCATTAAGGTGTGTCTTCCAATCCACTTAAATACGGATAATTTATGTCGGAGAACGTTCTGGTTTTTAAATTTGAGCCTATTTTGAAGCGCATATGCCTTCTATCTCGGCTACATTTTCGTTGCGGGCGTAAATAATGGACCCGTTAACGCAAGGTTTACTGGGCGCTGCTTTGCCACAGTCTGCGAGTAACAAGCGGCACATTGTGGCTGCTGGCGTGTTAGGCGTGGTTTCAGGGATGGCGCCGGATTTGGACGTACTTATCCGTTCATCAACTGACCCATTGCTGTTTTTGGAATATCACCGACACTTTACCCATTCATTGTTGTTTATCCCTTTTGGCAGCTTTCTCTGTGCTTTAGTGTTGTATCCGTTGTTTGCAAAAAGACGAGGGCTAAACTTCCGACAGAGTTGGTTTTATTGTGCCCTTGGTTATAGCACCCATGCGCTGTTAGATGCTTGCACCAGCTATGGGACTCAGCTTTTTTGGCCGATAAGCAACATACGCTATGCTTGGAACACAATCTCGGTTATCGACCCCGCTTTCACATTTCCTATTTTGATCCTGCTTTTCTTTACCGCACTGAAGCAAAATCGAAATTACGCGCGTATCGCATTTCTATGGTCTCTGGCTTATCTAACACTTGGGGTGATTCAACGAGATAGAGCAGAAGCGACCGGATGGAAAATCGTCCAAGAGCGACAGCACAGTGCTGTGCAGCTAAAAGCAAAACCAACCTTCGGCAATCTTTTGGTCTGGAAAGTGATTTATGAAACGGAAGATAGCTACTATGTGGATGCGGTAAGAGTGGGGCGCTCAATAAAAATCTATCCTGGCGAATCCACACCAAAGCTCAATGTAAAAACACAATTTCCATGGCTCGACCCGCAATCGCAGCAAGCGAAAGATATTGAACGTTTCCGTTGGTTTTCAAATGGTTTTGTAGCGCAAGACCCGAATAACGAAATGCGAATTGTTGACGTGCGTTACTCTATCGTTCCAAACCATATTAACGCGCTGTGGGGCATCAATTTATCACCCAAAGCTAGCCCGAACGAGCATGTTGAATACACTGCTCATCGAGGTAGTACAACCGAAGATCGCCAAACTTTTCTCAATATGCTTACAGATTTTGAGTGATGGTTTTACTTTGGATACCGATGCGGTGCCGTAATAACTATTACGCGGACTGAAAGTCCTTCACTAGGGTCGGCTTGCTGGCGAAGAAAATTTTGCCAAACAGAGACTTATACTTCCATCCAAGAGACAAAAGTCGTTTTGCTAAGCTTTTGTTTTCAATGATAGCGACTTCAACGCCTTGGTAATGGTATGGATTGCTTTTAATGTAGTCGATAAATGCAGTAAGCACGCCTTGCCCACGAACGGAGGGCGCAAAGTTGACTGCAACAATGGAAAAGCGCTGACTGCCAACAGGGCAACGGACAAAGCAGTGTCCAAGCGGATGAGTGATGGTCTCGGAAAACTCAGGAAACGCGCGAGACTCTAGTTCTTGAGAAAGCGCATCGTATTGCTGACATAAATGATAAAAAAGTTGTTTCGCTTCACTGTTCATCTCGGTGCCACTTACTTTTAATTTGGTTTAAAGGCATTGATTTCACAAATATTGTAACCATAGTCAGCAAGACAAAACGCGGTGAACTTTTACAGTGGTGATTTCCTATTTTTGAAAGCTAACTTATTACAAATGAAGTTGATTGGATTTTATATGGTACTTGGGGAGGAGTGTTTCTAGTTGAAGGGAGAGTACGCTGGTTACTGGATTCTTACCTGAGTTCCTGTATTAAAAGGAGAACCACTTGGTTTAATGCCGCTCGTTTAACTACGAGTGGCATCTTTTTGTATTTCGTCATCTTGTACAGCGACGAAGGTGCGTGATATAGGATCTTCTATCCTAGCTCTTTATGGTCAAAATTGTCTCTTTAACCACTCAGCACGTTGCTATTAGATTCCTAGTCTCGCCAAGGCTCGCTGGAATGACACAAAAACATCGTTAAGCTATTGGCATTAAATCTCTTGGTCCGTTTTTGCTTATTCTTGAGGGCTTAACTAGGCATTACTCTAAGTGCTTAAATTGCAATGCCACAAGTCGCTGATACAACTCACAGCTTTGCATTAATGATTGGTGGTTACCAACATCGACTAACTCGCCATTGTCGAGCACCGCAATTTTATCCGCATGTTGGATGGTCGAAAGACGATGAGCAATGATAAGCGTCGTGCGTCCTTTCATCAGTGTTTCAAGTGCTTGCTGAACGTGGTGTTCACTTTCACTATCAAGGGCGCTGGTGGCTTCATCCAGCAGTAAGATTTTTGGATCTTTTAGAATCGCGCGAGCAATCGCAATGCGCTGCTTTTGACCGCCTGATAGTCTAACGCCGCGCTCGCCTAAAAAGCTGTGATAGCCTTCGGGAAGCTTCTCAATAAACTCATGGGCATGAGCTTTTTTGGCGGCTTCGATGACTTGTTCATCCGTGGCTTCTGGATTGCCGTAGCGAATATTATGGAATACATCATGGCTAAACAGCGCGGGTTGTTGTGGTACGAGTGCCATTTGGCGCCGAAGCTCGTTTGGGTCGAACTGTCGAATATCTTCACCACCAAACAACACTTGCCCTTGCTGCGGGTCATAAAAGCGTTGCAGCAATTCGAATAGTGTCGTTTTACCTGCACCAGAAGGGCCGACTAACGCCAATACTTTGCCTTGTTCAGCGGTTAGGTTTAATCCTTTGATAGCAGGTTGATTTGGGCGAGAAGGGTAGTTGAAACTCACCGAATTAAAGTTAACCTCAGCAGGCATGTCGGAACGGACAGGCAAATGGTTGCTTGGCGCTTTAATATCGCTGTCTACTTGAAGGATCTCAATCAGTCGCTCGGTAGCACCTGCGGCTCTTTGCAGTTCACCCATGACTTCGGAAATGGTTGCAGTCGATGAGGCAACCATAATGGCATAAAACACAAATGCGGCTAGGTCACCCGCAGACATCTTTCCGTGAATCACATCGCTGCCGCCAACCCAAAGCATGCCTGCAATTGCGCTGAACACAATCACAATAACGCCAGAGATTAGGATTGCGCGCTGTTTTACTCTCTGTCTGCCTACTTCATAAGCTTTTTCCACCTCGACAGCGAAAGCCGCTCGTTCGTACGGCTCTGAGCTAAAACTTTGCACGGTTTTAATATGTTCTATCGCTTCACCTGCGTAGCTGCCGACATCGGCCATTGAGTCCTGACTTTGGCGAGAGAGCGCACGCACGCGTCGTCCATAAAACAAAATTGGAACCAGAACCAAAGGCACAGAAGCCAGCACAATCAGTGTGAGCTTAACGTTGGTGGCAAACAACATTATGATGGCCCCAAAGCACATCAAAGCGCTACGCATCGCCATCGAGAACGATGAACCAATAATACTTTGCAGCAACGTGGTATCGGTAGTCAGGCGCGAAATAATATCGCCGCTACTGTTGTTCTCAAAATAGCTCGGATGCAGCGTAATCACATGGTTAAACACCGCAAGGCGAATATCCGCACTGACGCGCTCACCTACGGAAGACACAAGGTAGAAGCGAAAGAAGGTCCCAATGGCAATACACAGTGTGACACCGACAATAAACTGAATCGCATTGGTGAGCTCTTGCAATGATTGCTGTGCAAAGCCTTGGTCGATAAGAATACGCACCCCATAGCCAACGGATAACGTCAAACTTGCCGTCGCGACAAGGGCAACCAAAGCCGCCGCAACCCGCCATTTATAAGGTGCAATAAAGATGTTGAGTTTAAGAAGAATGCTGAGATTTTTGTTATTTTTTCTGCTCATGAGTGACTCACAAAGCGTTTTAGGTAACTGGCATAGTAAGCCAGTTTTGTAGGGGAGACCAGCGAACTGCCGCTTTCGGAGTAGGAAGTTCACTGGGATGCACAATATCTTATGTATATCGAAACTTGCTTAAATGTCTAAGAGTCAAAAATGAACTTTGAGTGAGGAGGGAGTTAAGCACGGCTTTTGGCGAGTAGCAGGTCGACTTTTCCTTTGGCTGTTTTACTAACCGTTTGCATCAACTGAAAACTTGGTTTTGCGACGCCTAAGTTTTCTATCCCTTCGACCATTAAGAGCCAAAGCTTGGCCGTCATTTGTGCATCGGCTAGTGCGCGGTGAAAAACACCGTCGTTGTCGATATTTTTATAGCGAACAAGTTCACCTAGCTTGTGTGACGGAGCATCTTGAATGAGCCGTCTTGCTACCAGTAAGGAGCAAGCAAACTCACCCGAATAACCACAGTTGATTCGTTCAAGCTCTGCATCTAAAAATCGTTTATCGAAGGACGCGTTGTGAGCGATAAGGTTCTCGCCAGCAATGAACTCACTAAATGACGCCATTACCTCTTCGCAGCTTGGTGCCGATCGCAACATATTGTTGGTAATGCCGGTGTAGTTCTCAATGAAAGAACTCACTCTGAAACCGGGATTCATGAGTCGCTGAAAACTATCGACAACCTCGCCATCGACTAACTTTACCGCACCAATTTCTATTGCGCGGTCACCCAAAGTAGGAGAGAGACCAGTGGTTTCAAAGTCGAGTACGACCACAGAGTTTGCTTGAGGCATAAAATTTTCCAGCTGAGTAATATTGCGCAAGAGTATTATCGAAAGCGACAGAAAAAGAAAGGCGAACCAATTGGTATATCTTTGTCGATGTAGATTCCAAAAAATCGACTCTACGTAATCAATATGAGAGTTTTATAACACGTTATTGGCGATACTTAATGTATTCTTAGCCGAAGCGAAGAAGAGGATTTATCAATGTCAAAAAGCTCCAAGCTTCACAATGAAGACAAACTGGTTAAGAAGGCACTAGAGATTGGTGGTAAGATGGCGAAGCTACAAGGTTTTGACCTTCCACAGTCACCACAACCTCTAAGAGTAAAAGCGATTTACCTATTCTTGGTCGATGCAAAACAGATAACACCACTACCGGAAAGTAAGCTAGACGGCGCAAGCATCAAACACCGACTGGCAGTATGGATACACAGTGCATTGCCAAACAACGACCCTCTAAAGTAGAAAACTCAAGAAGTCACATAGGTCATTACTTAACACAGGCCATTAATTAACAAGGCGAGCCAAATGGTTCGCCTTGTTTGATCTTGGCGAGTGCACCGAGGTCTTTTTTGCGTGGCGGTATCATTGATTTACAAAACAGAATCAAAAGGACTAAAGATAAATCCCGAGAAGCGCTACAATGCAGGCGTTGCGAGAGTGCAACCAAGATTACTCATTTACAGAAGCCTTGAAGTAACCATACATGTCTAAAGATTTCGAATTCACTACAGAATACATACTCGACAAATCTTTCTTTGCTGAGTGTTATGATCAAACTAGCCAGCGAACGAAGTTCCCACAAGCGTACTTAAAAGGGATACTGTTTCTTATCTTTGGTGTGGTTTTATTGGAGTTTGAACTGCTACCTAACGGTTATGTCGGTTGGTTCTTTATCGTATTGAGTGTGATTGAAGCGTGCAGCGTTTACTTCAAAAGAACTTGGTGGCTGTGGCGTCAAACCATCAGTTCAAGCCGTGGCAGTAAAGTGGCTTTTGAAGTGAATGCAGATGGCGTGCGCTACAAAAGTGGTAAAGTTGACCGCAGCCTCGCTTGGAATGATATCGACCAACTCGAACAAACTGATTTGGGCTTTATCCTTCACCTTGGTAAACAACGCCAATACATCAGCAAATCTTGCTTAAACGAAGAAGTGAGCGCGTTTATGGTAGAGCAGCACGCGGCATCAAAAGCGAGCTAACAAATTCACATCAAGCTGGAATGAGCGATCTAAAAAGTAGGTGATATATGAGCGAACATCATAACAAGTGATTGGTTGATTCTGAATCAACTGGGTTTGATGTACAAAACTAATAGGGTTTAGAGATTTCTCTTTCGGACAAACTGCTTCGGTGTCATGCGCGCAATCTGCTTACACTCTCTAGTCATGTGTGCTTGATCGGAAAAACCTTGCTCCAGCGCCAACTCCGATAAAGTAAGATCGGGTTGCGCTCGGAGTTGCTCTAAAGTGTGCTTCACTCGTTTAATGCGTTGGTAATGTTTAGGAGTAATCCCCAACCATTTCTGAAAATTGCGCTCTCTCTGGCGCTGACTGAGCGTCCCTGTAGGCTGGTCAATGATGTGGCGGACGTACTGTGGTTCATATTCCTCAATCAGTGCTTGAACCCAGCGATACAAAGTAGAAATCCTTGCAGACGGCGAACGCGCTGTTTTCAGAGACTCAAATGTTGCTAGCGCAGAAGAAGCCAATGGGTGGTCGTCTTGAATCCGCAATAGCTGATCTAGGCGATTACCAAATAGTTGATAACCAACTGCAGGATGAAAGCGTACGCCAGTCATCACCGCGCCTGGCGGTAGGCAGACCTGATGTGCAAGAATGCTCACAGGTAGTAGGACAACCCCCGGCGCCTGCCGTTCACCATCCATTTGTACTTCATTTTGTAAAATGAATACCACACCTGTACCAGCATCACTGAGTAATTGTTTACATACGGTTTGCGTCGTATCAGGTTTGACGGATGCTGACCAAATGGCTTGAACATAGCCAGCTAAAGCCCTTTGAGGTTTTAAAATATCAAATTCTAGGTTCAAATGAATCATCCTATTTAACCTCAACTTAAATGAGAAAGTGATATACATGTACTTTTCATCATATTAAGTTGAGGTATAAGCAGTGGCTTACAAGTAAGAATCGTCAAATAGAATTATCGAGGTTTATAGACTCCAACCTTTGGCTTAAATGCCTTAACTATTCGGTTCCAACTATTGATCGCGTTGATCGCAATTGTTAGGTTGACCATAGCTTCTTCTCCGAAGGTATTCAAGGTCAGCTGATAGGTATCATCATCTACTGGTACGCCAGCAGTTAGTAATTCAGCCCAACCTAGTGCAACGTGTTCTGCATCGCTGTAGAATGGCATATCTTTCCATGCACTAAGCCCCCATATGCGTTCCGGCTTTTCACCTAACTTAAGTGCATCTTTACTATGCATGTCGATACAAAATGCACATTGATTGATTTGCGATATGCGTAACTTAACCAGTTCCCATATGATCATGTTCATGGTTTCTGATTGGCTAAATTGTTCATGGAAGTAAGCTTCCTGAGCGTATAGGATTTCTATTGCCTTTGGCGCTACTTCAATATAGTTGAGTCGTTTCTTCATGGTCATTCTCCTCTGTTTTTTACATAGTAAAAAACGCTCTTAGCAAAAGATTGAAGATTTTCGACATGCACTCAATAAAGTTAGATAAAAGAGTGAACGACGAAAGCGAAAAAGTGTACCTATTGGAAACCAAGAAAACTTATGCCAATTAACAAAGTATTGCGCTAAATAATGCGACTTAAGGTTGGCGTCTATTTTTGCTCCGCTAACCTCCGTAAACGAGCAAAAGGCGCTGAGTTACCTATATACACACCAGCCGCAACGATAAAGACGCCTAAAACATTTTTCCATTGAGCCTGCTCACCAGAAATGAACGAAATCAGTAGAGTGAATACCGGCATAATATTAAATAATGGAGACATTTTATCTGGACCAAGAACGATAGCACCTTTCATCCAAAAGTAATAAGCGATCAAAGTGCCAAACAGGCTCATGTACGCTATTAGTGATAGGTCTTTGAATGTTATGGTATTTAAGCTACGGCTAAAGTCGCCGTGGTAAATCGCTATAGCGACCATTTGAATGGCACCAATACTTAACACCCAACGTAACTGCTGAGTTACTGGGATATGAGATGTTAAACGCTTCGCTAGAATCGTGTATAAACACCCACTAATTAAAGCAAATAACATGTATAGATCACCAATATTACTATTGCGGCCAATAGGATGAATATTTCCGCCTGTAATGACGATTACCACTCCACAAAAACTGATTAGTGCACCTAAAATAGTTTTAACCGAAATGGAAGTCTTGAGAATAAAGCCCGACAACAAGATGGTGACAAGTGGTAGATTTGCCTGAACAACAGCTGCGTTAACTGGGGTAGTAAAGCTCATTGCAGAGAAAATAGAGAAGTTTTGGATAGTTACACCCACGGTCGCTATAACAAACAACGACAACATGCTTTTTCGTGTGAGTTTGGATCCATATGGAGAGCGTTTGGTACCCCTTATCAACAAGAGTATTAAAGCTGCAACGGAAAACCGTAACGTCGCTGAATCCAAAGGAGAGACATCGCTACTAATAGCCTTTATTACGTTAAAGTTACTAGACCAAAAAAAGATAGCGACAACAACACCGCACCAAATTGATAAATGCTTAGACATAGATCTTCCTGATAAAAATTAACTTGACGCGATAATGTTATATATTTCATATTTGATTTTTAATAGCCAAATTTAAGAGGGTTAATCCCAAATATGGAACGTCACTCTTTGGATGACCTTTTGTTATTCGTTTCTGTTGCTCGCTATCAAAGCCTAACACAAGCATCTGAGCGTCTTAATGTCCCGTTAGCCACGCTAAGCCGGAAGTTAAAAAGGCTGGAAACAAACTTAAATTGCAGACTATTTAACCGCAGTGCACACCACTTTGCGCTAACAACTGATGGCGAAAAATATTATCAACTCTGTGAGCCGTTACTTCTTAGCTTAAATAATGTGACATCGAGAATTGCAACTGAGCGTCAGTCTTTAAGCGGAACGATCAAAATATCAGCGCCAATTAACATGACACAGATGTGGTTAAAGCGGTGTGTTTATGAATTTGCAGAGCAACATCCGAAGATATGTATCGATTTAGATGTACAGAATGAAAAAATCAATCTTGTATCTAACCGTGTCGATGTTAGTTTTCGTCTTGGTGATCTTATTGAACAAGACTGGATTGCTCAGAAATTATGGTCGATTCCATTTGCGCTTTGTGCATCACGAAGCTATTTAGAACAACACCAACCGATTACCCATCCAGAACAACTTATCCATCATCGCCTAATTACGGTAAACAACGACAGCCAATGGAAATTAGTTAATCAAATCACCAATGAAACATTTGACCATCCGCTAAAGTTTCAATTCACTTCAAATGATGTACTACTAGTTAGAGACGCCGTCATTCATGGTTTAGGAATTGCGTGGATTCCAACCTATTACTTTCATGAGCTAAATCATGATCAACATAACCTGCTGCCTTTGTTGCCAGAATGGCAATGCGCGGGTAAAGAAGTATTCATTATGTATCGGGACCGTGATAAAAGGCCTGCAAGAGTTGATGCATTTATTGAACATGTCTTCAATTGGAAAAATCGCATTCAAATGTTTGCTTGAAAGAGGTTTATCACATTGTGCTGTGCCGGTAACCTCAAGTGAAGCGTCATGACTCTGCTTCAATTGAGTTCATTTATTTAACCTCTAAAAGAATCATGAGATACATAGGCAGTTAATGGGGTTCGAGTTTACAAGTGATTCGGTCAGCTAAAACTCAAGCTAAGTAGAAAGTATTTGCAGTTGTATTTGCCTCTGAAAATCGTTTAGAGCTTTCTCATCCGCGAGGTTCTATAAGAAATTATTAAGGATATATTTGTGTGTGATTTCGTGAAAAAAATTATTGTAGGTTTACTTTTCAGTGCTTCGTCTTTTGCTTCCTTAAGTCAATATGTTCCAGCAATGAATGATAAGAACGGTTATGTAGAACCATTTCAAATGTTTGATAATGTCTATTATGTAGGAGACAAGTGGGTCTCATCATATGCCATTGCTACAGACGACGGACTCGTTATCATTGATACGCTTGATTTCCCTTACTCTGAGTGGATACCTATCAACCTAGAGAAGCTAGGGCTAAAAGATAAGCCAATAACGCACATATTGGTAACTCATGGGCATTCTGACCACGTCGGAGGCGCCCAGTTACTTCAAGGGAAGTATGGTTCCAAAGTCGTGATGACCAAAAGCGCTCATGAACTATCTATACAGCAATCAAACAAAAGCGAAGATGAGAACAAGTTCCTTCCTCCAAATTTAGACATAGAGATAAAAAGCGATAGCTCTATGGTTATTGGTGGACATGAGTTTAAGTTCTATCTCACACCTGGCCACACGGAAGGTGATTATTCCTTAGACTTCACTGTTGAAGATAATGGAGAACAATATCGTGCTTTTATCGTTGGTGGGCATAGCGTAAATAGCAATGATCCAGAAGTTATTGGCCAGTTCCTGAGTAGCATGGAGAAAATTAGAAAAATTTCACTACAGGCACCTATTGTGAACGTTAACCTTTCGAACCATCCACATAAAAATTTCCTTTTTGAAAATAGGAAGAAACTAGGCACAAGCGGTAACCCGTTTATCAGTGAGGCAAACTTCTTCATGTTCCTTAAGCAACAAGAAGATTTAGCTAAGGGAAAACTAGAAGAACTATAATACCGTGGCATACGAGCAGCGTTCGTTATTAGGTTAGAGGTTTGCTCTTGAGTTATAGCTAAGGCTTTAATAAGTTGCTCAATCAAGATTCGACACTTTTGTGGTAGCTATATTGTTTGTAGGTTCTAGTGACAAAGGCGCTGTGCGTAAACATTCGTATTGTGTGCCTTACACTTTTGCAAGGCGTTACGTGCTTTCTAGAAAAGCCTCAAAATAGCGTACAATTAGCGTTTTGACATAGCGGAAATCATCATGTCCAAAACTGTTCAGCAGCAAATCGGAAACATTGCTCTAGTCGTTGAAAATTACGACGATGCTATCGAATTTTATACTCAAAAACTTCAATTCACCCTGGTTGAAGATACCAACCTAGGAGGTGGTAAACGCTGGGTTCAAGTTTCTCCTCCAAACTCCAATGGTACAAACCTACTTTTAGCTCAGGCAAGTACACCGGAGCAAACGCACGCAGTAGGAAATCAAACAGGTGGTCGTGTTTTCTTGTTTCTGCAAACTAATGATTTCTGGCGTGACTATGAGTTGATGAAGAAAAATGGTGTTGTATTTAATGAAGAGCCTCGTGTGGAAGAATACGGAACAGTGGTGGTGTTCCAAGATCTCTATGGTAATAAATGGGACTTACTGCAACTGAACTGAGAAACTACGTAGCATGTGCATAACAAAGCGTTCATGAGGAGTTTCCCAACAAGCCTTTAAGGTTTTGAGATATTTTTCTATTTCAAAGGTTCTCAGAAGTCACTATATTTCTAAATCACTTTTGCGCAAACAATAACTAGTGATCATTCCTCCACGATGTATCAACAAATGTTAGGGCGGCACACCAAAAACAAAAAGGCGAACCAAACGGTTCGCCTTTGTCTATTTAGATGCTACCAAAAATTAATCTTCGTAGTTATCGATGCTTGGGCATGAGCAGATTAGGTTACGGTCGCCGTATACGTTATCTACGCGGTTTACTGTTGGCCAGTACTTCCAAGATTTGGTCGCTTTAGAAGGGAAGCAGCCAAGCTCGCGAGAGTAAGGACGGTCCCACTCTTCAGCAGAAAGGTCAACTTGCGTGTGTGGCGCATTAACGAGAGGGTTGTTCTCTAGCGGCCATTCACCGTTTTTCACTTTTTCCATTTCTTCGCGGATAGCGATCATCGCATCACAGAAGCGGTCTAGCTCTTCTAGATCCTCCGATTCCGTTGGCTCAACCATTAGCGTGCCCGCCACAGGGAACGACATAGTTGGTGCGTGGAAACCGTAGTCCATTAGACGCTTCGCAATGTCTTCTTCGCTGATGCCTGTTTCTTCTTTCAGTGGACGAATGTCGATAATACATTCGTGCGCTACACGACCATTTTTGCCACGATAAAGAACAGGGTAGTGTTGGCGAAGTGTTTCCATCACGTAGTTTGCGTTCAGAATTGCTACTTTTGTTGCATCTGTTAGGCCTGCTTCGCCCATCATTGCGATGTAAGCCCAAGAGATCGGTAGGATAGAAGCGCTACCCATATCTGCTGCTGATACTGCAAAATCTTCGCCTTCTACGCCGTCTTCAATATGGCCTGGTAGGAAAGGCGCTAGGTGAGATTTCACTCCGATAGGACCCATACCCGGACCGCCACCACCGTGCGGGATGCAGAAGGTTTTGTGTAGGTTTAGGTGAGAAACGTCTGAACCAATAAAGCCTGGTGATGTTAGACCAACCTGCGCGTTCATATTAGCGCCGTCTAGGTAAACCTGACCGCCAGCGGCATGAACCATTTCACACACTTCTTTCACTTTCTCTTCGTAAACGCCGTGCGTAGAAGGGTAAGTGATCATAATGCTTGATAGGTTGTTTTTGTGCTTCTCGATTTTCGCTGCTAGGTCATCGATGTCGATGTTGCCTTCTTCATCACACTTAATCACCACCACTTTCATTGACACCATAGAGGCTGTCGCAGGGTTAGTACCGTGCGCAGAGCTTGGGATCAAACATACGTTGCGGTGACCTTCGCCACGGCTTTCGTGGTAGCGTTGAATCGCGATAAGACCTGCATACTCACCAGATGCACCAGAGTTTGGCTGAAGTGAGAATGCGTCGTAGCCTGTGATCTCACAAAGCTTCTCTTTTAGATCTTTCGCTAGTGCTGCATAGCCCGCCGCTTGTTCTGCTGGCGCGAATGGGTGGATAGAACCAAACTCAGGCCAAGTGATTGGGATCATCTCTGCTGCTGCGTTCAGCTTCATCGTACAGCTGCCTAGTGGGATCATGCCGTGCGTTAGCGAGAAGTCTTTGTTCTCTAGCTGTTTCAGGTAACGCATCATTTGCGTTTCGCTATGGTGCGTATTGAATACAGGGTGAGTCAGGTATTCTGTTGTGCGGCGTAGCGCTTCTGGAATTGCCGCAAACTCGTTGCTTGCGATCTCCGTCGATAGCGCTGCTACGTCTTCTTTTACACCAAAGACTGCAAATAGTGCTTCTACATCAGCGATCGTGGTTGTTTCGTCACAGCTAATACCTAGCTTGCCAGGTAGTAGACGTAGGTTGATGTCTGCTGAAAGTGCTTTTGCGTAAAGCTCTTCTGTTTTTGAACCTGTGTTGATGGTGATGGTATCGAAGAAGCTGTTATGAGCAAGTTCAAAGCCGCCTTTGGTTAGGCCAGCGGCTATAATCGCAGTCATATGGTGTGTACGGCGAGCAATAGTGCGTAGACCTTCTGCGCCGTGGTAAACCGCGTAAAAAGACGCCATGTTCGCAAGCAATGCTTGAGCGGTACAGATGTTCGATGTCGCTTTTTCGCGGCGGATATGCTGCTCACGAGTTTGCATTGCCATGCGCAGTGCTTGGTTACCGTTGGTATCGATAGAAACACCGATAACACGACCTGGCATGGTACGCTTGTGTTTGTCACGCGTTGCCATGAATGCTGCGTGTGGACCGCCGTAACCCATAGGAACGCCAAAACGTTGTGCAGAACCGATTGCTACGTCTGCGCCCATTTCACCAGCAGGCTTCAATAGGGTAGAAGCAAGCAGGTCAGTCGCAACAGTGACAAGCGTTTTGTTTGCTTGCGCTTTTGCGATGATGTCCGTTAGGTCACGAACTTCACCTGTTGTGCTTGGGTATTGAACTAAAGCGCCGAACACGTCTTGCTCTGGTAGGGATTCTAGCGAACCAACCAGAACTTCAAAGCCGATGAATTTTGCACGAGTTTTTACTACTTCTAGCGTTTGTGGGTGAACATCGTCAGCCACAAAGAATACGTTACTCTTGCTCTTACCTGCGCGCTTACACAGAGTCATTGCTTCTGCTGCCGCTGTTGCTTCGTCTAGCAATGAGGCGTTCGCGATTTCCATACCAGTTAGGTCGATGATCATTTGTTGGAAGTTTAAAAGGGCTTCCAAGCGACCTTGAGAAATTTCAGGTTGGTAAGGTGTGTAAGCAGTATACCAGCCAGGGTTTTCTAGCACGTTACGTAGAATGACGTTTGGAGTAAACGTGTTGTAGTAGCCCTGGCCAATGAATGTACGTTTAATTTGGTTTTGTTTAGCAAACTGCTTCATCGTCACTAGCATGTCTGCTTCGCTTTTCGCTTCTGCCAACGTCATTGGTTGTTCTAGGCGAATTTGTGCAGGCACGGTTTCTTCGATGAGGGCGTCAAGGCTTACCGCGTTGATGGCATCCAACATTTTTTGTTGGTCTGATTTGCTTGGTCCGTTGTGGCGTCCAACGAACTCATTTTGTGTGCTGAGGCTTTGAAGTAATTCAGTCATTGTCCTTTACCTACTCCTTGGCTCGGGTAACGGAAATGGTCGTTAGTGACACATTTAATTATACGTCCGAACCTAGAAAAAAAGCTGCTCTCTAAACAGGCTAGGGAACAGCTTTCGTCACATCCTAATTACTCTTCTTCGATAGAGTTTAGGTATTCTTCCGCGTCTTTTAAGTCATCCAACTCAGATGGGTTTGAAAGCTTCACTTTCACAATCCAACCACCTTCGTACGGTTCTTCGTTGATTAGCTCTGGGCTGTCTTCTAGTTCTTCGTTGATTTCTACGATTTCACCGGTAACAGGAGAGTAGATATCTGACGCTGCTTTTACAGACTCAACCAAAGAGAAGCTTTCACCTGCTTCTACTTCGTCTTCTACGTCTGGTAGGTCAACGAATACTACGTCACCCAACATTTCTTGCGCATGCTCAGAAATACCAAGTGTTACTGTGCCGTCACCGTTGTCACGTACCCACTCGTGGCTATCTGTAAACTTCAGTGTTTTGTCCATTGCTTAATCTCCAAATAACTTGTCAGGAATTATTGTGATTTTTAAAAAATCGTTTATTGGTAAAGAGGGAAGCGACTGCAAAGTTCTTTTACTTCTTTGCGAACGCGTTTTTCAACGTCTGCGTCACCTTCTGGGTTGTTCACCAAACCATCCAGTACGTCACCAATCCAATTACCGATGAGTTTGAATTCTTCAGCGCCAAAGCCGCGGCTTGTACCCGCAGGCGTTCCTAAACGGATGCCCGATGTAATCATAGGCTTCTCTGTATCGAATGGGATGCCATTTTTGTTACATGTGATCCCAGCACGTTCTAGTGCTTCTTCTGCTTTGTTGCCTTTCAAGCCTATAGGGCGAAGGTCAACCAGCATTAGGTGCGTGTCTGTGCCACCAGTTACGATGTCGCAACCGCGAGTTTGCAATACTTCCGCTAGGACTTTTGCGTTATTGATCACCGAATCAATATAAGTTTTAAATTCAGGGCCAAGCGCTTCTCCAAATGCAACCGCTTTTGCTGCGATAACGTGCATCAGTGGGCCGCCTTGTAGGCCAGGGAATACGGCGGAGTTGATTTTCTTAATGATGTCTTCGTGGTTAGTAAGAATCATACCGCCGCGAGGGCCACGCAATGTTTTGTGTGTTGTGGTTGTCACAACATGCGCATGTGGCAATGGGCTAGGGTGTGCACCTGTTGCGATAAGGCCAGCAATGTGCGCCATATCGACCATAAGAATTGCGCCAACTTCGTCAGCGATTTCACGGAACTTAGCAAAATCGATAACGCGTGGAATAGCACTGCCACCTGCGATGATCATCTTTGGTTTGTGTTCTACTGCAAGTGCATGAACGTCGTCGTAGTTGATTTCCAATGTTTCGCGATCAACGCCGTATTGAACTGCGTTAAACCATTTACCAGAAAGTGCTGGGCGTGCACCGTGCGTTAGGTGGCCACCAGCATCCAAAGACATGCCAAGAATGGTGTCGCCTGGTTGAAGAAGAGCCAGTTTCACCGCACCATTTGCTTGAGCGCCTGAGTGAGGTTGAACGTTTGCGTATTCGCAATTAAAAAGTTTTTTCGCACGTTCGATGGCAATGGCTTCCACTGTATCTACGTGCTCACAACCACCGTAGTAACGACGACCTGGATAACCTTCAGCGTATTTGTTTGTTAGGCATGTGCCTTGAGCTTGCATTACCGCTTTAGAAACAATGTTCTCAGAAGCGATAAGTTCGATTTGTTCGTTTTGGCGAGCGGATTCCGCCTGAATTCCAGCAAAGACAGCATCATCTGTCGCAGAGAGGTTGGTAGAGAAAAAGTTTTCCAAGCTGTGGTTAGGGTAACTCTTATTCATGGTAGTTGACCTTCCAAATCTTAAAATGAACCCGCAATAGATGAATTATGATTTGCGGTTGTGGTTCATTTGTCCTCAAACAGCTGAACTGCATAGCAGAACAGAGTGAACATCCGGCCCTAAATGTGGGCAAAAACTCCGTCGGATTGCGTGTTTCCTTTACCAATCTCTTACGGAAATATGCATCTCTACATCTAACAAGTTGGTAACATAGCGCCTGCGGCGGGAACAATCAACCAAAAATTTCCTATAGGAAACAAGATTTCAAAAATTGTTAACAAGAGCACGGTTTAATTCACTTGGTGGACTTTTATCCACTATGTGCTTCATGCACAATGCTAGTAGGACAAAAATAAGGATATCTATAGAGGGATTTATGGCAGAAAGTATTTACGATGAATACCCATCGATGACGTTAGCGAAAGAGCAAAACGATCAAAATATCGAGCCATTAAAGCTGGGTCAGCGTATCAAGGATATCCGCTCAAAACTTGGTATTACACTAGAAGAAGCCAGTCAGCGAACAGGGCTTGCTCGTTCTACACTGAGTAAAATAGAAAATGAGCAGATTTCTCCGACATTTCAAGCAATGCAAAAATTGGCGCTTGGCTTACAAATTGACATGCCGCAACTCTTTGAGCCGCCTAGAAAAAAAGTTGCAACGGGGCGTAGGGATGTTACCAAGAAGAATGAAGGTAAACCACACCCAACGCAAACTTATGAACATGAGCTGCTCGCTACTCAACTTTCCAATAAGAAAATGATGCCGTTTAAGAGCCAAATTCGTGCTCGCAGTTTTGATGAATACAAAGACTGGGTTCGTCATGATGGCGAAGAATTTCTGCTTATCTTATCTGGTGAGGTCATGTTCTATTCTGAGTTCTACGAACCTGTTGTTCTAAGCGAGGGCGACAGCGTCTATTACGATGCGAACATGGGACATATGTTGACCAGTGTTAGCGAGGAAGATGCGCACATTTTGTGGGTGACAGCCAAATAGAGATAAATAGTTGTAAATTTCCTATAGTGAAAGCAAACGATTGCTGTTGCTGATCGTTATGATGAAAAGGCGCTTTTTTGATGAGAATGTACTCATTAAAGCGCTTTTTTTGTACGATTTGTTGTGATTAAAATGTTAAGAGTCACACTTTTGCAAGTCGATCTACGTCTTGTTCGTGCAAAATAGAATGAGCCATGTTTATTATTGGAAACACATCGAATGCCGATAGCATTCTCGGGTCTATCTAAATGGAGACGAAAATGACTCAAGAACTACTGAAAACACCACTACACGCACTTCATGTTGAAGTTGGTGCCAAAATGGTCCCGTTCGCGGGTTACGATATGCCTGTTCAGTATCCTCTAGGCGTAAAAAAGGAACACTTACACACTCGTGATGCGGCAGGTCTGTTTGATGTTTCTCATATGGGACAACTTCGCCTACTTGGTGACGGTGCAGCTGCGTTCCTAGAAACATTAGTGCCAGTGGATATTGTGGATCTTGAGTCTGGTAAACAGCGTTATGCGTTCTTCACTAATGAAGAGGGCGGCATCATGGATGACTTGATGGTAGCTAATCTAGGCGATCATCTTTTTGTGGTTGTGAACGCGGCATGCAAAGAACAAGACATTGCACACCTACAATCGCATTTGCCATCTGGTGTTGAGTTAGAAATTATCGAAGACCGTGCTCTGCTTGCGATCCAAGGCCCTAAAGCAGCGGCTGTATTGGCGCGTTTTGCCCCAGAAGTTTCTGACATGCTGTTCATGGATATTCGTAAAGTCGATATTTTAGGCGCCGAATGCATTGTTTCTCGTAGTGGCTACACTGGTGAAGATGGTTACGAGATCTCGGTTCCTGCTGACAAGGCAGAAGAACTAGCACGTAAACTGACCGCGGAAGAGGAAGTTGAATGGATTGGCCTTGGTGCTCGTGATTCACTTCGTCTTGAGTGTGGTCTTTGCCTATACGGTCATGACCTAGACACAACCACTACGCCTGTAGAAGCAAGCTTGTTATGGGGCATCCAAAAGGTTCGTCGTATCGGCGGTGAACGTGAAGGTGGTTTCCCAGGTGCGGATATTATTCTTAAGCAGATCGAGACCAAAGATGTGGCGCGCAAGCGTGTCGGTTTGGTTGGCCAAACAAAAGCACCAGTCCGTGAAGGCGCGGAATTGTTTGATGCTGATGGGGTTAAAATTGGCGTTGTAACCAGCGGCACTGCGGGTCCAAATGCAGGTAAGCCTGTCTCAATGGGTTATGTGCGTGCTGATCTTGCTGCGATTGGTACCGAATTGTTCGCTGAAGTACGCGGAAAAATGCTACCAATGACGGTTGAGAAAATGCCGTTTGTACCGCAACGTTACTACCGCGGTTAGGTTACTCATTATTGTCATTCTTCGCGTATTCGCGAGGCAAGAAACAAGCAAAAATGCCGAGCTTTCTAGCTCGGCATTTTTATGTATATCGGCTTTATATATACGCTTGGAAGTTATCGTAGTTTCTGCAGCCTTATCCGACCGCTTTGTCGATTGTACAACACATGTCGATAACGATATCTTCAAGTTTTTCCGGATGAATCATGTCTTCTTTTGCAATCCCAAACTGAGACGCCATGATCGTATTGAACAGCTCCCAATGTTTGATCAGCATTTTTTCGCGATTATCAGCGATGTCAGGCCATGTCTCTTGCATCATCGGAGTAAGACTGATTGCACCATGTGCAAAAATCAACATCTGCCACTTTGATTCCCACTGATCAAATTGGGCGTTAGGGTTTTCACTGTTGTACTGCTCAAAAATTCCGGTAAATATCGCAGCAAACTCATCTTTTGACTTTAAGAAATACTGCAGCAGGGCACCATCATCGCCTTGGCGAATAGCATCAGCGATCATCTGTACTGGGTGAGGATTAACGAGCGCAAATGCCAGCATGCGAACCATAAACAGATAAATTTTTCTATTCGAAGGTGTGTTCTCAGGCATCTCATTGATTAATTCAGCCATATAGCACTGCATGAATTCATCCATCGCGTCGCTAACCGCTTGCCAAATCTTCTCTTTGCTGCCGAAGTGGTGACGGATCAAACTATGTGAAACACCAGCCTTTTCACTGATATTGCGCAGTGAGACACGCTCGTAACCAAGTTCACAAAACATATCTGCTGCCACCTTAAGGATCAGACACTTAGTTTGTTCTGCGGCTTCAGCACTTCTACGCCCCTGCTTTCTTTCATTCATAGTTCGAATTTTCCCGAATATTAATCAACGCGCTTACTTTTACCAGAAACCGGACGCTTTGACTAATTAATTTGCTTTCCATATGGGAAATATATTGATCGATTTCAAATTCTGCATATACTGCACGGCTGTGTAATAAATAAAACCTACGGAGAAAGCGGGTGCGAAAACAATATTTAAAGCGCACTTTAGTTGGTGCTGTGGTGACATTAAGTCTCTCTGGCATGCTAACTGGGTGTAACAAAGCCATTTCCGAGCCGTCTGAACCTTTAATCAAACCTGTAAAATTACTGGCGGTGAAAGATCTAGAAGTTGAAGACTCGCATGCCTTTTTAGCGCGTATTGATGCGACACATCGCGCACAGCTTTCTTTTCAGGTTGGTGGTGAGGTCGATGAATTACTTGTTCGCATGGGCCAAGAGGTAAAAAAAGGTGAAGTGCTTGCAACGTTAGACCCTAAAGATCTTCAGCTTGCGTTAGACGCCTCTCAAGCACAATTCGCGTTAGCAAAAACGCAATGGGAGCGCGCGAAAAACCTTTATGGAAAAAAGCTGATTAGTACAGATGAGTACGACCAGAAAGAAACTCAATATAAAGCGGCATTGGCAAACTACGAACAAGCCAAAACAGATTTGAGTTATACCAAGATTCACGCACCTTTTGATGGCATCGTGTCATACACCTATGTCAACCCGTTTCAAGTGGTCGCAGAGAAGCAAGAGATCCTGAATCTTATCGATAACACGACCTTAGATGTGTCGTTCACACTGCCAGTCAGTTATGCGGAATCCGTATCACTTGAGTCACTGCAAAACTCCGATATGTGGGTGACGATGGATAGCGAGCCAGGAAAACGTATCCCTGGAAAATTTAAAGAAATTTCGACTCAGCCAAATATCGATACCAACAGTTATGAGGCGATCGTAACCATCACTCGACCAGAAGATCGCAATTTGCTAACAGGTATGACAGGGCAGGTGCACATAGCTAAACAACATCTATCGGACGCGATGACGTTGCCTCAATCTGCTTGGGTAAACAAAAAAGAGACGCAAGGCGAAGTGTGGGTAATGGACAGAAACACACAGCAAGTTAATAAAGTCACAGTGTCTCTTGATGCCTCTGGAGGTGTGAAAGCAGGGCTTGATAACAATGATTACGTTGTTGTTGCTGGCGTTGAGCGACTGGTCGAAGGACAAGTCGTGAAAGCTTGGGTTCGTGAGGGAGGCATTTAATGAAACGATCTCTATTTACGATCTCTGCAATTGCGCTTGCAGTTTTAACGGGTTGCAAAAATGAAAACCAAGCTGTCGTCGAGCAGTCGCTTTTTGTGTCGACTGTCTCTGTGGATGCGCCGGTACAAAGCCAATATCGAGCTTTTAAAGGAATAGTTGTACCAGCAGAGCAAACACCTATGGCATTCCGCCGCGCGGGAGAAATTCAACACGTGTTGGTGAAAGCGGGCGACGTTGTTAAGCAAGGCCAAATGATCGCAAAGCTGGATGACAGTAAAGAAAAGCAAGCCGTAAATGACGCAGAAGCGCAATATACACTGGCGATTCGTCAGCTCAAACGCGGCGAAGACCTACACGCACGTCAGATGATCTCAAAGGCCGAGCTTGATGAGCTAACGGCTAATAAAGAGTTGGCAGAGGCTAATTTCTATAACGCCACCAATCAATTGAACTACACCCGTTTATTTGCCCCGTTCGCCGGTAAAGTGTCGGACGTTTTCAAAGAGCGTTTTGAACGTGTGGCAGTTGGAGAGCCGGTGTTGAACCTATACCAAAACGATTTGGTGTACGTGCGTATTGAGCTTTCCGACAATGTTCTCGCTATGGTGGACCCAAATTCAGACAACATGAGTTACAAGCCTAGAGCAACTTTCTCCGGCATTAATGACACATTTGCTTTGGACTATTTAGAGCACACAAGTGAGCCTAATTCCGAAACTCAAACTTACGAAATGTATTTGACGATGCCACAGCCAAAAGCAGAGATTCTACCGGGAACCAGCGTCAGTGTTCTGGTCGATATGGTTAAGGCGGGGATTACCTCCATCGATGGTTACAGTATTCCAGTAACGGCGCTTCAAGCGGGCAGCGAAGAGAATGAGTTCTTTGTATGGAAAAAAGAGGGTGACGTTGTCACTCGGGTGCCTGTGATGATTTCCCAAGTGAATGGCAACGGAGCCATTGTGTCGTCAGGAGTTAAGCAAGGCGACGTTCTGATTAATTCAAACCTACGTAAATTACGTGAAGGTAAACATGTGGATGTTGTGGAGAATAAACAATAATGAACATTGCTGAGTACTCAATAAAAAATAAAGTCATCAGCTGGTTGTTTATTATTATCCTTGCTGTTGGTGGTCTAACGTCGTTTTTGGAGCTTGGGCGACTAGAAGACCCGGCATTTACGATTAAAGATGCCATGATCATTTCAACATACCCTGGCGCGACGTCGAAAGAGGTTGAAGAAGAGCTGACGTATCCTTTAGAAAAAGAGATTCGAAAACTGCCTTATATAGACAAAATTACCTCTACGTCTTCTGATGGTATGTCTCAAATCACGGTCAGTATGGAAATGGACTATGGTCCTGATGAACTGCCGCAAATTTGGGATGAAATGCGCCGTAAAATTAATGACTTGCGACCAACTTTGCCTCAGGGCGTACAATCTTTGCAGATCATTGATGATTTCGGTGACGTTTATGGCGTGATGCTGATGCTCACTGGTGACGATTACGATTATGTCGAGCTAAAACGCTATGCTGATTACCTGACTCGTGAAATCGAGCTGGTTGATGGCGTAGGAAAGGTGGATATCACGGGCGATCAGCAAGAAATGTTATTCGTTGAGATCTCACTTGACCGCCTTGCGGCATTGAACTTAGACATGAACGTGGTTGCGAGCTTGTTGAACCAACAAAATAATGTGGTTTCAGCAGGGGAAGTGATGATCAATGGCGAAAGCCTTGTCATTCGTCCAAGTGGTACCTTAAACACCGTAGAAGCGCTAGAAAACTTGATCATTCATGGTCGTGACACTGGGAACCTAATTCGTCTAAAAGATGTAGCAACGATTTCTCGTGGTATCCAAGAGAAGCCAAGCAACGTCGTACTCTTTAACGGTCAAAAAGCAATTAATATCGGTATCTCGTTTGCGTCAGGTGTGAACGTGGTTGAGGTTGGCGAACGTTTGGATGCGGAGCTTGCGAGCCTTGAGTCTATCAAGCCTGCTGGCATCGATATGAACTACTTTTACAACCAAGCCAATGAAGTGGATGAGTCCGTTAAAGCGTTTGTGATTAGCCTAGCAGAGGCTGTGGCGATCGTTATCATCGTTCTGCTGTTTACGATGGGATTACGCAGTGGTGTCATCATTGGCGTCGTGCTGTTATTGACGGTGTTCGGTACCTTCATCTTGATGAACTACAACAATATCGAGCTGCACCGTATTTCTCTTGGCGCGTTAATTATTGCTCTGGGTATGCTGGTTGATAACGCGATTGTGGTCGTGGAAGGCATCTTGGTTGGCCTAAAAAAAGGGCGCACTAAAGTTCAAGCGGCCGTCGATATTGTAAAGCAAACACAGTGGCCTTTGCTTGGCGCAACCATCATTGCGATTACGGCTTTTGCACCTATCGGTTTGTCGCAAGATGCAACGGGTGAATTCATGGGCTCTCTATTCTGGGTGCTGTGTTTCTCACTATTTTTGAGCTGGATTACCGCTATTACGCTGACGCCATTCCTCGCAGATCTATTGTTGAAAGAAGAGGACAAGGGCCAAGATACTAACGAAGAAGATCCCTACAAAGGTTGGCTGTTTGTTGTATTTGGCGCATCGCTGAAATTCGCACTGCGATTCCGTTGGCTCACGGTTGCTGGCATGGTCGCGCTATTAGTGGGTGCTGTCGTGGCATTTGGTAATGTAAAACAGCAGTTTTTCCCACCATCCAATACGCCGATGTTTTACGTTGATATGTGGATGCCAGAAGGTACGGACATCCGCGAAACGATCAAAAAAGCTGAAGAGGTCGAAAGCTACATTCGTCAGCAAGATGATATTGACTTTGTTTCTGCTTCAATTGGGCAGGGTTTGCAGCGTTTCGCTCTGACTTACCAGCCGGAGAAAAGCTACGAAGCTTACGCCCAGTTCCAAGTTCGCGCCACTGATCGTGAGAACATGTTCGGTTTGTTGCACAAGTTAGATGCGAATCTGGCGAAAACATTTGATGCGCCTACGTTCCAGTTTAAATTGATGGAATTTGGCCCTTCACCAGCGTCTAAGATCGAAGCGCGTATTACTGGCCCTGACCCACAAGTTTTACGTGACTTGGCGGTACAAGTGGAAGATATCCTTCATACCGACCCTGGTGCCCGAAACATTCGTCACGATTGGCGAGAGCGTACTAAGGAGCTTGTGCCTGTTTTCAATGAGTCTAAAGCTCGTCGCTTGGGCATTTCGAAAGAAGATCTTTCAAGCACACTGCAAATGGCGTTTGGTGGTAGCACGTTGGGTTACTTACGTGATGGTACACACACTTTGCCAATTATGACACGCCTTCCTGAAGAAGAACGCGTGGACTTTGAATCACTACAAAACGTGACCATTTGGAGCCCATCACTGCAAACGTATATTCCGGTCGACCAAGTGATTGATGGCGTTAAATTGGATTGGAGCGAGCCGCTAATTCAGCGTCGTGACCGAAAGCGCACGTTAACTGTGCTCGCTGACCACGATGTGTTGAGCGACGACACGGCGGCAAGCTTGTTTGCGCGTGTGCAGCCTAAAGTGATGGCACTGCATATTCCAGAAGGTTACGAAATTACATGGGGTGGTGAGTATGAATCATCGAAAGATGCGCAAGAAGGTCTGTTTGGTTCGTTGCCGATGGGTTACTTGTTGATGTTCATCATTACTATTTTGCTGTTTAACTCAATTAAAAAGCCGTTGGTCATTTGGTTCACCGTTCCGTTGGCGATCATTGGTGTTGCTTTTGGTTTGCTCACCACGAATATGCCGTTCAGCTTTACAGCATTCCTTGGTTTGCTGAGCCTAAGTGGGATGATTTTGAAAAACGGTATTGTGTTGCTTGATCAAATTAACCTTGAGTTGGAGTCAGGGAAAGAGCCTTACCTCGCGATTGTCGATAGTGCGATCAGTCGTGTTCGTCCGGTAAGTATGGCTGCTCTGACGACCATCTTGGGGATGATTCCACTCGTCTTCGATGCCTTCTTTGGATCGATGGCAATAACGATTATGGCAGGTCTTGGTTTTGCTACAGTACTGACACTGATTGTAGTGCCAGTAATGTTTGCGATTCTGTTTAGGGTAAAACCGACCACTGCATAGGGACTCCTGGCTATTTGCCAGCTTCCTGCCTAGCCCTGAAGGTTTTCTTCAGGGCTTTTTTGATCTTACCAATGTACACCAATCCATTCATTTACTTGATTCTAATGATTTTCTTACGAATGCAATGCAAATCATGCGTATACTGATGGAACGATACATCAAAGAGCGAGATAACATGAACAAGCGCGTATTACACGGACTCTTCTTCGTCGGTTCTTTCACCTTGGTCGGCTGTACTACGACAGACAGTATGACTACAGAAGAGGCTAAGCAAGCCGTTCCTAAAATCAACAGCGTTAGCACTGAAGTCATCTCCAACTGGATTGATAGCAAGGTTTTAGCGCCTGAAGGGCTTTCACTCGAACAAGACAATCTACGTTATCTATCGGGTAGCGCCGACTTAAACAGCGATGGCAATGCAGAACACATTGTATTGCTACAGCACCGTTATTTCTGTGGCAGCGGTGGTTGTGCAGCTTATATGTTTGATAATGAGGGGAACGTTATCAATCGAATGTCTGTCACTCGCTCGCCTATTGTACTTGCAGATAGCTACAGCAATGGCTGGCAAGATTTCATCGTTTGGAGTAATGGCTCATATCGACTCATGAGTTACAACGGTGAATCTTACCCGAGTAACCCTTCTTTGGAGCCAAAGGTGGATCGTGACTCAAACCAGCAGGCGGCAATTGCGAATGTAATGGCGACAGAGCTTTATCAGCAAGATGGCTATGACATTATGCCCGCTGATTCGAAAACTTTGTGGACGCCGGCCAATGTATACAACTTCACCTTTAAACATTACGGTGATCCGCATAGTACTTATAAAGCGACGGTGGATATGAACAGTGGGGAAGTAGACATTGTTGCCGTTCCGGCTGCGGAATAAAAAACACCTCCCTTAACCGGAATTAAAGGGAGGTGCTGAATGCCAAATTCGAGGGTGGCATTGTTAAGCGGAGTAATTCTGTTTATGCCGCGACTTCTTGTTTGGCTTCTGCTTTGCTTTTTAAGAAAGCGTAAGTAAAGCCAGTTACTGCTGTACCAGCTGCGATAGCCACTAAGTACATTAACACTGGTGAAATGGCGTTAGGGATTAACAGTACGAACAGACCGCCGTGTGGTGCCATTAATTTTGCACCGAACAGCATGGATAGGGCACCAGTAAGCGCGCCACCTGCCATACAAGATGGAATCACACGCATTGGATCTTTGGCGGCAAATGGAATTGCGCCTTCAGAGATGAAACACAGGCCCAATACAAATGATGCTTTACCAGCCTCACGTTCATTTTGTTCAAATTTGTTCTTCGCAATGAAGGTCGCTAAACCCATACCTAGCGCAGGAACCATACCAGCAGCCATGATTGCTGCCATTGGCGCGTAAGTTTGCGAAGCCAATAGACCGACGCCAAATGCGTAAGCGGCTTTGTTGACTGGGCCACCTAGGTCGAAACACATCATCGCACCAAGGATAATACCTAGCAGAACTGCACTGTCAGATCCCATGTTGTTTAGGAAGTCAGTCAGGCCGTTCATGATACCTGAAACTGGGCCACCTACGATGTAGATCATCACAAGGCCAGTGAACAGTGTTGCTACAAATGGAATGATCAGAATTGGTTTAAGCGCTTCCATCGATTGTGGGAGTTTTACTTTGTCCGCAAGGAGCTTCGCCGCGTAACCGGCAATGAAGCCAGCAGCGATACCACCTAGGAAACCAGCACCCGTTGAACTCGCTAGCATACCGCCAACAAGACCAGGAGCCAGACCTGGACGGTCAGCGATTGAGAACGCGATGTAACCCGCAAGAACAGGAATCATCAATGCGAATGCAGAGCCACCACCAATGTTCATCAACGCTGCTGCTAGCGTACCTTCTTCTTTAAATGCTTCAATACCAAACACGAACGATAGGGCGATGATCAAACCACCTGCGACAACCACAGGCAGCATGTGCGATACCCCTGTCATCAAGTGTTTGTAAGCGCCTTTCTTCTCGTCCGCTGCCGAA
Organism: Vibrio sp. E14; assembly: GCF_020515785.1. Taxonomy (NCBI): domain Bacteria; kingdom Pseudomonadati; phylum Pseudomonadota; class Gammaproteobacteria; order Vibrionales; family Vibrionaceae; genus Vibrio; species Vibrio sp. E14. Next base: position 773,156 of record NZ_JAHPJI010000001.1, read on the forward strand.
GCAGAATTTGCAGAACCTGAATGTTGGTAAATCGTGGCTTGCTCGAATGCTTTGTCCATCTCTTCGGGTGTTTTCTTCAGAGCTGGGCCTGTTTTCGTGCGGTACATCTTTTTGCCGTTGAAGCGGTCAAGTGGCACTTCGATATCTGCAGCAATGATCACTAGATCAGCGTCTGCGATGTCTTGATCTGTCAGTTGGTTTTTCGCACCAACTGAACCACGAGTTTCCACCTTGATTTGATGGCCACGGCGTTTGCCTTCTTCTTCTAGCGCTTCTGCTGCCATAAAGGTATGCGCAACGCCAGTAGGACAAGCGGTGATTGCGACAATTTTCTTCGCTGCTGATGTTGCTTCAGGAGTGATAGGGGCTGCAAGTGTGGTTGCTTTTTCAAGTAAAGTGGCGTTTTCAACCGCCTGCTGGAGAAACGCAGTTGCGTCTTTTGCTACTTCGCTGATTTCCGCTTGGTAAACCTTTTTCCCTACGAAACGAGAAGTATCCACGCTAGTATTTGCCGCAATGATAATGACTTCTGCTTGTTCAACGTCAGCTTCCGTCAGCAGTGTAGGTTCAACCACACTTGATTGACATTCGATTTTTGGATTCCAGGTTAATTTTGCGGCTGCTTGTTCTAGTAACCCTGCCGCAAGGATGCTATTTGCAACACCGCTCGGACAGGCAGTAATAATGGCAATATTCATACGATAACCTTCTGTTCCTTAGTTTTGTTCTAAGTTTGTAATAGGGTAAAGCTCGCTAACTTCAGTTTGCTGCTTGATGTTCTCCAGTTCTTCCTGACTGGTTAGCCCTACGCCGACTTGACTAACTGCCAAGGCAGAAAGTGCTGTAGCGAAGCGCAATAAATCGTTTTTCGGCATCAGTTGCATGTGGCCCCAACACAAGCCAGCAACTAGCGTATCGCCTGCGCCAACGGTGCTTACCACATTCATTCGAGGGGGTTGTGCACGAAGCCATTTGCCTTGGTTTAGCCACATCACACCGTCAGCGCCCATCGACACAACAATGTTCTCGATGCCTTTGTCACTCAGTGTTTGCGCGGCGGCTTGGCATTGTTCTGGTGTTTCTAGATATTCGCCAACAAAATCACCAAGTTCTTCATTGTTAGGCTTAATCAACCATGGGTGAGCCTCAATACCTGATTTCAATGCGGCTTTACTGCTGTCGAACAACACCTTTTTGCCTTGTTGATGTAGTGCTTTTATCCACGCAGCACATTGTTCGGCGGTTACGCCTCCAGGTAAGCTACCTGCAAGCACAAAGTAATCGTGAGTCTTTGCGAGACGGAATAGCGTCTCCTCAAAGCGAGCAATTTCGTCAGCCGTTACTTGAACACCAGGGAAGTTAATGTCACTAACGTTGCCACTAGCCTCAACGAGCTTGACGTTGATACGAGTGGCACCTTGTACTTCTACAAACTCATTCTTAACGCCGATGTCATTGAAAAGCTGATGGAATAGCTCAGGGTTATCTTTACCAAGAAAGCCGGTAACCGTGACATCTGCGCCTAAATCGCTCAACACTTTTGCTACGTTGACACCTTTACCTGCAGCATGGAGATTGCTTTGCTGCACTAGGCTCACGGAACCAACGTTTAGCTCATTTACTGAACCTGTTAAATCCAATGCCGGGTTGAGCGTAATAGTGACAACTTTACTTGTTTTGTTCGTCATATCGGCTCCTTAACCTTCACCAAGGCCAGAAGCGATGGCATTCCCGATAGACTCCAAGGCTTGCGGTGCATCAGGGCCTTCCGCAGTAAATTGAAGTTGATGACCGTGCTTAACGCCAAGCGCAATGACTTTCATTAGGCTCTTCGCGTTTACTGTTTTGCCATCACCGTCTAGGTTGGCAACGCGAATGGTGGATTCAAATTTTTTCGCTTCCGCCACTAACATTGCACCCGGACGAGCATGTAAACCATGAGAGTTTTTGATTTTAAATACAGCGGTATTGCCTTCTTCTGAAGATGCGGCTGTGACTTCTTCACCTTTAAACAAAGCAAGAATCTGTTCTACTGATGCATCTAAAAGCTTGCCGTGCTCATTGTTAAACACAATATTAGAAAGCGTTTTTAGGATAGGCTGGTGAGCATTGTTACATGCCGCAAACGCGACAAGTGCACGCACTTTTTGACCTTCATATTCGCAGTCGTTTGCCGTCGAGACAAATGACACGCCTGTGCGAGTTACATGTTTGTCACTGCCAATTAACCAAAGGCCATTACCTAAGTGAGTTGGTTGTTTGGTAACGAGATCAGCAACGAACTCGTTATCAGCACAGCCCGTGTTTTTCAAAAGACCACCAGCAACAGCACTCATTTGTAGCATATCGCTCGCAGGGAACATAAGTTGAATTAAAGAGGCGTCAAAGTCTGCTTCAAGCTGAACATCACCGTGGAGCAGGGAAATAATCTCGTCTTCATTTTTTGCATTACGTAGGCGTTCTTCTACGCCGTCAGCGCCTAGCACTTTCGTTAGCTGTTTAAGAATGCCAAGGTGCTCATCAGATTTAGCTGCAATGCCGATAGCGACGAATACCGTGTTACCATCGCCCCAGTCGACACCTTGTGGAAAGTGGTGCACAGCAACACCCGTTGTTTTCACCATTGAGCGAGTGTCAGTCGTGCCATGTGGGATAGCAATACCGTTCCCCAAAAACGTTGAGTTTTGGTTTTCACGGTTTAGCATGCCTTCCACATAACCTTGTTCAACAAGGCCTTTGTCTGTCAGGCTTTGCGCAATATTCTTGATTGCTGCAAACTTATCTGTCGCTGATTGCGAGAGGGTAATGTCGTTCTTATTTAGCTTAAGCATGGTGCTTCTCCAGCCTTAAGGTATCAATTTAAAAATGTATTCTGTGTGAGAAGTTGAACGCTGCTTCTTCTGAGAGCTTATCACTCCTCAAACCATTCTATTTTTCAAGCTAAATCGATTCAGCTTATTGGTAAATTTTTTAAAAGACTCAGAAAAACTATTTTAAAAACTGACGTTAACAAATGAGTCTTTGGCGCTGTCCTATAGCCTAGCCTACAAATTGGTTTGTTGTGTATTCAGGTGATTTACGTCAATTTTTAAGTTTTGCTGAATCCTTTCAGCTTTTATACTGAATCGGTTCAGCTTATAATTCAACTTATCGAAAGATCGCTGATGTATTAATATGATCGCGCGCACAGAATAAGGTTTAGAATATGACACTGGATGAAATAGCCAAATTAGCAGGCGTTTCTAAGACAACTGCAAGCTATGTGATTAACGGAAAAGCGCAGAAATATCGCATCAGCGAGAAGACTCAGAAGAAAGTGATGGCCGTTGTAGAAGAATACAATTATAAGCCAGATCATGCGGCGTCTTCTTTGCGAGCAGGTAATTCACGCTCATTTGGGCTTATCATCCCAGACTTAGAAAACACCAGTTATGCGCGTCTTGCAAAACTGATTGAACAAAACTCGCGTAAAGCAGGGTACCAAATTTTAATTGGCTGCTCTGATGATGATCCTGATACAGAGCAAAAGGTGGCGGAAGCGTTAGTCAGTCGTCGCATTGATGCGTTGTTTGTGGCAAGTGGTATGCCCACTGCAAACGAGTATTATCTTAAGTTGCAAAATTCTGGTACGCCAGTTATCGCGCTAGACCGCCCAATGGATGATGAGCACTTTTGTTGTGTCATCAGCGAAGATTTTGACGCCGCACTTGAACTCACTCAGTCAGTACTGTCCGAGGATATAAAGTCCATTGGCTTAATCGGCGCATTGCAAGATCTTCAAGTTTCAAAAGAGCGTGAGCTCGGTTTTCTATCCGCTTCTCAACAAGGTGGCAAAACGGCAACAGTGGGTTATGGGCAGCACTTCTCTCGAGAAGAAGGCAAGAAAGTCTTAGAGAGATGGTTAACAGATAACGCATTGCCAGATGCCATTGTTACAATGTCATACACACTGTTAGAAGGTGTGTTGGATGTAATGCTAGAAAAACCAGAACTGATGGGAAAGGTGCGTTTAGCGACATTTGGTGATAATCGACTGCTGGACTTCTTGCCTGTGAAAATCAACTCTTTGCCTCAACAGTTTGAGTTGATCGCGGACAGCGCAATGGAGTTAGCACTCAACGCTTCCGCTAAGCGTTACAAGCCTGGCGTAGAACTTATCCCGCGTAAAATTGTGAAACGTCACTAAGTAACTAAATAGGTTGCTCAAAGCTTTACTTCAGCCGTCAGCGCCACAAATGCGTGGTCGCTGGCGTTTTTATCTCTGTCATAAATCGGGTTGATCAGATGTTGGTTAGACACCTGATAATCAACAACCTCGGCAACCGATATATCTGATAAGGTGTCAAACTCTTGAGAGAGCAAGATATAGTCGAGCACATTCCCAGTGGAAAAATGATAATGCGTAGCGGGGCGTTCATCCTTCAGAGCGTCACTTTGTAATGACCATCCATCTTTGAGTTGCAATTCAGTGACGCTGTCACCAGCATTGGATACTAATGCGCTATTAACACTGGTTGGAGTGATAGGTTGATTCATATCACCCATTAACACCGTTGGCATTGGCTCCTTTCTATACCTTTTTTGCATCGCGTCTCTTAACATCGCAGCTTCCCAACCTCTTTGCTGGGTGGATAACCAGCGCCCAATAATCGTGCTAGACGTTTCTGGTTGTTCTGAGTCGGCTGGGCGTTGAGATTTTAGGTGCGTCACGTAAACGGCGATATGGCCGAGTACAGGATGTATCACTTGCGCATAGATAGGTTTGCGACTGAACTCTGGAGCAACATTCACTCCAAAAGGCTCAAGTGTTGCTAAGTCAAACTCTACCGCTTGTACTTTTTCGATTGGAAACCGAGATGCGATTGCCACAACAGGGCTTGAGTAAATGTACTCATCCTCTACATGTGGGGTGTCAACGGTCGCAAAGTAGGGGTAGCCGATGGTTGAAAAGAATGCCTGAGTCTTCTCGAGACTGAACACTTCTTGTAAGCCAATCACGTCAGCTTCGAGTTTTTCAATTTGGCGTTGCGTCCAAGCAAGTTTGTCTTGCCATTGCTCTAACGAGTAGATGTTTTCGAAATCATAGTAGGCATCAGGAGGTGCGACAAAATTAAACAAGTTAGCCGTGACAAAGGTAATTCTACTTGGTTGAGACAAAGTATTCGCTCTTTTCAACAATAACTTGAAGAGTATATACCTTCAGGTTGCGTAATTGCAGCTTCGTTTGAGCTACGCATCGATATACAAGCTAACGAGCGACAAGTTAAATGGGTTAAGAGGTGCTCAAATGCCAAGGCTAATCGGTGATTGAGCATCGGCAGAGGTTTCTATTTTTAAGCATTGCGTTTAAACTTCAGGGCATCAAATAGTAAGAGTAAGTAACATGACCCAAGATTACGACCACGAAGAGTATTTAGAAGGCGAAGAGATTGAGATCGAAGCAATTGGCATCGACGTTGATGCGCATCCGATCGAACTGTACAAGCTTTTTAAAATCGCGAACTTGGTCAGCGGTGGCGGCGAAGCAAAGCATATCATCGAAGAAGGTTACGTCGCGGTGAATGGTGAGCTAGAAACACGTAAGCGCCGCAAGATGTATGATGGTGACTTTTTTGAGTTTAACCAGGAATATTATGTTGTGGTTTGCGATGCGCCAGTAACTGAACCTGAAACGGCAGAGCAAAAAGCGGAAAAGAAAGCGAAGAAAGAAGCGCAATCTGCACGTAAAGAGAAATCTCGCCAAAGCAAGTCAGATAAAGGCTCTGGACCTAAGTCAACAGGCCGAAAAGCAGCGCATAAAGAGCGGAAAGCACAACAAAACGCGCTGTCGCAATCGGCGAAGAAAGGTAAGAAAGCTGAAAAGCCGCAATCGACTCGTGATCCGAAGAGCGGACGTAACTCTATTGACTTTTTCTAAGCAAATTAATACCTAGCTAGGCATGTCATCGCCAAGCAAAACCCAAAAGCGCCGAGTATATATCGACGCTTTTTTGGTTTTACTGTATCGTAAGGGGGTAGTGTCAATGCACTGTCGTCTCAATGTTTAGGCTATCGGTCCAGTGATGAATGGCGCAAGGCTTACCTAAGTAAAAGCCTTGGTAATAATCTAAATCAAGTTGATACATCGCTTGCAGCTGCACGTCTTCTTCTACCCCTTCTATGATCACTTTTGCTCCCATATGAGCCGCGAGCTCAACGGCGCTATGTATGGAAAAGGTTTCTCCGGGGCAGTAATCAAGTAGATAGGAGCGATCGATTTTTATGATGTCAGGGCAGAGCTGCTGAACACGTGCGATATCAGAATGTTGAGCGCCAAAATCATCGATAGCAAAGATAAAGCCATTCGCTCTCATTAACTGTACGGCTTTGATCAGTAAATCAGTATCACCGCATGACTCTTCGACTACTTCAAACACCACGCCTGATGGGCTCATACCAAGGTCGGAAAGGCGCTTGTAAAGCAGGCCGTTGTCTTTAAAGCCCATGTCTTTGGTTAGGGTGAGTAGGGTTTGAGGCATGACATTGAGAAACAGTTTGATAGGCGTTCCTGCGAAACAGTGTGCAAAATTTCGAATGTGCATTGCTCTGGATAAAAACTCAACACACAATCGAAAGTAGGGATCGAGGCCATTGTTGGCCAGAAATACATCAGGACGAATTAACGAACCATCAATGCCACGAATTCGCAGTAGAGCTTCCATTCCAATAATACGCTGGTGCTTATCAAAAATCGGCTGATAAACACTGTGAAAAGTGAATTGATTGAGAACTACGTAATATTCACCAAGATCATCTTGCTTAATGTATCGCTCGTAGTCCGATTGATTCTTTAACTCCATGAAAAACGCCGAAAATTTAGCATCTTTTCAATGTAACAGGATGCAATTCTGATTTGAAGATTCAAATGTGTCTAATTACATATACGGTTGAGTTAATTTGAAATGGATTCCGATTTTGCTTCAATGTAGCGAAAAATAAGTGACAACCCGAAACAAATCAAAAAGTAAGCAAGGCCGACAATCAGCCAAATTTCAAAGATATATCCTGATGAGTTTGCCATCTCTGTCCCAACGAAAGTCATTTCTTGTATAGAAATTAGCGAAACGATGGAGGTGTCTTTCACCAAAGAGATGGTTTGACCTGCAAGTGCTGGGGTGATGACTTTGAGCACTTGCGGCGCGATAACGAATCGGTATTTCACCCACCGAGACAAGCCCAATGAATCTGCCGCTTCCCACTGTCCTTGGTCGATACTTTGTAAACCTGCACGCACCACTTCTGCAACGTAGGCAGAAGAGAGTAGGCCGACGCATAACACGCCAGAGGCAAGATTTTCCCAAAGGTTATAAGGCCCAAAAAGAAAGCTCTGTAGCGCATTTGGTTCGCTGTTATAGTTTCGTAGAATATCTTCCAAACCGAGTAATGGGATCAATTGGTTGGAAATGAAAAAGTAGAAGATGAAAACAAACACCAGCGGCGGAATGTTTCTCACCAATTGGATAAACGCATTAGCAGGTGTGCGCAACCAAACGGAGCGAGAGAAGCGCGCTAAGCCCAATAAGGTGCCAAGTACTAGTGCGAAGCTGATGCCCCAAATACTGAGCCTTAACGTCGAAATCAAACCTTGGAAGAAGTAGGGCAAACCACCATCGGCTCTTGGCGTAAAAAGTAGTTCAAACGCCTCTTTCCACTGCCACAAATAATGCACACCAACAGTGGAGCGATGGTACAGCCAAACGCCACCAATACCACAGATAATAAGCAGTACCCAATCTAGCGTGTTTAACCGCGATAGAAAGGAACCTGTGTTGGAATTAGTGGGTACTGTGCGAGTGGTGGTTTGTTCGCCCAAAAATTTGACTCCGATAGATGATGAAAAAGTAAAATGGATGATTGGAAAGTATAGGCTCGCGAAGACCACGAGCCACTCAGATTACTGACCTTGCGCGACTTGATCTTGCCAATCTAATGTCGAGAACCAGTATTCATAACGTTGTTTTAACCATCCATCTTGGGTTCTTGCTTCAATCCATTTATTGAAAAAGGCTTTTTTATCTTCTTCCCCCAAGCGAACTGCAAAGGCTTCGTTACCTTTTGATAATCGCTCAGAGAATGGAAGGAATAGTTTGTCGCTGTGTTTCACTGTCTCATGTTCTGGTTTTGGGCTAGAAGCAATGACCGCGTGGGCGTTACCATTCAGCACCTCTTGGAACGCTTGAGCGTCATCATCAAATTGCAGAATCTTCGCTTTCGGGAAGGTTTCTCTGGCGACTTGAACGGTGAATGCGCCGCGACGGGCCGCTATTTTTACGCGTCGTGAGTCAAAGTCCGAAAACTCGCTAAAACCAGAAGCCAGTTTTTTATTTGCTGCTACTTGAACACCGGAGTGTGAATAGGGTTCAGTAAACAACACGCTTTTGGAACGCTCGGGCGTGACCGACATGCCACCGATGATCACGTCGAACTTTTTCGCCAGTAGTGCGGGAATAATGCCATCCCACGCGGTCGGTACAAATTCCACTTTCAAACCTGAATCTTCTGCTAAGCGTTTGGCAACATCGATTTCAAAACCGATTAACTCACCTTGCTTGTTGCGCATTGCCCAAGGTACAAATGTTGACATACCAACGCGCAAAGTGCCTCGTTCTTTGATTTGATCTACATTGGGTGTGGCAACATCTTCTTTCGCGATTGTAGGCATAGCGATGGCTAGCCCTAATAATGCAGTAATGGTCGCTTTGAATAACTTCATGTTATCTCCTTATAATTTGCGCCAACTGGCTCCGAGTTTGTGTTCTAGCCATGCAGACAAGCCAGACAATGATAGAGTGAGAGCAAGATAAATTGCTGCCACGGTAAACCAAATTTCGAACGGCATTGCCGTCTCTGAGACGATGTTGCGTGCCTGTGTTGTTAAATCAAAAATCGCCATCACGCTTACAATGGAAGAGTTTTTGATCAAAGAAACCACTTCATTGGTCAGTGGCGGTAATGTGCGCTGTAAAACCTGGGGCAAAATTACGTCTTTGTAAGTGTAAGACGGTGATAACCCGAGTGTTTGTGCTGCTTCGAATTGCCCTTTAGGAATACTCTTTAAACCTGCGCGGAATATTTCTGCAGTGTAAGCTCCTTGGAAAAGGGACAAAGCCAAAACGGCGGTGCTGAATCGGTCCAAACCAATCACGGGGCCAAACACGAAGTAGAGCAAATAGATTTGCACCAACAACGGCGTGTTACGTATTACCTCGACATAAGTGGTGCCAATAACATTGCCGACTTTCGAATCGCTAAGCCTTAGTAACGCGGTGACCAACCCCAACACTAAGGTGAAGAATAGGCTAATGGCCGAGATGTTAAGCGTGACCAACAGCCCATCGATAAGTTCTGCCGGCCACCATTCGCCATCTTCATAAAAAGCGATGTAATCAGGTACGCGTTCCCATTGCCATTGATACCCCATAGCGTTGGCACCAGAGTCTAACACCCACACAATCGCGATGAAGAGGAGCGTCATTTGTAGTAAAGCTTGAAGCACAGGTTTGATTACGCGAACTATCATCAGTAACTTAAAATTTGGTTCAAAAATGCTTGGGTTCGTGGATGCTGTGGTGTCTCAAATAAGGCGATCGGTGAGTTCATTTCCACGATTTGGCCTTCATCCATAAATACCACGCGGTTCGCTACTTTTTTGGCAAATCCCATTTCGTGAGTGACGCAAATCATCGTCATTCCGCTTTGTGCCAGCTCAACCATGACATCCAACACTTCGTTGATCATTTCCGGATCAAGCGCCGAAGTCGGTTCGTCAAACAGGAGCAAGCCTGGTTCCATACATAAGGAACGGGCAATCGCGACGCGTTGCTGCTGACCGCCAGAAAGCTGGATGGGATACTTACTCGCTTGCTCTTCAATATTGACTCGTTTGAGGTAATGTCGTGCGCGTTTTTCAGCTTCTTGTTTTGACAATTTGAGTGTGCGAATCGGCGCTAAGGTGAGGTTTTCCAGTACAGTCAAATGAGGAAAAAGGTGGAAGTGCTGGAACACCATGCCGATTTTACCGGGCTTGAGAGATTTTGCGTGAGAAGGCTGGTCAAACACATGAAGTTGACCTTCTTGAATCGATTCAAGATGGTTGATGCAACGAATGAGCGTTGATTTTCCTGAACCAGAAGGGCCACACACCACGACGATCTCGCCAGAATGTACGGAGAAGTTGATATCTTTTAGAGCGTGGTAATCGCCATACCACTTGTTTACGTTGCTAAATTCAACAACAGGAGTGTTCTCTTTCAAAGGGGCACGCTATAAAGGAAAAATATCCTTCTACAATAGCAAGTTGTGCGCATTATTTCATTAAGAACAAGCTTATATTCAGGTTCTAAGATTAAGAACCTGCTCACTTTAGTGTTTGATAAAGTAATGTTTTAAGAATTAGGTACAAAAGCTATTACTAATAAGTCAGTTCAACTGAGATACGGATAACGAACAACGATGGCAACAACGGACATTACCATCAATGTTTGTGCGGAATAGTAGGTCACCATGACGACTTGTCGCGAAAATACGGATCGTCCCCCGAAGCGTTCAAAAGCTAAGACGGTACCAGAAACGATGAAGATAAAGCTTCCGAGCACTGCAAATGAGGACGATTGAGTTTTTCCACTCAAATAATACTCGATAGCAGCCCAACACATGGTCATCAATACCAATATGTAGCTGGCAACCGGGAGCTTTTCTTGACCAAGGTCCGGTCGAAACAACCAATAGAAACATACACCGAGTCCAAATAAAGCAATAGGGAGCCAAGGCGTAAAATGCCAAGCGGACATGATGGTAAAACCGTAGCTATAGGAAAGATGGGCAGAGCAGAAGAGCACTAATCCGGTAATAAACTTATCTCTAGGGAGCATTAATAGTAGATCACCAAGCAACGAGAGCGATAAGCCAACCAAAATCCAATGCGTGTATGGCATATGATAGGCAGGAGACTGGATTAAAATCCCTAACATACAGAGCACTGGTAATGGTTTGGATACGTAGAAGACCCACTTAGGACCTTTACGGATACTGATGATATGTATGAATGCTAATACGACAACAACTAGCCACATAAAATGGATTCTCGAACAGACAAGCTAATGTAGTGGATAACTACAACAAATAAAAGGTCCATTAAATGAGTAAGTTAGACCTTTGAATTCAATTTTATTTTTGTTTGTGTAAAGCTAGACAGTTGTCTCTTTACTGACCTACACGATCAATGAGTTTGTAGGGATTAATCGTTATTTTGAGGAGTTCCCGAATTTGAACGTGATGAAGCTTACAAAATAGCATAAAAAAACGGTATTGTGACCGTTAAGTCACAATACCGTTAAACCCTAGAAAGGGCAGTGAACTGTTTTTGCTGTTAGGCAACAGCGAGTTCTAAAATTTCACGACTACGTTCAAGAGTAATCGCTTGGTTTTCACCGAGAACGGTCATTCCGTGTTTGTTGAGTTGTTCGATGATGGCATCGATCGCTTGTTCACGACTTTCACCATAGTTTTCTAGCTTAGTTGCGACATCAAGTTGATGATAAAACGCTTCGATCGCTTCGATGGTACGTTCAGCAAGGTCGTCTCCAGCTTCAAGTCCAAATACGTTGCGACCCATTTGCTCTAGCTTAGGACGTTTAAATTGCATTTGGTTGCGAAGTAGCGATGGTTGGACGATTGCAAGAGAACGTGCATGATCGACGCCCCATAGAGCCGTTAATTCATGGCCGATCATATGTGTCGCCCAGTCTTGTGGAACGCCACTACCAATTAACCCGTTCAATGCTTGGTTAGCAGACCACATTAAGTTTGCGCGCCACATATCGTCGTCTCGCTCGGCAAACTGTTCTCCGAGTGTTTTTAAGGTTTTCAGCAGTGTTTCTGCATAACCATCTTGAACCATTGCGCCGGTAGGAAGCGTCAAGTATTGCTCACATACGTGTACCCATGCGTCAACAATGCCGTTGATAAGCTGGCGTTCTGGCAATGTTTTCATTACATCCGGGTCTAACACAGCAAATTTAGGCTGTACTGCTGGAGACATGAACGGAAGTTTGTCTTGAGTTTCTTTTTTAGTGATAACTGCGCCCATGTTTGACTCTGAGCCTGTTGCTGGCAGTGTCAAAATTGCAGCTAGAGGCGTCGCTTCAGTGACTTGGTGTTTACCAATCATGATATCCCAGCCATCACCATCATACTTAGATGCTGCTGCTACGTATTTAGAGCCATCAATGACTGAACCACCACCTACAGCAAGAATAAAGTCAACACCATGTTCTTTTACCATTGCGACCGCTTTATCGAGTGTTTCTTTGGTTGGGTTTGGTTCAACACCTGAAAACTCTAGCCATTCATGTCCCTCAAGAGCTTCTGCTACTTGGTCGTACACGCCATTTTTTTTGATGGAGCCACCACCGTATACCACTAAAACTTTTTGGTCGGATGGGATAGCTTCTTTGATTGCTGCTATTTGTTTTTGACCAAAGAAAATCTTGGTTGGGTTTACATAAGAAAAGTTCATTATTAGCCCTCTTGCTTCCAGTGAAGGAGATTGAATACATGCATATTAGTCATGATTGACGATGGTTAACAGGTCGATTTCTGCAAATAATTTGCCTATTTCTACAAAATTAATGCTCTTGAGCTAGAAAGTTAAAGTCGAGAGGAAGTATAGTGCTCGAAACGATAATAGAGACCAAACTCGTTGGTCATTGATGGAGCGCTCTAATGCACACTCTCGCAGATATCATGCAGCAATATGTTGAAAAGCAGGGGCTGCATGACCTAGAAGGTATGAAGAAAACAGCGATAGATGGCGTATGGTTTTATCGCAGTAGCAAAGGGAATCATCGCCAGCCGTTTGTCTATCAGTCCGGCATCATCGTATTGGGTCAAGGGCATAAGAACATTCATATTGGTGATACACCAGTGCAATATGGTCCCGATGATTACCTTGTTGTCGGGGTTCCCATGCCACTAGAGTGCGAAGCGTTTGCGACAAACAATGAGCCTTTACTTGGCATTTCGATAGATATTTCGCCAACGCTTCTTCATAAGCTCGTTAAAAAACTTGAGGCTGAGAAATTCAGTAGTAAGTGTCTGGACGCTACCCGTTGCGGCCTTAAATCGGTACGCATGAGCGAAGGTATGCTGGATGCATGCAAGCGACTAATGAGCGCGTTGTGTAATGAGCTAGATGTTGTCATGCTCGGTGATCTACTTCTTGAGGAAATTGTTTATCGCACTTTGGTAAGCAAAGAAGGGTATGTTTTATTTGACTTAGCACACCAAGAAGGCTCTTACGCTAGAGTGGCCAAAGCACTGAATCGTGTTCATCAAGCGTACCATGAACAGTTGAGCGTACAAACATTGGCAGAAGAAGCCAATATGAGTGTGTCTGCTTTCCATCAAGCTTTTCGCAATGTCACGCTTGAATCTCCGTTGCAATACATTAAGAAAGTTCGACTTAATAAAGCGCGCGAGTTGATCCAGCTGGAGGGGAGACGAGTCAACGATGCCGCGAGACTGGTCGGGTACAAAAGCCTATCACAGTTTAGTCGTGAGTACAAGCGACATTTTAATGAAACGCCAAGGTCAACAAAGGCTTAGTGATCTTTATTTCAAAATAACGACTTTTTTTGCCTTTTTTATTAATTTGCGAGTGACATATTTATTTGATTTATAAAATTAGTTACTGGTGCCAAATAATAGGTACGTTATTGCAAGCATTTAGTGGATTGTTGCGAGGCGGTGTGGAAAACTCGTAAATAGATAGTGTGAAATCACCAACTTGTACTTAAGTTATTTTACGTCGAAATAAAAGTATAAGTGCGCTTTGTTTAGCGCATTTAGTATTGTTTTAACAATAACTTAAGGAAGAGCGATTATGCACCTTAAAAACGGCAACGCAGTGAAAAGCGTGTTCACACTAAGCACTCTCACCGCTTCTTGTCTTATGGCCTTCAATAGCTACGCAGCGGTTGACTGTGCCCCTCTAGAAACTTGGCAATCATCAAAAGTTTATAACGGTGGTGACCAAGTTCAACATGAAGGTAATGCTTACAAAGCACGCTACTGGACGCAAAACAGTAACCCAGCGCAATCTGGTGAGTGGGGCGAGTGGGAAACACTTGGCGCATGTGATGGCACTGGACCGGTTGATCCACCTCAGAATGAAGTCCCGACTGTTACTCTAACATCGCCTTCTGCGTCGGCTTCTGTGATTGCAGGGGATGTTGTTAACCTAGCTGCAGATGCAGCTGATACCGATGGTACTGTTAGCAAAGTAGAATTCTTTGTTGATGGCGTATTAGTTGGTCAGGCAACGTCTGCGCCTTATGCTGCGTCATGGACAGCGACTGAAGGCCAGCACGAATTCTCTACTAAGGCGTATGACGATACAGGTGCAGTAAGCACAGCAAGCGCTGTGACGTTAACTGTGGCACCAGCACAATCTGGTAACGAAGCGCCGACAGTGGATGTTGCACTTTCTGCGACTTCTATTGACTTGGGTGGCTCCGTCACACTGACTGCGAATGCCGCAGATGCGGATGGCACCGTTGCTAAAGTTGATTTCTATGTGGCGGGTGTCCTTGCTGGCACCGCAACAACTGCACCATACACGCTTGATGTAACGCCTTCACAAGCTGGTTCGCTAAGTGTTTATGCGAGAGCAACCGATGATGCCGGAGCAACTGCAGATTCTGCACTTGCGACGTTAACGGTAAACGGTGGTGCGGTGACATCTAACTGTCGCCCTGATGGCTTGTATCAAACAACGGGTGTAGACGTTCCTTACTGTTCTATTTATGACGAAGAAGGTCGCGAGAAAATGGGCGCCGATCACCCACGTCGTGTGATTGGTTACTTTACTAGTTGGCGCGCAGGTGAGGACCCTCAATCGACTTACCTTGTTAAAGATATTCCTTGGGAGCAACTTACTCACATTAACTACGCGTTTGTGAGCATTGGTTCTGATGGTAAAGTAAACGTTGGTGACGTTAATGACCCTAACAACCCTGCTACGGGTAAAACTTGGCCTGGCGTTGAGGTAGATCCTGCTCTTGGCTTTAAAGGTCACTTTGGTGCGCTCGCGACTTACAAGCAAAAACATGATGTTAAAACGCTAATCTCTATCGGTGGTTGGGCTGAAACGGGCGGTCACTTCGATACGAATGGCGATCGTGTGGCTGATGGTGGCTTCTACACCATGACGACGAATGCGGACGGTTCTATTAACCATGCAGGCATCGAGAAGTTCGCAACTTCAGCCGTTGAAATGATGCGTCAGTACAAGTTCGATGGCCTGGATATCGACTATGAATACCCGACATCAATGGCAGGTGCTGGTAACCCTTACGACAAAGATTTCATGGAACCACGTCGTCAGTATCTATGGGCGTCTTACCAAGAGCTGATGAAAGTATTGCGTGAGAAACTTGACGCGGCATCCGCGCAAGATGGCATTCATTATATGCTGACTATCGCAGCACCATCTTCAGGTTACCTACTGCGTGGTATGGAAACCTTCGATGTAACTAAGTACCTAGACTACGTAAACATCATGTCTTACGACTTACATGGGGCTTGGAATGATCACGTTGGTCACAATGCGGCATTATTCGATACAGGTAAAGACTCGGAGCTAGCGCAGTGGAACGTATACGGCACTGCTGCATACGGTGGTATCGGTTACTTGAACACAGACTGGGCTTACCATTACTTCCGTGGTTCTATGCCTGCAGGTCGTATCAACATTGGTGTTCCTTACTACACCCGTGGTTGGCAAGGTGTTACTGGTGGTGAAAATGGCCTATGGGGCCGAGCAGCACTGCCGAACCAAGCTGAGTGTCAACCAGGTACCGGTGAAGGGGAGAAGAACAACTGTGGTCACGGTGCTATTGGTATCGACAACATGTGGCACGATACCGACCCTAAAGGCAACGAAATGGGCGCTGGCTCTAACCCAATGTGGCATGCGAAGAACCTAGAAAATGGTATTTGGGGCTCTTACGCAGCCGCGTACGGTCTTGATCCAGTTAACGATCCTTCGGATAAGTTTGTTGGTACATATACTCGTCATTACGATAGCGTTGCTGTAGCGCCTTGGTTGTGGAACGCAGAGAAGAGCGTGTTCCTATCTACGGAAGATAAAGCTTCTATCGAAGTGAAAGCTGATTACGTTATCGATAAAGAAATCGGCGGTATTATGTTCTGGGAACTGGCAGGCGACTACAACTGTTACGTACTGGATGCAAATGGTAATCGTACGGCAGTAGATGCAACAGAACAAGCTTGTGCAGCTGGTAATGGTGAGTACCACATGGGTAACACTATGACCAAAGCTATCTACGACAAGTTTAAGTCTGCAACACCTTACGGTAATAAAGTCGCGACGGGTCCGACACCAACAGAAGCGGTAGACATTACAGTCAGCGTTGGCGGCTTTAAGGTTGGTGACCAAAACTACCCAATTAATCCGAAGATCACGTTTACGAACAACACTGGTCAAGCGATCCCTGGTGGTACTGAATTCCAGTTTGATATCCCAGTATCAGCTCCTGATAATGCGAAAGATCAATCTGGTGGCGGTTTGAAAGTCATTGCTTCTGGACATACTCGTGCAAACAACATCGGTGGCTTAGATGGCGTAATGCACCGCGTATCGTTCTCTCTACCTGCTTGGAAAGATTTACCAGCGGGCGGTACTTACGAGCTTGATATGGTTTACTACCTACCAATCTCTGGTCCGGCTAACTACTCAGTGATTTCTGGTGGTAAAGAGTTTGCGTTCAAGTTTGAACAGCCAGAACTACCAATTGGCGACCTAAATGCAGGCTCGGGTGATGGTGGTACTACTGAACCTGGTACGTGTGATACGACAGGTTTAGTGACATACCCAGCTTTACCACAAACGGATTGGGCTGGTAACCCAAGCCACGCAAACCAGGGTGATAAGATCATCCACAACGGTGTGGTTTACCAAGCGAATTGGTGGACAGCGGCTGAGCCGGGCACAGATGGTAGTTGGTCAACGGTATGTAACATCTAATCGTTTTTGATTAACTGTTATAGCCTAACGTTAATAGGCTCTTAAACAAAAGCGCACGATGATGATCGTGCGCTTTTTTCGTTGCGATGGTTTGTCGTTTAGTCGAATTGGTAACTTTCGGGTATGACGACAATACCTTTGTCTGAGATTTTAAATCGCTTCGCATCTTCTAGTTTGTTGATGCCAATTTGAGTATGTGGCGGAATACGAACATGTTTATCAACTATGCAGTTGACCAACTGACTTCCTTCACCGACCTCTACGTCATCAAAAATGATGGAATCGACTACCGTGGCACTGTCTTGAATGCGTACGTTAGAGGAAATAATGGAATGCTGTACTGAGCCTCCAGAATTGATGACACCGGTAGCAATGATGGAGTTAATAAAAATACCTTCATTGCCCGTGGCTGACGATACAGTACGAGCTGGTGGAAACTGCGGCTCGTAAGTACGAATCGCCCAATTGGACTGATAAAGGTTCATTGGCGGCATAGGTTCTAGTAGATCCATATTCGCTTCATAGAAGGAATCAATGGTACCCACGTCGCGCCAATAGCAATCTTTATCGACGCGCCCTTTACTGCCACAGAATTGATAAGCGTAAACGGATTCCGTATCAATCAGCTTAGGTATGATGTCTTTTCCAAAGTCATGACTTGATGAATCGAGTTTTGAGTCGTCTTCGAGTGCTTCTTTTAAAACATCCATATCAAAGATATAAATCCCCATGGAAACGAGGCTTCTGGTTTTACTTCCTGGAAGGGTAGGTGGGCATTCTGGTTTTTCTATAAATGAAGTAACTAGCCCGTTTTCTGCGGTGCCCATTACCCCGAATGCTGAAGCATCCTCTACGGGAACATCCATACAGGCAACGGTGAGCTTAGCACCTTTCTCTTTATGCTCTTCAAGCATTGCGGCGTAGTCCATTCGATAGATATGATCGCCGGATAACACAACCACATACTTCGCGTCATTGCGCGATAGTAACCACATGTTGTGATAAATCGCATCAGCGGTTCCTTCATACCATGCACCACCTTTGCGCATTTGAGGTGGAACCGCAGTAATGTACTCGCCAAGCTCTGGATTGAATATTGACCAACCATCTCGCAAGTGTTTTTGAAGTGAATGAGATTTGTATTGGGTCAAAACAAGGATTTTACGTAAACCTGAGTGTAAACAGTTGGTTAGTGTGAAATCTATAATTCTATACTTTCCGCCAAAAGGTACTGCTGGCTTGGTTCTATCATCGGTGAGTGGGCTGAGTCTAGACCCCATCCCTCCTGCTAAAATTACGGCGAGTGCGTCTTCCATATTGTTCCCTTTCCCTTTTTTGCATGCATCAAAACGGTGCTAACCAGGAGGAAGTGGTTTACAGCGCAGGGGTTTTGAAAATGCTTCTGCTGATGTGTTTACTACTGCAAACTTTAGTACAAGATTCGAGCCATAGAATATCTCTTTAAAAATCAAAGGGGTTAAAAGTTCATCGCAAGGCAATTGCACCACATTGGTGAAGTGCTAAGTAGGCCGTGCATCAAATTGGCGCAAGATTATAGGGAAGGGGAGAAAATAAGTATGGATTTACAATGTAAAGTGGAGATAAAACAGTAAGATAAAGATAATCAAGCACGCCTCTTCGTCTGTCCAAAGTGAGTGGATATAGAAGTAAACCACTCACTCTTTAAACGTGCTTCCTTTATAGTCAACTATACGTTGATGTTACACTAAGAGAGACCGACGATATTTCCTTCATTATCAAGGTCTAAATTCATAAATGCAGGTTTATCAGGCAAACCTGGCATAGTCATCACCGTGCCTGATAACGCATACACAAACCCAGCGCCAGCACACAGACGTAACTCGCGGATAGGGACGGTAAAACCTGTCGGCGCGCCTTTGACAGCGGAATCTGTTGTTATCGATAGTGGGGTTTTCGCTATGCAAACCGCTAAGTTGTTAAAACCTAGATTTTCAAAATGGTTGAGCTGTTCAGTAGCAAGGGAACTCATTTCTATATTGGCGGCACCATAGCCAGCTTCACATACAGCCATAAGTTTTTCGTGTAATGATTGTTCTTTATTGTATAAAGGACGAAACTCTGTAGGCTGGGTACAAGCGTCAATAACATGTTGAGCTAACTGAGTTGTGCCTTGCCCGCCTTGCGCAAAAGCGGTGCTGATAGCGACTTTAACTTCCGGATTAAATTTCTGAACCAGCTCTTCAAGTTTTTTAAGCTCTTTCTCACAATCTTGCGGAAACTGGTTAATAGCGACAACAGCTGGAATGCCATATTTATGAACGTTATTAATGTGCCATTTTAAGTTTTCAAATCCCGCTTCCAATGCTGCTTGGTCTGGATTAAAAATGGAATCTGGAATGGCCATACCTGGTCGTAAATCGTAGTGTCCAGAATTTGCTTTGAGGCCGCGTAATGTCGCTACTATCACTACACAATCTGGCGCCTTGCTGGCGGCGGCTGCTTTAATATTACACGCTTTCTCAAATCCCATGTCCGAACCAAATCCCGCCTCTGTTACAGTGTAACTTGATAGTTTTAACGCGATATCGTCGGCAATAATGGATGAATTTCCATGGGCGATGTTTGCAAACGGGCCTGCGTGAATCAACGTAGGAACACCTTCCAGAGTTTGCATCAGTGTCGGTGCAATGGCCTCTTTTAATGTCAC
This sequence comes from Vibrio sp. E14, assembly GCF_020515785.1. Lineage (NCBI taxonomy): Bacteria > Pseudomonadati > Pseudomonadota > Gammaproteobacteria > Vibrionales > Vibrionaceae > Vibrio > Vibrio sp. E14. The sequence continues at coordinate 792,931 of NZ_JAHPJI010000001.1, forward strand.
TGCCATTGCTCCTGCAACTTGCAGATCCTCCGTGGTTACCGGGTTTCCGTTCAAATCGTACGCTACGACAATTTTCCCAATACGCTGACGTAAATCTTTTAAATCTTTAGCCAGTGCAATGATAGCCATTAACTCAGACGCGGCAGAAATATCGAACCCTTCGTCGCGTTCGTATCCATTGATGACTTTTCCTGGCTCATTTAACCCAATTTTGACTTTACGTAGTGCACGATCATTATGGTCCATTACTCGTTTCCAAGTAATGCTCGCCGTATCGATTTTAAGTGCCTTTAATCCAGTACGTGCTTCAAAGGCATCATAGCCTTCTCGCTGTTCATGATACAAGCGAGCATCAAGCGCGGCTGAAGCTAGATTATGCGCCGTCGTCACCGCATGGATGTCACCAGTAAGGTGCAAGTTCAGTTCTTCCATTGGAGCAACTTGGGAATAACCACCGCCAGCAGCACCGCCTTTAATACCGAATACAGGCCCCATAGAAGGTTGTCTAATACATGCGATAACGGATTGTCTAAGCTTAGCTAAACCTTGCGCCAGTCCGATTGTTGTAACGGTTTTTCCTTCGCCAAGTGGGGTAGGAGTGATCGCAGTAACAAGCACAAGCTTACCGTTATCATTCTCTTTGAGCCGCTCCAAACATTTTGGATGGACTTTGGCTTTGTGCTTCCCGTGAGTGTCATATTCTTCGAGTAATAACCCTACTTTTTCCGCAATAACATCAATAGAAGAAAGTGGTGTGTTTCGGCAAATTTCAATATCTGACTGCATGGATAATCCCTAAAGTGACTCGCAGGTAGTGTTGAAAAACAATCTGAGTTGGAGCAAGTATTATTGTTGGGTAAACGTTTGCTTGGTGATGGTACTGTTTCGATTCTGTATGTAAAGAGTTTACTGCTCTATACTGTGCTACATACTAACAAAATCTACTAATTACTGCGCCAGATCAAAACAAAAAGGCCACCAAATGGTGACCTTGATGTATTTTTAGCTTTAAAGCTGTGATCTTAACGATCCCAGTAAGTTTCTTCTAAGCTATCTTCTCGTTCAGGAAGTGCTCGCGATAGGCGAGGAGAGTGTTGCGTCAACACTTCATAGCTTACTCGGTTTGCATATTTACAGATCTGAGAAAGTGATGAGTAAGTCAAACAGTGTACTTCGTGCTTTTCTGAGTTAGGCACTTCTTTTTGATGGAAAGAGTTTGCAGCCATATCATGCAGTAAAGCAGAAAGCGCCGCATCACCTGCGCCGTTGGTGTTCTTAATCTCTAGTGGACCCCCCAGGTAAGGACCAATGTAAGAGTATACCTTCATTGGCTTCTCACAATCTCCTTTACGCATCGCACGACTAAATTCGTATTGGTTAAAGGCTTCAATTGAACTTTCAAGAATGTCGTGTGTGGTTTCTCGTTTTACTTTTTCGTCAGTGTAACCTGCCATGTATAGGCCATTTGGCCCAGCAGTACATAGAACAAGATCGACCCACTCAAGTGCTTTATCAGCAGCCGCAAGCGGTTCTGTCTCGCCTGTTAATGCGGCGCCTTCTTCTTCATTCATTGCAACAACAGATATGTTCTCGCGAATGTACTCTTGCCACCATTGTGCGTTACCTTCGATAACGTACTTTGTGCCTAAAGTCAGTACAACAGGGACATCGTGCTTCTTGGCAAAGTCGATCGCTTTTTGTACTGCTTTCGGCATTGGATCCTCTTCTTTACCGCGCATTAGGTAAGAAGAAACAACCAGAGCTGATGCTTTCTCAAAGATTTCTTCAGGAATGCTTTCCGGAAGTAGTTGGTTCATGTGACCTTCATTGATAGCAAATGTGCGTTCACCATCTTGAGAAATCAGGGTATAACAACGACCAATAGGACCATCTACTGTTTGTAGGTGGTTGAGGTTCATGCGTGAAGACGTGCGGCAAAGGTAACGGTAAGCAAAAGAACCAACTTGAATGTTCTTGGACATCACACCGAGCAAAACGGATTTGCTATCCGCCAATACTGAGTAATTGTGGAGCGTGTTGCCAATCGTGTCACCTGGGTATTGGTGTGTGATCAGGCCTTGCTCAACCAGTTCTTCGTAAAGTGCATCTGCTTTGCTTTCTTCAAGAACGAGTGAATGTCCTTTACTTAGGTTGTATTTTTCTAAAAACGCATCATCTACACGCGCTTCGATATCTACGATGGTTTGACCGACACCAACAATAGTTGGGCGATATAGCTTAGGCGCTTGTCGGATTTGGTTTACTAATGGATCTCGAGCGTGAGTTGGGAAGTAGTGTTTAGATTTACGCTGACCAGGAAACTTCATGCTTGTTCTTGAGTGAGAAAAAAAAGAGGCGGGATTGTATCACAAAAAAATGAAAATCGTGGCGTTTTATTACAAAGAAGTTCGCCCGCTGAAAAAATCAGCGAGCTGGAGAAATTGCGACCAAGATAGCCTAAATTACTGATGCTTATAGTACTGCAATTGGTCGCTTTTCAGATTGTTGATCGGTTATTCTCTTTAACAACGAGCTTGGAGCTACCCAAAATTAGCTGCGTTACTTTTTCACTTCAGTTGGTTCAACGTAAGCCTTGGTGCCCCAAAGTGGAACCGTCGATAGGCTGTGCTTAAAGCTACCGTCTGTCTCTTTTGTTGTGTAAGACAGGTAGAGTAAGGTTTGGTTGTCTGCATCATAAATTCGGCGAACCTTCATTGTTTTGAAGAAAATACTTTTTGACTTCTTAAATACAATTTCGCCAGACTTACTTTTATCTATTTTTGCAATCATTTCCGGCGTGATTTCGCCAGTCTGACGACATGATATTGAGCTGTCACTTGGATCCGCTAAGCTAAAATCGGCTTCGATAGAAGCTATATGACACGTTACCCCCGTGACTACCTCGTCTTTTAATTCACCTACTTTGATGTCTTTCAAAGTAAACCAACCGAGTCCTACATCAGCAACATCGTTATCTGAACAACCAACCAGCGTAGTAGCAAGCAATGCACTTAACAGCATCTTTTTCATTATTTTTGTCCTTAACTAGGAAAGATATTGATGAAATCTATCAGAGGTTTGCAACTAAAACAAAATTTAGCCAAGGAAAGGTCTACGCACGCTAGGTTTGTTGTGGGCTTCATGCTAATGTACAGCTCTAAACGAAATGATGAGTTAGAGTGACCATACTTTCTCCCAATATGTTTGACTTTATATCGCTTGTCGCTCTGTCTAAGCTTCACTCTATGTGAGAATGAAACACTCTGCACATTTCGTTTTGCAACTAAGGTATCAAAATGAATGAACAACAGTTAGCCAGTATCGAGCGTAAAAATACATGGCTGTATGATTTGGTTGAAGTTGAATTTCCAACACCAGAGAGTCTGAAAGGGCGTGATGTCTATTTCAAAGCACTAGAACAAGCAACCTATCAAGTGGTCGACAAAGACACGCTACTTGAGAGTAATTCTGAATTTAGCTCTGACGATATTTTTCTGGTCGATTTTCACCGACTTACTATCATGTTTTCTGTCCTGCAGTCTCAGCGTTGGGATCAACAGTACGATAAAGATATGATTGTGGAATATCTCACTCAGATAATTCTAACGCCAGATTTTGAATTATATGTTGGTTTTAAAGCTGGAGCTCCAATTGGTGCCGCTATTATTAGCCACCTTGAAGGAAACACGCTTATCTCTGATGTCGCGGTTTCTGAATCAAAATACAAGAGTTCGTTTGTGGCGGATCTTGCTAAAAGACTAAGTAGCGAACACAAGCTTTTAGATTCGGTGATTATTGAAAGCTAATTTACGCACTCAAATGCATAAAAAGCAAAGCAAGATGACGATAGGTGATCTTGCTTAGAAAAACTGTAATTGCTCCCCTCTATTTCCATGAAATGCCAAGCTCGTCGTTTCAACAATCCCAAACTTAAATAAGATTAAGCCAACATTTTTAAAATCAGCTAGGGCATTAGCCTTTAAGATGTCTGGAGATGGCTATGGCAATTACCAATATTAAGTGCGTGATATTTGATTGTGATGGTACGTTGGTCGATAGTGAACGATTGTGTTGCCAAGCTCTCGTCAATGTATTTAACCTGCATGGCGCAGAATTAACGATGGAAGAGTGCGTTTCTCATTTTAAAGGAGGAAAGCTCGCTGACATCCTTTTAGATACTAAAGAGCTGAAAGATATCAAAGTCCCTATTGATGTCTTAGAGCCGCAATACCGTGAAGAAGTCCAGTCTCTTTTTGTTCGCCACTTACAGCCGATGGATGGCGCAAAGCGATTAATTCAGTTTTTAGATTCGCATAATATCGAATATTGTGTCGCGTCCAATGGGCCGAAAGATAAAATAGAATACGCATTGGAGTTAACAGGATTGCTCGATGCTTTCCAGGGGAAAGTGTTCTCTGCATTCGATGCGAATAGTTGGAAGCCTGAACCTGACTTAATTATGTACAGTGCAATGAGCATGGGCTTTTTACCGAGCGACTGTCTTTATATTGATGACACACCTAAAGGCGTAGAAGCGGGATTAAACGCTGGCATTAAAACCGTACAGCTATTTAATGGTGAGGCAATCAATCGTGTTGATGATGAACGCGTAATTCGCATTCAACATTTAGATGAATTAAAAGAGCAGCTATTTAGCTGCTCTGTTTAATCTCTTAATGGCACACCGTACTTAAGCTATGGATATGTTTAAGTTTGGACTGTAGGTAAGGGGTTTGATGTAGGCATTGGATGGATGAGAAGCTTTTTGTATGAAATCCGCAAGCAGCGCATGTGAATTTCTCTCCATCCGATGAAATGAGATATTCATCCCCCTGGCAGAGAGGGCAACTTAGGTTTTCGATGTCTTTTGTATCTTTGTAATTATTCATATTGTTTTCCAGCAGCAAATTGGAATTGGCAGGATTAAGCATAGCGGAACGCTTTGTTTATGAACATTATTTCATCAGGTACAGCGAGAACTTGAGATTCACTTCAAATATCCACTTGTGTGTAGTAGAAAATATCGACGATAACGGCTGAAAACGGTTTAAAGAAAAGGGCACCTGAGGAGCCCTTGTTGATCATAAATGCTGCAAAGTTATGCTGTGCGGTAGCGTTGTAATACCTCACCAAGAGACACTGACGCCTGAGTGAGATTAGCTACCCCTACGGTAGATTGCTCTGCAACTTCTCTGATTGTGCTCGACTGGCTGCGAATTTCTGAAAGCTCAGATGCAATATCGTTGGCGACTGCGCTTTGTTCTTCTGCTGAGGTGGAAATTTGGATACTCATGTCCATCAATGAGCGTGCGGATTCAGCAATAGACGTCACATCATGACCAATTTCATCAATAAGCTGGCTACTGGTTTGCGCTTGTTGAACGGTTCGATCAGTGATTGAAGCAATGTTCTGGCTCTCGGTTTGTAGTTTCTCAATCATGGCTTGAATTTCTACTGTTGCCTGTTGAGTTCGGCTTGCCAATGTACGCACTTCATCAGCAACCACAGCAAATCCACGACCTTGTTCACCAGCGCGTGCTGCTTCAATTGCCGCATTCAGAGCCAATAGGTTGGTTTGTTCTGAAATGGCATTGATCGTTGTGATAACGTCATTAATCTGCGTCGTGTTTTCATTTAAATTGGTTACTGACGTGGAAGCCTGTTCAATATAGCTGGATAACGTCTCAATTTCTCCAATCACATTTTGCACGCGATTTCTGCTTAGCTCGATCTTTTGAGCATCCTGATCGGATTGCATCGTCGCTTGTTGGGAAATGCTGGATACTTCTTTTGCAGAGGCTGTCATTTCTTCCATTGCTGTCGCGACGGAATCGAGTGTTTGATATTGATGAGATATCTGCGTTTCGCTCAACTGCATATCTTTTTCGAATGCAGAAGATGTCTCACTCAATGTAGCCGCATTATTTTTCACACTGTTAACCAGTTCACTTAAGGTGTCCATAGATTTATCTAACGCGCAACCAATGGTGCCAAACTCGTCTCGGCCAGGATGAAAACCAAGGCGAGAGGTTAAATCACCTTCACCAATTTTTTCGGTTGTCGTATATAAAACCCACAGGGCGCCTCCTATAAAGGTCGCAACCCAGTAAGAGAAAAGGGCAAAAGGAACAACCCATAAAAAGCTGAGTAACAGAGAGGTTGAGGCTGACGACTTTGCAGATTCGTATTGCGCGGATACGTTTTGAGTCAACTTGATCACTTCGCCAGAATGCAACTTTGCATAAGCGGTGACAGAGCCGTCAACAAAAGAGCTCTCGCTTACGCGACTTGATTTCGATACGCCGTCAATTTGTGGAACATGACCTGGTTGAGCGTCAACAATACCAGAAAGTTTCGCTTCGCTAGCAGAAATCGCTTGTTGTTTAAATTGTTGTATTTCATTGAAGTAGCGGCTTCCAGCCACAGAAGTGAGGGCTACTAAAAACAGCAGGAATATAACCCACATTTTGTCGTTGATAGACATCTTGATAAACAGCCTGTCTATCGTTCTAAACTCAACTTCTCTCATTTAAAGCTCCATTAGAGATAAAAGATATTGACCAAATCTATTGCTATATCGAAACAAAATATGCGAAGTTAATCAGCAAAATATGTAACGAAAACTAAATTTAGTTTAAGAAATGAGATCTAAGGACGCCTATAACGGTATGTTATATCTTTAAATTGACATAAATATTGATAAAAGAGCTATTTCTCTGAAGTGCTAAGTAGATATGAAATCTGGTTGCAAACGTTTACTTTTGATTCTGCTCATAGGTTTTTAAATCTTTACTTCTCGCTGTCATGAATGTGTCATATAAAGACTATAAAAAGGAGTTGTTGACGTGGATATGGCAAGGCCAAGCCGTCAGCAAGTACAAGCAAGAGAGCTTAAAATAAAGGAGGTCACAATGAGCGACCAATACCAAAACGATGAGAGCCTAGAGCTGCTAGATGCGCTTGAAATTGGCATTATCTTGTCGGAATACGTTGGCTCAGACAACGAAGCCGAATAGCGGAACACTCTCATCTCGTCGTAATTGACGTTATACTAAGTTCATGTCACACCAAGCCTTAAAGGCCAAAACTGGCGTCGGATGAACTTTCTAGCCCACCTGCATATCGCAGACCACTGTAACAGCCATTTATTGGGAAACTTGCTTGGAGACTTCGTAAAAGGAGATCCAAGCAAGCTGTATGAACGTGATATCTCTAACGGCATCAAATTACATAGATTTGTTGACAGCATTACTGATCACCATCCTATTGTTAACGAATGCAAACCTCACTTCAAAGGTACTGCGCGGCGCTTTGCCCCTATCGCTCTCGATATGTTCTGGGACCATTGTCTCGCAAAACACTGGAACGACTTTTATGCCGTATCTCTCGAACACTTTGTCGATTCGGCATACGAGCGAGTAAACCGTGACGTTAATGAACATTTGCCGCCGCGCTTTTTGGTGCTCCACAGCCGGATGTGGCACGGTCGATGGCTTCAGTCATACCAAGACATGGATAATATCGAATTTGCACTACATCGAATGTCGCAAAGAAGCCCGAGAATGGCTGACCTTACTACAACATTTAAAGTGATTGAGAGTGATTACACAGTATTGGAAGAGAAGTTCTCGACACTTTATCGAGACGTTTTACGCCAGTCGTATGATTTTCACCAACATCTTATTGATTCAGCCCAATGAAATAGAAAAGTAGTATGGCTATTGGGGCTCTGGTAAACTCTGCGCTCCAAAAATAATGAGGTTACACATGTCTGTTAATTTTGCTGACTTAGGTATTGAACAAAAGCTAATCGAGACGCTAAGCAATCTAAATATCGTGACGCCAACACCAGTGCAAGAAAAGTCTATTCCACATGTCCTTGAAGGAAAGAACTTACTTGCTGCTGCACAAACTGGTACGGGGAAAACAGCTGCGTTTGGTTTACCTATTATACAAACCGTTCAGCAAAAGAAACTCAACGGTACGCCTCAAGCATTGGTTTTGGTTCCAACACGCGAGCTTGCGCAGCAGGTATTTGATAATTTGAATCAGTACTCTGCACAAACCGAACTTCGCATTGTGTGTGTTTATGGTGGTACAAGCATTGGCGTACAAAAGAGGAAGTTAGAAGAGGGCGCTGATATTTTGATTGCAACACCAGGCCGCCTTTTGGATCATCTGTTTAATGGCAACGTAAACATCTCCAAAACCAGTATGCTCGTTCTAGACGAAGCCGACCGTATGTTAGATATGGGATTCTGGCCTGACTTGCAACGCATCTTCCGACGTTTACCCGCCGAAAAACAGATTCTGTTGTTCTCTGCGACATTTGAAAAGCGAATCAAGACTATTGCGTACAAACTCATGGAATCGCCGGTTGAAGTTGAAGTGTCACCAGCAAACACGACGGCAGAAACAGTAAAACAGATGGTTTATCCTGTAGACAAAAAGCGTAAACGTGAATTATTGGCGTACTTGATTGGCTCGCGCAATTGGCAGCAAGTGCTTGTATTTACAAAAACTAAGCAAGGTAGCGATGAGCTAGCAAAAGAGCTTAAGTTAGATGGCATAAAAGCGGTTTCAATTAACGGGGATAAGTCACAGGGTGCGCGTCAAAGAGCGTTGGATGAGTTCAAACAAGGTAAGGTGCGTGCGTTGATTGCGACAGATGTAGCAGCACGAGGGCTGGATATTCAAGAGTTAGAGCAAGTGGTGAACTTTGATATGCCATTTAAAGCAGAAGATTATGTCCACCGTATAGGCCGTACTGGCCGTGCAGGAAAGTCAGGTCTAGCTATCTCTCTAATGAGTCGGGAAGAAGAATATTTATTGCATGCTATCGAGAATTTGCTTGATCAACGCCTACCGCAAGAATGGTTGGCAGGCTTCGAGCCAAGCCTTATAGAAGAAGTCGAGCCTGAGAAAAATGGTAATGGACGCCGTCGAAGCCGTTCATCAGAGAAGCGTAAGCTAAAAGCAAAATTAGCGATTCATAAGAACCGTGGTAAATCACGTAACTCTCGCTAAACCGCACAAACTTTTGTTCTTACATAGTCAGGCTGTTTTTGCCTCTTCATAAACGTCTAACGTTTGCGGGATAGCGAGTAGGTATCCTTGATACATATCGAAACCGAGTTTTTTCATTAAGTTAAGTTGATGCTCGGTTTCAATTCCTTCGATAACGGTTTTAGAGCGCAACGTTCTTGCTAGTGATAATGCATCGACTAGAGCTTTCCAGTCACCATTTTCGTATCTCAGCATTAACGAGCGATCCATCTTTATTATGTCTGGACGAACGCCTTTCACTCGTTCAATTGTTGAGGCATTGACGCCATAATCGTCGATCGCCAATTTAAACCCGCCTTGGCTTAATTCACGAGCTGCTTGCGACAACGAGGACTCGTCTTCTACGTTCAACTCAAGCAACTCCATGACGATTGGTTCATTTACTAAATGAGATTGATAAATGGTTTGTTTTAGCAGCCTATTGTACGTGATGTCTCTGGCTAGTATTTTTGCTGCTTCTGGTAATACATTAAGAAACAGTTGTTTATTGTGAAAGTGAGATTGGGCAAAGTTTTTGATATGAATTAGGCGACTTAAGCGTTCGACATTGAGTAGGTCTTGAGCGGCAATGGTTTTTGATTGGAAAAACTGATCTGGCCTGATCATGGTGCCATTAGCATTGGTAATTCTTACTAGTGCCTCAAGTCCAACGATAGAAATATCTTTTTTATATATAGGTTGAAAGACACTTCGAAGAGTGAGCTTTGCGTATTTCGCAATATATTGCCCGTCGGCTTGTTTGCGGATGCAACTAAGGAGTTGCGAGGTGCTCATCATTGTTACAACAACCTAAATCAATGCTTCTACATCAGCGCTATCGTGCTAATTTTTATTTCATTGGCAGTGAATCTAAGTGGGCTCATGAACTCAAGCAAGAATGATGGTAAAAGATGATTAGATTTGTCGAGTGATATCAAACAAATTGATGAAATGACTGACAATCTTCCTAATGCAATTTGATGTTACCATTGTAGTACTGCATACAGTTGTAAGTATTTTCTGACCAACTGTTGTTTGTTCGAGCGACGTAAAGGATGACCAAACTTAATGTAACAAGGACTAATGCCAAATCGAGTGTCTAACGATTGCGTGAGCTGTGATTCGCTGGTGTACAGCGTGATGCCTTGCTCCGTGTATTCGTTGATCTGATCGGGCAGTTCACCCATCCACCAATGAAGCAACTCTCGGCTCGTTTTACTGCGACTGATCCAATGATCACAAACTAAAAAGAGTAGATCATTCGGTTGCAGCGCATAACCATATTCGCTTTGCCATTCCGTAATTGATGAGAGTAAGTTTTCTCGACAAGATTTTCCCGCACTGACCATATGGTGGCTCAGGACCCAAACCGTGCCTATTTCAGATGAAATACGGTAGTGATGAGGAAGGTCCGGAGTATTTAAAACTTCAATTGGTTTTACCACGCTGTTGTATCCGAAGTGACGGAAAGTGTGTTCCATTCTTCTTGAAAACGCGAGACCAAGATGATGCTCACTCATGCCTTGGTTATGTACCGCAGGGTAATGCTTTTCACACAGCTTAAGACAGTCGTCTTGAAAATCATTAACACTTTGAATCACTAGGTCGAGTAGCAAAGAATATCCCTTAATAATTAACAAAACGAACTGCAAAAGGTTAGCATAGTCTTTTGAGAATAGACTAATTTACTTCGGCAACTTCTTGATCTAAACACCAAATTTCTCACAAATGATCGCGCCTACTCTTTAAGAGAGCAAGACGATAGAAGCACACATAGAACAAAATTCTGAAAAAGGGCAAAGATGATAAAGTTAGAACGTGCACAAAAAGAAACGCTGGCAACCGCCATTCAAGATTATATGCAGGACGAACTAGATGTTGAGATTGGCCAGTTCGATAGTGAATTTCTTATTGATTTCATTACAGAAAAACTAGGGCCAATTTATTACAACAAGGGAGTGGAAGATGCAAAATCACTGGTTGAACGTAGAATGTTAGAAGTGTCCGAAGAGCTGTATGAGATAGAACAAGAAGTTAAGCTGTAAGTTTCAGTTTTATAAACGATTTAAAGTTCCTTCAAAAAATTCGAACAACTTGATAGATACGGTGCCATTGGCTGGATGTAAATGATGGTAAATAATCTGTTTCATATGACGTAAATAGGTTAATGTAGTGTTTCTTGCTCAACATTAACTTAGGAATATATCTAGGAACTTGAGATGGATACACTGGTAAAGAATTACAACCTTACTGCACGCGTGATGCACTGGTTATCTGCGTTGTGCATTATTGGTCTATTTGCAGTGGGTTTGTGGATGGTCGACCTTAGCTATTACAGCGAATGGTATCGAACTGCGCCACATTACCATCGCTCTGTCGGTATTTTACTCGCTATTTTAACTTTGGCACGCATTGTATGGAAACATGTTACGGCGTCACCAAAGGTAGAAGGCAAACCTTACGAAGTGCTTGCTGCTAAAGCAGCGCATGGTGTTATGTACCTACTATTGATCACCATCTTTGTTTCAGGTTACCTCATTTCAACGTCTGATGGACGCGGTATCGAAGTGTTTAATTGGTTTACCGTGCCAGGAGCGGGAGAGTTATTCCCAGGACAATCAGACATAGCGGGTGAAATTCACTTCTACGCAGCTTGGGCCGTCATCCTGATAGCAGGTTTGCACGCTATTGCTGCGCTTAAACACCACTTTATCGATAAAGACAACACATTAAGAAAAATGTTAGGAGCTTCAAAATGAAAAAGTCACTCTTCGCTACAGGATTAGCTATCGCTATGGCACTACCATTTGGTGCGCAAGCTGCAGATTATGTCATCGATACCAAAGGTGCTCACGCTTCAATTAACTTTAAAGTTAGCCACTTGGGTTACAGCTTCATCAAAGGTCGTTTCAATACATTTTCTGGTGACTTTTCTTTTGATGAGAACAACATTGCTGATTCAAAAGTGAATGTTGTTGTTGATACAACTAGCTTAGACTCCAACCACGCTGAACGTGACAAGCACATTCGTAGTGGTGACTTCATTGATGCTGGTAAATACAGCGAAGCGACCTTTAAAAGCACAAAAGTGGTTGATAAAGGTAATGGCAAGCTAGATGTAACTGGTGATCTAACGCTACACGGTGTTACTAAGCCTATTACTATCGAAGCTGAATTCGTTGGCGCAGGTAGTGACCCATGGGGTGGTGAGCGCGCTGGCTTCGTTGGTAACACTCGCCTTGAGCTTGCTGACTTTGATATCCCAGTAATGAGCGCTTCAAGCTATGTTGATATGGAACTTCATATCGAAGGCGTTAAGAAGTAACGAACTTCTTTTAGATACAGTAAAAGCGCTCTTCAACGAAAGAGCGCTTTTTTATTACCTCAATCACAATCGACAACATTGGCAAGCCAGTCAGTGACAGCGATTGAAAGCCAACAGACGTTGCAAGCGTTTAATGAATTACGCTGTTTCTAACTCGTTTTTTTCTACTAGGTTTAAACGCTCACCAAAAATCGGGCGTAGTGCTTTTAATACTTCAGTACGAGTAACAACACCGACCATCTGGCCATTTTCAAGTACAGGAAGTACTTGTGGCTTGCTCACTTTGATGCTTTTTGCGCGTTCTTCTAAAGATAAAGATGTCATGCGAGTGGCGATGCCCATGCTGCTCGTTGGGTACAACTGCTCTTTATCGATACATAGGAATTCGACAACATCAACGAGACGATCACCAGCATCAATTGCGACCACATCGCGGCTCATGATGTCGACGACTTTTTGGTCTTTCACCGGAATGTAGTCCTCACACCATAGTTCTACCATCACATCGTGAGCAGAGAAGAAGCCAACCAATCGATTTTGTACGTCTACAACAGGTGCGCTAGTTACGTTGTTATCAAGTAGCACATCTAGTGCGATTGCTATCGGTGTTTCTGCACTGATGGTAACTGGTTTTGGGTTCATAATGTCTTTAACAAAAGATGCGTTTTTCATGGTGAAATCCTTAACTGACGAGAGTGTTGTAGTCGTTGTGATAGAAGATATATTCGCTGCTTTTAGTTCTGGTCGGCGAAAAATGCACCAGTTTGCAAGACCAACTAAAACCGCTCCGCCGACGATGTTGCCAAGCGTGACAGGAATTAAGTTAGCGGTAATAAAGTGCCCAATATTTAAGTCTGCGTACTGTGAAGCGGGCACACCGACAGAGGCCCAAAAAGACTCAGGTGCAAAATTCGCGATAACAATGCCAAGTGGAACCATAAACATGTTCGCGACACAGTGTTCAAAGCCACTGCTGACAAACATGGCCACAGGCATGATTGTCATTGCTGCTTTTGTCATTGCATTTGCAGAGCTAAACGTTAACCAAATCGCGAGGCAGACCAATAGGTTACAAAGGATGCCGAGCGCAAACGCCTGAATGAGAGTGTGATGAAGCTTGTGCTGCGCGATGTTAAGCGCATTTAACCCCCATTGACCGCTATCCATTTGATAAAGACCAGCTGCAGTAACTAGCGCAAGTAGGAACATCGCACCAATGAAGTTGCCAACGTAAACCTTGCCCCAAATAGAAAGCATTTTTCCGAACGAGATTTGCTTATTGGCCCATGAGATACTGGAAAGAACTGAGCTGGTAAATAGTTCACCGCCGCAGATCACGATGAGGATCAAGCCCATACTAAATGCTAATCCGCCAGCAAGACGGCTTAAGCCCCAACCAGCGCCAGCGCTGCCAGTAGTCACCGTGATGTAAAACAAGAACGCCAATCCAATGAACGCGCCCGCCATGATGGCAAGACTCAGTGTCATACTGCTGGTTTTGTTTGCTTTACTTAACGCAAATTTTTCCGCTTCAGCCATCATTTCTTTTGGAGAAAAGTACTGGTGATTTTGAGAGCTGGTCACCGCCATATTGACTCCTTAATTTGTAATCGCATAAAAATTCCTTGGTTATTAACTCAAAAATGAAATTGTTGTTTTTATTTAGAAGCCTCAATGACTTCAGTCTCAAAGTCATTGAGGCTTGCGGTGTTCCCGAACCGCACAGTCAGAATAAGGAGCAGGGTTTGGTAGGTAAAATTGATAATATTTAGAAACCTCATCAAATTAATTGATAACTTTATGCGGCTAGGTAAAATGAACTCTATTGCTTATTGGGGCATGTTTTTAACGATTGTGAGGGTATGAAAAATACTCACCAATAATGGAGGACACTTTGCGCTACTCACTTAAGCAATTAGCGGTTTTTGACGCAGTTGCAGATACCGGCAGTGTAAGCCAGGCCGCAGAGAAACTGGCTTTGACACAATCAGCGACAAGTATGTCGCTTGCGCAATTAGAAAAAATGCTTGGCAGGCCTTTATTTGAGAGGCAAGGCAAGCAAATGGCGTTAACCCATTGGGGTATGTGGTTACGACCAAAAGCAAAACGCTTATTACAAGACGCACTGCAGATTGAAATGGGCTTTTATGAGCAACATTTGTTAAGCGGTGAGATTCGCATGGGCGCGAGTCAAACTCCGGCAGAGCATCTGGTTCCAGACCTTATCAGTATCATTGATAATGACTTTCCAGAAATGCGTATTTCCCTTGGTGTGCAGAGTACAAAAGGGGTTATTGATGGCGTATTAGATTATAAATATGATTTAGGGATCATCGAGGGGCGTTGTGACGATAACCGTTTGCACCAAGAAGTCTGGTGCCGAGACCATCTTACTGTTGTCGCTGCATCTCATCATCCTTTTGCTCGCAATCAATCTGTAAGCCTCGCGCAGTTAGAACAAGCGAAGTGGGTGTTGAGAGAGCATGGCTCTGGCACACGAAAAACATTTGATAGCTCTATTCATCATCTAATTGAAGATTTGGATGTGTGGCGAGAGTACGAGCACGTTCCGGTGTTACGCAGCTTAGTTGCTAACGGCCAGTACCTTACTTGTTTACCGTATTTAGATGTAGAGCGATATATAGAAGCGGGTCATCTTGTTGCGTTAAATGTGCCCGAGCTAAAAATGGAAAGGACACTGTCATTTATATGGCGAGCTGATATGGCAGAAAACCCACTAGTCGACTGCATTAAACGAGAAGGTCTGCGAATGATGAAAGGTAAGCCTTCGGTATTGTAAGTTACCACTCAAATAAGCTCTAGAAGTACAGCAATGCCACTCGCTTAATTGGGAGTGGCATATTTCTATGTACAGTATACTGAACTTCGAAGAACAAGCGTGATTCAGGAGCTTTTATGCACTCACTTGGTGATCCATGATTCTGCACGCCGATATTAGCTTCCTAGTCTCGTTAAAGCTTGCTGGAGTGACCTATTGGAACTATCCAACACACATCCTTTTTACCTAGCACTAGAAATACTCATTCCCTAAATCTGTTGATTTATCGGTTGCGTCAAACTTTTAGTGCAAGTCATGAAATTTTTATAACCTTATTGTGATCATTGTCACCGATAAACAAGACTGATGTATCTAACATGTGTCCTTGATTTCAATGTATGAAGGCAGTTATTGAGCCATATGGGTACGATAATAGCCAAGCAGGTACGACTACCATGACGACACTTTTAACTATCTCTATCACTACTGGAATTTTATCTGGCGTATGGGGTTGGATCGCCATTTCTTTAGGTTTGCTTTCTTGGGCTGGTTTTTTAGGTTGCACGAGCTACTTTGCTGCGCCAACTAGCGGATTGAAAGGACTTGGTATCAGCTTAATCACTAATATGACGGGTGTATTCTGGGCAATGGTAATTATCCACGGTTCAACTTACGTTGGTTTGGAAATTATCGGTTATGTGATTACCGCTATTGTGGCATTTTTCATGTGTATTCAAGCGAAACAGGCTTGGCTCGCGTACATTCCAGGCACTTTTATTGGTTCCTGCGCAACATTTGCCGCTGATGGAAACTGGCAACTTGTCATTCCATCTTTGCTGCTAGGTGGTGTGTTTGGTTATCTAATGAAAGCGACTGGACTTTGGTTGCATACGAAATCAAGCACTACTTCTTCTACGCTTGCTGAGCAAGCACAGTAGTGAACCCCCGATCTTATTTGTATCCACTGTGTATTGAGTTTTATCCCTCTCAATACCTTTAATCAAAATTAATGATGTTTGATACAAGCACACCAATTTGGTGTGCTTTTTTTGTATTACAAGGCAAGGTGTGAGTGTGAAATACTCTAACTCATGTATTACCGTTTGCCATGGTAACAACGCGTTTAAGTGTCCAACGCAGAAGTACAGGAATGCATTCCATACCTCGCTCTTCACAGTAAGAGACAATGGCCAAAGCTAAGTCCGGTTTTGCATGCTTTTTCAAAACACGGTTTACGACTTTTTTAGCTGGGATAGGGTGATCATGAGGAACTTTGATGATGTCCTTAAAGAAAAGTTCAAATCCATGATTGTATAGAAAATGTTCGATGTCTCGATCAGGTAACTCTGTAAGTCTATGCCTTTCCTGATCATGATCGAGTTGCGCTCTCACGGCATGCGCGTACTTTTTACCTGCCGGGTCACCATCGGTAACAACATGCCAGTCGATACCGAACTCTTTTGCTACTTTGATCAGTGACTTCAGTCCTGACTGTGCAAATTCAACGATTTGAACTCCTTCCGCAGCTAAGTCATATCCGCATTGGCGAGCCAGTTCATGAAATAACCAAACTTCAGTTTCGCCCTCTACGAGTAACCAACACCGTGCAAACAACGCCCCTGAGCGATGAAAACGAATGTGGAAACCAATTCGGCGTAACTCATCTCTACCAAACTTGGCAGAGTTTAAGCTCTTGGCAATGGTTCGGTCTGACAAGCGAATCAAACGTCGGATTGAATAAAGTGGAACCGAGCCAAGTAACGTACCGCTGTTGGTAGTTAAAATCTTTTGCATTGGCAACAACTGCAATAATGACCACGCTCTAGCGAGATGAGTTGGGTGTAGTCGGCCTTCCGGGTCTTCGATGATCAGTATAGGTCTTGCGCAGCGTCTTAAATCGGTAGGGCCTTTTGCTTGAAGGTAAGCATTGAGAAGCCCCATTAAAAGCAAGCGGCTTTGCTTGTCATTTGTTTCCTTAAGGAATTGACTTAATCCTTTATCAGAGGAAGGGCTTGTATAAAAAAGACCATCACGAGGTTTTCGTGGGTTACCTTTGCTGACACTGCGGAACGCAAAATAGTGTTCGACAAGTGTTTGCATTGAATCGAGACTACTGCGAATCTCCCCCTTGTTTACGTGCCCAGGCATCGCCAATAGCCGTCGGCAGGTGTTGTTGATTCGTTTTTCAATCCGAGCATTTTTGCTGTCGCCGTTGACGTGGTTTAAATCTGGGAAGCGTCGGGAGTCTCGTAGGCGGATAACAGGGTGAAGAGTCATCAACTCTACAGCGAGTTTCTCAGAGTGGTGCAGTTTCTTCGGCTTGCCGTTATGATCCAAAAATGCGTATTCAGTTTTAATATCATACTCGTCGCGAGACGCACTAATTCGATAGTAAATGACCTGCTCACCATCCTCGTTTGTGCACCATGCAGGTTTTATCCGTCGATAACGCCCAGCTTTTACTTCGTTCTTGTCTTGTGCTTTAAAGCAAACAATGATCTGCAAGTGTTGGGTTTGTGGATGAGAAATTGAGTAATCAACGTGAAAATCTTTTAGTTCGAATTGATATAATGAGCCATTAGCAGGTAGCGCGATAGAAAGGGCATCGAGCAATGATGATTTGCCCCACGTGTTCTCACCGATGAGCGTAGTGAGTTCGTCAAAAGAGAGTGAAAGGCGTTTGATGCCTCTAAACCCGGAGATTTCGATGCGTTCTAGTCTCATCTCAATCCTCCTTGCAATTATTTGAATTATAGAGAGTTATTTTGCTACTCCTAAGCATATATTAATTCGAAATATTGGAGTTAAGCTCAGTTCACAAAATTACGAGAGCCCCTTAATGAATAGAGACCGCAACAAGCGACGCTTGCTTTCAAAAGTAGTGTAGATAGCATCGTGATCACTTAAACATGAAATCAAAAAATCACAGTTTCATAAAATTCATGATTCTGTCATGATTCACTTCTTATTATTATAAGGAATGAAAAGAGAGAAGATGAAGATGAAGATGAATAACAATCATAAGCCAGTGAGAATCAAACTGGCACACATCAATGACACACATTCCTACTTTGAGCCAACGTCATTACAGTTAAAGCTTAAGATCAACAATGAACTCACGCTAGAGCCATACGTGAGTGCTGGCGGGTTTTCTCGCATCGCAACCCGAGTAGAGCAGCTACGAGACGACGCTCAACGTCAAGGGCATGGGATGTTATTTCTCCATGCTGGAGACTGTTTCCAAGGCACACTTTATTTCTCATTATTTAAAGGTAAAGCCAACGCCGATTTGTTGAATGCGTTAAAGATTGATGCGATGGCGTTAGGCAACCATGAATTGGATATGGGTAATGAACCTGTTGCCTTATTCTGTCAACGCACTCAGTTTCCATTGCTTGCTGGTAACTGGGATCTATCAAATGAATCGCTTCAAAAGCCTCACCGAGTCAGCGATAGCAACAATGTGTATAGCTATCAAACGGAGACACAAAGCGCACAATACATCGTCAAAGAGTTTCATGGTGAGCAGGTTGCGATTTTCGGATTATCCATTGATAAAATGAGCGATATCGCGAACCCAGATGCAGATACGCCATTTAAGTCTGCAATTGAAACCGCTAAGGCGACCGTAAAACAAATTCACTACTCTGGTATTAAAAATATCATTCTTCTGAGCCACTTAGGTTATGAAGGCGATTTAGAGTTGGCTGAACAAGTTGAGGGGATTGGTATTATTGTTGGTGGACATAGCCACCGACTGCAAGGCGATTTCTCATCAATAGGTTTAGGGCAAGATGACCCTTATGGTGTCAAAGTAAAAGATACCTACGTTGTGCAAGCGGGCTTTCATGCTTTGACCATGGGGCACTGCGTCATTGAATTTGATGAAAACGGCAAAGCAACCATGCTGAGTGGTCAAAATGAACTGTTACTTGGCCGACGTATTTTTTGGGACTCGACACTAAATCAACAGCTTGACCAAGGCGTATTCGAAACCGCGTGTGACTTTATCCATGGTCAACCTAATGTGGTGGTCTGTAAGAAACACCCGGAGACTCAAGCGATCCTAAGTGATAAATACATCCCTCGGGTAAGGCAGTTACAGTCACAAGTCATTGCCAGTATTGACACCAAAAAGCGTCATGTGCGAATCCCAGATGAGTTTGGTGAGAGCGAGCTGGCTTCTTCTGTTGCTCGTTCATTTTTGTACAGCCTAAATAAACGCGGGCATGAGGTCCAATTTGCGATTCATAATGCGGGTGGCGTGCGAACATCATTGAATCCTGGCAACATCACAGTGGCAGATATTGCCGGACGATTGTTGCCTTTTGCCGTTCCGATCGGCTTTTACGACGTAAAAGGCAGTGCTATTCGCCGAGCACTTGAAGGCGCCATAAACAATGCACTCAACAATGGTGTGGAAGGTACTGGCTCTGGCAGTTATCCGTACACTTACAATTTAAACTTTGAGTACCGAGCGGATGCCCCTAAAGGTGAAAGAATTCAGTCATTAGCGATTTTTGATGGTAAACGATGGGCCGACGTTCAAGACGACACCTGGTATCGAGGCACTTCCTCCGCTTATACCATGAAAGGGAAAGAAGGTTACGATGCGCTACTAGAGATGAAAGGCGAGGGGCGTGTAACCAACTTATCCATGGCAGACTGTTTTATTGAACTTCTAACCGATGAGCCAAACTGTTTGAATCAAAGTCACAAACTTTATACACAGCAACACAGGTAGTAGATATTGGTATCGATTTTGCTGTCTTTCAATTGCTACATGCGATGATGAGGGTGGCAGTATGTGGAATAAAGATTGGACAGATACGGCAGTGGTGGTTGCTTGGGTCGCAATTTGGTCAACGTTAGTTTACTTTGTACCTTTGAGCGGTTTTTGAATTGCTAATAACACGGAAGTTAGGAAAGGAGCAGTTATGCTCCTTTTTTGTGTCTATGTTCTCAGAGACATCGCTCCGACTCTTAAATGTATCACCTTGAGTCACTTGCTGATCTTTACATCTAACAAAAGTTCACGAGGTTGAACCAATTCCTTTGTTTTTATATTTCTTTCTGATTTTTAATAAGAATTTTATTTCGATTGGACAAAGCTTTTTTGTTGGAAAGCGTTACATTCGGCGTTATCATTGCGGCGTTTGGGGAGTAGTTAGCGCAAGTTTACTTATCGTCATCTCGTTAAGCATCAGCTTATCCGGTAAGTAAAGGTGTTGCGTGATTCATCCACGCCGACACTTCAACGAGACCAACGCATTCATTGACTGGCAGCACATGATTACTATGTGACTGCTTGTTGTTATTGTCTGCGGAAGGTCACCAAACTCATGTCCTTCCGCCATGGGAGGAAGCATGTCTCTTATCGAAAGTACCACCCAATTGAGCCAATCGGCACCACTTCAAGAGTCATTAGCGATGTATGGCGCTTTTGGCCTTTTTACGCTTGTTCTTGTTGCGCTTGATATCTATCAAACGCGTGGTGGCGTTATAACGATGAAAAAAGCCATCCTTTGGAGTGTTTTCTGGTTCTTACTTGCCTTTGTTTTTGCAGGTTCTATCTATTTATTCTGGGACTTTTACGCACCGCACAGCACTTATACGAACGATAAAGCAACGGTTTCATTCTTAACAGGCTACTTACTAGAGAAGTCGCTAAGCGTGGATAACTTGTTTGTGTTTGCCATCATCTTTGCACAATACAGTGTGCCGGAGCATTTGCGTCCGCGAGCGCTGCTTTGGGGCGTGATTGGTGCGTTAGTTCTACGGGCTATCATGATTGCGGTTGGTGCTCAGTTACTTGCGCAATACCACTGGGTGTTGTACCTCTTTGCCGCATTCCTTATTTGGACAGGTATTAAGCTTGCTCGCGACAAAGGTGAAGCAGAAGAGGTTAACCCATACCCTGAGCAGTTTATTCGCAGAATATTGCCAGTTACGGATGATTACCAAGGAAATCACTTAATCTTAAAGCAAGCTGGTAAGTGGGTGGCAACACCAATGCTGATCGTAGTCGGTGTAATTGCAGTGATGGACGTAATGTTTGCACTGGATTCTATACCTGCCATATTCGCGGTAACACGAGAGCCATTTTTAGTCTTAGCCGCGAACGTGTTTGCACTGTTGGGTTTGCGATCTTTGTACTTTGTTCTGCAAGCGATGTTAGACAAGTTTGTGTACTTAAAACCAGCATTATCGGTGATCATGATGTTTATCGGTGTAAAGATGTTATTGGTGGGAACAGAGTATGAGATTCCGACAACGTGGTCACTCACATTCTTAATCGTTGTGATGACATCAGCGGTTGTGGCATCGCTCCTCAAAAATAAGTCGAACAGTCGCTCTAGCGTTAAAATTACTAATCAAAAAATATAAGTAAAGCGCTAAAAATAAAATAAATAACGAAACTTAATGTTAAAAATATGTTGTTAGTCGAGATGACTTTATGCAGGTAACGTTAAGTTATTCAACATAATTAGACAGTTTATGACTATTTATGCTGTTATTATTCATTTGTATTTTTGATGTTTGTAATGGACTTGTTTTATTAGATAATCTAATCCGAATGGGGAAAATTTGTCATTTCTTAAACAATAAGAAACTGACTAATATACAACCAACAAAACAGACTACTGCTTTAAAGAGAGGCAATCATGGCACAAGCAATGCAAATGACAAATGTAGCTTTACCAACCTCTATGGATAAGAAAACCTACGCGGTTAACTTCAAAGGACTGATTGCTCACTTACTAGACATTCTATTCGTAGATAATACTGCACCACGCAGTTACTATGCGGAAGATTTGTCAGCTCACATTCAAAAAGATATCGGTATGTACCGTTAATCTTGAAATAATGAATGAAAATACCGGCTTATAAGCCGGTATTTTTTTAGCTGCTCAAACGCGAATAACGGAGCTAGAACTCTATACAGAGTCAATACCGGAGTAGAGGAGCTTATTCCAAATTGGTGTTCATTAGAAATGAAAACGGGGCACTAATAGTGCCCCGTTTTGACTTGTAGAGTAATACGATATTACTTCTTACGGCAGTATTCTGCGATCACGTACATTGACTGACCGCCATTTGCCTTGCCCGAAACTAGTTTCGGATCATCACCAAGGCTGATACCACGGATCACTGTGCCTTGTTTGATTACTTGGTTAGTGCCTTTAACTGGTAGGTCTTTGATTACCGTTACATCGTCACCTTTCTTAAGTTCAGTGCCGTTGCAATCCAGCGTTTTGTCATCATCAGACATACCCTTCATCGCCCAGTTCATTTGCTCTTCTTCCATGTACATCATGTCAAGAGCATCTTGAGCCCAGCTTTCAGAGTTTAGGCGAGTGAGTTGGCGCCATGCTGTCACTTGTACTGCAGGAACCTGGCTCCACATGCTTTCGTTTAGACAACGCCAGTGGTTAATGTCTTTTGGTTCATCGATCTCACCCAGACACTTATCACAAACCATGATAGCAGTATCAACGGTCACGTTACCGTGAGGTGGGACAGCGTATGCTGTTAGTTGAGATTCAGAAGAACACAGTTCACATTTTGACTCGCAGCGCGCAAGCAGAGTAGCTTCAATAGACATAAGGACTCACCTTAGTAATGTTATTTTGTGGCGGTATTATCCACTTTATCCTGAGAAATAAAAGGGTGTTAGCGAATTAAAGCCGAGATTTTACAATATTCCAACCTGATTAGGGTGAAGATGTAAAATATTCGCTAAACAAATAATACCTGTATATAAGAAAATGCATTGATTGCTTTGAATTATGAATTGGTTGCTTCATTTCTTGAGGAAGTTAGAGGTTCGTTGTGAGTATTAACTGCGCTCAGAAGTATAGGGAGAGCCCTCTAAATACATAGAGGGCATATTGCTAGCGTTCAATAATCTGCACAATTTGATCTTTTGAAATGCTCATTTCTTTCCCATCCATGTCTTCATACTCGTACATACCCGTTTCTTCGTTAAGGTCTGGTTTTCCGTAAGAAGTAATAATTTTCCCTTCATTTGTCGACATAAGATATTGGCTACTTCCGCATGCAGCAAGAAGTAAAGCAGTGGCCATTATAGTGAATATGCGCATAGAGTTTTCCTTTCAAACAAGTAAGTTAGGTACGGCACCGATTTAACTATAGCAAAGGATATACGGGACGGTTTTTTATGATAGAGAACGAAAAAGCCCAGTCGAAACTGGGCTTTGGTAAGAGAGGTAATACGATTACTTCAGAACGGAAGTATTAGTCACACCCGTTAAAGTGTCATCCATTAAGAAGTCTGTGTTTTCCATTTGCATCTCAACGTGATGGTCAATATCAGACAGAGTGCCATTTGGCGAAGCAAAAGTACTGTGCGATGCAGCAGCATTAAACTGTACAAAGCTCGCAGTTGCATTCACAGTAGTGTCCGTACTGTTCACAGTCTTCAACCTTAGCTTATTAGCAATCGGTTCAGTACCCGCGAATGGTGCATTTGGAACGCTGTTTGGTACTGTGCTATCGCCATCCACCTCTGTCATAAAGAATGGTGTCGTTAGTGAACCAGATGCCACTAAATCTGAAGCGTTTGTGAACGGATCGACAGTGTCTAGTGTAGTCTGTGCCGCGTAGATAAATTGTGAGAAACCTGCTTCTAGCGCTGCTACTTGAGCTTCCGTTGCCGCAGCCTCAAATGCTTCGTAACATGTTTTATCTTCTAGATCCGCACATGATGCATCAGCGTAATTCGCATAGTCTTTTGATGCTGCATAAGCGAGGTTATGTTTGATCTGAGGGCCGTAATTGTCTGAACCTAGTAACAAATTACCAATTTGTCCACCAGAGTTCTGTACTGATGCAGAGCTAAAGGTGTACAGCGCATCCGCAGTAGGGCTGCCCAATGTATTGTTTGCTGCTGCGACGGCAGATGTAGCCACAATACCGCCAAGTGAATGACCTAGCATTTTGACTTTTGAACCC
The DNA here is from genome assembly GCF_020515785.1 of Vibrio sp. E14. Lineage (NCBI taxonomy): Bacteria > Pseudomonadati > Pseudomonadota > Gammaproteobacteria > Vibrionales > Vibrionaceae > Vibrio > Vibrio sp. E14. The sequence continues at coordinate 817,056 of NZ_JAHPJI010000001.1, forward strand.
GTCATTGGGTTGAAGCCTTGCAGAGGACCTCCAGCTAAAAGACCGCCTTGCGCCGATACTACCAAGCTAGCGCGCAAACCTAACACATCCAGAACACTTTGACGTAGATTGTCACGCGCAACGGCTAAGTTGGAAAGATTTAGATAAGCCAGTACATTCGCATTTGCGGAACGTTGTTCATCTAAGCTGCGCGTACCGTGAATAGGTAAGTCAATAGCAATAACAGCCACACCTGCTTTTACCATATTGAACGCGAACGCGTACGCATTCTCTTTCGCTGAAGTGATGCCGTGTTGATAAATCACAACGTCGGTCGCGACACCAGATTTAGGTGTGAAGACAAGTACTTCGACATCTTCTACCGATTTAACGACTGGAACTGGGGAGTAGCGAGTCACAATACGTTCACTGTCGAGTTGGGTACCATCGCTTAATGTGAGTTTAGCACCCACCAGTTTTAGCTGCTCTGTAGGATCGGTTGCAAGCTTTGTCACGTCAACAGGGTTATTTGCGAAAACGCCGGTTGATAGCTGCTGAACCATGTTCGCTTGCTCGTTCGGATCCGCCAGTGCTGCGCTTAGCTTCGCTAGGCTTGGCATCGCAGATACCATTGGCTGCATGTTCCAGTTTGCCCCTTTTTCTAGATAATGAGGCAGTCTGACCACACCTTGAGTCACATTTACATCGGCACCTGACTTCGCATAAAGGCCTTTAATTGCCGTTTTAGCTGCGTCTAGGTCACTAACGTACTTACTAAAGTCATCGTCAGAGTCTAGCGCAGTGCTAAAGTCTTGTGTTGCACCAAGTGTCATTGTGTAGGCTGTTGATAAATCTACTGAACCTTCGTTCGCATCGTTTTTGTAAACCGCGTTTAATGTAGCACCCGTTGAAAAACCGGTTGCAGTTACACCTTTAACCGCCGCCAAAGTGTCACCTACAGACTGAGTGCTGAACCAGGAGGAGTAAACGATGTCGTCAGGGTTAACTTGAGATAGGCCAAAAATGCCTTCCACCGCTTGTGTCACCGCTTGAATAGAAGCAAGAGCACCAGTTTCATAAACGATTTCTTTCGATTTACCTGTCGCGTAACTGGCTGATGTACCGATTGGCTCACCATTCACGTCAGTAACATCTTGTGTTACTGCAAAAATGTACTCGCTTGACTCATCAAGCGCATCCATGAACTGGATATATAGAGAGTTGCCTTTTGCTTGAACAACGTAGTCTTGGTTCTGAACGAGAACTTCTTCGATTGGGTTAGACTTACCATCCCACTCGGTCAAACGTTGATTAATCTTGATGACTTTAATACCAGACGGCAGCATACCCGTTGCAAAACCATCGCCTTTAAAGTTCAGAACGATTGGCATAGACGTTGACCATCCATCCATCGTGTTCATTGAGGCTCTAGGGTTGGTTAATGCATCATCGCCATCAGTTGGCAGACCAAGCGTACCATCGCTTGTGTCCATTAATAAGTAAGACGGTGCCGGTACATCTGCGTTCGCTCCTTGAAGCGTAAAACTGATGGATGTTTCGCGATCAAGCAATGCTTGGACTTCATCTTCAAATTGAACTTTGTCGGAAGTACCAGAACTGGAGGTATCATCACCACAACCAGCAAGAAGGATTGCAGAACAAAGCATTGATAATTTAAACGTGTGTTTCATTGGTTTACTCCGTAATCCCATTATTTGAAGGTGTAGTTCATCTGTACCGCGCTGATGTAAGCAGTACCTTCTGAGTCAAACTTAATCTCTTCACCCAGAGCATTTGTCTCAGTGAAAGAGCCTGATTTACTCTTAACAAGTGCAAAGCCTGCATCGAAAGTTAAATTCTCACTCATTGCGTAAGTTAGGCCCGCGCTGTACCAAAAACGGTCACTGTCAGGGATGCTCAATGTGGCTTCACCTGCTTGTTCGTCGTATGCAAAGCCTGCACGGAATGTCCAATCCGCATTGAGGGTGTAAGTGGCACCAATAGAATAACGATTGTTGTCTTCGTATTTCTCTGGTTTGTAGAAACATTGACCAGCAGTTCCATCATTACATTGAGGACTCGTCGCTTTCAGTTCTTTAAATGTGCTCCAATCGGTCTGTTGCCAGCCGTAATGTACTGCCCATTGTTCATTCAGTTGATGGAAAGCCGATAATTCGATAATTGAAGGGAGAGAGATTTTTAAACGGCCATCCACTTTTGGTGATGGAGCTCGGCCTGAGTCGTAACTACTAAACTCACCGTCGTCAAAATCTAGATCAACTTTAGAACGGTAACCAAAGCCAAAACGGTTGTTTTCATCTAGCTCAAATAAAGCGCCGACATTCCAACCCCAAGCGAAAGTTTCGCCTTCCATGCCGACAAGGTTATCGGACTTATTACCACCTAAAATACCGGCGAGTGCGCCTTTGTGACGAGTCAGCTCCGCTTCCGCGTACACTAGGTTGATACCGCCACCGACACTGAAAGACTCGTTAATACGGTAAGCGACATTAGGATTAATGTTTACTGAAAGTAGGGAAGTGTCACCCGCCATATCACCCGCAGAAATATCATCTGGATAGTCAGTGGCAACACCGTATGTTGTGAACATACCGATACCCCAAGCCCAGTTATCGTTGATAGGGCTGATGTAATAACCCGCTGGCACGACTTGTAAAGGGGCAACATCTTTTGCATGTTCTTTGTTAACCGTGTCATACACATCGACTTCAGGATCGATGATAGATAACGCGCCCGAGAATTGAGCTTCTTTGAAAAGCGTCATCGCTGCCGGGTTTCGTGCAAGAACGCTGGCATTGTCTGCGACCGCTCCTTCACCTGAAAATGCTCGACCAAGACCAGATGCTGAATGCTCAGCTACCTGGAAGCCCGCTGAATGGGCATTACACGCAAACAATATCGAAATTGTAAGCAGAGAGCAGTGCTTCTTGTTCATCCTTGACCCTCCTAGGGTGTCATAGTGTTGGACCGAAGTCCTTGTAATTGTTGTGTGATACTTACACCAGTTGTTAATACGTGAAATACAACTGTGATGTAAATGTAATGTTAATTGTATGTTTAATAACTTGTCAAAGTTTGAGCGTATTTTGCGTTTTAAATATGATGCATAGGTCAAACGGTGATTCGTAAGGGCATGTATTATCGTTATATTTTTTAAGAGAATGGTACGACCAGAATTGTTTTACGGGCTTTATGGTTAAATGGCATTCAAACCAAGAGATAGCGGGCTTTGCCGTTTCTGTACTTAGCAGGCATAATTCGCGCCTCGCTTTGTTGTTATTCAATAGACGCAATAGGAATCGTGTTGGAATTACTGAATGTTGAATTTTTAGGTCGTTCGTTAAGGCTCGAAGGATCGATGGCTGGTTGGCAGCAGTTATATTGGGATAACACCTTGGTGTCCCAAATAGATGCCAGTGATAATGTTGCAGACACTTGCCTTCACCAGTTTAGACTCTCTGCAGGGGAGGAAGTCCTGGTATGCCATTTGGAGTGTTCATTAACATGGCAACCGTTTGAATTGAGTTACAAGGTCACAATTAACGATGAGCTTATTAGCGAAGGTTGCCGAAATGAAAAAGACATCGAACGCCAAGTGCCAGAAGTTGAGCCGCCAACAGAAAAGCGTTTAAGTGTGATAGGGCTAGTATCGCTTGGAATGAAAGCACTCAAGAGTGCGAAAGTAATCAAAGTGGCGCTAGCATCTGCAAGTCTTGCTGCATATTCTTGGCTATTTTCTATCGAGTTCGCGTTAGCTTTGATCGCCTGTTTAGTTTTCCATGAGTATGGCCATATTAGGGCGATGAAGTACTTTGGAATGAAGACCAAGGGCATCTATTTGATTCCATTTCTTGGCGGTTTAGCGCTGAGTGATGAAAAGATCAACACACGCTGGCAAGATGTGGTTATCTCGATTATGGGACCATTTTTTGGTTTAGTTCTTAGCATCGCGTTTACTTTGCTTTATTGGATGACTGGAGAGGTGCTCTTCGCTGGCCTAGCAGTGTTTAACGCGTTACTAAACCTGTTTAATCTGTTGCCTATTCTGCCACTAGATGGTGGTCATGTACTCAAAAGCATTACCTTCTCAATGAACACTTGGGTTGGATTAGTCGGCAGTATAGCTGCTGCCTTGTTGGGTATTTTTATCAGCTATTCTTTCGGGCTGACATTGCTAGGGTTTTTATTGTTAATGGGGATGCTAGAAGTGGTCATGGAATGGAGAGGTCGACATCATAGTCATTTATTGCCGTTAACCCGTTACGGACAACTCTTCTCACTTGCTTGGTACTTGGTTTCTGTCGGTGGTTTTGTCGCTATCATTTGGTATTTTGCTACCCTTGGAGATAGCCTGTTGAGCTTGCCACTACAGATACTGGGTACTTAAACTATTCCTTATACCCATTAAAAAAAGCTCCCAAGGGAGCTTTTTTGCGAATAATAGCCGCTTTTAGCAGAAGTTTAGCCACATTTTGGCGCTTTCGCCTTATACGCAGGCAACTTATTTATGGTTGCTTGTAAATCTTTAATACGCGTACTGTGCGATGGGTGAGTTGAGAAGAATTCAGGTGGTTGAGAACCACCGGATGCAGCACTCATATTTTTCCATAAATCGACACTTTGACGTGGGTCGAAGCCTGCTTTTGCCATAAACTCAAGCCCGACAATATCAGCCTCGGATTCCTGTGTACGACCGTATGGTAAAATAACACCGTATTGGACACCGACACCAAGTGCCGCCATCGTCATTTGCTGATACTGTTTGTACTCGGAAGCTCCTATAGCAACGTTTGCCAGAGACAATCCCGCATTTGCTAACTGGCTTTGTGAAAGGCGTTCATTACTGTGGTCAGCAAGGACGTGAGCCACTTCGTGACCAATGACTGTTGCCAACTGATCTTGGTTTTTCGCGACACCTAAAAGCCCGGTGTAAACGCCGATCTTCCCACCAGGTAGAGCAAACGCATTGACTTGTTCACTATCAAAAACAACCACCTCCCAATCTTTAAACCCAGCTTGCGCAGGGATGGTGTCAGTGATGTGTTTGGCAACGCATTGTACGTAGGCATTCGTTTTGCGATCTTTGCTGATTGGGATATCTTTCTTCATTTGTTCGAAAGATTTGGCGCCAAGCGATGACATTTCTTGATCTGAAAACATCAGGATCTGGTTACGGCCAGTCGGTGATGCGCTACATGCCGTTAAGCCCGCGATAGTTAAAAGAGCAGAGGCTTTCATCCATACCTTCATAATAGGCTCCATCTAAATTATTTTTGTTTTGAAGCAATAGTATATACCCGAATAGTAACACGATGCATAGATCAAATTATTCATCAACTGGCAAGGAGGCCAAGATGTTACACCTTGAAGTTAGACCTAAGTAAAGTCTATGCTAGCTCTCTAATAAATCGTTACAATCCGACAAACCAGTTTGTGAAATTAAGAGTAAAACAATGAGTATATGGAAAAAGCCCGTTAGCATAGTGATTCTGAATGCTACGTCAAAAAATACCCTGATCGAGCACCTACAAATTGAATACACAGATTTCACGGATGACTCCCTTACAGCAACCATGCCTGTATGTAGTTTTACTCATCAACCTTTAGGAATGCTTCATGGTGGCGCTTCTGTTGTGCTCGCAGAAACATTAGGCTCTTTAGCTGCAAATTTCTCTGTCGATGAGGGGAGTTACTGTGTCGGTTTGGATATCAACGCGAACCATGTACGTGCAATGCGAAGTGGTCATGTGATTGGTACGGCAAAACCCGTACACCTTGGCGTTTCAACACAAGTGTGGCAAATCGACATAACTGATGAACGAGGCCGATTAGTGTGTACCAGTCGCTTAACTATCGCAGTGAAGCAACATAAAACGAAGTCGGTATAAAGCAAGATGGTGATTGAGTTTTCATTAGGAAAAATCATTGCTACCCAGCGTGAAATCGTGATTAAGCTCTCCGGCAGTGCAATGGTGACTTTACAAGCGCAAACCGATTCTATCCAGTTACTGGGTAGAGGAGCGAACGTTGTTTTATCTCATGGTGCAGAGTGTAAATGGTCTATCAAGCTGGATAATGAGGAACAACTGGCCGATCTTGCACGAGAAATTGGCATCGATATTCAATAATTTACTGCGTGACGTTTGCACTTTTTGATAAAAATGAGGAAACTTAGCTTATCAACAATAAGATAAGAATTTCCTCTTTATGAGTAGCCCTCGTTTACGTGTTCAGTTCGAAACACTGTTTGAAAAATTTTCCGGTCACGATACGGACGTTCAGCTTGAAGACATCACCGAAGCGCTGTTTTGTACACGTCGTAATGCTCGTATTGTTCTCAATAAATTAGAAGAGGAGGGCTGGATTGAATGGCATCCCGCGGCGGGTCGAGGAAAACTCTCAAAACTCGTTTTCAAACGTAACCGTAGCGATGTCAGTGAAAACCTCGCCAGACGTTATCTCGACGAAGGGAAAATTGGCCAGGCTCTAGATGCGCTTGATAACGACGCGGCTCGATTAACGCAGGTTATTCAGGGTTATTTAGGGCTTCAGCATCGACAGGGCGAACAGGTGGTACGTTTGCCTTATTATCGACCATTGGCGATGTTAAACCCACAGAAACCGATGCGGCGTTCTGAACAGCACATCGCCAGACAAATTTTTAGCGGGCTAACTCGCCTTGATGAAAATGAACAACTTCAGCCAGATTTAGCCCACACATGGGAAGCCATTTCTGATACGCACTGGCGTTTTTATCTTCGTCGTGGGGTGCGTTTTCATAATGGTGAACCGTTATCAACCAGTTGTGTACTTGAAAGTGTGCTTGCACTAAGTAGCTTGAACCTGTTTTCTCATATAAAAAAGGTATCTTCACCACAGGAATGGACCGTCGATATTGAACTCGTCCGTCCTGATCGCTACCTGCCTTTGGCGCTGAGTGAGTCGCAAGCAAAAATTTTGCTACCAAGCGCTTTGCGTTCAGAAAACTTCGATAGACAACCAATAGGGACTGGGCCGTTCCAAGTTAAAATGAATGATGATAAGCGTCTCATTTTGACTGCTTTTGATGGCTACTTTGGCTTTCGTCCCTTGCTGGACCAAGTTGAGGTGTGGGTAATTGATGAAGCGTACTCTTCAATGGTCTATCCAAGCTTGTCTAAGCCAAAGATGGATAAACAAGGTTCATCTGATGAGGTCGAGCTTGATCCTGGCTGTACATTTCTATTACTAAACAAAAACACCGGGATTGCAAAAGACCCACGCTGGGCAGAATTTCTATCACAAACTCTCAACAGTCACCAGATTTACGCGCATGTTCCTCAAGATAAAGTGATGGAATTGGGTGTATTGCAAGCCTTTGGCCTTAAGCCAGGTTGGATTGATCTTAGGCCAGCAGAGGCGGGCAGCGTGCCGCAGGCTGATAAGGTGATTTCCGTAGCGTATCAGAAAAAGCATCCGATGTTTCCAGTAGTTGCCAAGGCCATCAAGACACTCTTAAAACCGCACGGTATAGAGGTCGAGTTTATTCGTTATGATTCTCAACCGCCCGCACCGGAGGAAGTGGATATTTGGGTGAAAGCCATGGGTATTGCAACGAATCGAAATGACGCGTTGGCTGGCTGGCTTCTGGATTACAGTGATATTGAGAAATTCAGTTCTGGTTACGATTTTAGCGAATGGGCGAAGCTCGTTGATCAGTGGCGTGCTGGTGTTTATCCAGACTTCCCTGCACGTGAGTTAGGACGTCAGTTGGTAAAAAGTTGTCAGGTGATTCCGATGTTTCACTGCTGGTTGGGTGTCAATAAAGACCACAGCGGCGCCTTACAAAATGCAAAGTGTAATGCCTTAGGTTGGTTTGACTTTAATAACGTATGGGTAAAACCTGATATAGAAATGAATCATGGCGAAACCGAATAAGAAACAGCCGACGAAAACCGTCGATATCTATTGCTCAAAGTGTAAAACTCAACTATTCAAGTACCGTAAAGGCGGAAAAGGCGCACTGGTCAAGTGCTTCAAAGAGCGCATTGTTGACGATTTCACACAAACCCCATGCACCTGTCCCAGTTGCGGGCAAGAGTTTGCAAGAGATACCCTAGTGAGAGGAACGCCCGCTTACAAAATGATTGGCGGCAAAGTGACAATGAAATAATGAAGGGCTAGAAAATGAGTATAAAACATGACTACTGCATGGTGTTAAGCACAACCAGCAACGAAAAAAATCGAGATCAGATCATTAAAGGTTTGCTAGATGCCCAATTAGCCGCGTGTATTCAAACGATGCCTATTGAAAGTCACTATGTGTGGAAAGGGGAGATTTGTACTGACAACGAATGGTTGCTGGTGATCAAAACTCGCCGAGAGCTCTATGAATTGGTGGAAGAGAAAATAGAAAACCTGCACGAATATGAAGTAGCACAGATCGTACAGGTTCCAATTGTTGATGGGTTTAACCCTTATTTAGAGTGGCTGAGAAAATCGACGCTGAGCCGACATTAAAAACAGCGACAACGCTGCACCGACGGTGTCGCACAACATATCTTTCTGGGCGTCCCATATGTCACCTTGCGAGCCCAGAAAGGCGATTCCTTCATCGCCGCCAGCCAATTCTGCATACCACCATTCGATAATCTCATAGCCTGCTGCAAGCGACATGATCGCAAACAAAGCAAACCAGCAAGAGAACGTTTTGTTGAACTTGTTCTTGTGTATCAAGTATTCAGCTATCGGATACGCATAAAGGCCAATCGAAAAGTGCGCAACGCGATCAAAGTTGTTTCTATCTGAACCAATCATGTCGTTAAACCAGTCAAATGGTACTTCGGAAAACGTATATTTCGCTCCGATAGTGTGCAAACAGAGCCAGATGAACATTAAAAGGTAAGCCGTATTACTGAATTGATAGCGAATCGAGATTACCCAAATAGCAACAAGAATACCAATTGCTGGGATAATCTCTGCAAACCAAACGGCACGTGAGTTAGGTTCTAACGCAGAAAATAAAAACACGATGGCATAAAAAATCGTCAATCCTAAGAGTGTCGAGGTGCTTTTCATAGAGTTACTTGATCCTTCAATTTATCTTACAGTGGGACTCCATAGACTTGGGTAATGATTACACTTAATTGAACGGTGTGCAATTGTTATTTTGATGGTGTTTTTGATCACTGAAAATGTTGATTTATTGCCAAACTGCTCAACATTAAAACGTTTGCGTGTGCACTTTTCATTAAAGTTTGATTTACAACATGCCCATCCATAGAATCCGTGATTCAGTCTAATAAAAAAGAAGTAAGGCCATGAAACTGGAAACTGTCGATTATCTTGCTGACGATGCTGCTCAACAGTTCGTTACCTCTCTGCGCGAAACAGGGTTCGGTGTGTTGAAAAACCACCCGATTCCACAAGAGCTTGTAGAGTCAATTTACAAAAACTGGCATGAGTTTTTCTGTTCAGATCAAAAGAATGATTTTCACTTTAACGTAGACACCCAAGATGGCTACTTCCCACCTTCTGTGTCTGAAGTAGCGAAAGGGCACAAAGTGAAAGACATCAAAGAGTACTTTCATGTTTACCCTTGGGGCCAGATCCCAGAGCAACTTAAAGCTGAAATCTTAGAGTACTATGAGCGGGCGAATGCATTTGCTCAGGAGCTATTAGGCTGGGTTGAAGCGTACGCACCTAAGGACGTTCAAGAGAAGTTTTCTATCGCGTTGTCAGAAATGATCAATAACAGCGACAAAACATTACTACGCGTTCTTCACTACCCACCAATGACAGGGGAAGAAGAGCCAGGCGCTATCCGTGCTGCCGCGCATGAAGACATTAACCTGCTAACGGTTCTGCCAGCCGCTAATGAGCCTGGACTGCAAGTAAAGAGCAAAGAAGGTGATTGGATTGATGTACCCTGTGACTTTGGTAACTTAATTATCAACATTGGTGATATGCTTCAAGAAGCGTCGGGCGGTTACTTTCCTTCAACGACTCATCGTGTAATCAACCCAACGGGTGGCCGTCAAGAAAAGTCGCGTATTTCATTGCCGTTGTTCTTGCATCCAAAGCCAGAAGTGGTTTTGTCAGAGCGCTACACCGCACATAGCTACCTTATGGAACGTTTACGTGAACTAGGGGTTATTTAACCTTTACGTGATCTCCTTACAAAGGCCGATGGTTGATGACTATCGGCCTTTTGTTGTTTATGGTACAAAATGATACCACGCTTAATTCGGTGCCACAGAAATTGGGCCTGAAACACGCGTCAGCAAGCATTTTTACCAGTACAGATCTGAGATTAGAGTGATGCTTCAATATTAAAAACAGAGAGGATGAATGGAAGGACAACGCACGGTCAGTAGTATTGAGACTCACGCAATAGAAAACCCGTTGCTTTGGCCAATGCTAGAAATTCTTAGAAAGCAGCCTTCCGATTGGAAAGTTCACACCTTAGCAAGCAAGTTGAGTGAACAGGGCTACATTTCGAAATTGGATGATTCTCCTGATAAGGATTTATTCAAACGAAATTTCTTAATCATGAACGCGCTATACCAACTGCAAGGAACGCTTTACCCAGATGCCTGGCTGCAAGTTGAAGCGATGAATATCCAGCTGATGTCTTCGTTAGAAGCTTCGAGGCATATCGTTGATATTAACGACCCTTTGCGTGAATATTATCTGGATTGGCGCAACTACGAAGCGGACGAAGATGAAGTGCGTCGATTGTTGAATGAATTTTGGACCACTTATCAAAAATTCATTGGTGGTTCGTCTACAGTCAGTGTGGATAAAACAAAAGCACTCTCACTGTTTGAGCTTAACCCTGATGCAACACCCGCAGAAATTAGAAAGCAGTGGCGAAAACTCGCGCTTCGTTGGCACCCAGATAGAGAGAATGGTGATGCAGAAAGGTTTAGAATTCTTTGCGAAGCGTGGAATGTACTGAGAAACGAATGATTCGGTATGAATAAAGATAAAGGAAGGCAGCTAACTATTAGCTGCCTTTTTTCATTGGATTGTCTCAATCAGCGTATCAAAACTAGCATGAAGGCTTAAACTGAGATTTTCTCATGCGATTAAGCGCAGCCATTACGTCTAGTGTGCGTGGTTTGGCTAAGTCCCCTTGCTTAGGAAGCGATGCATGCCACTCACCAGACAGCATTTCTTCAATTTCTTTCGCTGGATGATTACACCAGCCTGGAAGCTGAGCGATTTGGAACCATAACCAGCCAATCGTGTTGACTTCATCAGCGGACTCAATCTGTTCCAAAGCGCTAAGGTCAGTAAACTCTTTGCCAAATCGAAGTGACTCTTTGCCTTTCGCATTCACACGGAATTTACCGTCAGTGAGAATATTCATCAAAGCAACGCGATTCAGGGCGCGAGGCGGGAAGGTTTGTAAACTTTCTTCCGATTCGTTATGACGTTGAGTAGGGTGCTGAGCGATCACTTCTTTCGCTTTTTCTGTCACATCAACCGCTTGGTAGTCGTGCATCTGAATGACTGTGTCGGCAACGTCTAAGTAGTCGCCTGAACCACCCATAACGATAATGGTAGAGATATCGAGATCATCTCGCAATTGACCAATGCGATCGACAAGAGGAGTAATTGGTTCATCACCTTTTGCCACCAATGCCTGCATACGTTCATCTCGAATCATGAAGTTCGTCGCAGAGGTGTCTTCATCAATCAATAACGTGCTCGCACCCGCTTCAATAGACTCTTGAAGCCAAGCGGCTTGTGATGTTGAGCCTGATGCATCTTGAGTCGAAAAATCCGCAGTATCTTTACCCATTGGCAAATGGTTGATGTAATTCGACAGGTTCAAATGATGCACGCATCGACCATCTTCGGCGCGGATCTTCATTGCTTTGTCATCAGCTACGATGTATTCACGACCATCTCCTGGAATATGATCGTAAATCGAACGCTCAATAGCATTCAGTAAGGTAGATTTACCGTGGAAACCGCCACCTACGATAAGTGTAATGCCCTTTGGAATCCCTAATCCCGTGACATGGCCTTTGTTTGGCGCATGTAAAGTCACTTGCAGCGATTCAGGGGCTTTGAATTCAACCGCCTCTTTCATTGGGAGATCACAGTTACCGGCAATTCGAGGGAGAATGCTGCCATTTGCGACAAACGCAACTAGGTTATTGGCTTCCAACTGTGCACGCAGGGCATCTTGGTCTTCAACAACTTGGCAATGCTCAATCAATGCTGCTTTGTCGAGTTCACGTTCTAAGGTCGCTCGACGGATAAACTTCGGCAAATGGAAAGTCAGTATGTTGTTGGCTTTTTTCCCCAACACTGAACGACCTTCAGCAGGCAAGTTAACTCGAAAACGCAGTTCAATACCTTCCTCGGTAAACAATACTGCGGTGCTATCCAACACAGTTTGGCCATTCAATGAAATGGATACGGAGTTTTCTTGTTTAGCAAACTGCTCAAAACTGCGCGCAATAAAGTCACGTGCTGCTCGTTGAAAAGCAGGGGACTCGTCTTTTAACCATTCCAGACCAGTCAAGGACCAGGCGCGAGTTGCACGAAAACGTGACGCGGAAGCATACGGATCTCCTTGTACGTGATCGATGAACAAAGTGAAATCAGTGAAGTCGTATTGACCTTTGATTTGCTGATAAGCGCGGTAGTTCTGCTTTTCAATTTTCTTAAGCGTGGCAGTCAACTGATCCATGAAGATATTGGCCTTTTAATAGAAGCGGGCGGCGATTATAGAAACCACCGACACCTTAGTAAAGAGAATGCTTAGGAAGAGTAGGCGTATTGTCCGCCTGAAAGACGCTGATTAAACAAACTTTGCTCAAATTCATTACAAGGCATCGGTTTACCATAGAGAAAGCCTTGCCCAATATCACAACCCTCACCAATAAGAAACTGCTCTTGTTGGGGGGATTCAATGCCCTCAATAACCACTTGGAGGTCCAGTTTTTTAGCTATGTGTATGATAGAGCAAATGATCGCACGATCATCGTCCGACTTTTCCATTTGCTGGACAAAGCTCTTATCAATCTTGATGGCATCAAATGGGTATTTCTTCAAATAGCTGAAAGAGGCGTACCCTGTACCGAAGTCATCTAGTGACAACGTCACACCTAGTTCGTGCAATTTGTTTAGCGTTGTGCGTGCTACGATTTCATCGGCAATTAAAGCGCTCTCGGTCACCTCGAGTTCGAGAAAATGTGCTGGTAAGTGAAAGGATTCGAGTAGGTGTTGCACTTGCTCCGCAAAGTTCACGTTTTGTAATTGAATTGGAGATACGTTAACGGCAATTTTGAAATTATCAATTAACTCCGACCACTGTTTAGCTTTGTCTATCGCGGTACGAAGAACAAAAGAGCCAACTTCAAAAATAAGTCCGTTTTGTTCGGCCATATGTATTAATGCTTCGTTAGAGACGTCTCCCAGTATTGGGTGTCTCCAGCGCAGCAATGCTTCTGCGCCAATCCATTTGTGAGTATGGGGATGAACTTTGGGCTGAAAGTACAGCATCAGGTCGTCATTTCTTACCGCTTGCAATAAGTAGCTTTCCAATTGATTGTGGTTGTTTAGCTCATTCGAATGACTTTCACAAAAATAACTATACGCTTCGCCAGACTCTTTACACAGCAGCATGGCATAGCATGCATTTTGAAGAAGTTGTTTGGCATTGCTGGTTTGGTGGGCTTGTACAACACCAATATAAGAGTTGAGGTGAACCTCTGTGTCTTTTATATAAAAGCTTCCCAAGCCAATATTGGTGATATCATCCAGTAGCTTACGCAATTTCATATCAATATCGTTGCCCCAAATGAGTAATACAAGGTCATTCGAGCTCGGCCTCCCGGTAACAAAATAACTCGATTCTCGTTTACCAAGGCGATACCGAAATTCCTTTAATATCTCGTCAAAGGCCTCAAAGCCATACCGGGTTTGGATACTGCGAGCATTACTAAAGCCAATGTTTATCACGAGCAGTGATTGCTGGCTATGATCCAACGTTCCGAGCGTTTCTCCGACAACACTTTCAAGTGCTGCACGGTTTAAGAATCCGGTTCCCTGATCGTGTGTTTTTTGGTAGCTCACTTGTTTTTCTGCGGCCTTACGACGATCAATCTCTTTTGTTAGGGAGTAACTCAACTGCGCTAAGTCCGTAGTACGGTTCTCAACTCGATTTTTGAGTTCATTATTAAGACGCTGGAGCTTGTGTTGCTGATACACGACGGAGAGCTGCGCTTCGATTGAGTCTTTGAAAGTTCCGAGCAATTGGCGGTAAGTGTCGCTGTATTCATTCTTCTTGGAATCAAGCATGCAGATGGTTCCAAACGTCTCTCCGTTTGGCCAGAATAACGGTAAACCACAATAAGATATCATGCCTAGTTTGATGTCAGGGTTGTTGCACCATTCTTCATCCTCGAGCGCATTAGGAACCATGAGTTCGCTCTTATGCTCAATGACATGCTCACAATACAAACCGTTCCCGAGTAGTTCAGCATCGCCGGTACGATAGGGGTTACCTTGAGTTTCACTGGATGTGTTGACTTCAATACGATCTGGATGGATACGCATGATTAATGTGGTGGGTACGTGCGTTATTTGAGCCAGTAAGTTGACGATTTCCTGCCAACTTTTTTGCATAGACTCAGGGATTTCATAATCTAATGTTTGCAATCTCCCCATATAGGTCATCCTTTACGTGGTTTCACTTCCTGTGAATTTAAAATGTAGACTGCTCTATCTTGTTCTCGGTTTTTAATTAAGTATAGGGTGGCTGGGGCTTGAAACAAAAAAAAGTCCTGAAAAGTGTTCAGGACTAGGAATAGTTATCACATATCTCATACTTGAAACAGATAACAAGCATTAAGGTTTAAGCGATTTTAGCGACTCAATAGAAATGTCTTGCGAATAGTCGACGTCTTCAAAGTTAAAGCCATTTAGCTTCATAAACTCATCTTTAAAGCCTTGGTAATCACCAACCTCTTTAAAGTTATTCGCGTTCATTTGCTCTAAAAGAGCATGGACTTCTTGTTGTACTTGCGGGTCAAGCTCTAAGTCGTCTATTCGGATTAAGCGTTCGCCGTCAACAGGCACTTTATCTTGATCGTATAACTTGGTGGTAAACAGTCGCTGCATTTGTTCAATACAACGTTCGTGAGTACCTTTTTCCTTCATCACTCGATAAAGCGCTAATAGGTAGGGACTTAGCGCAGGAATGAACACACTGGCTTTCGTCACCAACGCCTTACACACTGTTGCGTAAGCACCGCCGTCAAAGTTGGCAAGTTTTAGATTCAACGAGTGACTTGTTTGGTGTAAATCTATTTTCGCTCGACCTAACGTACCATCGAGATAGATAGGGTGCGTAACGTCTGGTCCCATGTAAGAAAACGCGATGGTTTTGCAGCCTTGTGCAATCGAGTCATTATTAATCAGTGTATCAATCCAGCTTTCCCAGTCTTCACCGCCCATCACTTTGATAGTGGCTTCGGCCTCTTCCTCTGTTGCTGGAGTTAAAGTGGCTTCTACCCACTGATCGTTCTCCAGCATAATTGAAGCGCCAGTGACAGACTCACCAATAGGCTTAATGACGCTGCGCCAAAACTCATCAGACTCTGGTTTAGGTCGAACACCCGTCGCTAAGCTATAGATGACTAAATCAACTTCACCTTCAAAGTACGTTTCAATGGCTTCAATCACTTGATTGCGGACAGAGTCAGAGAATGCGTCACCAACAATATTGATGGCGGTACGCCCCGCGTGATTTGCTTCTTGTTTAAAAAAGATGTTGTTATACCAACCCGCACTTCCAACGCCTTTATCTGAAGGCCCGCGCTCGAAGGAGACACCAATGGTATCAGCTTTAGCACCTCCGAAGGTGAGGGCAATACGAGCCGCTAACCCGAAACCAGAGGAAGCACCAATAATCAAAACCCGTTTTGGACCGCTTTTGATCTGCGGGGCGTGTTTTACGTATTCAATTTGCTCTTTAATGGATGCATGACACCCGTGTGGGTGAGCAGAGCGAGCAACAACACCTTGAATTAAAGGGTCTATTCGCATGTTGTTATCTATCCTCGATGAGTGGAATTGAAAATAGATTAACGTAAAGTTAAGTAAAACTTATTGAGCTAGACCATTAAAATTAGAGATGTTTAATTAATTCTTGAGCAACAAAGTCAGCAATCCAAGGCTGTGCATCAGGCTTGGGGTGAAGGCCATCATCCATCATCCACTCGGGTTTGATGACCACATGCTCCAAGAAGAATGGCATCAAGGTAACTTGTTGATGTTGTGCAAGCTTAGGGTAGATATCGTAAAACATATCGCTATAGCGCTTACCATAATTAGGTGGCACTCGAATTTGCATCATGACAACGTCCGCACCTGAATCTTTTATCATGGTAATCATTTTTGAGAGATTCGACGTAATAAGTTTAGGAGGGAAACCTCTTAGGCCATCGTTGGCACCTAACTCAATGAGCACCATATCAGGGCTGTGTTGGGTTAGTAGCTGTGGTAATCGAGCTAAGCCGTTGCCTGTGGTATCGCCAGAAATGCTGGCATTAATAACTGTTACATCTTGACCATGTTCTGACAACGCATCAGGGAGTAAGCTAGGCCAACTCTTTTCGATCGGCATCTGATAGCCCGCGCTCAGGCTATCACCTAAGACAAGTAGCTTTTCGCTCGCATGTGCAGTAGCGGAAAAACAAAAAAATAGAACTAAGGAAAGTATACGAATCATGCAAACACCTGTACTTAATGCACCTATTGTTCAAGCCAATTTGGTTTCTAAACAAGTCTCTACTAATCAAGAGCAATTAACAATCCTCAAAGATGTAAATGTTGACATCAGGAAAGGAGAAAAAATCGCCATCGTCGGTACTTCCGGTGCGGGTAAGTCAACGTTGATGACGTTGTTAGCTGGCCTTGATACACCAACATCAGGTGAAATTACCTTGTTGGGACATGAGTTATCAAAACTTGACGATGAAGCTCGCGCAAAAATTCGCGCTGACTCTCTAGGTTTTGTTTTCCAAAGTTTCTTATTAATCCCGAGTTTGAGTGCATTACGCAATGTCACGCTTCCTTGTCTTTTACGTGGTGAAGCCGAAGATGAAGCAAGAGCCGCCGAATTATTAACCGCTGTTGGATTGGAAAAACGTGTCGATCATCTTCCAAGTCAATTATCTGGTGGTGAACAACAACGTGTCGCGCTAGCACGTGCCTTTATGACACAGCCTGAACTGTTGTTCGCAGACGAGCCTACCGGCAATCTTGACCATCAAACCGCAGACAAAGTGATTGAGCTGCTATTCGATCTTAATGAGCAGCATGGAACAACGCTGATATTAGTTACACACGATGGTCATCTAGCAAGTCGATGTGACCGTATTTATCGTATGGAGGCGGGTGAGCTTAAGGAGGAGGTGTAATGTCTGCAGTATCATCAAGCGAAGCAACATCGACAGAAAGAAGCAGTGCAATAAAACACTCGTCAAACAAAAGCCTAATACGTTGGAGTTTCGGCGAAATAAGACAGGGGAACCTTTGGCCTATTAGCGTTGCTCTTATTCTTGTGATTGCGAGCATCTTTGCGCTTTCTGCATTAGCGGAGCGAATGGAGCAGGTGATCGTCAAACAGGGGAAGGATGCATTGACAGCGGATGCGGTGTTTGTGTCTGCTAATCCTATACCTGACACGTTGTTAACCTCGACTGAAAACCTAGAACGTTCAACGATGACACGATTTGCCACGATGGCATTTAGCGACAATGGTATGCAGTTGATTTCTGTAAGGGCAGTGGACGACAATTACCCTTTAATGGGAGAACTGGTATTAGACAACAACCCATCCGGTCGCGTTAAAGAGAACCAACTCTGGCTTGATGAGCGGATTATGGCTCAACTAGACGTCAAGTCGGGTGACAGCGTCACTATAGGCGATGCCGATTTTAAGGTTTCAGGTGCAGTGCTGATGGAACCTGGGTTAAGCTTTAACCCATTTCAACAAATGCCCTCTGCATACATTCATCAAAAAGACGTTGAGAAAACGGGAGCGATTCAAGTCGGGAGTCGAGTTCAATACCGTCTGTTTCTAGAAGCCGATGATAAAACGCTAAAAAGCCTGCAAGAAGATACGGTTCTTTCTCCTAGTGATCGCTGGCGCACGCAAGATACTGCCAGTCGTAGCAATGAGGTTTTTGAACGAACGACGCAGTATTTGTCTCTAACGGTTGCGATTGTCATCATTATGGCAGCGACAACATTGGTTCTTACTTGCCAAAACTATGTGAATAGTCGAACACAAACCATTGCGATGCTAAAAAGCCTTGGCGCAAGTCGACGATGGATTGAAAAATGGCTGTTTATTCAAGTCACAATCCTGCTCATTAGCGCCAGTGTCGTTGGGTTATTGTTGGGAAGTGGGCTGGAGTACTTGTTGCGCATTCCACTCAAAGACTTATTACCCGAGCCATTACCTAGTTACGGCGTCACTCCATATTTGGTGTCGTTTATCTCAGCGGTCCTGATCACCGTTCCTGCCCTTGGCATACCATTGTTGGGTTTGATTAAAACTCCAGCCTTAGAAGTGCTACAGCAGGGCAAAGCACAACGTTCTTGGAAGCGAATGTTGCTCGTTCTAGTCCCCGTTGTTCCATTACTTTTGCTTTATGCTGATAACACCTTAGTTTGGATTGTTCTTATTGGTATTGCAGTACTTTTTGTTGTGCTTGCTGCAGTGAGCGTCGCACTCACAAAATTGTTTGCGCGTATTTCAACACAACCTGCCATGAAGCTTGCGTTGAGTCGTATCAACCGCACGCCAGTAACCAGTGGCCTGCAGTTTGGTGCTTTGGCGTTGTCTTTGATGCTGCTATCTATTATCTGGCTTGTGCGCAGCGATATTCTCGCGGATTGGGAGAGAACCTTACCTGCAGACGCACCAAATGTCTTTGCATTAAATATTGGTGATTACGAACTCGATAGCTACCTAGAAACCTTAGATAAAAATGGGGTTACACGGTCACAAGCTTATCCAATTATTCGTGGTCGATTGACAGAGATTAATGGTCAAAACGTCAAAGAGATTGAATACGAAGGAGAAGGCTCTGACGCAATACGTCGTGAATTGAACCTTACGTGGGGAAACAGCCTGCCAGAGTATAATGATGTGCTTGCGGGTGAATGGACAAATAAAGGGAGTGTCTCTGTAGAAGCCGATGTAGCAAATGACTTGGGCATCGAACTTGGTGACAAACTGCGCTTTGTTATTAATAGCCAGAACTACGATGCGGTAGTAGATACCATTCGTTATGTTGAATGGCGTGATATGAAGCCTAACTTTTACTTTATTTTCTCATCCGACGTTATGGCTAATCTACCGGGTTCTTACCTCATCAGTTATAGAATTGATGAAGGGAATGAAGCACTATTAACGTCTATGTCTCGATCTCACCCAACGGTATCTGTTTTAGATATTCGTACCATGGGCGAAAAAATCCAGGACTTGATTCAACAAATCGTATCGGCAATCACTATTCTTGCTCTTTTAGGCGTGGTTGCGGGGTTGCTACTTATCTTTACGCTATTGAGATTAAGCTTATCCCTACGTCAGCAGGAGATCCGCTTGTATCGCACATTAGGTTCAAGTAAAAAACGGATCAATACGACTCTGTGGGCCGAATACGGCATTATGGCGTTGATAGCTAGCGGTGTTGCGGTATTCGCTGCGGAAGTTTGTGTGGCCGCGGTAATGACATATGGCTTCGACTTGAACGCACAAATTCACCCCGAATTGTGGATAGCTTTACCACTGGCAACATTTGTTACGTTGGCACTTGTCGTAATGAGTTTGTTGAAAAGATTGTTAACGCCAGTAAACACTTAATCACTACAAATGTTATTAAATGTGGAACACTCCATGACACTTTTATTTTAGTTATCCACAAAAACAGTGGATAACTTTTGGGATAACTAAATGGGGTAAAAAGTGGGGTGTTTCTGCAGGCTTTGCGCCATGGGTCTTACAGTGAAATTGTTATTCACATAGGTATAAAAAAGTGTCTTCCTAACCATGTCGTCAAGTACTTTTTTTGCAATTTTTTTCTACTTTAACGCACCATAAAGGCGCAGTTGGATATTTCGCAAACCCATGAACTTTTTGTGATTTTAATCAAGCCCAAACACGAGTAGAATCCATCTTTAGTAAAGAATTTTCCTTATAAAATTTTTAGTGAAGCAATGAAGTCTGAGTTTCCAAATTACAAAGATAAGCACATCGCTGTTGTTGGTGGCGGTGTCGCAGGTGCAACAGCAGCAATTCATTTTGCGGAGCTGGGTTTTAAAGTTTCCGTAATAGAGAAGGGCGTATCACTGGTAAATGGTCCGCCCATTTGCCATTTACATGCAGGTGGCAACTTATATCGAGAGATTTCTGAGCAACAATGTTTAGATTTGTTAGCACAATCCATTGATACCGTTCGCCTATATCCGCTTTCACTGAATATTCGCCCGACGATCATTGCAGTCCCTTATTCTGATGGTGGAGATCCATCCGCACTGATTCCTCGACTAGAGGTGGTGAAAAATGCGTATCAAAAGCTCGTTGATAAAGATCAAAGCAACAAAGTGCTTGGTGAGCCAAGCGAATACTACAAATTGTATTCAAAAGAGGATCTAGAAGCACTCGCACAACGTACTCAACCAAGTCACCCTGCAACCTTTGATGAGTGGTGTATTCCTTTTGCTCAACATGCTGATCTAGAAGGGCTAAAGTACCCAGTTGTGGCGGTTCAGGAATATGGCTGGAGTGTTTTTCGCCTTGCCGCAATTGCCAACTTAACGTTGAACGCTCTGCCAAACGCCTCAGTATGCATACAAGCAACGCTCAAACAAGCGGACTGGATGGGTAATCACTGGCAACTTGGTTACGAACGAGATGGCATTGATTATCTTATGACATGTGACTACTTGGTCAATGCATGTGGTTTTGAAACAGGCTCCATTGACAATACCATCGGTGCCAAGCGTGATAGGTTAGTTGAGTTTAAAGCCGCTTACGTAACCAAGTGGGCAGACTGCCAACAACTGTGGCCAGAAGTTATTTTCCATGGGCCGCGTGGAACTGATAAAGGAATGGCTCAACTGACCCCCTATGGTGATGGTTATTTTCAGCTTCACGGCATGACGAAAGGCATTACGCTATTTGAAGATGGCTTAGTTGAGAGTACGCCGTCCTCAGCTCAGCCCGAACTGCCAGTTCCTTTACTCTCAAAGATACGTAACGGTTGGCGAGAAGAAGTCTTAGAAGAACGAACCAATAATGCTATCAAACACATGGCGCAGTTCATTCCCGACTATCACTCTGCTATCAAAGGGGGAAAAGCCCTGTTTGGTGCCCAGCAAATTCCTGGAACGGATCCGGTACTCAGGGCAGCCGATGTGACCTTTGAAGACAACCATTACGCGCGGATAGAAGTGGTAAAAGCGTCATCAACACTACTCGCAGCGCAAAAAATGCTTCAGTTCTGGTTTGATATTGAACCTAACCAAAATGTGGAATCCCAACATCCTGTCGCTGTGCATTGGTCTGAACAAGAAATTGAGCAGTACGCGATTAAACTCACGCAAGAGCGAGACTATCCGCAAGCGTTAGCAGAGCGTTATGGGATGCCTGCATAACCGTTACGTATGGGCTCAGAGGTTGTACTAATATCCAAAAAACTGAGCCCATTGGCACCATACTTCTTGCAAGCCTTGTCTATCTCCTTTCACAAAATTCACTTTTTGCCCGGGTTTCGCCTGTGCCAACCTTGGCAGGTCAATACGTGCTACACAGCCAAACTTAGGATAGCCACCGATGGTTTGGTGATCGTTGAGCAACACAATGGGATTACCATCGTTAGGAACTTGAATCGATCCTAGCGCAATTCCTTCCGACAGTACGCCTTCGTAAGGCGGTTTGATTTTGTTTCCCTCAAGACGATAGCCCATTCGATTTGAATCAGGGGATATGGTGAATGCGTTGCTATAAAAGGCTTGGCGAGTGTCTTCATCAAAGTCCTCATTTTGATAGCCTTCAATCACTCTCAGCTTAATGGGTAAGTTGTAATCCGGCTTAAAGCGAAACGTCATCAGCCTTGGTTTGTGTTTCGGTAAGTTATGAGGAAAAAAGGGAAGAATATCGCCTGCTTTTAAAGCGCCACCATTTGAGTCATAACCACCAAGAGATTCTCTCGTGACTGTAGAGGCACTTCCTAAGTGCTGAGCAATATCGAATCCACCTTTAACCGCAAGATAGGATCGAAGTCCATTTTTTGCGACTCCGAACTGCAGCTTCTGCCCCTTCTTCAACGTAAAGTCAGACCAATTTGAGATAGGCTCACCATCTACTTTTGCATTCAAATCACCACCACATATTACAAGATGGCAGTTATGTAGTGCGACAAAGCAAGCGTTACCCAAAGTAATTTCAATCGCTGCACAATTGACTACGTTACCAAGTAAATGGTTTGCCCAACTGTAGGCGTAATCATCTACGGGGCCACCTTGAGTCACGCCAATATGCGCTAAGCCAAAACGACCAAAGTCTTGAATCAAAGAAAGTGGCCCTGACTTTTCCACCAGCAATCCAGCGTAACTCATAGAACACCTCCTAACTCGATAAACTTTTGTTTGGAAATGGCATTAAACGTGACCTTGTCACCTACTTCAAACGGTATAAAAGGTGGCGTATCAGAGAAAAGGGGAAGCGGGCTTCTACCGATAATGTTCCATCCGCCAGGACTATCTGATGGATAGACGGCCGTTTTAGAGTCTGCGATTCCCACGCTTCCGGCTGGTACTCGCGTTCTTGGTGTAGCTAACCTTGGCATATGTAATTGAGTATCGACATCGGAGAGGAATGCAAAACCTGGAGCAAAACCAATCGCTGAAACCGCATACTCGGCCTGAGTATGTAAAGAAATGAGCGCGTCTAATGATAGTCCACGATCTTGAAAGCGGGACAAATCTAGCGCGGTTTCTTCGGAGTAGTATACGGGAATAGTGATGTGGTTAGGTTGAACAAGGCTGAGCGATTGAGTATCAAACTGACGGATCATTTGATGCAGTTTATGCACTAAATCTTTTTCATTGATTCGAAAAGGCAAGTAATCAATCAGGATGGTTTGATAGGCTGGGACTACGTTCATAATGATTGACGCTAGAGTGTCTTTGATGTTTCGAGCAAGTTCTCCGACCGCATTTTCAGAGATATTCTCGTCAAACTTAATGAAAATACTGCACTCAGAGATCAAAGAGATACTAAATTTCTCTTTATGCATTAATTTCCTCCCGCGTATAGGCTTTGACGGATCTTTTGGATCAGCGCGATCGACTCTTCATTGTCACCATGAACACAAATCGTATCGGCTTCCAGTAAAATGTAGCCGCCAGAAGCGGTTTTGACACGCCCAGAGTCTGCTAACGTACGGACTTGCTCAAGTATCGCATGCTCATTCTTTAACACGGCATTAGGCTGTGTCCTAGGTGTAAGTAATCCGTCATCTTGATACAAACGGTCTGCAAATGCTTCAAACAGCAAGGGAACGTCATAATCATCTGCGATTTCTAAGTATTTTTCGTTTTCCTGTGACGCTAAAATCATTAACGGTACTTTGAACAAAGCTGCCGCCTTTACGACTGCTCTAAGTATCGCATCACTTTTCATCATGTCGTTGTATAACGCGCCATGAGGCTTTATATAGCTGATATCTGTGTATTGAGCCCGACAAAGTGCCTGTAAAGCGCCTACTTGGTATATAACCATGTTAGTAATTTCATCACCCGTCATGTTTATACTGCGCCTGCCGAAGCCTTGGAGGTCGGCGTAGCCCGGGTGTGCTCCAATATCAACATCGTTGTCGTTGGCGAGAGTGATAGTGTCGTGCATGACATTAGGATCGGAAGCATGAAAACCACACGCGATGTTTGCCATATCAACATGAGGCATAACATCTTCGTCTGCCCCCATAATCCAAGAGCCAAAGCTCTCACCCATGTCGCAGTTCAATGTAAGTTGCTGTTTATTCAATGTCATACGTTTTATTTCTACACAAGCAATGGGTTCACGATGCAGGAAAATGCATCTAGGTTCAGTGACTCACTTCATTCTTCTATCATGAAAGCGAGGTTTATGATCTGATGGCTGACGAAAAAGATCACTTTAGTCCATAAAGATGTTGCCGTTATTTGAGTTGATCCGAATTTTAAGGTATTTCGTTCCTTTTCCATCCAATTTTTGAGAATTTAAGGTTATTTTGCATTGGCATCGTGTTAATCTTGTCGCCCTTAATGGGTAATAGATTGCATAACAACGCTTCTGTCATTTTTAGTGGTTGTCTGCGACAGGAATACATATGTCATTACGAGCAAAGCTTATTTGGCCAATTTTGGTCTTTATAACGGCTATCTTTGTTATCTCAAAAGGTTATACCTCGTATACTGCATACCAATCGTCTAAGCATGAGTTGGTCGAACAAACGAGAAAGTTGATTAACAATGTTTCTTTCTCAATTAAAGATGCGCTAACGACAAAGAACAAGCAAAAAGCTCAAACTACTCTCATCAACTTTTTAAACCAGCCAAATGTTACGCGGGTCAAACTTTACGACCAAGATGATCAACCTTTCGTTGTTCTTGAAGGAAGTGGGGTATCAGCTCCCGTCCCTAATCAAACTGAAAGAAGCAAGTTACACGCGCTAGGTTATGCCTTATCAGCCAAATTTCTTTATGTTCTAGAACCGATTATTCACGATGGTCGTGTCATTGGCAGTATGAGGGTTACGCTTTCCCATCGTCCAATCATAGAAGCCCAACAATCTTTACTTCAAGATGGTGCTGTACTTCTTCTGTTACTATTCGCTGGTGGCACTATCTTTTACATAAGTATCGATAGGCTTGTTCTCAAACCTGTTATAGAACTGAGTCATACGATAGAGAGTGTGACACACGGACAAAATACGGATACTCAAGTTCGCTATTACTCCAAGGATGAAATTGGAGAACTCGCACATTCCTTCAATCAAATGATGAACAAGTTAACAACACGCGAGAAACAGCGGCAACATTCATTAGAAATGTTAGAACAAAAGCGGGCGTTTTCAGAAGAAGTCATTGAATCTATTCAACATGCATTAGTTATTACCGACAACTTCGGGCGTGTTATTTACTGTAATACTGCGACTCGGCAGATATTTCAAAAAAAGTCAGAGGAACTTGACCATGCCAATATCCGTGATCTAATTAAAACGAAAACACCGAATGAGCTGAGCCAAATCCTAAGTAGGGGGTTAGAATGCGATGACATTCACCTCAAAAATGCAGACAACGAACAGAAGTTGAGTTTAACCAGTCGTCGTTTGTCCACACATGGACACTTATTGTTTTCGATTCAAGATATCACCGAAATTGAAGAGGCCATGAGCAGGCAGCGTGTTGCGGGGCGTGTTTTTGAGAGCAGCCAAGATGGCCTCATCGTTCTTAATCATCGAGGTGTTATCACAATGGCTAACCCTGCAGTCACTAAGTTAGTTGGACTAGAGATGGATCAGCTTATTGGGAAGTCATTTATCCAAACACTTAAGTGGCGCAAGTTGCAGGAAATGATGCCTAGCATCATTGAATCGATAGAAAACTACGGGGTATGGCAAGGGGAAGTTATTGAACAGAACCATCTTGGCCAGTTTGTGCCGATGTTTGCAAGGGTTAATCGTATCGTTAAGTGTGAAGACAATGGGTTCTACGACCTAGTCATTGTTCTTACCGATCTTTCTGGTGCAAAAGAGATGGAACGACTTGAGTACTTAGCTCATCACGATGCACTAACGGGGTTAGCGAATCGCTCCAAGTTCCATTTAGAGTTGGAAGAATTAGTACAACGGTCGGGATACTTACGTGACGAATTTGCGGTGCTTTACCTCGATCTCGATGGTTTTAAAGAGGTTAATGATACCTATGGCCATGACGCAGGTGATGAAGTTCTGAAAAAAGTAGCCGAGCGTCTAACATCTGCGACTCGACATAGTGATTTAATCGCAAGACTTTCGGGTGATGAATTTGTCATGTTGGTTAATCCTGCCAACCAAAAAGTCGTCACCCGAATTGCAGAACAACTGCTCGAAAGCGTATGCACACCAATCGAGTACAAAGGTAACTCGCTCAAGGTTGGCGTTAGCATCGGCGTAAAATTGGTCGGTGTTAATGAGCGAGATGCCACTCGAGTGTTAAAAAGTGCAGATACTGCAATGTACCAAGCTAAAAAAGCCGGAAAAGGCCAAGCAATATTAATGGGATGTGAATTGCAGGAGACAGTTTAAATCGTAACGTCAAAGCTTTAAACTAAACCCATTCGCGTCAGAAGGAATGATAAAATGAAAGTACTTGTTACGGGTGGTATGGGCTATATTGGTAGCCATACATGTATTCAAATGATCGAAGCTGGTATGACGCCAGTGATTCTAGATAACCTGTACAACAGTAAGTCTACGGTCTTAGAGCGCATTGAAAAGGTATGTGGCGTAAAGCCAACCTTCATCCAAGCCGATATCAGAGATAAATCGACAATGGTAGAGGTTCTAAAATCGCACGATATAGAAGCGGTTATCCATTTTGCAGGTTTAAAGGCCGTCGGTGAGTCCGTAGCAAAACCTCTAGAGTATTATGACAACAATGTGAATGGCACTTTGATATTGGTTGATGCAATGCGCGAAGCTGGAGTTAAATCGTTGGTATTTAGCTCCTCAGCAACTGTCTATGGCGATCCTGCATCTGTTCCAATCACAGAAGACTTTCCAACTAGCGCAACTAACCCTTACGGACGCAGTAAATTAATGGTGGAAGAGTGTTTAACAGACTTCCAAAAGGCGAATCCAGATTGGAGCATCACACTTCTTCGTTACTTTAACCCTGTAGGTTCACATCCAACAGGTGAGTTAGGTGAAGATCCTCAAGGTATTCCAAATAACCTAATGCCGTTTGTTTCTCAAGTTGCGGTGGGCCGCCGAGAGTTCCTCTCTGTATTCGGTAGCGACTACCCAACGAAAGATGGCACCGGCGTGCGTGACTACATTCATGTGATGGACTTATCCGATGGTCACGTCGCTGCTTTGGAAAAAGTAGGTAACAAAGCTGGGCTTCATGTCTACAACCTTGGCACTGGCAATGGCTACAGTGTGCTTGAAATGGTGAAAGCGTTTGAAACCGCAAGTGGTAAAGATGTTCCATACCAACTTGTTGAACGTCGTCCAGGCGATATTGCGGAGTGCTGGGCTGATCCATCAAAAGCAATGAATGAGTTAGGTTGGAAAGCGTCTCGCACTCTAGAAGAAATGACGGGTGATACATGGCGTTGGCAATCTAACAACCCTCAAGGTTATCCAGACGCCTAATTTTGATTTACACAATAATAACAAAAAGACGCATAATTGCGTCTTTTTTGATCCAAATCGGAAAAAATCGTAAATTACTGGTTAAAAGGTAGCAAGTCTATATAGAGCTGTTAAACTATGTCCGACTCTTAATTTGGGTTATAAATTTTCTCATAGCTATTGGGGTAGTTCATGGAACTCGGTCTGATCATCACTTTTATCATTGCAGCAGCAGTAATGGTGAAAAAAGAGATGGCAAAACAGTAAACTTTCATTTTTCATACTTTTCTTTACATTTTTGAAATGAAAGCCATAAAAAAAGCCAGCATTAAGCTGGCTTTTGTGTTTTCGGAGGCTTTAGAACTCGTATTTAGCTGTAATTGACCAGTTCCGCCCAGCTTGAGTCAGATCTTTGTTTTCTGTCTGAAGGTCACGCACATCATTCCAATTGTAGTACTCTTCATCTGTTACGTTGAACATACCTGCTCGCAACGTAAGGTCTTTAATAGGTTTGTAGTACGCGGTGATATCTACAACCGTAGCTGCGGAGATAGGCAACACTTTATCGTCATTTATGTCGCTTTTATCTTTAGATGCGGTGTAGTTAATGGTTAACGTGGTTCCCCAGTTTTGTTCTGAATCGTAATTAAAACCAGCGACAAGGTTCCAAGGGTTAACACTGTTTAGTGGATTATTGTTTCCATCTTCACCTTCCGTATACGCCGCTGCTACACGAGAGCTAAATCCTTCGATTGGCATGAACTTGTTCCACGAAAGTTGGTTTGAAAACTCAATTCCTTTAATTGTCGCTTTGCCAATATTTACGTACTGCAGAATCGCAGGGTCAGTCACAGGAGTCCAAGTGCCAGAGACGGTTTTACTTTCGATGAAGTTGTCGTAATCGCTGTAGAAAACTGACACTTCATTGCTAGAAATGTCATTATTATGTCGCCAACCAAATTCGTACGAAATGCTGTCTTCTGCTTTTAAATCAGGATTTGGCTTAAAAATATAGCCATGCATTGGGTTGCCGAAGGAGTAGTACAACTCTTGGAAATCTGGAGCACGGAAACCTTGGCTGATTTGCGCGAATAAACGATGTTGTTCATTAAGCTTATAAACAGAACCTAAGCGGCCTGTAAATGCAGAATCAGAAAACTTTTTGTAGTCGCTAGCCGCGTTACCACTTGGGTTGCTGCTTGTGTCACCTGGATCGGTTTCAAATGCATCCCACCGTACGCCCGGGGTAATCGTAAAGTTACCTACCGTAATTTCGTCTTGTAAAAATAGCCCGTAACGACGCTCGCTCGCAGAAGGGATATAGAAAATTTCTTTGTTTCCGCTTGCACTGTTGTACTCTTTGTTAACGTTCTTAATGTCTTTATCACTGAAGGATGCACCGTACACAAAGTAATGCTCTGTACTACCAAGCATGAGATATTTGTCGAACTGAGAATCAAACTGGTAGCCTTCATCCTCGTAGATGTAGTCTTTACGTTGGTTATTCTGACCTTTAACACGATCAGTAATGCCGTTTTCTTCTTTGCTAAGCCAATCTAGTTGCCAGGTAAGGGAGTCCGCTACGGCCGTTTGCATCTCCCAAATATGTTTTATACCAACTTGATATTGTTCTGTTACATCTTCACTTGTTGCATTAGTATAACCGTTGTAAGACTGCTTTCCGTTGCCTTTGTTGCGAATATAATTCCCATTGAACTCAACACGATGTGCATCATTGAGTTGGTACTGAAGCTTAACCAGTAAGTTGTTCGCTTCTGTATCTGCATCTGCTAGATCTCCAAAGTTATCCAGTTCATTGCCGTCGCGACGCGTATAAGCAAGTAAAGATTCCAAGTCGCCAGTTTTGTGCGCTAATGCCACAGATTCACTGAATGTATTGTCTTCGGAAGAGTAGTTGAACTTCGCATGGCCACCAAAGTTACGACCCTTAAGGAAATCAGCCGGATCTTTAGTTTCAAATGCAACAATGCCACCAATTGCGTCAGAACCATGTAGAGACGATGCTGCACCTTTTACAATTTCAACCGCTTTTATTAGGTCGGTATCCACGTTAACGCGAGCAGAGTTAATGAACGTATTCCCTGATTCGAACTGGTTACCTTGAGATACGCCGTCCACAAGAACTTTAATTCGATTGCCTTCGATACCACGGATATTGATACTCTGGACACCTTGGCGAGAGTTTGTCTTAACCGTGACTCCTGGCGTGTACTCAAAGAGGTCATCTAAGCCAGTGACCATGCTTTCTTCGATGTTCTTATCAGTAACGACCGCAACAGAAGCAGCAGTGTCTTCGATTTGGCTATTAGTACGAGTCGCAGTCACGACCACTTCATTGAAGGTTGAATGATCTTCAGCGTAGGCACCTTGGGATAGTGCAATCAGAATAGAGGCTGACAAAATGGTTTTTTTATACATTGGCTTCAATACCTTAGATCCATAATAGGTAACAACAAACGGGATATTAATAGATCTAAATAATAATTACTATCATTACCATTGTTATTTGTGGTTTTATCTTGAGTAGAACTCTTAGGTTATGAGCATTTCTAGTCTTTAGTTATCAGTGTGTTATATTGTTTAACGTTAGTTCTTGATAAGATCATCCAAATACAATCAATGTGACAAAAATCACATTAAGAGAGGCCATGTGCAGAGTCCAATTACGTTAGAAGCGCTCCATATTCTGGATGCCATTGACCGAAGAGGGAGTTTTGCAGCTGCTGCGAATGAATTAGATAGAGCCCCGTCATCACTGAGTTATCAGATCCAGAAACTCGAGCAAGACTTAGACATCATTATCTTCGATCGCTCTGGTCACAAAGCCCATTTTACTGAAGCAGGAAAGCTCATCCTTGAAAGAGGACGAGCCATTTTACAAGCCAGTGAAAAGTTAGTGAATGATGCAACGTTATTGGCGAATGGCTGGGAACTGGATATTACCATTGCCTTTGATGGCATTATTCCTATATCCAATTTCTTCCCTATGGTTGATGCATTGGCTGAAGTAAGCTCAACACGAGTCAGACTGCAAGAAGAGATCTTGGCTGGTAGCTGGGAATCGCTGAATACAGGTAGAGCGGATTTACTGATTTGCCCATCACTGGATACACTTCCTCAAGAAGTCAAATCAGAAAAAATTGGTAAAATGAGCATGTTTTGGGTAGCGGCAGCTGATCACTATGTTCACAAGCGTAGTGGTAAGTTTGATGAGGCGGCGCGAGAAAAGTACCGAATCATTGCCATTGCAGACACTGCACGCGAACAACCCGCGCTCTCAATTAATATCATTCAAAAACAGCCTCGCTTGACCGTCACCAACTTTACGGCAAAAGTAGATGCGCTCACTGCAGGTTTAGGCATTGGTACGTTACCAAGCCAAATTGCACAACCTTTGATTGATAGTGGCGTATTGAAGCGAATCGAAGGTACAGAAGAGCAGCCGATGGATATTATCTTAGCATGGCGCCGAAATACCATGGGTGAGGCGAAATCCTGGTGTATTCAATACTTGAAAAAGAATTGGAAACTAAAGTAACAACGTAACTTTTACTTCTTAGGTTCCCATTGCTTATCGAATCTAAGAAGTAAAGTTATCGCTAATGCTTTATTTTTCAATTTAAAGGAAGCACCATATCTGCCGTACCATCGGCAAACTGAACATCGACTTCAAATCCCAGGTTTTGAGCTAACATCAACATCCCTCTGTTTGTAGGCATGGTCATTCCAGACATTTGCTTTGTGCCTTTAATCTTGCAATAGCTGATAATTTTCTGCATCAGCACTTTACCTAAGCCTTTTCCTTTCAAATCTGAACGAACCAAAATAGCAAACTCAGCATCACTATTATCTGGGGTAATCAATGCGCGGGCTACGCCTATGATAGACGGTCCGTCGGTATTAAACGCTACCGCAACAAACGCCATTTCGCGGTCATAGTCGATTTGAGTGAAGTTTGCCAAAGCCTCATGGTTGAACTCACCAACCTCAGAAAAGAAACGCTTATACAGATCTTCTTTCGATACGCTATTAATGAATTGAGCATGCAGCGGCTCATCTTCAGGCAGGATAGGGCGAAGCAGGATAGGTTGGCCATCTCGAAGCGTTACAGTTTCGACAAATTCTGCCGGGAAAGGACGAATCGCCAGACGTTTTTGCGCATCTCCCTCGTATTTACACAGTGTGATGTCCGCATCGAGGATAGTTAAATCGCTTCCCGACACCAATACTGGATGGATATCCAGTCTTTGTATTTCTGGCAACTCAACCGCCATTTGGGAGATACGAACTAAGAATTTCGACAACTCACTAATATCGAGCGCATCTTTGTGTTTCTGCAGGCGAATCTTTCCAGACTTTAAAGCAACAACGATAAGGTAGCGTGCAAGCGTCATGTTCAAAGGAGGAAGTGCAGCGACGGCATCTTGGGCGATATTCCACTCCGAGCCGCCTTGACCCAGCAAGATGACAGGTCCAAAGACCTTATCTACTGCAATGCTAATCCTTAGTTCTTCAGCGCTGCCGAGCTTTGCCATACCTTGCACCAATAGACCGTGTACATTGGCAGAAGGGTAACTTAGCTTTACGGTATCTAGAATGGATAGCGCTGCGTTGGAAACTTCTCGACTGTTTCTCAAATTCAGGGCGACACCGTGTACATCCGATTTATGAGGAATGTCTGGAGATCGCAACTTAACCGCAACAGGGTATCCGATATTTTCTGCCATATGCACGGCTTCAATTTCGTCAGATGCAATCCATGTTGGCAGAACATTAAACCCGAACAGCTTAAATAATGGGCTGGTTTGATGCGTATCCAAGGTGACTGTGTTTTTATCCAGTAGTCGTTCATTTACCCATTCTTTTGCAGAACTCACACTTCCAGAGTGCAATGGCTCAGCCGTCGTTGGCGTTTCCATTAATTGCTTCTGGTTTCGGCGATACTCAACCAAGTGCATGTATGCAACAACCGCACTTTCCGGCGTTCGATAGGTTGGAATGCCAGCTTGAGTAAATGCCAGCCGTGCCTCTCTCGACGTTTGTTCTCCTGACCAGTTGGTCAAGATATTAAAATGCTTATGCCGAGGGTGAGCCTTGATCGCCTCAATAACAGCTTGAGCAGTTTCAAGAGGGTCGGAAACCGCTGAAGGACTATGCATAATCAAGATCGCATCTGCACAGTCGTTATTCATCAGTGCGTTAATGGTGTCAATGTAGCGTTTTTTTGTTGCGTCACCAGACAGATCAATCGGATTTCGAGCGCGCCAGTTGGACGGGAGTACTGTTTGTAATTGCTCAATGGCAGCGTCATCAAGCGTTGCGAGCTGGCCACCACGTTCAATCAAAGTATCAACGGACATAACTGCAGGGCCGCCGCCATTGGTGACGATCGCTAAACGCTCCCCACGAAGTGGAACAGAATGCGTGAGTGTTTCTACCGCAGCGAAGAGCTCATGCGTATTGCTGACTCGTAACATACCAGTTCGACGGATGGCAGAATCGTAAATTACATCAAGCGTATCACCATCTTGCTGTTCGAAAGTATTCATCTCTTTAGAGCGGCCAGCTTTTAATACCAATATACGGCGGTTACGTGAAGCAGCTCGCGCAGCAGACATAAATCGTCGAGCATCTTGGATGTTATCCACATAAAGCAGAATAGCTTCCGTATTCCCATCCATACTTAAGTAATCAAGCAAATCAGCAAAATCGATATCCTGTCCGCGTCCAATCGAAATGAACGAAGAAAAGCCAATATTCTTATCATTTGCCCAGTCTAACACTGTGGTACAAACCGCCGCAGATTGTGAGATGAACGCAATTTTTCCGGGCTTAGCCGCAACAGGAGAAAACGTGCAGTTAAAATTGTGCCAAGGCAAGATAATACCTAAGCTGTTTGGTCCTAAAACTCGAATATTCAATGATGAAATATTTAAAGGCTGGGCGTCATCAGAGATAACAATCGCAAACGGTGTGCCTCTCTCATCTAACTCTTTAAGCAGTTGCTCGTTGCGTGAAACGTTCGTACATAAAATCGCAATATCTGGCGTATAGGGTAGGGAAGCCACATCAGGGTAGGCTATAACTCCGGATACCGCTTTGTATCGCGGCGTTACTGGCATAATCGCGCCACCAAACCCACTTTGTAGAAGGTTGCGCATAACTACATGTCCTGCTCGCAATGCTTTTTGAGATGCCCCAATAACGGCCACAGAGTTGGGTTTAAAGAGTTTATGTAGTTTATTCATGCTGACTCCTAGCCGTTTGCAAGTAACGTTTGCCTATCGGTTTAATATCAATCATAAACGAATAATTTATTGATAAAACGTCTTCAGACTAGACATTGCATAAAATGTGGGCGATGCTTATGGAGTTTGTGTTATTCATCACATCAAAATCACAGATTATTGTATTTGATGCTTGATAAACGGCCCTGCTATCGGCATGATTTATCGTAATATTTATCCAGAGCATTTGTTACTTCATGAAAAAAATCGCAATCATCGGCTTGTCAGTCCTGCTTTCTGCTTGTGCATCTGAAACTTACATCACAGACGTAACTTCTGAAAGTTATCGAGAGGACTACAAATCAGATCGTATCTCTAAGCCAATTATGGCGTCTGAAAACGCGGTAGTAGAAAAAGACGTACAACCAACTGTTGTGAAAATGACGGCAAAGCCTGAAGAGAAGAAAGTAGTCAAGCTAACGCCAAAAGAGCAGGCGAAGCCAGTTAAGATCGTACCACCGAGTAAAAAGCAAGCAGGTATTCAACGATTCGGCTATACCATTCAAGTCGCGGCTGTGGGTAGCCAAGCGAAAGTCGATCAGTTTGCAAATAAGCTGCCACAGAACGGTCAGCCAATTTGGGAAAACTACAAAGTCGTCAACGGTACTAAGTGGTTCTCAGTTTTATACGGAGACTACGCAACAAGCGCGAAAGCCAAGCAAGCGATTTCGACTTTGCCTGCTCAATTTCAGCAGTTAAGACCATTTGTTAAAAGCATTGACGCCATTAAAAACTCAGCTTACCCAACGCTTAACAAATTAAACTAACACATCAAATAAGGGAGCGAATAGCTCCCTTATTTATTTGTTCAAATCCTACTCGAACAAAATTCCTCACACTAAAATTACTGTACGTCACACTTCAAAGGTTTATCATAATAAATAGTATCTTTTGTAGGTCACGGAAAGATTGATTCATGATTAAAAATATTCTTCTACTATGCGGCGGCGGCTCTTCTGAGCACGAGATTTCATTATTGTCTGCAAACTTTGTCGAACAACAATTAAATCTTCTTGAAGACGTTCACGTTACACGCGTAGAAATTAAAAACGAAGGTTGGATGACCAACCAAGGTGAGTTGGTTTACTTGGATCTCAATACCAAGCAGTTGTGCTCAAGTGAATCTAATCAAACCATCGATTTCATTGTGCCTTGTATACATGGTTTTCCAGGCGAGACAGGTGATATTCAATCTCTGTTTGAAATCGCAGGCATTCCTTACCTTGGTTGCGGGCCAGAAGCAAGTAGCAATAGCTTCAATAAAATCACATCTAAGCTTTGGTACGACGCTATCGGCATTCCCAATACGCCTTACTTATTCTTAACGCGCAACGATGAAGAAGCTCATGCTCAAGCTCATAAAGCGTTTGAAAAATGGGGAAAAGTCTTTGTCAAAGCCGCTCGTCAAGGGTCATCTGTTGGATGTTACAGCGTCATAGAAAAAGATAAACTTTCCAATGCAGTAAATGATGCGTTTGGGTTTTCTGACCAAGTGTTGGTTGAAAAATCAGTAAAACCACGAGAGCTTGAAGTTGCTGCATATGAGATGAATGGCCAGCTGCACATAACCAAACCAGGCGAGGTTATTGCACCTGACGGTGCTTTTTACTCGTACGATGAAAAGTACAGCAGTTCAAGTCACTCGCTCACCGAAGTTGAAGCGAAGAATCTAACCCAAGCACAATTAGATGCAATTCAGCACGCATCTGAAAGGGTATTTAAGCAAATGAATCTTCGCCATTTGTCTCGTATCGACTTTTTCTTAACGGAAGATGATGAGATTTACTTAAACGAAGTAAACACATTCCCAGGTATGACTCCTATCTCGATGTTTCCTAAAATGCTTCAAAATAACGGGCACAAATTCCATGAGTTCTTGGAAGATTGTATAAACAGTGCAAAGTGATTAACGTTATCGAGGCGCGTTTTATGATAGAAATTGTTTTCTAGAGCAAGGTTTATTCAAGCCGTATTTGAATATTGCTCAGTAGCAATTATGATTATATCAACGCATTAAACAGATGACTCAGTGGTATGGCGATTTCAAACTATAGAGGTTTTAACCTGCAGTCAGGCGGACCAGATGGCAGTATTTGGAAGGTTAAAATCAAAAACCACGTCTTACAAGGTAGTTTGACGGCGGTAAAGAAAAGCATTGATTGGTGGTGCGATACCGCATCAATTATTGATCCCAAAGAGTTTGCTGCGCTTGGACAAAGAGCGCAGCAAGTTGGTGGTGCAAAATCAGAAGTCTTTAACGGTTATACTATTCAAAATGATACAGGTCAGCCCAACTCTTGGTACTGTATGTTTAATGGTAAACTGATTAAGGGTAGTAAAACTGCTATTCAACGTCATATCGAAGCTTATTTAGTTGCAAAGCAAAAAGCGATGCAAGCTCAACAACAAAAGAAACAATAGAATGACTCTGGTATATTCAACAGAAACCGGTCGAATTAAGCCGGAAGAAGAAAAAACATCTCGCCCCAAAGGCGACGGTATTGTACGAATTCAGCGCCAAACGAAAGGCCGTAAAGGTAAAGGTGTATGCATCGTTACAGGTTTAGACTTGGATGATGCACCTTTAAAATTATTAGCTGCAGAACTCAAAAAAGTCTGCGGCTGTGGTGGCTCGGTAAAAGATGGCAATATCGAAATTCAAGGTGATTCTAGAGACAAGATCAAAGCGCATCTTGAAAAGAAAGGCATGACAGTCAAATTAGCCGGTGGCTAATTTACATTAAGGAAAACTCAGAATGGCGTCTAAAAATAGACGCCATTTTTTATTTTAGTAAGTAATACGCTAATTGCAGAACAAGCAATCGCAGATTGATAGATCGATATTAGCTATTTTATGGTAAATAGCCATTATGTTGAATGATTATGATAGAGACCTTAAATTTCAAATCGACAGGGGAATAGGAGTGCTCATTGGTAACATTTGGCGTACGAATACATCTTATTTAACATAATATACATAATGCGCACTAAGGGGTAATTTGTTAACAAAGGCTAACTCTTTGATTAAGCGTTTCATAAGTGTCTGATAACCAAGCCGTAATTTTTTATTTTGTCGATTTCCATAACGCAAGTTACTTGTACTATTCGTGACGTTCGTTTTGTGCAATCAACGAAAAACCACTAAAACCCTGACCGCCACATAATGTTGCGTTCGGTAACGCCCAAAACAACAAGAAAAATATTTTTAGTCAGTTATTCAATATGCGAGCGTTGTCATGTTTCACGAATCATTCCGCACACTCTTTTGGCGTGAGTTTACCTCCATCAAGCAAGGCGCTGAATATTTTCATGTGTCTAAACCGACGATTACCCGTTGGTTAGATGGCACGGTTCCAGTCAATCCGATGGCGGAAAAGCTACTGCTCATCAAATCACTTGGCTATTTGCCTAATGATATTCGTTGGTCTGGATTTCGAGTTTGTGAGCAACGCGCGGTGTTAATCACACCATCCGGCCGTGAGTTCAGCCCTAAAGAATTGGAAAGTTTTGTGTTCTGGCGTGACGAACATCGTCAGTTTGTGGAAATGTACGGACACTTCGAGTATCCCAAAGTTTATCCTGCTAAAGAAAATGTCTTACCGTTTCGTGGCGGCCGTCGAATGAAGGCCGCTGAATGGGTTCCAACTAAACGCAAGAAGTAGCTATTAGCTTTTCTTTGTAAAGATTAAAACTGTCTTATCCCCATTTGATTTCGAAAAAATATGGAGTTCGTTATTTTCAACATAACCACAACAGATAAAGCTGATATCTTTAGGCACAAGAAAAGAACTATACTTATCAGGGTGCGTTTTATTATATCTTCCTTCAAATGTTGAGCCTTGAACTTCACCGTTCAAGCTGCACTTAGCCTCAATTTTAGACTGGCTTGCATCTCTATAAACCGTCCACTTCAAGTCGAATTTATTTTCATTTGGTTGAATTTGAACTTCTATTCCGTCGCCTGTCAGCCAAGTTCCTATCAACTCTTCGCTGCTAGGTAAGTAATACTTCTCGATATATTTCTGATAGTAAATCTGCTTCTTTCGTGCATACTTGAGAGACTCCGCCCACTTTTCATTTTCCTTCTTTCTTTCGCTCTCTATGTCTGAAATTAACCTGTGCACGTTTGGATGGGGCTTCTTCATCTGAAGGGCCTTTTGAGCTAGCTTTTCAGCATCATCAGCAAAACCAACCCCCAACAAAGCATAGCCTTGATTAGCTAACGCCAAGCTTTCATGCAGGTCAGCGGCCTTTTTGTAGCTTTGGATAGATTTAATATTAAACCCAGCCTTCTTTGCTTGAACGCCCAAGTTGTTCCATGCATCAGCGTTTTGAGGCTGCCTTCTCGTCAGTAGGTTGTAATGAACAATTGCCAACTCAGATATGTCACATTCAGATGCATAAAACGCGGCATCAAAGAGCTCTTGTGTATTTTCAGGGCAATATTCAACTGCCTGATTTAAACAGGCTGCAGCAACGGTTTTGTTACCCAATTTATCTTCTGCTTTTGAGAGTTTTATGTATATTTCTGACTTTTGCGAGTTGAGGCTGGTTTCTTTTAGGGCCTTTAGGAGCACATCTTTCGCTAGTAACGGTTCGTCATTTGCGAAATGATGTGTAGCTATATCTATGTACCCTTCAACGACTAACTTTGAATTAGTAGATTTTGATATAAAGTCATCCCATAACTTTATTGCTCTGGCGTGCTGCTTGTCAATTAACAAGCCACTTGAAAGCCAAGATAAAGCATTAGCTCTTAGCTCGTCATTTATTGCGTTTTGTGTATGCAGCTCTAATTGATTTAGAGCATCCATATCATTTCCATCTGTAAATTTTAGGTATAGAAATAAGCTTCGCTCTCTATATATTTTGTTAACATCCTTCTGTTGTTGGCAAAAATTACCGAACACAAGATCAGCTTTGTTTGTATCACCGCCGTTTAAGGCAGCTGTCACTTTCTCCCACCAATCATCACTGACTTCGACGACTCCCTCACTGTCCTGGTTCTCAACATTTTCTACCTCGTTGAGCTTTGCGCCCTCATTAATGATAGGTTTCGCGCTTTCTTCTTTGGAGCTAGAAGGCTCTTTAGGCTCATTGCCACCTTCACTTTCGAGCTTAAAATCTTTATAAGAAAACACTTTAGCGTTAGATATAAAATTAGATATTGGTTTACGAAAAAGACACAGTGCAAATATTACAATTATTAAGAGGGTCACCCAACCAAAATGGTTTTCTAATACGGATGTAAGGACATCAAATCCATTGTCATTTTTTTCCATAGACCTTTCATTTTAAAAGCAAATAGTAAACCTATTTTATAGCCTGATAATTATTTGGTATACAAAAATAAAAAGCCGAACCCCATCGCTAAGGGTTCGGCTTTTTTAGGCTTCTGCTTTGGTGGCATTCATTTGAAGCCTGTCGAGGTCAATCGACCCGCCAAAAGTATCGGCTCCCTACTCGCTGTGTAAATCGTCATTAATGACGTTTCGAACCAGTTCGCAGGGTTTAAGCCTTAGCTTTCATTGTTACGCGTAGCCGTTAGAACCAAAACACTTTCTCGCACATCTTGCAGCCCTTGGGTAAGTTGCTTATTGATGGCGATTTGGTACTTGAGATTCATGCCGATAAGTACAAACATGACCAGCGACTCAGACGAAAAGCCCAAGCCCGACAAGGCGTTAATTAAGGCGTTTTCCATCCAAGCCCCCTACTTTTTTGCTTGGTTTCCACTTGTCCGGCAGCGATTCATAGGCACCAATCACGGCAGGAATGGCCAAGCCAACCGCACCGCCGAAATTCACGCCCGTGTCGGTCATTTCCACGCTGAATAAATGGCCGTAGCCCGTTGCCGCAGCGATAACAGAACCAATAAGCGTTAAGCCTTTTAATGTTGAACGTTCAAACATAATTTTTTCCTTAATATAGTTAAACGTCATATGACGCTATCAATGACGTTTTCAACGACGTTTTAAACCAGATTGACGCCTTTCAGCACCGTGTGTTTGTTGTAATGGCGACCCACTTCCATGATGCTCATGGCGTGAAGCACTTCGACCAGCAACGGCTTGTTGTTCACCAAGTCAATGCGCTCATCCATACCGACGCCCACACGACCCGCGACAAAGCGTGCATAGTTGGCCGTGTGGTTTTCGTTTGGTGGCGCAAAGCGGTGAATGATTTCGGTTAGTGTGTGCAGTTCGTGGCGGAGCTGATAGTTACGCAGCAAAATCGCTCCGGCACGAAAGCCCCATTCGGGCGCTTTAAAGGTTTCAAAGGCTTTATCACGTGACGGCGTCACCTTGCCTTTCCATGCATTAGGTGCAATACGAATGTTAAGCGGGTTATGAATGCGAATCCCGCGAACGCTTGATGTGGTTGAGGTTGTCATAGTAAAGGCTCCAATCCCTAAGAGTATGATGACAAAGATAAAGAGCGGCATAACTACACCGCTTGATAGTTGGCTGAGCTGAAGTAATTCAAGTGCACAGGCGATTCCGAGTAGTACGCCATGATGACGGTGGTTGCATCGGCAACCGCTCCGCGCACACTGACTTGGTCATAACGGGTTTTCACCACTTCGGCGGGCAAGTTTTGCACGGTGTAGTATCCTGGCGTGCCTTTTAAGCTCGCAAAGATAAGGTGCTTTTCCATGCCAAACGGCATCAAAAACTTACTCACGTTGAGGTGGACGCCCGCTTCAACATCTGCTTTGCTGAATTCGCCAAACGACTCCGTCAGACGAAAGCGGCGCGTGGCGGTATCGCTCGGCGTCAGGTCTGGAATGGTGTCGAGTTCATCAGGGTTTAAAAACACGCCCGCACTGACTGGACTTGAAGTGAACTCGCCCAAGCTGGTATCTGACTCCACAAAGTAAGCGTACAAACCGCCCGCTTGGAGTTTGATGCCGTGCAACCATGCTTGTGAAAACTGGTTAAACCCAGCTTCGGCGGGAATCTGCGCTTGTGCCACATACCCGACGAAATCGCCGTTTGCATCAAGTTCAAGCAAACCAAAGCGCACGGCGGTGTTCTTTTCACCACGGAAAAACAAGCTGTACGATTGATTTTCTGGCACCCACGCGGTGCCCTCATCGTTGAGTGCTCGAAGCTCTCGGTCAAAAGGCGCACTGAACACACTGAAATGCAACACTCGGCTGTTTGAGCCTGTCGCCAGTAGATAGGACGCTTTGGCTGTGTAGTCGAACTTCTCAATATCACCGCCCAGACTTGAGTACGCCACGCTGTGATAATCGCTCACGCCATCAATCGGCACGACTTCCACACCCCAACCCACGGGAGCCGGACGGCCAAAGCTGCGCCCAAGGTGCATTTGGTTCGCGGCTTGGTCTTTGTAGGTGTAAGCATTGGTGAGCCAACGTAATTGATGCGGTGAACCCATCGCCAAATCAACACCAGAATGGGATAACTCAGGGTTTACCAATAGGTTTTGCGGTGCGTCGCTTGCGCTCTCTGCACTCGCGGCCTTGGCGTCGTCGATGCAATCGGCCAAGTATTCAATTTTGTTGCGTGGGTCGCCGTTGGGTAGGTTCTCTCGTACTTGTCCCATGCGTTAAATCTCCATAGTCGTGACGGTGTCACCCGTCGTGCCTGTTAAGGTCATGTCGGCCGTGCTTTCAATGGTGATGCGCTCGCCCGCTTCCAGTTCAAACGCATCAATAAACACCGAGGCGCTATTGGCTTTCGCGGCCTTAATCGTGATGGCTTTGCGTGTGGCGTTGTGTGCAATGTTGTGCGGGAACACGCTCACCGCTTCGGTGATGAGGTTTCCACTGACTTGTTCATCCACTTTGACCACTTGCGCGGCTTCGAGCGTGACCGCGGGCAATGATTGAACATTCACGGGTTGCGGCGCTTTGAACTCAACAGGCGGTAAGGCTGTCACCCCCAACTGTTGATTCGCGGCCA
The DNA here is from genome assembly GCF_020515785.1 of Vibrio sp. E14. Classification (NCBI taxonomy): domain Bacteria; kingdom Pseudomonadati; phylum Pseudomonadota; class Gammaproteobacteria; order Vibrionales; family Vibrionaceae; genus Vibrio; species Vibrio sp. E14. Next base: position 858,696 of record NZ_JAHPJI010000001.1, read on the forward strand.
ATTCAACCGCGGGAAGCTGATTCACTGCCAGTTGTTGATTGGGCGCGATTTCTACCGCGGGCATCTGTTCAATCACCACATTCGGCAGTGCTTGCACCACGACGCTTTGCCCCTCAACTGGCGGCGTAAACGTCCCAAAACCAAACTGAATTTCAATCTGGTTATCGGTGCGACTTGAGATAAGCAAACGCCCAAGGTGTTTACCCTCGCCCACGTTAAACACCGACGACTTGCCAAGCGTGACGCGCTCGCCGGACGATTCCCGATAGATTTCAATTTCAGCTTGCGCCGCTTTCAGATACAGCCAGTTACCATCAGGTGTCAGCGGGATGGCTTGACCCGCTAATAGTTGCGTGTTCATCGTTTCTTCACCATTACGTAGCCAAGCACCAATACAAGCACGATTGCCAGAACGACCATCATCTTGCTTGTTTCGACTTGCCCGCCGTCTTGTTTGAATTTCGCCAAGTCCATCATGGCTTGCAGATTCTTCGAGTTTTGTGCCGCTTGGCTGCCCGCCAGTCCCGCCAACATATCGAGGTTTTCACTGTTGGTTGAGGCGTACGTTGCCAAGGAGTCGCCCGCAAAATCGGCCACTTCATCAATGGCGGTTTCGGCTATGTCTTGCGTGGTGTCCATCGCTTCAAGCGAAATGCGCTCATTGCTGTTGAGCATTTCCCCGCCAAACTCAAAGGCCTGTTCGCCAAGCTCCATTGCGGCATTGACTGCGCCGTGGTCGGTCATGGTGGTGTTGATGGTCGAGTTATTAACCCCCGAAATCGCTACACCGAGGTTATCGCCACTAATGGCATTCTGACCGCTGACGTTAGTGGTGTTACTGGTATTACTCGATTTTGATTTAGAACTACCCATTTACTGCACTCCCAAATCCAAACGAATAAAGTCACCGTCTTGCTTGGCGGTGACGCCAATTGAGCGCACCAAACGGGCAACGCCATCAAAGGCGGTATCGGCGGTCATGGATGACATGCCCGCCGCTTTCACCACTTTGCATAACTGGATAATTCCCGAACGCAGACCACGACCCGCGACGCCCCACAAAAAGTAGTTATCCCCATCACGCTCACCCGCAATGATGAGATCATTTTCATTGCTGATTAGGCGATACAGACTGACGCGGCCATCCTTGACCGCTTTGCACAGCTCGACATACGCATCAGGGCAAGCGCGAAACGCGGGCTTGAGCTCCCCAAGCGCACGTTTCGATTGCGTCACGACTTCAATTACTTCTTTTTCCATAGCAACACCGCCGCAATCACAATCACTACAAGAATCATCAACGTGGTGGAACTGCCCCCGCCCATATTGATATTGCCTACCGAGAGGCTGCCACTTGATTCGCCATCGGCACCGCTGACCGCGGGACCACCGTTGGCGCTAATTGGCATCGAGCCGGAATTGCCTAAAAGCCCACCAATCATAATTTGAATCCTTTCTTGTACAGGACATAACACACCAGAAGCAGACCGAGCACCCATCCGATGCGGTCAAACCCGCCCGTGATTTTGATGCCCGCCCATACGCCCACCGCACCTGCAATCAGGTATGGAATAAACGGCATTACTTCTTCCCCTTAGCAACGTAGAACATCGCCAATAACAACAGTACGAACAGCATCCCCATCATCAGGTGCGTGGTGGTCACCCCCGCAAACGCGGAGGTGTACACAGGCTCACCCGTGGGTTGTTGGTAGTCGTTATTGTGCTTTCGCTGTTCATCTGGGTTACTCGACTGGACGCGGTCGGCTTCGTTTTCAATCTTCACGCCAAGCCAGTCCTTGCCTAAGTCGGTAACGTCGGTCATCAGCTCGCCGCCCGTTTCTAGGACGCCGTCCCAAATGGAACCCCACATGCTTTGCTCTTGCGCCATAACGCCCCCTTACTGCGCGGTAGGCACCGCCACTTGTTCGATGGCTTCAATCAGTACCGGAATGCTGCCCGGTGCCGTTTTTTCCACTTCAAACGCCAGTTGTTTCATGGCCGCCGTTGGTAAACGTGCTTCGCTACCAAAACCGCAACGCGTGAAGTCCATCGAGAAGAAGCCCGCATTTTGCTCACGACCCGCCGCGGCTAAGTCGTAGGCGTTATCGGTCTTGTTCACGTTGAGCTCTTCACGTTCATCACGCAGGACGCGAACACGTTCAATCGTGTTGTCTTTGAGGTGCAAACGCTTGATAGACAGCGCCGCGCTACGCTCAGCAAAGTCAAACGGTGTGCGACCACTTGATGCGGCGTACCACGTTTGGGAATAGATGCGCGGCATGTAAATGCGTTGGCTTTGCGCCGCCGTGGTATGAGCACGAGCGCGAATCATTGGTGCCGCGGCACCCGTTTTGGCTTTTAGCTGGATGTACATAAACCAGATTTCGCCTTGCAGTGTGACTAGCTCACCTGTACGGATACCCAGTTTGGTGCGCATCGACATATCGGAGAAATTCAGCACGTAGCGACCCGCTTGCACGTATTCTTTCTTGTGCTCTTGCAAGTCAATAAGGTCTTGACCCGTGACGTTGACGATTTCACGGCCGTTCACTTTCACCGTGATGCGCTCGATGTCTGCCGCATCGAGAATATCCGTCACCAGTTCAATGTTTTGGTAGGTTGGACCCGACACCAAGCGCAGTGTGGCTTGGTTGCCCCAGTTCACACCCTCAACAGGGTCAAGCTCACGTGGACGCGGGTTAAAAGGTTGTTTTAGTGCTTCCATTAGAACCACCCATTTTCGCCGTTAAGAGTTTCACGCACTGGGTTGAGCACGCTGATGTTGTTGATAGCGGCAATCACGATTAACGTGATAATCAGTGCCATCAATAGGTTTTTGTGTTGCTGTTTCATGTTGTCCCTTTCGGTTGTACACGGTTAAAAAGTGATTTCATGAAACAGGGAAACGGACAGGCTTGGAAGTGAGGGCAACCTATAGGTTAAGTGGTTAACCTATAGGTTGGATTTAGCGTTGAAGTGTTCCGGTTAGACAGTTGAATGCGCCTTTTTCGACGTTGCCGATACCGTCACGAACCAATAGATATTCGGCAATCGGCTTACCAATCGCGGCTTTGTTGTGCTTGGCAGATTTCAACCCCGCCAAGGTATCGACGCACAACCCTTTTTTATCGGCGAGCCATCGTGCATCGGCCATCGAGTTGACCGCGCCAATCCACCATACAGGTGATTGCTCGGTGACGGTCTTGGGCACTTCCTGCCCGCGTTGGAAAATCGAATGCAGCACAAGCCCATATTGACGCCCACCGCGCCACAATTCGCCCGCCTTGCCTTTGAGTTTGCCGGACGTTTCCACGCAGCTTGCAAGCTCTTCGATGATCACATGCAGTTGTTTGGCGTCGCCATTACCCACCGCCCACACCGCCGCGCTGAAGAACTCCAATTCTTCCGAGCAAGCCCCATCTTTAGGGATATACGCCAGTTTGAACGACTTGCCGCGTTTACGTGCCATCACCAACGCTTTGACGAACGCCACGCGGGAACTGGTTTCAAGGCATTGTTGACCGCGGAATTTCGCCCCCGCGTAGTTGCGGTAAGGGTCAAAAAAAACCGCTTGCGCGGCTTTTGGCACTAACCCCAAATGCTTAACGGCGGAGGTTTTACCCCCGCCCGTGCCCGCCACGTAGATGACATGCTCGGCATCGTGTGACGGGTTGGAGTTGACCGGATTGGGGAATTTAAGCGGCGTCTTTTTCTTTTTGCTCACGCTGTTTTTCCTCCTCTATCGCTAACAGCTCTTTTTGATATGCCATGGTTTTCTTGGCACTGTAGACCAGCGACAACACCGCCAAACCTAAAACGGCCTCTTGCATGTAATCACCAAACATCGACGACACGCTATCACTGTGTTTTTCCAAGACAGGCAACGCCGCATCAATCACCGCCGCTTTGCCTTTTTCGTCAAACTCAAAATCCACACCGGAAATAATCGACGTCGCTTGTTCGGCAATGGTGAACAGCACCGACAATGCGCCCTCAAACATTTCACCCGCGGGTTGGTGGTTGTCGTCGTTGGCCGCTTCGGTTGGTAAGTCGGTTAGTTCGCTGGCTTCGGTTTGTTCCAGTCCACTGATAACCGCGGAAAAGTCGCCCCAATCATCTAATTCTGGTTGGTTTTCCATTTCATCCTGCATTGATTGGCTCCCCTTGTTCGGTATCTGGTTCGGTTGGTTTCTTGGTTGGCATCAGTTGACGAATTGCCCAAATCAGCAAGGCGACAAAGGCTATCCCCGCTAAGACTTTTTTAACCGGAAACGGCGGCTTTTTAACGGGTGTTGGTGCAGGTTCCGCTTCGGTTGCTTGCTCGGTTTCAACGCTTGGCGCTTCCACTGATTCAGTAGCTGCAATGCTAGGCATATCAGTGCTTGCAACGGTTTCGGGTACTGGTTCAACCGTTGGCGATTCAGCCTCGATTGTGACAGCGTCACCCACTTCTAACTGCTCAACCGATTCAACCATGTTGGATTCAACAAAGGCGTTGATGCTCTTGCTCATTGGGCTGTTGCCACAGCTCGGACACTTGTAATAAAGCAGCCCTAAATTGCGTCCGTTTTTGGTAGGTTCGCCCTCGGCAATCAGTTTGCCCTCACCGACGCGATGCACGGTAGAAGCCGAACTACAAACGGGGCACGATACGTGCCCACGAATTGGGTTGGGATGTTTACTCATCGGCGGCCGCCTCGACTGTTTCTAATTGCTGCATGTTGCCTTTGACACAACCACGATACTTTTCACGCACCTTGTTGTTGAGCTTGGTGAGCTGCTCGATTTGGTCGAACAGCGTCGGATTTAAACCAAACGCTTCAAGCGAGAAATTACCCGTCATGAGCATCTTGCTTGCGCGCTTGATAATCGCGTTGGTGTCCATTTGTTTAAACTGGCTCAACTCCTTTTCGACACTGGCGTTGAGTTTGTCGGCCGCATCGAGCGCGGCCATTGCTTGCTGACATTCTTTAAGAGATAGCATTTCCATTGTTTAAGCCTCGGCTAGTTCTTCATCGGTGTTCGGTTTGTTCTGAATCTGTTTGTTGACTTCTTTCATCCAGACCAGCAATAGACGCCAAAACACGCCGCCCTTGCTGCGCTTTACTTCGGCTTCCATTTCTCGGGTGATTTTGTCGATGTTGCTCATTGGGTTGTCCTTACCTAGTTGCTGAAATCGTTGTCGCAAGCAATGCCCAAGCGGGCTAATGAACGTAGTGGCAATAATCATGGTAAATAGCCATGTCATTGCTCTTGATTATGTTGATGTCCGGCTCTGGCGGCCGCTCTTGTGCTAACTGATTTTTCCAGTCAGCTTGTCGTAGTTGAAATCGTTCAAACTGCTCTTTGTAAAGGTCGGTGGCGTCGTCACGAGTTAACGTCAAATCATTACCATCACGCTCGGCGGTACACTCCATCGACCAACCACGCGCACCGCGTGCCCAATACAAAAACGCCCCCGCCTTGTGTTTGGATTTTTCGCCCTCAAACACGATAGAAAATTGGTTCAAGCTACTGGCGAACGTGCCGCGGCTCTTGATTTGATTGCGAATCTGGCGTGCTTCGTGGTCTAGCTTCTTAATCAGATGATTAAGCTTTTGTACCGCGTCGTGATTGCCTTGTTTGCGGTTGATGTCGATAGCGCGAATCGCATCTTGCTTTTTGGTTTCTTTGCGTCGGATTTCTCGCTGCATTGGCTTGCGCCATTGCTCCAACATGTAACCGCACTCTTTGATGATGCCCGTCATGTTGTCCACTTCGAACGATGCCAATACATCCCAATCAGGGGCACGGCTACAGCGTGCGATGTTGTAGCGGTTGCCCCTTATCAGTCCCTGGTCGGCGTTATCGCCCTTAGCCGCATAACCCACGGCTTTGATGAGATAGCCCGCCGCCGCTTCGCTGAATTTGATTTTCTCCAGATGCGCCATGCCATTACCCCAAAGCTGCTCGATGCGGTTCGCCCATCCTGCAAAGTGGTGCTGTTCCACTCGCCAGTTCAGCAGCACATGCACATGAGGGTTAGGCTCGCCATCTTCATTCGCCGGAGATTCCGCGACCCAAATGTAATGAAAATCAAACGGGTTGGCGGTTGGTCCATGAATTTCTTTAACGTGCTTGATGCCGTCGTCATCTTTCCAAGCAGCTTTAAGTGGGCGGCCAATTCGGCCATTCACTTTGACTTTGTCACCGTCTAACCCAAGTGACCCCGCCTCGCTTGCGGAATACTCAAACCCGCGTTGGTACATTTTCTTGAGGCCATTTAGAAAGCGGGATACCTCGGCACCAATCGTGGTTTGGATTGGGCAATATGGCAGCCCCTCATCGGTGACCGCTTCGCCACCAAAAATGCGTTCGCGTTGCTTTTGAGTAAACGTCAGGGTGAGAAACGTGCTGAATCCACCGTGACACGCGGCAACATACGCACCCGATTCAAAGATTTTCTTCACGGCGCGTGGGTTTAGTTTGTCAGTGAAACGCTCACCACTTTGCGGCGCGGGCGCTTCGGACGGGCTTGGGTGGTATTTCACCTGCATTTTCATCTGTTGTGCCCAACCGCGAGACATCAAATACGCTCGGCTAGTGCCAATCGGTTGCCACTCAAGGCGGTTGTTTTCGTTACGAATCCAACCTGTTTGTGCTTGTGAGCGTGCCCGATATTCATCGGTCACGTTGTCGCCACAAAACGATTCCGTTTTATGGCGCGGCGGCAGACGTCGAGAACGGGTCATTAAGCGGTCTATCTGCTTACGTTTTCCGTGTCCGACTTTTGCGCCCTTTGACGAGCCTAGTCTTTTCTGGACTTCGTCCAGCGCTTCGCGCCCAAGTTCAGCACTTTTTAAGGTGCGTAAATGGTGGATTTGGTCAAACGATTTAAACTTTTGCAGTTCACTTTCCATCCAATCACGGTTTGGAGCACTAAAAAAACCGCTTTCGACAGCGGCAATGTTTTTCTCGGTAACGGTAACGTCTTGCGCTAACGCCGTAATAAAGCCCACATCATGCGGGCTTAAAAGTTGGGTAAACTCACGCGGCGGTTGCACGTCATAAAGATGGCTCATTTCGGTAAGTTCTCCAAAGATTGACCAGCGCGAGCAAGCTTGTTCAGTGTCATGTCTAAACTGGTTTTATCAATACGAACTTTCTGCCCCAATGCGCCTTGCTCCACAGAGATACAAGCACTTATTTCTTTCGAGGCTTCAGAAATGCAGTTACCCGCACGCCTTACACTAACGCGTTGAGCCTCGTGCTTTTCTTTGATGGTGTCGAAAACAAGTTCAGCCGCTTTTCTATCGCACTGAGTACAGGTCGTTGTACATGGTGCAATATCAAAAATCTTAATGTGCTTGAGGAATTCATGACCGCAGCTAGAACATAGGTAGCGGTATCCTTTAGGGGGTAAACTCATGCTCAAAGTCTCCCTATAAGGAAGAATCCGCGCCCACTTGGGGCGCTTCATCTTGCTTGCGGATTTCGTGTAGTGGTTCGCCGTTGTTTTGCGCACCAAGTGTCGCCATGCGATGAGCGGCGCTAGTAATATCAACGAGCGTGGCGTCTTTCGCTTTAATACAAGCAACAAGCGTCATGCCTTGATAAAGCCAAAGAGAGGCTTCAACGGCTTCAAGCTCAAAACTGTCGAAGTAAATATGAGTTCCGTTGCATTGTGATGCAACAAGTTGGCGCTGATTGCGGCGCGTTTTCCAGATACTCAAATTCATGCTACAACCCCCTGACGAAAACGTGTAGGAATGTAGGTCTGCTTCTTCTTTGGGAATTGTTCAGCGAACTTTTCTCGTAATTGTGCAATCTTAAGAAGTGAGTTTGCTGTTTTAGCTGGGTCAGGATTGGTGCACCCTGCCATATCTGGGCAAGGTAAGTGAATTGGGTCGGTAACGATACGTTCCATGTTGTAGCCTCCGCAAGCTATTGATTTCCTGTCTCAAAAATAACGTTAAGGAAATCTTTTTAAGCACGCAAGTGGCTTGCGGTAGTGAAAGAAGCCAGACTATCCACTAAAATTTAACAATATTGCGAAAGGATGCGGGAACATGACTAATTACACAAATGTGCTTTTAGATAGACTGAAAACCCAGTTAGAGCTTACCTCTGACTATCAGTTAGCTAAAGTTTTGGACGTTGGCACAAGTAGAATTAGCAATTACCGCAATGGTCGCAGTGTTCTTGATTGGGAAATTGCCTTTAAAATCGCCGACTTATTGGGGCTAGATGATCAAGATGTGGTATACGGTTTACTCGAAGATAAGTCTATAAACCCCCGCCTAATCAATGCCTTACAGGCAGGGGCACCAGCCTAACCTCTCATTTACCAGCTTATACATAATACGCACTTTAGAGTTAGAAGATTAGCATTGGCGATGATAGCTTAGTGACACCGTATTTGGCTGTTGCGGCCTTGCAAGCTTCATAAGCTGTCTTGTATGGGCCGTGAACTTCGATTTCACCACAGCGGCCACTTGATAAGAACCAGTCATCAACTTTAAAACCGTGTAGCTGATTAAGTTCCTGCACTGTATCTTGGGTTACGTTCGACACCATACACGTTGGTTCTGCATCTTGCTCATTCAAGTAACCGAACAACTGGATTGGATATTCCATTATTTCTCTCCAACTTTCTGAGTTAACAAGATCTTTGGCTGGCGTTCTTGAAGTTCTGATACTAACTCTGCTGGGCATGAGCTAGTGTTTAAGTTATATCAGAGAAGCAACCTAACGATTGCTTAAAGTCTTTGTCTTCAAATTTATTGCTCATTTATCCTTTCGATAACTTATGTTTTAAGTTATCGAAAGGATGATAAAATTCAATGTTCTCACTTATGGTCACGTATTGTCCATCCCAAAAAGTGTAATTATTACATTAGCTTTATAGGAACAAGGCATCCATTAGATGTAAACTCTCTACTTTTCAATCTATACCTAGATCTTTCTTCATATGTTCACTCAACTCGCTAGTGGTTCTTACATTAATTTTATGTTTGCAATGATGGATTCTCAACTCTTCACCAAATAATTTTACTAATGATTTTGTATACAAAGCACTAATATTATTTATTATTCTATACAATGTACCTTTCTGATAAACAGATCTTTTCGAATTTTGTATTGCAGTCTTCATATTTAAATATTCTCACATTTTTAACTTTATAATTTAAAGAATTATTTTCAAGTTCGATATTTATTATTGCTTTTGTCGATATTGAATGAGTCATTATCAATGATGCGCAATCGACAATTAAATTACCTGAATCCAACTTAGTAATTTCACGAGAGAGAATTTTTATTTTTAAATTTTCTTTTTCGTTATTTAAGTCGATTGAGTTAATTTCTTCAGGATATTTGTTTAACTTAATATCCAATATGGTTTTATCAAGATAGTAGTCTGCCATTATTTCATGACGGCTTTTAAATATCATTGTCTCCCTCCGTTGATGCAAGTTATACTTTCCCTCCCGTTAAAAGACAACGTGACTCAGAGTTGCAAAAAGGTAACAATCATGGAATTGATGAACAATGAGCTGGTCTGCTTTGCAGCCATTTGTAAACACCTCTCTCTTACAGAGGCATCAAAAGAACTTGGAAAGTCGAAAGCTCAAGTCAGCAGGCAGTTAGCGGCATTAGAAAAACAACTTGGTGTAACACTCGTCCACAGGACAACAAGAAAACTCGTTTTAACTGATCATGGTGAAAGCATTAGAGAGCTTGCCATCAAAACGTTAGAGAGCTTGCAGGAGTTGAATTACAGAGCTAGCTCGTTGAGTGAGTGCATTAATGGAAAGTTTAAAATTACAATGCCCAACTCTATAGCCTCTTCTATTTTTGGTTCTGTTCTTAAAGGCTTACAAGAACGATATCCAGCAGTGAACTTTGAAATATCATCAAGTAACAATGTTGAGAATTTATTAGAAAGCAATGTAGATTTAGCGATTAGGCTTAATAATATTATTGATGACACTCTGATTGCACATAAAATCGGTGATTATAACGATGTTTTAATATCTACAGTTAACAATGCCAATAACAACACGCTATTAATCTACAAGAATCACTCGAATAAGGAATCAATTAAAAAGCAGTACACTGACGTTATCGAAGTTGATAACACCTCTATTTTAATAAACTTTGTCTCTGAGGGGGTTGGGGTTGGCGTCATTCCAAATTACCTTGTAAAAAGTAACCATATAGACAACAATATCCAAATTTCACAAAATTTTGATATAGAACGCTCCATGTATATCGCCTACCCTTATCAAAACCCTTTACCAAGAAAGCTAGCTGAAATATCTACTTTTATTAGGTCTGAGTTATCAAAAATATTGAAAAATGAATCACTTTAGGATGGCTTTTCAGGTTTATAATTTTCCTTTGATAACTCATGAGATCTAGCGAGAAGCTTTGTAACGTATTGTTTCAAAGAGCCTCGTTAGGCATTTATGAAAATCCCCAACTTTATGCTTGTTATCACAACATGAGATGCTATACCGTTTCATTATCAAGGCTTTGCGTGGAATAAATCACGTGGGTTAAACGATAGATTGACTTACATTAAAAATTTAATCGAAAGCAGCTTTATATTAAATTGATTTCATACCGTTCTGCGTGTATCTTCTACCCATATCCCCACAATAACCAAGGAGAATGCCATGGATAAGCTACTCGCGTCTGCACTAGAAATTAAGCAGCGAACTATGGTGACTGGCTTTTTTGCTAGAAATGGATTCAAAATTGCTATGACCGATTTTGATGATGTCACTTTTGAGCGAGAAGGTGTGCAAGTTAACGTGCATTTTGATTTGCAGTCAAACGCAGAGTCTGCATCTATTTTATCCCAAGAGGCATCTGCCATTCCTGGTTAGTTATTTTGTTGTCAATCATACGCAAAGCCGAACGCAAACGTTCGGCTTTTTAATATGCGAAAAACGGGATTACAAAAGATGTGGCACAAACCTGCGTTACTGTCACTCATCCAAGTAAACAATCAATAAATCTGCTTCAACCTCATTCGCTACCCTTGGTACCGATGAAAAGAAACGGCTCAATAAATTATGATGATGACCGCAGACTACTAGGTCTATTCCCTCTTTTTTTACGATTCCCGACAATTTGATATGAAGGTCACCGATAACTGCCATCGTCTCGTGTACTGGATATAGGCATTTATCAGCGAGTTCTTGTAGCTCCTTTTGCAACTTTTGTTCTTCTTTCGGCTCCATGATCACACGATCAACATCCACATAAACGAATGAAAGTTTGGCGTTCGAGTTCTTTGCTTGAGTTATTGCTTTTTCGATAACGACTTGGCTAGATTGAGATAAATCAACAGCGACTAAAACGTGCTTGTAACTCATTCTTTCTCTCCTAGTTAGTTTTCATGTGCTTATAGTAAGTCTAGTTCACTAAGAGCGAATGCAATGTCTAAACTCATATTTCATGAAAATATGGGAGTTTGATATAAGAATGTGGAAACAGCCGAGCGATCAGCTATCTAATAGCCATTGAAGGCTCGTGAAGTCAACTAGTGACTTAGGAACCAGTTATTGATATGTGGCCCATTTTGTTCTCCCTCCTTAAGATGTACATAACTATGTAACTAACGCAAACAAACCCACGTTACGCCGTCACTACGCTTCTAAACCCTGTCAATTTCTATTGCAGCTTGTTTTATATTCCTAATTACAACGTCGCCTAGTTTAGTAAAACCACTTGGCAATAAGTAATTTTTTCGTGTAATCCATCGATCAAGATTAAGAGTTATTTCATAGACAACACTGAATTAAAGACAAGATTTAGAGTTAAAACAGAGTCCAACACTCCTATGTTCAACCTAAAACCGACATACGTCTGCGAGCACTTACTGTCTATATAACGTCAACTATATAACTATATTCAGATTTTATTTTTCTGTTACAACGTGTCTTTTTTATCTTCACAGCATAATCCTCTACTTGAAAACATACCCAATCATCATCTTGTAATTTAATTACACAAAAAGATGATCTAAACATAACCACAAGACAAAAAACCAACACAAGCCACTGAATTTATTAATTTTAATTTAAAAAATAGCATTTCACCCATATTCGTTCAAGCCAGAACGCATCAAGGTTAACTTAAACAAGTAAAATTTTACCAATTACTTAGTACAGAATAGAGGAAGTTGAATAAATTGAAAGGTATAGAAATAACGTTACGACGTAACTACGTTAAGGTGTGAAGATATTTGAGGATTATATGAGACCAAAAAAAACAGGGCCAAAGCCCTGATATGAATTAATTAGTTTTGTTGCTGTTGTTTTTCTGCGTACTCAGATCGAATCTGTTCGGCAACAATTTTGATGGCTTCTGCTGTACTTGTGCCCTTCGCCATCAATTCTTGAATTTTCTCTACAGCTTGTTGTTGCTCTTGGTGAGATAGAGGGGGTAAATCGTCAAACATAAAAAAGCTCCTCATTTTGAGGAGCAGACTATAACGATTCAATTAATAGGTCGCAAGGAAATTAATGGATGCCCCCATTGCGTTCTCGTTCGTGTACTGAGCAGCAATATCTAATTCGATCAACTTAAGTGGAGACAGTCCAATACCTGCAGTAATGGTACCTTCGTCGCTACTTCGAGCTAAGTTTTTCATATAACCCGCTCGCAATGCCATTTGACGCAAGATATCAAATTCAATACCAGCTCGAATCATTTGTGTATTATCATCAAAGGATGAAAAACGTTTTTCTTCATTAAGATCGTAGTCGACACTCATAGTAAAGTAATCGGCAACAACCCCTGCCCCGACCGTATATACGGGACGCATGCTGTATTCGTATGATTTTATCGTATCACTGCCATACATGAACGATTTTGTTTTAACGTCTCTTCCGATCAAGTTTTTTGCTGAAATACCGACACGATATGGGCCAAAGAACCAAAGCGCGCCCGCATCCAAGTTAAACATCGTTTCCGCTGTCTCATGTTCACGTAAGTCTTTGGTATCGAAATTCTGAAAACTCGTGGCGTAAGAGTACGTATAAATACGCTGAAGTTTAGGCGTAACACCAAATGAAAGGTGTTGATTCATAAAGTTGGTGTATTTAGCAAGTGATACACCTGCTTCAGCAACACCAATAGAAACACCTTGTACGTAGCTATCGTCTAACGGATTAGTACCTGACGTATCTACTTTTGGTTGTACGAATGATTCAGTGTATAACTTACCGTAAGCAGTTGCAGATAAAAATTTATTAGGAATACCTATAGCGACAACGCCACCAAGATCAAAGTCAGTTTTTTTTCCATCTATGGCATTCATCGATTTTTTGATTTCATCGACATCGGTCAATTTGCTGATGCGTTCGATTTCATCGACAAGATCATATTGATCATCGTAGTTACCACCAAAACTTGGCACGATCATTCCTGCATCGTCGTTTCGGCGATAAATTGCAGTAAGTGCGGGGTTGAAAAAAGGAGCAGTCAGATAAGTTGCTGATACCGTACCAACGCCACCCATCGCATCGCTACGAGCTTCTATCGCATAAGTGGCAGCCGAAGCAACGTTTGCGAAAAGTGTGGTGGCAACTGAGGTGGCTAGAATTTTATATTTGGTTTTCATACTACACTTGTGATTTTGGTTCTTCCTGAACCTTTATCGGCACAAATGGTATTTCTTTAACTATTCTTCTTGGGAAAGATCATAAGTTCGGCTAATAGTTTGAGCTTGCTCAACAATTATATCGCCCTGCCAACGACGACTGTTGATACTCACTGCTAGCACGTATCTATCATTTGGGACACCCGCAAGCTCTAGTGAATTGGGATAGTTAGACTCGTACGTCTTTTTCCACATTTGCTCGTATTGACCATCAATGTAGTCATATAAACCAACTTCAAGTTGCGGTAATGGACAATGGGGATTACGAAGTGCGCTCTTTTCTACTTTCCAATTCTCTTTAGATGTCCAACGAACATATTGCGAAGAATTGGAATCTCCTAATATTACCCAAGTTCGATACTCTTGTTTATCTTTAGAAACAATAGTTAAGTGATACAAGCCTGCTTCAAGCTTACCCGTGAGGTTATAGCGTTTCGAATAACTACGCTCATTGGCTAATTCCGTACCGCTCGGCTGTTCTTCATAACTGAATGAACTGTCTGCGGATATAGAATCATCCACCCATCGATTAAATGAAATATTTTCGATGTCAGTTGTAGCTCTTAGCTTGATCACTAACCTAAATGTATCTCGCCCAGGGCTTTGGATAGTCTGACGAATAACGTTCACGCCACTTATCCATTCAGGCAGCGTTACACCAGTGAGAGACTTGCCACAGTTTTTAGATAGTGACTGACCAAGAAGGTCATTGAGATGAGGAGTCAAATCTTTACTTGGTTCCGTTTGCCACAGTTCAACAAGAGAGTTGAACATACCGGCAAGATCATCTTCAAGTAAGTGTTGATGTGCCTGCGTTAAAGGCGTGTTAGTTTGAAACCAGTCCATTGCATGGACTGGTTTCACTAACGCTAATGAGAGAACTACGGGGAGTAGTGTTTTCATTATGACTTATGCTTTCATCTTGTAGCCAACACCGCGAAGTGTTTCAATTTCCAGTCCTGGCAGTTTTTGACGAAGCTGCAATACGTGCGTATCCACAGTACGTGTTGTTGGGAAGTGATTATAACCCCAAACGTGGTCAAGTAGCTCATCACGAGTAAACACGCGACCTAAGTTCGACGCTAAAAATAGCAGTAGATCAAACTCTGTACGAGTTAACGTAATTAGCTCATCTTTATAGGTAACTTCACGAGTTGAACGATCAATTTCTAAGTCTTTTGTGATCACTTTATCAGCGCTGCTTTGCTCTGCTGAATCCGGTGCTCGTAGCTGTGCACGGATTCTCGCAAAGAGTTCCGCTTCAGCAAAAGGCTTCGTTAAGTAGTCGTTCGCGCCGGAATCAAGGCCTGCAACTTTATCTTTTACGGTAACAAGTGCCGTTAGCAAGATAACTGGTACGTCTTTAATCTGTTTCCATTCTGGGAGACATTGTACAGAGTCACCATCTGGGAGTTGGCGATCGAGAATAACCAAGTCAGCTTTTTTCCATTGTGGTTCTACGTCTGCAATACGTTCCACATGTAAACACTCATATCCTGCTTGTTCCAGGCTTACTAACAGGCCATCAGCCAAGTTTTTATCGTCCTCAACGAGAAGCAGTGTCTGTTTCACAAGGTATCTCCAATATAAAAGTTGTAGGTGGTCCCATCAGGGACATTTTTCCGCCCATGCGGCCTACCATAGATTCAACGATTGTTAACCCAAGTCCTAACCCGCTCTTACTGACGAACGGTTTCTTCAAATTTGCCCAATCTTTAGCCGTTAGGCCACCAGCATCTCGGACTTGGAATACTATTTTTTCTTCACTAGTTGAAACATCCAATTCAACTGGTGCAATACCGTACTTAAGCGCATTACGAAGCAAGTTATCGATACAAGTTCCTAACCAGTACACATTAACTTTAGCAGCCACATCTTCATTGATGTTGAAAAGCACGGCACTATCAAATTCTTCTTCGATCTTAAATTCTAACCAGTCTGCGACAGACGGAACCCAATCTGTTGCAAGCATTTGGTTATCAGATTGCAAATAATCTTTACTCGCTTCTGCCAATTGACGCAAACGACGTGTATCTTCACACAATCTGCGGAACTCGTCATATACGCTTTCAGGTAGATGCTCGAATTCTCGGCGAAAGCCCTCAACCGTCAGTGATAGAGATGCAATCGGTGTTCTGAGCTCATGCGTTAAAATTTGCAACACAAGCATTCTACTACGGAGCTCTTCTCGCTTACTATTCCAGCGGTATACAGCCCAACCAATCACTAGAAGAATATTTGCGATTACCAGTATGATCATACTGATCCGCAAAACTTGTGAGTGATCTTCTACATCCCAACAAATATTGCCTCGTTTAACAAAGCAACTTTTGCTTTGAGACGCTAGAGCGTACGACAGACCCGCATTAGCGACGTTTTCTTCCCAGATATCTTTCTCGAAAACAAAGTAACGGTCACCACGTCGTAACCAAAGTTCGTTACCTTCGATAAACATGCTCGCGCCTGCAATCAAAGCATTAATGGCGTCGTCGTCCATGTTTTTCAAGCTTTCTAGCAACTCATCCCCTTCCTCATTGTCACGCTCTTTAATATGCATGTATTGAGCAAGCTTGGGTTTGAGTTCTGGATACTTATCCACATAGCGTGCAGCATAAGTCCCACCACCAGGGTGAATGAGGCCACTACGCGAAAACCAACGTGGTGTCAGTTGCGTCCCTTTACAGATGGCTCTTGTAAATACTAACGGCTCAGTAATTAAAGGACTTAGTGGCAATTTACCACGACAAGTATTCGCTAAGCTGTAAAGCTGTTGTATATCTTTTAACGGATAGTCAGACGTTTGCGGCAGAAGCGAATCTGGCGCAAGTAACTTGGTAGGATAATTTGATTGCAGAATACGAATATCATACGATTTAAGAGCTACTTCATAATTAAATAGCTCTGTAAACGTATCTATTCTTTCTGGTAGTGAATCGGAAAATGCAGGTGCCGAAAAAAGCGGCAATACAGTTGCAAAACCGAGCAAAAACTTTTTAATCAAACTGTTACCGTCACTTGTTACATTAGCCAAAACTATACATCAATCTACAAGCAATTGACATCTGCTAACAGAAGGATTTGCATTACTATAACATTGAAACGGAACAAAAAAGGGCCAGCGATTGCTGACCCTGTATAGTTTTAAATCAAGAATGGTTAGAGTGCTTTAAAAATAGACTCGACACTTTCCTTCGCATCACCAAATAGCATTGATGTATTTTCTTTGAAGAACAGTGGGTTCTGTACACCTGCGTAACCAGTATTCATTGAACGCTTGAATACCACTACATTTTTCGCGTTCCAAACCTCCAGTACAGGCATACCAGCAATCGGGCTGTTCGGATCTTCCAGAGCTGCTGGGTTTACCGTATCGTTAGCGCCGATAACCAGTACTGTATCTGTTTCAGCGAAGTCATCATTGATTTCATCCATTTCAAGAACGATATCATACGGTACTTTCGCTTCAGCAAGTAACACGTTCATATGTCCCGGAAGACGACCTGCTACTGGGTGAATACCAAAGCGAACCTCAATACCTTTTGAACGAAGTACGTCAGTAATTTCATGCACTGGATACTGCGCTTGCGCTACAGCCATACCATATCCTGGGGTGATGATTACTGATTTTGAGTTCTTCAGCATTTCAGCGACTTCTTCTGCCGTTGTTTCGCGGTGTTCGCCCTGCTCTTCGTCACCTGAAATTACAATCTCTTGACCAAAGCCACCAGCAATAACACTGATAAACGAACGGTTCATGGCTTTACACATGATGTAAGAAAGAATCGCACCTGAAGAACCAACCAACGCACCTGTTACGATTAATAGGTCATTTGCGAGCATGAAACCTGCTGCTGCTGCTGCCCAACCTGAATATGAGTTCAGCATTGAAACGACAACTGGCATATCAGCACCACCAATTGAAGCAACTAAGTGGTAACCGAACGCGAACGCAATCAGTGTCATCACAATCAGAGCGAACATGCTGCCATCTGCATTTACGAAGTAGATCATAAGAAGCGTAGAAATCACAACCGCTGCAAGGTTCATTTTGTGCTTGTGAGGAAGGTTAAGCGGCGAAGAAGAAATCACACCACGTAACTTACCAAATGCAACAATTGAACCCGTGAAGGTTACGGCACCAATGAAAACACCCAAGAATACTTCTACAAGGTGGATAACATGTTCAGCATGAGTTGCTGCTTCTGGCGCATCAAGGTAACTGTTGTAGCCAACTAAAACCGCAGCTAAACCTACAAAGCTGTGCAGTATCGCAACCAGTTCTGGCATCTCGGTCATTTCTACTTTCTTCGCATAGAAAATACCGATCGCCCCACCTATCGCCATCGCAATAATGATCCACCCAAAGCCTTGAGCATCAGGGCTGAAGATCGTCGCGATCAGCGCGATCGTCATACCTGCGATACCATAGTAGTTACCATTACGAGCGGACTCTTGCTTTGAAAGCCCCGCCAAACTCATGATGAAAAATAATGCAGCAACAATGTAAGCTGCTTGTACTAATCCTGCAGACATTGTAACTCCTATTTATCTTTGCGGAACATTTCAAGCATACGCTTGGTGACGGTGAAACCACCGAAGATATTGATGCTGGCGATCAATACAGCAATAAAGGATAGGAATGAAACGACCCCATTACCTTGCCCAATTTGCAGTAATGCACCAACCACAATAATGCCGGAGATAGCATTCGTTACCGACATAAGCGGAGTATGAAGTGCATGGGTAACATTCCAAACCACGTAGTAGCCGACAACACAAGCTAAAACAAATACAGTAAAGTGAGAAAGGAACGCTGCCGGCGCAACCGATGCAATCCAAGCAAAAGCACCTACTGCCGCGGCTACACCAATAATTTTCTTCGTTGGAGAGGTAGGTTCTTCTACTTTAGGCTCTGGTTTCGCAGGTTGCTCTTGTTTCACTTGCGGCTGCGCTGAAACCTGGATTGGTGGCGCAGGCCATGTAATTTCACCTTCTTTAACCACGGTGACACCACGGATAACAACATCTTCGAAATCAATATTGATGTTACCGTCTTTTTCTTTACACAGCAGTTTTAGAAGGTTAACAAGGTTTGTCGCGTAAAGTTGAGAAGATTGCGTTGGCAAACGGCCGACCATGTCAGTGTAACCAACAATTTTTACGCCATTATCTGTCATGATAACTTGGTCTTTAACTGTGTATTCACAGTTACCGCCATTAGCAGCTGCCAAGTCAACAATGACACTGCCCGCTTTCATGCTGTCGACCATTTCCTTGGTGATCAGCTTCGGAGCAGGTTTGCCAGGGATTAGTGCCGTTGTAATAATGATATCAACATCTTTAGCTTGCTCTGCATATAACTCTGCCGCTTTTTTGTTGAAGTCATCGGACATTTCTTTTGCGTAGCCGTCACCAGAACCAGAGTCTTCTTGGAAATCCACGGTCAGGAACTCTGCTCCCATGGACTCAACTTGTTCTTTTACTTCTGGGCGAACGTCAAATGCACGAACAATAGCCCCTAGGCTACCCGCAGCACCGATTGCAGCCAAACCAGCCACACCCGCACCAGCGACCAATACTTTCGCTGGTGGTACTTTACCGGCAGCCGTGATTTGACCTGTAAAGAAACGACCAAACTCATGAGCTGCTTCAACAACCGCACGATACCCAGCGATGTTAGCCATCGAAGAGAGCGCGTCTAAGGCTTGTGCACGAGAGATACGAGGAACAGAATCCATGGCAAGAACGTTAATGTTCTTACTTGAAAGTTGTTCCATCAACTCTGCGTTTTGAGCAGGCCAAATAAAGCTAACAAGTGTTGCACCATCTTGTAGTAGTGCGATTTCGTCAATGCCTTGTTCTTCATCTACGATTGGCGCATTAACTTTTAGAATAAGACCAGATGCCCAAACTTCTTCACTAGAAACGATTTTCGCACCAGCAGCTTCATAAGCAGCATCATCGAAACTCGCAAGCACCCCCGCTTGGGATTCAATCGCGATATCGAATCCCAACTTTATTAACTGCTCAACCGACTTCGGCGATGCAGCTACTCGCGATTCACCCGCAAGTATCTCTTTAGGTACACCGATTTGCAAAACGCATACTCCTTGTATACATATCAATAAATTAGTCCCAAAACAGAGCGTCGCTCTACTCTAACTCTTTTTTATTTCTATCTGTTTACCACGCAAGACAATTGCAAACGAAAGATGGTGTTTGGGGCCACCCATTTGCACAATAACACCTTGACTAACAGCCCTGTTATTATTCTGTTTGTATCGAACGCGTCTCATTACTTCAAGTGTTTTGTAATTTAAATACTAAATTTCATTACATATAACGCTAAGTAATGAATGATTGTCGCTCTGAGCACGAAAAATAACAACGCCATGCCTTACTAGACTGAGGTCTAACCAGATCATAATTAAATACTGACTTAACAAACATTTAAGCTCTAAAAAAAGAAAGAGCCATCAGCATATACACTAATGGCTCTTTTTAAGATGATTGGAATCAAGTTGCGGTGAATTGTTAGTCGAAGATTTTATCGCCCATTTGATCGATAAACATCTGAGATTTCTTCAACATAAGTTCATTGGCATCTTGTTCCGAGCCGAGTAAAT
The DNA here is from genome assembly GCF_020515785.1 of Vibrio sp. E14. Taxonomy (NCBI): domain Bacteria; kingdom Pseudomonadati; phylum Pseudomonadota; class Gammaproteobacteria; order Vibrionales; family Vibrionaceae; genus Vibrio; species Vibrio sp. E14. The sequence continues at coordinate 878,978 of NZ_JAHPJI010000001.1, forward strand.
CTGAACGAATAAATCGATGTGTTTTTACCTCATCGTCGTATTGCTTTTCTATTCGACCAGCAATGCGGTATTGCCCACCCTCTGAAAGGCTCTCTTGGTAAATAAGGAAACCTTTGTACTCAACTGGTTCCACAGTTTTTACTTCAGCAGTCTTTTCACAACCACCAAACAAACGCGAAAAAAATCCCACGGTTCCTCCTAGGGTAAGCTCATCGATAGATTAAGCTTGTATCACTTAATATTGACATTGAGGATTGGTTTTTCATACCAGTCCAATTCTTTGTCTTCATCATAACTGGTATGAGTAAAAATTACAGGTACATCATGATCTCGGTTTTTACGCCGGTCTTCTTTGACCATTTCTGCCGCGTTGTTCACCGCGATATCTGCACTTTGCTTAAATTGGGTGAGTTTTTGTTCCGGAAGCGAAGATAAAAAATCAATATCATGACGAATATAGACAGGTTTGAGTTGAATAAGTGCAAGGCACGCGATATCTGCGAGCTGCTCGTTGTCATACTGCTCTACAAACTGAGGCAAACTGAGCACTTGTCCAACAAGTGTTTCCATGTAGTTATGCACATCTGAGCTTATCTGCATTGGCAAATCTCCCTTGTTCTATGAAAACAAGTATAGCAACGACTTGTTTATAACAACTTATTGATTGCTCTTAATTTAATCAATCTCTCTCTTTTTGTCGTAATGTCTCCCAAAATACTTGGGAAAATGAGCAAATAGACGTATTCTTGCTAGTTCTCGAAGCATGAAAATCGATAGCAGATTAATATCTATATTGATGAAACGCTTAACCTAACCAATTATATAATCAACTATTTTCAGGCAATTTGTAATAGATGTCCTCATCATCAATGACTTCATCAGGCTTTAGGTTCCTTTTCCCATTTATGTTGCTGGGATTAGTGAGTTCGAGCATGAACAACATCATTCAGATGACTCAGTCAAACTGGGGTATTGCCGCAAATTTGCCGTACATACTGTTAGGCTGTGCACTGCTCCTTTGCTATTCATTTAAGCAAGGTAGGGAGTCAATGGTGTGCTTAGCGATGTTACTGGCCTATTTCGTGATACAGCATAGGCTACAAGTCCCACTTCAAAGTGGTACAGCCTTACTTGAGCTGACCATTTTAGCCACGCTACTTCCTGTTTCTTTTCTTGCGGTATTTTTGTTTAGTAAAGACGGTTTTGACTCAAGAGCCATGTTTACTTACCTCTTGATGTTAACGATGTTCGTTCTTTGGTCTTACCTTACGTTAGCGTATTACGTTGAAGGTGGGTTTGAACAATGGACAAGCGGCATTTTATTTATCGTACCTACGGTTTCTAAACTGCCTTTTATTCTAGTTTTATATTGTGTGGGTATTGTCTGCTTCCTCGGAATTCTTGTTTTAAAGAAGAATGAAATCATCCATGCGATGACCTACTCTGCAATGGTGCTGGCGTCCGCGACGTTCATTTTCTTTGATGTGCAATACATATCTAGCACCATGTTTACGCTAACGGGGTTGCTTATCATTATTTATGCAGCCTCTGCGAGCCATCAGTTGGCTTTCACAGATAGCTTAACGCGTATCCCGAGTAGACGCGCACTCGACCTTGACTTAAAACACATGGGCAAAAAGTTCACGATCGCAATGCTTGATGTTGACCACTTTAAAAAGTTTAACGATACCTACGGTCACGATACGGGTGATGACGTATTAAAAATGGTCGCTTCGCGTCTAACTAAAACTCCCGGTGGCGCAAAAGTATACCGGTTTGGCGGAGAAGAATTTACCATCGTCTTTAAAGGTAAGTACGCAGATGAGTGTAAAGAATTTTTAGAAGAAGCACGTAAATCCATTGCAGAGTATGAGATGATTTTACGTGATGAAGAATCCCGCCCAGATAACCATAAACAAGGCCAAAAAAAGCGTGGTAACGACAGTTCGAGGAGAAAGTCAGTCTTTGTCACCGCAAGTTTCGGAGCGGCCGACAGTAAAAACGGGCAAGCACCTCAGGATGTGATTAAGTTAGCGGACGAAGCGCTTTACAAAGCGAAAAAAGCTGGACGCAATTGCGTGAGGCTTCATTAATACCCCAGAGCGAAAGTTAGCTGACTAATCTTGATTAAAGAACAAGACTAAGCTTCCTCCTTTTAACGCACTGCCATAATTGATCGTTAATCCGATCCCGATATTATCTATCCAATCGGAGTCAAATGGTGGTGTCATTAACCATCCAACACTGGCTTCGTAGTAGTGCACAGTATTCATGGGTTTTCTTGTATCACCACCAATATCAACTCGATTGAAGCTCGAATACACTGACTGCACAGTATCTCCAATGTGGGTAAAATCATAAAACACCTTTATTCCATTGACCCAATACCAGCCTTCCGGATTGCCAATATCACCATTATTTGCTTTACCCCAGCCAGTGCCATAAAAATAGTGAGGAGCCGACCAGAGGTACCATTTCCCCCACGATTCATGCTCTAGGTATTTGAGCTTTGTGTTGACTTCTCCGACAACGGCCCAAGCACTGGTGTTTAGGTATACACCTTCTAGAAATGGTTTTAGGTCATTCAGTGCATTACTACGATAACTATAATCGTTTTGATAGTACATTAAGTGTGAGCCGATTGCGCCACTAAGCGTTAGCTTATCAGTGAGGTGTTTTTCTCCAGCAAACTCAATATATCCGCCCATAACTAACTCTTTACTTTTATCTGGAATCTGTCCTTTTTGGTCTACATACACATCTTGCTCTGTACTTAAGGCATAAACTCGGCCATTTAATAGGTAGTGAGTTTGTATTCCCTCTTGTTCAAACAAATCAAAACTAAATGGTAGCGTTGATACTGCGATCTTCTTTCTGAGATCAACCGAATCTTGAGTACCAATGTCTTCGTTATCTATGTTGAAGTATTCGTTCGGATCGAAATCATGAAATCCTACCGTAAAGACATCGCTATCTGACAGAACGATCCCAATAGCAAAGTTCCTTTCATACTCTTTTTGTATCTGATCTTGAATCGAATTAGCCTTAGAACATAATGAAAAAAGTGACAGTGTAGCTAAGGCGTAACTATTGATAACAGCTTGTTTCAACTTGCATTTACCACCGTATGTGTATTTCTTCCTAAAGACTTTGAGGTATACAGCGCTCTATCCACCGTCGCATACAAATCAGACTGCTGCTCTTTTCCCGTCGGTTGAAAAACAAAAACACCCTGTGACACTGTCACCCTATTAGACACGCTAGAATACTCATGTGGGTAATCCAGAAAATACATGGCCTCTTGTATACGTTCTGCTTCTCTCTCTGCGGTTTGGGCGTCTGTGCAACCCAGTAACACCACAAACTCTTCTCCGCCATAACGCCCTACGTATTCGCCAGAGCGACAAAATGTTGCTTTAAGTTGGTTCGCAATGGCTTGCAAGCAACGATCTCCTTCTATATGACCGTAATTATCATTAAACGGTTTGAAAAAATCGACGTCCAATAAAATCAAAGCCATTGGCATGTTGTGACGGCCATGCCATGCAACCATCGATTCTAACTTATGATCGATATAACGACGGTTATAGAGTTTGGTTAAGCCATCTTCATTCGCTTGCTGGGTCAAAAGTTGATTCACTTTCTCCAACTGAGCTGTCGCTTGTTTAAGCTCTCGTCTCATATGGGCAATACGCTGCATTGCGATAAGCTTAGAGTTCAGTACGAGTTTATCTACGGGTTTAATTAAATAATCATCACCGCCGGCCTCTATGGCTTTTGCAATCATTTCTGGCTCTTCGTGACTGCTCAGGAAAATTATTGGGATCCAGTCGGGAAAGGTTTCTCTGATATGAAGAGAGACTTCAAAACCGTTCATATCTGGCATCGATATATCGAGTAATACCAGTTCAGGATCAAAACTCTCGTAGGTGTTTAGTGCTTCTAGCCCACTACCCACCGCTTTTACAATATGTCCAAGTTGCTTAAGACGAATAGCCAACTGCATCCTATCTAGCTGAACATCGTCAACCAGGAGGATTCGCATTGATGTCCCTGTCGGTTGCATAACGCGTTCCATTTCTTATTTTGTCTTTATTAAACATATACCATACTCATAGAGTTGTTGCATTCGACTCATAATTAAGTGCTATATTTTTGTTTAAATATCACGGAATCAATTGTCTATAACGATTACACTGAGAATTGCCCTACCAAAACATGACCAACGAACGTTAGTTCAACAAACTCACGTGTTCTGGTCATCTTGCGGACACATGGGTATAGCTATTTGATGCATTTGGTATTAATATTCCCGCCTTTTTGTAATGAGAGACACACCATGTCAGAAGCAACTAACAGCGAAAGCAAAAAAATCGATCTAGCAACCATTTCTCCTGAACTACGTAAAGTTATTGAGTTTGACGAAGTTCCAGAGCAAATGTTCGAAATGGTTACCTCTATCCATGAAGTGTCTGAAGAAGCAGTGCGTGAGTCTTGGGACGAAATGCCTGCAAGTGCTCAGAACATTCTAGATAACTTCGAGCAATTTCATGCTCTAGTTTCTGTTGGCCAAGCATTTGCTGGTATCAACGTGATGGAAGAATTCCCTACTCTTAATCTGCCAGAAAACATGACAGATGAAGATAAAGAAGAATACCGCGCTCAATTACTTGATAATGTGCTTCACAACTGCGTGAAAGACATGGTTAAGCAACTTAAGAAAGCACGTCGCGACCCACTTCTTAAACGCGAATTCAAAGAAGTGTTCGCAAAATAACGTTTTTCCGACAAAATAAAGGCCGCGTTTGCGGCCTTTTTTGATCATTAAGCGTGCGTAGCTTTAAATGATTAATGCGGCGCTAATGCCACGTCTTTTTGCGTGACACTGACACCTTTAATTTGTGCGAATACACTATCACCTGCCTTTAAGTCGAGATCATCAAGCGCCCAAGGTGTTATCGTTGCCCACAAATAACATCCCTCATCTAGCTTTAGCGATACATTAATACTCTGTTTATCATCAGCCGCGTTAAACACCTCGATTGAATCGACCGTCGCAGGCAGGATATTTCGAATAGAAGTCGCCTTAGGTTGCTCTAGCGTAATAGAAACGTCGTTGGCACGCACTTGTAAGCGAATTGGCGTCTCTGGCTCACCATCAATCTTTTGCACCCATAGTGATGCATTAGGTGCAAGGCTGACACAAGTCAGCGCATAACGCTCATGATGTTCAGCAATTCGGCCTTCAAATAAGCTGCTTTGATCCGAGAAAGACTGCCATGGACGCATCGCATGAGAAGCCCACACCTCTTCAAGCTTACCTGAACTCGTAATTTTACCTTGATCGATAATAGCGAGGTGTTGAGCGAGTCTTAAGATCTCCTGCAGGCTATGCGTGACATAGATAATCGGAATATTAACCTTATCCGACAATTCCTCCAGAAATGGCATCACCTCACGTTTTCTCGGCATATCAAGCGACGCAAGTGGTTCATCCATCAAAAGCAAGTTGGGTTTTGATAGTAATGCGCGCGCAATCGCAACACGTTGCTTTTCACCACCAGACAGTGAGATCGGGAAGCGCTTTAGTAACGGTTTGATAGACAAGAGTTCGGTGACTGCATCAAAGTACTCGTCATCTTTTTCTTTAACGCCATACAACAAGTTGCCTTGAACCGAATAGTGAGGAAATAAACGCGAATCCTGAAACACGTAACCAATGCCGCGCTTATGTGTTGGTAAGTTGATCCCCTGTTCACTATCAAACAAAACGTGATCGCCAATCGCAACATGTCCCTGCTTTGGTGCAACTAATCCGCTGAAAATATTAATTAACGTGGTTTTCCCCGCACCAGATCGCCCAAACAAAGCACTAATTCCGTTACAAGGTAACTCAAGTTTGATATCGAAATCAGTATCACCAAGAATTTGTTTAAATTGAACTTTAATCGTCATTACTTTGCACCCAATCGACTTGCCGCTTTGCGATTTAGCCATTCAGAGATCATTAATGTAGACAAAGCTAGCACGATAGAAATGATACATAGGCGAGCCGCCTGCATTTCCGCGCCTGGCGTTTCAATAAAGTTGTACATTGCTAGTGGAATCGTTTGGGTCTCTCCCGGAATGTTAGAGACGAAACTGATCGTCGCCCCGAATTCACCAAGACTACGAGCAAAGGACAGCATCGTCCCAGTAATAATTCCGGGAATGGTCAGTGGTAACGTAATGGTGAGAAAAACTTTTAAAGGAGAAGCGCCTAACGTTGAAGCGGCATGTTCAAGTTTAGGGTCAACGTTCTCTAAACTTAACCGCACAGACCGAACCATCAAAGGCAAGGCCACGACAATACAAGCGACTACTGCTCCTTTCCAATTAAAGCTAAAGACTAGCCCTACATGTTCATAGAGCCACTTGCCAAGAAACCCTTGCCGCCCAAGAGAAATCAACAACAAATAGCCGATAACCACTGGCGGCAATACCAGTGGTAAATGAATTAAGCTATCGAGGATCGATTTACCGAAGAACGTTTTTCGAGAAAGTAGCCAAGCAAGAAAAACGCCGAGAGGAATGAGCCAAAGTACTGCGTACGCGCCCACTTTGAGGCTTAACATTAAGGCTTGGTATTCCAGTTCTGTCACGCTTTGTTCCTATGATTGAAAGCCGGTTTATTGCTGAAAGCCATATTGAGCAAAAACGCGTGCGGCTTCGTCCGATTTTAGGTACTGGAAGAACTGCTCGGACTCAGTAGAATCATTCACAATTGCAGCCGGGTAAACAATAGCCGCATGCGTATCACTCGCAAATTCACCAACAATTTTGACTTTGTCGGTTAACTGCGCATCGGTTTTGTAGACCACGCCTAAAGGTGCTTCCCCACGTTCAACCAACGCCAAAGCTAGGCGCACATTCTTTGCTGGTGCGATTTGAGTTTGGATCTCTTTCCATACACCCAGTGTAGTCAGTGATTCTTTCGCGTACATACCAGCAGGCACTGACGTCGGATTGCCTAACGCAAGGCGATTTCCATGCAATGCCTTTTCCCATGCTGTTGCATCAGAGAAGTTAAATGAGGTTAATTCTGAAGACTGAGGCGCAATCAACACTAAGCTATTGCGCACCAAGCTTATGACATTGTCACGAGAAATAACGTCTTTATCGACCAAATAATCCATCCATTTTGTATTCGCAGAAATAAATATGTCCGCTGGTGCGCCGTTGATAATTTGTCGAGCGATAGAAGAAGAACCACCATAAACGGGAGTGATAGAAACGTCATACTTTTCTTCAAAGTTTTGTGCGATTTCGTCGATCGCATTCGTCATCGAAGACGCCGCATACACTTTGAGGTTCGTAGCTGCGTTAGCTGAAAATGAAATGCTTAATATTGCCGCGAGGCAAGCATGCGTTTTCCATGCTTTCATAGAGAAACTCCAATACAAGGCAAGCGAAAGAACTGGTTATTTGGGTAGAAAGTTCAATCAGTTAATGTGCTATTTAAACAAAAAATCAAGGTTCATATGTTGTTCTATCGCATCTGCAATACGATTAATTCCTTGCTCCTTTAACTCTTCAAAGTCTTGTTGTTTGATTTGAGTGCCGTTTACCCATTCTGACACCAGGCTTAAGACATCTGCCTCATCAAAGAACCCGTGAAGGTAGGTTCCCATGATTTGGCCACACTTGCTGATAGCCCCCTCTGCTTCATCGGAACTCAATGTAAGAGGTTGAACGCCCTGCACTTCACTTTGTCCTACGTGGATTTCATAACCCTTTACATTGGCTGTTTTGCCATTAAGAGAAAGCTGTGCTTGTGTATTTGTAAGCTGTTTGCTGTTAGTTAGCGTCGTGGTGATGTCTAGTAAGCCAAGCCCTTCGCTTTGACCCGGCTGGCCTTCGACGCCATTTGGATCATCAATCAAGCTTCCAAGCATCTGGTAGCCACCGCAGATACCAATCACTTTTCCACCAAGACGAATATGACGTAAGATATCTTTATCCCACCCTTGGCTTCTTAGATACTCTAAGTCGTCTCTAACTGATTTGGTCCCAGGCAAAATAACAAGGTCGGCTTTATCTATTTTCTCGCCTTTGCCTACATAACGTAGATTGATGTCGGGATTCAATCGCAACACATCAAAATCAGTATGATTACTAATCCGGGTTAAAACAGGCACAGCGACATTCAGTTTTACCTCAGAGTGCAACTCTTGCTGCGCGGTGATCGCGTCTTCTGCTTCTAAATTCAAACCATGAAGAAAAGGAAGCACGCCGAGTACAGGTTTGCCTGTTTTTTCTTCTAGCCAGTCGAGGCCCGATTGCAATAAACGAATATCACCTCGAAAACGGTTGATAACAAATCCTTTTACTCGCGCTTGTTCAGATTCAGAAAGTAACGCGAGTGTTCCGTACAAATGCGCAAATACACCACCACGATCAATATCAGCAACAATGATCACCGGAACATCAGCGGCCTCCGCAAAACCCATGTTCGCGATATCGCCTTCACGTAAATTGATTTCAGCAGGACTCCCTGCACCCTCGATCATGATCGAATCAAATTCTTGAGTCAGACGAGAGAAGGAATCTAACACCGTGTCCATCGCAACTTTCTTGTAATCATGAAAACCAACCGCATCCATATTGGAAATTGCCTTGCCCTGCAAAATGATCTGAGCACCTGTATCACTATTGGGTTTAATCAAAACCGGATTCATATGCACGGTTGGCTCAATATTACACGCCTGTGCCTGAACTGCCTGAGCTCGACCTATTTCACCGCCATCTTTGGTTACCGCACTATTTAGTGCCATGTTTTGTGGCTTAAATGGGGCAACGTTTATCCCTTTTCTCGCTAATACACGGCATAAACCTGCCACAAGGACACTTTTTCCGGCATCCGAAGTGGTGCCTTGAACCATTAAAGATGGGATCGCTGATTTCATGAACATTTGTAAGGAATAGAGGAAGATGAACAATCATAACGTCATCGTCCCCACTTACTCAAGCAAATGAATAGAATATGAATGTTGAAATCATCATTGGTTCAAACAAGCTCTGTTTTAATGAACCCATCAAAACAAACCGATGAGGATGTAACATGAAAAAGAATACAATTATCGCAACAATCGCCGCCTTAGTTATTGCTCCTTCTATCGCATTCGCGAAAGATCACGCTCAAAACCAATCAAACTTGCAGTTTAATGGTCCTGTCACTGTGGAAAAATTGGACGCCTTGCTAAACGACTCCAATATGTTTACTGAAAAAGATGTAGTCGTTGAAGGTAACTTATTACGTCAAGTTCGCGCGGATAAGTTTGTCTTTAGCGACGGTTCCGGTGAAGTGATGGTGGAATTCGATGACGATATTCAGCTAAACACTCCGATTGATCACACGACTAAAGTCCGTCTGTTTGGTGAATTTGAAGGCGGAAATAAGCCAGAAATTGAAGTCGAGCAACTGGTGATCATGTAAAACAACCCCGATTGCTTTGGATATCAGCATGATGTGGTGAGCATTACAGCTAAATGGTGACGGCAAGCACTTAAAATGATAGCTTTATCAATCTTGGTCTGCTTTTTGCAGACCATTTTTTTGTTCATTTTAATCATCTTGCCCGGAGACACCATGCTAGGTAAAGCTCTAAAGGTTGCAGCCTTTGGTTTGTGCGCTGTTTTGCCACTTTCCGCACATGCAAATAATTTCAACTACAACACGATGGAATTTCGCATGGGCACTAGCCCTGGTACATTTGGTGGCGAGTTCAATACCTACTTTACAGAAAACACCCACTTCATTACTCGCGCAGACAGTGAGTTTAGCGGAGACTGGGACATTGCTGGTGGTATTGGCTTTAACGGCCCAGCAGGCCAATTTGCAGATATTTATGGCCAAATGTTGGTACACAACATTAAAGAAAACGGCAGTGATAAAGTGGGTGACGAGTGGCGCACTGAGGTGAATATTGGTACTCGTATTTGGTTCATGCAAAATGTTGAGCTACATGCCCGTATCGGTCAAATAATGGATAACGACGATTCCAATACCGTTTATAATTTTGGCGCAAGATTCCACTCTACTCAGCAACTATCACTTGGCGCGGATTTCAAAAATAATGGTGTCTATGGCCAACAAATTGTGATGTCTGCTCGTTTTGCATTTTAATTAAGTAACTAAGCAACTGCATTAACAAGTGTGTGATTCAATAAAAATGGCCTCCGGTTTCGGAGGCCATTTTTGTTAAGTACCGATTGTTAGCCGGAACTAGTAATAAGGCATTAATTTTTGCCGGATTTTTTAGGTTTATCTTGGACATACTTTTTCGATACATCCACAACGGCGATATCTCTAAAAAAGCTTCGACCAAGTAAAATTGGAAACTTCATATGCCCACGTTCAGCTAACGTAAACTCTGTCTTTTCTTTGTGGTCACCGACAGTAATATACGCTTTTACTACCGCTCGTTTATCCACTTCTTCTGACGATGACTGCTTGATTTTAGCCCAGCGCTCTACAGGTACTTTAAACTCTTTAGTTTCTTTATCGCCCAAGTCGATCTTAAACTGAACCCAATCTTTACCATCACGCTCAAACGGAACAATGTCTGTCGCGCTAATTGATGATGTTGTCGCCCCTGTATCGACCCTAGCTTTGAAGGTTTGATCAATTTCAGGAACGTAAACCCACTCTTCAGAACCAAGAATCAACATGCCGTCTGGTGTTTTTGTCACTTTGGCTGGTTTTGTCGGTTTTGGCTCGGGCTTTTTCTCAGGTTTTACTTTAGGCTTAGGCTCCACCTCAGGCGTTGGATCAACCTCTGGTTTCACTTCTGGCTCTACTTTGACAGGTTCTTCGACCTTCGGCGACTCAGGCTCAGCAGGTTCCGGCGTCGTTTGAGTTGACGTACAAGCAATTAAACTGCCGCTCATCATAAGCGGCAGAATCAGTTTCCAGTTTTTCATCCACACTCCAATTAAGCTTGAGATACTTTCTTAATTGCGTCCGCTACGTATGGAATATGAGTTTCGGTAAGTCCAGCGATGTTAATTCGACCATCGCCAACACCATAAATGCCATAATCTTCACGCAGTTGCGCCATTTGGTTTTCACTAAAGCCTAGCACAGTAAACATGCCTTTGTGACCCTCAATGAAGTCAAATTGATCGGTATTATGGTTGTTTCTCAATTCGTTACACAAACTTTGACGAAGACTAACCAAACGATGTTGCATTTCACTCAACTCTTGCTTCCAAACGGAAGTCAAGTTGTCATCTTGAAGAATCGTCTTAACCAAAGCCGCTCCATGATCGGGTGGCATCGTGTAAGTAGAACGCGCTAACGTAAGTAACTTGCCTTTTGCGTTGGCCACGTCTTGCATGTTCTTACCAACGACAATCGCCGCACCTGTGCGCTCGCGATATAGGCCAAAGTTCTTCGAACATGATGTCGTAATTAACATCTCTTCAACGTTATCTGCCATGAAGCGAAGCCCTTTTGCGTCTTCCTCTAGGCCATCACCAAAGCCTTGGTAGGCAATATCAACAAATGGTGTGAAACCGTTCTTCTGTGACAATTCCGTAATGGCTTGCCAAGCAGAAAAATCGATATCTGCGCCTGTTGGGTTGTGACAACAACCATGCAGCAATACAACATCAGAAGGCCCTGCTTTCGCAAGATCATCCATCATTTTTGCTGTGTCTACTTGTTTCGTTTCTGGAGAAAAGTAATGGTAGAACTTAACTTTAAGACCTGCCGCTTCCATCACTGGTTTATGGTTTACGTAGCTAGGATTTGAAATCCAAACCGTCGTATCTGGCTGTGCGACCTTCATCAGGTCACCTAACATACGCAGCGCACCACTTGCACCTGGCGTTTGAATGGCAGCAACACGATCCATTGCTGACGTTCCCGTCAGTAGCAAATCGATCATGCTTTTATTAAATTCTTCGCAACCCGCAAGACCAACGTACGATTTGGTTTTTTGAGTTTCAACAACGACATCCTGCGCCATTTGAATGGCTTTCATGATCGGCGTTTCACCTGCGCTGTTCTTATAGACGCCAATACCAAGGTCAACCTTGTTTGGACGGTCATCGTTACGGTATGCAACGGATAGAGATAAAATAGGATCTAATACGGGAGTTGGGAGATTAGAAAACATGAAAGTCATAACCCTTTGAAATTCAAGTACCGAACCTCACGTTAACACCATCGCAAAAAATGGCGAAATGATTTTTCACTTATTTCATCAATTAGAGAACAAAATTCTGGGTTGCGATAAGTTTTGTGCGCTCTATCGGTTATAAAAAGAACGATTCACTCCTCAATATACCAATCCACTCTTGCGTTTTTCCTAAATTCTCTTGGCGTCATGCTCGACCACGCTTTAAAACGTGTACTAAAGTTGGCACTAGTTGGATATCCGACTATCTCTCCAATATGTTGAATCGGCCATTCTGTTGAACGAAGTAGCCTAGCAGCATATTCCATGCGCATACGTGTTAAATGTGCCATCGGGCTTCGACCAAACTGCTTTTGAGTCAGACGGTGCAAATGTGGCTCCGAACATGGATATAAAGCTGCCACTTGCTCGACACTCCAATCCTTATGCAGCTGACGCTGGACAAGATCGAATACGCGCCGAAGCCTCAATTGGCTGCGTGATATCGACTCTGAGGGCGGCATGTTTAACATCAGCTCTAACTGAGCCACGCTATGTGCACCAACCGCACCACCATAATCAATAGGAAGATTAATGCTGCGTAACAACGTTTGGATACACGCATACATCACCTCAGGTGCAGATGTGAGCTGGTAACTAATATTACTCTCTATCATTGGCCATGCTCTATCAGGAGCAAGAAAAAGCCATGCGATCTGCCAGAGTTCCTCTTCCATACCAAAACCGTTTTCAACACCTGCTGGCACCGTGATCAACGAGCCAGGCTCCAAATCATATCGACACGCCCCACTTTCTAACCAACCTTTACCGCGCACGGTGTAAAGCAGCATGTGTTTTTTTTGGTTTTTACGATAAACAGAGAAGAAGTCACGACAGGTTGCAATTCCGCACTGCACAATGCCTCTCTCCTCCAATGCCAGTACTCGACTGTGATCAATAAACTCTTGATAGGTTTTTTCTGAAATCGCGTAGCGTTCTTGTTTATCTTCCATGATTTATTGGCTCACATATACACTAGTGGAGAGTTTTACAAAGGTTTTGGATGCCTTTGAAAAATACACCGCCAAATCATAGGGATAAACTACTCGCATTAATCTTTAAGGAGAAATGCGATGCTCTTAACACGCGAATACATCGATAAAGCATTTTGGCAAAAGCTGATTGCGATTGGCCTTCCTGTTTCACTTCAATCCATGCTTTTTGCGTTACTCGGCGTCGTGGATATTTTCATGGTGAGCCAACTCGGCGAATCCGCCACTGCAGCCGTTGGAGTCGGAAATCGCATTTTTTTCTTTAACCTTGCAGTCATTTTCGGTCTTTGCGGTGCAGTAACAGTGCTGGCTTCTCAATATTACGGTTCAGGGAACCTGGCAGGAATCCGCAGAACATTGGCGCAATCTTGGTTTATTTCCATTTTAGTGACGCTGCCGTTTATTGTTCTTTATGCGATTTTTGATAAAGAGATCGTCTCTTTCATGTCAGACGATCCTGAATACGTCACTTATGCACGTGATTATCTTGTGGTTACGGGCTTTAGTCTTATTGCAACGGCGATAGTGGTACCTATTGAAGCGGTATTGCGCTCCGTAGGCCAAACCAAACTGGCAACCAACGTCAGTGTCTCGTCTATTGTCGTGAATGTCGTGCTTAATTATGTTTTGATTTTCGGTTTATTCGGCTTCCCTCAATGGGGCGTATTTGGTGCAGCCGTTGGCAGCTTTGTTTCTCGATTTTTCCAAACGGCAGTGTTGATTTACTTTTTCTGTAAACGCTACGCATACCTTATTCCGACCAAGTTCGATTGGGCGCAAGGCCGTTTAAAGCAGTATCGTCAAAAATACTTTAAGGTTTCTCTACCCATGTTGGTCCACGATGCGCTCTGGACTGGTGGGCTGATCGTTTACAGCATCATCTATGGTCAATTGGGCGTTTCAGAACTTGCGATCATCTCATTCTTATCACCGATTGAAGGTGTACTGATTTCAACCTTTATGGGATTTGCGGTCGCTGCATCCGTTCTTCTTGGGAATGATATTGGCGCAAAACATTATGATCGGGTCGAGAAAACAGCGTGGTGGTATGTGTTAACCAGCGCAATCTTAGCCACCTTATTGTTTTTCCTAGTGTGGTTGAGCTCGCCTTTGATTCATCATCTATTAGTACTGAGCCCATTAACCGATGCAGAAATGGCACTCAACGTATGCTTAGTCATGGCGCTGGGTATGATTTTGAGAGTGTTTAACATGGTAGGGATTGGAGGCGTACTAAAGAGCGGCGCAGATATTCGCTACAGCATTTTCATTGATACGTTTGGTCAGTGGGCTATTGGTATTCCCCTTACCTATTACACTGGTATGGTACTCGGGTTGCCTTTGCATTTTGTCTTGATGTCTCTGCTAGCTGAAGAATTTGTGAAAGGCGTACTGACGACTTATCGTATCCAATCTAAACGTTGGATAAACAATATGGTCGAAGATGACCAAACGGTGACAGCGTAACTGAAAATACACTGACGAACTCACACCAAAAGGGCTCACACGTTATGCACGTGTGAGCCCTTTTTATGTTTGGAGAATGCTTGATTAAATATCCGTAAAGCGATGAATGATTTGGTTTGAACTGCCACGCCATTCGAGATTGAGATCTTTCTTGTCTTGTTCAAACTTACCATCAATCAAAACATCGATGTATTGCACCACTTCTCTTTGCGCGTCATCCAGTTCAGCCAGCGTGTAGCCTGTCCAAACCCAGATGTCTTTACCGGGACACTCTTCTCTCACCCTTTTCACGATCTTTAAAATATGAGGCACATTAGCAGGATGAAGCGGATCTCCGCCCGACAACGACAAACCGCGACGTTTAATGCGCGTGTCATTCAAGTCATTGATGATTTTGTCTTCCGCTTCTTGCGTGAACAACACACCCGAATCCAAGCGTTGCGTCGACTGGTTATAACAGCCACGACACTGATGTACACAGCCCGACACAAACAATGTGCAGCGCGTACCCGGTCCGTTAACAACGTCAATTGGATAATATTGGTGGTAGTTCATAATGCGTCTCTTTGTTATCGCGAAAAAGAAAATCAACCTAAAGCAGGTTGATTTTCAAAGTGTTGAATCGAGTGGTAATTAACCTTATAGGTGTTTCACTCGACGTTTAACTTCTTCTTGTTTGCCGAAGTTAAACGGACGTGCATCTGGGCTGCCCAAGTAGCCACATACGCGACGTGTCACCGATACTTTGGTTGAATCGTGGTTGCCACAACTTGGGCAAGTAAAGCCTTTGCTTGTACATTCAAACTCACCGGTGTAACCACATTCATAACACTCATCAATCGGAGTGTTGGTTCCGTAGTAAGGAACGCGGGTGTAACTGTAGTCCCACACGTTTTCTAGCGCTTCTACGTTACGTTGCATGTTCGGGAACTCACCGTAACAGATGAAGCCACCGCTTGAGATTTCTGGGTAAGGCATCTCGAAGTCGATCTTGTCGTAAGGGTTAACCTTCTTCTCAACATCTAAGTGGAAGCTGTTAGTGTAGTAACCTTTGTCTGTTACGCCTTCAATCAAACCAAACTCTTTGGTGTCGATGCGGCAGAAACGACTACATAGGTTTTCACTTGGTGTTGCGTACAAGCTAAAGCCATAGCCAGTTTCGTCAGCCCATTGATTCACTGCATCTTTTAGATGTTTGATGATCGCGACCGCTTTTTCACGCAATACGGCATCATCGTAAACGTGCGCTTCAGTACCAAACAACGCGTTGATAGTTTCATGCACGCCAATGTAGCCTAGAGAAATTGACGCACGGCCGTTTTTGAAGATTTCTGCAATCGAATCGTCCGCTTTCAAGCGCACACCACATGCACCTTCCATATATAGAATTGGTGCAACGCGCGCTTTTACGTTCTCTAGACGAGAAATACGCGTTTCTAGTGCTTTACGAGCAAGACGTAGACGATCATCAAGCAGTTCATAGAACTTCGCTTCGCTGCCTTTTGCGCGAAGCGCGATACGTGGCAAGTTCAAGCTAACTACACCAAGGTTGTTACGACCTTCATGGATAAGTTCACCATCCTCTTCGTAAGTGCCTAGGAAGCTACGACAGCCCATAGGTGTTTTGAATGACCCCGTTACTTCCACGACTTTGTCGTAGTTAAGAATGTCTGGGTACATACGTTTTGAAGCACACTCAAGTGCAAGCTTCTTAATGTCGTAGTTAGGATCTTCTGCCTTGTGGTTTAGACCGTCTTTAATACCGAACACCAATTTAGGGAATACGGCGGTTTTACGGTTTTTGCCAAGACCAGCGATACGGTTTTTCAAAATAGATTGCTGAATAAGACGAGACGCCCAGCTTGTACCAAGCCCAAAACCAAACGTAACGAATGGCGTTTGACCATTTGCCGTGTGTAGTGTGTTTACTTCGTACTCTAGCGATTGGAATGCGTCGTAACACTCTTTCTCAGTGCGAGCTTTAGCGAACTCTTCTGGCTCAGCAATGTTCCACTCTTTCGCGATTTCTAAATGCTTTTCATAGCTCGTGATGACGTAAGGTTCTAACACTTCGTCGATACGGTTGATGGTTGTACCGCCATAAATATGGCTAGCCACTTGAGCAATAATTTGCGCTGTTACTGCGGTCGCAGTTGAAATCGATTTAGGCGTATCGATTTCTGCATTACCCATTTTGAAGCCGTGCGTTAGCATGCCTTTCAAATCGATAAGCATACAGTTAAACATCGGGAAGAATGGTGCGTAATCCAGATCGTGGTAGTGAATGTCACCCACTTCGTGTGCTTGAACCACATCGCGAGGAAGGATGTGCGTTTTCGCGTAGTGCTTCGCCACGATACCAGCCAACAAGTCACGCTGAGTTGGGATAACTTTGCCGTCTTTGTTCGCGTTTTCGTTGATCAAATCAAGGTTACTTTCTTCAATCAAGCCTTCGATTTCACGAGTTAGTGCACTTTGCTTTTCACGCGCGATGTCGCGGTCATGTCGATATTCAATGTAAGAACGTGCTAGGGCTTTGTAAGGACCTTGCATGAGTTCATTCTCGACTAAGTCTTGAATCTCATGGATGTGAACTTCATCGTGATCTTTTAGCTGTAACTCGACAGCAAGAGCGACATTAAGAGCATAAATGGCGACATCTTTATCTTTGTTTTCCGCTGCCGCTTCAACTGCTGCTTGGATACGATCCCTGTTGAACGGAGCTCTTGAGCCGTCACGCTTGATTACGATTGGTTTCACTTTCTTCTCCTTACCCCAGCATACTCACAGAGTTATCCACAAACACACTATATGGGGTTATTTTTTATTCTGCTAACACAATATATTGTGGCGTATTTAACGAAAAGCACCACTTGAAAACATTGATTTTGATCAATAAAGATCGGCTAGCGGACAAGAACAAATCGATCTTATTGGTACTGATCTCAGTTGCGAAGAAAACCGTGAAAATTGCAAAATTGGAACTAAATCTACTTGCTTTTTTGGGATGTCTTATAGAATAAAGGTTGGAAAGGAATACGCTAAAAACCAGGAGTGAAACAAGCCAATATGCGATCACTATTTGTTACTGCCTTATTAATTTTTAGTTCAACGTCACTTGCTCAAAACTCCATCAACTTAACCAGTTGGAATATAGAATGGCTGTCTATAAATGGAGGTAAGGTTTCGAGAAGCAGTGACGATTTCGTCAAACTCAACCAATATGTGGATAAAACTCAAGCCGACATCATCGCCTTTCAGGAGGTCGACTCCAAAGCCGCGGTTCAAAAAGCCGTAGGCGATGGCTACGCGATTTACCTCTCTGATCGAGCTCAATCAAACAATAAGCACCTTCAGTTTTCTGATACCAACCAGTACACCGGTTTTGCTGTGCGCAAAGACATTGAAGTGTCTGACCCAGCAGACTTCTCAATCACGCGTGGTAATAGCAAGTTGCGCTTTGCCAGCTACATCGTCGTTAACCCAAACCAAAAGGACGAGCTTCACCTGCTCTCTGTGCATCTAAAAGCAGGATGCAGCGGAGCATACAAAAACAACCGCAATTGCCAAACACTGAGCCAACAAGGAGAAGCTCTTGCGAAATGGATGAGCGAGAGAGAAAAGAAAAAGCAGCAGTACGCCGTAATGGGCGATTTCAATCACAACTTGTCGTATCAACGTGATTGGCTGTGGGCGATCATGACGCTTGGTAACGATGCACAATTGGTAACGCGAGATACCAAAGCGGATTGCAAGGTTCGCTCAAATAAGAACCCAAGAAAAACACACCAATTCCGCTCTTTGATTGATCACATTATTGTTAGCCCGCAAACAAAAGCGAAAAACGCACATCAAACGCTGTTCAGCTCACAAGATGTTTTGGATTACAAACTGAGTGACCATTGTCCTGTAAACGCAACGGTAACGCTTAACTGAACGAACAAAATAGCCCAGCATCATCTGGGCTGTTTTATGTTGTTTGTTAGATAGACGTTTAACTAGTTAACAAAAGAAACCGCTCTATCAAAGCGCTCTTGGATTCAGCAGTACGACGTCACCCTGCTTCAACCCCGTTCGCACTCTCCCCAACTCTCCAAGCTGAATAAGCCGAGTTTCTACCTCACCGCTGTCTTGCACCACTTTTACGTAGTCCAATTGGCCAACTTGGTAAACCGCCTCTTTTGGCACGCGAAGTACAACATCGTCGGTCAAGGTCAACGCGACTTTGGCGTATGTACCTGGATAGATAGCCGTTAGCGGCTCAAATTGAAGCTTTACGGTATAACTGCGCGAGTTGGCATCTGCCGACGGCGTCACTTCTTTTACAGCCGCTTGCGCGTTGAGGTGGTAAGACGGAAAAACAACGTCCACTTCTTTATCGTAAGTCACATAAGGCATGACAGACTCAGCAAAGTTCACCTCTATTTCCAACGAGTTTGGATTGTACATTGATAAAAGCAAAGCCCCCGGCGTCGCAGTATCACCTTTGTTGATGGGCTTTTGCGTGATCAAGCCATCAAACGGCGCAGTAATAATGCTGTAGCCAAAGGTCGTTTCCGCCTCAGAGACCGCCGCCTGAGCTTTATTGAAGTTGGCTTGCGCGGTTTGCAACGCACTTTCCACTTGGTCAAATTGCGATTGAGGGATCAGTTTTTTGTTTAAAAGCGCTCTGACACGAGAAAACTCCTTTCTCGCCGCATTGAGCTGCGCTTGTGCAGAGGATAAAGCCTCCTCACTTTGACGAACTCGCGCGTCGAGATCATCGCTTTCTAGCCGCGCCAACACGTCTCCTTGCTTCACTCTATCGCCAACCTTCACCAATACCTCCATCACCGATGCCGTTAACCGTGCAGCGATATCGGCGTGCTGCTCTGCAACGACGACGCCCGGAAACTCTCGAACAACCGATTCGCTGGTTAACATCAGTTGATGTGTCTCTGCGTTATTTACATCAATCTGGTTGGTTTTCGCGTCATGTTCTGTCGGCAACTTTTCTGTAAAAAAACCAGCCATATAGAGAAAAAGAAGCGCGAGTATGGCAAACAGAATCACGCCTAACCATTTGGTATCTAATTTCATTGCTCTTCCTCCATCTGAGGTAATCCATGTCCTTTGGTGTTTTGGTATGCAAGGTTGTAAACCACCGGAACCACAAGCAACGTAAAGATGGTCGAGGCGGTAATTCCGAATATGATTGCCCAAGCCAAACCGTTAAAAATTGGGTCTAACGTAATCACAACGTTACCCAGTAACGTTGTGCCCGCGGTCAGCAATATTGGCCGCATACGAACAACACCAGATTCAATCAACGCATCATGTAGGCTACGACCTTCAGCCAACGATTGCTGAACAAATTCAATCAAAACGAGAGAGTTACGCACCACAATCCCTGCTAGCGCAATCATGCCGATCATCGCGGTCGCCGTGAACAGAGCCGGGTTCGGGTAATGACCGATATCACTGCTTAACACATTCAAAATCCAGAACCCCGGCATAATCCCAATCACGGTCAGAGGTATCGCCAGCATGATGATACCCGATACCGCAGGTAAACCAGTTTGAATCAACATCACCACAAATACGCCAAGCAGCGCAGCGCCATAAGCAATGCCTAAATCGCGGAATACGTCCACTGTGATTTTCCATTCCCCCTCACCACTCCAAACCACTTCGATGTTGTCTGGCACGCTCCAAGTGACACCAGCGCCATTGTTCAAGTACGTGCGATCTTGCCAGTGACGATGCACATCTTCCGCGTGAGTTGTATCTTGGTCAGCCATCACATCGGCAATCACTTCACCCGGAACACGCCCAACTACCTCGGCGTAGACATACACAACAGGCTTGAGGTTTTTATGGAAAATCGGTTTATCCGCTGCGCGTTTCACAAAATGACCGACTTCAGACAACTGCACGATAGGCTGAGGAGCATCCACAACCGCCCCATTGGATTCTACTTTTGCAATACCCGGACGGCCTCGCACATAAAGCTGCTCTAGTTGATTCAGGTTATCTCTGTCTTCGCGTCGGAGCTGCACTTCGATAGGTAATGGATCCACTTCTCTTGGATCGGCGATATAACCGAGCACTTTGGCGTTCGCGGCGGTAATAAGCGTGTTATTGATATCAGCAACAGAAACTCCAGACAGCGCCGCTTTTTCTTGATCAACGATGAATTGCCACGTTTCTAAATCACCTTGGATGCTGGTATCCACCTCAGAAACCAACTGTTCTTTGCGAAGCCTATCCGCGACTTTCTCTGCTTGGATCATCAGATCTTCATAAGATGTCGCTTCATCACCGTAAACTTCTGCCGTAATGGTGGCGATAACAGGCGGGCCTGGCGGCACTTCGACTAGCTGCACGTCAGCGTCAAACTTATCTGCAATCTGCTCTAAATCCGCCCTGAGCCGTGTCACCAGTTCGTGTGATTGCATTGCGCGGCGATTCTTCTCTGCAAGAACGACTCGAAGCTCGCCTTGGTATGGTTCGCTGCGCATAAAGTAGTGGCGCACCATGCCGTTGAAATCCATTGGGGAAGCGGTGCCTGCAAAGCCCGACACACTTGTCACTTCCGGCACCGTCATTAAATAGTCCGTAAAGCTCGACAGCGCGTTGGAGGTATCCACAAAGCTTGAAGACTCTGGCATGTTTAATACCAATTGGAACTCGTTTTTATTGTCATAAGGCAGCAACTTGAGTGGAACTAAGCGAAGTGCTGGCAACAATGCAGCCAAGACGAACAACAAGGCAACCAAACCAAGGAAAAGCCACGCTTTCTTGCGACTTTCAAGTAGCGGAATCAACACACCACGATACAAGCGATACATCGGCGAAGATTGGATGTCATAGTGGCCGTTTTCCTCAGCACCTTTGAGTAGCTTCTTGGCAAGCCAAGGCGTGATCATAAACGCGACAACGGTACTAAAGATAACGCTGATCGGAACGTTGAACGCCAGTGGCGCCATGTAAGGCCCCATCATCCCAGTGATAAAAAACATCGGCGTAAACACGATCACGATTGCGACCGTCGACATTAACAAGGCGCTACGAATTTCTGCCATGGCGAGAACAATCGCGTTGGTTCGTGTTAGATTTTTGCGTTTGAGGTAGCGTTCAATGTTGTCGATACTGGCGATCGGATCGTCCACGATCAAACCTAGCGCCAAAATCAATGCAAAGAGTGTGACTCGGTTGATGGAATAGCCAAATGCCAAGTCCATCCCGAGCGCGGCGCCATAGCTAATCGGAATCGCGATGCCAACCACCAATGCACTTCGCCAGTTCAAGAACAAACCAACAAACACCACGACCGTTAGAATAGAGATGCCAAGGCTTGATACCAAGTTGTTCACTTTCGCATTCGCTGTTTCGCCATAGTCCCGAATGACTTCAACTTGTACTTGCGGAGGAAACTGCTCGGATTGAAGCTCCGCCAGTTTATCCCGAACAGACTGAGCAACGTTAACCGCGTTCGAGCCTTTTTGTTTAGCGACAGAAATGAACACCGCTGGGTATGCTTCATCGTGGTTTTTATCGCGATACCAAGTATCGGATGTTGCCTCACCTTCACCGTCGTAAATACGCGCGACATCTTTCAAGTAAACGGGTTTGCCATTGAGCACCGCAATAACAAGGTCGCCAACTTCTTCGGCGTTGGTCAGAAACCGTCCCGACTCCAATGTGTAATTTTGCCCGTTTACGCGAACGTTCTTGCCTTGGGTTTTACTATTACTGAGCTGAATGGCCTGTTCGAGGTCATCGATGGTTACTTTGAAGTTTGCCATCGCAACGGAATCAAGCTCTATCTGGATTTTTCTCGGCTCACCGCCAATCACTTCCACCTTGTTGGTGGCATCCAATGATTTAATGCCTAACGTGGCTTGGTCTGCAATACGTCTCAGCTGATGGCGATCAAGAATGTCTGGATCGGTGGAATAAATTGCGGCAACAACAATGGGTACATCATCGATTTCAACAGGCTTTACAAGCCAGTTAGTGACAGAAGGAGGAACTTTGTCTTGGTTGGAATAGAGTTTGTTGTAAAGCTTAACCAGAGCATCTTCGCGGTTTTCGCCGACATAGAAACGAACGATGACTTGCGCAGCACCTTCCATTGACGAAGAATAAACGTATTCCACACCGTCAATTTGGCTAACAAGCTTTTCTAATGGTTCAGTGATTTGATTCTCGACTTGAGAAGCGCTTAGTCCGGGAGCCGAAACCAATACATCGGCCATCGGCACAACGATTTGCGGGTCTTCCTCTTTCGGGGTCAACCACAAGGCCGCAGCACCGACCACAAGCGCCAGTAAAATCATGATCGGAGGGAAAAAGCTGTTCATCACAGACTGAACAAAGCTTCGCTTTAGTTTGTCGGGCATCCTTTCCCCTCCATATCAGATTGATTGTTTACGCGCTCGCGGTTTTCATCTTCTTCGCGTTACGGTTAGTAATGATCGCTTTCGCGAACAGAGATCCAACTAACATCGCAAGGAAGAACACTACAATGCTCACGTTGCCTAATGCCAAACTCGCAACTGCAGGGCCAGGGCAAATACCTGCCAACCCCCAACCTAAACCAAAGATCGCCGCACCAGATAACAAACGTCCGTCGATGTTCTTATTGGTTGGAGTACAAAACGCTTCCCCGCTAACTGATTGTTTTCTCGGCTTGATGATTAAAAAATAGCTTGGCATGAATACCGCGAGTGCGCCGCCCATCACAAAAGCCAAACTTGGATCCCAACTGCCATAAATATCTAAAAATCCAATGACTTTAGCTGGGTCGATCATGCCAGACACCGCCATGCCCATACCGAATAACACACCGCTCAAAAGAGCAGAAAAACGAAAAGTAGTCTTGTTCATGGAATCTCTCTTAAACTAAGTGAAGTCGAACGAATACCGTTAGGCCAGCGACAGCCATAAATACACAGGTCGCCACAATAGAGCGCTTAGACAAACGGCCCATGCCACAAATGCCGTGTCCACTAGTACATCCGTTACCCAGTCTGGTTCCGATTCCTACCAATAAACCAGCGGCAATCACCATCCCTAAAGAAAGGTTCGCGGTACTAGGAACCGCAACGCCCAACATTAGGACGCTAATCAAGCCACCAGCTATCATTCCAACCGCAAAAAGCAATCGCCACGAATAATCGCCTTTTTTCGGTGACATAATGCCATTCATAATTCCACTGATTCCGGCAATTTTCCCGTTAACCAACAACAATATAGTGGCGGAGATCCCTAACAAAAGGCCACCAAACAACGATTCCCATGGAATAACGTTTAACATTATTTACCTCTAAAATCTTAGCTACGAATTAGTTACAGAAAACGCTATGAAGCGCTTTGATTAATGACTCAACTCTCGGTTCTGACAACGAATAAAACACTTGCTGTGATGCCTTACGAGCCTTGATCAATTTGTGTTTGCGAAGCACCGTTAAGTGCTGTGAAAAGGCGGATTGGCTAAGGAACGAGTTCTTTTGCAGCTCCCCAACACCAACCTCACCTTGGGTCAGTTGGCACAACACCATTAGCCTTTCCGGATGTGCCATTACTTTTAGGAGATCAGCAGCTTCATTGGCATTGCCTTTCATTGCTGCTACATCCATATCTGTATAGCTCATGACTCACCTCTACATTAAAAACTAAATTAGATATTACTAAAACAACACATTTAGTCAACGCTAAATTAGCAATTGTGAATTTAGATAAATTAACATTAGACATTTCTAATTTAGATAATTATAGTGATGAATATCAAAGGATGGCGTTCTCAGTTTGAGAGTACGAAGGAGAAGAGTTATGACGTTAGAAAATGCAGTACGAATTTTTGCAGGCACGATGGTATTGATCTCGGTCATACTAACCGTGTTCGTTCACAGTAACTTCATTTGGTTCACCGTGTTTATCGGGGTTAATCTTATTCAAAGTGCTTACACGGGAATCTGCCCTGCTGCTTATTTTTTAAAGAAATTTGGTTTTAGATAATCTAGAGCGTAGTGACCTTTCACACTGGCTATTCGTGAAGGTCAGCTCGCCCTAAAACTTGGAGTTAAAAATGACTAAGATCTTAATCGTCGGTGGTGTTGCAGGTGGTGCATCTGCGGCGGCGCGTGCTCGTCGTCTAAGCGAAGATGCCGAAATCATCATGTTTGAACGTGGCCCGTTTGTTTCATTAGTCAACTAGATGATGGCCGACATTTAAAATAGTTTTACATTGCTCTTATTAACATCTTAAAAACAAACAAAAATTCACTTGTTTTTGAGTGTGTTATTGTTTGTTTTTTACTCGCTAAGTTGGAGTGTCTATATGACCAAAATTCTCATTGTCGGTGGTGTGGCTGGCGGTGCATCAGCAGCAGCCCGCGCTCGTCGTTTAAGTGAAAATGCAGAAATTATTATGTTCGAACGAGGTAGTTTCGTGTCTTTTGCTAACTGTGGCCTTCCCTATCACATCGGTGGCGACATCAAAGATCGCAGTAAATTATTGCTACAAACACCAGAAAGCTTTTTAGCGCGTTTCAACGTTGATGTTCGTGTAATGAATGAAGTGATATCGATAAACCGTCAAGACAAAACAGTGACAGTAAAAAATCTTCTTGATGGCTCAGAATATGAAGAAACATACGACTTCCTATTACTTAGCCCAGGTGCAGGCCCTATCGTTCCACCAATTCCTGGTCTGGATAATCCGTTGACTCACTCACTACGTAATATCCCTGATATGGATCGCATCATTAAAACGATCCAGATGAACAAACCAGAGCACGCCACGGTTGTAGGTGGCGGTTTCATTGGTTTAGAAGTAATGGAAGCCTTCCATCAACTGGGTATTAAAACCACTTTGCTTGAAATGGCAGAGCAAGTCATGACACCTGTTGACCGTGAAATGGCAGGTTTTGCTCACGCAGAAATCCGTGAAAAAGGGATCGACCTTAAATTGGGCGTTGCTCTGGAGTCTGTACAATTTATTCCAAATGAACATGTGGCTAGCGTAGATGCAGGTGAGAGTGAGAAACATCAACACTTAGAAGGTGAATTGGAGCTTACGCTTAATAACGGTGAAAAACTAACCACCGATATCCTGATTATGGCTATTGGTGTTCGCCCAGAAACTAAATTAGCAAAAGAAGCGGGATTAGAAATTGGGACGCTTGGTGGTATCTACACTAATGAATACATGCAAACTAGCGATCCTTCAATTTACGCTGTTGGTGATGCAGTTGAAGAAAAAGATTTTGTCACTGGCGAGCAGACACTTGTTCCTCTAGCGGGTCCAGCCAACCGTCAAGGTCGTATGGCAGCCGATAACATGCTTGGTCGTAGCGAGACTTATCAAGGTACACAAGGTACGGCGATTTGTAAGATCTTTGACCTTGCTGTGGCTTCAACGGGTAAAAATGAGAAACAGCTAAAACGCTCAGGCATTGAATACGAAAAAGTTTACGTACACACCGCAAGCCACGCGAGTTACTACCCTGGCGCTGAAATTGTTTCATTCAAAATGTTGTTCGATCCGAAATCAGGCAAGATTTTAGGTGCTCAAGCAGTTGGTAAAGACGGTATCGATAAGCGTATCGACGTTATGGCTGTTGCTCAGCGTGCAGGTATGACGGTTGAACAGCTACAACATCTAGAGTTGACTTACGCGCCCCCTTACGGCAGTGCAAAAGACGTAATAAACCAAGCTGCATTTGTCGCAAATAACATCATCAAAGGGGATGCGACAGCAATTCACTATGATGAAATGGATTCCTTAACCGAAGACCAGGTGCTACTTGATGTACGTAACCCAGGTGAACTTGAAAACGTTGGTTTTATTAAAGATGCAATCAACATTCCTGTCGACCAATTACGTCATCGTATGGACGAACTTCCAAAAGACAAAGAAATCGTGATTTATTGCCAAGTTGGGTTACGTGGTAACGTCGCGTACCGTCAATTAGTGAACTCAGGCTTTAAAGCTCGTAACTTGATTGGCGGTTATAGAACATATAAATTCGCTCATTTATAATTAGAAATGTAGAAAGCCGAGTAAGCCTCGGCTTTCTCTATAATACCAAGCAACACTACAGTTAAAATAGCATACGACTATCTACCAAATTTTACTATAAGTATCGCCCTAATTTACTTACCAGTTATTAAAACTACTCTTTTGATATGTTACCTTGTCACATGTATTTATTTACAATTGTGCAATTAACGACCTATTAATAAATAGGAGATCCACCTCTACTCTGTAAATTCAAGAGATAAAGTTCAAAACAATTAACTTTTTGAACTTAAGCAAGCTATATATTCTATTTGTAAGTTATCATTGAGCAGAGTGCTTAAGTCAGTAAAAAAATCTTGTTAAGCTCAGTTTTTACCAATCCAATTGGATTTACGCAATTTGATTAAATTTCTGATTTTGGCCTTCGAGAAAAATAAAAACAAAAAATTAAGAGGAACAAATGCTTACTTTTAATACGTTAAAAGAACGTCACCGTCGTGAGCGAAATAGCTATTCGCAATCACTTTCTACTCGTGTGCATCGCTCTCTAAGTTGGCTAAAGAAAGCGGAAGCATGTGAAGATGATGATTCTACATTTACTTTCCTTTGGATAGCTTTCAACTCAGCTTACGCTCAAGATTTTGAACAAAAAGCAAACTACGGTGAGCGTGGCTTGTACCAAGAGTTTTTATCTCGCCTTGTTGAACTAGATTCTGATAACTTGTTAGCTGAAATTGTCTGGCAAAACTACTCAGGTGTAATACGAGCACTGCTCGATAACGAGTTTATTCTTGAAAGCTATTGGAGCTACCATGCGGGACGCATTAGTGAACAAGAATGGAAAGAAGCTCGCAGTAAAGCTAAGGTCGCAGCTAATACAGCACTTGGGCATAACAACACAGCGTCAGTGCTTTCTATCGTATTCTCACGCCTTTACACGCTGCGTAATCAAATAATTCACGGTGGTGCGACTTATAGCAGCTCTGCGAATAGACAGCAATTAAGAGATTGCACCGTGCTCTTGGAAAAGGTTCTACCAGTTATCATCAAGATTATGATGGATGGTAGTAGTGAGCTATGGGGTGACCCTGTTTATCCGTTTATTACTGAGCAATAATATAGATCGAAGCGACATTCTATGAATGTCGCTTTTCTATTTCTGAACATCCAGCTAAAGCTACAACTTCACGACAGATGGTTTAATAACTTTACCTGTTTTGGTATTAACGTAACCATGAAGCATAATCTGGGTGATAGAGCCACTTGTGTTGTGGCTAGAGCTATGTTTTATGTGACACTGAGTGTCAAACGAGTCCCCAGAGCTAACCTCTTGAAGTGCGAACATAGGATAAGCTAAAGTAAAACGCTTAAATAACAGATTGAATAGCGAAATCACATTAGCTATATCACCATTATTTCCGTTGACTGTTTCACTCTTCGCATAATCCCATAGATTAGAAATATTTTTCTCTTGAATCCCACAAGAAATCAAACCTTGAACTGTTGTATCTTTAAAGATTCCAGATAAAGACTGAAGTGTTTGCTCTGACAATCGGCTATATAACTCGAGAACTTGTAGATCATCACGGAAATTATTTCTGTAATACTCAAGCTTCTGGTTTAACTCGGTCACATCATTCTGTAACTGATTCTTCGTCTCTGCTAGTAGTTTAAGATCAGCCTGTAGTTTCACAACCAACAGATCCTTATCCCCATTTTGTTCAGAAAGTTGCTCAACCCTAACTCCAGCCTTTTCTTTAGCTTCTTTCTCCATACAAAGCAAAGACTTTAACTTATCAATAAATTGTTTCAAGTCTTCGTTCTCACTCTCAACCTTTTGTAGGCTCTCTTTCACACACTCTAATTCAGAATCATCAAAACTGGATACTTGTTCAGTTTCTAACGGTGGCTCTACGCAATCATTTTTTTCAACAACTATCTCACGCACCTTTGCTCGCACTTTTTCATCATCCAGAGCCTTTAATAAGGTTTGAATATTAATATCCATAGCACTTACCTACGTCCGTAATCTCTGGTTTTTTTTCGATAGAAAGCTTGAAGGCTCGTTCCATCTGAGAGTTCCTCCATCTCCGATGTGTCAACGGCTTTTATGCTAGATGCGACAGACGAAAAAGAAGGTGCAGTATATGGAATTGGTGTTTCAATTTGGGGATAACTTGCTACAGCAGCCCCAGGAAAGATTAACTCTTCTGTAAGCCAACCAATTTCTTTTACAGAGTTAACAAAGCTATCTGAAATACTTATATCAGAGTCAACCTGGAAGCTCTTATCGTCCGAAATAATCACTAAAGCTAAGGTTTCATTATCAACGTACTCAATCTTATTCTTGAAAATATCCCAGAAGTTTTCTTGAGGAACAGCCATTTCACCAGCAAATAAAATAGGTTCAAGCTCACCGCCAATCACTCGGTTTGCTTGAACTCGATTCTTCTTTGCCTGAATGATAAAGTCAGACATTTAAAATTTTAACTCCATAACCTTGTCTTCGATTTGTTCAGTCGTAAGCTCAGGCTCAAGTTTTTGATATGCCTCAACTAGGGCGCTGGCATGCTTATGGCTCTCATCAATGCTCAACTCATCTTTTAAATACAAGCTGTAGTCATCAGTATTGAGGTTTTTCTCTTTATACGCCTTAATCGTACCAATAATTTCTTTCGCTTCTAAATCTAGTGCGGCAACTGTTGCCATAAATGATGGACTTACAACAGTATCAAGTTTCTCATTAATACCTTTTAAGGTGATAGAAGCACCAATAGATGATCTCGCCAATTTCTCGGCATCACTAAGGTTATCGAATTTTTCTTTGTCAATCACCACATCATTTCTTAAGTGGTCGATATATTCACTTATTGAGGCAAAATCATCGGGAGTCTTCTCACTCAGCATTGCTTTCTCACCAAGTTCTTCCATGTTCTCTTCAGGACGGATAATACCTAGAGAAATACCCACATTTTTTACCGCCTCTCCTACTTTTTCAGCCAGGTTGACCCCTAAGCTAGCAATAGATGCCGCAACATTGGCAATCCCTGAGCCTATTTTCGATACAGCATCACCAATTGCACTACAGGCACTACTTACAAAACTGCTCACGCTACTCCAAAAACCCATAATTCCTAGCCTCTCACTTTGATATCTTTTCTGAATTCATCTCGCTGATACATTGAAATGCGAGTTTCGCTATCTTCATTTAAGCATGAGAGGAAGTCATACAATGTACCTTCTCGGGTCTCTTTATCTTTTGCACTACTTGGGTTATAGCAACATAGGGAAATATATTGATACATAAACTCCCAGCCAAACTTCTCCAAACATTGAATAAGTCTGCGTCTATCTTTTTCTTTGCCTAACGTGTCATACCAGGCTTCTGCAATTTCACCATGAAGAAACTTTTCCACGTCATCAATAGAAGGCTCCTCTTCTAATAGCTCTAAGCCCTGAATTAAACCTGACTTATAATTCTTTGCATAGTAAGCAAGAGCAAGTTGACTAATGTCGCTAGGAGACACATCTTTTTCATTGGTCGTACTAACAAGTTCTTTGATCTGAACTTGAAGCGGTTTGCTCATACCTGAACTGGATAATATCACTCGGCCAGGTTCAAGGTTGGATAGAAAGTCTTTCTGTTCATCAGAAAGAGCCATCGTATTACCCACAGCTTCTTTGTCATCTTTTGCGAAAAGCTTATGAATGATCTTTGTGTTGGTATTTTTTAACACTTCTGGTGTGAGTTTATTTGGAATTTGGTCTACGATAATGAGTGATTCACCATACTTACGAACCTCTGCCAACATATCGGCAAACGCTTCAACACCTTGTTTCTTATTCTGGCTATCTCCTGGTTCAAATTTCGATAACAATCGGTGCGCTTCTTCGATCAAAGTAATGTGACGGAACTTCTTTCCTTCACTCTGATACTCATAATAATTAGCTCTAATCGCTTCATTTAAGTTAGCTAGCACAAAACCCATAACAAGCGACTTTTCACTTGGATTGCGAATTTCTTCAAGCTCTAAAATCACATTTTTAGTCGCTAAGTCTTTAAAGTTAATAGAGCGAGGGGTATCTAGCATTAGCCCTTTTGAACCAATAAGTAAACCTTGCAATCTAGCCTTAATGGAGCCTATATAATCTTGTTTCAGCCTGTCATCAAATCCCTGTTCCATAACGACTTGTTCAGTCATAGCAATCAGGTCGCTCAAGGTAGGGAACGCATAAACACCTGGAGCGAACGGATCATCAAATCGCTTGTTCTTAGACGTCGCAATATTCCAACCTTTATTCTCGTAGCTTCTATAGATTGAAGTTTCTATTAACTGAGGTATTGCCGCTTCCATATCAAAAGCAGATTCGATACTTGCTTTGATCATATCAACACGAGAAGTAATGTTTTCGTGCGGAAAAAACTCAAAAGGATTCAACCTGAAGGGGGCAATATTATCGTTACCAAGAGTAAAAATAAGAATGTTTTTGCTCTTCTTGGTTAATACCCGATACTCTGTTTTTGCAGGTTCTATTACCAAGAATGGCATTTTTGCTGACTCAAGTAAACGATGACAAGTCGTTGTCTTACCACTACCCGTAACTCCAGCGATAAAGGTGTGCTTATCAAGATCTCTCTTGTCTATATTGACATCGATATTTTGATGTAAACCACTTTTCACTAGATTACCTAGATAGAGTTGGTTTTCATTTTCGATCTCTGAACTCACATTCAAACCAAACTCGACTTCTTCTTTCAGTGTTAAGCCG
Source organism: Vibrio sp. E14 (assembly GCF_020515785.1). Taxonomy (NCBI): domain Bacteria; kingdom Pseudomonadati; phylum Pseudomonadota; class Gammaproteobacteria; order Vibrionales; family Vibrionaceae; genus Vibrio; species Vibrio sp. E14. The sequence continues at coordinate 910,435 of NZ_JAHPJI010000001.1, forward strand.
ACTATCTCTTTTTGAGGCAAACCTGCAACTACACTCAACTCATTAGTTGACAACCAATTACACAAATAACGATTAAATGGCTTTCTAGAAAAAAGTAAATCTAGTTGCTGTTCATTGCTAATACTTCCATCAAGCGAATCCTTATAATTTTTTTTAAGCATGGGGAATTGGAAATTCTTTACTGCATTTAGCTCATTTGGATTGGCTACGTTCTTAAACGTTAAAGGTGATTTATTTATGTCCTCACCAGAAAATATAGATCGAGCTGTATTCCCAAGTTTTAGTACACTTGCTATCGAGTCAGAAAAAAGGTAAACATTAGATAAATAAAGGCCTTTATTTTTTCCAACCTGTACGCGTTTCAATAATACCTCATCAATATAGGTAAGCCATTCTTGTATTGATTTATCACCATACTCTCGTGACTCGCTTGATGACCTGCCTTTTTGATTTGATGTATTGCTACCCACATTTTTAGCAATTGATTTTGAAGTCGTTGTCCCTTTAGTTTTCGCTTCAGAACCATTTTGATGTTTATGATGGTCAATTTCAGCAGCGCTTCGTGAGGTTTGCTCGCTGCTACCAGTTTTGTTTGTTCCAGTAGTTATTGTTACTGATTTCCCTGTATTCTTAGTAATACTAATTCCGTCATTTTCCCCTGTTGAGGTAGTGTCAGTTGATCCTTCCGACGTGCCTTGAGTCGTTGAAAAATTATCGCCATCCTGAACACTTTTTTTCGATAGAGGCAAAAGCTTGTTGTAAATACTATATAACTGGCTCTCTATCTGATTGATTTCTCGTAGAGATAGAGGATCTGCCATTACCATCAAGCAGAAATTATCACCATTCATAATATCAACTAGGCGGTCAACCCCTTGGAATTGTTCATTATCTTCATGAACACTCGGTACTCCGTCTAACTTTGCTATATGAGCATACGACTCTATGGTGCTTTTTACTACGACACGCTCTACTTTATCTAGGCGCCTTACAACACTACCTCTAAAGTTACCTTCGAGTGAGGGCTTTAGAATTGATTCGCCTATATCATCAACATCAAGAACTAATTCACCTTTGTATTTTTTATCCTTAGCTATACCAAATAAGAAATTGACCTTTTTACCATCACTTAACAGAACATAGATGAATATAACCCCTTCAATGCTGAGTGAACTCAATACATTCTCAAACGCTTCTTTTCTCGGCGAGTCTTCATCAAAGGTGACTTCTTTTATGTGATATAAAGTAAAGTCATGGTCATTAAGCCAGGTTGGTTTCTCTAAGTATTCTCTGGATTCAACTTTATGCTCTGCTGTTCGAATTAGTTCTGCTAACGCTTTGTCTGACATCATAAATCCTTAGCGTAAATCCATTACAGCATCTTCTGCTTCTTCCACACTCATCGTTGGATTGGCAGTCTGATAAGCATTAACGAATACATTACTATGTCGGTGAGTATCCTCAATACTCAAAGAATTACCCAAATACTTTTGAACATCATCTGAATTTAAACCACTTGATTCATAAGATTTCACAAGGGCAATAACGACTGTCGGATCGATATCAAGCTCACTGATAGCGTTTAAGAATGGAATCGAAACATCTGCTTCCAATGCTTGCTCCATACCTTTTACGGCAATTGCAACACCAACAGCTTGACGTGTTATTACATCAACAGCATCAGTGCTAAGGTTTTCTTCATCAATGATTACATCATTTCGCAAATAATCGATGTAATCATTGATCTGTTCGAAATCTTCTGGCGTCTTTTCCGCTGCCATTGCCTTCGCGCCAAGCTCGTCAGCACGTTCGTTAGGTTTTAATACATCAGCCACCAGGCTGATGGCCTCTACTGTATTTACAACTTTCGGCAAGTTTTTACCAACAACCTCAATGACCATCGGGGCATACTTGGCAATCATGGGACCAATGCTAGATGCAATCTTGGTAATTGTTGTAATAATACTTGGGATCAGGGTCGGAGGAACAATCATTCTTTTACCTTATAGCTCAATACGTTGAATTTCGTTTAGGTATTGCTCTTTAACAATATCTGCTTCATTTGCCACGACATACTCGATTGCGGTTGGTGATACTAACTTAATATAAACAAGAGCTTCTTCATTCGTTACATCAAGCTTAACTACTTTCTTTTTAATGCTACTGTCACCTATCGACATCTGACCAGTGCTTGAACTTGGCTGTTCCGTAAAGAAGATTTCAAACGTGTCATAATAAGCATCTATGAAGTCATACCACTGATTTAACTTCATCTCTCTATCGATTAGAGGCTTGAATTTTTTCTTACGACTTTCACCCAGGTAGTATTTGAAGCGAACATCTTCATCTGCAATGTTATGATCGACAACTTTTACGCTGCCACCATCACGAGACTCGATAAGACCAAATGCAACGCCAGTTTTACCCGTAGGCTTCTCAACATCATTCTTATCAGTCCCTAAAGGAGCAAACAACTCAAAACGGCTTTCATCTTCAGATACGCCCATGTCTTGGTGCTGTATAGCTATATGTTTTTTAAATAGAGTATTTACAAAGCTTGACTGACTAGAATTACCAGCAAGGAAAATTTTCACATTATCGATATCTGTTAATGTAAGCCGACTGTTACTAAATGCCAAGCGTAACGCATCAAAGAAATTCTCAACTCCTCGTTCAATACGATCTGACAAGATTTGATTCAGCTCTTCTAAATCAATATCTAGAGCAAAAGCAGAGTGTCGAACACCATTAATATCTGTCAACGTCACTGAAAGCTCACCAGACGCATCGAATGAAAAGTCCTCATGCTCTTCCCAGAATGGACGTAAAGCAATACAAAGTTGCTTGGTGTTCATTCTTGCTTCTTGGGAGTTACTTAGGAGCTGCTCACTGCCTGCAAACGCATCTCTTTCTGGATGTTTTTCAAACTGAATGCCTTTTTCAAGCAGAGCGCTCTTGTTCTTTTTAAATACTTCAAAAGCAAGAAGCTCCAATAGGTTTTCTCCTCCTAAGAACTTGTCACCACCCGCACCAAAGTGTTCAATCACGTAGTCAAAGCGTCTTTTATCTTTGCGATCTGTTGGTTCGCTGTAGATGCCAAAATCAAAGTCTGTCGTGCCACCACCGAAATCAAATACGCCATAAAACACACGCTCATCACCTTCTGGATCAAAACCGTACTGTTGTAAAGCAGTCAATGCATAAGCAGCAGGTTCACTTGCACCTTTAGTCACAGTGACCTGGTTAATCGTTCCTTCGCCAAGTTCAGCAGGAAGCGACTTCTTAAGGCCTTTTTCAAAACTCTCGATAATCTTGTCACGGATTGGCATTTCATACGTGACAGGGAAAGAGAGAATGTAATCCATGAAGATACCGTTATTGAGGTTATTAATATACAAACCTAGGTAATAGGCATAGATTTCAATTGGGTTGAAATCATCATCTTTTAACTCAAGAAATGGAGGTAAATCGATAACCTTTCCATTCTGACCTACGATCTTGAGTTTTCTATTTTTATCACCCGCCCACTGCTTAATTTCATCTAAGAACGTGTTGAATTTGCTTGACTCACTACCTTGCATGGAGTTTTGTGCAGTGTGAGATATTGTTAGATCTTTCCAACGTGTATAAGGTTTGTTTGCTTTAGCGTTATAGGCACTCGTAAAGGACTCTAGATTGATAAACTCCATGATGGTTGGGTTTTCATAGTGATGAGAAGCAATCTCTTTACTAAGGTCACCAGTACCAATACGCATCGGGTGAATATTGATGTTATCTTTCTGATATACAACTACTGTGCTTTTTGTACCGAAGTCAATTGATACCACACCATCATTAATGCTTGTTTTTGGATCTCGTGCAACTAGCTTGGTTGGTAAATCGACGGTAATAGAAGCACTAGTATCTATTTCATCTTGCCACAATGACCAATGACCCAACTCGGTATCATCAAGGATTTTCTTATGGTAAGGGCTAATATCAGCCCGTATTGTATCTTCAATAAGAAGCGAATTAACTACCTTCTGCGTTACTGCCCTACCTATTACTTCATCAGCAATATTTGTATACTTACTGAAAAGGCTCTTATCTCCAAGATGGAATATCTTTAATAGAGTTAGATAATCTTCATTATTTTTAAGCTCTACGAACTTAAAGCCGCGCTTGAGAATCTCAATAAATAGTTCTCTATTAGTCATTGCTTTAACATCAGACGATAGGAATGGAATTGGCATTCCAAACGCACACTCATGGAGCTTATTATGATCACACAGAAAACCCGAGACATGATCATTAAGATCATACAATGCGCGGTTATATTGATATGGCCTACCATTAAATGTTTCAAACGGAACACTACTTAGAGTAGTTAGATTTAACAACTCTTCTTTGTTTGGGATTGACCACTCATTGATTGGATCTAAAATTATGTTGTTTATGTCATCTTCAACATAACTTAATTCTGTCCCTGCATCATAATCCTTAAAGAAAGACGGCTCTGACTTTATAAACCAAAAGCCAAGTACCGACTTATCAAAATATATGTCATTATCTAAACTGACCCAGCGTTCTGCTGACATTTCGTTCTGAACAGACTTGTAGCAGCGATTGAGTAGTTCGAGTATAGGACTAAAAGACTTTGCTTTCTTTAGAAACAGTTCTATATCTCTTTTCAAAATTGCCTGAAATGTTCGATCAGTTTCATCGAATAAACCTAGCTTTTCTGACAGTTCAGGAGTTAATCCCCATTGAGATACAAGTTTAGTATTCATATTTGTTCTCGTTTTAGTTTTTCAAACAGTTAACAGATTAGTTATCGATACTTGTTAAGCACACATCCCAAATATTTTCTTTGAAGCCATCTAACCAATGCTGGAGCTGCTTCGAACGAACTACTGTCGCAAACACGTTATAATGTTTGTCTGACTCAGTAATAGTTTGATCTGTTGACAATGGTGTTTCGGTAAGATGGAAACCAGCTTCCTTTGTGATAGAGAACGACAGAGAGCACTTCTCCCCTTCACCAAAACGAAACCTGCCATCAGCATCATACTGACTTAGCTTGAATGTTTTGGGGCGCTCAAATGTGAACGTCGAACTAGCTGCTTTTGTAATTCTATGAATGGCTAAACTACGCTCATTGTCATATCCATCAAAACGACAAACAAGGTAAAGTCTATGCCCTTGTTGCGCTAACCCCAAGGGCATCACTATTCCTGACTTATGTTCTTGTCGAGCATTATAGTACTCGATGTTTAATAGACGATTATGATAAAGCGCGTTGCTAATTTCTTGAAAAACACAGGAGTCAACTTTAGGTGGAAGTAAAGGTTGAGTTTCACTAACAACAGCAACTTTTTTTAACCACTGACGCTCCTTACTATTGATTAAACTAGGATTAAGTTGGTATTTAGCTTCTTGGAAGAACCCATCAAGTGACGAAAGTAAGTTAGCTGGTAGAAGATGCGTCAAATACTCTTGGGACAATGCCAACAGTAACGCTTCTTGAGGTGTTAGGTTTTGTAACGCCAGACTTTCACTGTTTCTATCCCACCGATAACCATATGGCTTACTACGATCATCGCGCACAATATCAAAATGTTCGCAAAGCATCTCCAGCGTCCGTTGGACACTTCGCAAATCACGAACTAAACCTATTTGACACAGTTGTTCATGTAGTTCTTTTGCTGTAGTTTGATGAAATTTAGGAATACGTTTCAAAATTTCAAACGCAATTACTAAAGATTCTTGGGTGCTTGCTCGCTTAGCCATCTGATCCAACTTGTATAGAATATAATGATTCAAAAGATATCCGACTCATTGTGAGGTTCGTGCTCACTACGCGTGAAACGGATAAATTTCATACAACACATTGATTTTTTTATTTATAATTCTAAATATTAATACGCTTTTTGTCCTTTTTATGCAACTATGAGTTCGTCACTTCGCCTGACAATTCAATAAAATGAAGAGTACATCAACTTCTGACATAATGTGTCGTATATAACCTGGCCAGGTCCCCTTAATCTAATTCAGTTAATATCGAGCAATGTTCATATATCCAAAAAATCGTGAGCATGAAAAACGCTCAATGAAAAGCAAACCATTGCCATTTTAAAGGGAGCGAAAGAAGGTATTTCAGACCGAGCGCTTTGCAGCAAGCTTTGAATCTAGGATGGTTTTAACATGCCGCAAAACATACGCTGCACTGGATGCCCTCTGAAGCTCGTCTAAAAGCACTAAAAGAGGAAATGTCCGACTCAAAAAGTTGCTGGTTGAGAAACTGCTAGATGCTGAAGCCCCGAAGATTGCTCTCCACCAAAAGGACTGGCCGCATATGACAAGCTCAAGGTTGGTAAAGTCCCCCTAAAAGGTATCGCCCTTTCTAAGCAGATAAACTGTCTATTCGTCAGTATTCAACACGTATCAATACGTTATTAAACCACAAGCGAGTTTACCTCTTGAACTATCAATAGGCGTAATGGTCAACAAACGAAGACGGAAAAAGTCACATGAACAAAAATCAATCAATATCTCTCGATATGGATTACAATAAGAATCACCTCCACATAGCTCAGGTTTAGATCAGCTTTCTATGCAAATTAAAATCTATTATTGATACTTCTATTGGATAATAAGCAAAACAAATACGACACATTACGACGTAGTACTATGTATTCTCAACGCCTGTGTTAAAACTGATGTTGGGTGAATGATGGTATTTGATTCTATTGAGAGACACGAAGACAGAGTTAACTCTCGCTACGAGAAAACACTGCAAGAAACGATTTTTCATTTAGAGCAAAAAAACAAAGAACTTATGCAAAAAATCACGCAACTTGAATCACGACTTAATCATGATTATCTAACAAAGCTTAAGAGCCGTGAAGCTGCCCTGAACGCTATAGATTCGTCTTTGAAAAACAATGAGATTCATACTATAGCAGTAGTATTTATGGATATGGATAATTTAAAATTAATCAATGATTATGGTGGTCATATCTTAGGTGATGAGGCGTTGAAACTCTTTGGTTCAACTTTAAAATCATTAGAAAAGCCTGCACACTGCATATCCCGTCTAGGAGGAGACGAATTTATTGCGATCTTACCAAATTACTCAGAAAGTCAAGTACATGAATGGTGCTTGGCACTAGATGAATTACTTAAACAAACCAATCCACTGAGCTTCAATGCACAAAAAATCAAAGTTACAGTTTCAACAGGATATTATTTATACGACAAGCACTCTGATAACCCAACTAAAACCAGTCAGGATATGATTGAACTGGCTGATTCTTCTATGTATGTGTCTAAACGAGAAAAGTTTACAATAAGGAAAAGAACTCCAACAACACAGACGATTCAACATATAAACAAACCAATAACATATTAGCCCTCGGTTAATAAATTTCTTATTATCTTATCAAGATAACATTAAAATTATGATTTTGGACCTATATTCAACCAAATGTTAAACCATAAAATATAGACATCCATAAGGAAAACAATTTAATTTACAAAAAATAAATAGCATACTAAATACTGCATGAAAAAATATAAGTAGAATTTACTTTGTTATTTAAAATTTAAAGTAAATCACCTTTCATCATTTTAAATAATCTAAACATTTATATTTATTAGTACGATAATTTTTAAATAACCAAAAAATTAAACCTGGTTATATACAGTGAAGAACAAAAAATAAATTCCAATTGTATAGTATCTATGGTTATAATATAAGAAAAAATAAATTAACAAGCGGATACTGCTCTTCCCAATTTGTTCCAATTTGGTCGTTTGTAGCTTTAGCCTCCTGCTAGTCGGTTGCGCTAACATGCTTCGCAGTTATCGCTAAGTCGCACGCTGTTTCTTTCTAGATAATAAAAATAATAATAAAAAGAGAAATAATAAAATGAAGATTTCAGAAAAAGAAGACTTAAATAAAATAATAAGAGAAGTAGTAGTTAACACAAAAAGAGAAAATAAAGACAAACTAAGAGCGCTTATCGAGCAGACAGATTACAGCTTAGAAGAATTACAATTTATTGTACCTTCTCTTCTTCCTCAATTTTCAAACACATCAAAAATTACATTTAGTTCTCATGCGCATTTTTGTAACTACATAGTAAAAAGTATTTACGTTAAAAATAATCCAGATAACTTTGATGAAAATGCTGTTGATGACTCGCGTCACATTCTCGATGCAGTAGAAAACGGCTTCAAAGAAGAGCGCAAAGAAACTAAAGACTTATGCGATGTAGCAATAAAAACACATGTAACTAAAGAAACAAAAAAACACTTCACAGCGTGCAGAAATAGTTACAACTACCGATCTGATGCTGCTTTTCTGAGAGATATTATCTCAAACCAAATCGAGCCGCGACCGAACAATGACGAAGCGTATTTACAGTACTTTAAAGAAACCAAAGAGCTATCAAAAGCACTTCAAGTGCTTGCAGAGAACATTGAAGATGCTGACAGCGCTGAGATAGCTGAACTGAGTAAATGCATTAAAGAACTTGAGAAGATCGTTGATATTATACGCAAGCTAGCAATAGATTCTCACTCATCAGCAACAGCTAAAGTACTAGCTTTAAAATACTTATCTTCGCGTCAGTTAGATGAGATATGCAAACAAAAGATACTAGAAGAAGCTGAATTATAAATCATGAATTCCCGCCTTATTTTTAAGGCGGGTTTATCTACCTTTTCTTATTACTTTCTCACTAACGATAATAATAAAGAGACAATAAAATGATATTTACAGAATTAGAATGCACAAGAAGTCAACAAACCGCCAGAGACGCACAGAACCTCGTCGAATACGGCGCTAAACAGAAAGACGCAGACAACTTAGTTAAATATGGAGCTGGTAAAACAAAACATGCTCCTGCATCCGAGGGACACTCATTCTTCATCTGCGCTAATGAAATCGAATCCATACCTGTTGAAATGGGTGAGCTAGCTACTGGTGCGGACTGGCACGATGCTATCACTGAACTGCAAAGCAGCTATAAGCACAACCCTACAGTCAAACACCCTTTTCGCCACTTCGTCATATCTATAGACGAAGGAGAGCGACTTACAAACAAGCAATGGCGTAAAACCGTTAGAAAGACAATGAACCGCCTAGGTTACAAAAACGCACGCTACATCGCATTTAGACACGAAGATACTGATTCTCAGCACGTACACATAACAGTATCAACACAAGACTTGGAAACAAACAAAGTGATATCGAACTGGATGTCTGTTGAAACCGCCCAAGAGGTAATGCGCGAACAAGAAAAAGAGTTTGGATTAAGACAGCTAGAAAACTCAGCATCAGTACTAGCAAAAGGTGAAGCAGTCACTTCGGACAAGCACTCTCACTCAGTGAAGTTGATGATGAGACGCTTAGTTGAATCAAGCATTAAAGAGCTGCCAGCGTTAGTGCAAGCCAGGGCAAATAATCTAACGAAACTAGGTGTAAACGATGAGCACACTAGTAAAGCGAGCTTGGCTCTTTATCAAATAGCGCTATTAAGAAACGGCGTTGAGATAATACTTAAAGAAGACAGAAACAACGAAAAATTCATTGGTCTTGTTTACAAATACAATGACTTCATCATACCCGCATCTAAGCTTAGAAGTGGGAACAAGTTCACCTTAGGTGGATTAATAAAATCTGGTGTTCTAACAAGTGATACAAACATGATAAGTAGTTATGACGAGTCACAAGTTGAAAATTATGCAGTTAGAGAAATATTTGAATCGCAAAAAGAAAATACAGTGCATAGATTTGAAACAGTAAGAAGAGATGCTGAAGCACATGCTGACAAAGTAAAGAAGCAAGCCGAGGAATGGGATAAGCACATGCTTAACTGCTTCATTATCTCAGGACGAAAGCAATATCAAAAAGAGATAGAGGATGCTATCGATTTCTGGTTGTACCACGGCAAGCGCATCAACAGACGCGATAGAGCTTTCGTCCACACAATTTACGAACAAGAGAAAGGCATATACTCAGCATCTAAGACGCTAAGTAAATTCTTCTATCATCTGCTTCTAATCCTCTTCGAACTGAACAAAAAAAATCATTGGGAATTGAAAATAACCCCTGTCGCGGCGCATGGAGATCAAGACCTGGCAATTAACCAAGCCATTGAACAAATAGAAAAAACATATAAAAACGAAGGTATCTTTGCTGACAACAAAAAGCAGAACAGAAGACGCAACATCAAGAAGAAACCAAAAGATATCGCTGAAAATACATATTAATTTAAAAAAGAGGGCTGAAGCTATATTTTTATTTTTGTAATATAAATAGAAAAAACCACCATCATTTAAAAATAAAAAAACCAACTAAAGAATTTAATACAAACAATAACATTATAGTTTATATTATAAATTTAAATGTTATAATTAAAATATAAAAATAATAATAAAAAGATAATAATATGAGTATTTTTAAAAAAATAAATAATGAATTAACTGATAACGTTACAGTAACACCAAAACAAAAGAAATCTCCCCTACCGCGATTTCAAAAAAACAAAAGCGGCAAGATACTTTACATTATTGTCCGAGATCCTGAGTTAATAAATGGTAGCGGCAACGCAACACATATAACATTAATAAAGCTACCGATCACTGCCCCCTCCTCTCCGCGTTCTATAAAACACCTCATTGCCAAATATGGCACTGAAGAAGCGAAATCTGGAAAGTACGAAATCACTGAGCACAACTTTGAAGAAATTATGTCTCACTTCAAACCCGCAAATGCGCTATACAAGAAGTACAGAAAAGAAGAACTGCATGAAAAGCAAAGCGTTGTTATTAATTCAAAAGAAGAGCAAGTCTGCAAGATTGCTGCATTGATACATCAAGCATCAGATGCTTTTGACGAGCTAGAGGGTGAAGATGAGATTGATGTTCTTGAAGCACAAGAAATCCATCAGGCTTTGTACCGAGTGAAAAACAGACTCAGAGCTGCAAGAATGCCTGATACTTACTATAACGAGTTTCTCTTTAAAGAAGATGATAAAGAATCTGTTGAGCATATGCGCAGTAAGCGTAAGTTTAACCTTGAAGACAAAGCTAGCCTTATGAGATTCGTTAAAGTCTTTTCTAAGCTAACCCCTCTAAAGCTTCGTGACCGTGACTCATCAAAAACTGATACAAAAGCAGTAGCAATAAGAAGAAAAATCGAAGAACTCAAACAAAAAGTAGAATAGAACCAACAGCCCCGATGGGGCTGTTTTTCCTTTTTACCCTTGACTGCGGGTAAAGCACAAACTACCCTCTATCGTGGGTAGATACGAGGAATTGTTATGTTGATAACATCATCTAGGCAGTTAGCAATACATCTGCGTGACGAAAGAAAACACAAGAACCTGTCGCAAGCTAAGGCTGCCGACCCCGTGGGTCTAAAACAAGACACTATTTCCAAGTTTGAGATTAATCCAGAGACCACCAGGATTCAGACGCTATTTCGCATCTTATCATCGCTAAATCTGGAAATGCATATAGTGCCGAAAGGAGAAAGTATCGAACTGAAAGCCTACAGTGGGATCGAAGAGAAATGGTGAATAAAGCCATTCCCACTCATGAGAATCAACAAAATCAGCATGTTCAACGAAATAAAGTGCCGCTGATTTTAAGCAAGCTACCCCATTCCCATGCATGGGAATACAATTAGACATCTGATCGTCATATTAACTCTGAAAAGTTATGGCTAGATCGTACAAATCAATCTGCTGGTATCGTAGCTCACAACTGGACAAAAATGAGTCAGCTCAGATCAAGCTGACTCGAAGATGGACAGAGCCAATCCAGAACAACCTGCTAAGTCTATTTACAACGTTGCTTCGCTGCCACAAAGTGGCTCCTTACTGCTGCTCATCTTGTAGCTATGTCAATTGTTCTTCGTAAGCGGCAAGGTCTCGCTTACAATTGGCAATGTAGGTCACGGTGTGATTTAGCCTGGTTGATGGTGTGTTTTAGCAGTCGGATGCACTATTTAAGTTTTTCAACATGCGTAATGATTTGTCCTGCAATTAGTTTTATTTTTTCTAATGTGATCGTTCTCTTATATGTCAGTCTCTAAAAATTTATCTAACATCTTGACTTTATTGATAATAGTGTTTGAATATTGGCCATATAACTGTCTTAGAAAAGAATAAAATGGAACTAGCAATTAAAATGTCTGCTGCCAGCAAAGGCGCATATAAAGGTGAATATTCAGTAAGCAGCGGCGAAGTCATCGACTCAGATGTATTGACTCAAACTCACATCCACACAAGCCGAGTGATGACCAGTAACGGGCCTGAGATTGCCGAAATTACCAGTAGCTCATCTGCTAAAACGGTTTTTTGGGTACGCTTTGATAGTGGACGTGAACTCAAGTACACAATCAATTCTGAAATTGACCTATTGAAAGGCCAGCGAGTTAGCCTACTATTCATCAACAGTAAAGCGAACACACGGCTAGTGGGCATTGCGAATCATAACTCCAACGAATATACAGACTTGTCTACTAAAGAGCGATACGCTTCTTGTTTAAGACCTAACAAAGATAAACTTCAATACACGTTTGCGTTTGGTGCGGGGCTGTTAACTGCCATTGCATATATGTTTGATGAATTTGCTAAAGGTCCAGGTGTAATTGGATGGATTGTCCTATCTGGCATTGTGTTCATCGGTTGTGTTCTTACCGCATTTCTTGTTTATGGCCCAATCGCTGGATTGTTTGGCTGGCTGACAGACTTGGGTAATTTTGGGAAATTCAAAAGTGAAGTTAAGCAGAACCTAATCAAGCTCCTGACAGATGGTGCTAATCAGTAAGCCCAACTGCATTGCGAAGCCCAAAAGTTTTTTTAACTTACAGGATAGAATACATTTCAACAGACAGTTGCACTTTTCGAGTTAAGTACATTTCTAATTAGCTTTGACATAGAGAGCATACATCGTCTGGATGAATGAAAGTTTCTAAAAAATTTGGGAAATTAGTTTTCCCAAATTGATCTCATTAATCCAAGTATTGGATTAACAAGGAAAGGGGCAAAGGTGTGTTTGCCGTGATTCAGCGATATCACACCTCTGGACAGAAGCGAGTCAGCGACTTTGCTAAGTTAGCAAATTATTGATAACTACAAATATGGAAAGTCGCTTAAGTTGGTGTCCACTATTGATGGAGAAGATTACTTAGCGGGTTACCACATCATTATGGCGTTCAACTAGCCAGTCATGTAGTTGAGGTGCGTTAAGAAGTCCGTGCACAAGTATTGAGTTCCAATTGTTTTTTGAACCTGTTTGCTCATCATAGCTTTCGAGTAAATCTTCTAGTTTTTCGACCAACTCATCCTTGTCTATTGTCCTTCGTCTTGAAATGCCTTTAACAACATTGGCAGGAAACTCTACAAGCGTATTCAGTTGTCCGCGTATCCACCCTTCTATATCATTTTTGATAACTACGTTCTTGGTATGATATTTAATCGATTCGATTTCAGGGTGGTTATCATCCACATAGCAGACTTTTGCTCGTATCAAACTGAAGTCGTTTGAATGAATAAAGGTAGTTGTCAATATTCTTTCTTGAAGGCACGTATCAAAATACGGATGTAATATTCGAGCTTGTTTATCAGCTCGCCCTTTAAGAAGCCTACCTCGCTCACGATTACAACTGCATGCTGGAACTAAATTTGGTGAAAAAATTGACCATGCAGGATAATCTTCCTTCGGCAATAGATGGTCTAACTCCGTAGGCTTAAAACCACCACACATCGGGCATACTTCTGGTGAAGAATCTCGTAGACTTTCTATAAAATTTAATGACGTAGGAGGGCTTTTATAGTGTGTTCGCAATGCTGTTTGTAGATCCGCTGTAATGCCTACATTAGCGATATTCCAAGGGTTACCATTACTATTTGTGTAATCTACGTAAGCAGCTTCAACCAAATGAATCTGCTGTCTCAGGATAGGGTAACTAGTCTTATGGAGGTTCTGATTTTGTGCCAGCGTATGCAAAATGTTAACATCTTGAATTTGAGGTAAGTTAAGTTTTTTCATTCACTCAACATCTTATCTTGTAGTTGTAACATAGCTGACATAGACAGCTCCCCCTCAAGCTTACTTTTTACTTCTTCAAATGACAGGTTTTTTACCTTGCTGAAAAGTTTCTCTGCCAATCTGTTATCAACATCTTCATCAAAAATAAACTGAGAAATCGATTCTATATCCGCTCCGAAAGTCCGTAGTCTTGGAGACACAATAGATATTTCATCTGACACATTTTTGAGAAGAACATGAACTTGTTCACGACTTATTTCCCTTACGAAATATGCAGAGTGAGTTGCAATAAGCGCTTGAGAGCCAGTATCTTCGAGCAATTGGTCCAATAATCCTACAAAATCTGCAATCATATTTGGATGCATATGCGTCTCTGGCTCATCTAAAAGAACAAAAGAGCCATTTTCAATATAAAGACAACAAAGAAGAGCGAACTTTAGAAATGTAAGCTGTCCACTACTAAGAGAGTGTGAATCTTCTCCAATTTTGAGCTTAGGTTCAGCCCCCGTATCAATGCTCCCCCAATGTTCGAGAGACTCTTGTTCCCCACCTAGCTTGTTCAATTTAATTAATTGTAAATAACTTCCACTAGTTTTCTGCACCACAACCTTGTCGATAGGTATCGTATTTGATAAAGCTTCGATAAAAAGTTGCCATCTAGACTTGCTTCCTATTACTTCGTCAGAGCGAACCAATTGGATGATCAATTCATTTATCGACCGAGATCTCTTAGCTCGACCATTTCTAGTTAAAGATAAACGACGGTAGTATAACTTTTGCGTAGCTACCCTTTCACCAGGAAAGGTATTTTGAGTTTCTCCTGGTGTCGCAATAGCAAGGAGCCTATTAATCATAGGGCGCCCTTTGCTATAACGATCAACTAGGGAAATAGAAGGGTCTTTATACTGGAGTGCGGCCCTACAAAATGACTTTAATGCTTGGCTCTTACCTAGCCCATTCTTTCCTATTAAAACGTTTATTCTTTTGGGTATGATGCTTTGATGGTCATATTTTAAAGGGATTGTATGTTGATTCTTAAACCCGTCTAAAGAAAAATTTAGATCCAACTCTTGTGATATCCCACCAAAGACTTCATCTTGAACACCTGCTAACAAGCTGTCTGCATTATTGAATGCAAAGAACCCTTCGGAATGTCGCATGAACCCTAGTTGGAACACTTCAGACTTTGTTGCAGCATCAACCCATTTATCAGATGAATCCTTATGGAGCACCATGTCGTTAATCGCTTGTAAAACAACTTTTAATTGCTCTGAACCCAGAGCTTCAACAACCATCCGATAGTCAGCCATACTGGGTAGCATTGTAAAAAACTGCATACTATCGATATAAGAGTTAAACGCCTCAGGATCTTTTGAAAACCTCTTAGATAAGTTTCTCGACTCCTCATTCATTTCCTTGCGGGTTTTACTGTTTACTTGGTTTGAATCCAAAGACAGAAAGCCAATATAAGTACCAAAAGTAAATGTGCTATCAGTTAGCGTGTTGAATATAGAACAGGTACATTTGATCTTAAATCCAAAGTCATTCCAGTTATCAAATGACGGATAGATCAAAACTTCTCCAGGTAATACTGAAGCCCTCTTTAGACCAAATACTACTCTTAGTTTTTTATCACTTTCCATTTCAGAATATTCAAACTTCACAACCTACCAACAAGATGCATATTATGAATCAAATATACCACCTCAGTAAATATAACTTTTACAAATGGTTAAGAGTGGTAAGCCCCTTAATCCGCAGACTCACACAAAGTATGAGAAAACGTAGGTCAAGCCACCTCACAGAGGTTTGAAAGGTTGAGCGTCGCTAGCACGAAAAGGGGCAAAGGTGATTTAAGCAACTACGAAGGATTCCTTCCTAGTTGCCAGCACGGAATAAGAGCAATTCGAGTTATCTTTTTTCATTTAGTACAAGTAAAACATTGAATTAACTTATATGGAAGCGGAACCGAGTCAGAGTTACGAAGTCCGCTTAACTTTATTTATTCAAGATTAGCTCTTACAACTTACACTACTGATTACACAGAGTCTTGATCATATGAGTTTCATGGTTAAGGATATTTTCTCGCCCTACTCCATCAGGCCCCCACTTATGGTAGCTCATCATAATTGCTTGCTTTAAGCTCTCTGCACGATTGTTCTCTTGATAGAACGTCTTCTTATCTTGCGGAGAGTAATTACTAAGCCTTGAGTTACTGCTTGGCGAAATAAGACAAAGATTGCCGAAGCGATCAACGTCTTCCATCTTACTTGCGCCCGATGGATCGGTTTGTGGAAAGTAATGTTCAACAGAGGTTCGGAATGAAAATTGGAAATCCTCAAAGTGTTTTCCAAGTTCTTTTTTACTTATACCATCAAATGACTCATTGTCTGATAGACGCTTCCACAATAGGTAGTCTAAACGGTTGAAAACAAAGTTTTGTACGTCAGTCCCCTTATGTAAAACACCTACATTATTCTCTGTAAACTACAGACAAAACTTCGGAAGCAAAGTCGATAGCGAATAAACTTAATCAGCTAATTTCAGCCCCAGTGTACGTAAGTACACTCTGTCATGAAATAACCATTAGAGCTAGCATCGGTATCGGTATATACCCAGATGATTCAAGTAGTTTATCTACACTAATAGAGTTAGCGGATAAGGCGATGTATAGAGCCAAAATTGCAAATGAGCCATACATGTTTGTTTCCGAAAAGGGAACAGCTCCAACAGTTCTTTAAACTGAGTTGACCATGTACAAAATTGGTTCGCCTCCGCTCCTTGATCAACTGCAAAGACATACATTAAGTAAACGGTAGTTTTGCAACAGTATAAGATCTAAAATCTAGTTGTAGTAGTTAGATATAACAACTCAGTATGTGGAAATTTTTACTTTTACGCAGAGTCATTTGAGGTCGCTTCCGTTTTTAAGAATAATAATCGAAACTAGCTAGTTCATTCCCATGCATGGGAATCAGTAATCGATCGCCGAAGGGTTTGTACATCACAAGCTCTAGTCTAATAATTACTTTGCGTTAACTATCAGAAGGGTCAGACAGCATATCTTGCAAGCCCAGTTTCTCTGCAAAACTCTGGTTTCTCATCTTAGCTCGCTGAGAAATATCAGATAGTGTCAGAATCTCCATTCGGATATTTGCAATAGTCTGTCTGATCCTATAATCGGCACTTCTTACAGGTATAGAGTCCCTATACCAACTACCAGAAACGGACTGTTCGTATTCATTCAAAGATGAGATTGGTGATATTTTTTCACCGATTAAGTAACAGTAGAACTTCTCTAACGGCACGTTGGCATAATTAGCCAATAAATTGCAGTAGTCTGGCATTTGTTGCAAATATGCTGACAACTCAACATCTTGTGCTTTAAACTCAAGTAAAATACATTTACCCTCTCCTGCATACAAATAGACGTCAGGTCTCTGATTTGGCCTGAACCCAAACTCTGCCATCGCCTCGTATGCATCCTCTCGGAGTAATGGTCTACCATCAGGTAAAGTCATTTTACTCAGCTCCATTTCTGAGAAACCTTGGTAGTACAAAAACTCTTCATCGAGCACCCAAAGATCATTGATATCACCCTTTGTTTTTCTTTTAAAAAACAAATCGTGGATTATCCCTTCCTTGTCTCTCTTTTTTCCTTTGGGTATATCTATTTTTTGAGCTTCAAGGTCGTTAGATACGATCTTATCTAGCAGTTTTGCTACTAGCTCTCTTCGCACGACGTATTTTGAAAGCTCTTCTTTGTTTTGTTCATCAACAAGCAACGATAGCTCTTTAGATTTCTCAGCTATCTTAACTTGATAATCCTCTGATGCTGGATTTAGTCGGTCGAGCTGTTTAACAATACATCTTGCTTTATTGCTTTTATCCGCAATAATTTTTGCTAACTCAATATGTAGTACATTAGTAATACTTTCATCAGAGGCATTTAGCTTTACTTTCCCTTTAGCCAGTTCTGCGACTTTGGCTGATAAACCAAGCTCACGGGCAAGTCGCATCACTCTCTTGGTTGTTGCCTCTTTTGCATCAATCAGCTCTTCGTAAATGCTCTCTAGTTGGACGCTTGCTTGCTTCTTAATGTCATCCAGATACACATACGAATCATCACCAAATAAACCTGATGATATTTCCTTAACCTCTGATTTCGATTTAATCTTAAACGAGTCTACTGCATCATTAACGTTGTCTGATATATCTAAATAGTTTCCATAAAATGCTACAACTTTCTTTTTTCCACTCAATGAGTTGGCATTATTGATAACTGAGTTTTTAATATGTTCAACTGGGATATCTTTACTACAGAGAAATGCCCCGTGACTTTCAATTGACTCGGCATCAAACTCAAAAACTAACCAACTGAAACGCTCAGGTTCTTTGCTCGTATCTCGCACCCATTCGATACCATTTTTAGCCTTATGTGCTTCTTTAGGGTAGCAATAATTGATTGAGAATTGACCTGAGTCACTAGGTTCAGGGAAGTCATCTGGAGTGAGAGTTACACACTCTAAATCTGAGGCTACCGAGTATTCAAACTGAAGTTTAAGATCTGGAAAAGTCATACCTTTTTGCTTTTCCAGATAAACACGTAAAGCATATTGAGACTGGATCAGCGATACAAATTTTTTTAAACTCAATGCGCTAAAGAACGCTGAATCTCTCTTCTGTGGTTGAAACCCCTGCAAAGTGATTGTTGTCAGTACTTCATCCGAGTCTGTGGGTTCAAAGCGGTCATCGAAAATAAAATTATCACTACTGCTCTTGAAAGCCCTCAGAAAATGTTCATTATTTTCAAAATATTGACTCACAACGCTAACGTGAGAAAAGCGATGTAGGAGCTGCAAACGTCCAGTACCTCGGTTGTGGTAGCCTTTCGATTTATCAAGTAGAGAACCGAATCTTTCAAAAGATGCTGAGTTAAAACCTGCTCCTGTATCTGAAATTACGATCTGTTCAAGTTTTTTCTGTTCTTCATCAATATCATTAAAACGAAAAGTAATGCTAATAACTTGCTTTTCTTCACTTTTTCTTTCAAGAATTGACTCCAATGAGTTGGTTATTGCTTCAAAAACAGGAGCTAACGTATTTTTTGATGCAGGAATGAGCTTCAACATTCCAGATAAATGTGCGCTTGGGTTTCTCATCGTAAGCCAACTTTGATTAGACGAAAGTACTGATTAACGTAGTGTATATATGATCAGGGTAGCAACAAATACCTGTAATTTCACTACTTGTTAAGAGTACCGAAAGGTTCCCTTGATTTCTGTTAAGTACGTATAGCTTTAAAAATCATCACGTGAATGGATCACTATAGCTCGCAGAACACGTATGGGTAACCCTAATATTATATATGGTAGCTACACTGCTTATCTGTAGCCTACCCTAGAGACGCAGTATGGTTTTACCATACTGCTTACACTATTTAGGAGTGTAGAGAGCAGTTCCAGCAGCTTTAGCGCACTGCTTGTGCTTTTAAATCTGAATTTCATTTTTCTTGGTTCTTTTCTTATCGCGTACCCAAATGATAGAACCATTCGTTTTTTTCATATCAAACAGATCGATAGCAGCAAACAAATCACTCAGTTTCTTAAATCCATAATTTCTTTGATCAAAAGATGCGTGATTCGAAATATGGTTTCCGATAGGTCCAAGCTTTGCCCAGCCATTATCTCCCTCTGTCGCTTCTATCGCTTGCCTTAACAAATTGATAAGCCTTGTATCACCTTTTAAAGTCGTATCGACCGTCACTTTCGGTTGAGAATGGGTATCAGCCTCTTTATCTAAGTAAAGAAACTTAGAACAACTATTTACGAAAGGTAATGGGGCTTTTCGCTCTCCAAAGCCAACAACTATTTTACCATCAGCTAGTGATCTCGTTACTAGTGGAGTGAAATCACAATCTGACGACACCAAACAAATGACATCTATATCCTTGGTATAGAGTATATCCATCACATCTATAACGAGTGCCATATCTGTCGCGTTTTTCCCTTTTACTAGATCAAATTGCTGGACTGGCTGAATAGCGTGCTCATGCAAAACATCCTCCCACGCCTTCAAGTTTTGACTCTTCCAGTTCCCATATGCCTTCCTAATATTAACTACACCATAACGAGCTAACTCGGATAGGATCTTATCGATTTTAGTGGCTGGTGCGTTATCTGCATCGATAAATAGGCCGATCTTATCTGTATCTTTCACATCACTTTCCATTCATTGAAGTTTTAACTTGAGACTTTCGCATCATCGCGCAATATCCTGTCTGAACAATCTAAATGCTCAGCCGCCTGCTTCCATGTTCCAAACCTATCTTTTGCCCAAATAGCCAAGTCCGACTTAAAGCGGCTTAGGTGTTCATCTCTGCTCAAGGACGAGTCATCGTTAAAAGGAGGTCTAACAAAGCGACTTCTGTCTGTTTCCCACAGTTTGATACCGACACTTATGCATTTTTGAGCATCTGATTCATCCCAATAGGCCATGATCAAAACTGCTAGCTTCTGAAGATCTCTTATATTTCCAGGCAACGCATCTGTTTGGAATATCTCTTCAAGGTCTGAACTCATTGGCGCTATTTTTGAGTACAGATTATTTACATTAAGCTCATCCCATACCTGCTGCCAGTCATTTTTTAGATCCTGCCTACAGTTGCGCAATGCTGGTATAGTTACCTTTAGCATAGATATACGATCTAGAAAATCGGCATCCAACACACCTGCTAACTCCGAACAATTCTTATTTGAAGCACAAATCAATTCGAAGCTTGATGTTTCTTCTTTATCCGCTCCTATTGGTCTATAACGATGTTGATAATCCTGTAAAACTCTCACTAGCTTACGCTGAACTGTTTGTGGTAAATCTTGTATCTCATCTAAAAATAGAACCTTTCCATCTGCTGACTTAAGAATCCCTTCTCTATCGGATGTTGCTCCAGTAAAAGCTCCTTTTGTATGTCCGAATATAAGGCTCTCCGCTACAGATGAATCAAGGCCACCGCATGCAATGGTAACAACTTCTTTTTGCTTGGTAGCTTTAACAAAAGTTTCTATTAGCCGCGTTTTCCCCGTACCTCGCTCCCCAAGAACCAGTAATGGTACATGTGGAATTGAGGTAAAACGCTTTAACTGCTCAAAGGCTTCCCGTCTGTCTTTTGAGACTGGCTCTACTTCATAGATAGCCATATTTGGCGTCGTATAAGATTGCTCCCTAATCTCAGCCATGTAAGTCGAAATATTGAAATTAACTGGTTTGAGACTGGTTCGTTTAGTTTTAGGGTTTCGTTGTGTAGACCAGAGTTTTGTCGTTGGCGGAAAGCGTCCACCAGCATGCAATATTAGCCAGACAGAATGCATTGCTGGCGTACCTGGGGAAACATTGATATGAAGATTCGTAATCCCTTTAATTTTAGGTAAAACTTGCTCCACGATTTTCTGATATACCAGACTATGCTCGGTCGGGTCAGAAAGTTCAATTAACTCGGAATTGACTCGTTTGCTAAGATCGTCATCTATGTTGAGCTGTTGTTCCTCCTGTTGAAGGAGCATGATCCTGTCAATCCGAGTACCAAGCTTTGATTCCAACTTCTTGACAGCATTAATTAAAACATCATCACCAGCTCTAACTGCTTGCCAGCATAGAAGTACATGCTCCTTCTCCATTTACTTAGCCCGCCTTTTTTAACACAATACTAGCCGTAGGAAAGCTTTCCGTTTTAAGTCGAATAGCACCCGCTAAATCGTCGCTTTGAGATATAGCTATTAGCTTACGATTTCCAACTTGATAAACTTTTGGTTCGTATGAGTGTTTGATGACTTTCATCTTTGGCTTTTTCTTTTTGCGATTAGCTTTAGTGCTTACTTGTTCTTCATTCTCATGTGAGATTTCTTGTTTCTCCTCCCAAAGCACTTCCTTACAATTTACTGGTAGCTCTGGAGGCAAAACCTGCCATTTATACTCGACAAGGCAACTAGGACTACTTTTCCAGTTAGTCACAGGAAACTCGGGTTCTAGTTCTAAGTCCGTCAAGCATTCAGCAGTTAATGATGGGATCTCTTTGATTTCTGTACTCGATATCACTAAAGACTGTAACCGCCCATCTTGCCAATACTGTATTTCACCCGCATGGGAAGAAAGCATACTGTTAAGTAGCAACTTCCTGATATCACTGTTTGAGTTCCCCAATAGACCGACTAAACATTGATTAATAAGCTTTGCTCGTTCACCGTCTAATGTCACTCCTACCTCAAAACCTGTATCAAGTCCGTGCTCCTGTAAGTTAGCCGACATAATCATCCCATGATTATGTTCATTCCAAATAGCTTTCGCATGCAACCACTTAAATCCAAACACCTCTGCACCTGCTTCAGCCAATTTGATAAGAGAAGGCATTGAGCTTGGTCTTACCCGCGATAGGATAGTAACTTTAACGCCCTGCTTGGCTTTCTCACAAATTGCATCAATCACTTCGTGGTCTTTCTGCCAACCAAAACTTGAAATCATCAACTCCTGGGAACTTTCATTAATCAACTTCAGTACGTGCGCTTTCAAAGAATGCTGACTATTGGTGGTACAAACTATTCGTTTGAGGTCATTGGGAAAGGCTATGACGTTTTGCGTACTAGTTGCAGAGAATTCGGAATTATCCAACATCTCATGTTCAGCGTACTCAAACATCGCCCATTTCAAGAGCTTCACAGTTTCCTGTACCTCTTCAGATGAAAGACAAACCGCTAGCTCTTCATTTCTTTCAAATGCTTCGCGGGTTAGATTAGCAGTCAACAATACCCCTTTAGCAATGTGCGATGTGTTACCTGGTAATGCATCGACTAAAACTATCTTAGAGTGGAAATGAGGTGCGGAGCGAACCACAACTCTACCACCTAGTCGTTTTAGCATTTTGGTATGTTGGAGTAAGCACTCTTTCCCAAAATCATCGTCAGGGACGTCACCTTCTAATCTCGTTTCACAAGCAAGCATCAAATAGACACGTACGCCTCTTTCCGTTGCGTCAAAAATCGCGTCCTCTATGATGGTATCCGCTAACAAAAAGCTGCTTAATACAACGGATTCTCGGGCATTATTTATCAGGTCAACAACGTAACTAGCTAGCTCTCGTTTTTTCCCAGAGATAAACAAATCACTCTGAGTCTCTGCCACGGCCTCTCGCTTAGAAACTCCGTTATGACACCATACTGGAGGTAATCGAGTATTTGACTGGTCGACGGTTTTGCTAAAGTACTTTGCATATTTTTGAATATTATTCATCTTTTATAATCCCCAATCTGCCGCAGCCACGATATGCCAATCCCTCTTTGAGCGTGCTTTCGGATCTAGGATTACACTGTTTGCCAATTCATCCCTGGAAGGAAGATTAATTTCAAAGTCTTTGAAAGGCATTTTCGCTTTCTCCAGCCACTTTTCATACTTTTCGACTGTCGCATAGTTATCAATGTATGAAAGCAGTAACCATTCAGACCATCGTTGCGCACATACTTCAGTTTTTGGTCTTAGCCGAACTCCCTTTGCTATAACAGAATTAAACCGATTTAATCCATTTAGAGATGGCCTTGGAAACTCAATGTTTATTCGCATTGTGCTTTTAGAACTGTCAGGGACATCATCGAAATATTCTTCGAACTCGGCTGTATCGTTTCTCCAAGAGTCAATTTTCCGACCACCTAGCAACAGTTCATACCAAACTTCGTCTAAATATCTATTTGGAGCTTTGAACTTACTTACTTCTTTACTATCTTTGTACAACGTCAACGACTGTTTAGTCACATTCCACTTAACTGACAGTTTGAATGGAGAGTCAACCGTTTCCCCCTTCAACTTGATTTCACCAATATGAATTATTTCTCCTCCAGTACATGGCTGCCCGACTTCGTCCTGTACTCGATTTTTAATCCAATGAGGAATTTTTTTAAAATTGGCTATTCTCTTGTCAGTTTCGTGCTTGTTACGACGCAATGCTTCATCCATGGCCTTTGGCTCTGCGTGTTTTTCAATAGCCATAATGGGAAACGGCAACAATGGATCATTACTAAAAGTAATCTTCCAAACCCCCTCTTCGGGAACGAAAATTCGTTGCTCTTTGATAGCCTCATAACCTTCATCCGTTAGTGCGTATTTCCCACGTTTTTTGAAAGCCAAATTTAAGTCTATTGCTCTGTTGAGCATGCGCTGCGCAATCCCCAAACGTGCTCGATCATCAAACAAAAGGTGTTGTGCGACCTGTTCTTCAGTACAAACACCATCTCGAATACATTTCAAAATCAAATCATATTCAGGGCGTTTTTCTGCTTTGGATATCGTTGCGGAGACAACCCATGTTTCTAGTTGAATTTCCCTTTCGAGAATCAGGTCGTTTTTCATTATTTTCATTCCACCACCTCGATGGTACGTGACCAATCCGTATCTTCCGCTAAATGCGCTAATACGCCAGATGCCTTTTTCATTGCATTTCGGTTTCCAAATATTACTTGTGCGTACTTTGCCCGCGTAACTGCAACATTGAGTCTATTTGGGCTTTCGAGAAAGCTCGTAGCATGTGAATTCACAAAGCTCAGTAACACTAGGTCCGCCTCGTGACCTTGGAATTTATCGACTGTACAGACTTGAACATCGATAAATGGAGAGCGTTTATCACCTTTAGTAAAATGACGGTATGCTCTCGGGTTCATCGCCCATGTTCTCAAGCGATTCCTAAGTTCACGTTCCTGGCCTCGATAAAAGGACAACACAGCCACTTCCCATGGTTTGCCATCTTCCTTTGGACTTTTGACAGCCCATTTCTCAAAGTTAGTTAGTTCAGCTATAAGTTGTTCAGCTTCCTTAGGGTTTCTATTACCACTTGTCGTACGTCCTCCTTGTACATCAACCCATACCGTGCGTTTTCTGTCAGGTCTATAACTCCATGCTCTTTTTTCGATCATTTCTTCTGGCGTGTATAACGCATCTTGGTTATAGATCCTGTTGTGAGAAAAACTCGCTATGTCAGGATGCATCCTGTGTTGATAAATTAGTGTTATAGATCTCTGACTAAGTACATCATCAGGTAGGCCATCAGAGAGCGCCGTACCATGCCGCTGACGCTTCGACCTTTGAAAACCAGACTGAAGAGACTCCAATATAGAAGGAAGAGCCACTTTTTTTACTCTGTTGATTTGATCAATAACAGAGTCTTTTCCGCGTTTGCCATCGAAAGGCAATAGAGCCTCTACCTGACGAGATAACTTTTCTGAAGTCGTTATTCTTTCATCAGAGGTATCTTTGTTTAGCCTTTGCTCATACTGTCTAGCCATGCGCCAAGCAATCTCATTTTCCCAATTGCTGTCGCTACTGTGTTGATGGCGATTTTTATACTCAATTGCTCTTTTCCGATACACAACAGAAGGCGGGATACTATTCAGGTTGCCTCGAATGCGCATAATATCCAAAGGCATAACTTCCTGATTTTCAGTTAAAAATTTTTGATCTCCTACAATCAACGATGAATAAGGAATACTTTTGCTATCTCCCCCTGGCGTAGCTACCAAAACACCATTTTCCTCCCCTTGCCTCTTATAAAAATCTTGTACGATATTGCTGCTATTTAACACAATTGATGAGATTCGCCTTCGCGCAGGACTTACTTGATCTGAGGCACTAAATACATCAAGACATGCTTCGCGCTTATATACTTCAGGCAGACATGGGGCGATGTTAACCGCCGTTGATTCATCATCAACGTAGGGTGATAGTTGTTTTTTGTCGCCGACCAAAATCCACCTCTTTGCCAAAAGTGCTGGAACCAAAAACTCTTGGAAAGTGGTCTTGGATGCCTCATCAATGATCATGTAATCAAATTGAGCGGTTGGCGTGTCAGTATTCTTAATATCTGGATGTTTTAAGATACCGATGGTAGTGCCACAAATAAGATTTGCAGACTCCAACGCCATTCGCTCAATAGTGTTGTTACCACGATTAAGTTCAACCATGAGCTGTTGTTGAGCTTCCGTTAACGTTGAAACCTTATGAAGTTCAGACAAGAGCCGTTTTCTTTCGGTAGATAGAAATTTTTCTAGCTGGTAAGGTTTAACCTTCTCTGAAATATTCGATTTATCACCGATTCGCAGAGCAATAATCGCATCTCGAACTGTGCTATCTTCTTCAATTATTCTCTCAAGCACATTGTCGACGGCCACATGAGTTGAGGCACACAATAAGATTCGCTTACCTCGCAAGACAAGTTGAATGATAAGCTCTAATATCGCGGTCGTTTTACCTGAACCAGGAGGTCCCTCCATAAATGCAAAATCAGGTGTGTTCAGCGAAATTTCTACGAATTTTCGTTGTTCAAGCGTACCAGGTCTGCTTTCATCCGTTAGTACATACCATTTATCAACTCGGGCAGTTTGGTTACTGCCTACATTTAAAAACTCTTCGAAGAGTGCTGAAAAATCAGACTGTTCTAAGTTTGGGAATTTATCCCATCTAGCATGATCATTTGATTCAAACAACCTTAATAGAGGTCGATGGAAAATGCTTGGTGAACTCTGCAAAGCCTGTATCGCATTTATCTGGCACCGAAGCGTATATGTATTTGGACGTAGTACAATAAATTCCTTACTTGGCATTTTATTGACTAACAATTGCTCAGATTCTGGATCTCTATCTAGAATGGAAATCTTATTTCTATTATCAAACCAGACTCGATCAGCATCAAAGTGCTTGGTTAAGTGCCAACCATATCCTTGCTCACACTCATAGACTTTTAACGACCTTTTCGAGTATGAAGCGACTTCTAAGGCATGTTCCTCTGTTTGATACGCCATTTTAGGCTTACCACTACGATCTTTGCAGGCAGGGCAATCACTTGCGGGGCTGCCAACAAACCTCCAATTTGCATTATTTGCCTCGTAGATATCTTCGTTACTTTCATCAAGAAATGACTTAAATACTGACTCTTGAGTAGAACCATCTACTTCCAATAGCTGTATCCATACTCCCTTCACATCCTTTCGCTCTCCAACAGGATTAACCTCCCTGTCGACAACCTCCCAGCGAAGGCGTTTGACCGCACCTGAACTTTCTAAATATCTTTTTGTGGTGTCTAGATATTTGTAAAAATCCTCCAAGCCATTGAATGTTTTTTGAAGGAGTATATCTGGCCGATGTTCTTCTAAATTTGCATAATGTAGTAATGCCATTGCCTATCCTCGTTTGTTTTTCTAGTAATTAAATACAATTAGCATGCCATTACATAAAAAATTTAATCCATTGATTTTATTAAAAAAGAATAAAATCAAATTTTAGGATTATGGAGAGTTAATTCCATTCAGGAAAATTTGTTCCATTTTTAATGATTTGAATCAATCCATCAAATACAACACCGTACATGTGTGATTCATTTCTCCAAACGGGTAGGCACATTTTCGGAACCCTTTGACGTGAAAGATTTTACAAGGTAACTAGAGCCAAGCAAGCTGTACCCTTGTAGAAACACAAAGCCTCCTAGGTACTTATTGAAGATCAAAACCAGCGGATACTGATATCTTTAGCCATGAATATTCGTTTATCTATGAGTATCAGGGTCAATTAAGCGAACACTAAACATTAGGAATGCTGTATGGCAGAGCCATACAGCTTCTTCTAACTACTCAGCGATAATCTCACTATCTATGCTGATATAATATTGAGAAAAGTGCATAGATTAGTTCTAGTGAGTTATGTCTGCCTGAGTCATATCTCAAATTGAAGTCCAACCCAAAATGGTTCATACTATGCCCAAATTAAAAATAGTATGAATTCCATGGATAATCTCAACTACGCACAAAAACAAAGGCTTGCTTTCATTGACTTTAAGTTAATGTTTGTCGGTCACTTTACGCGTTCCGAAGTCGTAGAACATTTTAAAATGGGACTATCCAACGCGACTCGCGATATCAACTTATACAAAGAGTTAGCAGCCCATAACCTTACCTACGACAACGCTGAGAAACGGTACTTTCAAACAAAAGCATTTGTCCCACTGTTTAACCACAACACAAACGATACGCTCGGAAAGCTTGCAAACCAACTTTCAGGGGAAGACAGCGTCATCAATGGATTAGGCATACCGTTTGAAACACCGAGCCAACTTAACGCGCCTGACACCAGCATCATAGCTGTACTAACTCAAGCCGCGTTAAACAGCAAAGGTGTTAAAATTCGCTATGTATCCTTAAGAAGTGGCGAAAGCACCCGAATTGTTATCCCCCACTCTATAGTCGATAACGGACTACGCTGGCATATTCGTGCATACGATTACCAGTCAAGAGAGTTCCGAGATTTTGTGATTTCTCGTATCACCAAAGCTGAACTATCGGACAACACCGTACTTCAGACTCAAACCATGCTGGCTGATAAACAATGGATGAGGTTCGTACCATT
This sequence comes from Vibrio sp. E14, assembly GCF_020515785.1. NCBI lineage: Bacteria > Pseudomonadati > Pseudomonadota > Gammaproteobacteria > Vibrionales > Vibrionaceae > Vibrio > Vibrio sp. E14. Next base: position 938,908 of record NZ_JAHPJI010000001.1, read on the forward strand.
AGAGCTAGTACCGCACCCAAACAATGTAAATTATCCAAAAGCGATTGAGCTTGATTACTCTATGAAGAATGGAAAATTATCAATCGAAGTTCGTGCTGCTTTAACTGGCTATTTACTGCGACGTTGGAATGTCGATTGCTCTGAGAAAGCAACACAAACAACGCCCGAGCATCAACTTTGGTTAGCAAACCGACCGACTTTATATGGTGTTGAAAACTTGCACCTTGCATCAGGTTACACCGACCCCGAAGCAGAACACTCAGTCCCTACACACAGCATTAAATAGGACGTGAAGATGAGCGAATATAAGAAATACCTTGGCGACCTAATCGGTGGCAGCCTTATGATTACAGAGGCTCAGCTAATTGCTGAGTTACTCCTTTCTGAACCAAGTAAAGAACAATGGGATGAAGCCATTGTTGAACAAAACATTCTGCAAAAGCGTTCGCCAGCTTCAGCAAAACGTAACGCGGCTACAATCAAAAAACGTATCGCAAATCTAGGTAACAAGTTCCTATCAGCACTTGTTAAGGCTAACCACGAGGAAGCGGCGCAGTTAATGATGGCTGCAACCCTAATTAACTCTCCACTGCTTGCTGACTTCATGCGCACTGTTGTAATGGATGCTAAACGTATGTACCGCGAAAACATTGACATGAAAGATTGGGAGTACTTCTGGGAAGATAAGTGCCGCATCTATCCTGATTTTGCCGATATGTCTGAATCCTCAACCTACAAAATTGCTCAAGTCGCTTTTAAAGTTATGACTGATGGCGGTTTCTTGGAAAGCACAAAAACAAAAGTACTCACCAATATTTACATAACCCCAGATGTTCGTGATCTACTCGTTGAGATGGATAGAGACGATATCATCCAAGCTATGGAGATCTACTAATGCTCCAGCTACAACAACGTTTAGATAACATCCAATCTCGTTTAGAGAGTGACGAGTTCCTTCAAAACAAAGAACTCGGTGGTGAAATTGGCTTTTACATCTTTGACTATAAACCTGAACATGAACTAGCGGTTCGAGAGCATATCGAATTGCTAGAGAAAAAACTGTCAAATCGTGGCTACACATTCGCCAGCATTAACCTATTTGAAATGATCATCAAACTACTAGAATCACGGCGATTATTAGATAAGTCATTCAAAATGCAGTTTGCCAAAGGTGATGAAGCTCTCTTTAAAGCACTCAAAGGGCCTCTAGAGCAAAACCGAGTCGCTGAGTTCATCGTGAAAGAAGCAAATATAGAAAATTGTGACTTTATCATGCTTCATGGTATGGGAAGTGTTTGGCCGATTGTCCGAGGTCACGGACTACTCAATGCGTTGCACGCTAAAGTAGGCCAGGTTCCAACGGTCATGTTCTACCCTGGTGAATACGATGGCGCTTCACTTAAACCATTTGGTCGAATCGAATCAAACAACTATTACCGAGCCTTTAAGTTGGCATAGCGCACAGTAGTGACGGTTAAGAAAAGGTAGCTGCCAAGCAAATGCAGTTACTAATCAAAACGTACGCTAAACAAGTAAATACTGAATCAAGATATTCTCATTAACAAATTGAGAAAGTTAGCTAGGAATTCCCATGCAGTTAAAGCAGCTATTTAAAAAAGATATCTCACGCCCAATCAACGGCGTAGTTAAAGCTGACCAAGTCGGAAACGAAACCGTCTTCGTCGAACTTGATGAGTATGTCATCACCGCTGAACTTAAAGGTCACATTGAGCAATTCTTCAAATACTACATGCCGTCTGTTGATGACCCTAAAAAGGCGTCTGAAACGGGTAAATCTGGCATCTGGGTATCAGGCTTCTTTGGCTCGGGTAAATCTCACTTCATTAAAATCATGTCGTACTTGCTCAAAAACGTTGAGACATCTAATGATGGCGTAACAAAACGAGCAATTGATTTCTTTGAAGACAAGCTAGCAGAAGACCAAATGCTGTTGGGCGATATGCGTCGTGCGATCCAGAAAGAGAACAACGTTATCCTCTTTAACATTGATAGCCGCGCTGACACAGATGACAAAGAAGATGCCATCTTAAAAGTATTCCTAAAAGTCTTTAATGAGAAAATGGGTTACTCGGGCGACCATGCACACATTGCAGACCTAGAACGTGACCTAGATGCGCGTGGCAAACTGCAAGAGTTCCACCAAGCTTTTGAAGAGCTATCGGGTTCATCATGGTTAGAAGAACGTGACTCTTATGACTTTTACCGTGACGATCTCGCGGAGGCATTTGCCAAAGTAACAGGTCAGTCTGAAGAAGCGGGTCGCCAAGCTATCGAGCGACTTGAAAACAACTTCAGCTTAGACATTCAAAATTTCTGTAAATGGGTTAAGCAATACCTTGATGGTAGTCCTGAACGCCGCATCAGCTTCTTTGTGGATGAGATTGGTCAATACATTGGTCAAAACGCTCAAATGATGTTGAAGCTGCAAACTATTACAGAAAATTTAGGCACAATCTGTGAAGGTCGTGCATGGGTGGTAGTGACATCACAAGAAGACATGGACACTGTTCTAGGTCAAATGCAACAAGGTTCTCGTAAAAATGACTTTTCTCGGATCCAACAACGCTTTGATCGAATCTCGCTCTCAAGCTCAAACGTCAACGAGGTTATTGAGAAACGTCTACTAGCTAAAACAGAGCCTGCGCAAACTGCACTAACAGCCTTGTATAATGAAAAAGGCGACATCATTCGAAGTCAGCTTAGCTTTGAGAAAACCAATAAGGCTGAGTTTTCTAACTTCACAGGTACAAACAACTTCGTATCGAGCTACCCGTTTGCACCGTACCAGTACAACCTAATCCAAAAAGTATTTTCTGGTATCTCCCAAGCTGGGGCAGCGGGTACTCACCTAGCAAAAGGTGAACGTTCTCTCATCGAAGCATTTCAAACGGCTACTAATCAGTTCGTTACTGACGAGATTGGACGTTTAATCCCGCTTTATAGTTTTTATCCTTCAATTAAGAAATTCCTTGATACTGCTGTAGTGCGTGACATTAACCACGCGGCAGAGAAAAGCTCTATTTCCGATTTCTCGGTTCAAGTTTTACAAACACTATTTATGATCCGTTACGTAGATGAGATGAAATCTACCATCGACAACATCGTGACGCTTTGTATCTCGGAAGTTGACCAAGACAAACGCCAACTTCGTATTGATATTACTGAAAGCTTGGACGCATTGGAAAATAACCTTCTTATTGCTCGTCAAGGAGACGAGTACATCTTCTTAACAAACGAAGAAAAAGAAATCGAAAAAGAGATCCAAAACACAGAGATCGAAACGTCCGATGAAACAGCGGAGCTAAGTAAAATCCTATTTGAAGAGATTTTACGCAGCAGCAAAACCTATCGCTATCCTGAGAACAAACAAGATTTCCCAGTTTCACGCTACTGCAATGGTCAACCGTTCGAGAAAGGCTCAATTGACAACGACCTACACTTAAAGATTGTGTCGCCAATTGACGCTAGCTATGACGATATGACCGATGCCGTCTGCAGTAATGAATCTAAAGATGCCATCTTAATTAAACTACAAGACAAGGCGCGTCTATTTGGGGAACTACGAACCTACATTCGTACCGCTAAGTACACAAAACGTAATGCAGGTCGTGATGCGGATATGGAACTTCTGATCCGAGCGAAAGCAGCAGAGAACAGTGCAAGACGTAAACAAATCGTCTCTGAGCTAGAAGATATTATTAAGCAATCAGACTTTTACTTGTTAGGGCAGAGCTATAAAACTAAAGGTGCAACAGCCACTGCTATCATCGACAACGCATACCGCCAGGTTATCGAAGACACCTTCAGTAAACTTAAGTATGTGACGCCCTATTCTGGTGATATTCGTCAACAAATTCAGCAAACTCTTATCGTTGACGACTTGAGCCAATTGAATATTGATTTGTCAGATGTTGAAGCAAACCCTCGCGCTCTGTTCGAGCTAGAGCAACACATCTCAATCAGTGATGAATACGGGCGTCCCCTGACCGCTGGTGACTTGGTGAAGAAGTTTTCTCGTCGCCCATTCGGTTGGAATGATTACGAAATCATCCTGATGATTGCTCGCCTAGCCGTCGCAAACAAAATTACGCTTCAAGCAAATCAGCAAGATGTGCCGTTGCGTAGTGCTTTTGAGCATTTAGACAAAAATTCCAAGCGTGCCAACTTACGAATCCGACGCATTCAGCAACAATCAGAAGCAAACCTGAAGAAAGCAGCCAAGTTGTACAAGTCTGTATTCCATAAGAATGCACCGACAACCGAAAAAGATCTTCATGAGCAAGCACTTCAGCTTTTAAAGAGCATGCTCGCAAAGCTCAAAGATTTTAAAGCGAAATCAACCACAGGTAAGTTCCCAGGCAAAACTGAAATCGAAGATGGCATTATCTCGATCTCGTCCCTTGTCGAGCAACAAGGAAGCTACAAGTTCATTGATGAATTCTTACGTCAAGGTTCTGATTTAGAAGAGTTTGAAGAGGATTATGAAGAGCTTGAAGTCTTCTATGAAAAACAATTTTCAACATGGCAAAGCTTGGCGAATGCTTTGAGTATCGAGTTTGCGAAAAACCGTCACCTACTCAAAACGTCTGAAGTTGCCAATAGCGCATTAGAAAAGCTGGAAGCGATATATAACGATGATCGTCCTTACGGAAAGATCCGTCAGGTGCAAGGCTTAATCGAAACGGTGAGAGCTGTAAACGATGAGATGCTGGTTGCTCACCGTAAAGAAGTAGCAAGCAAGCTAGAGACTGCAATTGATGACGTTCAGCAACACGTGAGCGAGGCTAAAGCACCAGATACCATCAGTAACGATGCGCTTCGCCCGTTACAACTGTCTCTAAAACGATTAGAGCACCTGACCAGCATCGCTGAAATCAACGAAGAGCTTCGAAATTCAGAGAGTTTAGTAGAGCAAGCTGAAGAAATCATTAATGCCTTTATCGACCAGCAAATTAAAGCGGCTGAACGCCAAGTAGCGCTAGAAGCAGAACGTCGCAAGCAAGAAGCTGAAACTAATGCAGGCAATGACTCCAAAGGTGGTAACGGTACATTAGAACTAGAACCTAACGACTCGAATGGTTATGGCACTTCCTCTGCAACAATGAACGCGACCAAAGAGCCATTAAAAGTAGCGGAACCTGTAGTCACAAAACCTAAAGCGAAAAAAGTGGTGACGGTTAAAGCTGGGGCCGTTTTCCAAGAGCTAGGTGATACCACTTACCTAGAAACGGAAGAAGAGCTAGAAAGCTACTTAGCGGCATTGAAAACTCAACTTTCCGAATTGTTAGCTTCGAACCATAAAGTACGAATCAAGTAAGTAGCAGCGTCTCTCACACAGAGAAAGGCCCAACTGAACCATAAAGATAAATAGTGAACCACGCTCTTTGAGCGTGGATTTCTAAACGAATGAAATGAGTATTCAATGAACACCAACAAACTTAAAGCCTACGCACCAAAAGCTCGTGTTGCTTTTATGGAAGCAGTTAAGAACCGAGCAGCAAAACTAGGTATTTTCGAAGACCGAATTAGCGAGATCACGATTGACGGTGATAGCGCGATTATCGAGAAAGAAGTTTACACTCGCAAGCAAGGCCAGCAGCGTAACCAGCTAGTAAAACGTATTGAAGCGTTAGGCACGCACGATGGTAAATTCGTGCATAAAGACGGTTTTAACCAGTTTATCAACGAAACAGCCTTTACATGGTTTAACCGCCTAACAGCTATCCGCTATATGGAGGTTAACGAATACCTAGACCATGGTTTTCGTGTGTTAAGTAAAACCGAAGGCGCACAGTTTGGTGAAGGCTTTGAGATCTTAAACTCAGCGGCTGACGTAGCTGATGAGCTTGGTTTGAACAAAGACCAAATCATTGACATGGTGCTTGATGGTAACAAAGAAGAAGAGCTTTACCGCACTCTCCTTCTAGCGCAGTGCCACCAGCTAAGCGAAGCCATGCCATTCATGTTTGAAAAGCTGGATGATGCAACCGAGCTACTGCTGCCAGATAACCTTACAAAAACCGATTCAATCTTAAAGGATTTGGTTAACGATATCCCTGAAGATAATTGGCGAGAGATTGAAGTTATCGGTTGGCTTTACCAGTTCTACATCTCTGAGCACAAAGATGCTGTTATTGGCAAAGTCGTCAAGCGCGAGGACATCCCTGCTGCAACTCAGCTCTTTACGCCGAACTGGATTGTCAAGTATCTAGTACAAAACTCTCTAGGTCGTCAGTGGTTAGCAACCTACCCTGACTCCGAACTGAAAGAAAAAATGGAGTATTACATCACGCCTGCCGAGCAAAGTGATGATGTAATCGAACAGCTCAAAGTCATTACACCGACAAGTATTGATCCTGAAGAAATCAAAGTGCTCGACCCTGCTTGTGGCAGTGGCCACATCCTAGTTGAAGTGTATGAAGTGCTGCGTGAAATTTACCTAGAGCGTGGCTATCGCTTACGCGATATTCCAGAGCTGATCCTAACCAAAAACATCTATGGTCTAGATATTGATGATCGCGCTGCACAGTTGGCAGCATTCGCGGTACTAATGAAAGCTCGTGAAGATGATAAACGTATCTTCACACGTGATATCAAGCTTAACATCCATTCAGTTCAATCAACTGAAAACCTGAACATTAACCAGCTTTGGGCAGACTTGGATCTTGATGGCAACAAGCAAACAGGTTCAATGGGTGACCTATTTTCAGAGCCACAACTCGACATCCGCGAAGTATCCGAAGAAAACAAGATTTACCTTGATTTGCTTAGCTACCTACAAAAGCAGTTTATTGATGCTAAAAACTTAGGTTCATTGGTTGAAATTGCGAGTAACAACCTTAAAACTCTCATCCAGTTAAAGGAAAAGCTAGTACGCAAAGCTCAAGGTAACGAATCAACATCCAAGCAAGCATCAGAAGCACTGTTACCAATTGTTGAACAATCAATTGTACTCGCGACTAAATATGATGTGGTCTTGGCAAACCCTCCTTACATGGGTTTAAAAGGGATGAATGCTGCTTTAAAAAATTTCGCAAAGGAATACTATCCGAATTCTAAATTTGACTTGTTTTCCCTATTTATGGAACGAGCTTTTAAAGTATTGAACAATAATGGAATAAATTCTCAAGTAAATATGCAGTCTTGGATGTTTCTATCCAGTTATGAAAAACTCCGTAAGTCTATTTTCCGAGAACATACAATAGACTCGTTGATTCATATTGGATTTAACAGTTTCCCTGAGTTAAATTCGAAGGTTGTGCAATGTGTCGCTTTTTCTATTAGAAAACAGCCAATTAATAACTATGCAGCAAGCTATATTGATCTGAATAGTGCTCCACAATCAGCAAATAAACGTGAAGTTTTTTTGAATCGAGACCAACATTCTACTTTCCAAGTTTCATCAGAAAGCTTCAAGAAAATTCCAGGATGGCCTGTAGTTTATTGGGTCAAAGATGAACTAAGAAATTGTTTCAGTAAAAATCTCATAGAATCGTCCTCTTATGTATCAAATGGGATACAAACAGGCAACAACGAGCGATTTATGCGTAATTGGCACGAGGTATCACAAAGTAAAGTTGGCAATAAATGGTTCCCTTACAATAAAGGTGGGGATTATAGAAAGTGGTATGGAAATAACTTCTATTATGTCAATTGGGAGGACAATGGTGATTTAATTAAGCAACAGTCTAATAGTTGTACGCGAGGAGAAAATTACTACCTTAAACCTGGAATTACTTGGTCTGATATCACTTCATCATTCTCTTCATTTAGATATTTCCCAAGAAATCACTTATTTGATGCAAAAGGCCCATCAGCTTTTTTCAGTGAAGACGACCTATTTTATGCAATTGCATTTTTAAACTCATCGACTAACGAGGTTTTCACCAAACTCTTAAATCCAACGCTGAGCTTCCAAATAGGAGAGTTTAAAAAACTGCCATTTTTGATCAGTGAACTTAAGAGAAACCCAGAGATATCAAACATTGCTAAACAGCAAATTGAGATAAGTAAAAAAGACTGGGATAGTTTCGAAACCTCATGGGATTTCAAATCACTTAATATCTCTGATTCGTGTGGCTCTCAAGATTACTGGAATAAATACCAACTTGATTCTAATAAAATGATCGATGAAATGTATTCCAATGAAGAATTGAACAACTCCTATATCGCAAATGTATATGGACTTGAAAATAATATCAAAAATGTAATCCCTTTGAAAACAATCACACTACTCAGAAATCCGTATTACAGATATACCAAAACTGAGGACAGGAAAGAGTTAACAGCTCTGCAAAAGAATGACTGTTTTATAAACTTAATCAGTTATTCATTAGGCTGCATTATGGGGCGCTACTCTCTTGATCGCGAAGGATTAGTCTATGCACACTCTGGAAATGACGGCTTTAAAGAGTTAGTTATAGACGGTGCATACAAAACCTTCCCTGCTGATGATGACGGCATTGTTCCATTAGCTGATGAAGACTGGGTATTTGAAGATGATGCTACCACCCGCTTCCGTGAATTTGTGAAAACGGTATGGGGTGAAAAGCACTTACAAGAAAACTTGGACTTTGTGGCTGAAAGCCTGTGCTTGGATGCCATCAAAGCTAAAAAAGGTGAAAGCTCGATCGATACTATCCGTCGTTACTTCTCGACTCAGTTCTACAAAGATCATTTGAAAACTTATAAAAAGCGCCCTATTTATTGGCTGTTTAGCTCAGGTAAGGCAAAAGCATTCGAGTGTTTGGTTTACCTACACCGTTACAACGAAGGTACGTTGTCACGTATGCGCACTGAGTATGTCACACCACTTATGGGTAAACTTGAAAGTCGCAAGAACATTCTTGAAGACTCAAAAGCAACAGCGTCTGGTGCAGAGCTACGCGCAATAGACAAAGAGCTGAAAACGATTGAGAAGAAACAAGCTGAACTGGTCACTTTCGATGAAGAGCTAAAACACTTAGCTGAAATGAAGATCAGCCTAGACCTCGATGACGGCGTTAAAGTCAACTACGGCAAATTCGGTAACCTACTCGCTGATGTGAAAGCGATCCATGGTAAGAAGCCAGAAGTGATCAAGTAACTAAATATATTGAGCAGCGTTATAGCTGCTCTTTTTCTATAGCGAAAACAAAAATGACAATATCAATAATAGAACCTTGTGCGGCTAGGTTGTTCAATATCTATTACCAACATACGCAGTCATCCAGCCTAGAGAGCCTACAATACTTGGTTGAAGAGGCGTATAAGCTGCACGAACGTCTGCGTAAAAACCCTACGACCAAACTTGGATTGTTTGAACTCGATGAGTTCCTATTATTAAAAGCGTTACGTAATTACTCTGTTCATCAGGGTGAGTTCTTAGGTGAGGCTTACTATATCGATTTCGAGTTCGCCAAAAGCCTTCAGCTAGAATTGATTCGTGTGTGCTTAGTGAAGAAATCGACTGTCAACTTAGCCATCAATCATGAACCCAATTTAGAGCACGGCGAAGAAAACAAGATTGCTCGTATCCGTACTCAGCTCATCGACTTCGGTGATTACTTCAACCTTGAACCCGTAATTTTCAACTTCATGGTGAAGGTATTTGAAAAGCTAGATGCACTAAAATTCGCTGTACCAGGTAAAGGTTACGAAGATATCAAACAGGCTTATCAACGCGAAAAATACTACAACTACTCTCACTATTTGCCGCTTAACCCACCTAACTGTGATGCGGTAACTATTAGTAGCAATCTTATACCTATTACTGCCTCTGCAATCAAAAACAAAACGGGATTACCAAACCCTAAGTCAGATCCATTTCATCAATTCTCTACACTCGAATTAGACTATTCAACATTAAGTGTGATTGATTATGAAGGTGATGACTATGTCGCTATCCATGAAACGTTGACCGAACAGATCAATAGTAGACCAGACAGTCTAACGGTTGCTCAAGTACTACCTGAACACCGTGGAATGGCGTTTATCGCATCAGAAAACGGTATTGATGTCACGTGCTTTAATATCAATGAGCAGCGTGAACTATTTGAAGAAAACAACATTCAAATCGATCCATATTTCTATTCACCTGCGATTGGTGAACTCCTCGCTATCTTTGTCCATGAGGGCCAAGTCTTCCCTGTAATACTTCATAAATCAGATCTAGTCTCTGTAGCTAAACCAAAACCTACAGAAATGCCTAGCCGTGAGTATTGGGATGAACTAGTCGACTCGATTCGTACTGAATTGGAAGAACCAATCACCTCGATTAAAATCGGTCGAAATGCGCCTTGCCCTTGCGGTTCGGGAAAAAAATACAAAAAGTGTTGTGCATAAAATATATAAATAGACTCAGTTGGTGTGACCATGAAGGCAACAGAAAGTAAGTTATTCAAGTTTTTACAAAAATCAGCCCAATTCATTATTCCTATTTACCAGCGCCAATATAGCTGGACTCAGGATCAATGTGAGCAACTATGGAAAGATATCGTTCGTGCGGGTACGACTGACCTTGAAGCTCATTTCATAGGCTCTGTAGTCTATGTGGAACGAGGCTTATACAGCCATAGTGATGTCCCTCAGCTACTCGTTATTGATGGGCAACAGAGGCTGACCTCTACGACACTCTTAATCGCCGCATTAGTTTCAGAACTGAATGCTCGTAGTGCAGACAATACATCCGTTATTGAAGGTACAAATGCCAAGAAGCTGAAGAAATATTACCTTTGTAATGATGCTGAAGATGGTGATCTTTATTACAAGCTCCTACTCACTAAAGCAGATGACAAAGAGCTAAGAGCCATTGTCGACGGTGAAGCCAAACACGATGAGGATGCAACGTCTCGTGTTACTAAAAATTACCAATTCTTCAAAGACAAGTTGAGTCGCCTTAGTAACGAGCAAGTATCAGAAATCTACCTTGGCCTGCAAAAACTACTTATTGTCGATATCGCTTTAGATCGAGAGAGAGACAATCCCCAGCTCATATTTGAAAGCCTCAACTCGACAGGTCTAGATTTAAGCCAAGCGGATCTCATCCGTAACTTCGTACTCATGGGGCTTGAGCCAAAACAGCAAAACACCCTCTATGAGCGATACTGGTTTCCAATGGAAAGCGACTTTGGAAACGGTGAGTACAGTTGGTTGTTTAATCAGTTCATGCGTGATTATTTGACACTTAAGACTAACAAGCCCCCAAGAATCAATGATGTTTATGAAGCATTCAAGAAATATGTTAGTAGCTCACATCTTGATATCGAAGATGTCGTGGCAGATGTACGCAAACACGCTCAATTCTATATCGCTTTTTCTTTAGAACAGGAAAAAGAGCAAAAATTGCTAGAAGCCTTTCAAGACCTAAACGCATATAAAGTCGATGTATCTTATCCTTTGATACTAGAGCTGTATCATGACTACGATAGCCAGATTTTAACGCTCGATGAGTTCATTGAGTGTGTACGCCTGGTTGAGAGCTATGTGTTCCGACGTTATGTATGCGACATTCCAACCAACTCACTTAACAAAACATTCGCGAGTTTCGCTCGCTCTATTCGTAAATCCAGTTATTTGGAGAGCTTCAAAGCTGAGCTAATTAGTTTAAGCTCTTATCGCCGTTTCCCATCAGATTCTGAGCTAAATCGCTGCCTTCAACACAAAGACATGTACAACGTTCGCAGCAGAGCCTATTGGCTGCGTCGCATAGAAAACCAGGATAAGAAAGAACGTATAAGCGTTGAAAATTACACTATTGAGCACGTGTTACCGCAGAACAAAAATCTGTCTACTCAATGGCAGCTAGCGCTAGGTGATGATTGGCAATCAGTTCAAGAAGAGTACGTCCATACTATTGGTAATCTAACATTAACAGGGTACAACTCTGAGCTAAGTGACCGATTCTTTACTGAAAAGCGTGATATGGAAGGCGGTTTCGCAAACAGTCCACTAGCCCTAAACCAAAGCTTAAGAAGCCATGAAACTTGGAACAAAGATTCAATTCAAGCTCGCTCTAAATTACTTGCGGACAAAATGCAGACGGTATGGCGTTACCCTAGCTTAAGTGCTGAAATTTTAGAGAAATACCAAGCCCAACCAACCGAGAAAGCCGCTTATACAATTTCAGATCATCCATATATTGCAGTTGGGTCTTCAAAAGAGCTATTCCAAGTGTTTAGCCAGAAAGTCATGTCGCTCGATGAAAATGTGAAGCAAGAATTTTTGAAACTTTATGTCGCTTTCAAACTCGATACCAACTTTGTCGATGTAGTCCCTCAGGCTTCTGGGCTAAGGCTATCTCTCAACTGTAAGTTCACTGAAATTCATGATCCAAAGAAGCTATGCCGAGACGTGACTAATCTTGGTCGTTGGGGTAATGGTGACGTTGAATACAAAATCACTGAATTATCAGATATCCCCTACGCCATCCAGTTGATCCAGCAAGTCATTGACATACAAGTTGAAGGTTAAAAATCATTTAGTTAGAGCTAGCACAGTCTTACGACTGTGCCTTGTTCTACTGACATAAACAGATTAATAGACACTCTCGCTTCGGGCTAGATAGTATTGTTAGGGATATCTCCCTCAGCGTTAGCAAGTGTTCAGCCCTTTCACAAAAGGTGTTTAACAGGTGATTTATGAGCAACTACTACACAAATTTTATCGACCCTGGTAATAGTGGAGGTTCCGTACCAACACCAGATACCACTATCCCTTTTACGCCCAATACTGCGTTGTATGCTTGCCGTTTTTGTAGTGCAACCTTCGCTACTGATCATCTTAGGGTTAGCCATGAATGGGATGAGCATCCAAGCAAAAACCCTCAACTACATATATTCCAAAAGGCTGTTGGCTCTACTCGACTTGTTATACATACGAAACTCTCTCCCGAGGATATCGAGTTGACGTATTGCGATCAGATCTTTATCAATGGAGAAGCTATTGATATTGATGTCGCACCTGAATTGCTCTCTTCTAAACATAAATACTTTTTCGAAGTTCGAGCGGTTAACCAAGGTGTGACTAGAGAATTTAAAATCGATATCGATGTGGCAGATTCAAATGAATTAGAACAAGTCGACAAGTTATTCTGGGTAATTCTCAGTAGGGATGATTTTACTGAAGAACTTGTAACACAATTCGTCAAATCCTGTGCTGATTTTAATACTACTGTCGAATACGTTGACGGAATTGTAAAGTACTTGCAAGGCATCATGGCCAAGGATGGCAAAGCCCAGGTGTTAACATTTGAGGATTTTGATAAACGCTTCAACCAAGCAAGATCCAAACTACAACAGTTCAACACCCCCCTTTCGAGAGCTATTCAAAGTGTCATTGATTTCAACCAAAATCAATTTGGTACAACTGGATTAGAATCTGTTCCTTTTCTAAAACAAGCAATGGCGCTGTTTTTGAATGATAGATCCTTATACGTTGATAAAGGTTTGCAAGAAACCACTAAGAAATTGCCTGTCGATCGTATGACAGCCTTGCTTGTCGATGATGTTATAAATAATTTTGATGAACATTCTGTTGACTCAATCCAAGAGTTCTTAGATCGACTCCCTAGACGCAACATAAGCTTAAATGATCGACAAAAACTACAATTCCTATTAGTTAAAAAAGCATACAACACTGGGCATAAGACGATTATAAAGCCATTGATAAAACGGCTTGCATCGGCCGATACATTCAACCTTAATTTTATAGAAGAAACTGACTATGAGTAACACTCTTTCACTAAAATCAAAAAAGCAGGTTATCAACTTCAGTAGCCTCAATGGACTGATAGAGAACCTATTTAGTCCAGTGATTGATAAAAAGACCGATAAGATGAAACCAATCAAATTATTGGCTTCTCACGTCAACTCTTTGGTTGATTTGCCAATATCAACAAAACTGTCCACCAATGAGCGAGAATCTCTGAGCAAAATAGTATTAGAATCCGACGGTGAGCTTAAAACACTTCTTTCACTACTAGTTGCAAGCGAAAAGGCTCGACATCCTGAGGTTCGAAAAGAAGTCCTAGAATTTACGTGCCATGTCATAAATAACATTACGTTTCTCAACCCAACTTCAGATACAAATATTTTCTTGCTAAAAGACATGTCCCAGACTAACTCTGGCTACTTAGCTCGACTAGTTAAAGTACTGCAAGGCCGATTTGAAATATACAAAGGTGAGAACTACAAACCCTCTCAAAAGCGTAACTTAGAGGCGAACATTCTAGCTATCGCTCACATATGGGCCTTTGAAACATGTAAGGCTGATATAGATACTACTCTAAACAGCTTTGCTCGCTTATTGGCTACACGTGTTCCTGATGACATCGAAAAACATGTAAATCTAGAAGTGGATAATCAAGCAACAACGGGGATGGTGTATTTCTTAGCTTCACAAACTAATAGCTCCTTACTAAAGGACTTATCCTCTACTCTCTCGTTCTTTAAAGCTCGACAAGAAGCTGCTCAAAGTGAAAGTAATACCCTCAAGAGAACGAATTCTGATTTGCAAGCGAGGCACGGTAAACTTTTAGAGCAGATTGAAAGCTTGAAAGCAGATGGTTTGAAGAAAGACAACCTTATTAAACAGCTCAGTGAAGAAATTTTCTCTCTAAAGGAACAGCACTCTGAAAGTGAGCAGTCGCTAAAAGCTCAAAAAGTTCACCTTAAAGATGACACTTCTAAAGCAAAAGCAAAAGCACTGAACTTTTTAGAAGAAGAAGTGTTATCTACGCTGGAAAACTCATACAAAGCGCTGGATCGCGAAACCCCTAAAGTACATGTGGCACTGCATAACTTAGATGTGATGATCGAACGCGTTGAGGAGGAACTCAGATGGTTCAAAAAATAGGCATCGATTTTGGTACGACAAACAGTTTAATTTCTGTAGTAACTAAAGAAGGGATGGTTAAGTCATTTACTGATAGAAACCGCCCTCACCCATCAGTTGTCTCTTATGACAACGGGAAAGTTGTATGTGGTTCAAAAGCTAAGAAAAAGCTTGAAGATAGTGGTATCGGCGTATTTGGTAATACAATTCGCGGCCCCAAAAAGTTCATCGGCGGAGATCATATTCCTGTTGGGGGTGAGATCAAACACCCGAAAGATGTTGTTGCTGATTTAATGAGGTTTCTAATCGAACACGCAGAGGAAGATGATGCTCGTGAAATTGCCGATCTTTCTACTGCCGTGGTAACTATACCTGTTGCGATGGATGGCAGGTCAAGACATGCACTGCGAGAAGCCCTTTTAGATGCGGGTATTAATGTTGATAGTTTTGTCCATGAGCCATTAGCTGCCCTCTATGGCTATTATCAAGATCAGGAAGACCCACAGAATGCCATGCTCAGAGATGAAGGGAAAACGGTACTCGTTTTTGATTGGGGTGGCGGCACTCTCGATCTAACACTCTGTCAAATACGCGGTGGTATGATTGTGCAGGTAATGAACCGTGGTAACAATAAAGTAGGCGGAGATTACCTAGATGACGCAATCCTTAACTTTGTAGAAGAGCAGCACGCCCTTAAATTTGGTTGGACTGAGGAAACTAAAAAGCCTCGTCACCCAGGTATGAAAGCGAAGCTTCTTGAACAGTGTGAAAAGGCTAAGATAACTTTATCAAAGCGTTCAAAAGACATCATCTTCGTTCCTGACTACTATAGTGCTGACTCAGAAGAAGAATCTGAAATTGAATTTGAGCTAACAAAAGAGACACTTGACCGTATATCCAGCACAATTGTATCACAAGGAATTAGTGAAATTGAAACACTCTTAAGTGCTGAACAGGCGGATATGGATCATCAAACTATCGCTCTCTGCTTAGCTACGGGTGGCATGGTTAATATGCCTATTATTGAGCAACAATTGCGAGAAATATTTGGGGTCGCGGTATTGGAAGTATCACCAAAAGGCGATCGAATTATCTCTGAAGGTGCAGCTTGGATAGCAAAAAATGACTTGGGCTTAACTCTTGCCAAACCTTTCGAATTGGTTGAAGCTCGCAACTCGCTGCTGTCACTTATTCCAGAAGGTACTGAACTACCAAAACGTGGAAACACCAAATCAATCACTCAGGGGCTATATTGCGCAGACCCTAGAGACGGCAAAGCAGTGTTAACGTTTAAACGCCCTCAAATGGTTGGAAAATCAGCAGCAAGTGATCGACGTACAACCTATGCAAATCTTAGCGTTCCTGTTAACCCAGACTTTCCGCCAATGAAGGAAAGAATAGATGTACTTCTGGAAATAGACGAAAACTACATAGTAACTGTCAGAGCAAAAGCGAATGACCTAAAGCATTCAGTCTCACAACAAATTTTCGACTTAGAGTTCGCACTCCAAGCGACAAAAGATACCTCGGAAGGTACGCAAGGAAAAAAGTACTGAAGGGGCAAGGTGAACATCAAGGTGTTGCAGTAAGGTCGAACGTTACTCACCTCCCGAATGCATGGAACCTTGTCCCTGGAGAGCTTCTTAAAGAGTTTAATGACAAAAATCCGTACCTAAAGCAGAACATGACTAACGAACAGTGGGATGAATATTTGTTCTACCAACCTTGCTCGAACTGTGGCTCTAGGTGGAAAATTGGCTGTTGTTAAAACCTTTAAAAGAGCAGCTAAGGTTGCTTTTAAATTTATGACGATTTAAAAATATCCCTCAAAAAACAATAAGTTGTAGCCAAGAGCTGTATAGTCTCGGCACTCACTTGCAATCTCTAGAAGAAAAAAAATGAGCAATACTTACAAACAAGATAAAGATTTAGAGCTTCTACGTTATGCAGATAACGATATGTTAGGTGTTTTAGTTAACTATCTTACCACTGACAAAGATGGAAAAACTCGTTACACCGAGACGTTAACAGGAGACAAGCAGTTCCAAGCTGCGAAAGGCGATTACCAACAAGTGTGGCAGCAAATTGCTGGTGAGCTACAGCATTTTGGCGGTGATACGCTGGTTAACTTATTCAGACGTTCAGGGGTTGAATATAAGGAAATTCTTATTGATGTTTGCAAGAAGCTTAGCATCAAAACAGACTACAAAGCTGAGGCTGTTGATATTGAGCAGGCTCTTCTAGCAAAGCTATTTGCGGATTCCTGGGAAAAAATGTCTGAAGCTGAGCGAGAGGAGTTACGAAAAGAGTTAAAAATCGATGCGTCATTAACAAGCAGTGCCGCCTTGACTGCAATCATCGCAGCCATTCGAATGGGAGGATTTATGTCCTATCAGGTTGCTATGATTGTTGCTAATGCAGTAGCTAAAGCGCTGCTTGGAAGAGGCTTAACCATAGCAGCCAACGCTGGTTTAGCGCGTGCTATCGGTGTTTTAGCTGGGCCTATAGGTATAGCAATTACTGTGCTTTTAACTGTACCAGCTATTAGTGGACCAGCTTTTAGAGTAACCCTGCCCGCTGTCGTACAAGTTGCAGCAATGCGCCAGCAAATGCTCAATGGAGAGGAGCCTATTTTCTAATGGAAACTATATTTACTTTTGACTGGGAAAAAGTTTACCCCGAAGTCCTTGAAGGCCTACAAAACGGAAAAATAACTCTAAGAGATGGGGTCGCCTACTGGACAGAACTGGCTGAAAAATCTGGGATCGTGCAGCATATGCCGCTAAAAGAAGTTGCATTCGATCCTGAAAAATTAAATGAGATCAGTAAGCTAATACAAGCAAGCCATGCTACTCAAATGGCGGCTATTGGACTGTCTACAACTATTATTGTTGGTGCTATCGTTGTTCAAACAATGTATTTGGCAAGAAAAATAGACAAGCTTCAAGAGACAATGGATCTAATTTCTTCAGATATTAGCGCTCAAAATATATTGTTTTACATGGAAAAATTATCTAAGTATTTTGGAGCGATAGAGTCTACAAGGGTTCTTTTGTTGGATAAATCTTTGGTTTCTGAAACCCAAGATATCGCCGTAAACCTTATCTCTCAACTTTCTATTGAGAGAAACGAGGTTCTATCATTGATTGATAACCTTATCTCGTTTGCAGATCAGCTTACCGATCGTCACCTCGAGCAAATGCTAGATTTCATCACCATGGTTCTGGATATAATGCCAAAGGCAATCTATCTAGAAAGTCAGCTTTGTGACCGTTATGGTAAATTTAAATTATCCGAACATCTTATGCGAGAAAATACAAAGCGCTACAACCACACGCTACAGCAATACAGAAACTGGTGTAACTCAAAAGCAAAAGCAACGATCCGTGGGGATGCAAACCCTATAGCATTAACCTTCCACGATAAAAAGAATGACTTGAAAGCTCTATTTGACTCTAGTAACAACAATGCTCTACTCCAGCAACTTGTCAGTCCATCTTTGGAGTTGGCGAGTTAATCGAGCAATTTGGTGCTTGTTTAGCCTCAACGTAAACAACAGTTACACAAGCACCAATCTCTCACTTTACCCCTTCAGCTCTCAGCGATTTTTGCTTCATAAAGTGTTAAACTCCCAAACAGTTAGCACTTTTTTCACAGCCAACATTTAGGCGATGCAAAACAACAATGAATATTGACCAGATCACTAGCGGGCTAATAGCCAAATTTGAAAAAAGCAGACTTGTCTTTTGGCAGGACACGGACAATGAGTTCAACGACCTTATCGGATCGCTTTCTCTAGACTCATCTTACGAAAGTACGAAAATAATCCATCTAGATACGTTGTCACACCTCGAAGTTAAACACCGTATTGAACTGCTAGAACCAGAGACGGCTTTTCTGCTTTATAGCAATAAAGCACCTAACGAACCAACACGCGACTGGTTATATGACATTAGACTTTATGCGCAAGAGTTCTATGCCGATAGCAGTTCTATGATCCTGAATGATATTGGTATGAACATGGAGTTTCGACCTGTCATTGCTAAGTACAAAACCTTTTTTGGCAATAAACAGCGTGTTACTCGATTGAAGAAGATCCTTCCACCTTCAGCTAACGAAAGGGAGCTAGAGTTAGCACTTATTGCCGCGACTTTAAAAATCGAAACGCCAACGTTTGTTACTATTTTACAAGCTTTACTTGCTGAACTAGCTAATGATTTCGAATCCAAAGAACTACTAACCGAACTTGATAAATTCAATTTAAGCGAACCATTTTGGAGATTTGCTTATGAAGAATTAGGTTATATCGTTGAAACAACAGATGAGAATATTAAAGCGCCATCGATTCAAGAATTGGCTGTAAAGCTTCTCTTTACAGAATGCTATCAGTCACTAATCAATAGTGGTTGCTCAAATGTCGACGAAGTAGTTACTCGTTTTACAACACACCTATTACCAATGCCAACAAAAGAACAGCTTGAAGCTGGGTATACGGCAGAACGTGTTGGTATGAATTCAGGCAGACGTGCTCAAGTTGTTAGCTTCGTTATTCAACTAAGAGAAAGCCGCATTCATCAAGATAACTACAATCGCCTTGCTCGGCAGATAGAGCGAGATTATGAGATTTCCGACAAGTTAAGACTTATTGATACCCCGAAAAAGCTAAAACTTGTTGAGACCTTTGAGTTTGCAGATAAACAATTATCTATCTTACTCGTCAACAACATCTCATCGTTAAGTAGCGAAGAGATAAACAGCCTTGTATCACATAGGCTTACTACGCATTGGTGCCACGTTAAGCCTGAATTTGTGGATACTAAATATAAGAATGTATATTTAGCTATCAAATCGGCTAAGCAGTTCTATACCTTACGAGCTAAGTATATTGATGGATTTGATTTCAGCTCAGCAAAAGAACTTTACAGGGCTTATGAGCAAGAGCTTTTCCTTTTCGATACCGCTTACCGAAGCTTCTTTGAAAATGCGAGCCATGTTGCCCATCAAGGCTCAGATATTTTGAAGAAGCTAAAACTTGTTGAAGATATCGAAGACTTATATGTCAACTGGTACTTACACGATTTGGCGATCGCCTGGGGCAAACATGTCGATCAAGAAAGCCTACTAGATACATGGAAGATTAGTGGCGTCTTTAACCAATACGATTTCTACAAGAATGAAGTGGAACGTATATTCCAATCAAGCCAGATCAAACGTGTATTTGTCATTGTCAGTGACGCTCTTCGTTATGAAGTTGCCCATGAAATACATGAAAAAATAAACAAAGAAAAACGGTTTAAGTCTGTCATTAAATCTCAGCTTGGTGTGGTTCCTAGCTATACCCAGCTTGGAATGGCATCGCTTCTTCCCCACCAAGAACTCACTGCCCATATTGGTAAGGATATTAAATACAAAGCTGATGGGATGAGTGTACATGGTCTGGATAATCGCAACGCTATCCTTGAGAAGTATCACGGGATGGCAGTGAAAGCATCCGATGTGCTCAATTGGACAAATGAGGAAGGACGTAAAGCTGTTTCAGACGCTCGTGTTGTTTATATTTACCACGACCAGATTGATGCAATCGGCGATAAAGCCGCAACAGAAAACCAGACATTTGATGCTTGTGCAGATGGAATTGAGCAAGTGAGATTACTAGTAGAAAGAGTTATTAATAAACTAAACGGTAATCGTATCCTTGTGACTGCCGACCACGGATTTTTGTTTAAATCTAGTGATGTTGTTGAATCTGATAAGACGGCACTATCAGTAAAGCCACATGGCACAGTTGAAGCTAAAAAGCGCTACCTCATCGGACAGAAGCTTCCAGAAGACAGTTTTTACTGGAAAGGTGACATGGCCGTAACGGCTAAGTTGTCTGCCAATGGTGACCAAGCCGAGTTTATTGTTCCTCGAGGCTCAAACCGCTTTAACTTTGTGGGTGGTGCTAAGTTCATTCACGGTGGAATAATGCCACAAGAGATTTGTGTTCCAGTTCTTCGTATTGAGCACTTGAAAACGACCAAGCAAAAGACAACCGCAAAACAAAAAGTAGGTGTAGTGCCACTTAGTAATGGGCTTCGTATTGTTACACTTAGTGAGAAAATTGAGTTCTTACAAACAAATGCCGTTGGCGAACAATTTAAAGAACGTAACCTAAATATTTGGATAGAAGATCCTGAAGGCACAGTTGTTTCAAACAAAGCACAGATACTGTTTGACTCTTCAGCCTTAAATTCTGATGAACGCAAACGCAATGCGATACTGACGCTAAACGGCAGCAACTTCGATCGAACCACCCCATATAAACTAATCATGTGGGATAGTGAGCAGGGTGATCGCTACGCAACTCATTCGGTAACAATCGACTTAGCAATCCAAGACGATTTTGATGATCTTTTTTAACGGAACCTATTCATGATTGACGATAACAACGATAGTAAAGCAACGGAAGTTCATCACTACCATCATTTTGACAATAAAGAAAATGACACGTCTCCACAACCTGATGAAAGCCCCCTTTCTCAGGAAGAGGTCATTACACAAGAAATCAAAGATGTTCGAGATGTCGACTTAGACGCTCTCATGACCACTGAGTTCAAAGGGCGCGTTGTTCGCAAAGACTTAACGAAACAGCTTAAAGAAGGGGCAAACGTCCCCGTTTACGTCCTTGAATATCTGCTTGGTATGTACTGTTCGGCAACCGATGACGATCTTATCGAAGCAGGAATGGGACGCGTTAAGAAAATCTTAACGGATAACTACGTTCGACCTGATGAAGCTGAAAAAGTTAAATCTCTCATACGTGAACGCGGTACACATAAAGTCATTGATAAGATATCGGTTAAGCTCAACCAAAAGAAAGACGTATATGAGGCTAGCCTATCTAACCTTGGTATTAAAGATGCCGTTATCCCTGCAAGTATGGTCAAAGAGAATGAAAAGCTCTTAACTGGAGGGATCTGGTGTATCGTAACGTTGAGCTACTTCTTTGAAGAAGGTCAGAAAACATCGCCATTTTCTATTCTGGGTCTAAAAGCTATTCAGATGCCCTCTATGAACATGGAGGAAGTATTTAGCGCTCGTAAAAATTTTACTTTAGATCAGTGGCTCGACCTATTACTGCGATCTATTGGCATGGAACCAACGAACCTGGAACAACGTGCCAAATGGCATATTCTCGCTCGTATGATTCCGTTCGTTGAGAATAATTATAATGTGTGTGAGCTAGGTCCTCGTGGCACAGGTAAGTCTCACGTTTATAAAGAGTGTTCTCCAAACTCCCTACTCGTTTCTGGTGGTCAAACAACGGTAGCAAACCTTTTCTACAATATGTCGAGCCGCCAGGTAGGCCTTGTTGGCATGTGGGATATCGTCGCTTTTGATGAAGTCGCTGGTATCCGTTTTAAAGACAAAGATGGCGTGCAGATCATGAAGGACTACATGGCTTCAGGGTCTTTTAGCCGTGGTAGGGATTCCATTGAAGCGAAAGCTTCGATGGTTTTCGTCGGTAACATTGACCAAAGCGTTGAGACCTTGGTGAAAACTAGTCATCTACTGGCTCCTTTCCCCACCGAGATGATTGACTCTGCATTCTTTGACCGTTTCCATGCCTACATTCCTGGCTGGGAAATTCCTAAGATGCGACCTGAGTTCTTCACCAACCGTTACGGCTTAATAACAGACTACCTTGCTGAATACATGCGTGAAATGCGCAAACACGGCTTCGCGGACGCTATCGATAAGTTCTTTAAGTTGGGTAACAACCTCAATCAACGTGACGTTATTGCCGTTCGTAGAACAACATCAGGTCTGTTAAAACTTCTAGTACCTCATGGAGAGTACTCTAAAGAAGATGTGCGTACATGTTTGACTTATGCCCTTGAAGTTCGTCGCCGCGTAAAAGAACAGCTCAAGAAAATTGGCGGTATGGAGTTCTTCGATGTCAATTTCTCATACATCGATAATGAGACGCTCGAAGAGTTTTTTGTAAACGTTCCAGAGCAAGGTGGTTCGCAGATTATCCCACCAGGTATGCCTAATGCGGGTGTGATTCACTTTGTGAGTCCTGGTGCTGCGGGTAAACTTGGTGTTTTCCGAATTGAAACGCAAAAAACAGCAGGCAACGGCAAACTCACTACATCAGGGCTTGGCTCTGATACGGAAGCAAAAGAGCAAGTAAAAGTTGGCTTCGAGTATTTCAAAGGAAATTTGTCACGAATCGCGGCTAATAGTCAGTATTCTGATCATGAGTTCCACTTACACTTTGTTGACTTGCAAATGTCTGGTAATTCACACAGCTCTAGCCTTGCATCACTGATAGCAAACTGCTCTATCCTATTGGGTAAGCCGATGCAGGAATCAATGGTCGTCCTCGGCACTATGACACTAGGTGGAGTACTAAATCCTGTGCAGGATTTAGCTGGTTCTATGCAAGTCGCTCTTGAGGCTGGAGCGACTAAGATCCTAATCCCAATGTCATCTGCTAGCGATATACCGACAGTTCCAGCTGAAACGTTTACTAAATTCCAAGTAAGCTTTTACAGTGACCCCATCGACGCAGTGTACAAAGCGCTTGGGGTTAGTTAAGCTAACCTACAAAAAGAAGCGATCATTTTGATCGCTTCTGTATCTCATCTAATTAGCTTAGCGAAATGAATCAATCGTACTCACAATCAACCATTTTCTTATACATCTGTAGTGCAAAATTCCCATCATTCCAAAATAGCTGACGTCCGTTAATTTCACTACACTCCTCTACATATTCGTCGTATTCTTTCTCGCTATCAAACACTTTGGTACGATTGATCATGAGATCGCCGTTTGCTTCAAAGTCGATTGCTACGAGCACAACCTTATCTCCATTGACTTCGGTGTATTTTTCTAAATGGAAACCGCCCACGACTCCACAGCCAACAGCACTTGTAGAAGATTCATTTAGTTTCAACCCACAACGTTCCTCTAACAGTACATCAAGGGTACATGCTTCAGAAAAGCCTTGCTCGGCTTCAGCGACCACCTCTTCAAAGAATCTGCTCATTAGGTCTTCCTCAAAGATACCTAATTCATCTGTATCTTTGTAATTAGCCCAAAGGCAGTCATCATGACTGATATCGCAAGATTGAATTTGACAGTAACAATCAAACTCACCATCCACTAACTGAACCGAAAGCTCACCCTCCCACTTGATAGCATCACTCTCAACACTCGCCTATACCAATGCTTCGTAGCTTTCGTATTCATTTTTTTCAATGTTACTAAATCTTACTTCAATCTTACTCATGCTGCGTAACCTCTTTTTGTAGTTCCAAAGCTTGAGTCAAGCGTTTCAAACTGAGAAGCCATACGAGCAACCACTGAATCAGGAACACCATGTATATTCTGATAATTCCCCTTCATTTCAATGACCTCAAAGGCTAGTCCCATGTCATTCGCTAGATTTTGATAAAATTTCATTTCCCAGTTTTTCACAAACGTGTTTGCAACAACAACATTGAAACCAGCTTTCAAGAGACGCTTAGTTTCAAGCTTGCACCAGTTATGAGCATCCTTAATGTAAGTACTATCGTGTTGATATCGGCCATCTTTATCGATGAAAAACTGATCAGCCTCAACCAACTTTGCATCTAAAGTCTTAGCGTGCGTTGACTTCCCAGAGCCTGGGATACCTCTCACTAGAGTAAGTTTTTGCTCGTTGATCACCATCTTATACCTGACCTTCTTTGAGAATTGACGATACAAATAACGGTTCTTTAGTCATCAACATGGCACGAGGAACACGATTGAAGCGAAGATCTTCATTCAGAGTCTTAACCTTTTCTACAAGGTCTGCTTTAACTTGCTTGGTCAGTACTTGAACCTTGGCACCAAACGAATCGAGTATTTCAGAGGTTAGTTTGTCACTATAAATTGCGTTGCCAATGACTAATTCAGATGTAAATGATACCTTTTGGTCTTCGGCGGAAAAACTCAACGCAGCGATGTCTCCATAATCGTGTAGAAGAAGAACTTCATCACCATTAAGAGTGTGAACTGCGTATTGACCATCTCGCAATGCTTGTCGTACTATCAATGAGATAGCATTAAACTCACTGATTTCGAACAAAAACTCTGGAGCAAGCAAATACCCAGAAAAAAGTTGGGTTATAAGTTGCCTATGATTAGCAAAAGACGGATGTAGCTCTAAGTCGCTAATACCGTAACACTCATCAGCATTACAAATAGCAACTAGTTCTAAATCGACAAAGAGTCTTATCTGATATTGACCTGATACATCATCTAGGAGTGGAGTACCGTCGCAAGACGTAACTATGAGATGGGCGTTGGAGGACTCTAAAAGAGAATTCAATTTCTCCCCATCAAGATCTAGGAAGAAAGAAGTGAACTGTTTTTCTGTGTTAAAAATATCCATGATGGACTCCATTAATAATATAAACTCATTATTGAGTTTGATAACTTAGTTCAAACACCAAACTTTCTGACTAATTTTTAGTCATTTTGGCACGTATCTTTAGATGCTGTTTCAAGTACTTTTATAGAAATACACATCCAACGTATTATTTTATTATCTAAGTTGTTATATTATTATTGAGTCCATAGAGCTTCCTCAGTGGAACGCTATAAAAGCTACCACTACATCCAATACAAAGTCAACAGAAAAAACCATTTTATAAAACAAATAAAATTCCAAAATCTCATTTTCACTGCATTTATGTATAATAAAAGCATGAGCATTGAGCGTATTAGTGGAAAAGCTTCGCTCAAGATCAGTCGAGGAAGTCATGAACAACACCACGATTCTCGGGAACAACGCATCTCTAGAAAAAGCAGTATGATGAATCATACTGCCCTGTCTACATTAAGCAATAAGCTCCCTTTAAACTAACAAATCAATTATTGAGATTGCGTTCATTTGCTTTTGTTTGTGAATACAAACCTCGTATTCACGGTCATCGATTAAGCATATTACATCCAAGTTTTCTCGATTACTCTTAACGTGAGATGCATAAATGCTAAAAATAAATCTAGTCTCACAACCATCAGCAGTCAGGAATTTAGCTATAAGAGCGCTACTTTTTTCTGAATTTGAAAATCTGATTGCATCGAAACTTTTCAAAATCCAAGAGGGTTTTGATTTCGAAAACGTGACTGCTAATGACGCAGCGTTGTGTGGGATCATCTCTAACTTATCATTCACTTTCAACTTTGACATGACACCGTACGAAGGTATATTGACGTTTAATAATGTAGTACCGTGACTCATGTTTCGGTTCTGGTAGTTAAAATCAGTTTTTATATCTTGAAAATGTAATTGATATACATCGTAATCAATCGTGATGCACCGCCCATTATCCTGGTCAATTATATAGTTACCAATTTCAGTACTTACAGACTTCTTACTAAATCGCTCAAAAAGTTTCTGCAAATACTCATCATTTATTCTCATATCCGACACCTTAGTTCTTCCATCAACTATCATTAAACAACATTCAATCAATTCTTTATTAAACTGAGAACCTCTCGGGTTCTGTCTCAGTAACATCCTCTCTATCGGTGTGAGTTGATAAACAAATCTAAGCGCACCAAAGCAGTACGTTTCAGAATATCTAATCATATAGTCTCCCTTACCTAGTAAAACAGCTTCTTCTCGTGCCACAAAACTAATGTGGCAATTGTGACAACTTTTAGATGTGGCTTATATTCCCACTTAGTTATTTCTTCTGACAAAGGTATAAGAAAATCATCAACTTGGCAGAAAATATAATCTACACCTTTAACATGATGGCTTTGTAAATCAGAGGTTCTATTTATGAATAAGCAAGACAAATGAGAACCACTCTTGGTGATTAACCTGAACTTAAACGCAGAAAAACAGTCATTATCGACTATTAGATTGTTACCGTGATATAACAAAATATGCTTAATCTCATTTAGAGCAGAAAGTTCCCCGCTAAGATCACTTTCGAGAAAGTACATAAAATCCGTACCAAGATAGACTTGCCTAATATAGCTTTCTAACTCAGTATATTCAGTTATGTTTGAGTTGTATTTTGAGAGGCTGTAACTAATATCCCAATCTAAATACATGTCTGGCTTTCTATTTAATAGTGCCAGTTGCACTGATTTAATTAATGGAATGTCACATATATATTCTTTACGATTAATATTGTTAACAACACCGATATTATTAATAATATTAGATATGTGTAAATGAAGTTTTGATGAAGTTAAAGGATGATTAGATTGATCGAAGTCAGTAGTATCACAATTGTACATAATGTCCTCCATAGAGAGTTAGAATTAAGTAAGTTTAAATTTTGCTTTAAGCAATTTTATTTTTCTTAATACTGTTATTATCTATTGAGGACACCGATATCAGAACGATACATTTAGTGTCTAGTTAGCGATAGGAGACCAATTGCCAGCTAACTTATGAATTACATTAATTACTTATATATAAAAAGTCAATGATTTTTCAAATATAAGTAAAGTAAATCACTTTGGTTGATTATGTATTTGGTAGCCGAGCTGGTTGGTCAATATCGTTAAAGTTATTGACCGATTATAATTACCTGTGATCATACACAACAGCCATTTTACTTTCCCATATAAGCCCACCGACAACGATAACCCCCTTGATTTAGTCACCAGAGTATATGTAAGTAGTTAAAATGGTGAGACAAATGCTAAGTCGTTTTTCTTTAGAAAACTATCACCATACGACTCTCAGCTCTTATAACCCTTACGGTCGAGTATTTCATTTAAAATTAAGTCCTGAAGCTCTTCCCCTTCGAGCTGAAGTAGCAACCATTGTTGATTATTTCTGACATAAATAACGGTATAGCTCATAGGTATATAGAAGCCGCTATACAGATCAAGTTCGGCAAAAAATTTTAAGTCGAGATAGCCAGCATTAGTCAGTCGGAGTATACAAGGTTTAATCCTTTTGGTTTTTGCAAAGCTTCAACTTAGCTAGAAAATATATACCTGATTAGCATAGTTAAGATTCGTAATGCATCCTATAGATTAAGCTGAAAATTAGAAAATGCACACTGCTTAGCAGTGTGCTTTCTCTATGGTCTACTTATAAAGTTTCGACACCCAACCAGATCACAAAGTTAGTATTTATTTATAATAAAATTGAACTTAGTGACCCATTTTATTTTCTATCGGTCACTTTCCGACTTAGTTAACGCTGCTTTAGCCAATGAGTTAAATTGGTATGGTCTGCGTCGGTTTTTCTTATTACCGATAGGTTTACCTTTTTCGATACCCAAGCGTTTAAGCAGATCATTTAAGCGAGTAGTTGCAGAATTTTTTGATTCAGTAACTTCCATACTATCGAACTTTACAGCGTACTTCTTGTCGAAGGTTCCTTTAAGTAGCTCCTTATGTGTAATGATGCTGTTATATACTTTTAGTGAGTCTGCTATTTCAAATGTACCGTCTACTCTTAGCCCCTCTACTCCTACGGCAGATACGACAATAGCTAACTTTGATTCAAGGCTATCTTTTGCTGATTTTCCCTGTGCAACACGAAGAAATGCTTGTGACGCTTTAAATTCAAATTGATCATGGAAGCCAACCACATCTTTTGTCACATCTTCAACAGAAATATTAAGCATATCTGCGATTCTCCACCGCTCAATTGCCATTTCATCGGCAATTGTTAGTGCAGAGCTTCTACTTAGCTGATAATACTCCGCTTGTGACAAAATTCTCGATTTGGGAATTTCTTCTAATCGCTCTTTAGCCGTGCTAATAGAACTTTGGCTAACATAACTTACGTCAAGTAACGAGATCGGTTGCACAGTTAAGTCAAAACCAAGCTCTTTTAGTGTCTCCTGCAAAGCTAGTGGTTGATTTAATTTTAGTAGTGTTTCACGCTTATCAAACTCTCTCTCCAACCTTTCAGCTAGCGCTTCATCACCCTGCGGCTCAAAGCGCAACTTTGATGTGTCATATTTGAAGTCGAGACTATGCGACACTGCAAATCGGATCTTAGTGGCTTTTCTTAATCGCCTAGCCAACTGAACAAGCTGTAACGGCTGTAAAACATTACGACTTAGTACGATCACTTCATCACAGTAACGAGTTCTTATATCAAAGCCTTCACGCAAACTTGGGCTAACAATAACCGTTCGATATTTGCTTATTTCTTGATTAGGCTTTTCTAAAAAAGCAGCTTGCTCTTCAAACTCTTTTACCTTGCTATGGACGACCAAAATTCCTGCTTTTAGTGCAGATTTTGGGCAAGCATAGCCTTTGTTATCGATGTAGCCGCTTTCTCTCAGCAGGTGTTCAATCAGTTTTCGGCTATCGCACGCAATAAACTGCCTATTCGAACTAAGCAATTTATTTGCAACTAGATCTGCTTGGACTAACGTCAGTTCATCAATATACGCCTCGATCTTGTTATAAGCAGTGGTAGGAAAGTTTACCGTTATAACTTCTTCTTCATTCTCATTTCGATACTCACGAACATAAGCACTGGTAACAGCATCACTGGCATCTGCATCCATAAATATTAATTTCTTCGATTTATTTTGAAGTAGATCAGCGAGACGTTTGCGAATAATTTTTTTGTCTGATAGCGGTATGTAAGTGACGTTCGGATCAAACAACGCTTGAAGGACTTTCTCACTCTCATCAATCACTATTGTGTCAGATTGAGCGACCTTGTAATAGTGAAAGTCGTTCACTAACGCATTAATGGTTAGACTGAAATGATCAGCATTTTCTATTTCATGCATAGCCTCGTCGTAAAATGCTGCCTTGATCTTTTCAGGTTTATGTTGCTTTACGACACTAACCAAGTTACTAATGATTGCAGTCTTTCTCCCTTTTGTTTTTTCTCGTTTACACATCCTTAATGCCTGGTGAGTTTTACCGACCCCAGTACCCGCACGAACAACATATACGCTTCGATTGTCATGCCAGAAGGGGCCCATATGTAGATAAACTACGGAATCAATAGCAATATCAGTATTAATTGAGACTGTTTCCTTGACGACTTTTCTTATTGGACATGGTGATGTATGAATAAATGATTGGATTTCTTGAGGTGTTTCCTCAAGTCTATCTGCTAGAAATGAGATAGCTTGCTCTCTCTGAGATAAATTGAGTTTGCTGCGCGTAGCCTCAAAGAGATATTTCTTTAGGGTTTTTGAATGAGGAAATTTTTGATAAACGGCGAGAGGGTAAGCTACTTGGGGAAAATCTTTCGATTGAAAAGTCACTCTTTCTTCAGTTTTCGCATCGGCAATTAATATATGACGTTTAACACATATCAAAGCTAGGTTTTCTGCATTTTTACTAGCAAACGGAATATAAATGCAACCTATGGTTTTCGATTTTGCTAAGTGCATATCTATTACTTTTTCGAGGTTCTTTTCTGTTGTTTCTATCAAGCGATTTTTACAGTACTTAATCACTCTTTCAGCACTGGAATTGCTTTCACTAACCAGAATATCCACTAGATTTTTTTCTGGGTTTTTAATTACTTGATACATTACGAACCTTTACACGATACTCTGACTAAACGGGTTTTAAATAAAGTTCTCATTCTGTTCTAGAAAACCCTGAACACTGACTCAATTTGTTTAATAAAACTAAAATGAGACAGGATTTCCGCTACTTTCACGAAATCTCAATACAGTAACAACTCATATTAAAACAGACGTAACTGAAACACTCTATTGTTTTCAGTATTTCCTTTTAATTATAAAAGATTAGATAAATTTACGACCTGACCGTTCAAACGCTACAGCTTTCCCGAAGATAGCAACAGCGATGGAACGTTTCCCTTCCTCAATACAATACCTTTCATGTTGTCTTTTACATTTACAACAAACTTGCTAACATCTCTTTCCGTGTAGTCATGCGGGATTCTGATTTCAAAATCGTGCCAAACTCCGATTTTAACCACCACCTGCATTTCGCAAAAGACAACTGTAATTTTATAATCTTTCATTATTTGATTAAATCTGAATCTGTCTTCTGATCTACTGAGGTCTAAGTTTAGGTCTTTTAATGTCCCTGTTACTCTTGCTTTAGAATTTTCGATTTCTTCGGTAATAAGAGCTTCCTTGGCAAGCAATTCTTCGTAATCCTTTTCCCAGCTCGGATCAGAAGGGAATTTGATCATATATTCCCTAACAGTATCTAATTGTTTGATTTTCTCATCTCTTTTCGCTTCTAATGCTGAAATATCAATCGAGCTGCTCACTTCATATTTAATTTCTTTTAATACTGCATAGACTGTGTTTTGAGCTTGAAAATAGTTGACGTTTTTCGCTTTACAACGATGACGTTTCCTCTTGTTATTGCACTTGAGATACATTCCTTTGGGCGGTTCAGTTCCTTTTCTTCGTTCATACGCCAACGAGTATCCACACTCATTCCCTCGCCCATTAGGCCAACCGCATGTTGCGATGTTACGGAATACATTCTTGAAATCTTCATTACCTCCCCCTCCCGTACTTGTGCCAAAAGTTTTCTGCACTGCATAATACACAGCTTCATCTACAATTGGTGGGTAGTACGTTTTTTGATCGCCCAAGTGACCAATTACATTTTTATTACGTAAAATTGTATTAACTGTAGATTCGGCAAGAGGAGAATTCAACGCCCCTTGAACTAACTCCCCGTCATCGTTGTATGTATATCTGGCTAAAATTAGATTTGGTTTATTATCCACCGCAACAAAACCTTTTAGCTTGCCCTTTGCCTCTAACGCTCTTAAGTGATTCATGATTCTTAAAGCTCCCCAACCATGCTCCAATTTCAGCTCAAAGATCTTCTGAACAATCTCAGCATTTTGAGGAATAACTTCATGACCCTTTCGGTCATATGAACGAGCCAGCCAGATGGGTGTTTTAGCTATATGCTTTAATCCTTTCTCTTTCATTGTTTTATTGCTTGCTCGAATCCTTGCGCTTTTCTGGGACGACTCCTGGTTCGCAAGATAAATGCTAATCTCAAGCAATACTCTTGCACTTACTCCTTCAATCCCTTGCATATCCTCTTCAAAAACAATATCCCATTTTGTAATTGCTATCTTCACACCCGCTGACAAAATTTTTTCAAACTGCTTACGCACAAAGTCGGGCTTAGCTCGGCTAAATCTATCAATCAGTTCTATAACAATAATGTCGCCTTCCACTATAAAGCCGCGCTCAATATCACTCATGAGTTGACCAAGCTCTCCGTTTTTTAAGTTAGCCGCTGTATACCCACTGCGCCCTCTATCTTCGTATATCTGTCCACGGTTATAACTCGGCAAACCATTATCAATTCGTTTCTTGTTATGGTTTTCAATCCAAACTTCACTGCTCTGTTGTTGACGATCAATACCGTGTCCTTCTTCACTTTGGACAACTTTACTGACACGATGATAAAGATGGTATTTGCTCATAACTAACTCTCGATAAGCCTATAAAATTTGTAGTCTATCATACAATTTACTTTTGCCAACTGTGGCTTGCCTTATCACATCGGCGGCGATATCCAAGAACGCAGTAAGTTACTACTACAAACGCCAGAAAGCTTTTTAGCACGTTTTAACGTTGATGTTCGCGTGATGAATGAAGTAGTTTCTATTAACCGACAGGACAAAACCGTTACGATCAAAAACCTGTTGGATGAGTCTGAATACGTAGAATCATACGACTTCCTACTGCTTAGCCCAGGTGCAGGCCCTATTGTTCCGCCAATCCCAGGTCTCGATAACCCGCTAACCCACTCGCTACGTAACATTCCAGATATGGATCGCATCATCGAAACGATCCAAATGAACAAACCAGAGCATGCTACGGTTGTTGGCGGCGGTTTCATCGGTTTAGAAATGATGGAAGCCTTCCACCAACTTGGCATTAAAACCTCTCTGATCGAAATGGCAGACCAAGTCATGACGCCAGTAGACCGTGAAATGGCAGGTTTTGCTCATGCAGAAATTCGTGACAAAGGTGTCGACCTAAAACTTGGCGTCGCGCTTGAATCTGTGAAATTCGTACCTAACGAGCACGTTGCAAGTTTCGACTCTGGTGAGAGTGAGAAACACCAACACCTAGAAGGTGAATTGGAGTTAACACTAAACAACGGTGAAAAACTCACCACCGATATTTTGATTATGGCAATTGGTGTTCGTCCTGAGACAAAACTGGCGCAAGAAGCCGGCCTTCAAATTGGCGCGCTAGGCGGTATTTACACGAACGAACACATGCAAACCAGCGATCCATCTATCTACGCTGTCGGTGACGCGGTAGAAGAGAAAGACTTCGTGACTGGCGAGCAAACTCTAGTGCCACTTGCAGGCCCGGCAAACCGTCAAGGTCGTATGGCAGCAGACAATATGCTAGGCCGCAAAGAAGCTTACCAAGGCACACAAGGGACAGCGATTTGTAAAATCTTTGACCTTGCTGTGGCTTCAACAGGTAAAAATGAGAAACAATTGAAACGCGCTGGTATTGAATACGACAAAGTGTACGTGCATACCGCAAGCCACGCGAGCTACTACCCTGGTGCAGAAGTGGTGTCGTTCAAAATGTTGTTCGATCCAAAATCAGGCAAGATTTTAGGTGCTCAAGCAGTTGGTAAAGACGGTATCGACAAACGTATTGACGTTATGGCTGTTGCACAACGTGCTGGCATGACGGTTGAACAACTGCAGCATCTTGAACTGACTTACGCGCCACCTTACGGCAGTGCAAAAGATGTGATCAACCAAGCGGCGTTTGTGGCAAATAACATCATCAAAGGTGACGCAGCGGCGATTCATTACGATGAAATCGACAACCTGACT
This sequence comes from Vibrio sp. E14, assembly GCF_020515785.1. Taxonomy (NCBI): domain Bacteria; kingdom Pseudomonadati; phylum Pseudomonadota; class Gammaproteobacteria; order Vibrionales; family Vibrionaceae; genus Vibrio; species Vibrio sp. E14. Next base: position 972,539 of record NZ_JAHPJI010000001.1, read on the forward strand.
GAAGATCAAATTCTCCTCGACGTCCGTAACCCGGGTGAATTGGAGTCTGTTGGTTATCTTGAAGGGGCAATCAACATTCCGGTTGATCAGCTACGCCATCGTATGGGTGAACTACCAAAAGACAAAGAGATTGTGATTTACTGTCAAGTAGGCTTGCGCGGTAACGTGGCATACCGTCAACTGGTCAACAATGGTTACAAAGCTCGTAACTTGATTGGTGGATACAAAACACTCAAATTCTCGCGCTTATAACGGGATAATAAAAACAGAGAAAACCGAGAGATTGGTTTTCTCTTTTGTTTATTTACATGGACTCAAATCTAACTCATTAACCTTCTATCGCCAAACGGACTGCCGCTTGAGCATGGATAGAAGTAGTATCAAGTAGCGTAACATCGGTGTGACTTTGGTTTACAAGTAAGGCAATTTCAGTGCACCCGAGAATCACAGCTTCAGCTCCCTGCTCTTTTAGTTTTTCAATAATTTGCAGGTATATCGTTCTCGATTCCTCTTTGATTTCACCTTGGCATAACTCTTTATAAATAATGTTATGCACTATAGAGCGATCATCTTGAGCAGGAGTTATGACATCCAGCCCATAGAGGTCGGAAAGCCGTCCTTTGTAAAAGTCTTGCTCCATTGTGAATTGAGTACCTAGGAGTCCGACCTTTTGAACCTCTTTCTCACGAAGTAACTCAGCAGTCGCGTCTGCGATATGTAGTATGGGGATATTAATGCTGGCTTCAATTTGAGGAGCAACTTTGTGCATTGTGTTCGTACAAATAAGAATAAAATCAGCGCCCCCTTTTTCTATTGAAGATGCAGCATCAGATAGAATACTTGCCGTTTCTTCCCATTTACCTTGGTGTTGAAGTTTCTCTATCTCTGAAAAATTCACGCTATACATACAAACTTTTGCGGAATTTAGGCCACCTAACGCCTCTTTGACCCCTTCGTTGATCAATTTGTAATAACTAAGCGTCGACTCCCAACTCATGCCGCCTAGAAGACCGATAGTTTTCATATAACTCTCCAATCGTTATACACCACTATGGGAGGGGTGCTTTTACAAACAAAATCAACCACGTGGATAGACAGCTTTCTAGCTTTGTCACTAGTGAAAACTGGATAAACCTGCGATCAAAAAAAACGAGAACCAAAAAGGACGACTACGCGATTCTCATATCTCCTCGCAACATTGTTACCGCACTTCCAGAAAGCTTAACGTATTCCGGACTCAATAGTTCTGTATAAACAACTCCACTTCTCTTGGATGCTTGGAAGCCTTTTAATTGCGCTTTACCGAGCTCTTTGGCCCAGTAAACACATAAAGCGCAATGAGCAGAACCTGTTACTGGGTCCTCATCAACACCCACCCAAGGGGCAAAGTAACGAGAGACAAAATCAGCGTCAGTGCTTGAGTGAGCAGTGATAACAACTCCACGACCTTTTTGTTTAAGTAGCGCACTAAAATCAGGTTCGAGTTGCTCTATCAAAGACTCATCATTGATGACGATCAACTGCTTATTATCAAACTGACCATAAGCGTTTACATCAGCCACATCGAGCCCTAAGCCGTGAAGCAAGTCTGTGTTAATACTTGCTCGCATATCTAAAATAGGAGCAGGAAACACCAAATGAATGTCGTCATGATCAAGTTGTGCAGTTAAAGCGCCGGATAGCGTGCCAAACTCAATGGTATCACCAGTACTATATAACCCTTGCTCTCTCAGCACGTGCGCCGTGGCCAATGTGCCATGTCCACACAAAGCGACTTCCGTTTCAGGTGTAAACCAACGAAGTTGCATTGTGTTTAATGACAGAAACGCGGTTTCAGATAGTGACATCTCTGCCGCTATGGCCAACATCATTTCCTCATCAAGGCTTGATTCTGTGATACACACACCTGCAGGGTTGCCTTTGAACACATCTGATGTAAACGAGTCGACCTGAAAAATTTTAACTTCCACAAAATATCCTTAAGTTCTATCAACCACTGTAGAACCATTAGCAGCACTTAGTGCATTTGTACCACGTAATGTATTGCACCTGTTGTTTGAGCAGTAAACCTTTATTAAATAAGAAGAAACCACTTTTTCTCCTAATGGGATTTATTGGTATTTTGCCGAAGTAATGAACTCACCGAATGTTTCACACCAAACAACAACAGTATTGTATTCAGAAATGGAAATCCCTTGAGGAACCTCAACAACGAAGTTATTGAATGTTTTGACATCACCAACCAAGCTCATCTCAGATTTAAGGTCATTAAACGCTTGTTCCGTTTCGACAAACTTAGGAGATAGATAGAGTTTATAGTCTGGTCCGGGAGCGAGTTTTCCTACCAACGTAATGACTTCAGAACTCAAATGAATTTCTCCCTCTCCCCAATGAAAAGCGTCGCTACCTTTGAGTTCCCTCTTAAACACTGCGCTGTATTCTGCACCTTGCATGCGCTCAGAAACTTGCTCATCGGTCGGCGCAGGCGGTGCAATAAGAATCGGTAAAGTATAGATACCTATCGCAATACCAATCGCAACAGCCACTAAGTGGCTTAACGTTAATTTAATTATACTTTTCAAGGTCATCTATCTTCTTGTTAGTTTCATCAGCTTAGATTTCGGATCAAATACAGACATCCATCAGGTTATACGTCTAATAGACTAATTTCATTAATATTATACACAAGCTGGACCAATGCGCCTTAATTGCTGCCTTTTAGAGTGCTATCCAATAACCCCGTTATTAACGAAAATAACTATTTTAATTCAGCCCCCTACACGCCTTCGACGAAATGATCTAAATGCAAAGTGAGCAATTAAAAACGGCTGATAATTGATATCAGCCGTTTGCTTATCGGGAATGTCGTTGTGCTGGTTTGGGAACTATTCTGCTTCCACCAAAGCGATCTTATCGGATGTCGATTTTTCCAATTTGATCGCAATAAACTTAGAGGTTGGCGTAAACGTTCTATCCCCATAACTATCTAAAGGAACCAATGGGTTCGTTTCTGGATAGTAAGCCGCCGCCTGACCTGCTGGTACGTCATAGGCAACAAGCGTAAATCCGCTCACACGGCGCTCAACGCCATCTTCCCACAATGACACCATGTCCACTTTATCGCCCGGTTCAAATCCGAGTTTACGAATATCCGCTTCATTGATAAACAGCACTTCGCGCATGCCAAATACTCCACGATAACGGTCATTCAAGCCGTAAAGTGTCGTATTGTATTGGTCGTGTGAGCGCATGGTTTGCAAAATCAAATCTGGCTTTTGGCCTTTTTCGAGTATCGCTTCGCTGATCAACTGCTTCGGCAACTCGCTAGAGCTGAACTGTGCTTTGCCGCTTGGTGTATTCCATCGACGCTCGGCTGCTGGGTTTACCAAGTGGAATCCACCCGGGTGTTTAAGCTTATGGTTAAAGTCGGTAAAGCCCGGAATGGTATCGGCAATCAAATCGCGAATACGGTCGTAATCTTCAATTGCCCACAGCCAATCAATTGGTTTTGCCCCAAGTGTAGCATTGGCAATACCGGCAATAATCGCTGGTTCTGAACGCAAATGCTCCGAACGCGGTTTTAGCTGACCAAATGAGATATGCACCATGCTGAAGGTATCTTCAACCGTCACGCCTTGTGGGCCAGTCGCTTGCTGATCAATCTCAGTACGACCTAAGCATGGAAGAATAAGCGCATCTTTACCTGTGACAAGGTGAGAACGATTTAACTTCGTCGAAATGTGTACGGTTAAATTACAGTTTCGCATCGCGTTGTGCGTACGTTCTGTGTCTGGCGTTGCTTGTGCAAAGTTACCGCCCAAACCGATAAATACTTTCGCTTGCCCTTCTTCCATCGCTTTAATGGCTTGCACAGTGTTGTGGCCTTCACCACGCGGGACGGCAAAGTTAAATCGACTTTCAATGCGATCCAACAACAGATCTGAAGGTTTTTCATCAATGCCCATCGTACGGTCGCCCTGAACGTTACTGTGGCCACGCACTGGTGAAAGACCCGCGCCCGGCTTACCAACGTTACCTCGTAACATTTGAACGTTTGCGACTTCTTTAATGGTTGGCACAGAGTGACGATGCTGAGTCAACCCCATTGCCCAACACATGATCACACGTTCTGCACGTCGATACATGCTCGCCACCATCTCGATTTCACTTAAATCAAGACCCGATTGTTCCGCGATGTGTTCCCAAGAGGTTGCGTCCACTTCAGCCAAATACTCATCAATACCTATCGTGTGTTGCTTGATGAATTCACGGTCAAATACCGCTTTGCCACCGTTTTGCAATGCCTCGCGTTCCCATTGCAACAAGAATTTCGCGATGCCACGAAACACTGCCATGTCTCCGCCTAAAGCAGGACGCAGGTACGCCGTGTTTGTAGGCTCTGAGCCGTTACTCAACATCTCAATCGGCATTTGTGGGTTTTGGAAACGCTCTAATCCGCGCTCTTTCAGCGGGTTTAGACAGATAACCTGTGCACCACGTTTTACCGCTTCGCGCAGAGGTTCAAGCATTCGTGGGTGGTTCGTGCCCGGGTTTTGCCCAATCACGAAAATCGCATCGGCTTTTTCAAAATCATCAAAGATCACTGTGCCTTTACCAACGCCAATGGTGTCTTTCATCCCGATTGCACTGGCTTCGTGACACATGTTGGAACAATCTGGGAAGTTGTTGGTACCGAATGCGCGCACAAATAGCTGATACAAAAACGCCGCTTCGTTGCTTGCACGACCAGAGGTATAAAACTCAGCTTGGTGCGGTGAGTCCAATTGATTGAGATGTTTCGCGACAAGTGCAAAAGCCTCATCCCAAGAGACAGGTACATAGTGATCGGACTCGGCATCGTATCGCATTGGGTGCGTGATACGGCCTTGGTATTCCAACCAGTAATCGGTTTGCGTTGAGAGAGATGAAACGCTGTGATTGGCAAAAAACTCAGGATCAACCAGACGATTGGTCGCTTCCCAGTTTACTGCTTTCGCGCCATTCTCACAGAAATTGACTTTACCACTATCTGGCGACTCACCCCATGCACATCCCGGGCAGTCGAACCCGCCATTTTGGTTGGTTTTGAGCATAGTGCGAATGTTCTTCACTGCATTTTCACTGCCCCACCAACTTCTGGTTACGGCTTTCAATGCCCCCCAACCACCAGCTGGACCTTTGTATGCTTTTATTTGTTCTTTTTGGCTCACGACTTTACTCCTCGCAGATATACCAGCAAGCAGGGGGCCCGTGAAAACAAGCGCGTTATTTATTGAGATAATGCGGAAGTATTGAAGGGCTTAGTTTCTAATCCATGTATTTTTTAATCCAAATAAGTAACTACTCAACATGCTCTCGCTTGTCCGAGCGTTTACTTATCTAGATTCTTGATATCGGATACCCGCCTACTGTTTCTAAGACTGTTAGATTCAATTCGCATTGTTGCGCCTTGATCTAAATCAAAGGTTAAGTCGTTATTCAATATGCGTCCAATTGATAATCCTGACCGAGTGATAAACAAAATCTATGACGAATTTTTCCACTGACGCTCATCACATTTTTAATCAATACAGTTTATGAGGTTAATCGTTTTCCCATTCGATTCCACCTAGTTAGCTTAACGAACTCAATAAAATCGGCATTCTTGATAATAGATAGTATCTATCACACTATAGATACTTTAAATTTGACCCTAATTAATATCAGGAATAGCCTTGATTCAGATCAATTTTGAGTGTGGTTTTATTCTTGACTTGGTTTTGGTTTTCCATTTCCCAGTTAAAACGCTCCAGCGCTTAAAAAGTACGGTAGTGCTGTGCCCTTTTTTAGGGAGTTCCCCCGTACATGTGACTCACAACGCAAGGTGAACAATCCATTATGGATATCAAACAACTGAAATATCTCATCGCACTTGAACAGACCAAACACTTTGGTCAAGCCGCCGCATTGTGCCACATTACGCAGCCTACCTTATCCATGAGAATCCGAAGCTTAGAGGAAGAACTCAACCTCGAATTAATCCAGAGAAGTCAACGATTTGAAGGATTTACTGAAGCCGGAGAACGCATTTTAGCTTGGGCGAAAACCGTATTAGCCGCTCATGATGGATTGCAAGCCGAGGCTGCTAACTGCCGTGGTCAGTTGGTCGGTTCACTTCGGCTTGGAATGGTGCCACTCGCCAGCCAAAACCCTATGCAATTGCTCAAACCATTAGCTCAACAGTTCCCTGAGTTACGCTTTCAAATACTCTCCATGACGACCGAACAGATCATAGACCAACTCAATCGAAATCAACTTGATTTGGGGATGTGTTATGTCGATCAAGTTAACACCGCTTACTTCGATGTTATCGAGCTAGATTCGACCAAGCTTGGCGTTTTATTCGATGAGCGTCATTTTGATTTTGCCGAATCTGAAGTGTTGTGGGAGTCACTCAATAACATTCCGCTAGGGCTGCTTTCAAAGGGTATGCACTATCGCCACTCCATTGATCTTAGCTTTGTGAGTAAAGGGCTGGTTCCGCAAACCGTCATTGAAAGTAACTCAACCTTTCACTTGATCCAAGCAGTAACCAGTGGCCTTTGTTGCGCCATTATGCCGCTGAATTGTGGATTGGAAGAGTTGAACGATACGCTTCGCATTATTCCTATCGAAGAAGCCGCCGTTCACGCCCCGCTAGGTTTGTTAAAGCGAAAACAAGAACCCTTCTCCGCGCTAACCGATCAGTGTTTCGCAGAAGCAAAAAGCATATTCAATCGATAACAACAATCCACACGTCAATTTTTGGCATACACAACGGCTTATGAGGTGATTTCATGAGATGTACTACTCAATCTTATTTTGAACTGTCCGATTTCAATCAAGCACCACCTCAACCAAGTGCATTCAATTACCGAGAATTGATTGATGGCCGCCCAGTGCAACAAATGTCGTTGGCGAGCGAGTCCGCTTTAGCTATCAGCTACAACGGCATTAGCCAAGCGGTCATGATGGTGACGCCAGGCCATCTGGAAGACTTCGTGAAAGGGTTTAGCTTAAGCACAGGCATCGTCCACGACTTCAAAGAGATCAAAGACATTGAAATTGGTGGCGATCACGAATCTCACTATGCGGAAGTGGAAATCAGCAACCGCGCTTTCTGGGCGTTAAAAACACAACGCCGAAATCTTGCTGGCACAACTGGATGCGGCATTTGTGGCGTCGAGGCTCTTGAACAAGCTTTGCCTGATTTAGCACCGCTGACACCGTCTCTTCCTCCGCGCTCCGATGTATTCGAAGGGCTGCGAGACAAAGTCGCACTGCATCAAGAAGCCGCACGTGAATCTGGCGCGTTACACGCCGCCTTATTTGCAGATTTACAAGGCAACATCAAGTTGTGCCGAGAGGACATCGGCCGCCACAACGCGCTAGATAAGTTGATTGGCGCATTGGCCAACAATCACATCGAGCCTCAAAGTGGCTTCGCAATCATGACAAGCCGTTGCAGCTTGGAGTTGATCCACAAAGCCGTTCGCGCGCGTATCTCCACTCTGGTTTGCTTATCTGCACCTACAGCGTTAACCGTCGAATGGGCAAGAAGAAACCATTTGAACCTAATTCACTTGCCAAAACACGGCTCGCCGCGTCTATACAGCCCTGCGCCTTAACACGTCAACTTAGTCGAATTCCTAATATTTCTAACAGAGACCTCTGGGTCTCTGTTGTTTGCTTCTCGTTCCCAATTGATACTTAGCGACAAGACACTATTCTCTCCAACCAAACGTGCTCACCCCTTGCCAGCACTAAGCTTGCGTATATTAACCCGCTTGCATTTGAACGCTTTCCAATCCGATAAGAACCCTGTCAAAAACCCATAAATTAGTAAGGATTTTGTGTGACTCTTTTCACGCTTTTCCACCTTCCTAGGCAATTCTAGGAATTTTTCCTAGCCGATCTAGGCAACCATCTCATGTGCCTCACAAAACCACTCTCTAGAATTCCGCTCAGTCAAAGGTAACAAGAGCACATAACGGTCTCCGTTGTGTTTCTAAAACAATTACAAGAGAGTTCATCATGTTAAAATTCCTCGAACAGGTGCGGAAGCCGACCCTCGATCTTCCTGTCGAAGTTAGAAGAAAGATGTGGTTTAAACCGTTCATCCAATCTTACTTGGTCGTATTCATCGGCTACCTAACCATGTACTTGATTCGTAAGAACTTCAATGTCGCGCAAAACGACATGATCTCAACTTACGGTTTGAGCATGACAGACCTAGGTCTTATTGGCCTTGGCTTCTCCATCACATACGGCATCGGTAAAACCGTTGTGTCTTACTACGCTGACGGTAAGAACACCAAGCAATTCCTCCCTTTTATGCTGATCCTTTCTGGTCTTGCAATGCTTGGTTTCAGCTTCAGCATGGGCGGTGGTAGTGCAAGCCTGTTCTTGATGGTGGCTTTCTACGCTCTAAGTGGTTTCTTCCAAAGTACTGGTGGCCCTTCTAGTTACTCAACCATTACAAAATGGACACCTCGTAACAAGCGCGGCTCTTACCTAGGCTTGTGGAACATGTCGCACAATGTTGGTGGTGCGGGCGCAGCGGGTGTTGCTCTTTTCGGTGCTAACTACCTATTCGACGGCCACGTAATCGGCATGTTCGTGTTCCCTTCTATCATCGCGATCATCGTCGGCTTTATCGGTATGCGCTTTGGTAGCGACTCTCCAGAAGCTTACGGTCTAGGTAAAGTAGAAGAACTTTTCGATGAAGCAGTGAGTGAAGAAGACACCGCCGCTGAAGAAAACCAGATGACCAAAAAAGAAATCTTTGTTGAATACGTTCTTAAAAACAAAGTTATCTGGCTACTTTGCTTTGCCAACATCTTCCTTTACATCGTTCGTATCGGTATCGACCAATGGTCAACGGTATACGCGTACCAAGAGCTTGGTCTGTCAAAAGAAACGGCAATCTCTGGCTTTACTCTATTCGAAGTCGGTGCGCTTGTGGGTACTTTGATGTGGGGTTACTTATCTGACTTAGCAAACGGTCGCCGCGCATTGGTTGCTTGTGTGTCTCTTGGTTTGATCATCGTATCGCTTGAGTTCTACCAACACGCCACTAGCGAGTTCATGTACTTAGCCTCTCTATTTGTATTGGGCTTCTTGGTGTTTGGTCCGCAACTTCTTATCGGTGTTGCCGCGGTTGGTTTTGTCCCTAAAAAAGCAATCAGTGTGGCTGACGGCGTAAAAGGTACTTTCGCTTACCTAATCGGCGATAGCTTTGCAAAACTAGGCTTGGGTATGATTGCAGACGGTACACCTATCTTCGGCTTAACAGGTTGGAAAGGTACCTTCGCAGCCCTAGATACCTCCGCCATGATTTGTATTGTTTTACTTGCTTTCGTCGCTATCGCGGAAGAGAAGAAGATTCGACACGCGAAGAAGCTTCAACTTGCACAAGACCAAGCCTAACTTCTCTGCGCGCTTTACTTCGGTAAAGCGCGTAAGATCATTAAAAAGCATGGTTCAATTCAGTATCATTAAAGATTTTTCTATTGGCTCCTGTTGGAGCTTATTGTTGTTAGTCGTCTGCTCTATTTGGTTGTAATAATGATTCATGTTGCTCTAGTTGATGATCACGTCATCGTGCGTTCGGGTTTCGCACAATTATTAAATTTAGAAAGTGATATTACCGTTGTTGGTGAATTCGGCTCTGTCGCAGAAGCACGCACAGGCTTGCCTGCGGTACACCCACACGTCGTCATCCTAGATATTTCCATGCCAGATGAAAGCGGCTTAAACTTTCTCAGCGAAATACCAACTGGCATTGCCTGCGTGATGCTTAGCGTACATGACTCCCCTGCGATGGTGGAAAAATCACTAAAGCTAGGTGCAAAGGGCTATCTTAGTAAACGCTGTAGCCCAGACGAACTTATTCAAGCCGTGAGAACCAGTGCTTCTGGTGGCTGTTACCTCACATCAGATATTGCACTTAAACTTGCAACGCCTAGCGACAACACCACCTCTCTATGCCAACTGACAAAACGTGAAAACGAGGTATGTCAGCTACTTGCTACTGGGTTAGATGTCAAGTCAGTCGCGGCAGAGCTTGGCTTGAGCCACAAGACCGTGCATGTTCATCGTGCGAATGCCATCGACAAACTCGGCGTGAAAAACAACGTTGAGCTCGCCAAACTATTTTCTCAAGAGTCCTTTTAATGCGAGCTTATGCTGTTACCACCATTTGCGGACTTTTTGTTATGGCTTGCGCCTGGTTCTGCTTATGGGTGATTGCCTATTACTTTGTCAATGATCCAGAACTAGCGATCTTATTGTTTCCTTTCGCTTTACGATTAGGCGTCGCCCTGCACACTCGCACCGCTTATTGGCCAACGATTTATCTTTCAGAGTGGGGGCTTTCCATCGCACTTGCGATCTTACTGGGTCAACCGCAGTGGCTTACCGTGCTGATTGCGAGCATTGCCAGTATCCCGGTCACTCTGATTGCGAAAAAATACTACTACGGAGACCAAAACCGCCATTTAGCCGTGATGAGCGTTGTCATTATCATTAGCGCGTTTATTAATGTGATGGCCGTTGGTTTTCACGTTCCTTCGGTTTACATGGTGTGGCTGGCTAGCATTTCTGGAGGCTTGCTCGTGGTGCCTATGTGCTACTTGTTATGGAGTTATTTGTTCCAAAGTCGTTGGTCTCCGCTTAGCTCTCTCCTACTTAGTAATGCCGTTGTATTTCAGGTGCGTCATATCGTGCTTTATGCGCTGCTTTTGATCGGCAGTATTTTGGTGCAAACCAGTTTGCCTGAAGAGCTAAAACGATTTGCGCCATTTTGTATGGCGATTCCAATCATCGTGCTTGCTCTGCGTTACGGCTGGCAAGGTGCCCTACTCGCCACCATGCTCAACAGCATTGCGCTGATTGCGGCTCGCAGCGGCGTATCAAATCTAGAAATCACCGATTTGTTATTATCTCTCTCGGCGCAAACCATCACCGGCATTATGCTCGGTTTAGGGGTTCAGAAACAAAAAGACCTCAATCACAAACTGCGCGGCGAACTTGCACGCAATCAGAATTTGTCTCGCCAGCTTATCAAAGCGGAAGAATCCGTAAGACGCGATATTGCGCGCGAGCTACATGACGAAATCGGCCAGAACATCACGGCAATCCGCACACAAGCCAACATCATTAAGCGGGTAAATAACACAGAAACACGCGTGGGTTGCGCCGACATGATCGAAGGGCTTTCCCTCAACGTGTACGACACCACTAAGCGACTGTTAAGCAAGCTAAGACCAAAAATGCTGGATGATTTGGACTTAAAAGAATCCGTCGAGCAACTAACGCGAGAAATGGAGTTCGCCAATCACGGAACCAACGTTCAACTGAACTGGCAGGGCGATTACACCAGCCTGAGTGACACACTCAAAGTCACCCTATTCCGTTTATGCCAAGAATCATTAAATAACGCAGCCAAGTACGCAGAAGCGCAGTTGATCAATATTGAACTGACAATTGGAGAAGCTGCGGTGTCACTGATGATTCACGATGATGGTGTCGGCTTCAAAGTTCAGGACAGCATGAAAGGCATGGGCGTTCGCGGCATGCAAGAGCGTGTGCACGCGTTAGGTGGAAAAATGGTTATCTACTCCACCAGCGATCAAGTGATCGGCACACAAATCAGCATTACTTTACCTAAGGTGTAACTCAAGATGTTTGGATTTTTACGTTCACCTAAATTTACTCAACCGAGTCTGAGCAACGAGCAAATCGACCAGCGTTACCGCCATTGGCGTTTGCACATTATGTTGGGGATGTACATCGGCTACGCAGGTTTCTACTTTACCCGTAAGACCTTTAACTACGCCGCACCAGCGATGATTACCGACCTTGGCTTAGATAAGGGCGATTTGGGTCTAATCGGTACGCTTTTCTACATCACCTACGGCTGCTCGAAGTTTATTTCTGGCACGATTTCAGATCGCTCTAACCCTCGTTATTTCATGGGGCTAGGCTTGATTGCTACAGGTCTGGTCAACATCGCGTTCGGCTTTTCTAGCTCACTCGCGGCTTTCATTACTCTGTGGATCTTAAACGCCTGGTTCCAAGGCTGGGGCTGGCCTTCATGCTCCAAGCTGTTAACCACTTGGTATTCACGCTCCGAGCGTGGCTTCTTATGGGCGATTTGGAACACCGCACACAACGTTGGTGGCGCGCTGATCCCTATTTGGGTGGGCTATTTAACGTTGCACTACAGCTGGCGTGAAGGCTTTATTCTACCCGGCATCATCGGTGTATTACTCGGTCTATTCGTTTGTTGGCGATTGCGCGACAAACCCACAACAATGGGCTTACCAAGTGTCGGACAATGGCGCAACGACGCACTAGAACTTGCGCAAGAAAATTACGGACGTGGCCTCACCTACCGCGAAATTCTGAAATCGTACGTATTTAACAACAAATACATCTGGCTGCTCGCGTTCAGTTATGTGTTGGTTTACATCGTCCGAACCGCAATAAACGACTGGGGAAACCTGTATTTAACCGAGCAGCATCACTATAGCCTGATTAACGCCAACGCTGCTCTGTCGATGTTTGAAATCGGTGGTTTTGTTGGTTCATTGGTTGCGGGTTGGGGCTCAGACAAACTCTTTGGCGGTAACCGTGGGCCAATGAACTTGCTGTTCGCGATTGGGATTTTCTTATCTGTCTCTGCGCTTTGGCTGATGCCTCTGACCAACTTTGCATTCCAAGCGGCGGGATTGTTCTCCATCGGCTTCTTTGTCTTTGGGCCACAAATGCTGATCGGTATGGCGGCGGCTGAGTGCTCTCACAAAGATTCTGCAGGCGCGGCAACAGGATTCGTGGGCTTGTTCGCCTACATGGGCGCAGCATTGTCTGGCTATCCACTGGCGTTAATTCTTGAAGAATATCATTGGACGGGTTTCTTCATCACCATTTCAGTTTGTGCAGCCGTCATTGGCCTTTTGTTGCTGCCATTTTTGCAAGCGCAACCATCACGAAAACCACTCGAACCAAAACCTCGGTTGTAAATCGACTTATCGCCCTTCGGGCAAATTGGCGAGTGACCTAACCGCGCTCGCCATCCTTATTTAACGTATCTCTGCTCAATTTTTCTTCCGATTCAGTTCGGAGGGTTAACTATGGGAAAAATTCATGAATTTGAACACTATTTCATCGCATAGCTTCTTTCAAATGAACAACAAAATCCAAAACTACGCTTGGGGAAGCACCTCTTCTATTCACGATTTGTTTGGCTTTTCTAACGAAACGAATGAGCCTCAAGCAGAAGTATGGATGGGGACTCACCCAAACGGCTGCTCTGAAGTTCAGATTGAGCAAAACACGCTGCCTTTGTCTGAACTGATCAAACAAAACCAACCCGCTTACTTATCAGCAGAAACCGCAGCGAAATTTGGCGACCTGCCCTTTCTGTTTAAGATCTTAGCGGCCGAACACGCACTGTCGATTCAAGTTCACCCAAGTAAACAAGATGCTGAAATAGGTTTCGAAAAAGAGCAAAGTGCTGGCATCCCACTAAACGCGAGCCATCGTAACTACAAAGATCCAAACCACAAACCTGAGTTGGTATACGCACTGACAAGTTACCAAGCCATGAACGGTTTTCGCTCGTATGCCGAGATTATTGAGGCATTTAGCCTTTGTGATATCGATGAGCTACGCGCGCCATTAGATGCATTCAAACGCGAAATCAACTCACAAGGTTTGCGAGATTTCTTTGTGCACATTCTGACCATGGAAGGAGAAACAAAAGAGCGAGCACTGAAACAGCTTCTTGCCCACGCTTCACGTCAATCGGAGCAAGGCACTGACAGCGACGTTTTCCAGCTCATCTTGGATCTATCCACTCAATACCCCGGCGATGTCGGCTTGTTTGCGCCATTACTGTTGAATGTCATCACGCTGCAACTTGGCGAAGCGATGTTCCTGAGCGCAAGAACGCCACACGCTTACATTAAAGGTACGGGATTAGAGATCATGGCGAACTCAGATAACGTTTTGCGTGCAGGACTCACGCCGAAACATATGGATGTTGAAGAACTGGTTAAATGCACAGACTTTGTGCCTAAGCCGTTTAACAGCCTTATTCTTGAACCCAATGCAAATGGTTGCCAGAGCCTTTACCCCGTTCCAGTGGCAGACTTTAGTTTCTGCATTCTAAACCAACCGAACAATGAAGTGGTTGAGGCAAACAGCGCAGAGATTTTGATGGCGATTGATGCCGACCTGACACTCATCAGTGATAACGGTGAGACGTTAACCGCCGCGAAAGGACAATCGGTATTTGTTCCTGCTTACGTTGGCCATTACCGTATTCAAAGTGCGGGATGTGTGGCTCGCGCCTTTAACTAACTTCTGAATAACGGATTCAAGCTAGCGTCTGACCCAAGGGACTGGGTTAGACAATTTATTCCTCTCATAGATTGAGCCTGTCCGGTTTTAAGACACTCATTCTTACACCTTATCGACTCAAAGCCGCTGCGGTCTAAACCATCTAAGTTCTCTGAGAACCATAGATTCCTCTATTCACTGCAACATTCATTGTCAAAACCCATTTATTTCCGGTAAATTCGCCGCTCCAATATCAAATCACTTGGATAATAAAAGCGCTTGCACAGTGGTATTTGTTGCAAAACGTATAATCAACGTTGTAATCAAAGCCTCAATCACTACAATCTTTGGTTCGATTTTTCAGTTAACGTTTGTATGCCGAAGTTAAACCAAGATAACCCTGTTCAAAGCTCCGCCCTTTCCGATATCGAAACCAGCAGTAAGATTCAATCGGCATTAGAACCGAAGTTTCACAAGCCAGAGAAACGTCTCTGCTTAAGCCCTGGCCTATCGGATAAGCATTTGGCGCGCCGTTGGCAAGTATTGGAACACGTGACCAATAAAGATCATCTTCTTGATCCTTTCACACAGTCACATTGCGACGCTTACTCCAACAACATCGAGCACTTCATTGGTACTGTCAATGTGCCGGTCGGCATCGCAGGTCCTTTACGCGTCAACGGTTTGTATGCGAACGATGACTTTTTGGTTCCGCTCGCAACGACAGAAGCCGCGTTAGTCGCTTCCTACAACCGTGGCGCAAATCTTATTACCGCCGCTGGTGGCGTAAGCGCATTGTTACTGAGTGAAGGGGTGAGCCGAACACCAGTGTTCGCCTTTAATAACCTTGCAAGCTCTGGCCAGTTCGTCAGTTGGGTTGTTACCCAGTTTGAAGTATTTCGTCAAATTGCGGAATCCACCACCTCACATGGCAAACTCAAAGATATCAATGTAAATATCGAAGGAAACCACGTTTATTTGGTCTTTGAATACGTGACCGGTGACGCTTCCGGACAAAACATGGTGACCATCGCAACAAACGAAGTGTTCCATCATATTTTGGCGACCAGCCCAATCAAACCAACTCAAGCATTCTTGGATGGCAACTTATCAGGCGACAAAAAACCAAACGCGCACACGCTGCGCTCGGTACGCGGTAAGAAAGTATCCGCCGAAGTGACCATTCCAGCAGAGTTGGTGGAAAAATATCTGCATACCACGCCGGAGTCTATGGTTCAATTTGGCAAAATGACCACGGTGGGCGGTTTACTCAGCGGGACAATTGGCGTCAACGCGCATTACGCAAACGCTCTTGCCGCGCTGTACATTGCTTGCGGTCAAGATGCCGCTTGTGTTGCAGAGTCTGCCATTGGTATCACTCGTATGGATGTGGACGCTCAAGGCAACTTGTACGCGTGCGTAACCTTGCCAAACATCATGGTGGGAACGGTTGGCGGGGGCACTGGCCTTCCTACGCAAAAAGCATGTTTGGATATTTTAGGTTTGCACGGCAACGGCAAAGCGAAAGCCTTAGCCGAAGTCGCAGCTGCGCTTTGTCTGGCTGGCGAACTCTCGATTGTTGGCGCATTTTGTGCCGATCACTTCTCCCGGGCTCACCATAAACTTGCTAGAAAATAATCCTTTTACTTTGTACACGAGAACACCCATGCGGTTTTCTCTTGTGCCAATAAAACAACTTTATTTATTAGCTCATAAATTAGTTTAAGTTATATTGCAGACTTAATGATTGCATCACTCTCACGTTGACCGCATTATTGCAGTATCACCACACATTCCTCGCTATATCACTGTTTGACCCTATTCTCACGCGATATTAAATATCAGTACGTTACCTAAATAAGTATCAAAAACATCTAGCACTAAAGTACCAAATTCATAGATTGAGTTTTTTGTTAGTCACTTATAGAGACTATACTCGTTCCTGCAGCTGCTTGATTTTCCTAAATTTATTATTTAGCTCAAATGAGCTTAATCACTCCCGTTAAATGGATTTAAGTCGTTCCCTCGGGTAAGCGAGTTAACTATGAGACGTCAGAAACAAAATGAAATCTCTTGTTGGGTACTAGGGTTGATTATCTTATTACTAAGTTACGTCCCTTCAGTACCAGCAGAAATGGAACTAACGCCCTCCGATCAAACCGTTGCGCGTTTCCTCTATCAGAGCACTTTTGGGCCAACATCAACATTAATTGATGAGGTAGAAGAAGTCGGGATGGAAAGTTGGATATCTCAACAAATCCACCTTCCTGCCACCTATCATCAACCGCTCTATCGGACACCTTTTTCCAAAGGCGCACAATCCAATCGAGAAAACGCTTGGTATCAAATTGTTATTACTGCTGATGATCAACTCAGACAACGCATGGCGTATGCATTAAGCCAGATCTTAGTGGTCTCTCGCTATGGCGGTGTTCTTTCCAATAAGCCCACTGGTCTAGTCGACTACTATGATGTATTGATTGCTAACGCTTTTGGCAACTACCGAGATTTATTATATGACGTTTCCATTCATCCTGTTATGGGCAGCTATTTGTCCATGCTCGGTAGCGCAAAAGAGAACAACACGACGGGGGCATTACCTGATGAGAACTTCGCTCGAGAGTTGATGCAGTTGTTCACCCTAGGCTTGTATGAACTGAATATCGATGGCAGTAAAAAGCTTGATCGTACAACGGGTAAGCCTATCCCCACATATACCCAAACGGATATTCAAGAGCTCGCTCGAGCATTAACTGGGTGGAAAAATGCCGATTTAGCGTTTGTTGAACCGATGCGAGTCATCAGCCACCGACACGATGGTGGCGAGAAACGATTGCTTGGTAACACAATTCCTGCTGGTTTAACTGCGCAAGAAGAGCTTTCAAAAGTGATCGATATTTTGATGTCTCATCCAAACATGGCGCCGTTTGTTTCTAAGCTACTTATCCAACGTTTTGTAACTTCGAATCCAAGTCCGGAGTACATCGCACGTGTTGCTTCGGTATTCAATAACAATGGCAAAGGAGAAAAAGGAGATTTAAACGCGGTCATTCATGCCATCTTGCTCGATTCTGAGGCTCTAGGCATGACAGATACCCCGCCAATAAAAGTGAAAGAGCCAATACTGGTCCTAACTAATTTTCATCGAGCAGCGGGTTTTACAATCAAATCTACACGTTACGAAGACGCTACTACGATGATGAATATCGCCAATCAAGGACCTCTTCGTTCTCCTTCCGTATTTAATTTTTACTCTCCTGACTACCAACCATCTAACGAGTTTACGGAGTCTGGTATTAGCTCTCCGGAGTATGAGCTACTGAACTGGTCTGTTTATACCGATTTGGTCAACTATATGTTGACCAGCACTCGCAGAGGCGGCGGTGATTCCTACACTCTCGATCTCGGCGAGTTTTATCTTCTTTTGGATGATCACGATGCCTTAGTCGAGCTGGTTAACGCACGCTTCTTTGCTGGAACGGCCTCGGCGGAATTAAAAAAACTCATGCTCACCGTGTTAGATGAATATCGTGAGGACTATGTGCCAACAACAAAGCTCGCCTTGGTGATTTTTACCGCCATTTCCGGCGATGAATTCTATATTCAGGATTAGGAGTGGATTATGGATATTTCACGACGACATTTTATAAAAAGCACTGCATCGATGGGCGCTTTAGCTTCGCTTGGTCTACCGGGTTATTCTCTCGCGGCGCCATCTAATGACTTTCGAGCATTAATATGTGTCTATTTAGCAGGTGGAAACGATGCGTTCAACACTGTACTGCCGTTGTCTGACGCGCACTATAACCAATATGCCAAAGTCAGAGGGGCTCTTTCTGTCGCCAAAGACGACATACTCCCTATCAATTTGCGTACCACCGATGGCTCGGATAACCTAGTAGAACTTGGCTTACACCCCAAACTAAAGGCGCTGTCTTCAATTTTCGAACAAGGCGATGCCAATATCGTGCTCAATAGCGGCATTCTCAACCATCCCGTTACAAAACAAGCGATTGAGCTAGGTGAAGCGTCACTTCCCGAGCAACTGTTTTCCCACAATTCACAAACTGACGCTTGGTTACTTGGTGGTATGCAAGAATCTAGCAACTTGGGTTGGGCAGGAAGAATGTTGGACGTATTAACTTCTGAATCAGAAATAACCCCGCTATACAGTGTGCACGGGAACTCGCTTTGGTTACGCGCGATGGAACACCGCCAAACCGTGCTGAAAAAAGACCGTGCGGTTCAGCTTACCGCGATTGATAACCCGCTATACAAGGGGATCTATGACCAACTGCTTTCTCATCAAACAGAGAATCCGTTTAGTGGTCACTTTAATTTGATGGTTGATGAGTCGATGATGATGAGCCGCGTGCTAAGCGAGCAACTCAATCATATTGATGACGCGCCGCTGTTCACCTCATCAACACTCGGCAAGCAGATGCAAACCGTCTATAAATTGATCGCAAGCCAAGATGTGTTAAAGCAACAACGACAAGTCTTCTTCGTTAAACACTCTGGCTACGACCTACACGATTCTCAATTAGTTCGACACCCCGTACTACTCGAAGATCTAGCGACTAACCTCTTAGCAATGTATCGTGCGATTACGCGGTTGGGGCTAAACAAGCAAGTCACCTCTTTTACAATGTCTGACTTTGGTCGACGGATGACAAGCAACGGTAACGGCACCGATCACGGTTGGGGTGGTCATCAACTATTGATTGGGGGCGCGGTGAATGGTCAGCGACCTATCGGCACATGGCCTGAACTAGTATTGGGTGGTAACGATGACTATTCTCAAGGTCGACTCATACCCCAAATTGCAGCTGATCAAGTGGGCTCAACCCTCGCGCAATGGATGGGCGTGAGTGATAACGCGGCATTGGAATACGTGTTCCCGAATATCCGCAATTTTGCTAGCTCAAACCTTGGTTTTATGGCTTAAGCTGCTTTAATGAGCTCTTAATTAACGTGTCATGAAAAAGGGAGCATTTACGCTCCCTTCTCAATATCATTCCCGCTGAGTGTCCGTTACGCTTCGTCGCGACGGCGCTCGTTACACAGCTTAATGGCACGCTCAAGTAATTCTAGCGCGGATTGCTCACATTCAGGCAGAGCCGCATCACTTTCACCAATTGGCGTTACGCGGTCACCCCATTTCAATACTGCCGCCCCCCATGTCAAACCTGCACCAAATGCAGCAAGAAGCATGTTATCACCTGGGTTAACTCGGCCTTGCTCTACCGCTTCACATAATGCAATTGGCACCGTCGCTGCAGAAGTATTACCGTAGTTTTGGATGTTCACAAACGCTTTGTCGTGTGGGATCCCAGATAGGTCACATAGGGTTTGAATAATACGAATATTCGCTTGATGAGGAATAACAACGTCGATTTGGTCGGTAGTTAACTGTGATGCTTTAAGCACGGTTTTCGCAGCTAGCCCCATGCCTTTTACCGCACGTTTGAAAATTTCTTGTCCTACAAAATTGAAATCCCAGTAACCGTTGTCTTCCGCAAAGCGATCCATACAAGTACCAAACTTTGGCACGGATAGAATATCGCGACCTTTAGCGTCACAACCAATTTGAGATTGCAGTAGACCCGTTTCTTTTTCTGTTCTTGATAACACAACGGCGCCCGCGCCATCACCAAATAGAACAGCGGTATCTCGCATGGCCCAATCGATGTAGAAAGACAATCTTTCCGCGCCAATAATGATCGCGTTGCGATAGTTACCTGATTGAATCAAACGTGTGCCCGTTTCAAGGCCGTAGACAAATCCCGTACATGCGGCATTTAAATCAAAGGCCGCCGCAGAACGAATGCCCAAGTTCTGCTGTATTTTAGATGCGATGTTTGGAATAAGTGAATCCGGAGAACAAGTCGCCACAATGATTAAATCAACGTCGCTTGCGTCAACGCCCGCGCGCGCCAATGCGTGTTTGGCAGCAACGGTTGCCATGTCTGAAGTATTTACATGGCTAATACGGCGGTTTTCGATACCGGTGCGGGTACGAATCCACTCATCTGAAGTATCAAGGAAAGTGCTAAGATCATCGTTAGAGAGCACGGCAGGAGGTACACATTTCCCCCAACCTGTAATTTCAGCGTAGTAATTTGTCATCGCAGACCTATTTATTGTTGTATTTTAATAAAATTTCTTAGAACCTTAGGCTCAAATACAAACCTGCTCTGCGTTATTTCGGCAGGTTAAAAAATAAGTATACAAATAATGAGGCTGACTGGTAAGTCATGTTTTCATCAATACGTAATTAAGGAAGAAGTCATGTCATCGTTTAAAACTCGCTGCCCTTCATGCGGCGGTCTGAATCGTGTCCCTAATGAGCGTGTTGCAGAACCTGCAACTTGCGGTAAATGTAAAAGTGCACTTTTTGATGGCGCGCCTATCGAGGGAACGCAAGATAACTTTTCTGCTCTATTACAAAGTGATACGCCTGTTGTCGTCGACTTTTGGGCCCATTGGTGTAATCCGTGCGTCGGTTTTGCCCCTGTTTTCTCGGATGTCGCTCATGAACAAGCAGGAACGGCTCGTTTTGTAAAGATTGATACAGAAGCACAACAAGCGCTCGCTGCACAATTTGGCATTCGAAGCATTCCTACCATCATGGTTTTCAAGAACGGTCAACGCGTTGATATGATCAATGGTGCGCTGCCTAAGAGTCAGTTTGATCAATGGTTAAATCAAGCACTTAATAAGTAATCCTCCACGCCAACCTCACTGGTAGGTTGGCGTTTTTATGCAACTTATCGACCTATCTATTTAACAAATATTATTTGTCGAAACGACTTAAATTAATCATTTTACTTGCCTAACTATTAGCCTCATATTCGCGCCGAATAACCCATAGATTTCATTTAACTTATAGGCGCAAAACAGTGGAAAACACAGTCGTTCCTGCAGCATCACCACGAGTTACAGTTCCAGTCGTCGCACTGTCTCTTTATGCGGTGGCTTCGGGCTATTTAATGAGCTTGATCCCTCTCATGCTCGGTGAATACAACATCTCAGCAGATTATGCGAGTTGGTTGGCGAGTGTTTTTTATGGCGGCTTATTGGTTGGCGCGATGTTTATTGAACGTGTCGTGCGTCAAGTTGGTCACCGCAAAGCGTTTATTGGCTGCTTAGCGGCATTCTCGCTAACGATTGTCACGCTACCCATTTTTGCTAATGGGTTAGTGTGGCTTGCTGCTCGTTTTATCGCAGGTATTGCCGTTGCGGGCGTTTTTGTCATTGTTGAATCTTGGCTAATGTCTGGCGACGAAGCATCACGTGCAAAACGTTTGAGCTTGTACATGCTATCGCTTTATGGCGGTTCTGCATTAGGCCAATTTGGCATTGGTGTACTTGGCGTAAGTGGCGGTGTTCCGTTCATTGCAATCACAACGCTGATCCTAATGGCGATGTTGGTGCTGATGTTTATTGAGTGTGAACAACCAAACAGCCATGAATCAACCGCTTTGTCATTTAAGCAAATTGCCAAGCTAAACCATGCTGCAATTATTGGTTGTGTTGTATCAGGTTTGACCTTAGGCGCGATATACGGATTAATGCCTGTTGAGCTAACTAACCGTAAAATCAACCATCAAGACATTGGTACATTGATGGCACTAGTGATCCTAGGTGGCATGTTGGTTCAACCAATGGTGACCACATTGAACAAATACATGAGCCGCACAGTGCTAATGGCGTTCTTCTGTATTTTGGGTATTTTTTCGATCGGTTTGACCTTTATTTCATCGTCAGCCGTGGTATTAGCTGCTGCTTTATTCTTTTTAGGTGCAGCTACTTTTGCCTTGTACCCAATTGCGATCAACTTAGGTTGTGAAGGACTTGATGAGCGCTTTATTGTCTCTGCCACACAAGTCATGCTGTTCAGCTACAGCATTGGCTCTGTTGCTGGCCCGGTTGTGGCTGATAAATTTATGGGCCAAGAACATGGCTTACTAGGCTACTTGTTTGCCGCTTTGGTTGCGACTGGCGTATACATGCTACTTGCAGCGAGCAAAACTAAGCAGCGTATGGCCGCTGGCCTCTAACCACGCAACTTCTACTCAACGAAAACGAGGGCATGTCGCCCTCGTTTTTTATTCTTCGCTTTTTTGTTTAGATAAACGTTTGTGACGGTTTGACGCGTTCGCTACAGGTTTTTCCGGTACCGCGCGCTTTTCATGAAGTAAATGACGAACCGCCAAGATGGGATGTTTCAGTAGCATTCTGGGGCCAGAGTAACGCATCACCAAACGCATTTGCTCTTTCGGATCCGGTTTATAACAGTGAATCGGACACTTGTTACACGTCGGTTTATTCTCTCCATAAGGACAGCGGTCAAGACGAACTTCTGCGTATTCAAGCAGCTCACGACATTCTGAGCACAAGTCACTTTTTGTTCCATGGTGATCGTGACAGTAAACCTCTACCATGGCTTTTACCGTCTTAAATTCAGTGGCGAGCTTGCCAAGTAAAATATCGCTCATGAGCTTCCAAAAATCACAACGTCATTGTGTAAAGTTCTAACGTTCGACCATTATCGTATTGCTGCTCAACTCGTTCAAACTCAAAGCCCAGTTTTTTGAGCAAACTTATACTACGAATATTGTCATTGTTGGTGATGGCAGCCAACTTATCGAGTTTCATTCTCTCTCGAGCATATTCCAGCACCGCGGTTGCCGACTCGACTCCGTAGACGCAACCATAAGCAGAAGGTAAAAAACCATACCCAAGGTCGTAGTGTTGCAATGTGTCACGTTTAACTAGCCCACAAATACCGATCGGTTGTCCATCGTCTTTTTTCTCTACTACGAGTAAACTCACACCTTTAACTTTTTGCATGCGTAGCATGTTTTCTTTTATATAACGCGCCGCTTCATATTCAGTACGAATTTGTTTATCTCCGACAAAACGGTAAAAGTCTGGGTGGTTATAAAGTTCTAATATGAATGGTGCATCATCTACACTCACAAGACGTAATATCAAACGTTCAGTGATCAGTGTTTTCATTTTGACTCCATTAAAACGCGAGAGATGATTGGACATAGAAACGTACTTGAATCTTGCGACCGACGTAAGGGCTTATTTAGTTGTAACTTGATAAAAAAATAACTATCCTGCCCCGCTAAATTAAAGGACCACCACCATGAACCGCAAGAAGAAAATCAATCAGATCTTAAAAGCGAAGCAGAAGAAGCATAACGCTAAGCTACATAAGAGCAATAAGCCGCGTTATATCTCCAAAGCTGAACGTGCAAAAATGGAAGCTGAAGAGCAAAACCAAGCTTCGGAAAGCACGGAAAATGTTGTAGGCACAGTGCCGACAGATCAAGCCTAAAAGAAAAGCCGCTTTATGCGGCTTTTTTGTTTATTGTACGGAGAGAATTGACTTTAATATTCAACACTGTAGTTCAGTGTGAATGTGCGACCTCTTCCTTTGTAGTCGTAAGCTGCTGCATCGTAGTGTGCCGCATAAAGAATCTGCGCACGTTGACCCCAAGCGGTTGTGTAGTTTTCGTCAAATAGGTTTTGAATACCAAAGCCTAACTGCCCAACAGGTAGTGTTACATTACCCAGAAGATCAAACGTGGTGTAGCCCTCCAACTTATTGTTGGCGTCATCTTCGTAATCAAACATCGTCTGACTTTGTAGACGAATCGAGTACGAATCTTGGTAGTATGCAGCCCATGCATTAGCCTTAGACGTACTGGCTTTACCTGCGC
Organism: Vibrio sp. E14; assembly: GCF_020515785.1. Classification (NCBI taxonomy): domain Bacteria; kingdom Pseudomonadati; phylum Pseudomonadota; class Gammaproteobacteria; order Vibrionales; family Vibrionaceae; genus Vibrio; species Vibrio sp. E14. Next base: position 996,640 of record NZ_JAHPJI010000001.1, read on the forward strand.
TCAAATCTTCCCATTTACCATCGGTTTTCAGCTCAGAAACTACGTAGTGTCCTGATGCCCCTAACAGGATATCGCGGGTCACCCAGTAATTGATGTTTGCTTCTGCACCGTAAACACGCTGCTCGTCGTCAACATTCGTAATCAACAACGTTTTTCTATCATACTTGATGGAGTTGTCGGAAAGCGAGTAGTAGCCTGCCGCCTGAAGCGCAAGAGAGTTGGTATCAAGACGGTAACCGATCTCATAGCTGTCCGTTTTAATACCTGACATTTTTGAGTCAGACACATTAATGCTGTTGTTCAACGCATAGTGCCCGTTTGCATCCACAGCGTCATAGCTGCCTTGACCATAGTACTTCGCAGGGTCAGCAAGTTCGAAACCTTGGGAGAAGTTTGCCCAAAGTTGAGATTCATCATTAAGCTGATAAATGGTGCCCAAATTAAACAGACTTACAGAGTAGTCGGTGCTGCCACCCGGTACCGCATCCGCTGACACCCCCTTACCCGAGGCAATCTTCTTTTGTACGCTATAGGCAACAAAGTCATCAATCTTGTTGTCCATGTATTGATAGCGGTAGCCTGCTTGAACGGACCAATCTTGATTAATTTGATAGTCACCTTGAACAAACATTGCGTAAGACGTTACATCTACACCTGGGTAACGACCAACTTCGGCGTACGTTTTATTAATCAAGTTTCCAGAGTTGTTTGCAATGCTTGGTTCGAATAGAGCTTGATTGCTCTCAAAACGGTCTAAATACGCATCAACACCATAAACAAGGTTGAATGATTCCCAGTTTTTTGCCAGTGCCAAACGTCCAGCAAAAACCTCTGTCTTTTGCTGAGAAGCACCTTGGTAATAAGGAGTAAACGTTTGGTCTTCACTTCGGTAAGATAACTCGCCAATCAGTTGATGGCCGAATACGCTGTCGTGAGCGTAGTTCGCGCTTAAGAGAACTCGCTCTGTACCGTGTTCACGATCGGAATCGAATCCCTCTCGTACATCAACAAATTTATTGTTAACAATGTACAAGCCGTATGGCGAATCTTGCTGGCTGTCATAGTATTGTGCGAGAAGGTTTAACTTGCTGGCTTCGGAGATTTGAATCTCTGTCGATCCCATCACATCAAGCGTCGAGTTGTATTGCAGAGAACCTTGGGAAATATCTGGGGTGACAATGTCGCCATTTGCGTCAAATGCACCTTGTGTCTCGGTGTACACAACCGAACCCCTAGCGGCAATTCGATCGTTACCACCGGAAATAGACTGGGCTAATTTGTAATCAAAATCGTCGCTGCTGTTAAAACCTGTAGAGCCACTGACATACGATTCAAATGACAAGTCATCGGAGTAAGCTTTCTTGGTGATAATGTTGATAACACCACCTGTAGCGCCAGCACCATAAATGGAGGTTGCACCAGATAGTACTTCAATTCGCTCGATGTTGAATGGGTCAATCGCATCAAGCTGACGACTAATTGGGCGAGAAGACTGCAGTGAGACACCATCAATCATCACCAACATCGCTCTGCCACGCAGGTTCTGGCCGTAGTTAGTTCGACCACCCGTACCAACGTCTAACGAAGGAATGGTTGCAGAAAGAATGTCACCAAGTGTCTTGCCCGCGCGATATTGTTGGGCAATTTCCTCTTGCCCTACAAACCAAACCGTTCCTGGAATATCAGAGATCGATTTCGGCATCACACTGCCCACGACCACCATTTGTTCATCACTTGGTGTTGATGTTTGTTGAAGTTCTTCCGCAGCTATTGAGCTAACTGCGTATCCACTGCTCATCGCAAGTACGATGAGATTAAGAGAAAACGTCCTTTTTATCATTGTATTTATCTTTTGTTGTCAACAAGAGCATGCAATGATACTTATTCTCACTCTCAAATCGAGCACTGTTACATAAGTTAACCAAATGTTAATTAGGATTATGCTTGCTCATAAACTGTCGATTTTTTTCTAAACGAGGACAATCTTCACAAAGCTTTCTGCCTTCACACTTATAGACTAAACAACAGCTTTTTCTGACCAATTTGAGCGGCTGATCCAGTGACGTCTCATAAAGTGAATGACTATTGTTGGCATCTAAACCCAATGCCTGTAACCACAAGATGGCATGCTCACGCAATGTCGTGTTGGTCATTTGCGGAAAACGCTGTTGAAGACGAATCAAACAAGCCATGATCCCATCCGACATCAATTGATAAGTGAAACCTGGGCGAATGCGCGTCCATTGACTCATTTCTTTTTGGTAGAAATCGAACAACTCTCGAATTTGACGTCCGGCCTCTTTTATTAATTCTTCTGGCTTACCATGTATATGTGTTTCGTCAGCGAATCGATATCCAGACACAAAACAAGGCTTGAGGTGCTGCGCCATCTCACAAATGTTTGGCAACGTGTGGAAACCGTAAATAGAAATGAACGCAACATAAACAGGCTGCCAACACAACAAATCCCACGTTCTCGTCAACCAATACGCTTTCCCCGCTTCCGGATGAGCCTCAGACAACTGTTGGTAAAGGCCCTGAATGATCGGATTGATATCGTTTTTGATATGAATAACTTCTTGCCCTATTTCGCCAATATCACCGTGAAGGTAAGGCGTAATCTCACTCGAAGTTTGAAATAGTTGCGGGAAAAATTGCTCAGACATGATGGTTTATTTTTGGTGTAGTCATTCTGACACCTTTATACCCAAGCACCAATCGCAATGCAAACTATTATCTTTTGTGTTCGCATGGCAAGAGCCTATTCTCATGTGTGGTTTATGTCTCTATTTTCAAGCTCTTTGCGCCTGTAAGGTCTGGTTACGTATGCGATGAATAGCAACAAACTCTTAAACCTCTTCGCATTTAGCGCTGACATGATCGCAAAAATACACAGCATAAAAACACCCTGATAAAACTGTGTTAACAGTTTCCCTGTGTAGCGTGAGTTATTGCCAATAATTGAATATTGCTGTTTCTTATCCAAAGGAGTGTGAACAACATGAAGTATTTTCTTTCTGAATATCGGGACAATGTAATTAAGTAATTTGGCTATATAGCCCCCTGTTTTGAATAAGGAAATCCACATGTTGTATCTTGAGTTTCTATTTTTGCTCGTGATGCTGTATATCGGCTCACGTTATGGTGGTATAGGCCTTGGGGTCGTATCTGGTATTGGTTTGGTGATTGAAGTCTTCATCTTTAAGATGCCACCAACCTCCCCTCCTGTCACCGTTATGTTGATCATCTTAGCGGTGGTAACATGTGCATCCATTCTTGAAGCGGCTGGTGGTTTGAAATACATGCTGCAAGTTGCCGAACGTGTGCTTCGTAAAAACCCAAAACGCGTCACCCTGATCGCTCCTTTTGTTACTTACTTTATGACCTTCTTGCTCGGTACAGGTCACGCGGTTTACTCCATCATGCCAATCATTGGCGACGTTGCACTGAAAAACGGCATTCGTCCAGAACGTCCAATGGCAGCCGCTTCCGTCGCTTCGCAAATCGCGATTACGGCCTCTCCAATTTCAGCGGCAGTGGTTTACTACTTGGCCCAGCTGTCCGATATTCAACACGAGATCACTCTGCTTTCTATTCTGCTCGTTACTGTTCCAGCGACGCTATTCGGTACGTTGCTGATGTCACTTTACAGCCTAAAACGCGGTAAAGAACTGGAAGACGATGAAGAATACCAAGAGCGTTTAAAAGATCCGGTGTGGCGTGAAAAGATCCTCAACACCACTGCAACGTCTCTTGATGAAGTGCTACCAACAAGTGCTCGTAACTCTGTGTTGCTGTTCATCGCTTCTATCTTGGTTATCGTCGTTATCGCGATGTGGCCGGACATTCGTACCATCGTGGATGGCGCGAAACCAATCAGCATGGCCGTTGTGATTCAAATGATGATGCTCTGCTTCGGCGGTATCATTTTGCTTGCAACCAAAACTGACCCACGTGACGTACCAAACGGCGTAGTATTCAAATCAGGTATGGTGGCTGCCATTGCTATCTTCGGTATCGCTTGGATGTCAGATACTTACTTCCAATACGCAATGCCTCAGTTCAAATCTGGCATCGTTGAGATGGTAACCAACTACCCTTGGACGTTCGCGCTTGCGTTGTTCATTGTATCGGTTGTGGTGAACTCTCAAGCAGCAACGGCTCGTATGATGCTGCCTGTTGGTCTTGGCTTGGGTCTGGATCCGGCACTGCTTATCGGCCTAATGCCTGCGGTATACGGTTACTTCTTTATTCCGAACTACCCTTCAGATATCGCGACAGTGAACTTCGATACGTCAGGTACCACTAAGATTGGTAAGTGGTACTTCAACCACTCATTTATGTCGGTAGGCTTGATTGGTGTGATTGGTGCTTGCTGTCTGGGCTACTTGTTAGGACAAATGATCATTCCTTCATAATTAGCCAAATCAACAATAAATTAGAGGCGAGTCATTGTACGTTAGCGTACAGCCTGAATGACTCGCCTTTTCTTTGTCACGTTAGTGATTACAATAAGAAGTCATCATCAATCGCGACAAAGTTATCTGCACAATCAATCAGAGTTTGGGATGTTAGCTTAGGCACACCATAAACGGTCACCGTTTTATTGAAGCGCTTCTGAATTCGTTCCACCAGAAGACTAAAGTCCCCATCTCCAGAAACGAGAATCACTTCTTCAACTTCAGGGGCAATTTCAATCGCATCAAGAGTAATACCGACATCCCAGTCGCCTTTCGAGCTGCCGTCACGACGCTGAATATAGGGTTTAAGCATTACCTCGAACCCAACACCGCGTAAAATGTGATGAAACTGACGCTGTTTTGGATCGTTACTCGCGATGGCATAAGCACGGGCACTCACCACCTCTTTCCCTTGTGTGGCAACATACCAAAACTGGTTGTAATCAAAATTACTGCGATACGCTTCGCGACAGGTGTAATACACATTCTGTACATCAACCAAAATGGCGATCTTTTGTTTTCTTTCTGAATTCATCTTTTCTACGCTTGTTTTATTTGCTGCCTACCCTAAGTCAGTTTTGGAAAAAGCACAATGAGCCAATTCCACTAAACTTAACGTATAAACGGTATTTGGGTTTCTAGGGGAACTGTCATGGGCGGAAAGTTACTAGTGATACTACTTTCTTGTATCTTGTCATCGACAGCATTCGGTTATCCAGCACATTCAAAGTACTGGCCGCATCGGAGTGTGCTTTACTTCGCTCCAGAAAACGATGAATACGTTAAACAATTCTTACTAGAAACACTCATGAATGAGTGCGAGTTGGAAGACAGAGACGTGGTCACATTAGTCATTACAGAACAAGGTTACACGTCTCCAGCTTGGCTCAAAGAAGAGTTTGATTTGAAAATGCTTGCCAAGCTGTATGAAATTGAAAAAGGCTCACATACCGCAATTTTACTTGGTAAAGATGGCCAAGAGAAATACCGATGGGGCGCAGAAACGGATTGGCCATTTATCAACAACTTGATTGATCAAATGCCAATGCGTAAGCAAGAAATGCAGAGACGTCATAGCCCCTGCAAAATCTAACCATTAGACGAACTTATTTTCTAAACCAGTCTAGTTTGTTGTGCAACTGAGTCACGCTGCCAACGACGATCAATGCTGGACTGATCGCCTTCTCAGCCAATTCAGAAAGTTCGTTCAGTTTTCCTTGGAACACGCGCTGCTCTGGACGCGTACCATTTTCAATAATGGCGCATGACATCTCTGGATCTAATCCATGAGTGATCAGGTTATCCATGATATGACCGCTTTGCTTCAAACCCATGTAGAACACAAGTGTGTTGTTAGATTGCGCTAGTGAATGCCACTCAATTTCTCGACCGTCTTTTTGCACGTGACCCGTAATAAATTGAACACTTTGCGCGTGGTCACGATGCGTTAATGGAATACCCGCGTAAGCTGTTGCACCCGCCGCAGCGGTGATCCCCGGCACCACTTCGTATTTGATGCCATATTCTGAAAGCTCTTCTAACTCTTCACCGCCGCGTCCAAAGATGAAAGAATCACCACCTTTTAGGCGCACAACGCGTTTACCTTCTTGTGCTTTTTGTACCAAGATTTGGTTAATTTGATCTTGAGGTACACAGTGAAAGTCCAGTTTCTTGCCTACATAGATCATCTCAGCAGATGCGTGAGCCAGTTCAAGAATGTCTTTCGACACCAATCGGTCATACACCACAACTTCAGCCACTTGAATGGCTTTCAAACCTTTGACCGTCAGCAAGTCTGGATCGCCCGGACCTGCACCAACTAAAGAAACAAAGCCGCTGTTTAAAGATGAGTTCGCAGTAGTCATATCAACGCCTATCGGAAATTTGGATATAAAGAGTAACACTCACGTTATTAATTTAAGGTTTAAACTACCCCAAGGAGTTATTACTTTTTATAGCCAAATCAATACAATATCTATTGAAAGTTAAATGAGTTGAATAGCCCTACCCGCAAAAGATAGGGCCATATAAAGCGGTTTATTTTGCGATTGCAGGTTCTGCTTTTACTTCTTCTTCAACTACGTTGATAGAAGGCGCTGTTTTCGCATGAGTTAGATACAGTGGCAGACAAGTCATTACGAGACCACCAACGATGTTACCTAAGATGGTTGGGATAAGGTTGAAGTTCAACCAAGTCGCGATACCAAAATCCGCACCTAAGATCATACCCAGTGGGAATAGGAACATGTTTACCACGGTGTGCTCGAATACTAGCGCGAAGAAGATGAAGATTGGGAACCACATCATCGCTACACGACCAGATACTGAACGTGCCGTCATGTTGCCGATCACGCCTAGGCACACCATTAGGTTACAGAAGATAGCGCGTACAAAACACGTGATCCATCCGTCCATACCCATGTTTTCAAAACCAAGGCTACGTGCGGTAGAAACTGCCACAAATTTCTTCGCTACTGCGTTCAGTTCTAGAGAGAAGTTACCGGTTAGTGAGATAGCCACTAGGTAAGCCACAATTAGAGAACCGATAAGGTTACCCAAGCCTACAAGACCCCAACAACGGAAGATACGACCCCAAGTGATACCAGGACGGTTTGCAAACTTAGCCAAAGGAGCAAGACCAAAAACACCTGTGACAAGGTCGTAACCCATCACACTGAGAATCACAAAGCCCACAGGGAAAACAAGCGCCCCCACAAGGCCAATGCCCGTTTGTACAATCGCGGTAATAGCAACCACCACTGCAAGAGACAGAATAACACCTGCCATCGTGCCGCGAAGCAGAAGATCTCGAGTGCTGGTATTAATTTTCGCTTCACCCACGTTGATCATGGTTTGCACGAATTCAGCAGGTTTAAAGTCTGTAGACATGAATGTGTCCTTATTCAAAATTGAAAGTTAAAAAGTTAAAGATTGAATAGAGAAAGGCTTCCCGTTGACACCCACTGCTGTCGACATCATCTCGCTTCCCTGTTCCCCAAAGATGACGCTTGGAAAGCCTTTGTCTATTGAATCTAAGTACTCAGTGCATTCCCTCCCCTTAAGGAGGAGGGAATGCAAACCAAGCTTATGCAGAAATTTCTACTTCACCGTTGGTTACGCGCGTTTTGTACGCTTTCACGTTAAAATGCTCGTCTTCCATACAAGCACCTGTTTTCAGGTTAAAGCGTTGCTTTTTAAGTGGGCTTGCTACCCAGAGTTCGCCTTGGTGCTCACAAATCAAACCGCGAGAAAGCACGTTTGATTGGAAGAACGGGTCTGTGTTGCTGATCGCCAGCACTTCTTCTGCTTGTGTTGGGCGGAATACCGCAACTTGCTGACCATCAACCAGTGCACAAACGCCAGTGCCCGGTACGATGTCGCTGATTTGGCAAATCTTTTCAAATGACATAATCAACCTTCCCTTATGCTTCAGTGATCGCTACGTGTAGGATGTCGCCTTTCGCTTCAGGGTGTTTTTCCGTGAAAGTTGCCGGGCGGTGCTGTTCACGCTCTTGTACAAACATAACGTTGTCATCGCGCTTGTCAGAGTTGATGAAGTGTGCGAAACGAGTCAGTTGTGATTCGTCGTTGATAGTCGCAGTCCACTCACACTCGTACTCGTCTACAAGCTTCGCTACGTCAGCTTCTAGTTGAGCGTTGATGCCAAGTTTGTCGTCAACAATCACTTCGCGTAGGTAGTCAACACCACCTTCCATGTTTTCCATCCAAACTGATGTGCGTTGTAGTGGCGCAGCAGTACGGATGTAGAACATCATGAAGCGGTCGATGTACTTGATTAGCGTTTCTTTATCTAGATCGCTTGCTAGTAGGTCTGCGTGACGAGGTTTCATGCCGCCGTTACCACAAACGTACATATTCCAACCTGCGTCAGTCGCGATAATGCCAAGGTCTTTACCTTGTGCTTCCGCACACTCACGAGTACAACCAGAAACACCGAACTTCATCTTATGAGGCGTACGAATGCCTTTGTAACGGTTCTCGATGTAAGAGCCTAAACCAACAGAATCTTGAACACCGTAACGACACCATGTTGAACCAACACATGTCTTCGCCATACGAAGTGCTTTCGCATACGCTTGACCTGTTTCGAAACCAGCGTCGATAAGCTTGCGCCAGATCTCTGGAAGATCGTCTTTTTGAGCACCAAATAGACCAATACGTTGAGCACCGGTTACTTTGGTGTATAGGTTGTATTCAGCAGCAACGTTCGCTAGCGCACCCAGTGCTTGAGGTGTTACTTCACCACCCGCCATACGTGGAATGACAGAGTAAGTACCGTCCTTTTGGATGTTACCTAGGAAGTTATCGTTCGTGTCGTGAAGCTTAACCAGTTGTGGCTTAAGGATGTGCTCACCCCAGCAAGACGCCAAAATAGAGCCCACAAGTGGTTTACATACTTCACAGCCGTAACCTTTACCGCATCTCTCCAGAAGCTCATCAAACGTTTTGATCTCTTCAATACGGATTAAGTGGAATAGCTCTTGGCGTGAGTAAGCAAAGTGCTCACAAACGTCGTTCTTCACTTCAATACCAGATTTAGCAAGCTCTGCGTTTAGAACAGAAGTGACTAGAGGAATACAACCACCACAGCCTGTGCCAGCGCCAGTCACTGCTTTGATGTCGCCCAATGTATGGTGGCCATCAGCAACCGCTTGTGCGATCTTGCCTTTGGTTACATCGAAACATGAACAGATCACTGCGCTTTCTGGTAGAGCGTCTGCACCTAGTGCTGGTTTCTCAGCGCCTGCGTGTGCAGGAAGGATCAATGCGTCTGGGTGTTCTGGTAGGTCGATTTCGTTCAACATCAATTGAAGCAGATCGCCGTAGTCAGACGTATCACCCACGAGTACTGCACCTAGCAGCTTCTTGTTGTCTTCAGAAACGATAAGACGTTTGTAAACTTCTTGCTCTTCGTTTTGGTAAACGTAACTCTTACAACCTTCAGTACGACCGTTCGCGTCACCGATTGAACCTACTTTTACACCAAGAAGTTTCAGCTTCGCAGACATATCAGCGCCTTCGAATTTGCTTTCTGTGTTACCTAGTAGGTGATCAACCGCAACGGTCGCCATCTTGTAACCCGGAGCAACAAGGCCGTAGAACATTTCATTCCAAGACGCACACTCACCAATCGCGTAGATGTTCTCATCAGAAGTCTGGCAGTGGTCGTTGATGGCAACACCGCCACGAGGGCCAAGTTCTAGCTCCATTTGGCGTGCCAGTTTGTCTTGTGGGCGAATACCCGCTGAAAATACGATGAAGTCTGTTTCTAACTCAGTGCCGTCAGCAAAACGCATAACGTTGCGAGCACTTTTACCTTCTGGCGCAATCTCAAGCGTATTTTTGCTAGTATGAACGTTCACACCCATACGCTCGATCTTTTGACGAAGTTGGTTACCACCAGCAAGGTCAAGTTGCTCAGCCATCAGCTTTGGTGCGAACTCAACAACGTGCGTTTCTACACCCAATGCTTTTAGTGCGCCTGCCGCTTCAAGACCTAGAAGACCACCACCGATAACCACGCCTGATTTGCTGTTTTTCGCACACGCTTCAATCGCTTTTAGATCTTCGATCGTGCGGTAAACAAAACAGTCTTTGCTTTCATGACCTTTGATAGGCGGGACAAATGGGAATGAGCCTGTAGCAAGAATCAGCTTGTCGTATTGAACTTCACGGCCAGTGCTTGAGTAAACAATGCGGTTTTCACGGTTAATGTTAATCGCACGTTCACCGATCAACATATTGATGCCGTGTTTCTCGTAGAAGCCTTCTTTCACTAAAGAAAGTTCATCTGCAGTGTGGTGAGAAAAGTAAGAGGAAAGGTGCACACGGTCGTATGCGACACGAGGTTCTTCACAGAAAACGGTAATCTCCATATTAGAGATATCAGCTTTCTCGACTAAGTCTTCAATATAACGGTGCCCTACCATACCGTTACCGATGACTACTAGCTTCAACTTGCTCATTATAATTCCTAAGGGTTAGGTTCTTATCACTGAGCTCATTGTTAATTGTGAAAGAAAATTAATACATGATGTAAATCAATTACAATTTCAAACTACCCTAAAGGGGTAGATGAACGTTTTTATCTTGATATTGAAGAGTAAAAGGTAATTTATTAACGGATGTTGGTAGTTTTTACAAAATGAGATAACCGCAGTCATGCTCACAAAGGGCTATACAGTTTTGGCTTTTACAGAATGGCAATGATTGTCGAGTTAAACCACGCTAACGATAAACCCTGCTTTGTTTAAAAACAAAGCATTCGTTTTAACCTAGCAGTTTCAAGGCTATTAAAGGTGAACAACTGAAGTGACTGAAAGTTTTAGAAAAATCAAGTCTCACAACAAAAATCTTTTACTAGCTAAGTCGCACTATAAAGACTAGAATCTGATTTAGTTCATATGGAATAAAATCCATATGATTGATACCGTAATTGACATATAGAGTGCCGTCCCATGTTTGTGAGGCGGCCTTTTATTTGGGAGTCATAAAATGTCAGAAAACAATTCTATCTACATTTCAAGCTTAGATATGAACCGAATCACGGCTTTGTTGGATAAAATGCCAAACATCGCGGCGGAGCTTGTTGAGCTAGAAGCAGAGCTAGACCGTGCGACGGTTCTTGAGCCAGAACAAATGCCAGATAATGTGGTCACGATGAACTCAACTGTAGAGTTTAAATTTGCAGGTGAAGATAGAACCATGACAAAGACACTGGTTTACCCATCTGAGCTGAAAAGCAGTGATGATATTTCCATTTTTGCGCCCGTAGGCAGCGCACTGATCGGTTTGTCTGTTGGTCAAAAACTTGAATGGCCAATGCCAAATAATCAAGTGAAGACAATTGAAATTGTCGATATCACCTACCAGCCTGAGCGTTGTGGTGCACTAAACCGCTAACCCTCAGTAGTCCCGGTGCAAAGGCCTCATTTATGACTTTGCACCAGGAGAGCCCCTCGCTTATCCCCTATTTCCCTCTTTGTTTTTCCAAGCATTTACTTTGCTGCTCTTAAGTAACATCACCGATTCTTTATTATTTACCGCATATTCAATACTTATATCTCCAAGCTCAATCATAGAAATTGCAAAGTATTTTTCGTATATTGTCGCTCCGAAAACGACGTAAATTATGCGCAAAATGGAAGAATATCTAACTCGAATTGCCGTCTTAGAAAAAGAAAATGAAGAGCTGAAGCGGAAAAATGCGCGACTACAAGAAAAGTTGAATGCTGCACTCGACAGTAATGGACTGTGTTTGTGGGAGCAGCATATTCCTTCAGGTACTTTGACGATATTCAATATGCAGTGGGGCAAAATGCTAGGTTATCAGCCCCATGAGTTAACCGCGACGGTTGAAACGTGGAAAAACAATCTCCACCCTGAAGATTATGATCTTGCGGTGGGTGCATTTGAAGATCACCTAGCTGGCAAAACCGACCTTTATGAGGTAGTTCATCGCATGATTCATAAAGACGGCAGTGATAGTTGAGTCTACGATCGAGGGCGCATCGTCGAGTATGGTTCTGATGGCGAACCACTACGCATGATGGGCACTCATATCGATATTACAAAAGAAAAGCGATATGAGCAGCAACTGGCTAAGTTAGCTTCGAGTGATCCATTGACCGGACTGTTAAATAGAAAAGCAATTGAGGAAAACTTTAATCATCAACCTCAAACCAAGCCGTCTCAGCAGTCTGCCTTAGTGTTTGTTGATATAGATAATTTTAAAGCAGTTAACGACCAGCTAGGCCATCATACTGGTGATACTCTCCTCATCAATATCGCCAATAGCTTAACAGAGCTTGCGCCAAGCAAGTCTCAAGTCGGACGCATAGGAGGAGATGAGTTTGTCGTTTTAAGCTCTTATTCAAATCAAGAAGAAATATCTCAACTTTGTGATCGACTCTTAAGTTCCATCATTCCTGCGATAAATCAGGACTTAAATAAAGTAACGATTGGAATGAGCATCGGTGTTTGTCTATTTGATAAAGGAAAACAACAGTTTAATGAAGTTTATCAAAAAGCCGATCATGCAATGTATGAGATAAAGAAAAATGGCAAAAATGGCGTTGCCTATATCCAGATATAATAAGTCTCTTGTTTTTCTAAATTAATATTTCTTTAATTTGACAATTTTCTCTATGGAATTGATAGCGTCTTATTTTAATAATTTATTTATATAGGAAACAAAAGAAATAACAAACAATTAAGAATGTTGCATATTACACGGTGTAATATTATTACTGTCTTTGTAACTGCTTTTGTTGCATACAATATTATTTCTTATTATTTTTATAAAAACCACTAATAAGAAGTAGTTAAACATTATAATTCATAAACTTATAAAAACCGAAATGCATGGTTGAATTTTAACCACCCCTTCTGCTAATATCTCGCCTCGTGTTTAAAAGTAATAAACATACACAAATATAAAACAAACTTTATAAAACATAATGCACACTTGATAATTACTGGTTCTATTTGGGTAGAGCTCGGTATTTATTTAAAACATTATGAATTTGTAATTTCATTTAATATCAAAATATTAAGTAGGTATATAAATTGAAGAAGGTCATCCTCCCTCAATTGGGCTTTGTTGCGTCAAATTTACGCTTGCTAGCTCTTGGCTTTGTAACCCTCGTGTCAGCATATTCTTTTTCATCAGAGGCTTATGCTGAGCAAGTGGCTAGTGGTGAACAAAAAACATTAGTTGTACTCGTCAATTTCCAAGAAAACCCTCAAGAGATCCCGATCTCTAAAGAAGACGCCCATCATGTTGTTTTTAATACCGTTAGCGACTTCTATTCGCAAATGTCCCAGGGGCAACTTTGGCTATCTGGTGATGTTGCTGGAACATTCATCTTACCGATATCAAACCAAATTTGCGATGATGATGCTGTAGCAGCGGAAGCCAACAAAATGGCTGAAACTGCGGGATATCAACTATCAAACTATGACCGTTTTATCTACTTAACAACCAAAACTGGATGTGCATCAGAAGGCTCTGGTAGTCAAGGAGTAACTCCCTCTAGAGCGTCAATAAATGCGGTTTTCGAGCCTCGAGTTATCGCCCATGAATTAGGACATAATTTTGGATTGCATCACGCTTCCGCACTCGACTGTAAAGACGGTACGTTGGCTGGTGATTGCCGTGTCATAGAGTACGGTGATAGCTACGATACAATGGGTAACTACGATATGGGTTACTTTAGCGCCTTCCAATTGGAAAACTTAGGGTGGCAGACCTCCCCTGCTCAAATCATTTCTAGTGATGGTGTTTACTCTATTGATGCCTATGAAGATTTTGAAAGTACTTCATCAAAAGTTTTAAAAATCCCAAGAGGTACCGATCCAATTACAGGCCAGCGCCAATGGTTTTACGTTGAATATCGACAAGCTCTTGGCTACGACAGCTTTTTACGTGACCGTTCGTACATCGTATACCGCCAAGATGTGACAGAAGGTGTGGTTGTGCGCCTAGCGACAGACGGTGATCTTAAAAGTAGCCGCTTGCTACACATGAAGCCTGACTCCACTTTCAAACAATTATTTGGGAGTAATGACTGGGAAGACCCTGCTCTTCCAATTGGTGGAACGTTCACCGATCCCAAAACAGGTGTGTCGATTACTTTGGAAAGTGCTAATGGTCAAAACGCACAGATCAGTGTCATATTTGGTGGTGAATCCGGGCAATGTGTTGCGACATCGCCTCTACTCTCTCTAACCCCACTATCAGGTTCTGATGCAAATGCTGGAGAAACGTTAGCGTATAATCTTAAAGTGACGAACCAGAACAATACAGAATGTGCAGACGCGACCTATACAACGGCTTTAAGCGTTCCTGACGGATGGAATTATGACGCAAGCGCCTTGACGGTTCCTTCCGGCATGAGTGAAGAAACGACGGTCATGGTTACGTCAAACAGCGATGCTCAGCCGAACTCTTATAGCATAGCCGTTGACGTTATAGATGCTGAAAATGAACAATCAGCCAAAACCGAGCTATCTTACACAGTGTTGTCTGAGTCGACGTCACCACTTGAGGCGGTGAATGATAGCGTAACGATCAGTGATAAATCCGTCGTTCGCATCGAGCAGTTAAATAATGACTCGTTTGAACAATCGACCTCTCTTGCCATTACGGTCGCTAAGCCAAACAAAGGCAGCGCCCGTGTACTGAGTGATGGCTCCATTGAATACACACCTTCGAAGAAGTTTAAGAATAATGATTCATTTACTTATACGATCAGTGACGGTCAATCTTCTTCAACCGCGACGATTAGTATCACCTTACAATCGACTTCTGGTGGGAATGGTGGTGGAAACGGTAAAGGGAAACCGAACTAAATCACGCAATTCATATGAAAAAGCCTGGAGAATACTCCAGGCTTTTTATTCACAAGACGTCAATTAGTTGCTTGGTGCAGGACAAATATCACAGTCTGCAGAAGCTGTATTCGTCGCTTGAGTATTATCGATTTTCAAGAAACCAACCGCTGTCACAGTATCACGGAAAGATTGCGTTTCTGCATTGCTAAATGCCGTTGGGATATAACTACCAGTATAAGACTGACATTGATCCGAAGCGAGTTCGATATTATCCACTACTGTCACGTCATCAGAAGCATCCTCAGGCGTACCTGAGTCATCCACAACAGAAACATTCACTAAAGTAAGTCCAGGCGTTGTGTTACATACCATTCCCGAGAAGCTCACTTCTGCAATGATACCGTTTTCAGTAAGTTTGAAGCCGCTTTCACATGATTTCGTTACACTAATCATTGGAGACAAGCTCAATGACTCACATGGATCACTTGCGGTATCACTAATGGTCGCTTGGCCACCCGGAGTCGCAGCTGCTGTGACTTTCACCGTATTAGTTAGACCATTGCTTGTACTTTCAAAACTGCCGCTGTATGAAGCACTGTCACCTGAAGCAATGGCACCTAAGCTATGTGTAGTACCTGCTTCTAAATCCTCTACAACAACATCGTAGAGCGTACCGACACCATCATTAATCACGTCGCCGCTGTATGAGTAAACGTAACCATCTTCTGTTTCATTCACGACCGCTTGATTACATGTTTTAGTGATATCAACACTACACAACTCAAAGTCACCAACCACAAAGTCTTTCAACTGAGCGGTAATACTGCTTGATGCTCTTGTTTCGGCTGCAAACGAGCTAAAACAGGTGTCTGTTTGTAGAAGTTCAGTAAGGTTTACACCACCTTCAAAGAAGGTTTCTGGAGGGAAGACATTTTCGACACCACTTTTTGGCGTATACGCCCATGGTGCAGGTGAGTCAGTTGTATTGGTTGAAGCACACACATCTTGCGCGCCTGGTGAACACAGTGCATTTGTCTTAACTTTCAAACGTAAGTTTGTCGCAGCACACTGACCATCTTGTGGATTATTGTTAGCAGCTTTCGCACAAGTTGTGTCCCATTCAAGAACCAAAATTTCAGGGCCATCGTTTGCCCCTTGCAAATAATTCACCTGAATCAAAAGGTCGCCAGCAATATGTTGACCAGTGAATGTACCGTCTGGGTTTGTACTGACTGAGTCTTGATAAAACCAAAAACCTAAGAAGGCATCACCGCTGTTACCAAAGCGGTCTGCACCAAAGGTGAGTACAAGGTCATTATTAATGTTGTATGCCGCTGCATACGCATGAAGAATGTCCCCTTTATCAAGTACCGTACCAGTCTTCCAACCGAGTTCCGGTATGTCTTTGATGTCTTTATTACCACCAGTAAAGGTTGTATCCGGTGTTGCCGTGTCATTCTCAAAGCTAAATACTAATGCTCCACCACTGTTTGGCGGCGTTGACCAGTCATCTGGAGCACCTACTCCAGAGTCATCTATCGCATTAGCATTTGCTTCTAACTCAAATACGCCATCTGTTGGTGTTGCAAATGCAGAGCTACCTATAAGCAAGCTTGTAAATATTGCATAAAGAAAGCTCTTCATCGTATGCCAGATACCTGACTTACAAGAATTCATAACCTACTCCTTAGAACGCTTCTAAAGCTAGACGAAGGTCCCTATGTCATTAATTGCCTTTTAAGAAAAAGTGAAAGCGAGATACAACTTTCGTTTCGAGCTCGTATAACGCATAGAGCATGCCACTACTTAAGGTTATGATTTTATTAAACTAAATATTTTCAACAGCGAAGAGAATGAACAGAGTGTTCAATTTTAAAGAAAGAGAAAGAAAATAAAAGAGACAAAAAAACCTACGATAACAAAGATATATACGTGTTCTAGGATAATGTTACAGATTGACACTTTATTGTTTACACCTGTGACAGATGCGCAAAAGCGACGGTATTGAAACTGTCCATTATGAAAATGAAATAGACGCTTAGTCACCTGCTCCCACTAATGTGAAGGTGATGTGTAACACCTGTGTGCATAGTGTTACACCCTTTACACATCTAATTGAATACTCATTTAACTAAAACATATTCAATCGTTTAGCGAATAAGTTTTAGCTCAACCATTTATGAAAATATAAACAAACTGTTCACCCCTCTGTACAAAAATAAAAAATAATCAACAAATACAAAAGGTTAAATATGGAACACTCTATGCTAGTCAACTGGCGCAGTTTAACTCTGTGAGAAAACTATCACGTATGTGGGCTCAAGGACGTAGCGAGCCCACTTACACAAGGAGGTTTTATGAAAACCATATTTAACTCTTGGTGGGGCAGTAAGAGTTACCGTTGTTCCACTTTATGTAGCCAGAATATACTTACAGCGATCAATATCAGCAGCATGTTTAAGCTGTTTACTTGGGTCATAGCGGTTAGCTTAGTGCTGAGCTCTCAAATTGTTTACGCATCCGCTGGCGACCCTTCAAGCCGAGGCGTGCAACCAATATTTGTTGAAGGGAATAACACCTGTCAACAATTACTTCCAGAGATCGATGGTTTGATAGAATACAAGCTTGAGCCAGTTACAGACGGCACTTTCGGTGATGGCATGCTTGAAGTGGTTATTGATGAACAACCTGGGGCAAAAACCTTCAGTTGGGATCAAGGTGATAGCCCTGTGATTATGCAAGCTATCTTTGTTAAAGGTGGTCCTGACGGAAACCTATATAACTACTTCACAGATGGATTATTGTATCAAGATGATGCCTTGCTGCATTCACCTGTAGGGAAAAATGGTAGATACTATGGCTTAAGTCATATTTCATTCTGTTACACACCAGGCGTACCAGACATTAAAATCACTAAAACTTGTACATTTGGTGATGTTGTCAATGGTAACACTTTGAAATACAACTATAAACTCACTGTAGAAAACACCGGTGACTTTGCATTGTATGATGTTGTGGCAACAGACACTACAGCCGTTGACAACGATATGGCTGCTGGTGACCATGTGTTCAATTTAGCTATGCTCGCCGTTGGACAAACGCAAGAGTTTAATGGTTCGTTTATTATTGACCAAAACGGTATCACTAACTACGCAGAAGTAAGCGCAGCACTTGAAACTGGTGGTGGTGTTGCGGTTTCTGACAACGCAGATTGGGAATGCCCAAGCCAAAACATCCCTGGTTCATTGTCTCTAGAGAAAGACTGTAGTGTCGTCGTCGTGAATCGATTTGAAGATACTGGTATTAATGAATACGGTCTTCAAGTCAATTACAGTGGTAGTGTATGTAATACCTCCAATGTCACCATTGACGGCATTGTCGTAATCGACAACAAAGACTCGAATCCAATCCAGGTTGGTATGCTTGCGCCTGCTGAGTGTTACGACTTTACTGGTAACTACGAGCCAATCCCAGGAGATGGTGAAGGCCTTCCATTACCGGGTGAAGAGGTCAGAGCGTTTACAGATACTGTGGATGCGAGTGGTGAAACTATCTTCGGTAATGTTGTCGTAGAAGCGATAACAGCGTCTGCAGAATGTACGCTATGTCCAACTTGTCCAGAGCCTGTTAACTGCCCTGAATAAGGTCTACTTACAACTTAATAAAACAACGCCTGACGTTAACTCGTCAGGCGTTTTCTTTCGAACTATATCGTTCTATTTATTCTTACCTTTCCCATTGTTACCAGAGTTGCCAGAATCGCCACCAGATGAGGACTCTAACTTCACTGAGACCTGAGCGGTCGAGCTGCTTTGACCATCACCTATGGTATAGGTAAAGCTGTCGTTATTTTTGAATTTCTTTTCAGGTGTGTAACGTAGGGTGCCATCTGATAACAGCTCTAGTCGCCCCTTGCTTGGTCTAGTAAAAGAAACCACGTTTGCAGAGTTTTGCTCTCCAACAATATCGTTTGCCATCACATCGATAGTCACCGACTGTTTCGAAGACATAGTCACCTGATCATCAACAGCAACGAGCTCTGGTGATGGCGAGATTTCAGTAGTTACAGAGTAATTCACGGATGCTGCGGTTTGCACACTTGAGTCCTCTCCGTGTGTCACGATCATATTCAAAGCATAGTCTTTATCACTAGCGTCAACCGAAGATACGACTGATATCATTACTTGTCCGGTTTCACCTGCTGCTAGCGTGATTGCATTGCTGCTTGCTTTCCAACCAGTTGGCACTGACGCGTTTACAGAAAAACTGCTCGCTGAACAATCTGCACTATCTTTGTTAGTAATAGTGACCTGATATTGAACCTCATCGCCGGCTGCAACCGAGTTGTTTGTTGCAGCTTTCGCAGTCACTGATGGAGCATTAACAGTACAAGTCCCGATATTACCGTTGTCAGAGCCGTCAAAGACAACGCTTACTTCGGCGATGCCGTTCGCTGCACTCACCAAACTCAATGTTACACCTGAGTCTGGGTCAGTATAGCTACTACCGACCGGCATAGATGGGTCAAACCAGTCATTTCGGCCAAAAACCGCACGATATTCAGAATCAGTTTTAAAGTGAAGCAGATTACTGCTGCGCCCATCGCCTTCTACAGCGCTTCGAATGATGATGCCATCCGTAACGTCCCCACGATAGAACGAGTAAGAACGAGCATCTAAAAAGTCGTCAAACCCAATAGACTGGCGGTATTCAATGTAAAACCATTTTTTTGCACCTGTAGAAGGATCAGTACCACGAGGTACTTTTATCGTAACTGGCTGATCACTAGTCGTCTCGTAATTCGCGATGGAGTAAGTACCATTTTGAGTAACTTCCAGTGTCTTTGAAGCGTGCTCTCCCTCTAGCCATCCTAGTCGCTCGCGCTGGAAAGTATTCAAATAGCCGATGTCTGGACCACCCATTACATCATAGGTATCACCGTATTCACGCAACGTACAGTTGTCTGAAAGTGTATGTTCGCCGCAATCAAGTGCACGAGAGTGATGCAAACCAAAGTTATGTCCAAGCTCATGAGCGATGTTCATCGGAGAAAAATCACCATTGATGTGCGCGCGTGAAGGCATGCCATCAATAGTTGCCGATCCAGCGACACCACATGCCGTTTTTGTCATCAAGTAAACAATACGATCGTACTCTTCAAGCTTCACTCCCGCAGCGATGGCTTCTTGATCCGCTGCATCTTGAACAGCGGTAAAATCACAAACCTGATTAGACAACGGTAGATTAAACCAACCCACGACTTTCCCAGATAGCCACATTTGCTCAAAAGAGCTTTCACGGTAGAAGTCATTCACTGTGCCAAAGATTAGATTATTTGCTTCTGACAAAGTTAATGGCTGCTCATTTGGGTTTTCTTTGAAGTTCAGCAGGATAACCAATGTATTTTGCTGTCCCGTCGTACTTCCTGCTGCACTGGCGTAATGGATGCTCTGTAAACAAGCGAATATTACTAATAAAAATGACAACCCTTTATTTAGGATTGTTCTATTTATTTTAATATTTTTTATCACTGCTTCACCTAATTTTAAATTAATAACTAGTTCAACTTCCCGCCAATATAAGCAGAAATGGTAGGGTAAAATAATATAAATTTTAGGCAATAAAATGCCCTAGCCTATAAAGCCAAATATGTTCCTATATACATCAACATGGTTATAAAAGGATAACCACCAAAAATATAAGAGCCGGAATCATAGCAAAGCAACCGGTCAAAATTCAACCAGAGCGATAAGTAATTTAGGTTAAGTTTGTGTAATAATAAATTTGTCCATTTTTGTCAGTTACTTAAAATAACCTTATGATTGTTTTATATGAACAAACTTTGTATTCAACAATGACTTTAATAAATCACTTGCACTACAGCCAATTTAAATCATTAAAAATCAAACAAGTAGAAATTGAACTAAAACAACCTCAATTTCATCGCATGAAATTATAACCTTTAAATTCATTAACTTAATAACGAGTCATTCGAATAATATACCTCAACAACTCTTGAGTAATATTATCCATCTTTAATTGTTAAATTTACGTTAAATTAAAGTGGTGAAAAGTTTTTTGCTCACCTAGTTTTATACTCGATTAAAAGACAGACTGAGCGATACAGTGCAATATCAACTAGAGACATATAGAGAAACAAGCAGGATATATGTGCAACTTTATTTTCAATATTGAACTAATATCACATTGATAATATAACGCTATAGATAGCAATTCAGGAAAACCAGTTAAAGGGTGATTAACTGATAATTGAGGTTGGTATTTGTACAAAAATTAATTATTCAATAATAAATGTGTATTAGAATAGTTTGACAATACCAGATAGTAAAAAACCGGCACAAGGCCGGTTTTTAGAAATAGTGGAGGCGCCTCCCGGAGTCGAACCGAGGTCCACGGATTTGCAATCCGCTGCATAGCCACTCTGCCAAGGCGCCTTTCTGATTTTGTATCTCTGTCACCAAAGATTTTGATGGTGCCCCGGGCCGGACTTGAACCGGCACAGCGCGAACGCCGAGGGATTTTAAATCCCTTGTGTCTACCAATTCCACCACCAGGGCAACGCAATCATGCGATGGGTTAGACACCATCTGTCTCTGCGGCCTTTGCCGTGAGAACGAGGCGTACTTTAACGGATTAATTTATCTGGTCAACAAAAAATTAGTCTTTTTTATTCAAATGGTTAAAAAGCCAACTCAAACGAACAAAGGGCGATCATTTTGCTCACAAGAACATCAGCATGCTTTGCTCTCGTTTACTTTGCTTCATCACTTCATGTCAATGAGGAATCGACAAGTCGCACAAATTGGCAGTATGGGTATAAACTTAACTCGTACTGCAGGGGACAAATAAGCGCTCATCATGTTTCGAAAGTCATCATTTCAATTACCGCTACATACTGATTCCGAACTCGACTTCGTAGTGTCCCACTTCTTACTTACTGAATTTGATTATGCACGCTCTCTGGAACAGGGGATCGTCCATGACTTGGACCCTGAATATACACACCAGTATCGCGTCACACTAAGGCGCATACGCTCACTATGCGTACTACTTCGCGAACTGATACCTCCTTTTGAACTGCGTATTTTGAAACCTCATTTAAAAATAATGATGAAGAAAACAAATAGGCTGCGTGATTTGGACGTATTTATCTTGGACAAAAGCCAATACATTGAAATGCTCCCAAACCATAAACCCTCTCTTGAGCAGCTTTTTGGCTTTATAGAATCCGAACGTGCTTACGAACAGGCAAAAGTTGCGCGTTGGCTAGCGACACAAGAATACACTATGCACTGCACTTTGGTCAGGAATAGTCTGCTGCGAAGTACAAAGCACGCACGAGTGGATAACAACGCACCTGCGTTACTCTTCGCAAGCCAAAAAGTCTCCGAGCAACTTAAAAAGATCGGCAAAGCACGGAGCAAGATCTCGGACAAAAGTTGTGACAACGTGATTCACTCGATGAGGATAAAGTGCAAAGCGCTGCGTTATTTGCTAGAAGGGTTTTCCGCACTCTACCCTTCCCCACAGCACAAAAACAACGTGAAACAATTAAAACTATTACAAGACAAGCTCGGTGATTTTAACGACACTTCAAGTCAAATTGAATTTTTCACACAGCTCAAAGAGGCAGTAAACCTCAATAAAAAAGATCGTAAGACCCTGAAAAAGCTGCTTAACGTGCTTAGTGAACATTACGATACTTCGCGCCAGACCATCTTAACGCACTTAGACCAATTTGAGGCTTTCATCCACGATACCAACACACAAAGCCTCTACCAGCACTAACCTAGGTTCACGTATTTTTAATATTCATTAATTACAGTCAGTCGTTAGGCTCCATAAAGAAAGATAACGTGAAACCATTAAAACGATACCAATATGAGCGCTATGCCGTACTCTGTAATCTCGCCTATCCTCGCGTCTTCAGACAAACTCAATACGGATTCGATCCTAATGGGCAACGAGTCATTAGAAATGAACACGGTAAGATTATGATTCGCGTGCTCTGGAGTAAAAAACAGAGTGAAGTGGTCGTAGTAATTAAAGGCTCACACAGTATCAGTGATTGGTTGTTAAACTTCGCGATGTGGACGAGAAGCTGTCGACGGTTGGGACTGAATTACCGCATTCACGCGGGTTTCTATCATCTTCTGTTTCAAGAAAGTTTACCGAGCCGAAATGAAGATCGGTTGGGGTTGACCGTGCTCGAGCGCCTCGAAGGTATCGTTGTACCGCTCATTCTTAGGGGAAAAAGAATCACCATTACTGGTCACTCTTCAGGTGGCGCAATTGGCAGTGTTTTTGCCGACTATATTGAGAAAAAATACCCAAAAAGCATTAAACGCGTCGTGACTTTCGGTCAGCCCGCAGTTGGAGATTGGACCTTCAAAAAACGCTACCGTTTGGGGCACAAAACTTACCGGATTTGTTGCGATATCGACATCGTGACATTCATGCCGCCAGTGCCTTTTCTCTATTGGCATGTAGGCAAAATGTTATGGTTGTATAACGGGAGAATATACGAGAATACGCCAACGTTCATTCGACTTGGCCGTTCTCTATTTAGTTGGTTAATGCGACCATTCTCTTATCACTTTATGAGTAAATACATCCGCGATAAAGACTTCTTTGACGAACGCTGAGCTAAGTACCCTAAAACTATGATGTACAGGCACTAAAAAGCCGGACTCAGCCGGCTTTACGTTTTTGTGGTGAATTACAGAGAGGCAATTTCTTTTTCAAGTTGATATTTGCTATCTGTGACTATGCGCTCTAACACTTCAACGCGTCGCTTCAAGTCACCAATTTGCTTGTTAAGGTTATCTTGTTCTTCTTGGCTCATCGTATTACGTTCAGATATCTCCAAGGCTCTTACTTCTTTACGATGATTCAAGATTAACTTAATTATCCCGCCCCCAAATATGGCACCGAACACAATAGCCACAACCAATACATCAGCAATAGATTCCATTCTTCATCTTCCTCTAGATAATGCTCAAATATAAGTTACTCATTTGTTATATGAATATCAAATAACGTATTGATTCACTGCAAAGTTTCATCAAAATTTGCCTGTTCTGTATCAAAATCACAAGAATGGATTACTCAACGCTAACCCAAACCGAGACAGATCCACCATTTACAGGGAACTCAGCCCACCCGTTCGCATCTGTCCAAATGTCTTCAGTTCGGATGCCCAACTTGTCGACATAGCGTGTACTTGGCTTGCCCGTAAACATCCACTTCGAGCCACCTGGTCCATCACTCATGATCACTGCCATTGAATGTGGATGTTCTGCATCGCCCTCGCGAGTCCAGCCAATTACATCCCAATGGTCGAGATAAGAATGTTGTTTGCCATACGCATAGTCTTTACGCAGTGTTACGAGCTCTTCGATGTAAGGCACTTTGACCATATTGATGTCATGCCCTTTATCACTGTACTGCGCGCCGTAGTAATCTGCATAAAACACGGATGGATAACCTTCTTCACGCAATAAGATAAACGCGTAAGCGAGCGGCTTAAACCACCAATCAACCGTCGACTCCAACGCCTGCAAAGGTTGAGTATCATGGTTTTCTACTAAGGTTACCGCTTTGACTGGATTGTCCTTCATCAGCGTACCATCCATGATTTGACGCATATCGTAGCTACCACCCGATTTAGACGCATTGTAGAAGTTCATATGTAACGGTGCGTCGAATAGAGACATGCTGCCAGAAGTTTTGGTGATAAAGTTATGCAGCTGATTCACATCGTAGTTCCAGTACTCTCCGACCGTGAATAGTTCTTTCCCTGTTTTCCAACGTAGGTGATCAATCCATTCTTGAAGATATTGGTATTTGATGTGCTTCACCGCATCCATTCTAAAGCCATCAACACCAGTCATGTTGATGTACCACTCACCCCAATCTTTCAGTTCTTGTTTAACTTCAGGATGATCCATGTCTAAGTCAGCATACATAAGGTAGTCGTAATTCCCCTTTTCAGAACTGACTTCCCAATCCCATGCCTTACCTTCACCTTTGAATTTAAAAATGGCTTTTTCTTTACCTGCATCGTCCCAGTCCACGCCATCAAAATGGTACCAAGTCCAATGGAAGTTAGAGTACTTGTCGTTGCGTCCAGGGAAATCAAACTCCACCCACGCTTCAATCCATTTATCACCAAGTTCAATGTTGCGGTTGTTCCAATCTACCCGCTTAGTATCAACCCAAGATTTCCCATCTGCACCACCACGGTGGTTAAACACCACGTCACCATAAACCTGGATATTGTTATTGTGAGCGGCATTGATAGCACTAAGGTACTGATCTTTCGTGCCGTATTTGGTGCGCACTGATCCTTTTTGATCAAACTCCCCCAAGTCGTACATATCATAAACGCCGTAGCCGACATCATTACTGCCACCCGCTCCTTTGTATGCAGGTGGTAGCCAGAGCGCTGTGAATCCGTTTTCTGCTAGCGTTGGAGCGTTATTTTCCACTTGAGTCCACAGTGTGCCATCGTTAGGCACATACCAATGGAAATACTGCATCATTGTGCCATTCTCAGCAGCCAATGCAGATGAACTTAGCAGCAAGGTTAAAGGTAAAATAGTGCGTTTTAATTTAAATGTTTTCATTATTTTTCTCTCACGTTAAGGACTAAAATCCTCCTTTCTGCTCATACACACCAAGCATTGCCAACGGTCACGCTAGCCAAGTTGCTGCCTGTGATACAAAAAATTCGGATTACAATCGAAGAGAAATTAGCACCAATCACCCTATACAATTATTGAGTTATTTAACATTTATAAAATCAATGACTAGTGCATTGAAAATATTGAATGGTGATCAAAACATGGGAGGAATTTAGAGAAGCGTGAACAAGTATAGAATGATGGATTTAAAGCGAAGAAAGCCAGTCATTTAAGACTGGCTTTCGAAATAGTGGAGGCGCCTCCCGGAGTCGAACCGAGGTCCACGGATTTGCAATCCGCTGCATAGCCACTCTGCCAAGGCGCCTTTCTGATTTTTATATCTCTGTTACCAAAGATTTTGATGGTGCCCCGGGCCGGACTTGAACCGGCACAGCGCGAACGCCGAGGGATTTTAAATCCCTTGTGTCTACCAATTCCACCACCAGGGCAACGCAATTATGCGATGGGTTAGACACCATCTGTCTCAGCGACCTTTGCCGTGAGAACGAGGCGTACTTTAACGGATTAATTTATCTGGTCAACAATAAATTTTATCTTTTTGATTTAAGTGCTTAAAAAGCGTTCCAGACGGTACAATTGGCATTCAATTAGGCCAAGAAACACTCGTTAGCTTTCATCAACTCTAAGTCACACACATGTTGATGCCCATAACTGCTTAGCTTGTAAACGCCTGACTAACGCGGATCGTAGTCACCACTCTCTTCAGCTCTGTAACATCTGTAACAATTGGAGCCCCTACTCTTGGCACTGTTTCACACGAAATATCATATTTTGTTACCGATAACTTTGCATCGAATGTGGTCGTACCTTTATAAAATCATTGACATTTTTTATTTTCAAAAAAAGCTCAATTCATTATCGAAAATATCAATAAATAATGATAGCTTACACTCGTTGCAGTAATTTAATGGACATATATCACATATAAGGACGTGGTTTACTTTGGCGACACACCATAAGAAAAACAAGGTATATCACTAATGTCTATCAAGAATCTTTCTATAGCGAAAAAGATATCGCTATCGTTTTTACTCATTGCCATCGTCAACATTGCGTTTGGCGTATTTTTATCTACAGAGCTCAAAAGCATTAAATCTGAGCTTTTAAACTATACCGATGATACGCTTCCTGCTATGGAAAGAGTAGATTCGATCCGAGATCACTTGTCTCGCTGGCGCCGAGCTCAATTTGCTGCGTACACTTATGAAGACGCAGACCAAGTCAAAACTAAAATTTCTAACAATATTAGAGAACGCGAAAAGATCACTAGAGAGCTCAACGCTTACGGTGAAACGATTTGGCCTGGTGAAGAGCAACAAACTTACCAGCGCCTTATGCGTCAGTGGAAAAAGTACCTGGTCACTATGGATCAGTACAACGAAGCGATGCTAGCTAACGACAAAAGCAAGGCCCACCCTATTTTGGCGAACTCTTTACCTGCTTTCGAAGCGGTTGACTCTGAGCTCGGTGAACTGATCCGTCTACTTAAAAATGCTATGGACAGTAACAAAACTCATATTCTTTCTTCTGTAAATGGATTGAGTAACTCGTCAATTGCGAGCAACGTGATTATTCTACTTATCATGGTAGGCATGACGTACGTGCTGACACGCCTTATTTGTGGCCCACTAAAACTTGTTGTCGAGCAAGCAAATGCCATCGCAACAGGTGACCTATCAAACGACATCGATCGTAAAGCCATCGGCAATGACGAGCTAGGTGAGCTGGCAGATGCGACCACTAAGATGCAAGATGACTTGCGCCAAGTTATCGACAACGTGATTGCTGCGGTCACACAGTTAAGCAGTGCAGTAGAAGAGATGAATCAAATCTCTGATATTTCTGCGTCTGGTATGAAAGATCAACAACTGCAAATCACACACATTGCTACGGCAATGACAGAAATGAAAGCAGCAGTAGCCGATGTTGCACGTAATACTGAAGATTCAGCGAACCAAGCTAACGAAGCAAACCGTCGTACGCAACACGGTGTTCGTGAAACGCAAGGCATGGTTGACGCGATTCATGAAGTTTCAAACGTAATTGGTGCTGCGGGCGATACTGTGGCAGAGCTTGAACAGCAATCGAATAAAATTAACGTTATTGTTGATGTTATCCGTGACATTGCCGATCAAACCAACCTACTTGCGCTTAATGCAGCCATTGAAGCTGCGCGTGCTGGTGAGTCTGGTCGCGGTTTTGCCGTGGTTGCGGACGAGGTTCGAACGCTCGCAGGCCGTACGCAAGATTCAACCAGCGAAATTACGTCGATCATTGAACAGCTACAATCGCTTGCAAAAGACGCGAAATCTGCAACAGAACTTTCTAGAACCAGTATCTCAGAATGTGCAGAGCAAGGCATTCAATCAAAACAGCTGATGAGCGACATTGAACACTCGATTTCTGATATCTCAGACATGGGCACCCAAATCGCCACGGCTTGTAACCAGCAAGACTCTGTTGCAGAAGAGCTTAACCGCAGTATTGAAAACATACACTTGGCATCTCAAGAAGTATCACAGGGCTCAGAGCAAACCGCACAGGCTTGTCGTGAGCTAAGCCAGCTGTCAATTTCTCTTAAAGATGTAATGAGCCGCTTTAAACTGAGTTAAACTCAGTTGATACCTTAGTTGATATTGAATCAACCTCGATTTGCACAAATTGAGTGCAATCACTGAGGTATATTGAATCATGATCTTCAAAAACGCTCCAAAGCACTACTTGGAGCGTTTTACTTCGTCAGGTACTTTCCCCAAGTACTCAATAACATAACCAATACAAAAAACGCGTACGGAGACTTTATGCGCTTAAATAAAACCTTACTATCACTGACTATCGCTGCTGCAACCGTTGCTCCTGCGATGCAAGCTACTGCTGCCCCTCTTCAAATTAGCAACACTGTAGTAAAAGCAGAGCAAGTTCAAGGCGCTAACGCTTGGCTGGAAATAAACTTAGGTCAGTTCCGCGATAATATTGAGCAGTTTAAATCGCACATGGATGGCAAAACGAAAATCTGCGCCGTGATGAAAGCCGACGCATACGGTAATGGCATCGCGGGCCTGATGCCAACCATTATCGAACAACAAATTCCTTGCGTTGCCGTTGCAAGTAACGCTGAAGCACAGACCGTTCGTGATAGTGGCTTTAAAGGTCAACTTATGCGTGTACGTTCGGCGGATATTGGCGAGATCGAAGCTGCAATCGACTTAAATATTGAAGAGCTGATTGGCACTGCAGAGCAAGCCAAAGTACTGTCTAAGCTAGCAGAGAAAGCGGGTAAAGAAATCAAAGTTCACCTTGCTCTTAACGACGGTGGTATGGGACGTAATGGCGTTGATATGACGACAAAAGCGGGCAAGCAAGAAGCGCTAGAAATCGCTCAACAAGCTGGCGTTAATATTGTTGGCATCATGACTCATTTCCCTAACTACAATGCAGACGAAGTTCGTCAAAAGTTATCTTCGTTCAAAGACAGCTCTGCATGGCTGATTAAAGAAACGGGCCTAAAACGCGAAGATATTTTGCTGCACGTGGCCAACTCTTACACTGCACTCAATGTTCCTGAAGCACAGCTTGATATGGTTCGTCCTGGTGGCGTTTTATATGGTGATCTGCCAACCAACCCTGAGTACCCTTCTATCGTGTCTTTCAAAACACGCGTGGCATCCGTTCACCACCTGCCAAAAAATAGCACTGTCGGTTACGACAGCAGCTACAAAACGAGCAAAGAAAGCCTAATGGCGAACATTCCTGTTGGTTACTCTGATGGCTACCCACGAAAAATGGGCAATACAGCAGAAGTACTGATCAATGGCCAACGAGCAAAAGTGGCGGGTGTTGCTTCAATGAACACCACCATGGTTGATATTACAGGTATCAAAGATGTTGAGCCTGGTTCTGAAGTTGTACTGTTTGGCTCTCAGCAAGGCAAAACGATTTCGGCAGCAGAAATGGAAAAACATGCAGAGGTTATCTTCCCAGAACTATACACGGTTTGGGGTGCTGCGAACCCTCGTGTCTACGTAAAATAAACCCTTTCAGTTGTTCGTAACAGAACGAAAAAGCGAGCCTCGTGCTCGCTTTCCTACTCATATACTAATCTGTAACAATCCGTGCTCTTCTCAATTGAACAGAGCTTGCTATTTGCGTTGCGTTACTTTCCTTGAGCCCTAGTAAGTGACAAATCCTCTAAACCCTTCATCTTAAAATCGTTCAGGTATACTTGTTTTTTATATAGCACTTAGTGTTTGAAAGCCCTTTCAATTGATGTTAAACATGAAGTTTACAAAAGAATAACAAACGCATTTATAAGGCACTGCCCTTTTTGCCTGCTGGCTAGGTATCTCTATGACAGAAAATACTCAACATCTTCAGCGTTCCTCATCAGAGCTGCACGAATTTACTCGGGTCGACGTGTGGAACGGTTTCACCCAACTTTTACCTCTGTCCATGTTTGTGGTCATATTTGGCCTCGCATTCGGTGTTGCCGCCGTACAAACTGGACTAGATGTATTTCCCACTATGTTGATGAGCACACTGGTCTTCGCCGGTGCTTCACAATTTGCCACGCTAGAAATGTGGGGAGCAGAAGTACCTCTGATTCCAGTACTTATTACTGTATTTGCTATTAATGCTCGTCACCTCTTGATGGGCGCTACGCTTTATCCATGGTTACGACAACTCCCACCGACAAAACGTTACGGTGTAATGCTAGTGGCATCAGACGCGAACTGGGCAATGGCACTCAATGCATTTGGTAGAAAAGAACCAGGTTTTGGTTTGCTTGTTGGTGGCGGCTTAGCAATGTGGTCGTTTTGGATTGTTGGCACCTGGGTCGGCATTTATTTTGGTAGCGCAATCAAAGACCCGGTGGGCCTCGGGCTCGATATGGTTATGGGATGCTTCCTGCTGTCTATGGTGGTGGCAGGGCCGAAAGACTTAAGAATCTTTGCGATTTGGGCCACAGCAGCAGCCTCTTCTATGTTGGCGTATTGGTATTTACCAGAGAATAGCCACGTAGTGGTTGGCGCCATTACTGGTGGAGTCTTAGGTGCTTGTTGGAAGGAGAAAAAAGCATGAACATCGAAACGAGCGTAGGTGGAACACTGCTTATCATCATCGCTATGGCGTTAGTCACGCTCATAACCCGCTGGGGCGGAGTATATGTCATGTCATTCATTCCAATTAGCGAACGGGTTCAACGTTTCATTACTGCGATGTCAGGTTCCGTATTGGTTGCCCTTTTAGCCCCACTAGCGGTTGAGGGTGATTACGGTGCTAGAGCAGCACTTTTTTCTACTGCTGTCGTCATGTTCATCGTGAAAAAGCCTCTGCCCGCAATTGCAGCTGGCATCATCGCAGCCGCCGCGGTACGCGCTATTTAACCGTTGTTTCGACGTCAATACCAGTCATCAATAAAAAGCCCCAAAACACGAAGCCCTGATGTCACGAGTGTCATCAGGGCTTATCTTATGCTCATTATTTTAACGATGATCAACGATATTAATCACGGTGAGATAGCAAATTACGCACAGCAGTTACAATTGCGCTTGTATTTGTCCATTTTGCCAATACCAGGGTTAAAGGTGTTGGTTGGATCTAGCTCGTGGTAAAACTTCTGCAGCGAATTTTCAGCTTCGTACAAGTGACCCACATTATGTTCTGCTGGGTATTTAGCACCACGGCTATTGAGGTGTTCTAGCATCAGCTTTTTCATCAACTTCGTGTCGGTCCCTTTTTTGAAAATGTAATCTTGATGGAATACATAACACATAAAGTGACCATAATAGAGCGCTTGAACAAGGTTCTTACTCACCTCTTCCGGTAAAGTTTCTAGCCACTCTTCATCATTACGTCGCAAAGCGATATCAAGTGCAACGATGTCTTCTACGTCTTTTCGGTGAATCGTCTCGTAACGAATTGCTGCACCTGCTGCTGCAAAGCGATGTAAATAAGCTTTTTTACCCTCTTCCGGCGTACACTCGAAGAAATCACAGTCATCTTCAACAGCCCAAACTTCATTGAGGTATTTTTGCGCCTCAGCAATACCACTATCACTCATTTTTAATACCAGGTGATGCTCATACTTGTCGCGGAAATCCAGCATTCGTTCTGGTAAATGTTGTGGGAACAACTTACTCGCGTAGTACAAAATGGTGTCTGGCAGGTATTTACTAACAAACGGGACGCGCTCTAAGACATTTTCTACTTTAGCTTTAAGTGCAAACATTTTTGGCAGCTTATCTGTGCCTAGCAAGTCGATGGATAAAAAGACGTCTTTGCCGTACTTCTCTGCCATGTTGAAGATATCTCGATGCAAGTATTCTCCCATCTCAGGCAAGTTCTCAAACGTAGATAAGAAATCTTTTCGCAGCTTCGTCAGTTTCGCAGGATCATTGGTGCCAAGGTAAAAAACCTGCTCTTTTTCGGGTACTGGGTAGCTATCAACTCGAACGGCGAAAACACCCAATTTACCAGCGCAGCCACTGGCTTCAAATAAACGACGTTCATCGGCATTAAAGCGAGAAGGAATGTCAGAAGTCACGTCTCGAACACGTTCATCGTATTCTTTGTCTGATGCCATTCGCTCGTCATGAATGATCTTAGCTGGGTCAAAGTTTCCTTCTTGCAGGTTTGTCAGAATTTCTTCTGGCGTTTCACCTAAACCTTCAATACCAAGGTGATTAACCAGGTGTAACTGGCCTTGCTTATCGACCTGCGCATAAATCGCCAACTCCGTGTAAGCAGGACCACGCTTGACTAACGCACCGCCTGAGTTATTGGCGATACCCCCAACCACAGTGGCACCTAATGATGAAGAACCGATGATAGAGTGCGGCGCTCGGTTCACCGCCTTCAATTCTTTTTCCAATGAGTGCAAACTTGCACCAGGCAAGCATACTGCCTGCTTACCGCCATCTAATAAGTGAATCTTCTTGATTTTGGTAATATTGATCACGACCACATCACGGTCATAATCATTACCACTTGGAGCTGAGCCTTCTGTTAAACCTGTTTTGGCAGCCTGCATAATAATAATGCAGTTTGCTTCAACGCACTGTTTAATGATCTTCCATTGTTCTACAAGAGTATTAGGAAACACGATAGCAAGCGCAGTGCCACTACCTGAGCGAAAACCCGAACGGTAGTATTTTGTTTTAACCTCGTCGGTTAGGACATTTTCTTCCCCAACGATAGTTTTAAATTCGTCAATCAGCTGCTTTTGTTTCATATCCGTATCTCTAGTTATTGTACTTCGCTCACATCACCGTTTAGTGACGGTAATGGGCGTTTGAGCCACTATAAGCAGTCCATTTCTCGGCGTCTATGTCAGGCAGGCGAGCAATACTTAACCAACAGACAACAAACAAAATAATTCTTTTATTTTTCTGTCACTTATCTTTCACATTCGGAAAATTTAACGCAAGAAACAGACCGTTTCTTAAAAGAAACAATAGCAAAACCATTTGTTAACAGTTGTGCGCAGCATCTTGTTATCAATATTAGTGATAAAACAAGGAGAAGGCTTAAGCTTCTAAATTTATAAGAATTATTAGAAATGAAGATGGAAACAATAACTCAACACCAACATAACGATTGGTGTTGAGTTATTGTCTTAAAATCGATGATTTTGACTTTGAAAGCTGGTGTATAGATGATCAATGAAGATCTTAATTTTTTCTGGCTGTTGACGAGTGTAAGGATACACTGCATAAATACCCAAACATTTGGCGGTTTCGTCTTTGAACAATTGAATCAGGCGGCCTTGCTTTAAGTCTTCATAAACCAAGACACGTGGCACATAGATGATTCCCTGCCCCAACAGTGCGACGTTTCTCAATACCGAAGAGTTGTTGGTACAGAGGTTACCGTCGACTGTAATTTGATACACCTCGTCTCCGTCTTTAAACGCCCACTCACGCGCCCCGGTTTCTTGGTAGGAATAAACCAAACAATTGTGCTTATCCAAGGCTTGAGGTTGCTTAGGAATGCCATGTTTAGCAAGGTATTGAGGTGACGCACAAACAATCCAATTCGCATCCACCAGCTTTCTTGCAATCAGACTAGAATCTGGCAACACACCCGTTCTAATTGCCAGATCAAAACGTTCATTCACGATATCGACGAAACGATTATCTAGATCCATATCGATATTGATGTCAGGATATTTCTGATTAAACTCATTGATCACTTGAGGAAGAATTAACTCACCAGAGATAGTGGGTACAGAAACTTTAATGTTTCCAGATAAATTCTTACCTAACCCCACAATGGATTCTTCTGCCGTTGCCACCGCTTGATAAACGGCTTTTGCATGAGTAAAGAACGCTCGCCCTGCCTCCGTCAACGTTAACGTTCGCGTTGTTCGGTAAAGAAGCTGTACACCAAGCTCTTGCTCAAGCTTCGCGATGCGTTTACTGACAACCGATTTGGTCAATGACATGTGTCTTGCTGCAGCGCTAAATGAGCCTTGCTCGATCAGGTGATAGAAAATGATGTAATCGTCGGTATTTCTCATGCGTCTTCGTCAAATCCTTTGGAGACCGACATTTTAAACTGATATTGGTCAATCTGCGAAATATCGGGTCACACTTAACAGCATAACTGGTGACAGAAACAAGTGTTATACCCACAGTTCAAGAAATTGGGATGGCGTAAATTTATCAATATTCAGATACAAAAAAACCAGCTTTCGCTGGTTTTAAGTTGATGCATTTGGCATCGAGATACCGCAATTGCCATATCTTAATAATAATTTGGAGCGACACACGAGGTTCGAACTCGTGACCTCAACCTTGGCAAGGTTGCGCTCTACCAACTGAGCTAGTGTCGCATTGATTCTCGAAAGCCATTCACTCTCAAAAGAATAATGGAGGCGCCTCCCGGAGTCGAACCGAGGTCCACGGATTTGCAATCCGCTGCATAGCCACTCTGCCAAGGCGCCTTTTTTACTTCGCTTCAGGGCTCTTCCCCGTTGCGTTGGTGACTACTTTACGGATTGAGAGAAGATAGTCAAACAAAAGTCTTTCATTTTCTGTTTGTTTGATTTCTTTTAAGCCAATTAGACCAAAGTTCGATCTTATCGGCTTAAAACGAAGCAATATAAATCTAGCTTTCTGTACGTTTTACTCAATAGAATTTCAATTTCACTTAATAATTACCGACCCGTTTAAGCAACCTGCCCACAACATTAGGATGATAAGACCACGTGTGATCAAACATCGACATCAATGCTGGGTTTCCGTATTTAGATAGGCTGATCGCGTGAAAACGGTTTTTCTTCGCTTTAAGCGCATCCACTTTGGCAAGCAACTCGTCTTGTTGTTTTGGCGCGATAAAGTCGGAAATGACCACCATATCGGCATTTTTGTACTTATCACCGCTCATCAAGTCGATAGATTTGATCAAAGTTGGCTCTAAGTCTGTACCACCATGGAAGCTATAAGTTAAAAAGTCCGCCGCCTCGCGCAGACCATCTTGTTTGGTTAGCTCGTACGTAATGTGTTCCGTCGAAAAAATAATGACATAGCAGTCACGTTGCTCCGCTAATGCGATTTGCATCAGAGCATAAGCCATGGCTTTGGCGCATTGCTCAGGAAACCCGCTCATGGAGCCGGACGCGTCCACACACACAATAAACGGTCCTTTTTCGATATCTACCGCTTTGTTGTCAGGTCGGTGAGCTTTAACTTTACGTAACGTGCGCGATTTGCCTTGTGTACGGTAGTTCATAAGTCGTTTATCGACTAAGTGTTTATAGAACACGACCTCGAGTTCAGGATACGCCAAAAACATCGTTTCGTTGGGAAGTAGCTTATTTAAATCATCGCTTTCGTGAATGCCGACAATATCATCTGTCGCTTCATCACTCTTCTCTTCGATCATTTGTAGCTCTTCAGTAGGCGCGCGGTTAAGTTCGGGATCATTCACTTGCCCCGCCATACGGCCAAGTTGCTCGGCTATTTCTTGCAAGCCTTGGTGCTTCTTCAGAAACTCCGCATGGCGTTTCATCACTGTTAAGTCAGTTTTGCTCAACTTGGCAGATGCCATATCCCATAAGCGCCCTACACTTTCAGCATCACCCGACTCCGTGACCTTATCCATATTACGCATGGTCTCCATACGCTGATACAGGTCATTCAGCACTTTCTCTTTATTGGCCTCAAGCTCGCTTACTTGCGCTTGCTTAATCGCATCGGCTAGGCTTTGGTACCATTGATCACAGAAGTAATGTGGGAACATGGGATTATTCATCCCCTTGTTCTTCTCCATCATTCGGCGAGCCTGCATATAAAAAGCGGAGTGCCACTCAAGCTTTTTAATCACATCTTCGATGTTTTCGAAAAACGCCTCTTCATCCCAGTGAATGACCTCTTGATATAAAGACAGCTCTTGTTGGAAACGCTCTGTCTCACATACCTTGGTAATCCGTTTTTTAACACTGCCTCGCCACTTTAATAAGTGGCCTTTGACTGAAGATTTAACGCCTCGGTTTTCCGCCATCATCATGACTTGTGAACGCGCCATTAAATCATTAACTGCGCTATCGATGATGCCAGAGTCGGCTACCATCAGCGCGAGGTTAAGTCCGTCTGCACCTAGCATGTCGTCTCCTTATGAGAAAAACTGATGTAAGTTTTTAAAGCGTTGAATAACTTTCTCGCTTTCAGCTTGGATAGACTCAAGTCTCTGACTGACCTGCTGCAGACTCGACTCCATTAGGCGTGGTAGTTCAGGATCAACAAAGCTATGCGGAAGCGCATCATGGAAATTCGCTTTTACCTTGCGCATATGGTGCTCTGCTTCACTGAGTTGATTTACGGCTTTTTCACTCTGCGTTAACCACTTTTGGTAAAGCTCTACATCCAAGCCCTCTTGAGTCACTAAGCTCACCAGAATGCCTCGGTTTGCGATATCACGGATAACTAGGTTATTTGCGGCATCAACATCAAATCGTAAACGACACATGTTGGTGTTTTGATTGACGTAGCCATACACATCACCGTGTCCCTCTTTGATGACTCGGTCTAGTTCATCTTTTGGCACGTAAACCCAGCGGCTATCGCCTTTCTCTGACTCTGAAACCGACATGTTGCTTTGCAAAATAACCAGTTTAACTAAGTTAACGGCTGCGCCAACTTTGTAGGTCTTAGCTTTAGAGGTATCAAAACGCATGGTTTCTTTGCGCAGAATACCCGTTGCCGCTTCAGACGTTAACGTCATGCGGTAGGCATCTTCAAGCTCATGCTGAACATCGACCAAAGACTCGCGACAGTATTCAATTTCCTGTTCGGCGTCTTGTTGGTCAAATGCATGTTTTAGGGCGAACTCTTGGACCACTTCGCGTACCACGTCTCGCGATTCAGGGCTGTTCCATAAACAATCTTGCAGCAACAGTAGATCAAGTGGGTTGATTTCATCGCGTCCATTAAAAAACGCGCTCGCTTTTAGCAATTTCACGGCTTTCTTCCAGCGGCGGTCAGACACATACATGTCGGTATTAGCGACATCGCCAAACTGAGCTTCGACTTTGCTTTCTAACATCGTTTTAAGCTGGAAAAGCTTCTCGAATGCATTATCGGTTAACGTCAGCTTGTCGAGCTGCTGTTGCCATTGATGATATTCTTCATCTGTTATTGCTAGCCCTTCTGGCACTTGTGCCTCTTGTGACGTGCCTACCGTCAACATCGACTTAAAGTTTTGTTTATTCTGAATTCGATTCACAAACACGCGCACCAACATGCGGTCATAGAGTGCATCCAAACCGCTGTCTTCATCTGGCAGTTCATTGGACGCCGATACCAACAAACGCATTGGCACACGCTCAATATCGCTGCCATTTTTGAACGTTTTCTCATTGACCACTGTCAGCAATGTATTCAGAATGGCGGGGCCCGCCTTCCAGATTTCATCTAAAAATACGACTTGTGCGGTTGGCAAATACCCTTTAGTTAAGCGAACATAACGACCGTTATCTTTGAGTTCTTGAATACTCAGTGGCCCAAAAACTTCTTCAGGTGTTGAGAATCGAGTCATCAGGTATTCAAAGTAACTGCTATTATCGAACGCTTGGATAAGTCGCTTGGCAATTAAGCTTTTTGCAATGCCAGGTGGGCCTAAAAGAAAAACACTTTCACCAGCAAGTGCCGCAAGGAGGCAGAGCTTGATGGTATGTTCGCGTTCATAAACGCCATCCGTTAACGCTTTAGCCAACTTGTTGATGCGTTCTGAGAGAAGCGCTTTTTCGGCATTTGAGGCAAATAAGGTTTGTGTCATACGTTCTCCGGCTGCTGAACTGGTATTGCGTTAACATTTTTATACACTTGTTATAACTTTGTTACAAATGTATTTTGTTGAATTCCCCTTATAGCAGATGCTTACCCCCTTCTTTAGCCAGCAATCAAAGTTTCCATTTATGAGACATTGCTCACTTAAAGTACAAACGCTTTCGTCGTGTTGCAGTATTTTTTGCTTTTGTTTCCCACCATTTGTGGTTAATGTCGAAAAACGTCAAAAATGCGGTAACAGCTAGGGTTTATAACTGCATGAGCAAGATAATTCATAAATGGAAGCAAATTTCTCTGATTGAAGAAGACGTTATGCTTCCTACAGGACAGACAATTACGCACACCACAATCCATCATCCGGGTGCTGCGGTGATTCTCCCTATTACAGCGGAGGGTGAGATTGTCCTTGTCCACCAATTTCGTCCTTCACTTAATAAATGGCTTCTGGAGCTCCCTGCTGGTACAAGAGAAGGCAATGAAGACCCTCTCTGCTGCGCGAAAAGAGAGCTAGAGGAAGAAACGGGCTATAGTGCAGAAAAATTCACTTCTCTCGGCCAAGTCACTCCCCTTGCCGGATTTTGTGATGAGATACAGTACCTATTTGTTGCTGAGAAGCTCAGCCAAACCAACCGTTACGAATGTGATGAAGATGAAGTGATTGAGGTTGTTACCTTGTCACTCCAACAACTCGAAGACAAGATTATTGATGGCACAATTACCGATGCCAAAACGATCGCTTGTTTAAGCAAAGCGCGCCTTTGCGGATATATTTAGGACTTTGACCAAGGAGACATTCATGGATTTTCGATCAGATACCGTTACACAGCCTACCCAAGCCATGCGAGAGGCCATGTTTAAGGCCCCCGTTGGGGATGATGTTTATGGTGATGACCCTACGGTCAATGAGCTTGAGGAGTTTGCCGCAAAGCTTGCAGGATTCGAAGCGGCTTTGTTTACCACTTCAGGCACGCAAGCCAATCTGCTCGGCTTAATGGCGCATTGTGAACGCGGAGATGAATATCTGTGTGGGCAGCAAGCACATAACTACAAGTACGAAGCTGGCGGCGCAGCAGTACTTGGGTCAATTCAACCTCAACCAGTCGAAAATAACCCAGATGGCACACTCCCATTTGATAAACTGGCAGCGGCGATTAAGCCAGATGATTGTCACTTTGCTCGTACCAAGCTGCTCAGCTTAGAAAACACGATTAATGGTAAAGTGCTGCCTCTGTCTTACTTAGCAGAAGCTCGTGACTTCGTGAATAAGAACAATTTGAAGATCCATCTCGACGGCGCAAGAGTATTCAATGCAGCGGTTGCTTTAGATGTTCCGGTAAAAGAAATCGGTCAGTATTTTGATTCAATGACGATTTGTCTGTCGAAAGGTTTGGCTGCCCCTGTTGGTTCGTTACTGCTTGGTAGCAAAGAGTACATCGCAAAAGCACGTCGCTTAAGAAAGATGGTCGGCGGTGGTATGCGTCAAGCGGGTATTCTTGCCGCAGCAGGCAAACTCGCACTTACCGAACAAGTGGAACAGCTAAAACAAGATCATATCAACGCAAAAAATTTAGCAGAAGGTTTAGCAGAACTGCCTGGTTTTTCAGTCAACCCTGAATTTGTTCAAACGAATATCGTATTCGCGAAGCTTGATCCTCAAGTGGATATAGTAAATATCGCTGCGAAACTAAAGGAACAAAATATCACGATAACACCTGGAAACCCCATTCGTTTCGTGACTCATAAAGACATTTCAGCGCAAGATATCGACAATTTCTTATCAAGCATTAAATCTCTGCTTTAGTTTGATTTTGATCATTGAGCTTCCCCTAAGGGGAAGCTTTATTGTATCGATATGACTTTTTAGCGAATAGACAATCTTCATGTTCAGATTTGTACTTCTAACCTCTCTTATTTTCTCTTCCGCTAGCCATGCCGTGCCTTTTGGTGATGCTGATAAAGGTAAAATCAAATCCCCTAGCTGCGTCTATTGTCATGGTGCCACAGGCATCGCAGGAAATAATGCCTACCCAAATCTTGCAGGTCAAAATGCTCAGTATCTATACGATGCGATGAAGTCTTACCAAGCAGGCGAACGTAAAGGGCCGCTTGCCGAAATGATGGGCGCACAGTTAAGAATGTTAAATGATGAGGATCTTCGTGATGTCGCTGCATTTTATGCAGAACAGACGCAAGACAAATGATTTGTTTATCTCGGCTCACAACAAGAGCTTGTGAGCCCCCGAACCGAGCCAAAACATTTAACCAAACTTTGCTTGTAAAACAATCACAATGACTTCACTTCAAATATTTGATGAATTTATAGTTCAATATTTCCATTAATATTGACTTTTTATTCTGGTTTATTGATATTTCATGCTTCATTGAATTTAACGTGAAGTAAGTTATGTCTCACACACATGCGCAACCAGCAGACTCGGTTGCTACACCCAAATCATGGCAGATGCCAGATACCCTCATTTTGATCTTCATTGTTGGTATTCTCGCTGCGATTCTTACCTACTTAATTCCTGCTGGCCATTTTGACAGTCAGCAAGTGACTTATATGGTCGATGGTGCAGAAAAAACTCGCACAGTTATCGATCCATCTTCTTTCTCTTATGCAACCGACGAAAACGGTGAATTGGTTTACAACAAGGTTGGCCTGTTTGCTTCTGGTGGTGGCATTGGCCTCATGAACTTCCCTTTCGAAGGGCTAGTTTCAGGCTCTAAATGGGGCAGCGCGATCGGCGTGATTATGTTCATGTTGGTTATCGGTGGTGCTTTCGGCGTTGTAATGCGAACAGGCACCATCGACAACGGTATCTTGCGCCTTATCGATAAGACCAAAGGAAACGAAGCGCTATTCATTCCAGTGCTATTTTTGCTGTTCTCTCTGGGCGGTGCGGTATTTGGTATGGGTGAAGAAGCCGTAGCATTTGCGATTATTATCGCTCCGCTTATGGTTCGCCTTGGTTATGATGGTATCACTACGGTAATGGTTACCTATGTTGCGACTCAAATTGGTTTCGCAACATCTTGGATGAACCCTTTCTCTGTTGCTATTGCACAAGGTATTGCGGGAGTACCTGTTTTATCCGGCATGACAGTGCGCATGGGGTTATGGGCTGGCTTTACGTTAATCGGTATCGCCTTCACCATGATCTACGCCGC
Organism: Vibrio sp. E14; assembly: GCF_020515785.1. Taxonomy (NCBI): domain Bacteria; kingdom Pseudomonadati; phylum Pseudomonadota; class Gammaproteobacteria; order Vibrionales; family Vibrionaceae; genus Vibrio; species Vibrio sp. E14. Next base: position 1,037,641 of record NZ_JAHPJI010000001.1, read on the forward strand.
TCGCGTGAAGTCAAACCCAGAACTTTCTTACAGTCACCGCACAGACAAATACTTCCGTCAGCAAGAGCTTGGCAATCAAGATTCTCGTTGGAATATCGGCGATACACTCGTCATTCTTACGGTCATCGCGACCACAGTATGGGTTGTTTGGGGCGTGGTCGCTAACGCATGGTACATCCCAGAAATCGCTTCTCAATTTTTCACTATGGGCTTTGTTGTCGCGATCATCGGTACGATTTTTCGCTTAAACGGTATGACGCTCAACTGCGCAGCCGATGCGTTTAAGGAGGGGGCGGCTATTATGCTTGCTCCTGCTCTATTGGTTGGTTGTGCGAAAGGTGTGTTACTTATCCTAGGTGGCGGTACGACTGATGAAGCGAGTGTACTGAATTCTATTCTGAACAGTGCTGGCGGCGTGATCAGTGGGCTTCCTGACGTAGCTGCGGCATGGTTAATGTATGTATTCCAATCTATCTTCAACTTCTTCGTTACTTCCGGATCTGGACAAGCGGCACTGACGATGCCTTTATTAGCACCATTGGCGGATATTGCAGGTGTCACGCGCCAAGTTGCCGTTTTGTCATTCCAACTTGGAGATGGCTTTACCAACGTTATCGTCCCTACTTCAGCATCCTTGATGGCAACGCTTGGTGTTTGCCGCATCGACTGGGGTGATTGGGCAAAATTCTGCTGGCGATTTATCCTATTACTCTTTACCCTGTCGAGTGTCGTCGTTATCGCAGCTCATATGATGGGGTTTGCGTAAAACGAAATCAATTGGCACTAAGGCGAGACACGTTCTCGCCTTATTAATACTCTTCGTATGGCGACGTTAAGGTTTTAGATTGGCTTATGGTTTTGGAGTGGTAACTTTAATGGCAACACAACTTCTCGATGACATGATTCAAGGTCATCAAGTGATTCAATCTCTCAATGTAGCAGACCTAGGTCCGGGTGAGCATAAGTTTTGGTTCCGCATCGCGACCAACGCGATCTCTCAGTGGCAACATCTTCCTGTTTTGGTATTCAAAGGTGAAAAACCTGGCAAGAAAATCATGATCACCGCAGGGGTTCATGGTGATGAATATAATGGTGTGTTAGCAGCGCAGAAGACCGCTAGAGAACTCATTGGCACTGAAGTCGCTGGTACTGTCACTATTATTCCAACCATTAACATGCCAGGTATGCTAAACCACAGCCGCGATTTCTATTCCGCAGACCCGGATGCGTCTCCTGCAAACTTAAACCGCTTTTTCCCTGGTGACCAAAACGGCAATGAGGCACAACGCTACTTATATGCATTGTGGAATGATCTGCTCAAACCAAATGCTGATTTAGCCATTGACCTTCACACTCAAACCAGTGGTGCGGCCTATCCACTATACGTGTTTGCAGACTTCCGAATTGAGCAATCATTAGAAATGGCTCGTCTCATTAATCCTGATGCGATTTTAAATGATCCCGGAGATGCTGGCGTCCTTGAAACAGTTTGGAATAACCATGGTGTCCCAAGCATTACGGTTGAAGTGGGTATGGGGCGCTACACAGAGCAAAAACTCATTAGTCGAACCGTATCAGGCATTTTTAATGTGTTGAAGCAGCATAACGTCGTAGAAGGTGAGATAGAGCCTATCACTTCATGCTTGGAAGGAAACGAGATCGTCAGTGTGAAAGCGACACATGGCGGCTTTGTACTACCTCATGTTGGTTTGATGGATTTTGTCGAGCAAGGCCAAATGGTTGCTATTCAATACGACAGCTTTGGCACTGAAGTTGAGCGCTACACTGCCCCAACAAGTGGTACAGTGCTCAGCCACAATGTGGAATCTATTCGGGCGCCTGGCTCTCTGATCGTTCGTTTGATTAAGTAAACCATAACCGTTTGTCGATAGATCTACCTTTCGACGCTCACTCAAATTTATATAAGCCCCATCACGAGTAATCACAAATGATGGGGCTATATTTTTTGACTACATGAGGTTACAAGGTAACAAAAACATTCCAAGCAAAACTCAAAACCGCTAGACAGAAACTTCGCTTCTGTTGATTTTAGAAGTCACATTGATGAACTTAAAACTGTCGTCCACTCTCTTGACCAACGAGAATTAGCTCATCTAACGCGAAACCTTTCTCTTTAGCAACCTGCTTAAAACGCTCCAGGATTTTCTCATCAACGTTGGGTGTTCTAGACAATAGCCACAAGTAGTCGTGGTTGTAACCGGAGACAAACGCATAGTCATAGTTTTCACCTAGCTCAAACACAATGTAAGAAGAATAGATTGGCCCAAAAAAGGAGACTTTTAAGTACCCAACCGTTTCGTCTTCAACAAAATAAGCTTTACCTTCAGCTTCGGACCACTGTTGCTCTTCTTCTGAATATCCGCGGTTTGTCACCTTAACCCCACCATCCTTGCGAAGCCGATACTCGGCCGTAACGTTGGATAGACCACGCTCAAACGAATGATCGAGCCGTGCGATTTCGTACCACTTGCCTAGATAAGGCTCTAAATCAAAATTGTTAACTGGCTCCACCCCATCAGGTTTAGAGGTACAGCCAAATAAAGTAACAAGTGATAAAAGTAATAATGTTTTTAGCGATTTCATACAACACCTAAATTTGATTTAGTGATTGATTTTACTGTAGAAGGTAGCAAATCGATCACTAAGTCGCACCACTGTCCCAAAGGTACGTAGCTACACATCACAGTTCTTCATTATCAATAGTATGCTGAACACCAAAACCTCGTTATGTCAGCAATTCCCTAACAATATTGTTCTATGTTTTACTTACAAGTTGGGCATACTTGTATATTTTGTCAGCATTTAACCGTATGCATATAGAAACTTTGCACAATATAGACATACGCTGTCATATCCCCCTCCTATAATACGTCGCGATATAGACAGAGGTTATTGTTATGAAATTAAAAACAGTGTTAGTTTGTGCACTTTTGGTATTGCTTGCAGGTTGCCAGCAGGAAAACCCAAGCCAAGCGACACAATTAACAACCTCGGCAGATGTATGTAATACACAAGGAAACATGCCAGGTGGGTGGAATGAGTTTAATGCTACCCCTGATGCACAAAAGGCAATGGCTTTTGTTTTGAAAAGAATGGACACAATAGCGTCGTTCAAACAAATACTGAACGTTCACGCGCAAATCGTTAGCGGCGTCAACTATGCCATTGAGTTTGAATTGGATGATGGCTCTATTTGGAATACAGTTGTTTATCGCAACCTAGATGGTGAGTATGCGATTATCCAGTCGCCAAAAGAAGGCCACTTTTGCGAACAGTAGCGATTAAGTAAGAAAGCCCCTAGATAGGGGCTTTGGGTTTTGTGATAGCAACTGAATTAGACAGCGAAGCTACATTGAGATTTGACCGATACTGTCGAACCGACTTTTGATGGTTCAACATCAATCCTCTGCGCCATTTGTTCTTTTAACTCAGAAACGTGAGAAATAACACCGATCATGCGTCCAGTCTGTTGTAAATCCACTAGCGTTTGAATCGCGAGATCCAAAGATTCTGGGTCTAAACTACCGAACCCCTCATCAATGAATAAAGTGTCTAAACGGATACCACCACTATAGGATTGCACAACATCCGACAAGCCAAGCGCCAAAGCGAGCGCTGCCATAAACGATTCACCACCGGAAAGTGTCGCAACATCACGTGTTTTTCCTGTGTAGCCATCTTCAACCATTAAGTCTAAGCCGCGACCCGCAGCGCCTTTGAAGCCCTCTGTTTTTCGAGCAAGAATATAGCGCCCTTTACTCATGAGGCTTAAACGTTGAGAGGCCTGAATCAACACATCATCCAACAGTACACCAAGAACAAAGCGATGCAGGCTAACCCTGCTGCCTGTTTTACCGCTGGCAACGTCGTATAACGTACCAAACACTTTGTACTCTTCTTCTAACTTGCTATTTTTCTCATGCAGCGTAGCAATATCTTTACGAACCTTTTCAATTCGCTCAAAGGTTGAGCGTGTGGTATCGAGTTGATTCCTTACTTCAACATATTGAGCCTGCAGAGTGGTTAAGCTGTCGTTAAGCGAATCCAAGTCCGGTCTTTCAAGCGCTTTCAATGCATGGTTTAAATCATGTAGTGTTTGTTCAAGCTTGGTTTGTGTCTGTTTGAAGTTGTCTATTTCTTTCTGCCACGCTTGAAGCTCATCATCTGTCACTCTGCTATTTAGATAACTGCTTTCATCCTCAAATTTACTCGCCTGTAATGCCTCGTTCCACGCTAATTCTGCTTGGCTAAGCTTTTGTTCTGACTCAGATAGCCACTGCTTGTTCGTCACTAACTGACTTTCAGCATTCGATTGCGCTAATACCGCTTGCTGCAAAGCGTTTTGCGCCTTTTCTAAACCTGTATTCAAGGTCAGAATTTGCTCTTTTGTGAGCGAAATGTCACGCTCAAGCGCATCAACGGAACTGTATTTCGGATCAATGGAAGCTTGTAATTGAGTCAATTGTTCTTGGTTTGCTTGAACGGTTGATTCATTTGCCGCCATTTGATTCTGCAACTCATGAATTTTATTTTCACCCACTAAGCAGCGTTGATTAAGCTGTTCAACGTTCTTTTCTAGCTTTTCAATATCAATAGATTGTAGACGTAGAAGTTGATCATTAAGCGCCTGCAACTCAGTTTGAACCGTCGAGATCTCAGATGCTGCATGCTCACCAAGCTCTTCTTTCAACTGGTTACATTGATTCTGATACTGACTAATGACAACGTTATGTTGTTCTAGCTGATTACTTAGCTGGCTCAGTGAGGTTTGAGCTTCTCTTTCTTTCACTCTGGCAGCCTGAACTTGCTCTTTTGTAACGACTTCTTCAACAAACGTTGCAGGGTTAGGATGCGCTTGGCTGCCACATACCGGACATGCTTCACCTGCCTTTAGTCGCTGCGCTAATACTGCCGCTTGAGCATTGTGCCACTTGAGCTCTATGGTATCAGCGGCGTGTTGACACTGCATATAGCGCTGACTAGCTTCCTGTAATGACTGCTGCTTGCTTACGGTTAACGCCGTGAGTTTAGAGAGCTCCAAAGTAAGACCATGCAGCTTTTGTAGATCCTGTAGTAGTCGTTGTTTTTGTTTTATTTCCGCATCGATGCTTCCAACAAGCGCAACATCTACTCGGGCTTGCTCTAGATCTTTCTGGCCCTGTTGCGCCTGAAACGCTAACTTGTCTTTCAGCTCTATGTACTGTTTTAACGTTGCTTCAAATTGTTGTTTTTGTTGATGACCAGCCGTTATTTTTCTTTCCAAGTTAGCTTTTTCAACCAACTTGTCTTTCATGCTTTCAAGTTGATACTGCAGTTGCGTTAACTGTGGGACTTTTGCCGCGGCTTCTTTTGCACTTTGCTGCAAGTTTTCTTTTTCTTTCGTAACAGCATTGGCTGTATCAAGACTCTCTTTCAAGGCAACTATTTTTTGTCTGAGCTCTTGAGTTTGAGTTTTTGCATTTTGTAATGAGACGTAGGGTAATTCTATCTTATTGGCATTTTTAGCATTTTCTAATTGCTGTTGACGAACTTTTATCGAGTCTGAGTGTTCTAGATGCAGCTTGAGTGCGTTTTCTGCTTGCTCTCGTTTCGAAAACTCTCCATTAATAGTTTCCGCTTTTTGCAATTCAGATTTAGCAACATTTAGCTTATCTAACGAAGCTTGTTCTTTCTTTCTATCGACCTCTAGCTGCTCAGTTGCTTGTTCAAGCTGGTGTAATAATTCCTGCTCTGAACTCACTCCTGCAACTTGTAAAGCGCCTCGAATTTGATTATCAAATTCATCTTTCGCTTTACTGATTGCGCTCGCTTTATCTTTGAGCGCGTACTCAATTTTTTTATATATGTCCGTTTGAAAGAGCTGACCAAAAATTTCTTCGCGCTCTTTAGAACTAGCAAGCAACAGCTCCCGGAATTTTCCTTGAGGCAATACCATTACTTGGCGAAATTGCGTTTCATTCAAACCAATAATATTGCTCACTTCTGTTTTAACTTGAGTCGTCTTGCTAGTGATGAGCTTTTCGGTCTCGCCGAGTTCATAAAGAGCCGCAGTGTGCTTTTTTACCGTCATCCCTTCACCACGCGCTTTGGGCGCTTCCTGCTCTGGAGATCGCACAACTCGGTATTGTTTGCCATGTAACGAAAATTCTAGAACGACTTCGGTTGGTAAGTCTTGCGCCGATAAGTCACATCGCATCTGGATGCCTTGCCGCTCATTACCGGTAGTTTCACCGTAAAGGGCAAAGCAAATGGCATCTAAGATCGACGTTTTACCTGAGCCTGTAGGACCATTAATCAAAAACAGAGGGTTACGGCCAAGCTTTTCAAAGTCAATGACTTCGGTTTTTGCAAACGGACCAAAGGCTTGCATGGTAAGTTTAATTGGTTTCATCTTTGGTCCCTATTGCTGTGATAATTGCTTAATAATGTCAGTAACGGCTTGTTCTTGCTCTTGGGATAATTGACTATCTTGTGCCTCAATAAAAAAGTCTCGGAACATATCAATTTCGCTTCGGGCCAACTTTGCTTGCGCCATTTCCTGCTCTACCCCAATTAACATACCCGGTTTCTCAAGATGTAAAACGTTTGGATACACCGAACGAAGCTTTTCCATTGGATTTAAAATCGCATGTTTATCCATCAAACGAACTAACAAATAATCTTCATTTTTAGGGTCAGTCTTGCCCTGCTCTATGACTTTATCTAGCTCTCCCTCAACAATGCGCATTTCATGAGGGGCAATTAGCTCAATATGTTTAGCAGAGACAAATCCTTTCTTGTCTAGTTCGACTAACGTGAAGCCTTTCTTCTGGTTCTGTTCACCAAAACTATACTTCATAAGTGAACCAGAATAACGGATATGCTCTGCGCCTTTCTTTTGAGGCTGATGTAAATGACCAAGTGCGACGTAGTCGAAATCTAAGAAATGCTCATGACTTACGCGATCAGAGCCACCAATAGATAGTGGTCGTTCAGAGTCAGACTCAATAGCACCATCAACAAAACAGTGGCTAACGAGAACACGCCTTTGCTCTGAAATGAAATGCTCTCTTATTTGCTCTACAAGCAGTTGATGTGCCTCATCATGAGTTGATACCGAGGTTTTGTAGGCAAATCTGACCTGTTCAGGGTCGTTATAAGGCATGCCATAAAACGCTACCTCACCCGCAGAGTCCGTTTTTATGATGATGGGAGTTAGCATATCTTCAAAGTTACTAACAATATGAAGGCCTGCATTTTTCATTTGCTCTGAGCCAAAACCTAATCGTTCTGCACCATCATGGTTGCCAGATATCAATATCATCGGTGTTTTCAGTTCAGTACAAATACGCTTCACGACTCGATTTAGCAGTTCTATTGCAACCGTTGGTGGCACCGAACGGTCATAAATATCTCCCGCCACTACAACGGCATCGACGGGGTTGTGTTCAATATAGTTAATCAGTTGTTCGAGTACTGCTTGTTGATCTTCGAGTAGTGATACATTGTGGAATTGTCGACCAAGATGCCAATCTGAGGTGTGGATAAACTTCATTCGAATTCACTTTCCGCCAAATCTTTAAGCAAGGTTTGCTCCTGCAAGAATCCGAATTTCAGCCGTGTAAACATCAGAGTATTACGTGACTGGCTGAATCTGGCACAAACCAAAGCTCAATTTATTTAATTTGGGTTAGGATATCTTGAGTCGAACAGCTTTTCATGTAGTTTATGTTCTATGGTTCACTATTTCACCGGAAAGCGAGAAGAACGTTGTATAAACACCTTTTAAGCAACATTAAGTGATGGTCTAGAGTAAACAAACCGTCACATTTAAACCATTAAAAGCCAACGTTTAGAAGGGACAAACTAGCTCAAGAACTACTCGTTATGCCAATTGTATAGAACTCCCACCGTATAACCATCTGGCTCGATATCGGCTTGCAAAACGTGGAAGTCTGAGTTGAGGCTGCTTCTTTGATGCTCCTCAATCATTAACACTTTTAAAACACCTCCGCATGCGCCCAGCCCTCCTAGTTTAACATCAATAAATTGATACTGAGTTTGATCGGTCACCCAGGGAGACAAGAGTTGCATAGCATTTAACCATCGAGGCTCATCTCCATCAATGGATAAATGCAACTCACTAAGTGAGTGATCACACCCTACTCCAAGTTGTTTGAACACTTTATCGACAGCAATGCTTTGTTGTTTGGTATCTAAATCAATTCGAACATCATCAGTAACAAGGCCGGACTGTTGAAAAAAGCACTTCGTCAAAATGATCGAGTTTTGAGATTTGGCATGCTCTTCTGCATCGCGAGCAATTTCTATAGCCAGTATCCAAGTTGCTTGTGTTTCGTTAACTTCACGGTTTATCCGATTTAGCGCCATCAAGAACGCCGCTTGACCATAAGGATAAAAATAAATTTCTCTATTGGCAGAGTTACCAAGGATAAGAGAAAACTCGTTTATCAATGCCTTAAGCAAGCTTTTATCTACCGAAGACGGTAAAAGAACACAGATATTCCCTTTGATATCACTTTGCTCCAATATCTCGCGCTTAGAGCGCACAAGATTTAATATCTGCTCATACAGTGATTGATCAGGATAGGATCTTGGTGTTTCTGCGGGCAATCTAAAACATTCGTTAGCTATATCACGAACAGTGTATGGCCTACCATTAATGGCAAGAAGATGAGTTTGAAATGCGAGTGGCATCTAGCCTCCGATTAAAACCGTAGGCATGCCAGACAGAATTTTACCACCATGAGACGTTGAATCCCCGACCCTTGCCGCTGGCTTACCGTTGATTGTAACGCTAGAAGAGCCTGCTGAGATGCTATCCGGAGGACCTATACAGATAAGCTTATCTCCCTGCCTAGCCGCTGGAATGCCGCCAATTGTCACGTTTGGCGAGCCAACTACGACGGGGCCACCTACATGAGGAATTTTTCCTGTTTTTTTAGGACAAAGATGAAAGCTGCCCAATATTGCGGCTGGTTTACCCACTTTAAATCACCTTAGTTCAATGAAATTTGCCCAGCTTTAAGAGCGATAGCAGAGCCGTTAATAGATATTTTATTGCCTTTGATGTTGATTTCTCCGGAACTAGACATCTGAATCGAAGCGCCACCGACTTTGATCTCGATACTCTTTCCTGCATTAAAAGACAGCACTTCACCCGTTTCATTAGAAAAGTTTTTACCTACTTTCAAGGTCGCATTCTTGCCAATCTCTTGATTGACATCATTCGTCACTTTTTCGGTTTTACTGTTTTCAACGGCAATATCAACACAGTCTTCAACTAGCATTTGGAAAAGTTTTTCGGCATGAAGATAGATGTGTTCTTCACCGGGTTTGTCATCAAAGCGCAACTCATTAAAATTAGATGTGCCTTTTTGTACAGAACGCGATTTATAACCACTTTGAGAGCTTTGCTCTGGTAACGTGTAGGGAGGGAGTTGACTACCATTGTACAGTGACCCCGTAACAATTGGCTGGTCAGGATCGCCATTGACAAACTCGACGATGACCTCTTGTCCTACTCTAGGATGAAACACCGAGCCCCATCCGTTACCCGCGATATTTTGCGCAACACGAATCCAACATGAGCTGTTTACATCGTATTTACCAACACGATCCCAGTGAAACTGAACTTTAATACGACCGTGTTTGTCTATGTAAATTTCGCCATCTTTGTTTCCCGTTACCACTGCGGTTTGCAAACCTTTCATCTGAGGTTTCGGATAGTTCACTGAAGGGCGAAGGATTGTTTTTGAGTCAACACAACTAAATGATACTTTAACACCTTGCGCAGCAGTGCCACCTTGACCAGTCTGATTATAAACAGCCGCAGATAAAAAAACGGAGGACAGTACGTATTCTTTGCCGACTCGAGACTTATCTTCATGCTTTTTAAACTTAAAGCACTTTCCCACACTGAACGTTCGACACGTTGCCTCGCCACGGCACAGATATGCGTTTTGCTGTAGTGCTTCTATAGCGTGCGTGTTTCTAAGTGCGTATTGGTCATCACTTTCCGTTTCACCCATGTATTCAAAATACTCGCTTTCAGGCACGGTAAAAAAATCACTTTCACCCTTGGCAGTATTTTTAGGATTAGACGAAGGCTTAAGCATGTTATAGCCAGACTTTTGGCTTGCTTTAGTCGTCAAAACTTGGGTTTCATGCCAAGAAGAAATATGGCTAGACTTAGCCGTACCTGTATCAAAATCGACTAAAAACTCTGTACCCGGCTTATAGAAACTGATGTCGTCAAAAATCTTAAGCGTGTGGACAGACTTAGTGTGTGTGAAACAGAACGATAGCCCTTCTTCTGACAATAAGCGTCGGACAAATTCAAGGTCTGACTCTTCATATTGCACTTTGTATGTGTATTTAGGGTACGACTTAGTTAACTCAAAACTAAAGGCGACACTATGCTCCGAGAGTACTTCGGAGATAATTTCTTTTATATCTTTATGCTGAAATATTCTGCAATTTTTTCTATAATCGGCGAAACGTAATTTAGGCTCTATTAATAACTCTATATTTTTATAATTCTCACCATTATGAGCATTAGAAACTCGTTGCCCTTCCAATCTTGCAGCAGATACATAACCATGTATATAACGAGGTTTTGAAGAAACATCCTCACTATTTTCAAGGGTAATTGTTACTTCTTTACCAATTATTTCGTTTAACTCACTTCGTTGATCATTAAAGTAAGCTTTAGCACGCAATGAAAAAAGTTCTGAGATCTCTTCTCTATACTCAAATGAGTTTAGTATGATGGCATCTTTTCCGAATGGAGAGGAAATTCGGATGAAATTGTTATCTTGAGTTGCTCTTTTCATTAAATACTTCTTTCAAAAAATGCGGGGGAATATTCCCCCGCATAAAAATTACATTTGTTGACCTTTAACACCGCTGTAGCCGTATACCAATGGCGCAGAAGTGTTGTTTTTATCGTCAGTAGGAGTCACTGTCATCATCATTTCAGTGTAAGAAATAGTGATGGTTTCAACTGGACGATCATCCTGGATAGAAACTGAGTAGTTAGAAATCATCGCATCAGTCAGTTCGATCTTCATGATTTCTTCAACTTTCTCACCCTGCTTAGTAATATGGAAAACCGCAGGTTTACCTTTACCAATTGTCGCTTCTTTAAATAAGTCAGGAGAAGAACGGTCTTGAAGTTTAGTGATAGTCAAATCATATAGACGAGTAGCGCTCGCTTCACGGTCCATCGCTGTACCAGTGTATGATGAGATCTCACGACCTACACTCCAATCTACAGATAGTAGTGTAATCAAATCTTTATATTGCTCGGCAGTTGCCTCACCCTTAATATCTGCGTATTTAAGATACGTATTAGACTGCATGCTAATCTCCTATAGCATTATTAATTGACATATATCGTAGTAATTTAATTATCTGACGTTTGATGATAATTAGTGATTAATGTATCAAAAACTTCATTTTAAATACGCCCTGTTATATCTTTAAATAAGACTTAATTTAAGCGTTTTTTATAAAAAATAATAGTTAATATGAACCAACTCCCAATTATTATTGAGAGTGTAAAGGATGTTAAACTATTGAGACATCAAGTCCACTAGTTGTACCTTTAACAATAATTTCATCAAACGTCTTATCATTAAGAATTGCATGCAATATTTCATGAGAAATCTTAGGAAGTAATGTGTTTTCTATGGTTGTCTGTACCACACGTGCACCGCTCCCCGACTCATTACTATTGTCTACAATATCATTAATTAGTTCTTCATCAAAAAGTAGGTCAGCGCCGTAATTTTTACGAATGCGATTCGTAACTTTGGCTAATTTTAATTTTGTTATTTCTATCAATACTTCTCTTGATAGAGGCAAATAAGGTAATACATTAACACGTCCTAAAAATGCAGGTTTAAAGTCAACCAACAAATCGTCACGCAAAGCATCTTTTAGTGCTGAAGGTTCTGGAGATAAATCAGGATCAGAATACAAAGACATCGTCGTTTCGGTCCCTGTATTCGCGGTCATAATAATAATAGTGTTTTTAAAATCTATATCGCGACCTTCACCATCTTTAATTGAGCCTTTATCGAATACCTGATAAAAAATATCTTGAACTCCAGGGTGTGCTTTTTCCATTTCATCCAAGAGAATCACACTATAAGGTTTGCGTCTGACGGCTTCAGTAAGTACACCACCTTCGCCATACCCAACATAACCTGGAGGCGAGCCTAATAATAAGGAAACTTTGTGCTCTTCTTTAAACTCGGACATATTGATAGTTGTGACATTCTCTTCACTGCCGTACACTTTCTCTGCAATAGCTAAAGCAGATTCAGTTTTACCCACTCCACTTGGTCCCGTGAGAAGAAATACACCATTTGGTCGTGTCTCATCCGTGAGCTGTGCACTGGCAGTTTTTATCACTTCAGACATGACTTCCAAAGCGTGATCCTGTCCGACAACTCGTTTACACAAACTCTCTTTCAAACTCAGTACAGCTTGGATTTCATCATCCTGAAGTTTGCCCAGTGGTATCCCGGTCCAATCTGAAATTACTTCTGCAATAAGCGCTTCATTGACATGCGAAAATACTAATGGCTGCGAGTTAGCGGAGAGGCTACTTTCGAGCTCTTGTAACTTGTCCCTAGCAGTCTCAGAACCCTCCTTGATTATTTGAGCTCTAAGTGACTTAGCTTCACTTACCCACTCTTTTTCTTTCTCCCACAGCATCTCTAGTTCAACTATTTCAATAGATAGAACATCAATCTCTTTTCTGATATCTTGCAACTGCATATCAAGAGGTGCTCCTAGCTGACTTTCTTGGCTTAGGTGCTCATACTCAGCTTGCTTAGCTTTTAGTTTATTCCTTTTCGCATCTAGACCTCCCGGTGTAGACGATTGACTTAACGCGACTCGCGAGCAGGCTGTGTCTAAAACAGACACAGCCTTATCTGGCAGTTGTCGGCCATTAATGTATCGAGCTGAGAGTTGAACGGCAGCATTGAGGGCCTGGCTAGTGATGTGGACGTCATGGTGTTGTGCCATTACGTCAAGTAAACCACGTAACATCTCGATCGCTAGCTCCGGCGCTGGCTCGTCGACCTTCACTACTTGAAAGCGTCTGGTAAGAGCCGCGTCTTTTTCAAAATACTTTTTATATTCTGCCCAAGTTGTTGCTGCGATCGTTCTGAGTTCACCTCTCGCTAACGCTGGCTTTAGAATATTCGCTGCATCACCTTGTCCTGCTTGTCCCCCACCACCAATCAGACCATGTGCTTCATCGATAAACAAAATAATGGGTTGTGGTGCGTCGTTAACTTCTTTCACAAGGTTTTTAAGTCTGTTTTCAAACTCACCTTTCATGCCAGCACCAGCTTGCAATAACGCCAGATCCAAAGACTTAATCGCTACATTTTGTAGAGCAGGAGGTACATCGCCATCAATAATCTTTTGCGCCAAGCCTTCAACAACGGCTGTTTTTCCAACGCCAGCTTCACCAGTTAGAATCGGGTTGTTTTGTCGACGTCTTAATAAGATGTCGATCATTAAACGGATTTCATTGTCTCTACCAATAACCGGATCTATCTTACCTTCCCTAGCCTGCTCAGTAAGATCTGTTGTAAATTGATTCAGCGCAGAATTCGCGTTTGATTTCCCTAGGTCATTCGAACCTGGTTGACGCGTATTACTTTCTTTAAAGTTCAATAACCGAGATGGTTCTATCTTGTTTAGCTCAGGGCTAATCGAACCAGCCATGTTGACTAACGTATTATCGGACAAGTAGGCAAATAAAAGATGAATGCAATCCAACTGCTCCTGATTGAATTCAATCGTTGCCGATAGCAAAGCATTTTGCATCACAGTCACTGTGTGAGCTGAAAGACCTGGGACCGATTGACATCCCGTTTTGTATTTTTCAAGTGTCTTTTGAAGATCAGTTTCAACCTTGATTTTATCGACATCAAATTCGTCGAAAACTTCTGAATAAATATCGGCAGGATGTTGAATAATCGTCATTAACCAGTGAGACATTTCAATACTGTGATGGGTTCGAGAGCTTGCCATCGCAGCTGCTTGTTCAAGTGTTTCCTTAGCCTGAGGAGACAATCTTTCGACCAACGCTGAAAGTGAGAGTGAAGCCATTATGTTTCCTTTAAATAGTAATTGTTATGGTTCGATCTTTTGTGCGTTTATGTTTTTTAAGTACAGAACCAACACCTAACTGACCATGTTTTTTTGATAAACAAACTTGAGGTAATAAACTATGTTTGGTGGTGAGCTGCCATTTCACTTGCTTATGCTTACCAATAAATTCATAAGCCGCACGTTTAATAATTTCTACATTTGGATGGTTAGGCAGTAATTTACTAACCAGATCTTTGTGCTTTGGCAGAAACTCGATCGTTGTTCCTGCGTTTATATTCCAAGCTTTCGAGCCTAAGGATGCTCCGGAACCAAGTTGAGCAAACTGCCCTTCAGGCATAGTTCGAGATGAAAGACGTGTTTGCTCTTCTTTTGCAAGATGTAGCCACTGCCCTTGAAACTCATGAATCTTTACTTGGCATCCAGATAAACATTCAAGAACACTTTTTAGTCCAGCTTTGCTTCTCGTCGGTGAAGCAAAAACACCACCATAATGCAGGGACAACGAACTACCCTGGCCAGTTAATGCCGACTTACAATCTTCTAAAGGTGAACGTAATCCCTGTGCATGAGCACGAGACTGAACGGTCAATTGACTCAGTTGCCAGCATCGATAGTAAAGAGACAGTAAACGATGGTTAAAAATATCGTAGAAGTCCACCATTGCCGTATCGCCTTCTTTTTGACGATGCAAAGCTAACTCGCTGTAGTGCTGAGGAAGCACCCCCTGCTCACCCGTTAGGCCTATTAAATTGGTTTCAAGTGCTAGCTTGTGGCTATCAATATGTTTTAGATCGCAAAGCTGCGCATTTTCAAAACCTAACGATGGATTGACCTTTAAGTTTAGTTTTTCATGCTTCGGTAGAGCATCTGTCCCTATTTGTGCCTCGGCTTGCAAGATCTCGTGTTCGATAAGGTGAATTGCTTCAAACAACGGATGTTGCTTTAGATCTCGATAAAATTGCTCCGCGCTCATAGCAACACCTTATCGCCAGTTAATGCAGGCCATAAGTGGAAGGGCTTTCCCGTTGACTTAAGTCTTATTTCTAGCTGCGTAAAAATGTTAATTTCAGCATATTGTGCAAAGTAAACGGATAGCACACTACCTAGGAGGAAGATTTGCTCTTTAGGTAAAATTTGATCAGAAACCGTCAAAATGATTTTTATACCGTGCGCAAAACCAACTTTACCTTTCTGACTGACTCTACCTGTAGTCGGCTCGAACTCTAGCTTCGCTAAAGCATCAATTACCGCTTTCGTTTCTGCGGTCCCAGAAAACGCGTAGAGATTCAGAGTTTGCTTCAAAGTTGTTAATCCATCTTCTTCGGTAAAGTGGTTTAAAGTTAGAAGCTTAGTTAGCTGCCATCGTGTACTTTCATCCATTTCTGGCCGGAGGGTTTCTGATATAGAAACTAAACAACGAACTGACTCGAAGTTGTCATTTACTTCCGGCAAAGAGACTTTTGGAAGACCGCCTCCAAATGGAAGCTTCTGCGCTAAATTACGATTGCAGCACTCCGCTTCAACGTACATTAACCAGTTTTCTCGGCTCTCTGGACTGAACAATTGATGCCTTTTATCAACAAAAGAAATGTAAGTTTCCCTGCCCGGCTCATCGTATCCACCAGCCCAGTTTTTATCCTCACGTCTCATCAACCAATAAATTTCACTGGCGTTCATATAATGCGTGTGCTCACCAGCGTGATAACATGGCAGGTTGTGATACGTTTTGTTCCAGTTTCTCAATGTTACGTCAGAAATAGAGACAACCTCGTTACTCTCGGCTTCCTGGTATTGCGGTGATAAGTGGTAATCGTACTCGGTTGGTAGAATACGCTTGGGCTCCATAACACTTTTAAATAAGTTGACGACTGGCACACAACCAACCATCAAGCTCTCTTCATCCACTTGCTTAGGAAGCCAATCATCATTGGTATCAAAGTAAAAATACAGTTCAGCTTGCTCTCCAAGAGCTAGCTCTGATAATCCAAGTTCAGTGATATCAAAGAACATGAACTTCTCAGGAAAGTGCAGATACTCAACAAGTAATCTTGCTCCCGAAAAGCTTCTCTTACTGTATGGAACAACCTTCTCATCTTCTGAAAATCCCACTTCAATAAGATGCCTTTTCGTTAAAGCACGAACTTCTTTGCCACCCGCAACGACAGATAAACCAATTAGATTTTGAAATAGCATTTGGTAAAGTTTAAACGTCAACTGAGATTGCCCGTTTAAATAAAAGCGCAACCGTTCTAATCCCATGTCACTCAGAGATGTCTCTTCATCTTGGGCGGTGAGCTGGATTTTCAAAACTGAATGAGCATGGCTTTCCCATTGGGAGCCCACCGATTTAAGCGGTGCGTTTTTGAAAGCGCCAGAGGTCACATCAACAGGGTACATTCTGACCGGATAACAGGTTCTAAACTCGCATTCGTGGTATCCAGGAGCACCGATAACGACTCGCTCACCTTCTTCTACGTCAAAAAAAGAGGAAGTGGAGCTAGAGCAGTTCATCTTAATGACGGACATTGATGGAATTGGTGCGTGAAAATCCGGATATAACTGCCCCATCAAAGATTCAGTGAACTGAGGATAACTATTGTCTAAACTTTGTCTAATCCTTGCCGTTAGAAATGCACAGCCTTCTAGCAATCTTTCTACATGTGGATCGTCAACCTGCTCCTCACTGATACGGAGCCTCGCGGCGATCTTAGGATACTGCTCCCCAAACTCTTGTCCTTTGTGACGTAAATAAGCTAACTCGCGATTATAGTATTTGAGAAACTCTTCACTCATTTCGCTCTACTCAGTTTCATACCTAAATTTACCGGCTCTACTTCAGAATTGAATCGCACTTCATGAATGCTGTTATCAATTAAGCAAGTGGCGCTGATTTGTAACCTCAACACCCTATCAATAGCGTTTTTCTCGTCCGAAATCTGGACATAAGGATTCCTTAACCTCGGCTCGAACTCTTTAATTGCATCATGAACAATGTCACAGAGCTGATTCTGCCCCTCTTGGCTGCTATAAGGCATCGAGGAAAAATCTGGCAGACCATAATTCAATATTGAATAGCGAACCTCTAAAAGGTCATCAGGAATGTTTTTCCATCCGATACGACTATTTAACATAGACTCCAGATCTCTAAGCAAGCTGTTCAACATCTGTTGTTGGCTCGTAGGGAAATCTTTTTCATCTCTAGTTGAAGGATCACTATCCATCAATTTGTCCAGCAGAGAAACGGTTAAAGACATGTTCTTGTTACGCTATTTGTTTCGATTCTAACAATGTAGTCAAGTCACAGATTGGGAGGGCTGAATCACCAACTAGCCAACATTTTTGGCCTAAACCCACGAAGGATTCTTGCTCACCAAGCTGTTTCCAATCTGTTTCTCGACCTAGCTTTTGTGCGTCAGTTTCTGAGTCAACATAGGTCAATGGCATATGGCCTTCTCCTTCGCCAAGTCCGTCAATATCAAACTCTACAGGTCGCCAAATACTTTCTAATAAAGAGGTAGGTGCTTTTATTTCTAGCGCTTGAATGCTAGAAATTGGAACAAGAAAATAGTTACCCGCGGTGGAAAACAGTTCAATGTAACCACCTAAACGATCATCAATATCCCTAGCATCTTCATAGTTTGTACCGTTTATGTTAAAGCCTTTAATAGTACGATGCTCTTCAATGCTATGCGCTAGGTGTGACGCTTCTGCATAGTCTTGATTTTTGAGAGCGAGGTTAAAGCGAACAAGCTCTTTAGTGAATTCCTCGTCACCTAATACCTTGGCACTAGCCGCACCGTCGATAAAATCTTTTCTAGCCTGGGCCGCTTTCACTAAATGTCGCAACTGACTTGCACCAGGTAGATACTCAGGAAACAATTTGATCGATTGCATAAGTTGCTCATCCGCACGCTCGAAGTCTCCATCAATGCAAAGCAGCTCAATGAACGAGCTTCTCAAGCTTGCATCTTTAGGCGCCGCTTTAATTTCATCAATTAATAGTTCTAGAGCTTGTTGCAATTGGCCTTGGGACAAAGCATTTTTCCATTGGGTCATTGTTATTTCCTTACACCAAGTGCTCTGGTGATAATTCAGTAATTAATTTAATGCTAGATACCATTTGATCGAGCTGGAAGTGCGGTCGCAAATGGATGACAGAGTAATAGTGTCCTGGAGTTTCTCTTTTCTCTCGAACCGTAATTTTCGCTTCATTTAAGGGGTACTTCGCCCTAAGTTCATCAGATGCTTCATCCGACGCGGTAGTGTACTGATGCAACCATCGTTGAAAGTCCCGCTCTAGGCTTTCTGCATCTTGATACCCACCAATCTTGTCACGCCCCATAACCTTGAGATAATGTGCGACTCGCGACACACACAACGTGTATTGCAACATCGACGTGAGCTTTGCATTCGTTGAAATGTGTTTTTCTGCATATTGCTTAGGCTTGTAGAGAGATACATTCGAGGTCATTCCTACCATATCGGTTTCAGGTACAGGAGAAATAGAAATGAAACCGCATTCAGACAACTCTTGTTCTTTTCTCTCAGAGATCTTTAAGTTTAAAGGGCATCTTTCACGGTCATTCTTGCCATTAACGCGCATTTTGTTCCTAGTAGGAGCGACGATAATACCCTGACTATAATCCCCTTGCTTAATGCCTCGCATGTGCGTAAACCACCCATGCTCCTGAAACGCTCTAATTGATACGGCTGCAAAACAATACGCACTACTCCCCCATAGCAAATCGCGATTAGAGTCGTAGACATGCTCTTGAAAGTCGAACTGATCGTTGCGTGAACCATCACTTTTATATGGCTGACGGAATAAAACATTCGGCGCAGTCAGACCAATAAATTTGGTATCATCGTTGTCTCTCAAACTGCGCCATTTTGCGTAATCTGCCTGTTCAAATTGGGCCGCAATATCTCTTATCGCAGAGAGCTGTGAAAAACTGTCAACACCAAACATCTCCGGCGATGCTGACATAATGAACGGGCTGAATGCTGCCGCTGCAGACTGAGAGATCTTGCTTAGCACAGACAGATCTCTATCAAAATAATTTTTACTCGCATCACAACGAAGTTGATAATCGCCAACTACCACGCCAAAGGGTTCTCCCCCGGCCATGCCATATTCATTTTGATAGAGCAGCTTAAATAGTGCTGATTGGTCAAACTCGATGGCTTTTAGTGCATCTTTACTGACTTCATTCCATGTTGCCGCCAACACCTTGACTTTGACGGAGTCTGATGAGCGAGTGTCGACCTGTTCGCATAAATACCTCACGCCGATCCAACCTCTTTCGAGTTGTTGAAACTCAGGATGATGTATTATTTCGTTTAATTGAGATTCTAATAGCTCATCAATTCGGTTTATCGTGTTCATCACACTATGACGAAAACTGTCCAAATCTCTTGAACGCGTACCTTCTAGCCAAATTCGAGCTGCCTCTACAAGATCAGAAGATTCATTGAATCGAGTCAACCACGGGCTATCAAGCTCAGCATAGCCCCCTGTGCTGAATTCATGCTTTAGCTTACTGGGATCGCGAAAGTTAAGTGACACTGCTATTTCCATCTAGAACATAACGATTTGGTATGGCTGGCCTTACGACCAGCCAATTCATTTCTTATCCACCCGACTGAGGGATCTTTGCAACAAGTCGCAAAGATGTCGTCAATTCTTCCATTTGCAGCCAAGGCTTAAGCCATGCTACAGCATTGTAAGAACCTGGTGCGCCAGGGATTTCCTTAACCTGGACACGAGCATCTGCTAGAGGGTATTTCGCTCGGATCTCTTGACCACCACCCTCAGAAGCATTTACATAGCCTAGAATCCAGCGGTTCAACCAAGACTCAACGTCTTCTGCTTCCATAAAGCTACCGATTTTATCTCGAGCCATTACCTTCAAATAATGCGCAAAACGAGATGTCGCCATCATGTAAGGTAGACGTGCTGAAATCGCCGCATTAGCCGTTGCTTCCGGAGATTCGTGGTTCGCCGGTTTTTGACAGGTTTGCGCACCGAAGAACACCGCATAGTTGGTGTTTTTGTAGTGACAAAGCGGCAAGAAACCAAGTTTACCCAGCTCTGCCTCACGTCGGTCGGTAATACCAATCTCTGTTGGACACTTCATATCAGGATCGCCATCATCACTCATGAAGAAATGTGTTGGCAAATTATCCACTCGACCACCACCTTCTGCACCACGGATAGCTGTACAGAATCCATATTTTGAGAAGGCGTCTGTTAACTTAACACCAAGAACATACGAAGAGTTCATCCAACAGTAGTCATTATGCTCAGCATTGACAGCAATACCTGACACTGGATCTACTTCGAACTCTTCAAATCCAAATTCCTCAACTGGAGCAGTGGCTTGTCCGTATGGCAAACGAGCCAGAACTTTCGGCATAGTCAGGCTAACAAAACGTGAATCAGCACTCTCACGGAACGAACGCCATTGAGCGTATTCTAGCGACTCAAAGACCTTGTCTAGATCGCGTGGTTTTGACAGTTCAGTCCACTCATCAAAACCAAATAGTGCTGGTGAGGCCGCGGACAAGAATGGGGAGAAGCCTGAAGCGGCTACATTTGACATTAGGCGCAGCGACTCAATATCCTCTGGGTGGTTGGTAAACTCATAGTCACCAATTAATGCACCATAAGGTTCACCACCTGCACTGCCAAACTCAGACTCGTAAACTTTCTTAAAGATCTGGCTTTGGTCAAATTCAACCGCTTTACTCAAGTCTTTATGTAACTCTTTCTTAGTCATACTCATCATGCGAATTTTCAGAGTAGAGCTCGTCTCTGAGTTCATCACTAGATAATTTAAACCACGCCAAGAACCTTCAAGTTTCTGTAATTCAGGATGATGCATTACTTCAGACAACTGATCAGAAATCTGTTTATCAAGTAAATTAATCGCTTCACGAAAAGTTACCGTTAGGTTTTTGTTCCAAGTAACCGTCCCTTTCATCGCTTCTTCAGTGAGCGTTTTAATTAGCTCTTCAGCACGAGAGGCTTCTGTCTGCTTAGTTGCACCAATAGCTTGATCTAAAAATGAAGTTGTTTGTTCATTAACAGTTGGATCTAACTGCTTTTCAGCTTCAGTCGTCATTATTCCGCTCCTTCAGTACTGTCTGACTTCGCTTTCTTGCCAAGATCTAACTCGCCCGCAAGTTTTGCCAGATTGTCTGTGTTGTTCAAAACATCCTCTAAGATGTTTTCAAGCTCTTCAGAACGGTCAACTTTTGTCATCAAATCACGCAGTTTATTACGCGTTTCCATCAGTTGGCGCAGTGGATCAACTTGATTTACGATCGCAGCGGGCTCAAAGTCTTGCATTGATTTAAAGTTCAAATCCACCTCAAACTGTGAATCGTCGTTCGCAAGCTTGTTCGCAACTTTGAACTTAACCGATGGGTTCATCTTTTTGAGCACATCATCGAAGTTGTCTCGATCGATCTGAATAAAACGGCGGTCTTTCAAAGGCTTCAACGCTTCAGTGTTTTGACCAGCGAAGTCACCCATTACACCTACAACAAAAGGTAGCTCTTTCTTAAGAGTTGTACCTTCAGTTTCAACATCATAGGTAATGTGGACACGAGGCTTCCGTACTCGTGACAGTTTCGAGTGGATACTCGTCATACCATTCTCCCTTTATTAATTTTCATTTTGTTCTGCTATGCCAACCAAACGGAAGTAGCTTTTCTTTGCATCTCCGTCGGAGATAAGTTCCGCCAGTAACTCCGGCAGAGGCATTCCACACCAACGAATGATCTGTTCGATGGAGTAAGAAACTGGTGAGTGAGGCTCACTCTCTCTGAAGAAATCAGCCACTTGCTGCAATTGTCTAATCGCCTGCTCTCGTGATTTCATGTTTGTCGCTAATAGTGCATCAGAACTTTGTGAACTCACTTGTTGTTCCGAAGAAGAAGATTCATCCACCTCCTCCAGTTCTTCAAACACAGCTTGTGGTTGATTAAAACGCTCTCCAAGGAGATGCTTTAATGCCGAGTGTATTGATTCAAGCCTTTTTGATATATAAGAGCTAGGAGTAACATCACCTACCGCTTCATCTAATCGCTGACTGAATTCATTAAATGACTCTGTGGCGAACTCCAGATCAGCGATTAGCTCACGATAAAAGGAATCAGAGGTAGATTTAACTGTAGTTGTAATATCAGATAGCTCTATAGCGCCAAGATCGACTCGATTTCGGCGCTTATCTTCATCTAAACGCTCCAACTCAATAGCTTGCTGATATTCCCAGTAGGCATACGCTTGATCAACGCCTACGTCAGTAAGCGGGATACAAGCAATAGGGAAAATAAGTGTTCCTTCGCTATCGATACCATTGAGGCCAGTAATCGCCGATATTCTTGTTTCAATGCCATCCTCATCAGGCATTGGATAGAGATCATCCCAAAACTTCTCGATGAACTCAGTAGCGAGTTTGTACCCAACGCCCATACCGCGAAAACCATACAATCGAGTTAGAGCCTCTATAAGCCAAGCAACAAACTCAAAATCTTTAGATTGATTCGTAAGTATCTCTGGTACTTCTTCTATAAATACCCGCCATAAGTTACTGTGGGTATAAATACTTTCTTCTTCTATAAGTGCATTGCGCTCTGCATTTCGCGCAGCCATACGCTGATCTTTTAATCGGTAATAAGCAGACTGTGGCGATACATCTTCTCTAGGGTCAACACCTGTGGGATTCTCTTGAGATATCGGAGTCAACGCTTGTTCATACCAATCGAACATCTCACTATTCATAAGACCTCCCTCTAAGAAAAACGGGGATCGTCGCGTCTTCTCTCGTTACTGCTTCAAATTCCGTCTGCGCTTGGCGAACTTTGACTAACGCACAAGTAACGTTATCACTTGCACCTCTCACTAACGCCGAATGCATGAGTGCTAATCCTGCTTGATTTACTGAGTCCGCATACAATGTCCGGTGAATTTCATCACTCGTTAATTCTTTAGAAAGCCCATCACTACACAGAAGAAATTGATCTCCATCAGCCAACTGCCCTGAAACTTGATCGATAGTGATACTCTCATCTACCCCAACAGCTCTGGTAATAACATTTGCGAGAGGATGTGACTCAGCATCTTCAAATGCCAATAACCCTTGATCGACTAAATCCATAACTTGACTATGATCGCGTGTTTTTTGAGAAAAATGACCATTTCTAAGCTGGTAAATTCGGCTATCACCGACCCAAAGACAGTGGTAATACCCGTCCTGGATAAACAACAAAACGAGAGTTGTTCCCATCGTTTTACCGTCTAAGTGATTTTGTGCGTATTGATAAATTTCTAAATTCGCGGCTTGAACCACACTCCGGATATCATCGATATTGGTATTTGGGACATCCTGCATATGGCGCGCGATTCTATCCACTAGCATCTGGCTTGCTATGTCGCCAGCACTATGCCCACCCATTCCATCGGCTACAACCCAAATATGCTGCTCTGTCATATCTAAAAGAGCATCCTCGTTATAAGGGCGTACTTTTCCTGCGTGCGATTTAGCAAAGGTAAAATAGTTCCAATTCATTCTTCTATCCTACCAATTCCACTTTTTCCAACCGCCATCAAGCATGGCAGAAAATTGACCAATAGAAGGGAACCCGCTGGTCATAAACATACATGGTTCAACTAGAGTCGAGCCTTCAGTCCACCAAAAGCATGGTTTACTCAATTTTTCTTTAATGAGGTAATTCAAAAGTGCGCTTTGATCTGCTCCACCTTGATCATGAAAAATCGTAGATATTTGGCTTTGATAAAGAAACTTAAGAGGCCGCACTTCACTTTTTACATTCGCCACTAAATCGTTTTTTTCTTGCATGCTCTTATGCCAAACATCAAATACAAAGTCGTCCTCAAGTACTGCTAGGGCAAGAGATGCACTGTCCGCGGTCCAAGCTTTGTTCCCCCAATATTGCGCAGCTTCACCTTTTACAGCACGAGCTATAGTAAAGAAAAAGTATCTACCGCATGCATCTACACTAGGAATCATGCTACCAATGTATGTTGAGTCTTCTAAGTAACTAACATCCAGAGCAAAATGCCACACAGGCGCGGTTAAAAAGTGCTCATTCCAACTTTCACCCAATTGTTCTCTGCTGACTGCAATAACAGCCTGCAGCCAGTCATGCCAGCGCTCTGAAAAGTCTTGTGATAAGCCATCCTTCACAAAGTCGCCTTTTGCAGGCATTTTACCGATATAACCCCAGGCTGATGTTACAAGGTTCGTGGACATCTGAACCTCTCCATTTCATTTGACCAAAACGGATTAATGGCACTAGACGGAATAAGCTCTAGTTGCACCTTATTTCCCTTTAAATCAATCATAACTATGTTGTCTTTACGCGATTCTGGTCTTGCTTTAAGTGATTGATCTAGCAGTTTGAATATGCCCCACTCACCTTCATAAGTATGGGCAATCTCACGTTTAGATTCTGGTGGTGTGAACACTATTCGAGTCTGGTCTTGACCCGCAGGCCAGCTCAAGGATTTAGCTCGTGCTGGTCCATGCTTATAAACCAAATCTTGCTTACCTAACTCTAGAACAAACCGAGTAATGTGCTGATCCAGATACACTGGTTTCATACCGAACTCTACGCGCAATGAATTATCAGATTCAAAGAAAGACTGCCTGATACGCTTCGCTCTTTGAAAGACCATCAGCGTTTCTGGACGAACTCCAATTTCCTTTTCTAATCGCCAACGACTTTTCGACGTATCGACAAACGGTTCAAGATACTCTTGGAAGAATGAGTCAAGCGTACCTCCATAACCAAAGAAACGTTTGAAGTCCTTCAGCCTTACTTCTCTGCTCGCATTTGGCTCGAATGGGTATCTACCCGCAATCGTCCGCTGATAAGGGCGCACCACTTGCGTTACCCAAAGCTGATTTAGATGATCTTTCGACCCGCTCTCCGCAAACTTAACTGACTCTTGAGAAAGTTCACCTAGCCATTGATTAAATGGCCTAGGCAAAAGTTCTTTAGCGCGAGCAAAGGAAGCAGCCACATCTTGTGTAACGGTCCCATCTAAAATACTTTTGTAAGCAATTTTCTGATTATTACCCGAGCTTGATAAGTCGCTTAAGTACGAGCGCAAGTTAACCATAGCTTGTTGAATATCATCAAAGTCTTGTTCGCCGAGACGTAAGATCTCCGAAAAATGAGATTCGACTTCTTTACCTGGCAGTGC
The DNA here is from genome assembly GCF_020515785.1 of Vibrio sp. E14. NCBI lineage: Bacteria > Pseudomonadati > Pseudomonadota > Gammaproteobacteria > Vibrionales > Vibrionaceae > Vibrio > Vibrio sp. E14. Next base: position 1,063,040 of record NZ_JAHPJI010000001.1, read on the forward strand.
AACATTGAAACCATTTTCTTCAGGCAAGTACATGTCTAGTCTATCTGCCGTATTCGAAAATTTAACTTTGGCAACCTTACCAGCAACTTCAGAAGCGGCCTTCTGATTTTCTGACAATGATACTTTCGACAAACCAACTTCTTTTTGGATTGCCCTCAACAACGATTCGATTGGTCTTTCAACTCCAGATAGAACTCTAGCTTGTTCTGTTGCAAGCTCTAGGCTCGGAGCCTGCTTAAGTTGAATATCTTCGATCAGAGTTTTCCATTCATTCACATAATCTTGATAGTATCGAGATTGGACTCCTTGAATAGCGCTATCTTGATCAATTTCATGAGCCTTAAGATCGTCACCATAAACCCAGTTCTCTTCCATTAGGCTTTTTACTGTACGGTTGATCTGAATCTGAAAAATGCTATGAAAGCCATTGTACGTATAAAAGCCCGAAATGCCTTGTGATAACGGCTTTCCACTCGCTCGTTCAAACTGCTCAAGCCCTTTAGGCCCCAAGACATCAGTCAAACGAAATGAAGGAACATGACTCTTCGAAAATTGTATCTTCATTCGCTGGTAAGCACGTTCTGGTAGAGACATTTGTGTCAAAACCTCGCGAGCATTAGTCACGGCAGCAGTATTATAAGAAAAGCCTTGTCCATTATTCTCTAATAAATTTTGAGTGTGCTGTAACAGACCTTTTCTTAAGTCTATATTTAGTTCACCCGGATATTGACGTTCAAAATAGAAGTTAAACCAAGCCAACACTTCATCTTGTTGGTATTTGTCTGGATTAAATAACATCAAATAAGTTTTCAACGTTTCATACAAATACTCTCGATGCTGTTGATTACTTTCCATTTCCGTTACCAAGCTATCAAGAAGCAAGGGAGCGTAATATTGGGTCAACGCATCAGAATATGCATTGTTTGCCGCCTGTGAGACTTTATCTCCTTGATAGAGACCAAACCTTTTTACGGAATCAGCATCGCCGTAGTTGCTTTGTTTTCCTAGAGGAAGCGTCATCAATCGGTCTAATGTCTCTACGGCTGAGATAATATCCGCCTCAAAATCTAGGCTCTCAGCACCAATCATTGCTTCAATATGGCCGGCTTGCTCATTGGTATCGACAATCAACTGAGAATTCCACTTGTAGCTCATAAGCCAAAGTGCAGACGCACCTAGCAGTAGAGAAGCACAGCCAATGTAAACACCTCGGCGCATCCACCCTGACTGCTTTTGATAGTGACGATTAACCGTTCCTAACAGTTGTTCCTTGAAAATAACCTTATCAAACAAGTTCTTCACGAAATAACTATGAGACCCTGTGTGGCTCTTTGCTAGAGCGAGGCGATTTAGTCCAAGTCCATTGGTCGATTCATTCATTAACTTATCGACTGGTAAGCCTTCTTGGACCGAGCTCAACATAAACACACCACGAATCAAGGCTGGCTCTTCAAAACTATTTTGTGCAAATATTTCCGCTAAAAATTCATCAAGATTAGCTTGCAATACCCTTAGCTGTTTAGGAAATTCAAAAATAAGTGCTCGCTTCTCTAAATCATCTTCAGTTTCAAGGATTCTCAGCATTCGAGCATCAAGACGCTCCAACATGCCATGAAATTCTTTATTGAATAAAGAAATAACCCCTCTTTCATCAGCCACTTCACGCGGAAACATGAAACCGAACAATTCCTCACGCTCTTCCTTACTTAGATCAGAGAAGAACTCATTGAAACCCGCAACTAAATCCATTTTGGTCAGTAGTACGTAAATAGGAAATTGCATCCCTAACTGATTCTTCAGTTCTTGAAGGCGCGACTTGATAGCTCGGGCATGAAGGCTTCGCTCGGTTCTTGTCTGCGACATCACACTGGCTAAACTGATCGTGACAATTGCACCATTAATTGGCCTTTGCGTTCTATATTTTTTCAACAACCCTAAGAAGCCGTGCCATGCTTTAGAGTCGACTTTTTCTTGACTGTCTTGTGTCGTGTATCGACCGGCCGTATCAATCAGAACGGCTTTATTTGCAAACCACCAATCACAATGACGAGTTCCACCAACACCAGCAATAGAGTCAGAACCAAGGCTATCCGCTAACGGAAACTCCAGCCCTGACTGCTTTAGCACTGTTGTTTTCCCTGTCCCTGGAGGGCCGATCAACACATACCAAGGCAAGTCATATAAGCTTCGCTTTCCTTTATGTGTTTTCGTTACTACTTTGACAGCTTGCTCAATACGCTCGCGCATTAAGTCAATTTCACTCGCCGCTTCTTTATCTGACTGACTATCAACCTCAAGTAACGTTTGAATACTTTCATCTTCTTTAACTTTTTGCTTGTGCTGCTTAGTCACGTTGAATAAAGCCCAGACAAACACTAGCACCAAAATCGTGACGAGTCGTTGGAAGTCGCTCTTTAGTGGCTCATATCCCGCTATCGTGATAAGTGGACCAACAACCCAAATAAAAATTGAACAAGCAGCGACACCGATAAGACCGAGAAACCACCTTTGAGTAGATATTCTGCCAATTTCTTTAATACGCATCTCTATCTACCTGTTATTAATTCGCGACAAGGAGGTCGATTTCAATTCGACGGTTAATAGCTCGGTTTTCGTCACTATTGTTTTCAACCAATGGTCTTGCATCACCCAGCCCTTCTGGTATGACTCGACCTTCTAGTGCGCTATTCGAGATAAGTTGTTCAGACATAGCAGTAGCTCGAGCTAATGATAGATGCCAGTTCGAAGGATATTTACTCGTGAAAATTGGCCTATCATCGGTATGACCTGTAACAATGATCTTGCCTTGGGTCGACTCCAGCGTTCTAGCGAGTTTAGAAATTACGGGTTGGATATACGCGACAACATCAGCACTACCTGATTCAAATAGATCTTGCGACTTTAACGAAATTCTTACCCTATCTTGCAACGGCTCGACGTTGATTAGCCCCTTCCCGATCTCAGTTGCCAGATACATAGAGATCCTTTCTGCAATTGGCGCTGATTTTGATTCTGACGTTGTATCTTGGTTAAGCTGTTGCGGTTGAACCAAATTTACTAATTGAGAAAAGGTGCGGTTGGAAGCCTTGTTTAGCTCATAGCTAAAATACATAAATATACAAACCAATAATGCAGCCGTTACGGAGCACACAACCCAGAGAGGAGCTCTGTCGGAAGCCTTAGAGCCATTTAAAATGTGTTGTTCGATACTATTGCTTAGCTCTTGAGGTATCCCTCTTCCGTAAGACTTAAGAATAGCGATAATCTGCCTTCTCAGTTTTCGGTGAGACTCCAGTCCGTTTTTTTCCAAACGATATTGGCCGAGAAACCCAAGCGATAGGCACACGTACATCAATTCAAGCAAATCTAAATTTGTATCTGGTTGCGCCATGCACTTATCAAGGTACTTAAAGAACGCTTCCCCACCCTGGCTGCTGGCATAGAAAGAACTAAGCAATGAGTCATGGCTCCAAAATGAATGCCCCCCCCAATTAGTATTGAGCACCGCTTCATCTAACGAGCAACACAAACAGTAACGAGCCGTATCAATAGTGTCCAAATCAACGTCGTGGTGACGTAGTCGGTTCTCATAATCTCTAAGTTTTTGTGCCAACGTCTCTTTTAGAAACAACGGGTCAGAATGAGTCGCTGTCGCTCGAATTTGACCAATAATGGATAAAAGACCATTCGCTTCTGCCAATAAAGGGTTGTTCCCATAAGCGACCACTGAATCGTTATTCACCAATTCAGGACTTTTTGAGATAACTACCGTATTATCTGCTGACTTTTCTGATTGTGGTTTCGGTGCGGGCGCTCTTCCACCCGGTGTTGGTTTTACGATCGTTTGTTCCATACTGAGCACACCTATTGACTAATACTCCACAGCTCAAGGTCAGCATTCGGAAAATGCCCCGATAAATGCAGCGCAATACCACCACTGTCTTTCAGCCTCATCCAAAACGGGCCTTTCTTGACTACTTCGAAGTAGACATAACCCGTTTGGTAAGGGATCTGCCTCGGTACTACACTCAATGGCGCTACGTTTATGCCATTAATCTGATTGTTGATCAGATCACGAATCTGCTCCGCTGGTCCAAACTTGAGCTGCGCCGGGACTAAACGTCTGATTTCATCTGTTGTCGTATCAGCTTTGACCGCAAGCACAAACTGGCATGATTCAAGTAAACGCTTATCTGGAAGTGGCGTCACTTGAATTCCATATTGTCGTGGCTCCAAAGGAAGTTTGCTTGCTGTTTGATCAAGGACAACGCTCAGATATTGACTCAGAACTTGATTCAATTCGCTATAAACACTTGATACATCTAAGTGATCGTATGGAAGTAAGCTTGGCATCCTCTTGGTTTTGTCAGAAAACGTAGCTAATTCACCAATATAACCTTTCAGGGTCGTAGCTAATTCCAATGGATGTAGCCTGTCTAGGTCACTAAAGTGCTTTAACATCGCCTCATACCTGTTCAACATTTGTAGCATGATGAAATCAACAGCAGATGCAGATGCGGCTTTGCCCTTAATCAACCGCTGCGCAATAACGTCGGCACGCATCTTTGTCATCGCAATAACGTTACGCAAGTAAGCCGACATAACTTTGTCGCTAAGTAAATTGATAAGCGGTGGAACATACGAATCGTCTAGTATTACTTCGCCTTCTGCCGTTACCTCTTTTATTTTCAAAATCGGTAACTCAACATAACCCGCTAATTTGTCATTGCTGGCTTTCAGTTCCAGGTTTAGGGCTGCGACTTGAATCGTTTCTTCATCCTGCCCAGTGAGATTATCTATAACGTCAACGTCTTTAAGTACATAACGAGAAACGATCGCCTCACTTACATCAGAAACATTTTTACCTTTGACATTTGAAAGGGGAAGAGTGATTTTTACTAACGTATTTTCTACGTCTTTATCAATAAATAAAGGCACAACCGAATCGCTGGCTGTTAAGGTATTAACCAGAGTCATATCTGGCAAAACTGCCTCAAAGTGATCTAATTCAATCAGACCATCTTTTAATGCATGTTCTTTTACTCGACATTTCCAAACCCCCCAATTATAAGCCCCACCAAACTGATGTAAGCCTTTGAATTCTTGAGAGGTTGCGCGTTCATGTTGTTGAAAGTGCTGGGGACGTAAAAACATCCCTTCGCACCAAGCCGTCTTGGAGTATTGCGTCATTTATAATTAGCCAACTAAACGTTATTTTACGACCAAAGACAGATCTTCTAACAGAATTTGATAGGTGTTGTAACCGGTCTTATCCACTTCAATGATTTGTCGCCAATTTGAATTTTCAATATCTCGAAACGCTGCGACAATGCCTAAGTATTCAGTCTTTGGAGACATACTTGCCTGATATGTTTCTTTCTGACCTGGAGTTAATGATATTTCATATTTATTCACTAAATCAGGGCCTAAGACTTTTTCACTTTCTTCATAAATTGAAAAAAAATCCTGACTTTCAAAAAGGGTATTTGATGTTAATTCAAAAACATACACGACTACAGGGGATGGCCTACCATTGGAGTCAGGGTTAATATTGTGATTTGCTGTTATTTCTAAATCTGAATATGGATCAACAACTAAATTGGCTGCTGAGCATCCAAATAAAACCATTGAAATTAATAACAAAATGTACTGATAAACTCTTTTCATCACCCTATTTCCTAGCTTTTATTTTTTAATGCTAACTCATAGTGTTTAGCGAAATCTTCTAAATAAAATGGAGATTCTTTATTGATAATGTCATCGGATAGCTTTTCATGAATATCCTCAAACCGCTTCCAACTTTGAGCATATTTCCTTGCTGGAATAACCTTATTAATAACCGTGTCTTTAGCTAAAGCTTCTGAGTATATCGACGTAGGTTCAACAAGCGACATAACACTTGAAACCGTACCCTCAACACCTTTCATTAACGCTTGTTCATGACTTTCTATATCACTAAACGCTTCTTTAATGGCTGCACTTGGCTTTAGGAAACTTGCAGTTTGACGGTTATATAAGTTATGAATTGCATCTTCTAAATTCGCAGAGAACTTCAGAGGATTATTTTCTGACTTCCGAAACGCAGTATGACTAAGTCGATTTGTTTGTTTAAATACCGCACGATTGTGCAGCGTTTCCATTAAACCAACTAACATCAAAGAAAATGATTCCCCCAGCTGTTCAAACCATTGTTCTCTGTTGTCGCTGGGAATCATCGTTGGATCAATACCCGCTCCTTTAATGAACGCCGCAAGCTCGCTCCCTTTACTATCAAATTTGGGAGTTGGCTGACGTTCTAGCTGACGTGGGGTTTCCGGTACAGGTGTAGGATCTACACTCTGTTTTTCTGGTTTGGGGATATCAATGAAATCATCGACTAATCCAATATCTAATTGAAAGTCAGAAGGAACACTCTCATTCAAAAGCTCACTGGCACTAAGGCCGAGGTCTACAAACTCTGCTTCAGATGAACTCGAGAATGCTTCAGGTTCTGAACTGGAACGAAAGTTACTTTCCTGATTATTGAATGCCTCAGTGCTCGTTTGAATACTTACTGAAATTTGGTAATCCCCTAAACTAACCGTATCGTCGTCGCTTAGTGCAATCTCATTTCCTTGGCCCACAGGTGTCACAGCGTTATTAACAAACGTGCCATTAGTTGATAAGTCTTTTATCAAGTATTTATCACCAAACTTGATGAGCTCTCCGTGAGTTCCAGATACTACTCTTTCAGGGTCTGGCAGTGTCCAATCACATTGTTCAGACCGACCAAATGTAACCTTGGCATGCTCATCACTTGATTCAAACACAAACTCACTCTCTATCTCTGGAGTAAATTTGTGAAAACTTGTTATGGTTAAAACCAACTTCATGTAAACCTCGCCAAAGACCTGCTAAATATTATTTTTAATTTTATTATTAGTCACTTTCTTATTAACAGTAAGATTAATAAAAATCTTAAATCTGCCATTGAAAATCATGCACGGAATAATGAATCATTTTTTTATCAAAGCAATCACGTATTGTTCAACAATTTTAATTATCCAACCAAGTTCAAATTTTTGACACTTAGACTTTCATCAATAAAAAAACGAATGTTAGTTTGGCCGCGAAATTCTAACATAATGACTTTTCATTGAGCAGAAAGGTATATATTCCCCCATCATTTATACGGAGTTCTTGTGATGGAAGACAGCAATAAAAACAATTCTATAAATAATAATGATAGCGGAGACAAAACTAAAATTGTAAAGACTCAAAAACGAGACAATGCAATTCAATCAAATAAAGTTGCTAGCAATGAAGGCTCCGTTCAAAATAAAAATGAAACAAATACAAAACTGTCTCAAAAAGAAAACACTCCGTTAGTTAATAAGAAAATAAACAATAAAAATAACAAACCAAATAATGACAAAGATGTTATTAATGAAAATTTAATAGGCACAACTGTCAAAAATCGATATGAAATCGAGTCGGTTCTTGGCCATGGCGGACTTTGTGATGTTTATTTGGCAAAAGATAAGATATTAGAATCTTCAGGTTCAGAAACCCCTTACGTAGCATTAAAGATTTTACAAAAAGAGTTTGCATCTCAACCAGAGACTGCACGCATGTTGATACGTGAAGCTCAGCAAACACAAAGATTAAGCCACCCTAATATTATTAGGGTTTTTGATTTTGGTGTTGATGGCGAAATATATTTCTTAGTGATGGAATATATTAACGGGGAAACATTAGAGAATTTAATACAACGATCTAGGCCGCATGGGCTGAAGTTTAATGCAACTTTATCGATTCTAAATCAGGTACTTGACGCGCTGTCTTACGCCCATTCACTTGGTGTCGTGCATGCCGATTTAAAGCCCGCTAACGTCATTTTAACGTCTGAAGGTAATGTTAAATTACTCGACTTTGGTGTATCTAAAACTCATCAATTAAAGCAAGATCAATACGCAGCTAAACGTAAATCCGAAAATGTGGAGACTCTTGGTTATACTCCAAACTACGCATCGCTCAACTTGTTGTCGGGTAAAGAACCAAACTTAAGCGACGATATGTTTGCGCTATTTTGTATTGCTTACGAGTTATTGAGTTGCAAGCATCCTTATTCAAGAACTCCTGTTAATGAAGCTCTCAAAAAGAAAATGAAGGTCTCGAAACCTGCTAATATGCCAGCATCTAAGTGGCCTATCTTTGCACGCGTGTTTTCAACTGGCATCATCCCCAAAGACCTTACCCCAGAGCAGTTAAAACAAAAGTTGAACATGCGATATTGGCCTATCGTTAGCGGTGTAGCTGCAAGCGTACTATTGGTTACCGGAATCGTATTTGGCTATCAACAACAACAAGAAACCATCTCTGATTTAGAAATAGCTATTAACAAGCAAAATGATCAGATTAATGGGCAGGAATGGTTGCTTGATACACCGCCAGAAAAAAGCTTGTCACTGATTAATAGTGAGAAAAACTTACACCCGGTGATTAAAGCTGGCTTACTACGTCAGCACAAGAGCTACCTTCTAAGTGAGTTTGAATCTGAAATTGATCAGGTTCTGAATTCTGATGCTAACAACTATCCAAATTATGATGAAATCGAGTCTGTACTAAACAAAGCAAAAGCCTACTACCCTGACTCACATAAAATTGAAGTTCTGGCGTTAGATATTCAATCAAGCAAGCACTCCACATTGCTTTCGATAGCCAGACAAATCAATAGCCAACTGGAAAAGTCTCGATACAGTAAAGAAGAAGACAGTAAGTCCATCTATGAACTGAAAGATGAGTTAAATCAAATTCATCAGGATTACCCATTTACACCAAGCTCATTATCTAGCGATGTTTTTGGTAAACACCTAACTGAAGCACTCAAAAATAAAGATGCTGCAGCACTTGTTGCGCTAATTAAGGTTGGGAATACTTTCTTCTCAAACGTTGAAGAGCATCAAAACAACTTAAAAATAAGCAACGCGATGAAAGATGCAGTCCTCGAGATGAAACTGTATGAGACCGCGCTAGACTCTAACGATCCTCTACCATTTCCGGACGAGGCTGCTCGAATTTTGTTCCAAGAGGAATTTGAAAACTTCTATTACCGCCTAGAAAAGGCAAGAACAACAACTCACCTCGATAACTTAGTGAAAGATGTTGATCAGTTTTCGAAGAACTTTCCTATCGGTTTTCAAGATATTAACGATTTGAGATTCAAAACTGCAGATAAATACCTGCGCTTCTCCGACATACTGCTCAATAAGAGAAGGACCACAAGCGCAAGGCGCGCAATGAAGAAAGCGAACGAGTTAATGAGGCAGGTAGAACAGGACTCCAAGCAAAGCTAATTGTACAAAAGGGGCGCAAGGCCCCTTTTTTGCGTCAAGCCACTTGCCATTATGCAACTAGGTTGCTAGCTTGTATTTGTACTCGACTAGGAGAGTTAACCTTGACTGAAGGAATAGTCAAAGTTGGCGAGCGCTTGGCTTACTTGTTTGATGATTGCTTTAAACTAGGTAGACAAGACTGTTCCCAACCCAGCATTTTACTTGGAACCCACTATCACGTAACTTGTGTTGCCACGACACGAGTGCAAAATGCTTTGCACAAAAGACTAGATCATAGACACTTGTATATAAGTCAAAGTGTACCGAACAATAACTTTGTTTTTATGAGTCTAGCTCAAGTGATAAGCACACTGTTCAGCGCTCAACTCCCCCCACTTCAACGTTCCTATCCGATACATTTTTCTACCTCGCGGTTAATCAGAGGTAAACATGATCAATTTTGATGTTCTCAATAAATACATGGAGAACGACGTAGATCTTATCGTCACAGTTTTTTCCACATACTTAGAAGACCACGCCAATGACATACAGCGTATCAATGAGTTGTACGCAAACAAATGTTGGCCGGAACTCTACTTATTGGCTCACAGTCTAAAGGGCATTCTAGAGAGCTTTGGTGAAGAAACCGCTGTCATTGTTTTCACAAAAATAGAAGCAGAAACAAGAAACGATAACGAGCCAGATAGCTCAGATATAGCTATAGTTACTAAAGAGCTAGCTGCAATTAATCAACAAATCTTTGCTTACTTGAAGAATATGCAATAAAACAAATTAAGGCTTAACTGGGGGAAATATGGCAATGAACAATAGCAATTTCAAGGAGCTGATTGAGTCTCTCAAAGACTTAACGCCAACTCAAAAGAGGTACTTGCTTAGTCGTACAAAGATGGCGTTAGATGATGAGAGCAATATGCTAAACATCAGTGATATACTGACACCAGAAGAGTTGGAAGCATTGTTGTCGCCTGCACCAACCACAAATACAAAATAACAATGATATACAACGTAACCGTCAGATTAACGCTAGGGACCAGGTGGGGTGAATAGATCTTGCTTGGTTGTTAGTTTTTCTCCGTTCCTCTTCACTAAAACAAACGTGTTTTTTCCAATCTCTTTTTCTAACTTGAACTGGTCAGATAATTGAGCGACTAACATCAGTCCACGACCTGAAGCAGACCAACTATCATCATCCATTAAGTTAGGAGCCTCAATCTGTTTATTTTTATGTTGGTTGAATGTCATTTCATTGATTGACGCTCCGTAGTCAGAAACCCTAAGTTCAATGAAATCTGACATTGGGTCACATCTAATCCTACACTCCACGTCTATCGGCTTGCCTTCAATTTCACTGTAAGAATGGATGTAAGCATTGTTCATAAGCTCAACAACACAAAGCTCCAACGACTGAGCCGTACTTAACGATACTTGATTATCCATTAAAAACTTAGCAACCTCTTTGCTCGCACTTCGAGAGTGAGTAAGGGATCCACCGTAAGTTCGTTTAAACTCGCTCTGGAACATTCTTTTCCTTTATCCCTAGGCTATCAGCCACGCCACCTTACTTGTAAAAGACTCGCATCATCATCAAACTCATCTTTGTTCTGCCAAGATTGTACTTGTTCAAAGACACATCTAGCCTGCACTTCTGCTTCTAATTGCGAAGTACAAACAGCTTTTATACTTGATGCCAACCTTTGTACTGAAAACATCGCCTCGCCTCGCCTCGCTTCTATCAAACCATCCGAATAAAGCCATACTACATCCCCCTCACTCAGAATAATTTGATTACCAACGTACTCCATCGGCTGCAAAGCGCCAATCATAAAGTTGTCTTCACCCGCCAGCTCTGTAGTTTCGGTGCTCGCTCGCCAAACAAGGAATTTAGGATGACCAGCAGTACAATAGCGAAGTTGTCCTGATTCTGTATTAAGAATGGCATAAACCATAGTGAAATAAAGCTGACTGTTTCTAGTTTGCTGATACCGTCGGTTTAGCCGATCAATAACGGCTGCTGGTTCACTGATACAGTAGTCGCCATCTCTTAGCTCCATGGTTATCGAATCAGGTCCCAGATTTTGAGATAACGTCTGTTGGATAGAAAAAGCCATCAAAGCAGACGAAACACCATGACCTGAAACATCGAAAACATAAAATGCGACATGTTGTTCATCAAGCTCAAAATACCCCAACATGTCACCACCAATCTGGGAGCACGGTTTGTAGGCGTAACTAAATTGCATGTTCTTGATAGACGACTCCGCTGGGAGTAGTTGCTCCATCAGGTGACTAGCAGACTGTAAATCTTGATGGATCATTCGATAGGCTGCATCTAACTCTTTATTTCTATCAACGAGTTTGTTGTGCAGCTGCAGAGTGCGAAAACCTGCTCGAATTCTCGCTTGAAGTTCTTCGACAGACGTTTTCTTATCCACAAAGTCATCTGCGCCAGCATCGATGCCTTTCACGATCGAGCTTTGGTCATTTCTAGAGGACAATAAAACAAAGAAAATGTAACGTTCGCTAACTTGCGATTTTAATTGCCGACACAGCTCAATACCATTAATGCCAGGCATCATTAAGTCACTAAGTACAAACTGAATATCTTTGCGATAAGTCAGCACTTCAAGTGCGGATTGTCCGTCTTCAACAGCAATAACTTCATAGCCCTGCTTTTCTAATGCACTACTGATATAAAGTAGTACTGTTTTACTGTCATCGACCAAAAGAATGGATTTCATTCGCCTCCTTAAGACGGTAGTCGGGCACGCTAACGCAGAACACTAGTCACTGATTGCTCATTTCTAAAACGACTATAATCTTCAGCTAATAACTGGTGTTGATATCGAGTGTAAGACAGCGCCTCATTGGAGATTAATATCTGATGCTCTTTCTCTATTAACTGACTTTGCAGTTTTTCAATCTGTTCATTCTGCTGTGTGTTATTGAGGTACAGCGCGACGAGACCAAAGACCGAAACCATTAAAAGAGCAATAAGAACATTATTGATAGTTTTAACTTGAATACGCATGACCTCTCCTTGTCTATTAATAGACTTCCCACTATGAAAAGAACGTCTACAGACTAAGAGCGCTAGGCTCTAAAACGCATTGAAGCCCATTGAGGTTGTTTTTCCAATTATAGGCGATAGGAGACAAAATAAGAAAAAAGCTGAAGAATTTGAATATCCTTGTGAATTCGAAAGGCAATAGCAGCGAGCAATGATCTACTCGCTGCTGGTACATCAACCTAGAAATGCAGGCCGAGCTGAAACTTGCTCATACCAACGCGCAATGTTTGGTGCAGTAGTAAGCACATCGATTTCTAGGCCTTTAATTGCAAAACCAATCAAAATAAAGCCTGTAATATCGACGATAGTAAAATGGTCAGCGGCAATGAACTCGCTTTCACCAAGTCGCTTATCTAACAACGGTAAAAACTCTTGCACGCGCTGCTTGGACTCTTCGCCCCACTCTTTAACACAACGCTCTCTATCTTCATAGATAGCTGTGATGTTTCTAAATGCTTGAAAAGCGGCATATAGACCTTGAAACTCCACCACGCGATGCCACATTTCCACTTGCGCGCGCTCAAGTTGGTTTGCCCCAAACAGAGCTAAATTATTTTCAAACGCTTCATCCAGATAACGACAAATTGCGACGCTCTCACAAATCGTCGTGCCATCTTCAAGCTCAAGCAATGGCACTTTTCCATTCACGCTTTTTTGCTTGAAATCTTCCGCTAGATTTTCGCCGTCACGCACATTTAAAGCGATGCGTTCAACATCGCCACCAATTTCCTTTAAAAAAATGCTAACTCGCTTACAACTTGGAGTTATCGCGGTTTCGTAGAGCTTCATTTTATATCCTTTTTCTTTTTCTAACCGATTGGTTAGGATATACTGTAGCCAGTTTATAAACGATCAGTCAAGAACTTCATTTCCCAAAAGTTGTTCAATAAGTTTAGGAGTGGTTTGAGAAAAACCGCTCAGGTAGGTACGCATATGGCAAGAAAAGCCAACTTCGATCGAGAAGAAAAACTATTAGTCGCTATGGACGTTTTTTGGCGCAAGGGCTTTGCGAACACGTCAATCTCGGATCTCACCGACGAGTTGAACATCAACCGCTTCAGTCTTTACAACACCTATGGTGACAAGCAACAGCTCTACTACGAAGCGCTTGATACTTACTTGAAAAAGGTTTCGCTACCGTCACTGAATGATTTGGAAAAAGACGACGCGTCTTTACCCGAGTTGGAATCGTTCCTCAAATCTTTTGCTGAGCTGCAACGCAAACGCAACTGTGGGTGTTTTATTCAAAATGCGTTGATTGAGCACGCTGGCGAAGACGATGACGTACTGCGCAAAGGGCATTTCTTATTTGACCATCTTATCGACATCATTGCGGATGCGCTGACTAATGCGCAGAAAGAAACCTTAGTGCCCAAAACGCTTAAGCCAGAAGAGCTCGCTCGTTTTGTTCTCAACAACATGCAAGGTATGCGCGTACTGGGCAAAGCCAAACGTTATGCCGATTTGGATACGGCGCTTTCCTGCTTGCTGGTTTTGATTAGGAAGTAATATGTCGATTGAAGTGATAGCAGTACGTCTTACCAAAGGCATGGACTTAAAGCTGAGCCTAGCGAAATTAGTCGAGCAGCACTGTATCAAAGCTGGCTCGATTGCTTCATGCGTTGGCTGTGTCTCTGACCTCAACCTTCGTTTGGCAAGTGCAGAGAGTACGTTAACCAAGCAAGAGCCATTTGAAATCGTCTCTGTGATGGGAACCCTAACGCCTGAACATCAACACGTTCATATCTCGGTGTCTGATCGTGAAGGACGAGTCTGGGGCGGGCATTTAATGGAAGGCACGGTTATTGATACCACCGCAGAATTGATCATCCATTCTTACTCAGAACTTGAGTTCACTAGAGCGATGGACGACTCGACTGGCTATACCGAACTACAAGTGAATCCTTCCAAATAGTAAAAAGCTCCAGAGCCATACTGTACTGTCTCTGGAGCTTTATTCGCTTGTCTCTTACGCCAATAACTTATTCATATCGAGCAAGCTAATTTCGAGGATCATTCCTCGGCTAAGTAACAAACCTGATTATCGTCGACTGTTACTTGCCACGTTTTTAGACAGTGCACATCGTCTTCCAAACATTGCCCACTCTTTAAACTGAAGTGCTGTTTATACAGTGGTGATGCAACACACATCTCACCATCGATATCACCGACAATCCCTCGACTCATCACATAAACCTTACCTATTGGGTCCCAATCTTGAACGGCGTAAACACCGCTATCTGGAATGTAGAATAACGCAACGTGCTCGCCTTCAATCAATACAGTAGCACCGATAAACGGCATTAAGTCATCAAGCTGACACAATTTAACTTTGGTTAAAGCTGCCATTTACACCTCCTGTTTCACGGGAATACGCTGACCGCGCACACGTTGGTACGGCAAGACTTTACTGCCCGACGTGCTGTTCAAGAAAGGACGGAAGCGTTGCAGTTTTTGAGGATTATCCAGCGTACTCTTCCACTCACATTGATAGGTATCTACGACTCGCGCCATTTGTTCATCCAAAGAATCACATAAATTCAGAGAGTCATCCAAAATCACTTGTTTAAGGTAATCTAGGCCCCCTTCCATGTTCTCCATCCACAACGACGTGCGCTGCAAGCGATCAGCGGTGCTGACGTAGAACATCAAAACTCGGTCAATCATGGTGATCAACTCTGATTTGGATAGGTCGGATGCAAACAAATCCGCGTGTCTTGGTCTCATGCCGCCATTACCGCAAACGTATAGATTCCAGCCGTTTTCGGTGGCGATCACCCCAATGTCTTTACTTTGCGCTTCTGCACACTCGCGAGTACAGCCCGATACGGCAAACTTAAGCTTATGGGGCGCTCGCAATCCTTTGTAGCGGTTCTCTAACTCAATGGCTAATCCAACTGAATCATCAACACCATAACGACACCAAGTAGAACCCACGCACGATTTCACGGTGCGCACCGATTTACCGTAGGCGTGCCCTGTTTCAAAACCGGCATCGATTAAGGTTTGCCAGATTTCAGGAAGCTGTTCTAACTGCGCGCCAAATAAATCCACCCGCTGACCGCCAGTGATCTTGGTGTACAGATCGTATTGCTGAGCAACTTCGCCTAGCACGATGAGTTTGTCTGGTGTGATTTCGCCGCCCGGAACACGAGGTACAATCGAGTAAGAGCCATCTTTTTGCAGGTTCGCCATAAAGGCATCGTTGGAATCTTGCAGAGATTGATGCTGTCGCTCCATGATGTGTTCATTCCACAAAGAAGCAAATACAGATGCTGCTGTCGGCTTACAGATATCACACCCATGCCCTTTGCCATGCAGTGCGATTAAGGTGTCGAAGTCTTTGATTTGTTCCACTTGGCAAATATGGAACATCTCTTGGCGACTAAGCTCAAAGTGCTCACAAAGGTGGTTGTTAACCTCTATCCCCATGGCTGCCAATTGAGTATCCAATACCGATTTGACCATATTGCTACAGCCACCACAGCCAGTACCGGCTTTGGTGTTGGCTTTAAGGTCCGTCAGATTACTAGTGCCAGCTTGAATCTCGGCAACTAAGTCGCCTTTTGTGACGTTGTGACAAGAACAGATGATAGCGCTGTCTGGCATCTCTCCGTCCAGCATTCCGGTATCAAACAGCAGGTTCGCCGCGTGGTCTGGCAGGACCGTTTTGTTCAAATAACACTGTAAGAGCGCGTCGTAGTCGCTGTTGTCACCGACGAGAATCACACCAAGCAATTGGGTGCCGCTCGCATCAACCACCAGCTTTTTGTAGATGCCTGCAACCGCATCTTGCAAGAACATTTCCTGTGCGCCTTCGGTTTGCATTTGTGCATCGCCGATAGACGCCACATCCACCCCAAGCAGCTTAAGTTTGGTGCTCATGTCTGCACCTTTAAAGCCTTCGCTCGGCATACCAGTCAAGACATCGGCAGTGGTTCTCGCCATGGTGTAACCGGGGGCGACTAAACCAAAGATCTTCTGCTCCCAAAGAGCACATTCGCCAATCGCATAAATATTCTCATCGCTGGTTTGGCATTGGTTGTTAATCACAATGCCACCTCGCTCACCTACTTCTAGCTCAGCCAGCCTTGCCAACTCATCTTGAGGGCGAATGCCTGCGGAGAAGACTATCACATCAACTTCGAGAGGATCTTTGTCTTTAAACACCATACGATGCTTAGCCGTTTCACCATCGCAGATTCGTTCCGTACCCGTTGAGGTGTGTACTGTTAGCCCTAGCGCTTCAATCTTCTCTTTCAGCACTAAGCCAGCACCATCATCTAACTGTACGGGCATCAGACGAGGCGCAAATTCAATAACGTGAGTTTCTAGCCCCAATAGTTTGAGTGCATTTGCCGCCTCTAAACCCAATAAGCCACCGCCAATTACTGCGCCTGTTTTTGCGCCTTCACATGCTTTTTTGATTTGTGAAAGATCATCAAGCGTACGGTAGACAAACACGTTGTCGCGGTCTTTACCTTCAATTGGCGGCACAAATGGGTAGGAACCGGTCGCGAGCACAAGTTGGTCGTAACCCAGCACATCTTCACCATCAAGCAGAATACGCTTTTGCTCTCTGTCGATGCCTGTTACTTGGCTGCCAAGTACTAGTTGGATGCCATGCATGTCGTACCATTCTTGGTTACTCAGCATCAAATCATCATGGGACTTACCCGCAAATAAAGAAGAGAGTTGTACACGGTCATACGCGATAAAACGCTCCGCACCAATAACGGTAATTCGGTGCTCCAAATGCGCGTTTTTCTGCACTAATTGCTCGACGAGGTGTTGTCCGACCATACCGTTGCCTACCACAACGATGTGGCTCAATGCGTTCTTTACTGGAATCGTTAAAGGACTGTTCATCGCTGCCTCCTTATGCCGTTTGCGCTGCGGTTTTGGGCTTGTCTTCTTTCGAAGCAGGAATCTCGACTTTGGATTGCTTCTCGTAAAGGAACTTCAGCACCGCTTGTCGACACTTCTGATACTGCACATCATCCGCCAGTGCCACACGCTCACGAGGGCGCGGTAGATTCACTTCTAACACTTCTCCAATGGTTGCTGCCGGTCCGTTAGTCATCATCACGATTTTGTCGGATAGCAACACCGCTTCATCCACGTCATGGGTAATCATGATGACGGTGTTGTTTAGCTCGGCTTGGATCTTCATCAATGCATCCTGTAAGTGCGCACGTGTTAACGCATCCAACGCGCCAAATGGTTCATCCATCAGCAAAACCTTTGGTTGAAGTGCCAGTGCTCTGGCGATGCCGACTCGCTGTTTCATACCGCCCGATATTTCATCCGGCTTTTTGTGCGCGGCATGCTGCATTTGAATCAACTCCAAGTAGTGATTCACTTGTTCCTGAATCCACGCTTTGCCCTTTTTGCCGGCAATTTGTTTTACTGCGAGCTCAACGTTTTGATACACGGTGAGCCAAGGCAATAATGAATGGTTTTGGAACACCACTGCGCGGTCTGGTCCCGGTCCAGCTACTTCTCGTCCATCGACGATCACGCCACCGTCTGTTGGCATGTGTAGCCCTGCGACTAAGTTCAATACCGTTGATTTACCGCAACCAGAGTGACCAATCAGCGATACAAACTCGCCTTTATTGATTTGCAAATCGACGTTCTTAAGCGCGATGAACTCACCATCTGGCGTTGGGAATCGCATCCCTAATCGCGTTAGATCTAATAATGCTTTTTCCATGATCGTTTCCCTTATCTCAACGCTTGTTGTTTATTCCAAGACAACCACTTTTGAAGTTGCAGCATGCCTCTATCGAGCATCAGACCAATAAAACCAATGGTGATGACTGCCACCATGATGCGACCCAATGATGCTGAACTGCCGTTTTGAAACTCATCCCAAACGAACTTGCCTAACCCAGGGTTCTGCGCGAGCATTTCTGCCGCAATCAACACCATCCAAGCGATACCCAAAGAGAGACGTAAGCCGGTGAAAATCATTGGAATGGCAGAAGGTAAAACGATGGTACGAATGTGCTGCCACCACGAAAGTTGAAGCACTTTACTCACGTTGATTAAGTCTTTATCAACGCTCGTCACACCCACAGCTGTATTAATCAGCGTCGGCCACAAGCTACACAGCGCCACTGTGATCAGAGAGTTAATGAACGACTTAGCAAACATCGGATCGTCACTCACATAAGTGGCACTCACCACCATGGTAACGATAGGCAGCCAAGCCAAAGGTGATACAGGCTTGAGCAATTGAATGATTGGGTTGAACGCTTGATACAGCCCTTGATTGAGACCAAGCACGATACCAAGCGGAATCGCAATGACCGTCGCCAGAAAAAAGCCCGCAGTCACAGTCACTAAGCTTGTTATGATTTGATCGAAGAACGTCGGCTTACCTGTGTAAGGACGAATCTTCACTTCAGCGTCCGGATTCTTGGCTAACTTCGCAGCATTACGTTTTTCCTGACGTTCGATAAACGCTTGTTCTTTTTCTCTCTCTTGCCAATGGTCATCGACAAGGTTGCTAAACTGCTGAAAAGTTTGCACTGGTCCCGGCAGCGTACCTAATGAGGTTTGCACTTCTCTCGCCGCTAAGTGCCACATTGCCAAAAAGATCAGCAAGCCAATGACGGGCAAAAGCACCAGCCGACTTCGGTTCACTACCTGCTTAGCAGGAAACAGGGAAATGACATTACTAGACATACTCACTCCTAAGAAATTTACATCCTTGTTATTGCGGGCAGACTCACCTGCCCGCTGTATTTTTTGTAGGACTGCTAACCCTAAACTTTGTCTTTTCCTTTAAGCCCGATAGAGAACTTCTCTAGATATTTATTTGGCTCGCGACCGTCATAAACGATGTTGTCGATAAAGTGTGTTTGTGGCGCACGAAAACCATCTTCAGCACTGAAATCTGGGAAGTCTTTTTTGCTCAACACACCATCTTCAATTAGCGCTTGAGCTGCTTGTTGGTAGATATCTGGACGGTACACCTCTTTTGCCACATCCATGTACCAATCATCGGATTTTTCGCTAGAGATTTGTCCCCAACGACGCATTTGGGTCAGATACCAAATCGCATCGCTGTAATACGGATACGTGGCGTTATGACGGAAGAACACGTTGAAGTCTGGTACGTCTCGTTTATCGCCTTTCTCGTATTCAAACGTGCCGGTCATTGAGTTGGCGATAACTTCGGCATCGGCTCCCACATACTCGCTTTTTGATAGCATCTTCACTGCTTCTTGGCGGTTGGCATTGTCGTTTTCATCCAACCAATGTGCCGCTCGAATCAAGGCTTTCACTACGCGAATGTGCGTGTTTGGATACTTCTCAGCCCAAGCTTTAGAAACACCAAACACTTTCTCTGGGTTGTTCTTCCAGATCTCATAATCGGTCACGACTGGTGTACCAATGCCTTTGAATACGGCTTGTTGGTTCCATGGTTCGCCTACGCAGTACCCTTTAATCGTGCCCGCTTCCATTGTGGCTGGCATTTGTGGTGGCGGTGTAACACTCAATAGAACGTCAGCATCCAACTGGCCACTGTTATCGCCTGATTCTGGGGCATAAAATCCTGGATGAATCCCACCTGCCGCTAACCAGTATCGCAACTCATAGTTGTGCGTCGATACAGGGAACACCATGCCCATGTTGAACGGTTTGCCTTTATCCAGATAGCTGTCCACAACTGGTTTTAAGGCATCCGCTTTGATTGGGTGAACAGGTTTGCCATCTGGTTGTTTTGGAATGTACTGCTTCATCTGTTCCCAAGTATCATTGGAAACCGTGATTGCGTTGCCGTTCAAATCCATACTGAACGCGGTAATCACTTCTGCTTTTGTGCCGACACCAATCGTTGCGCCCAATGGCTGACCAGCAAGCATGTGCGCGCCAGCAAGCTCACCATCGATGACTCGGTCTAAAAGCACCTTCCAGTTTGCTTGCGCTTCTAAAGTGACGTACAAGCCTTCGTCTTCAAAAAAGCCTTTCTCATAAGCAACCGCCAGCGGTGCCATATCGGTTAACTTAATAAAACCAAACTTCAGGTCTTCAATTTCTGGCTCACCCAACTCTGCCTTTACGCTGACCGTGGTGAATACCGATAACGAAATTGCTGACACTTTCAGCATCGAACTCCATTTCATTGGTTTGCTCCCATAAAAAAAGCGCCACTACTCCGAAGAGCAGTAGCGCCGTTGCTAAGTCTACAATTACCGCCGTTGATAATTGAGATAAGCGATTCAACAATAAACCCATACCTAGTAATCCAATTACTGTGCCAACTTATTTTTCACAGTAAATACAATGAATTAGTTTATTCTACCGTTTCTTATTCCCTGCTATTGCTTGCTGATAGTGCAACACGCACCACGTTAGAAAATTCACCCCAACCCCAAAGTGGTAGAGCAACTAATCCAACACTTCCAAAGTTGTTATCAAATTCTTGGCAACTTGTGCGAGCGTTTGGCTCGATTGCATGGCTGAATTTCTAAGCGCTTTATAAGCCTGATCTTCATCAACGCAGTGCATCTTCATCAGCAGACCTTTGGCTTTTTCCACCAGCTTGCGCTCTTCGATCTTATGGGTCAGCAATTCAATTTCCGATTGCATACTTTCGAATTTCGCTCTCACTAATGTCGCATGTTCAATCCAAGGTTGAAGTGCAAACTCGCTATCGTTCGGCATGAGCACATAGTCCATTTTTTCTGATAAACGATTGATATCATTGGATGATAATTGCTTTAAGACGATAAGGAGTGGTGCCGATTTTCTGCGGCAGAAATCGACAATTAGACGCAGCTCTGCGGTTGGTTGCTGCCATCCAACCACAACGCTTGCTGACGGTTCTCGTTGCATTAACGTTTCTAGTTGTGCCAATTGGCAGCCGATGATGTTGTCGTAATCTTTGCTCAATAAGCCGGATAATCGAGCCTGCTCTTGGAGGCTATCACAGCATACTATGATGGGTGTTTTTGACGTTGATTGAGTCATGCACATTCCTTGTTTATATCTCACTCACTAAGAGAGACATAACAAGGACTGTGCCAATTAAAGTTGAAGCGTTTTAACTAGAGGCGAGATGTTCTTTAAAGAAGCCTAGTGTGCGTTCCCACGCGAGCGCCGCTTCTTCTGGTGCGTAGCGTGCCGTTGAGTCGTTGTGGAAGCCATGATTGACGTTTTCATACATTAACGCCTGATATTGCGCATCGTTCGCGATTAATTGCTGCTCATAGGCAGGCCATGTGTCGTTAACACGCTTATCGAGCCCTGCGAAGTGAATCATCAACGGCCCTTTGATCTGCTTTTGAATCTCTTGCGCCGCTGGTGTTCCGTAGAAAGGCACACCTGCATCCAGCTCTTCTGGCATTACCGCTGCAAGCATATTGACGATGTATCCACCGAAGCAGAACCCAACTGCGCCCAATTTACCGTTCCCACCCTCGTAGTGTTTAATGAAATTAGCAGCAGCAATAAAATCTTGTTCGATCTTGGCTCTGTCCATCTCTTTCTGCATGGCGCGACCTTCATCGTCGTTCCCCGGATAGCCACCGAGTGGATAAAGTGCGTCAGGAGCAAAAGCAATAAAGCCATCTTTCGCGAGTCGCCTGGCGACATCTTTGATGTATGGGTTTAGACCTCGATTTTCATGAATCACCAACACTGTCGGCGATTTTAAGGTCTTCTTTTGTGGCACAACCAAATAGCCGCTACCTTCCCCATGTCCATTGGGCGAGGCAAAGGTTTCATAGGTTGCTTTGATCTCAGGATCATTAAAGGAAACTTGCTCTGCGAGTGCATAATTTGGAGTCAGAGCATCAACCAGGGCCGTCATACTAAAACCTAAAACAGCGAGGCCACCAAGACGGTTGAGAAACTCTCGACGAGAGATTTTGCCATGTGCGTATTCGTCATACCAATCGAAAGCTTCTTGTGGAATGGGATGTGACGCCTTGTTGTTAGAATTTGAGTGCTTTAGAACCATTATCCTTGTCCTCATTTCTTATCGAAAAGTAAACTCATCAGGCCTCACTGATGTTTGCCCCAACCAGCTGTGAGACACTTCAAGTGATAAATACATCACTGACAAGCTTACACAAACAATAGATAAAGGATTCCGATCCAACAACGTTTCGCGGTTAGCTCGTCACAGGATTAACTGCCACAACAATAGTTTTCCCAATAAGTAAACGCACGTTCAAAGGCCTGTTCCCTGTCGTGCATTTGTGCAAACAAGACCACTGTCATCGTAGCGAGAACCGTATTTGCCATTTGGTTCATGTCGTCTTCTGACGTCCCAAACGGACAGTTCGCAGGCATTGGAACCTCAGACAGCATTTGCTCCGTCCAGTAATGCGATGTCACACCGCTTGTTTGGCTTAACCATACCGTTTGGCTTACTTTCGGGTTGTATTCAGACTCACCCGATTGTCCTTTGAATGACACAACGGCATGAGCGGTTTGACCAATCTCGTGTTCGACTTCAGCATGAAGTTGTTGGAACCCAGGATGGAAGCTACCACGAATACCAACCGTCGCCTGCCCCGGATTCAGAGCTCGAACCACGGTATTAATCGGCGTTCTAAGCCCATAACGATTCTTCCAACCGATCATGGTTTCTGCTTGAGGAGCAAACGCACTCAACGGCAGATACACGATGTTTTGTGTTTCTAAGACACGCTTTGCTTGTTCTGCTGATTCCGCTTTCTTGATAGCAAACTTGTCGAGGTAATCTTCAGCGTGTAAACGACCAGATTGGCAGTCGTGATAGCCATGCATCAGCACTTTATGACCATTGTCGGCAAGGATCTTCGCTGCCAACAGGTACCAAGGCTGACCTGCCGCTTCACGTTTGCCTGCGTAACATGGACAGTCGATGTCTACAACAATAGCAGGCATGCGGGATTGGAATGCTTTCACAAAGCCAGCGATTTCTTGTTGAGTCTCGTTTTGTACGCGGATCAGCATCAGCAGCATTGCCATTTGATCATCATCGCACTCTCCGTTTAGGTATTCATCCATAACTCGAAACGCTTGGTCAAAGTTCAGTGGTTTTCTACCACGTTCGCCACGACCGACTGTTCTGATACACTCCAAAATGCTGCTCATATTCCCTCGTATTCCGTCACTGACTGTACGGTTTCTATTAGTTGTTCGCGCAGTTTGACAACTTCTCCCATCACAATCAATGCTGGGCTCACGCCTTTAAGTGTAATCGATAACTCATTGAGCTGATTGAGTTGGGTAACATGAACTTGTTGCTGAGGGCTGCAACCATGAGTGATGACCGCAACAGGGAAATCTTGGTTCAAACCAGCGCCGACTAAACCGATTTGTATGTCTGCCGATTTTTCTAATCCCATGTAGAACACCAATGTTTGTCCGCTTTGCATCAGTTGGCTCCAAGCCTCAAATGCGCCTGTTACCACCTGCCCCGTCACAAAGGTAACGCTACGAGCAACGCCGCGATGAGTCAGCGGAATCAAGCTGTTTGCTGAACACCCAATCGCAGCGGTAATGCCGGGTATGACTTCGTAAGCGATTGAGTGTTTGACGAGCGCTAATGCCTCTTCGCCTCCACGGCCAAATACGAATGGATCTCCCCCTTTTAAGCGCACAACTCGCTTTCCTTGCTGAGCGAGCGACACCATCAAATTACAGATTTCTTCCTGATCAATACTAGGTTGTCCACATCGTTTGCCCACGTAAATCCAATCGGCTTGTGGCGAAGTCAACTCCAAAATACCTTTGTTAACCAGACGGTCGTACAACAGTACCTCTGCCGACATAATCGCTTTCACTGCCTTCACGGTTAACAAGTCTGGATCGTGCGGTCCTGCTCCGACAATCGAGACAAAACCTTTGTGGTTCGCATCTAGATCTGCGGAGTGATTTTCTAGAAGTTGATTCAGTTTGCTTGCTTGGTCATGCTTAGAAAAGCGAGACGAGCGTTCTTGATTCTGACTCGCTTGCCCTTTCTTAAACCAAGACTTTTGATAAGGCGCTTCCATGTGCTTATCCTCTTTATGATTTACTTTATTTGCATCGCCAGACTTTGCTGGCTCGCTTGCTGTTTGCCCTTTTGATGCTGATGGCTGTCGACCATTTGTTTGATTTGAGAAGCGCACGAGCCACAGTTGGTACCGCATTTGAGTTTGTTTTGAAGTTGGTTCAGTGAAGTGCAGTCTTGTTTCTCCATAGCATCATGTATTTGTTTATCGGTGACGCGGAAACAACTACAAACCAGTTTGGCACTGCTTTGCGATTGAGTGATGGTAAGCAATTGCGATAGCTCCATCGGCTTACCAATCAAGCCGGTAAAGTTGGTGTAGTCGGTTTGAATCGGTTCACTAGACACCACCAAAACAGAACGAATGATACGAACATCTCCAACAAGATCGTAATCCACTGCTAGCCAACCTTGGGCAATATCAATCGTGATCCTGCGGCTCTTTTCCGTTCGACAAAAACTCTGCTTTTTTGGTCGTTTATCGTGTGCGAAGCGCCAGATGCCCAAATTACTTTCTGCTTGAAATGCGCTGTAGAGAAACTTGCCGGAATCAAACTGTGTCCCGATGAACATACCGTAGGTTTTTACCGCTGCGTCTTGCACTTCAACATAAGACGACTTAAACGCAGGTTGCCCAGAAATAGGGTCTTTTGCGCTGTTTATTATCGCGTTAACACTGCTTTCACCGCCATATCGGCCCGCCCAGTGCATTGACATAAACAGATCCTGAAAACCTAAACCTTCATCAATGGCAACTTTGGCATAAATACCGGTGTTTGAAGTAGGCTGAAATAGCTTGGTGAGTTGTCCTGCTTTTAAGCGATTTTGAGTGGCGGAGAGTGTATTCATGTACACGGTTGGCTCTAACTCAGAGGCGGCTAGGTGTGCGATATGCCCTGTACGCGTCATGGTATGCCATTGGTCACGTTGCCTGCCCGTATTGAGCCACCAGCCTTTTGTTCTCTCTAAGCGTTGAGGTAATTCGCTGGTGACGACAAAACGCGCTTTTCCATCTGGGTGTGAATAGATTCCATCAGCAAAAGGGCGCCCTCCTCCCCATTGAGTCGGTACCCACTCTTCGTATTCTTGCTCGGTTAAGTTTGCGTGTTGAGACAGGTCGAGCTTCAATGGCGAATCTGCATTCATACCTGTCATCGCCGCATATTCCCTGAATACCGCCCGCTCAGAAGTAAACGCAAAGCCATTTTGTGTTTTTTCCAATGTACACAGAGCTTGTCCGACTTGGCTTATCGCCCACCAATCTGGTTTTACTTCACCAGGTGGTATTTGAAACTGACGTTGACGAGACATTCTACGTTCAGAGTTAGTCACCATGCCTTGCTTTTCACCCCAACCAGCCGCTGGCAATAAAACATCTGCATATTTAGCAACGTCCGACTCCGCGGTAATATCAGACACAATCACAAAAGGACAAGCCTCTAACGCGCGCTTAACCATCTGATTATCAGGCAAAGAAACCACGGGATTGGTTGCCATGATCCACAGAACTTTAATCTCACCACGTTCTACCGCCTCAAACAGTTCAACGGCTTTTAAACCGGGCTGAGTGGCAATTTCTGGTGAATCCCAAAACGCTTGGACTTGCTTGATAGAATCTGCGTCAAAAGCGCGATGAACCGCTAGTTGGTTTGCCAAACCACCGACTTCTCGCCCACCCATCGCATTCGGCTGACCTGTAATAGAAAACGGCCCACAACCTGTCTTGGCAATTTTACCTGACGCCAAATGTGCATTAATAATGGCATTGCCTTTATCAACACCATTTTCGGCTTGATTAACCCCTTGGCAAAACAACGTGATTGCGGTTGGGCTTTGCGCAAACCATTGGAAGAATGTCATGAGTTTTTCTTCTGAAATGCCAATGGAAGACGTCAAATTAGTGACATCGTAACGCAAATCAGAAACTTCTTCTGTAAGTGCATTAAATCCGTCGGTATAGGAGTTTATGTATTGAGAATCAATGCATTGCTGCTCAATAAGAAACTTAAGCAGCCCATTAAACAGTGATACATCTCCATCGTTCTTAATCGGTAGATGCAAATCAGCTTGCTGCGCGGTGACCGTTTCACGCGGGTCAATAACCACCAACTTGAGATTAGGATTGTTCTCTCTCGCTTGTTGAATGCGTCGAAATAAAACAGGGTGCGTCCAAGCGGTATTCGCGCCGCAAATTATCAATAGCTCAGTCTTATCAATGTCATCGTAATTGACGGGAACGACATCTTCACCAAATGCTCGTACATGAGCCGCAACCGCCGAAGACATACACAAACGGGAGTTAGTATCGATGTTTGCGCTGCCAACATAGCCTTTCATGAGTTTGTTGGCGATGTAATAGTCTTCCGTCAACAACTGACCAGAAACATACATCGCGACAGAATCTGGTCCAAACTCCGCTTTTGCTTGATGGATCTCTTGTGCAATTAAGTCTGTGACCGACTGCCATGACACTTCTTTTTCCCTTAGCTTAGGGTAGAGCAATCTTGAAGGCATTTGTAAGCTTTCTGCTAATGCGACACCCTTTACACACAGTGAACCGGAATTGGCCGGATGAAGCGCATCTCCAATAATCTTGTTATTGCTGATTTCAATTCCGCAGCCTACTCCGCAATACGGACAAGTTGTCTTTCTACACCCTTGTGACATAACGCCTCCTGCGCGACTAATCCTAAATTACAGGCAAAAAAAAAGCCTCTCCCGAATCGAGAGAGGCAGCAATGCCTTTAACGCTGTTAGTACATTTTCAAAAGTAATACCCTATCCCGCTCTCGCCTGCTATAGAGAGCGGCGCATCGAGTTAACGATGAACATTTATCTCAAAGCAAACGAGATGCCAAGATTGAAAATCTTTAATTTACAAAACGTTAGAATGTAAACAACTATTGCAAAGTAATACCGCGCACTGATTGAGTGCAAGTTTCGTTCATTATCGTGCAGGGTTACTTTACCAATTCCATGACCAATCTAGACTCTTCGTCGCCGAAATAATGCGCTTCTTCTTTTAATACTTTGAAGCCAAGGGAGAGGTACAAAGACAATGCAGGCTGATTATTCGGATCGACCGTCAACTTCACACTTGAACCCAACTTCAACGGCGCGATGGTACTTTCAATCAGAGAACGCGCAATACCCTTACCACGATGTTGAGTATCGACAGCCAGTGACATGATCCAATATTGCTGCGCATTTGTGCTTGTCGTCAGCAAAATATACCCTGCGACTTGCTCCCCCTCTTTCGCCACTAGTAAGCTTTCCCCCCAACAATCAAAAGCTTGTCGAAAGAAAAATTGAGGATAGGCATGTTCTCCAAATAAAGTATTTTCAAGCGTATATACAGCCAATAAGTCGTCTTTATGTGCAGACAGAATGTCCATTCAATGATTCCTCCTTTAACATTTGTGGCGGCAGTATATACCTAAAGCTCATCTAAATGCAGGACTCATAGACCTGCCACTTGCTAACTCTCCAATATGCACCATGGCACATTAAGTAAGAGCAAGCTTCTTTAGCATATACATCCATGATTAAGTTTTAACCACAAAATCAAAAACCACCCATTAGTAAAAATTTGAAATATAACACCAATTTATTACTTGAATTTTAGATTAAAACTCTAGTTTTTAAAAAAATTCATAGTTTGATAAGTTACAACCACCCCTTATATTCAGCATGATTCACCACACTTCCGATGTGATAACAAACACCAAAACCTATACCATTCTCCGCATTATTATTTTTATAAAAGCGAGTTTTAAGTGAAAGAATCTCGAAATGCGTTAAATTCCAGTGAATTAAACACAACAACATCTTGGTCAAAACACGATACACATTGGGTCCTTAGTCTGTTTGGAACAGCCGTTGGTGCAGGCATTCTATTTCTGCCGATCAACCTGGGTATTGGCGGGTTTTGGCCGTTAGTCGCAATGGCTGTGCTTGCTTTCCCAATGACTTATCTTGCCCACCGTGGTTTAGCTCGCTTTGTACTGTCTTCCAAGATCAAAAATGCAGACTTTACTGATGTAGTGGAAGAGCACTTTGGCGCAAAAGCGGGTCGCTCTATTTCACTGCTGTATTTTCTTTCGATCTTCCCGATCCTGTTAATTTACGGTGTCGGTATTACCAATACCGTAGACAGTTTTATGGTTAACCAAGCTGATATGGCTTCTTTGCCTCGCCCTCTGCTTTCAGGTGTACTAGTGTTTGCATTAATTGCCATTATGATGGCGGGCGAAAAAGTCATGCTACGGGCTTTTGCCATTATGGTTTACCCATTAGTGGCTATTCTTGCCTTTCTTTCATTTTACTTGATACCAAACTGGACCATGCCAATCATGGACGTCCCAGAAGCGTCTGCTTTTGCTAGCACTATGTGGTTAGCGGTTCCTGTGGTTATTTTCTCGTTTAGTCACGCTGCTGCGATTTCAAGCTTTGCAAATGTGCAACGTCGCCATTATGGTGATCAAGCGGATGCGAAATCCGAAGTAATTCTTCGACGCACTAGCATCATGTTAATTGCGTTTGTGCTTATTTTTGTCTTTTCGTGTGTATTAGCGCTGTCACCAGAGCAATTGGCTCAAGCTAAAGAACAAAACGTGTCGGTGCTGTCTTATTTAGCCAATGCAACAGACAACCCATTTATCGCAACGCTTGGTCCTTTGGTGGCTTTTGTTGCTATCACTTCCTCTTTTCTTGGGCACTTTTTAGGTGCACGCGAAAGCTTAAATGGTTTAATTACTAAACACTCTAAACTGTCTGAAAAGCGAGTTGATCGTATCAGCGTTGCAGTACTTTTCTTTTCAATCTGGGCAGCAGCGATCATGAACCCAAGCATTCTTGGTATGATGGAAGCGTTGTCAGGGCCTGTTATCGCGATGATCTTATTTATTATGCCAATGTTAGCGGTATACAAAATCGATGCATTGAAACAATATCGTGGGAATGGCTCAACTTACTTTGTTTTAACTGCGGGCATTGTAGCGGTAAGTGCATTGGTTTTTAGCTTCTTCAGCTAAAAAGTAGTTATTAGGTTGGATTTTCAGGGGAATACCTTATACGAGATTAAGGTGATTCCCTGAATTTTCTTACTTTTAAGCGGGTAACCATCGTTACCATTGACTCTTAGATAAGAGCAAAAACGCCCGCAATCATAAGTACTGAAGCGATACAAGTGCGGCCAATAATACCGAAGTGTGAAGGTTGAATCATTTCATTATGCATAGTTAATCTCCTGTTTATTATAAAAGCCATTTTTTATTGGCTTAATAACACTATGTCTAATATCGAGTTTTTTAACAACCCATACAAACATTAAATATTTATGACAGAAAGATAATTTTTTAGCGAACCAGCCATCTTTCGAGATGCGAATCGCACCGACTAAATGATGAAATTTACACCACTAACAATGTTCGACACACTAGATTCGTCGCACTGTTTATCTTGTCGTTAAATCAATCTTTCCACTTTTGAGCATATTTATCATTATAAATCATAATATTAGCCTCACCTTTCGCGAAACTTTCTTCACAAGCCGTTTGTAACTCGGAATCCATCCGCACTTAGCCAATAAGAAGTGATAGACTTACCTAGTATTAGGGTTAAACGAGATCACATTTTATTAATAAGCTCATGCACTTTCCGATTAAAACGCTAACTTGCGCGCTGTTCTCAGTACTTGGATTCTTCTTCCATCCAACCCATGTACTTGCCAACACAGAAAAACAGGGCTATCTGGAAGAACACATTTCTCCTCAAAGCAGCTACATGCTCAATCTCTATTTTCGTTCAATGGGTAAGCCGCGCTCAATTGAAGAAGATGAATTAGTTGCGCCACAGAATGCGTCAGCGGAATCTCTTGCCCTTTATTACTTTGCGCGCCTTTACCTAAAGCGCTACGAAGGCGTTCCGCTGCCCAAAGATATGCCTGATTTAATTGAGTTTGGGACAGAGCATCATTTACCATGGGTAGTCGCTGAAGCACAGCTTAATAAAGCGGTAACCATGATTGAACTAGACGATAATTGGAATGCAGAACTTGTACTCCATGACATCATCGCTGAAGCCCGCGATCTCGGCTACTTAGCGCTAGAAGGAAGAGCATATCGCTGGCTAGGGAACTTAGAGGTTTCACGGAATCAACTACGTAGCGGACTCAAGTATTACCGAACCGCCTATGAGTTGTTAGAGAGAACCGTATTTGAAATGCAAGTTGCCATGACGCTGAATAACATCGGTACCGTCTATATCGATGCATCCGATTGGGCTCGCGCCAGTAGCTACCTTACGCAAGCACTCGATACCTATTTAAACAGCAAATATCAATATGACAACAGCCTTTTCATTGGGGTTATCTACGCAAACTTAAGTATTGTTCACTTAAGCAGTGGAGATAGCGAAAAGGCAGAATACTATTTTAATGAAGCAATCCGACTCTCAATGCAAACGGGGTCAGACGTCATCAAACACTATTCATTATCCAGCTTCTCACAAATGTTAAGTTCGATAGGGAAAATTGATGAAGCGTTGATGGTTGCACAGCGTTGCGTAGCTCTCCCTATCACGGGAAACGTAGAGGCGAAAAAAATGCCTTGTTATGAAGCATATGCAGAAGCATACCTCGCAGATGAACAATACGATAAAGCTATTTCGACAGCTATCAACGTACTTGAGCAAACTAAATCAACCGATGAGCTAGAAATACGACAGCGCATTGATATGCTGTCGGTCCTAGTAAACGCGAATCAAACCCTTAATAATTTTGAAGCGGCTTTTCGTTACTTAACTCAATTAAGAGAGCTAGAAGCTGAATTTTCTCATCATATTCACGGCGAAGAGATGATTAACATTAAGTTTGACCTCGAAGCTAAGTTAGCTCAAAAAGAACTCAAGCTACTAGAAACGAAAAATGCGTTGCAAGCCTCAGAGCTGCGCTCACAACGCTATAGAGAAATGTTCTACTTTATCGCTATCGCAGCGATTGGTGTCGTTGGCTTTCGTTACGTACTGCGCGTTAGGCGTATTAATAAGGCACTCACTCAAGAAAATACTACCGATCCATTAACTCAACTGCACAACCGTCGCTACCTTCCCATTTGGCTGGATAAAATGGCTCGTAGAAGCCCAGATAGAACGTTTGCCTTAGCCGTATTAGATATCGATCATTTTAAAACGTTTAACGATGAATATGGGCATGATATTGGCGACAAGATGTTAATGCATATTGCCAGGTTATTTAATGAATCGACTCGCTCTGGTGACCTACTCATCCGTTGGGGTGGAGAGGAGTTTGTCTTATTATTTGAAGTCAACAGAACTGAAGATTGCGCTAAATTCTTGGATCGATTGAGATATATCGTGGAAAACACGCCACTAGTGGTTGACTCTAAGTCATTAAACGCGACAATTTCTCTCGGAGCTGTCGACAGACTGTCCGTAAAAACTATTCAACAAGAATGGGATCAATGGTTTTTCTTCGCAGATCAAGCTTTGTATGACGCAAAGCAAGCAGGAAGAAATCGCTTCGTTATTCACCCGACGTCATAAGATCAAAATGAAAAAAATCCTAACCATCGCTATTTTTGCGCCTGCACTTCTCACTGCGTGTAGTAACCATCAAGCCTCTCAACTGGGAATGCGCAGCAGCAGTGTTAACGTATATGCCCAACAAATGAGTAACACTCAGTTGTGCGAGACCCTCTACTACAACCGTGCAACCAACCAAACCAAAGTTGCGATTGGCGCTGAGTTTAACCGACGTGGTTTAAACAAGAAGTGGTGTGATAGTGAGTTCAATAAGCTATACATCAAAAAGTGGATTGATAACGTGTTACCCAAAGAAAAGGCCAAACCGAAGAAACCAATGGCGACAATTCAACCCGCTTCAACTAAATAATCCTTCCTCTCAAAGCAGACAGTACGACCGTATTTTCTGCTTTTCACTTTTCATGCGTGCGCCATTCGACATTAAAAAACCCTATAATTTCAGTGAATTAACACTGACTCATGTTGTTCGTCGAACTTTTGATGTAAACAAGTTGTAAATGGTTTTCGTCCTTATTCTTTGTCGTTAGCTTTGTTTATTCCTGTTAGAGGAATATGAAACAGGAGCTAAAAAATTCCAAACAAAGACATGAGGTCAAAAATGGAAATACGCATTAACCGCCTATTTGCTGCTATGTTGGCAGTAGGCATTGCACCTGCCGTCTCGGCGTTTGATCCACTCTATTCTGAACAATGGCACTTAGACAACACAGGGCAAACTGCTTTTGCAGCTAACCCAGCTGTTGCTGGGAACGACCTAAACACCAAGCTCACTCAAGCAATGGGTATTGCGGGTATTGGTGTAAAAGTCGCGGTCATTGATTCTGGAGTGCAGATCGATCACCCAGATCTTGCAGGTAATATAGTTACAGGTAGCAGAAACTTCGTCGAAGACTCTTCTTTCCCATTAAGTTATCCGGTTGATACCAATGGTCACGGTACTGCTGTTGCCGGTTTGATCAGCGCAGTCGGCAACAATGGTGAAGGTGGACGCGGTGTTGCTTCTCACTCTTCTCTTATTGGTTTTAACTGGTTAGCCAACCAGACATTAGAAGGCTGGCTAATCTCTCACGGCATGGACCCAGCCACACACGATGTTCGTGTATTTAACCAAAGCTACGGTTTCAGCCCGATCAACCCAATAACTTTTGATGAAAGCGATCCTCAACTTAAACTTGAAATGGACGTGATAAAAAATGTCAGCGAGAGTAACTCATGGGGACGCGGTGCTGTATTTGTTAAGTCAGCCGGCAATGGTTATCGCTATTTCAATGCGGGAAGATTCTTCGTATTACCAAGTAACTTCTTTGCTGGTGGAGACAACCAAGGCTTGCCGATGCACAACTCCGCTCAGTCTTATGACAACGCCAACTACTTTAATTTAATCACCAGTGCACTACGTTCGGATGGCACGCGAGCGAGTTACTCATCGGTGGGGTCTAACGTGTGGGTTGCCGCACCAGCAGGTGAATATGGGCAAGACTTCCCTGCCATGGTCACCACCGATTTGATGGGTTGTGAAGAAGGGCAAAATACCAGCGACGGACTTGGTATCAATGGCTTACACGGCGGAACGGAGCTAGACCCGAACTGTAACTATACCAGTACAATGAACGGAACCTCGTCTGCTGCGCCAAACACGTCCGGTGCCATCGCGGCAATCATGTCCACGAATCATGCACTTTCTGCTCGTGATGTACGTGCTTTGCTAGCAGAGACAGCAAAAGTAACGGATAAAACGCATCCAGGCGTACAACTTGAATTTACTAACCACAAAGGTGAACAGGTTAGCTACAAGGCCATTTCTCCTTGGCAGAAAAACGCCGCAGGCGTAGATTTCCATACTTTTTATGGCTTCGGCGCTGTCGATTTGGATGAAGCAATGCAACGTGCTCGCATGACGAATCGAGTTTTACCGCCTCAAGTTATTACACCTTGGGTTAATAATGCTAAACAAGTCAGTGTACCCGATGCGAGTCTGGCTGGCGGTTCATCAAGTATCGCTATTGCCGATGATCTGAAGGTAGAATCCGTTCAAGTGAAATTGACATTAGACCACTCTCGCCTGCCCGACTTAGCTATCGAGCTCGTTTCGCCATCAGGGACTCGTTCCGTTTTGCAAACACCACGTAATGGTCTTGTTGGTCAATCTCTTGACCCAACGATTACTGGCTACAAAGACCAACTAATGTTGTCTAACCAGTTCTATGGCGAAGATGCAAAAGGCGAATGGACATTACGAGCAATCGATACGAATGGCGACGAAGTCTTTTCTTACATTGCATATTTTAACTCTTCAACCATCTATGACGTTCCGATGGCAAACAACGCTCAGCCAGGTGTTATTAAGAGCTGGTCGATGCGCATCTTTGGACACTAAGGAGTCAATTACATGAAATACATATCATTTTCTATGCTGGCTCTTTCTATGATGACGGCTAGCGCATACGCTGAGCAACAACTCTCTCAACAACCCGCACCTGAACTGTTTGTGCCTTCAGAAGCGGTTGAGATTAATGGCCAAGATTATCGCAAGGTGCAAACGGGTACAGCTAGGAGCCTATCCGAAGAAGTAAAACTTCAAGCCGGTGATGAAGTGTTTAAGAATGCGTTTAGCAATGTATCCAAGGCCACTGGACTGGTTTACATCACGGTAAACAATCCTAACGAAGCGAAAGCGGTCGCCAAAGAGCTAAAGCTGGAAGTTGTCTTCGCAGAGGGAGAGTCTGCGGTGTTAAAAGCATCTCAAGATCAAGATCTACTGAGCATTAGCGACTATCTAAACGCAGACAGCCGGGTAAAAGCGTCTAAAATTGAACTAAACAGCGGTAAGTACCGTGCACAATAATTCTCTAGCAAGAGAAGTTGGCTGATAAAACCATGCCTCGGCAATTGCTGAGGCATTTTTATAGGTGAGTATAGAAACCCTCTTTTTCTTTTGTAGATTACTACGGAACTAGCATGATATTTAGGGGAGCGTGTCCGGCAACGCCTGTCATTTCTTAAATAAAATAACTTCGGTTCTTAGTTTATCCTGCGTGGTTTCTTGCGGGTTATCTAAGTAGCGCTCAATCCCTAATGGACTGGTTTTGGCTTTCATACCACTCTGACGAACCAAGTTCATCGCTAAAGCCCATGCATTTCCCAAAAACTGATATTCCCCACGGTGCTCGACGACAAATGTTTCACTCTCAGGTATGGTACCGGAAACCGCGCCCTCTGGCGCAGTTACTGCATTATCAAGTGGCAAGCAAGTGATAAACTCAAACGTGCCTTTCTGCATATCCATCGACTGGTAATAACAAAATAACTCGCCGTTCACATATAAGCCCTTGTCATCAACTATCTGCTTTAACTGTTGAACTTGTTCTTCTATTACCGGACCTAATTCTGGAATGGTGGCCTCGCCTTTTATTCCGATGTAGTGAACCTGAGGCAGGGTTCGATTACCAATTTCAACCAAGTCTGAGAGCACTTGCCCGGTTTCAAGTT
The DNA here is from genome assembly GCF_020515785.1 of Vibrio sp. E14. Taxonomy (NCBI): domain Bacteria; kingdom Pseudomonadati; phylum Pseudomonadota; class Gammaproteobacteria; order Vibrionales; family Vibrionaceae; genus Vibrio; species Vibrio sp. E14. The sequence continues at coordinate 1,098,495 of NZ_JAHPJI010000001.1, forward strand.
TGCTTTTGAGCATGCGTAGCCCACGTTGATAATCCATCTCTATCATCGACTTAAACATACTTTTCAAAAAGAACAGATACCAAGGAACGCGTGATTGCATTTGCCATTCGACTAAACAACCATCTTGTGACGGCGTCACTATTAGAGTCACCTTTCCGTGACTCTTGATTGGGCGAAAGAAATGAAGCTCCATATCTAACCGATGTTCTTGAGTGCTTTCCAATACAATGGCACCAGTTCCAATACGCTGACCATTCCATTGGTAACCGGCTCCAACGTGACCTTGATTATCGCTGAATGTCAGCTCGCAGCTCGGTTCAAGAATGATCCAAGGTGACCAATCTGGCCAGTTATTAAAATCCTTGAGATAGCCAATAATCTCGCTTTGATTCTTATTAATTTCAATACTTCTGCTGACCTGATAAGAAAGCATAACGGTTCCTCAAGTTTCCGCGTCACTAACTTCAGTCTAATTCAAATTCCAGTTTTTTCTTGTTTGACTGTGGGTTAGACGCACAAAGCTAGGAACAGAATTCCACTTTCGCACTAAATCGAACACCATCATCGTCCAGTATTAACGCCCATCCCATCCGTTCACATATGCGTTGTACGATAACAAGACCACAACCGTAGCCGGCGTTGTACGTCTCGTTACCATCGTGACGATTCAGGATCTTAAGAGCATGACCATCCAACTCAATCTCAATATCTCCCACACTATAGCTAAAGGCGTTTTTAATCAGATTGTTGATTACAATGGTCACAAAACTCTCTGGTGCATTCACGACACCACTATGTTGTTCGTGCAAAGAGTAATTCGAGTCTTGCTTGGCAAATAAAGGGGCCAGCTCTTCCAGTTGTTTTTGTAAACAAGTAAGAAGTGGATGCTCTCCGTAATGCTGAGGCTCTATTTTCTCTTTACCGAGCAAGAGAAACGCTTCTGTCAGTACGCGCATGTCTTCACAAGCTGACTGCATCCTCGCGATGGCTTTTTGCGCGACTCGAGGTTGATCTGGAATACGCGTTAGAATGTCTGTTGAGCCTTTGATCACCATGATTGGCGTTCTCAACTCATGCGATGCAAAACGACTAAATTCTTGTTCTCGTTTGAAATAGCCCGCGATATCGTTTTTATTATCCAGCAAAGTTTGCTCTATTTGGCGTGTCTCGCTGAACTTGGTTTCAACTTGGAAAGCGGGTTGATCCGGTGACATTTGGCTGATTTTGTCTTCGATTTGCGCTAGTGGTCGAGACAATATTCGCACCATATAAATGCCATACCCGACCATAACAAATGAAAATAAGCCACCAAGCAGTAGCGTAAACTGATGCAGCGAACTTTCGTATTCGTCGAGGTAATCATCGGAGTCATCTTGAAACACAATGTACATAAGCCCCTTCCCTGAGGGGTGTTTCAATACGACAAAGTGTTTGTCTTCTTCACCAAGCAGATATTCGTAAAAACCGGGCGAAGTAAAAGAGAGCAACCAATCCGGTGTCGGTGCTTCACTCCAATATGAGTTGAACTCCAATACGTTTGGCAATGGCGCATCCCAGCCCTGTTTCTCGAAATTCTCACTATAAAGCGCAGCTTCAGTATCAAGCCAGTGATGTAAACTCAGCACTTCGAGTTTGTTTTCTGCCACATAAATCAGCGACCAAAAAAGAGTAAACATCACAAGCGTCATTACCCCAAAACCCCAACGGATCTTGCGATAAATACTTGGATATTCGTTATGCTTTAAGTCGGTAACCTTGTCCATGAATAGTCTCTAATCGTGATTCTTCAAAACCTTTGTCTAACGCGGTTCTTAAACCATAAATATGGCTACGAAGTGCATCACTTCCGGGTGGTTCGTCTCCCCACACACTATCGATCACTTCCTTGCGCGAAACCGATGCTGGAGCACGTTGGAGAAGTAACTTTAAAATCTTGGTTTGAATTCGGCTCAGCTTAATTTCTTTGTCTTTTCTCGTCACTTTGCCTGTGCGCGCATCTAAACAAATGTCCGCAAACTTGAGCGTTCCAATATCTTGCCTTGGACCGCGATTAGCCAAAGCATGAACACGTAAACTAAGCTCTTCCATCGCAAATGGCTTCATTAAATAATCATCGCCTCCCGCTTTAAATGCCGCGATTTTGTCATCTAACGTATCTTTTGCGGTAAGGAAGAGGATTGGCGTTCCACAGAGCTGATCTTGTCGAAGTTTCTGTACCGTACTAATGCCATCGAGCTTAGGCATCATGATATCCATGATGATTACATCGTAATGATTATCCTCGATTAACTTCAGTGCGGCCTCACCATGATACGCACAATCGATAATCATGCCTTCAAGCTCAAGATAGTCCGCAATCGTCTCCGAGACATTGTGGTTGTCATCTACAATTAAAATTTTCATAAAAATCACATTTCTTCACGATCTCTTCACGATATGCCCAATAAGATACAGACAATTTCCTAAACTAGCTCGTAAATTGAGGTTAATACAATGAAAAAACTCGCTCTTATTTCTGTAGTAGGTTTGGCATTGTCTGGTTGTGGTGGTTCAGGTGGTGGCAGCAATAGCGATAGCACGCCAACTCAACCAGTAGTGAAACCAAGTGTAGCGATTGGCTCTGTTGAAGCGGTCAACGCTGAAGAAAACACGTTAACCGTCAATGGATATACATACCATGTGTCTGGGGTGGTTTATGGCGATACATCAATGCAATTGGCCGATGTAGAACCAAAAATGATGGTTCAAGTAGGAACAGATGTTCGTAAAGCGTCTGACGATGGCTTCTTAATAACACTTGAGCCAACCATTACCGGACGTGTTACAGCAATTGATTATGTGAAGAAAACATTTACGGTAAACGGCGTAGATCTGCAGTTTGACGGTTTAAGTGATGATATAGAGATCAACGACTGGGTGATGGTGTCATCCTTGCCGACTGCGGATGCGGGTTATCGAGTGTTGTCTGTGGTCGAAATCGACGTAGATAACGATTACCCAGCCCTTGGAAGCTACTACGAACTGGAAGGTCGCATTACTAGTATCGATGAAAATGCTAGCACGTTTGAGCTTGGTACAAATATAACCGTATCTTACGACAACATTAGCCAACTTAGCATCGGCCAATGGGTGGAAGTAGAAGGTGAAATGCAAAACGGCATCTTCATGGCAAATGAGGTAGAAGTTGAAGGCTACGACGTCATAAGCAATGACAGCGATGTGGAAGGCATCGTGACTTGGGTTGCAAATGATTACAGTGAGTTTTCATTAAACTACCGAGGTGCATTCTTCATCGATAACGCAACACGATTTGAAGATGGCAGCAAAGCGAACCTAAAACAAGGCCAAGAAGTGGAAGTAACGTCTGTCATGAAAAATGGCAAACGCATCGCTACCGTTATTGAGTTTGAGCAACCAGACTTTGACGATAACAACCAATGGCAAGGTAAAGAATTTGAATGTGAAGGATACGTATCAAACTACGATGCTGAAGCAAGAACATTTAACATCGAGCGTTGCGAAAACGACGCAGATCAATTGCTAAACAACACTACCGTTGTGATTGATGTACAAACACGCTTCCAAGGCATCGAAGAACTTAACCTAAATGGTGCTCGTGTCGAAGTCGATGGTGTAATCATCAACGACCAAAATATTGCCCGTGAAGTGGAGTTGGACGTTTACGACAACTGATACCTTCTACGCTAAAGAAAAAGTGTCACTTCGGTGGCACTTTTTTGTTTTTCTATTTTTAAATCCTCTCTCTTCTTTTGGCTCACTTTAGTAGCGAAACCTTACAGTAAAAAAGAGCGCCGATTGACGCTCTTTTCGATCTCTAATTGATAACCAATTATGCGGCCTCTGTCTGACCTATCCAATGATAATGGTGGTTGGCTTTTTTACCCACTAAACCGAGCTCTGCCAATTCCTCAAACACCTTGTCTACCTCTTCCGCAGATAGCCTAAATTGTTTTGCAACGGCTTTTTTAGTGCACGTAATTTGATGCGTTTTAAGTGCATCGCTCACTTGCTCTAACAAAGTTTTCGGTTCTTTTGGCTCTTCAGGCTCCGGCGTTACTGGTATTTCTTGCTCTTCTTCCTCTTTGATATGAGGAAGATACCCCACTGGCTCTGGTTCGATATCGCGAACCGTTTTCAGTATCATGCCCTCATTTCGGCGGTAGAAATGTCGGAACCGTTGCTCTTCACCAATCAGGCCGACAAAAAATGCAGCAAAGAAATCCAAAAGAATCGAAAGAAATACAACCAAGCCAAGCTGAGCTTGCTGAGAGGTGGTACCAAATGCGTTGGCTAGGCTATCAATCAAACCAATCACTGAGCCTTGCGTGACCGGTGGCAAACTATCACGTTCCATAGCCAAGCGTTGCTGCTCTTCGCGTAAGGTTTTGTTTTGCTCCTGAATGCGAGTTACACCGGTCGCGATACGCTCCATCTCGATGTATTTCTGCGCTGCCATATTGTTGAGCTCAATCTGTTTATCGATTGCCGCAATTTGGCGATTAAACGCTTCCACTTTCGCCTGCTCTACCGAAATATGGCTTTGTGCGCTGTTTGTTGCACTGTTAATGCCACCAATACTACCGCCAATGGAGATCGCAGCTAAGACTAAATAAAACACGAGAGCGGTTGCCGCCCCTGTATAGTTGCGATGGGCTCGGCGCTCACCGTATTCATACCAAGCGTAGAACTTACCCGCTTCAAAAATAATCGCTAAACCACCAAATAAGGTTTGCATCATCGGGTTTTCGTCGATCGACAAAAACAGCAATAGAGAAAAAATAGTCGATGCTAAAATCGCAGCACCAGTGAATGCGTATACACTCACCATGGCAAATCGACCTTTAGGGTATCGATATCCAATCTGTTGTTCGTATTTCATTTGAGAAATTTCTTAAGATTAATCGCCCCTCCGACTAAGTAGGACGGACGTTCTGGCATGTACAAAGGAGCGCAGAATACCGTATCCTTTATTAAATTACTGTCATAATTCCGTTAATGGAAAACAAGTGAAGATTCGGTGTGCACTTTGAATCGATATCAGCCAAATCTAGCACGTAAAAACACCACCACGACACCCACTAACCGAAGCTTCAGTGACATATAAGAGAGATTTATTCAATATCTTCAAAAGCGACTAGGCAAGACAGACAAGCTGAATTGGAGGTTATGAATGCCAGCCTAATCAAGACATGCCATCTGCCGTAACACGTTGCTTTAAATCGTAAAGAGCCAAGCTATTAAAGCGTTAAAAATAGGCAATAAAACAAATAATGCACACTTGCATCACCTTTTAGTAAACTGATAATTACATTGTTTGGTTAATTTGTTAGTATCCCGCGCCGAAGAAGATAAGCACTCAATTGTATGGAAAACACTCTAATACAGCATAAACACCATCGCTTGCACGCTATTGCGGTTATTATCGCGGTGTTGTTTCAGTTGTATTTAGCGTCCACAGCGACTCTTAACCCAACACAAGTTCACAACACAACCTGGCTTAACAAAGTTCAAAGTGAAAAGGTCTTACTGTGTACCGCAGATGGTTTCAAATGGGTGGATATCAATACGCTGATTGAAGCTAACGCTCAACCTTCTTCTACGCTCATTCAAGATCTTAATTTACATGAAGGCTTTCAGTTTGAGTGTCCGCTTCTTCAAGCGGTTCAATTCTTTCTTTTGGTTGCGATTGGGCTATACCTGACTACCATCCATTGGCAGCGCCGAGTCAAGAAAGCTCTGACGCCTTACCGATTTTCAAAATGCGATAAGCTCGTTTACAAACACATCGCGCCTAAGCACTCTCCGCCGAGTGTTTTTCCTGCCTAACAGGCATCTAATCATTAACAACTTTATTCAAGAATAACGATGACTCTGTTTGTTGTCCATTCAGAGAAGCTATTCATTCAAAAGGAAAAACACATGCTTAAATCATTTAAAACCGCCGCTATCGCGCTTATTGCTGTCATCGCTAGCCCACTGAGTTTAGCGCACGATTATGAAGCAGGAAAAATTCATATCGACCATCCATGGAGCCGCGAAGCGCCACCAAACGCACCTGTTATCGGTGGTTTTTTTCAATTAACCAACCACGGTGACAGTGAAGATGCATTGATCGCAGCAGAAAGCCCAATCGCAGGACATGTCGAAATTCACACGCACAAGAAAGAAGATGGTGTGATGAAAATGATTAAGATTGACGAAGTGCGCGTTCCCGCCAATGACTCAGTGTTGTTCAAGCCAGGCAGCTTCCATTTAATGATTTTCAATCCAACACAAGCGCTCAAAGAAGGTGACCGCTTCCCTATGACGTTAACATTCAAAAACGCGGGTAAGGTGGAAGTAGAAATGGCGGTTGAAAAACAAGGACACATGGAAAAACACATGCACCATTAATGACGTAAACAAAAATGCCCGCTGATTTAGCGGGCATTTTTATTTCAGCTTAGTAGAAATCATTATTCCGATAGATCATAACCCGATTCTTCAGAAGAATAGCAGCGAGTAGCGCTTAGCGAGACGAAGTCATATACATAACAGCATGCTCGGACAATAAATCTGAATCACGCTCGTCCCTCGCGGTTCAGAATGACATTGAAAGATTTAAGAACCCCCAAAAGGTTCCCTACTCACATGAAACTCAATCTCTCAGCGAAGTCTTCCAACCATCATTTGATAAGCCTAAGCGAAGCCATAAATTTGGTAACAATGCCCATAGCACAATTAGCTTTCTTTCTACTTGAAACAGACCTCAGCCCAACGAGCTAGGCCAGCAGTGACCGAGCCAAAATAATTTCCACTGACAACCGGAATATTTGGCAGTACAGTTTGCACCGCATCGCGCAAAATTGGCGAGCGTGCCGAACCACCAGTCATAAAGATAGCATCGGGTTTCACCCCAGCTTGCTCTACCGCTTCTGTCACCAACGCCGTCATTTTATTCTTCGGCGACTGAATCGCTTCGATCATTTCGTCTCGTTGCACATCGACTTCAATCAGTTCTGACAGTAAGTTGATGCCAGTTCGGTAAGAAGCTTGTTCTGAAAGCGCCACTTTCGCTTCTTCGGCACGGCGAACAATGTTGTAGCCTAAAGCCTCATGATACACCTCTAGCAAACGAGCAAGCTTTTCTGGCTCTTGAGCCTGCTTTTGAAGCAACTTCAACGCGGATAGGTTCTCTCGCGAATAGAAATCACTCTGCGCTTCTACATTGTTGATTGCTATCGGGTTCCAGAATTGGGTGGTCGGCATCACAATACCTGACTCCATTTTGCTTTCCATGCCAAACGGGAACATGAGCTGCTTAAATGCTAACGCAATATCAAGATCATTCCCGCCGACGCGCTGGCCACTATGAGCTAACAAGCTTGCGGTCCTATCCGCTTTGCCACGCCAAGACGGCCCCATTTGAATCAACGAGCAGTCCGTTGTACCACCGCCAATATCGACCACTAGAATGGTTTTGTCTTCGCTGAGTGTCGCTTCATACTCTAGGCCCGCCGCGACAGGCTCAAACTGAAACTCCACATTTTGGAAGCCCGCACGTTTCGCTGCCCGCAACAAAATACGTTCAGCCTGAATGTTAGCCGTTTCACCGCCACGCCCATGGAAGTTTATTGGCCGGCCGATAACAGCATCGGTAATACTTTGCTGCGCATCGTTTTCGGCTTGCGACTTAATATTGTCCATCATCGCGCAGACAAGATCTTCGAAGAAAGCCAATTGCACGTCACGCAAACCAGAAGCGCCAAGAAAAGACTTCGGCGACTTTACGTAATAGATATCACGAGGATCTTCCAAATAAAGATTAAGCGCCGCCTGACCAAATGCAATGTCGTCAGATTCGAGATCAATACTTTCTTCTCTGTTTAAATTGATTGCCCGGCGTAAAACCTGCTCACCAACTTGATCTAATGGTTTAATATCTCGATGGCGAAATAAGTGCTCGGATACCGATTCACGAGTCGGTGCAGCAAGGGTGGAAGGAATAAATGGACTGCTCCCTTCTAGGTTAAGCATTACTGGCTCACCCGATTCCATTTTTGCCACTGAACAGTTTGCAGTGCCATAGTCAAAGCCGATAAACATAGTTCCTCCCACTAATAAGGGCCTGTAGACCGTTAAAAAGCCGGCAATGCTAACTTAATGGCATAGGAATTACTATCCTAAAATCGTGTGTAATTTAACGTGGCAAGTCTATCTAAGGTTTATTGCTCTCTTTTTTCATAGATGGCAAAACAACCGCAACCAATAACGCTAATAATAAGAATACAGGAGTAAGCGTTAACCCGTGCCAGATCGAATAACCGTCATGGAACAACCAGAAAATACCAACAGTCAAGAGATACGCAAAGTAACTGCAAAACACTAAGCTAATCGCAACAAAGCGCGTTCGATTGATAATAAGAATCCGCACTAGATACTGACTAAGAATACCAGAACAGTGCATGGCAAGCTGCCAATTGATGATAAAGAAAGCAAGCGCAATAAACCCTGCAACCACTAGTGAATCGTGAGTATTTAAAATAAAGTAGCTACCAAATCGGCTTATGATGATCGGGTAATCCCCTTCATATACTGTTGACCAAGATATCGCGTTTGCTGCTGCAATATAATTCGCAAAATAAGCGATGGCGTAAAAAGTCGTTTGAGAACTGAACGGCTGAAATACATCCGTACAATATCCTCGCCATTCTTCTTTGTTGGCGGTAGGTCCAACCCAGTTACGTTTTTGATGAGCGACGCGCTCGGCGAATGCAGGTCCGTTGCGAAACAACAACCAAAATATATACAGTGAAAGTATGACCAAGAGTATCGAAAACATACCCTTCCCCCTCAGAAATTATCGGCTCCACTGCCAATGGCGTTGGGGTCGTAAACTGCACTTCCCTGCTATACCTATTTCATTTATCTGAACTTATTATTTTATTGCTGCCAAAACTTATTTAACGACATGCTAAACAGAAACATGGTCTCACTGATGCTTAAGCTCAAAAACCTACTTGTAGGTTTAGCACACAAAAACAGGGCCTGCAGAATGGAGAAAAGGAAATCGCGACTTATTAACGAACATGAAAACGCTAACTTGCTACGGTGACCGCGATGAGGGGAGAAGCATTCAAAGCGGTCATACATGCGGGAAGAACAGCTATTTCTCTAGCTTCTCTTCAAATACACCAATCTCTCTACCCAGCCAAATCGCGCGTTCCGTATGATCGAGCAACTCTTCTTCACTCACAGGATGGATAAGCACAGAAAAATCACCTCGAATCGTATCGAGCCAAGCTAAAAACTCTTCACTCAATGACTCTAGGTGAATTTCAAACATCGGCATTTTATGTGGGCCAACCAATCTTCCAACCAAAGGAAACACACGCAGCACATCTTGACGCTCTTGACGGATGATCTCGTTCAAGGCTTGCGCTTTATCTTGTTCTCTTAAAGGAAAATAAACATGAGCGTGATACATAATTTCTCCATAATCACTTCGACTTGAGCACCATCTACTGTTGATAAGCTCAAGGACCGCCGAGGGTATACATTTGTAATGCCGTCACCCTACCCTGATTCCACTCTGTTGGGAAGAAGTTATGTATTCTCATAAGGCCGGAGTTTCGGGTACAACAAAAAATCTCAATACAACACATAACAACTACTTGAGTTGATTCATTAATAATGACTCACTTTGTCAAATTTTACAGCCAAACTTTGTTGCAAATATGTTTCATTAACCAGTAATTAAATTCGAGTTTAAAAATACCAATAGCAAAATAACAGCACATTACTCTGCCAAATTAGGGTGTAAGCAAAACTTTACTACTGGTCAAAAGTCAAAATGAAGCACAATTTAACAATTTGTTTACACTTATTGTATCTGGCTATACCACGATTTAGTTAGAGGGTTAGATGCAGAAAAAATGTTTCTCTGTGTCTTGCGATGAAATAGCCGCAGCGGTGTTATCGAAAAATAGTTTAAAGGACGTACAGATGCCTACAGCTATAGAAAACACAAGCAACCTTAGGTATGGCCTTTGCGCTGATATCAGAGTTTGAGTACCCATACAAACTCTGGTTTGATATGAACAGCTGCAGTCCAAAAGACACGCAGCGTCAAAAGGAGCTTGAGATGAACGTTCAGGCATTACCCATGCATCGGTTTATCGACCATCATGGGGACCTAGTCGGCCAACTACCCAACTGGGCTGACACTGAAACTTTGGTCGGGTTTTACCGAGACATGGTATTAACTCGCACTTACGACAACAAAGCCGTTGCGTTGCAACGCACCGGCAAGTTAGGGACCTACCCTTCGCACCTAGGTGCTGAAGCCATCGGCATTGCGGTCGGCAGAGCACTGAAAGCCGATGATGTATTTGTCCCTTATTATCGCGATATGCCCGCAATGTGGTGTCGTGGTATTGGCATGGAGAAGAACCTTCAATACTGGGGCGGTGATGAGCGCGGTAGTGATTTTGCGCCTGAGGGCAGCCCAATTCCTAGCCGAGATCTTCCATTCTGTGTCCCCATTGCGACGCAATGTACACACGCTGTCGGGGTGGCTTCCGCACTGAAAATTCAAGGTAACCATGAAGCTGCGCTAGTCATGTGCGGCGATGGCGGTACATCCAAAGGGGATTTTCTAGAGTCAATAAACTGTGCGGGTGCTTGGAATATTCCACTTGTTTTCGTTGTGAATAACAACCAGTGGGCAATTTCAGTGCCGCGTAGCCTTCAATGTGCTGCCGATTTCTTATCAGAAAAAGCGCAAGGCGCTGGTATACCGGGCATTACGGTAGATGGTAACGATGTCGTCGCCGTTTATGATGCAACTAAGACCGCACTTGAGAGAGCGAGAAAAGGGAAAGGCGCAACACTCATCGAAGCGGTCAGTTACCGATTAAGTGACCACACTACTGCCGATGATGCGACTCGTTATCGTAAAGAGGACGATGTTCAAACCGCATGGCAATACGAACCTATAGCACGTCTTAAAACGTATCTCCTTAATCAAGGAGCTTGGAGCGATGAACAAGAGCAACAATGGCTAGAATACTGCAAGGAACAAGTGGAACTGGCAGTTGAGCGCTACCTCAGCTTACCGTCACAAGCACCTGAAACTGGGTTCGATTATTTGTATGAATCGCTTCCCCAAGAGCTTCACGCTCAAAGAGATGAACTCATCAACAAAGCAATGCGAATGCAGGGAGGCAAACATGGCTGAGCTAACGTTAGTTGAAGCAGTAAACCTCGCTCTGCACCACGAAATGCAACAAGACCAAAATGTTGTCTTGTTAGGTGAGGACGTAGGTGATAATGGTGGCGTATTCCGTGCCACCGTAGGGCTCAAACAAGAGTTTGGTCTCAAACGAGTGATCGATACGCCACTCGCTGAAGCGTTAATCGGCGGTGTTGCGGTCGGCATGGCAACGCAAGGATTACGACCTGTCGCCGAATTTCAATTTCAAGGTTTTGTTTTTCCGGCAATGGAGCACTTAATGTGCCACGCGGCACGCATGCGTAACCGAACTCGCGGTCGCCTCACTTGCCCTGCGGTTTTTCGTGCGCCATTTGGTGGCGGTATTCACGCTCCAGAGCACCACTCAGAAAGTGTAGAAGCGCTATTTGCGCACACTGCTGGCTTTAAAGTAGTGATTCCTTCTTCACCTCAACGCGCATACGGCCTGCTTCTCGCCGCGATTCGAAGTAATGATCCTGTCATGTTCTTCGAACCGAAACGCATTTATCGAACCGTAAAATCTGAAGTCGTTGATAATGGCGAAGCACTTCCACTCGACACCTGCTTCACCTTACGTAAGGGGCGAGATATCACGCTTGTTACTTGGGGCGCATGCGTCGTAGAGTCACTTCAAGCCGCACAGACCTTATCTAGTCAAGGGATTGAAGTCGAGGTGATTGATTTGGCGAGCATTAAGCCAATTGATACCGCAACGATTTTCAGCTCACTAGAAAAAACCGGACGTTTACTCGTTGTTCATGAAGCGAGTAAAACTTGTGGTGTGGGCTCTGAGCTTTTAGCTCGAACAGCCGAACACGCCATGTGCTTATTAAAAGCCCCACCTAAACGAGTAACTGGAATGGACACCATTATGCCTTATTACCGTAACGAAGATTATTTCATGGTTCAGGAAGAAGACATTGTGACCGCAGCGCGCGAACTCGTGGAGGATTGGAAATGAAGACGTTTAACTTACCCGATCTCGGCGAAGGCCTCGCTGAATCAGAAATTGTAAAATGGCACGTTAATGTCGGTGACATGGTTAAGTTGGATCAAGTGATCTTAACTGTCGAGACAGCAAAAGCGACGGTCGACGTTCCCGCCCCCTACTCGGGCCGTGTAGTCAGCCGCCATGGGGAAGAAGGTGATATCGTCAATATTGGCGCATTGCTACTCGAAATTGACGAAACTGGCGCAGAGCGCGGGGCAACGGTAGAGAAAAAAGAGACCGCTGACGCCGCAACCGTTGTCGGCAATGTTTCTCATCAAGCGCATCACGTTAACGTCGATGACTTCTGGATTGGAGGCAATCACAACACGACTGAGAGTAATCTAGTTACTGCTCTACCGTCGGCTCGTCTATTGGCACAAAAACTTGGGGTAGATCTTAATCTCGTGTCAGGCAGTGGTCCAAACGGTCTTATCGTTGATGCCGACATTTACGACGAAGCCGGAAAACAGCGTCCGGGCACAGAAGTATTGAAAGGTGCTCGACGCACCATGGTGTCCTCGATGACTGAGTCACACGAGCACGTTGCTGCCGTGACCATTACAGAAGAAGCGTTGCTGGAAGACTGGCTGCCGAACGAAGACATCAGTATCCGCCTAGTTCAAGCGATTGTTCATGCGTGTCAGGAAGAGCCCGCTTTAAATGCTTGGTTTGATGCAGAAACCATGACGCGTTGCGTGCACAATACAGTTAACCTTGGTATTGCTGTAGATAGCCGTCATGGCTTGTACGTACCCGTATTGCGCCACGCAGATGAATACGAGCCACAAGATGTTCGTCGTTGGCTCGATCAAACTGTTGAAGGGATCAGAGAGAGAAAAATCGGTCGAGAGCAATTACAGCACGCGACGATTACGCTTTCCAACTTCGGAGCGATTGCCGGCATTTACGCGACACCTGTCGTCACACCTCCGCAAGTCGCTATTGTTGGTGCTGGTCGAATACTCGACCGAGTGGTGATAAGAAATGGTCAAGCAATTTCGGTGAAAGCAATGCCGCTATCCGTAACGTTTGATCATCGCGCTTGTACTGGTGGTGAAGCAGCAAGGTTTACTAAAGTGCTTGCAGAACACCTGCAACGCCCGAGCGAAAAGTAACTGGTAAAAACCAAATGATAAAGGCTTCCAGTTCGGAAGCCTTTTGTTTGAGAGAACAGATTATATCTACAGCTTCTCTAGCAACTCCGGCATCACCTCAAATAAATCGCCGACCAACCCATAGTCAGCGATGTCAAAAATAGGCGCATCGGGATCGCTGTTAATTGCGACAATCACCTTTGAGTCTTTCATTCCCGCTAAATGTTGAATAGCACCAGAAATTCCGACGGCAATGTATAATTCAGGTGCAACAATTTTACCAGTTTGCCCGACTTGATGGTCATTAGACACATACCCCGCATCAACCGCAGCTCGGGACGCTCCTACCGCTCCACCTAGCTTATCAGCCAATTGTTCGACTAAAGCAAACTTCTCTTTACTCCCGAATGCACGACCACCCGATACCACCACTCTAGCCGCTGGCAATTCTGGTCGCTCACTTTCTGGCGTTTGCTGCGAAATAAACTCACTAAGTTTGTTGATAATCACTGTATCGACTTGAGTAACCTTAGGGACAACTGGTGTGTCTGACAGATCTAGGGCATCAAAAGCCGTACTTCGTATGGTCATCACTTTAAAGGGGTCGTTCGACGCGACTCTCGCCAATGCATTCCCGGCATAAATGGGACGAATCACCGTATCGATAGACTCGATGGTCATCACGTCCGAAAGTTGCCCTACATCGAGCAACGCCGCCACGCGAGGCATCACATTCTTACCAAACGTGCTGGCAGGAGAAAGAATGTGTGAGTAATTTTTGGCTACTTGTGAAATCAAAGGCGCAATGTTTTCCGCTAACCCATGCTCGTATTCCTTTGCGTCAATCCAGATAATTTCTGCAACGCCCTTAACGCACTTCAACTCATCCAAAACCGATTGGCACTGATAACCAATAAGCAATACAGAAACAGGAAGCGATTTATCATCATCCTTGATATCAAATGCCGCTTTAATTGCACACAGCGTCCCTACAGCCAAGGACTGGTTGTCATGTTCCGCAATGACAAGTGTTGCTAATGGTTGGTCGTCCATGGTCATGCCTCGTATAACACGTCAGATCCATTACTTGAGCTTAGTTCACTTCACGTTAACGTCAACTGAGCTATAGTTTTCTGTATAGAAACCCAAAACCTGTCACACAGATGACGATAATAGAAAGGAAGCAGATAGATGGAACGAGAATGCATGGAGTTTGATGTCGTGATCGTGGGAGCCGGACCTGCGGGCTTAAGTGCCGCTTGTCGCCTAGCTCAACTCAACCAAGATAGTGAAGGTGACGCACTTTCAATTTGCGTTGTAGAAAAAGGGTCAGAAGTGGGCGCACATATTTTATCTGGCGCTGTTTTTGAAACCAATGCCTTGGATGAACTTTTCCCCGATTGGAAAGAAATGGATGCCCCGCTATCAGCCTCAGTTCAGCAAGACCATTTCCTTTATCTTACTACTGAGCAAAACCATATTCGCGTCCCTCATTTCATTACGCCACGTCCAATGATAAATGGCGAAAATAATTATGTAATTAGCCTTGCCAACCTTTGCCGTTGGCTCGCTAACCAAGCAGAAAGTCTTGGGGTGGAAGTTTTTCCTGGCTTTGCCGCTGCAAACATCAATTATGATCAGAGTGGCGTCGTGACAGGCATTAATACGAGCGACATGGGACTAGATAAGAACGGCCAAGCCAAATCTAACTTTGAGCCAGGTATCGAGCTAAAGGCAAAATACACCCTTTTTGCTGAAGGTTGTCGCGGACATCTGGGTAAAAAACTTATTCAAAGGTTCGACCTAGACGCAGGCAAGCAACCTCAGCACTACGCGCTTGGCTTAAAAGAGATATGGGAATTACCCTCTGACAGCAAGGATGTATCCGGCAGTGTTATCCACTCCGCTGGCTGGCCTTTGAGCGAGACAAATACCACTGGCGGCGGTTTTCTCTATCACATGGAGAACAACCAAATCGCGGTCGGTTTGATCGTAGATTTAAACTACAGTAACCCTTACTTAAGCCCGTTTGACGAGTTTCAACGCTTTAAGCATCATCCAGCTATCGAGCAACACCTAAAAGGTGCCCAACGTATCGCATATGGTGCAAGAGCCATTGCAAAAGGTGGACTTTCTTCTCTGCCGAAACAGCAATTCCCCGGCGGTTTATTGATTGGTTGTGATGCAGGGACTTTGAATGTCGCTAAAATTAAAGGCAGCCACACAGCCATGAAATCCGGAATCATTGCAGCAGAAGCTGTATATACCGCCCGACAAACTGGAGCTTCTGAGCCAGACTACCAGTCATTGTTTGAATCATCATGGTTGTATGACGAGCTCACCGAAACACGTAACTTTGGTGCGAACATCCACAAGTTTGGCAGCATACTGGGCGGTGCACTTTCGACATTTGAGCATAACCTATGGCAACCACTGGTTAAGAAGCAGTTACCTTGGACTGTCAAGGACTATTCGTACGATCACGAACAGTTAAAACCTAAACAAGAGTGCCAACCAATTGCATACCCAAAACCAGATGGTGAAATCAGTTTTGATAAGCCTTCGTCGGTATTTTTGTCGGGAACACAGCACGAAGAGAACCAACCTTGCCACCTTGTTCTGACTTATCCTCACATTCCAATTGATGTGAATTTGGGTATGTATGACGAACCGAGTCAGCGCTATTGCCCCGCTGGGGTTTACGAAGTGGTGGAAGTGGACAATAAGTTGAAGTTTCAGATAAATGCCGCCAACTGCGTGCATTGCAAAACCTGTGATATCAAAGACCCTTCACAAAACATCACATGGAAAGCGCCAGAAGGCGGTGGCGGACCAAGCTATCAAAACATGTAACCAAAGAACCACTTAAAGTGCAGAAGCAGTGCATTTACTACTGCTAATTTGTAAAGTGGTTAAGCAAAAAGTCGGTAGCTAACAGCGGCAGATAAAGAAAAACAGCACCTGATGATTCAATCAGGTGCTGTTTACTAAAATAACTTTATCTTCAGGTAATATTAATCCACGCTAAAAACTTGGTGATGGAACAGCTGATCAACGATTTCATAAGATGTCGCTGACGACCCTAGCTCCAACCCTGATAAATCAAAGTTCTCTAATGCCACGGACATTGTGTTGCTGTCTTCTCCAGTAATCGTCAAGTTCAGAGTATCTTGGGCACTATCGTAGTCTGCGCTTACGTGTTCCAACAAGTTATCCATATCCGTTGTGTCGTCACCGACAAACTCAAGAATGTCACTCAAATCCAACTTGTCTTCATCCAGCCTAAAGTCTTTAATCACATCTCTTGATGACGTCATGTCCAGTGATTCTTGAGTAAAGGTGAAGGTGTCAATACCCTCTCCACCTGTCAAGATGTCACTGCCTAGGCCTCCCATCAGGATATCGTTTCCAAGCCCACCAACCAGAATGTCATCGCCTGCGCCACCATTCAACGTATCTTCACCTGCTTGACCTAGCAAAATATCAATGCTTTCGCCACCAGTGATGCTATTCGCAAACTCATCTCCCACCGACGCATGGCGCTCAGTTTGCACAATATCGGTGCCAGAATCGTTCAATGTAAGTGTAAAGACGTTTTCACTTATGCCACCTTTACCATCAGACACTTTAAACAAGAAATGTAAATCCGCCTGCTGGTCACCCTGTAGAGTAATATCATCGTTTTGAGTAAAGCTATAACTGCCATTGGATGACACTTCCAAAGTGCCGAACGCTGTCTGGATATGAAGTTGACCATCTACGTCACTGGTTGAAGAAACTAACGGCTGATTTACGGTTACACCGTGCAGATCTGCGCCCAACAGAGTGAAATCGCCTTCTGCCAAAGAAATGGTCATGCTATCACCATCAGCGTCCTGGCTTCCCGCCAGTAACTCACCGGCAATTGGATCGGGAGAGAACTGGTTTAGGTACTGCCCCAAGTCTTCACCTGAGTCGATAAACACCACTTTGTCGCTAAGCTCATCTAGAGCCTCTGCTGCTTTGACATTATCAGAGAGAGCAATACCAATCCCATATACCTTGGCGTCATGAGTCTGTTTGTAATCCTCCCAGCGCTCGGTTAGATCAGGAGAAGTAACAGCGCCCTCGCTAGGGTTGGGTTCGCCATCTGAGATAAAGAATATGGTGTCCTTACTCTCTGACGGTTTTTCTGGACCGAAATAGTCCCAACCATCCTGCCAAGGGTAAACGGCATTACTTGCCTCACCAGGCTCCATTGCAGCCTCTAAAGCTTTATCGTAATCCGTATTGGTACCGTATTCTACGTCACACCAGTTACGCACATATTCTGACACTTCATTTTGGAAACTTAAATCGTTTGAATCACGGCCATTCATCTCTGGTGGGCGTGTCATCAACTCAACTTCACTCAAGGTCAGCCAGCTATGTGTGGATGTATCACCGTCGAAACGTACCAGGCGGATATAAGTGTTTGATTCTCCTCCATCGGCAATCATGTTTTCAACCATGGAATGTAACGCAGCAGCAGCTTTGTAAGCTCTCGATTCAGTTTTCGGTGCGGTTGCATCACGACCCACGGTATTTTCACCGTCAAAGGTACGGGTCATGCTGTTCGAGTGGTCGAACACTACCGTCACTTTATTGATCGGTAAGTCTTCCATCTGAGCAAAGCCCTGGACTGGAGATGAGGTTGGGGCATGGTTCTCAGTGACATTCAGGATAACCTGAGTTGTATCGGTATCAACACCATCGCTTGCAGACACTTCCAACTGATACGTTTGCTGAGTCGAGTGATCCAGTTTTACACCATCTTTCAGCCAAATCTCACCGCTATTCGAGTCAACACGGAATAGATCAGCATCACCACCACTCAATTCATACTTTATGGTGTCACTGCCATCCGGATCAAACGCTTCCACCTGGCCGACTAATACCCCAACTTCTTGCTCAGCGACGTCAAAGCTTGCCGTATCTTCTGTTGGCATACCGTTGGCATCGGTGCCATGGGTTTGGTCTGTATCACCGACACTGATGAATTCTGGTGCGCGATCTCGGATATCAATGGTAACTTCGCTATTTGTAGTATCACCGTCAGCATCGATAACCGTAACGTCAAGCTTCTCTTGTTGATGACCTACAACATTGCTCGCTTGATAGTCGTAGTGACCATTTTCAAAGTTAATGGTCAGCTTGCCGTGGTTGGTATCAATCTGTGCCAGAGAATGATTCGATATTTTCGTGCCATCGCTGGTAGTGACATCACCGTTTACTTTGTTGTAGTAATATATCTCGCCATCGATAGTGATGTGATCTACCCACTGAGCATCACCGCCAATGTCATCCAGAAGGTTGCCTTGCAACTGGCCTGAGACCGTTTTACTAAGCAAATCCACAATCTGAGAATCATCTACAACGACAATAGCACTGCCTTTATCTGTCGCGATCGACTCCAGATGTTCCAGAGACGCACCATTACCGATACCGACAGACCAGATATTTTCAACATCCTGACCGCTACTGCTGATGCCATTTTCCATCGCATTTTGCAGAATGATGCCCTCTTCTTCAGAAGTAGGCTGAACCCGACCATTCACTATGTCCTGATAACGCTGTTCACTTTCAAAATCATCTGATGTTGACCACTTAATCAAGTTTTCACGGGTTTGAATTTCTCCCACGTTCGTTTGATTTGTCCAATAGGTAAAATCGGAAGGTCGACCATCTGAGATAAAGTAAAGCTGGGTATCGGTATTACTAAGCAATGCATCATCTTCTGGATCACTAAGTATTTCATTTATTTGGTCAACGGCCTGGTTATATGGCGTCGATGCATATGGATGTATACCAGAGATAAAGGCATCAATGGCCTCGGCAGAATCTAGCCACTCAGAAATCTGGCCAGATGGTTGTCCGCTGTAAGTTGCAATTCTAAAACTTACTGGACCCAAATCTTGGTATTGCTCAAACATTGACTTAATAGAGTCTTGAGCAAGTTGCCAGCGAGTAACATATTGTCCGTCTGCATCTGTTACCCAGTCGAGCATTGATTCTGACGCATCAAGTGCAATCACAACACTATTACTTTGTGAATCAACATCATTTATTTCGTAGTGAGCTGAAGACGATGACGGTAATGAATCCGTTACATTCAGATGCAAGGTGGCACTCTCAGACTGACCTCCGGCATCCACCTCGACGCTAGCGCGGATATCCAGCATGTCCGCCCCATGCTCCGCATGATCAAGAGGCATATGTTGATCAACTGTGAAATGACCCGTTTTGTTATCTATGTTGGCTTGAACCACTTTGATGCGATCGGCACCTGTTCCAGTATAACCAGTTAGAGTGCTCTGATCTGCACTCACTTCAAACACAACCTCTTTACCATCGCTGGTGAAACCACCTAGGTTTTGCTCGGCGTTGAAGTGATATTCAGCCTCCGTTGCAGACCCGAGGTTTGCGATAAAGTTGCCTTCAGCATGTACGCCAGTATCCGTGCCAACTTGAGATTCATCCAATGCTGCGTGTGCATCGCTGAGCGACATAGGCTCACCCATCACACTAACGGTAACTTTTGCTTTATCAGTCAGACCATCGTCATCACGGATGGTGTATTCGAAGGTATAATCTTTCACTTCACCCGTTTTCAGGGTTTGTTGATCAGCTGGCAGTGACTCTAGGTACTTGGCCGCATCAAAGACCAATTTACCATCTTGCAGATTAAGGAAACTTTCTGATGGATAGTCGATAATAGTCAGAGCGTCACCATCCGGGTCGCTGTCATTCGCTAGAACATCCAGCTCTAAAGTGCCTGAGCCGTTGGTCTGGTAAGCGTCATCAAAGGTCGTCAGGTCCGCTGATACCTGAGTAATAAAGTACTCTGAGCCTTTAGGATCAATGACACCGTCTTTATAGCTGGTAGTAGACATTTCAATACTATCGAAGAAACGCCCATCTGCATTGATGTTGACTACTTGATTACCACCACGGGTACCTTCAAACACACCTGTCGCAACCAAGTCACCTTTGTAGTAAGCCTTCCAAACACCGCGCTCAATACCAGGCTCCCAGCTACCGTTCGAAGTGTCTGTCCATAGGTTTTTCACTTCAACTTCAGCATGATCGGCAACCTGACCATTAGCAAAGGAGAAGCGCATTGCTTCACTTTGTCCGGTTGCATCATCATATCGAATCTGACCATCTTGAACCCGGTCTGAGCCGCTGTCTAGCGCAGAACTAACGCCATATTTGTGGTCGCCGTCACCAACATAATCAGCTTTCGATGCATCAGAAACCTTGTTTCCAGATCGAGTATCAATCACATAATAATCAACTGTGATATCAGCACTGTCATCCCAGTTGCTCTGGTCAATTGTCTTGGTTGTTTTTTCAATGCCCTTATCATCTTCAGCAATAGGGGCTTCATTAATATCGCGAACCAACACTTCGACCTGAGCGGTGTCTTTACCGCCAAACTGGTCACGAGCTTCCACTTCTAGCTGGTAGTTATCGATAGATTCATGGTCCAGATTTGCACCATTTTTGACACTGATCTCACCGGTAAGACTGTTGATTTCAAACAGTTCGCTATGACCGTTTAAGTGATACGTTATCTGACTGTCCTGATCGACATCGAATGCATTTACTTTTCCAATTACACCCGATTGACTGTTTTCATCAACGCTAAACTGGTAACTATCGATGTCGGTTTTACCTTGGGCATCCAGACCAAAGTTGTCATTACTCCCACTAACAAATTCAGGAACATCATTAGTGCCCGTAATATCAATCACGATGTTTTGTTGGGTGCCATCGGTTGCCGTCAGGGTGATGGTGTCTTGCACCTGCTCATCCTCGTCCAACTGTTGAACCTGGCTTTGGTCCAGCGTATACGTCCACTGACCATCCACCAATGCTAGCTCACCATAGGTGCCCGTAACGGCAATGTTGCTAAACACTGGCTCATCGCCATTATCAACATCAGAAATAGTAATGGTACCTGTTGCGGTCGCGACATCACCGAGATTGCCTTCAGTCACCTTACCGGTAAACGTACCTGTCACGACTGGCGTGTCTTCGGTGCCCTTAATATCAATCACGATCTTTTGTTGGGTGCCATCGGTCGCCGTGAGAGTAATGGTGTCTTGTACCTGATCACCCTCGTCCAGCTGTTGAACCTGGCTTTGGTCCAGCGTATACGTCCACTGACCATCCACCAATACCAACTCACCGTAGGTGCCCGTAACGTTGGTGTTTGCAAAAATCGGATCGTCACCATTATCAACATCAGAGATGGTGATGGTGCCTGTTGCGGTCGCGACATCACCGAGGTTGCCTTCGGTCACCGACCCCGTAAACGTACCCGTCACGACTGGCGCGTCTTCAGTGCCCGTAATATCAATCACGATGTTTTGTTGGGTGCCATCGGTCGCCGTGAGAGTGATGGTGTCTTGTACCTGATCACCTTCGTCCAACTGCTGAACCTGACTTTGGTCCAGCGTATACGTCCACTTTCCATCCACCAATACCAGCTCACCGTAGGTACCCGTCTCTGTAGTGTTGCTAAACACTGGCTCATCGCCATTATCAACATCAGAGATGGTGATGGTACCTGTTGCGGTCGCGACATCACCGAGGTTGCCTTCGGTCACCTTGCCGGTGAACGTGCCCGTCACGACTGGCGCGTCTTCGGTGCCCGTAATATCAATCACGATGTTTTGTTGGGTGCCATCGGTTGCCGTCAGGGTGATGGTGTCTTGCACCTGCTCACCCTCATCTAACTCTTGAACCAGACTTTGGTCCAACGTATACGTCCACTGACCACCCACCAATACCAGCTCACCATAGGTGCCCGTAACGGTGGTGTTTGCAAAAATCGGATCGTCGCCGTTATCAACATCAGAAATAGTAATGGTACCTGCTGCGGTCACAACATCACCGAGATTGCCTTCGGTCACCTTGCCCGTGAATGTGCCCGTCACGACTGGCGCGTCTTCGGTGCCCGTAATATCAATCACGATGTTTTGTTGGGTGCCATCGGTTGCCGTCAGGGTGATGGTATCTTGTACCTGATCACCCTCGTCCAGCTGTTGAACCTGGCTTTGGTCCAGCGTATACGTCCACTGACCATCCACCAATACCAACTCACCGTAGGTGCCCGTAACGTTGGTGTTTGCAAAAATCGGATCGTCGCCGTTATCAACATCAGAGATGGTGATGGGGCCTGTTGCGGTCGCGACATCACCGAGATTACCTTCGGTCACCTTGCCGGTGAACGTACCCGTCACGACTGGCGCGTCTTCGGTGCCCGTAATAGAGATCACAACTTCATGCTCAGTGCCATCTACAGATAAAACGGTAATACTTCTGATGACTGGGTCACTGTCATGATCCAAAGCCTGCACTTCTTCGTGCTCATTATTCAGCTGATAATTCCAGTTACCGAAAGCATCAATTGAGAAGACGCCCCAATAACTATCTTGAACCTCACTCTGTGATTGGAATAACGCTTCACCTGTATTTGGATCAGTAACACTGAGGTTGCCAGAAGTTCCAAGCGTCACGTCTTCTTGAACGGCACCTCTATCTTCACCATCAATCAACGCTTCAGTTTCACCAAGCTCTGAGGTTGTGAATCGAGAAATATTAAATAGCGTTGTACTTTGCTCTGTCGTCACGCCGGCGGTTTCAAAAAAAGTACTTGCTAGTACTTCTGCCCCCGTTCGTTCAACAGTACCAGAGGCTGTCAAACTTGAACCCGTAACTTCACCAGCTTCAGTAGCATATTCATCACCTAGTTCACTCGGGTCTTGTCCTTTTTCGATAGCCTCTAATATTTTCGCAAGCTTGTCGGTAGAATCAGTTTGAGCTTCACCTCCTGTGTCAGCAATATATACATGCTGAGGTTGGATCTTCCCTTCTACTAATTCAACGACCACTTCTCCCGGTAACAAGTTTTCTTTAGACGCAAAAGCTTTAATTTGACCATCTAGGCCGATTACAACATAGGTTTGTGCGGTTAATTTTGATGGTCCAACCAAGAGCTTATACCTCATTTAGTAAATACAAAAATCTCAAAGTCCATAAAACTAAGAAAGTAATAAGACTTATTTTCAAGAAGCGATATACACAATTGGGCGTAAGCTAGCATCAATTAACCCACCTAAAACACGCAATTATCCTATCAATAATTTTCATGTTTTAAATTTGTTTTATTTTGCACCGTAAAAACATATGTTATGCGACCTATTTTTAATATTCTTTAAACTTGTCATTAAATTTTCATTGAAATAGCAGCTTACATTCCAAAAAAGCAAGCAAGGAAACGTTTGCCTTGGGTAATATTAGTAATCTTTAATATTTATTTTTGAAAAATAACTGGCGTTAAATTATTTGGGGAGATTTTAGTGAAGCTAAGTAATATTAGTATCGCGTGTTTTGGTTTGCTAATACCACTGGTTTCTAGCGCACAAACTTTAGAACAAGCAATAGCGACAACATTTGCAACGAACCCTGATATCAAAAGTGCGTTTAACGAGTATATGAGTAGTCGTTATATTATCGATAAATCACGTGGAGCATATAAACCTAGTCTCGATATTGACGCGGGTATCGGTTACGAGAGCATTCACCCTTCCGACTCTACTGGTAAGAGTGATACCGAGATGACCCGCAAAGATATGGCAATTACTCTTACCCAGTTGATCTGGGATGGTTCAAAAACCCTATATGACATTGATCGTACCTCTGCAGATGCAGAGTCTGTGCGTTATCAGTTGCTTGCAGATGCCCAAAATGTTGCGTTAGAAGTCATCAAAGCTTATTTGGATGTAGTAAAAACACAAAAGCTGACTGCGCTTTCCACTAGCAACCTAAACACACATAAGCGAATTTATACTGATATTAAAAAGCGTACAGAGTCAGGAATTGGCTCAGTTGCCGACCTTAACCAGGTTAAAGCTCGTTTAGCAAAAGCTCAAAGTAATGTTTTAGCTGCACAAAATAACCATAAAGACGCTCAAACAGCATTCTTTCGCTTAGTTGGTGAAGCACCAACTAACCTTATTTTTCCGCACGCAGACCAAAACTTTATCCCCAATTCTCTAGACGAGGCCCAATCGCAGGCTTTTGACAATCATCCTGTCATAAAAATAGCACTCGCAGATGTCGATTCTGCCAGGTTCCAATATAAACAAGCAGATGCAAACTATTTCCCAGTCATCTCATTTGAAGCGAAACAAAGCTGGAACGATGATGTAGGAGGAGTAAATGGTCTCAACTCTGAAACACAAGCAATGCTCCGTGTCCGATACAACCTTTACAACGGTGGCCGAGACTCTGCAAACAGTGACAGTATGGCCTACCAACTCAATAAAGCGAAAGACCTCAGAGAGCGAGCATACCGAAGTGTGGAGCAAGAGCTCCGCCTTTCTTGGAGCGCTCTTGAGCTGACTAAACAACAAAAGTCTTTTTTAATACAACACGTTGATTCCATGTCAAACACCGTTATTGCATACCAAAAACAATATCGTATTGGAAAGCGCACCCTACTTGATCTGCTGAACACTGAAAACGAGTTGTTTGAATCACGCAAAAACTACTTAGAAACACAATTTGCGCAGCAATACGCACAATATCGAACCCTGACTTCAACCGGGCAGCTTTTAGACGCATTGCGCGTCGACATACCGGAAGAGTGGACTCAATCGGTGGAGTACTAAATACAATGAAAAAGAATCTTCTAATCACTCTGGCTTTAGTCATAATGAGTCATCATAGTGCATACGCAAAAGATGAGCTGGCGTACATTCCTATACCAAAGGCGAATCAGATTGCTGACCTAAACGACTTGGACCAAGATGGTGTGATAAACGCTCGTGATCTTTGCGCAGGTACTCCAATAGGGGCAGAAGTGGACAATGATGGTTGTGAAACCTATTTGCATAAAGAAGAGCAATACCAACTTAAGATTTTGTTTGATAATGACTCTGCTCTTATTAACCAAATTTTTAAAAACAAGATAGATGAGTTGGCTGCATTTCTTAAAAAGTATCCAACCACTTCTATAGAGATACAAGGATACGCAAGTAAGGTAGGACGCGCAGAATACAATTTAAACCTATCTCGCCATCGTGCAGAGAATGTACGCGATCTATTGATAGAAAAAGGAATCCCGGGTGACCGCCTCGCAATTATTGCTTTTGGCGACACACAGCTAGCAGAGCCGGGTATGGATCGTGTCAGCCACGCATTAAACCGCCGCGTTACTGCCACTGTTGTCGGCCAGCAAGGGATGGTTAAAGATGAGTGGACGATATTCACTACCTTCCCAGAAGTAAAATAAACTTATACCCCTGCTTATTTACATAGATGAGTGGGGGTATTTTCATGTCATTACGCCTAACTAATTAGACACAACTAATAAAACAAACACTAACATTAATCATAACTCACTAATATTATAGTAAAAATTAAAAGTGAGCCTTTGCTCTCTATTAGTAGTAATATATTAGAGTCAAAATGAAAACCACCAATACTTTTAAATGGGAAGAAGATAAGCCAATCAATAACACTGAGAGGTTTAAGCAATCACCTTTCTTCACCACAATATGAAATCAATTTATTATATAGCTTTAATAAATCAATCATCTATTGAGGAAACATAATAAAACATGACAGAAACATGTCTTCGTAGATTGAGCCAGTTATTAAAACATTACAAACACTCTCAAACGTATCAGGTAAACCTCGACGATTTAGAACTGGTTTTTTCAACTTCTAGACGCAATATATCTAATATACTGAGAATACTTGACAGCTACAATTGGATCCACTGGGAGCCAGGTCGTGGCCGTGGGAAAGCCAGCACACTAAAAGTGACGGTAACAATACACCAAGCCCTCTACTTTACGATTCGTAATGAAATCAACAATGGTAGTTTTGACGTCATCTCGAGGTTACTTGAGCATTACCGTAGCACCGCTGTAAGCGCACTTAACCAAGCACTCGCAGAAGTTTCAGAAGAAAACAAAGATTCAAATACACTCATCGTCAGCCAGTATCCTTGGGTAGATGAGCTAACCCCTTCACTGACTTATCGTTTTTCAGAACTGCAGGTAATACGCAGCTTGTATGACACCCTATTTACCGTTGATCACTACGGTCAATTAAAAAATCACCTCGCTTGTGAGTACAAAAATGAAGGCAGTTGTATATATATTTGGCTCCGCCCTGATATCTACTGTCACGATGGGCTAACATTACAAGCAGAAGATGTCGTACACTCTTTAAATAAGCTCATTACAACAGATGGTCCCGTCCAAAAATTACTTCAGCAAGTCACTCGTATCAGCTTCGATAATGCCAAACAAGCTATACGTATTGACTTAAAGCAGCCTAATAACTTATTCATTTACTGCTTAGCAACCGCAAATGCGTCTATCACTACTCGACGTCAGAAGAGCTTTAAAGGTCGCAGTATCACAATAGGTACTGGCCCGTTTGTACTTAGGCATTGGGATACCGACAAAATAGTACTGAAGAAACATCATAACTATTTCGCAAAAAAGGCATTATTGGAGCAAATCACGCTCTCTCATCAGGGGACTGAGCTGGATCAATACATCAGTTATAATCAGGAAACTGACGATACCGAATGTTATATGATTCAGGCATTTTCTTTTCTAGCACGTAACCGTCGCGCCGAGTGCTCACTAAGCGAGCAAACTTGGCAGCGCCTATTTTCTTTTATCGAGAGTCGTAGATTTGAATTTGCCAAAGCGAATGGCTTGGAAACGATGCACATTCTCGATGATAGCTCTCACAACGAGAATGTTCCTCAGCTTGAGGGAACGTTGGTCATAACCCATCCAAAGTGGACGATTGATTATTTAAGTAAAGCGAACCAATGGATCGTAGATTTAATCCGTCAAACTGGGTTGCATGTAGAATTTGTGGAGCTAACTGACGCTAGTAATCCTCAACTTGTAAAAGAACAAGCCGACTTGCTCTTTGTCGAAGATGTCGTTGAGCCACCTTTAACCTATGGAATTTATGAGTGGCTATTAACAGGTACAGGTATTCGATTTGCTCTTCACTCTGATGAATTTGAACAGCATGTTAATCACGTACACGATGCAGTCTCAGATCCCACGCCTGAAAAACGTTTGGAGGGAATACTCTCAGAGCTCAGAGATGATACAACAATCTTACCATTGTTCTGGGGGCAAGAAAAAATCACCAGAGCGAAAGGTGTAAGCGGTGTTCAACTCCGTAAATCTGGGTACAGTGATTTCTACAAACTAAGAGTCAGGGCCGGACAAGACTAATCTGTTAGAAGCTTCTGTTTACTAATTACTTTTGTAATCTACGATGTGAGTTTTCAAAATAATGCTTAATCACACTAAGCGAGCACAAAATTGAACTCACCGACGACTCGACCATCAATGTTGACAGGCTCAAACTGCAAATAATCACGGGCTTTTCCGCCCCACCACTCGTTACCAGTTCGCCCTTTCAAATAAAGCTGAGTCGTTAACAGCTCTTTCTCTCCACGCCACAATTTTACGTGGATGTGGGGAGGTCGAGAGCTATATGGAACCGGAAATAACGTTTGAAAAAGGTAATTCCCATCTTCGCCAGTTAAAACTGCACCAAAGCCTGCAAAGTGAGGATCAAACTTATTATTGTTAGGTTGATTCGGGTGATCATAGATGCCTTGTCCATCACATTGCCATATTTCTATTTTCATTTCAGACAATGGGTTTCCTGCTGTATCCATTACCTTACCCTGAAGAAAAATGGGCTCACCAATAAGACCTTTCGACTGCAAAATCAAATTTTGACGAAGTGGCACTGGAACCACGGGATAAAATGGCCCTTCCGTTTGAGGCGGTGTCGGCTTCATTGGGCTAGCGGATTTTAGCGAAGGCGCAAATATTAGCGACCATAAAGCTAAAAAGTGTCTACGTTCCATATCATCACCAGTGATTGTTTACCTTACTTAAGTTTGGTGATTCTTGATGATTTTTCCAGCGTAGCAGTACACTAAAACAAACATGCCTCTGTTCAGGGCAACGCTGAACAGAGGCATTTACAAATTAGCTACTAATAATTAAACGGCTTCAAAGGCTAGTGCTTTCTTCTCTACCTGACGGAAGATAAGAGTGAGCAAACCATTTACGGTTAAATAAAATGCGCCTGCAATACCAAATACCGTCAACGTATCGTAAGTTTGTGCGTTAATGCGCTGCGCGTAACCCATCAGATCCATGATCGTGATCGTGCTCGCTAATGACGTGCCTTTGAAGACCAAAATCACTTCGTTCGAATAAGCCGGAACGGCACGACGAATAGCGTATGGCAGCAGCACTTTTAGCGTTGCGGTTTTGTTCATCCCTAGAGCACGACACGCTTGCCATTGACCAGAAGGAATCGCGTTAAACGCGCCTTTAAACAGCTGAGTGCTGTACGCCGCGGTATTAAGCGCTAACGCTAACATCGCACAGAACCAAGGTTGGCTTAACCATGTCCAAAAAACACTTTCTCTCACTACATCAAACTGACCCGGACCGTAGTAAACCAAGAAGATCTGTACCAACAAAGGCGTACCAGTAAACAAGGTGATGATGCCACGGCTTACCCAATGCAAACCCGGAGTACGTAGGATCAGAGTCAGCGTCATCATCAAAGCTAAGAGGCAGCCGACAACCAAGGAAGCGGCGGTTAATTGAAGGCTAGTACCTAAGCCATCCACCATTTGCCAAACGTGTTGTTCGTTCATGCGGTTGCCTCCTGTCCCATGCTCATGCCTTGAATTGAGAACTTCTTATCAATCAGTTTGACGGCACGTTGTGTAATCAAAGTGATGCCTAGGTAAATCGCCGCAGCGGTTGCGTACCATGTAAAAGCTTCATGCGTCGCAGCAGACGTTAGCTGCGCTTGTTTCAACAAATCCGTTACGCCAATCAGTGATACAAGCGCGGTATCTTTCAACAGAACCAACCATTGGTTAGTTAAACCTGGTAGCGCGTGTCTTACTGCTTGTGGCAAAACAATGCGAACAAAAGCATGTGCCTGACTGACGCCGAGTGCACTTGCTGCTTCTCTCTGCCCTCTTCCAACGGCTTTTAACGCGCCACGTAGAGTTTGAGAAGCATAAGAAGCGAAGATTAACGACAACGCCACCACGCCAGACAAGAACGGGCTAACTTCAATAAAGTCGCCGGTGATTAAAAACAGAACCTGCGTCGAACCAAAATAGATGAACAACACGACAAGGATTTCTGGCAAGCCACGTACAATCGTCACAAACACCGTCATTGGCCATTTAACGAAAACGCGGCGAGACATTTCACCACTGGCGAATACCACTGCCAGAATCAAACCGACTAAAAGGCTTGTGAAGGCTAGCTGGACAGTCATCCAACTAGCTTGAACAAGCGATAAAGAGTAACCCGTTAGTGCCATATTACTTACCGAAGTACTTGTTGTAGATTACGTCGTATTCGCCGTTCGCTTTCACGGTTTTCAGTGCCGTGTTCAGCTTGTTCACTAGCTCATCGTTACCTTTGTTTACTGCGATACCGAAACCGTTACCAAAGTATTTCGGGTTAGTGACGTGCTCACCCACGTACGCTAGGTTGTCTTCTTTCTTGAACCATTCTGCTACGACTGCTGTGTCACCGAATACAGAATCAATACGACCGTTCTTCATATCGATGAATGCGTCTTGGTAGCTAGAGTAAGGAACCGCTGTTACGCCCGGCATTTGCTCAATCAGGTAACTTTGGTGTGTTGAACCGTTTTGAACACCAACGCGCTTACCTTCTAGTGCTTTTTGATCAGCAACTTTTTCTTTGATAGAAACAAACGCAGCTGAGTTCTCATAGTATGCATTCGTGAAATTCACTTGCTCCAAACGCGCCTCGGTAATGTCCATTGCAGAGATAGCCGCATCGTAACGCTTGAATTTTAATGCAGGGATCAGGCTGTCAAAAGATTGGTTATGGAAGGTACATTTGGCTTCCATTTCTTTACATAGTGCGTTCGCCAGATCCACGTCAAAACCTTGGATTTGGTTGTTTTCATCCATGTATTCGAATGGTGCGTACGTCGCTTCCATCGCGAATTTGATCTCTTCTTGTGCTGCTGCGTTTGCTGCCATAGTTGCAGAAGAAAGGCCGATTAGTGAAGCTAGTAGAATCTTTTTCATTGCAATACTCCGTGTGTACTTAGTGGGCTGACACTCGCAATGACAGCCGAGCTTATCTGTTAAATAGACTGAACTTTAAAAACGTAATTTAGTGATTTAGGTAGTCAGCAAACTGGGCGGTTTGCGGGTTAGAAAACGAATCATTTGTGCCGTGCTCGACGATGTGTCCTTTTTCTAGATACAGTACGTGGCTAGCGATTTTCTTAGCAAAATCGACCTCATGCGTTACTACGACTTGGGTGATGCCAGTTTCGCTTAAATCTTTAATAATCTTAACGACTTGGTTAGTAATTTCCGGATCAAGCGCTGCGGTCGGTTCATCAAAAAGCAAGACTTCCGGTTTCATCATCAATGCACGAGCAATCGCCACACGTTGTTGCTGACCACCAGAAAGCTGCATCGGCCATGCATCCGCTTTGTCTGCCAAATGCAGTGTTGCGAGAATTTGCATTGCTTGGTTCTTCGCTTCTTCTTTATCCATGCCAGATACTTTTACCGGAGCCTCAATCAGGTTCTCCATTACTGTCATGTGCGGCCATAAGTTGTACTGCTGGAACACCATGCCTACTTTACGACGAAGTGCTAAACCTTGTTTCTCTTTGATTTCAGTAGAGAAATCAAAAACATCATTTGCGATGTTTAGCTTGCCGTTATCCGCCCCTTCAAGAAGGTTAAGAACACGCAGTAGAGAGCTCTTACCTGCGCCACTTGGACCAAGTAACACCAGTGTTTCCCCGCTTTCACACTTAAAGCTGACATCGTGAAGCACTTGTGTCTCACCGTAGGATTTATTGATTCCGCTTACCTGAATAGTCATGCTGACATACCGCATTAATTGTCACTTGGTATTTATATTACTCAACTGGACTTTTTATGCAATAAAAATGTATAAAAATTTAATTTGTTAATTTTTTGTATGATCAGCAACCACCAAGACAGAGTATTTGACTGGTTTGAAGAGTTAGTTTTAACTGAATTTGTTGAAGAAAAATCCAACAACATGGTGACGACCGAAACAAGGTTAAAATGGTGGTTACTTTTGTGCTGATGTGTAGAGGAAGTTTTGAGTCGATGAGGATGATCTATTCCAAGTACACCCGCTCATTTTTGCACAGCATCCCCTGTTAGTTTTCCTGTAAAGTCCTCAATCGGCGGGGTACTGATTACGACTTCGCGAATGGACTATAATTTCTCTTTGTATCTGACTCTTAATTTGAGTCATCTAAGTATTAATGGGATAACTCCATGTTGAAGTCGCATTGTTTTTCTCTCGTTACACTAGCTTCTCTGAGCTTGCTTTCTATACCCGGCGTTTGGAGTAGAACAGCAATCGTGTTACCTGGATTGCATGAACAGGGTATTGATCTTCAAGATAAGCCTATCTCTGCTGCCGCTGCACTTGAATGGGAGTTGGATAATGCCGATATCGTGTTTGGAGCTTACGAAAATAAGAGTGATAACGAGCGTGTAAAAGCGCTTGGTTACATGTACAACCAAAAGCTGGAACTTAACTCAGGTTGGCTGGAAAACGATATACGTAACCAAGCAGAAATAAATAACATCGATTATGAGGACTTTTTTCTTCATTTTTCGGAAGACACTATCCTAGCTGAAGTCGACTCAAGCCATGGCGAGAATGCTCTACTCAATCGAAAACCGATGATTGTTGGTTATACGGCTAGTGCTGACCACGTCGGTTTTTGGCTATATCAACCACCGCCATGGGATGCTGATGTATTCGGTCAGGCGAATAATGGTGGTGCCCTCTATGTTTATCATTCAGAGAAGTTCGACCGCTTGACCCTTACGTTCTCCCAGTTTGCTCAAGGCGGCAGCGTCACTATTGAATACCCTTCTGCCATCGATTCGTTTGGTCTGGTAACAGAATGGAAAAGCTTCGCAATTAAAAAAGACAAGACTGAGAACATGACTAAAAACCAAACGGTAAACTGGTCTGTTCCTTCGGATTGGGTTCGCGCTACGACACACGATGGTAGCGGACAAACCTATGGTGGCGGTCAGTATTTTGGGGCCACTTTTTTACGCGACGGCGGCCGCCTTTACGTTGCGAAAATTACTTGGCATGACGACAACATAGAAAACCGCCCACGCCTCGAAAACATTCAACTCAAAGATAGCTTCCCTGTCGTCAATGTCTTAGGAGCACCAACGGAGACACCTGAAGGTCAAACCATTCAGCGCTGGCGACAAATTCGAGGTTTTGACGAATCAGCTGATCGAAACCAAGATAATTATCTTTCTTGGCAAGAGTTCAAGAACCGCTCAAATAAGAATGCAACAGCACGATTTCGTTGGGAGTCACGCGTTATTCCATTTGGTCGCATGTGGAATCAAACCTCTTCTTGGGCATTGACTAATCTCGGCAATCCCGATTTTGCCAATACAATGCGCCACTATTATCAAGCTGAATGGGCGAAACAAGGTTTAAACGGTGCGTACAACGACGATACGAATAAGTTACTCGGAGAAAATCAGTTCTACGTTTATTCCGGTGGTGGGGTGGATGAGCTTGGTTTGTTGGCGGGAAGTCAAGCCGCTGATGATGCATACAAAGCGCAATTCTCGGCGTTCTTAAACAAATTGGCGACGCTGGATGCGGATGCGTTAATTGGCCTCAACATAGGCACGGCCAACTTATTCGGTCGTAACGGCCAAAACCACTTGGTTGATGCTGGCTCCTTGTACTTGCGCGAGCACTACCTTTTCCCTTCTACCGGCTTTAGTGGCTATGCTGGCTTGGCTAAATTTTGGGATAACTCTGCACTCGCCAAAGCTGGCCAGAAAGTGATTTATCAAGCGACAACGCGTTATGGTCGCGTTCAATACTTTGGTAACACAGAAGACAATTGGAAACAGGACCAATACTCTGCACTAGCGGTGTTCTACTTAAACTATCACCCTGAGCGCAGTTACTTTAATCAGTGGAACAATGGCTACTTATATGGAAGTAATAACACAACAGGTGACAACTTCTGGAAGGCAGGCGTACCAAAGAATATTGCTTATCAACCTAGCACCTTGCTTGCCGTTGATTTAGGTACACCAGCCAATCAAATCCCAGATGGGTATCAGGCGACTCCGCTAATGATGTCCACCAGCACGCCCTATTCCGCCGATTACACGGTGATTGGAGATGCTTCTATGAGCAAAGTGGCTCATCCTGACTTGCCTAATGGCGCTATCGATTTGTTACCAACCCATACGTACTTTGCGTATCGCGCAGAAGATACGGTAGTGATGCATGGCCCTACGGAGATGGTGTTAGCCCGCGAATTCACCAAAGGCCGAGTGCTGTATCGGACTGATTTCTTTGGCAAGAATATCGATTATTTCTCCTCACCGAAGATAACTATCGCACTTCCAGAGTCTATGCGACCTGTAGATCAAGACGGTAACATCGGCGACTATGTTTCTCACATTGAGATCGGCGGCTACGAAGGGGTGTTCTTGCTGTATTAACTCCCTTTCAACCACTCTCACTAAACGCTTCATAAATCGCCGTTTTTATGCTTAACGTCACTGAAAAAACCTTGTTCACTGAATCTTTGTAAACCGATGTATATACTGAAGTAAATGACAACGACAAGGAAATTCAGTCACATGAAGACGACACCTTCAATGCTCTCTGTTCTGCTGCTATCAGCATTATCAACTCATGCAAATGCGGATGAATGTGGAAAAATAACCATCGCGGATATGAATTGGAATTCGGCCAGCTTAATGGCGCACATCGACCAATTTGTCTTAAATGAAGGCTACCAGTGCGATGCGGAATTGATCCCTGGTGATAGCGTTCCTACAGGCACCTCTATGATTGAAAAGGGGCAGCCTGACGTTGCGCCAGAGTTATGGACAAACGGTATTAAAGAAGCACTTGATAAAGGCATTGCTGATAAACGCTTGCGTATCGCTGGTGAATCGCTTGTCAATGGCGGTGAAGAAGGGTTTTGGGTTCCCGCCTATCTGGTAAAACAGTATCCAGAGCTCGCGACGATAGAAGGCGTCATCAAGCACGCCAAACTATTTGAACACCCAGAGGATGATGACAAGTTCGCCTTTTATAGCTGCCCTGCTGGTTGGACATGCCAAATCACCTCCGGTCACTTGTTTAATGCATTAGGGTTAAGTGAGCACGGCTTTGAGATGGTTGACCCAGGCTCTGGCGCTGCACTAGCTGGTACCATCGCCAAAGCCTATGATCGCAAAATGCCTTGGTTTGGTTACTACTGGTCACCAACACCCGTATTGGGCAAGTATGATATGGTCAAAGTGGATTTTGGTAGCGGAACAGATTTGGAAGAGTATCGCAACTGTACCACCCAGCCTGATTGTACTTCTCCCAAAGTAACAATGTACCCACCTTCTCCAGTTCGCACAGTAACAACTGAGGCATTTGCGAACAAAGAACCCCAAGCATTCGCGTACTTGCAGAAACGCGGATTTACCAACGAGCAAATGAGTGAAATGCTGGCCTGGATGGAAGATAACTACGCAGATGGTGAAGAAGCGATGTTTTACTTCTTTAATACCTACCCTGACTTATGGAAAGGTTGGGTATCTGAAGACGTAGCGATGAAGATCGAAAAAGCGCTCTAGTGATTGACGTCTAACTCGTACCAAATAATTTAGCCTCCCATACCGTTTGAATAAATAGTATTGGAGGCTAATCAACGATTCGTTAATACATGGTGTGACCATTCAATGTTTCTTTAGGAATCTCTTGCAGAGCGTCCCAATGTTCGACGATTTTCCCATTATGATCAAAACGAAAGAAATCCATCGTCACGTATTCAATATCATTAGGCCATGTTTGGTGAGTGTGTAGTGCCACCAAATTCCCTTCAGCAATGGCTCGCACAAACGTAATGTCTTTATTTGGATACTCGTTTCGCATCCGCTCAAAATACTCGATAAAAGCCTCGGGGCCGTTTCCAACTAATGGATTGTGCTGGATGTACTCATCGCCAACGTAGTCTTCAACCGCCTTTCTTGGGTTACCCCGATAGGCGGTTTCGTAAAACGCAATGGCATTTCTTTTGTTCTCTTGCAGGTCCATTTTTCTTCCCTATGTCGCTCTACTTGATATTTAACGATAATCATAGTCTTAGAACCTAAGAAGTGACCGAACATCGCGCACAAAAAAGGCCGCTAAACCGCAGCCTTCATCACTTGAAACTTGGAATCACTGTCCCTTCAGAGCTTAAACCACACCACCAGCGCCCTGCATGGAACGCTCACTGTTCTCCACTAGCAATGCGGTTGCTGTTTGTTTCAATGTTTCCCACTCTTGGTCTTCGACAAAAATACCATTTTGCCAAGAGGCTTGTTGCGTGTTGCTTAACTCATCGCCTTCAATGTGAATGGTGTATCCTTGTGCGCTTTTCTCGATATCGAAATCGTTCACAGAGAGTTCGATAACCATACTATGCAAATCCGTATCATGCCCATCAAACTGATCCGAGAAAAAGACTTCTGGCGCGATTCGTCCACGGTTTAACACATAAAGCGTTCGCTTAGGACTAGAGCCATTGACCCATTGTGCACGGCACGCAATGCCTTTTGCCGAGAGCTTCAATAACTCACTAAAACCTAGCCAACGGTTATGGCACTGCTTCAACGTGATAGTAATCGACTTACTGTTAATCATTTTCTCAAGTGCGAAATCCAACACGGCGGGTAAGTGGCACGCCACACTGCCATTGTGCAAATCCATCTCGATACTCGCTGACGTGCTGCTGGTCACCGATACGGCGCAGTCCGAATCTAACCCAAGAAACAGGCTGGCGTTATTAAAGTGACGCACCCCGTGCAAGCCAACCATTTGCAAGTCCGCCACCATGTTCGCAATGACATCCGCCTCACCACAGTGACGGCGCATGCCAAGAAATGCCTTATTAACCGCGGCCACCAATTCATTGTGAGAGACGATCATAATGCAAATCCTCCGTTGATTTTTAGATTGTCACTTTGCGCAATTTCTTCTCGTTCCGGCATGCTTGGGAAAATCCATGTGTCCGCCAGTTTAGGATCGTGAATTTCATCTAACAGCGGCGCGCCCTGGAAGAAAGTTACTCGAACCCAACGATCCGAGCGCGGATCAAACTTAGTCGCACCAAAGATCGCCAACTTACAGCGCAATAAGTGCATTGGCAGTGCATCTTGACGTAGCACGTTCATTTGAATATCACCCATTGCTCGGTTGCCTAACGTCCATACGCGACGTGTGATCGAACGGTAAGTCGGATTTTGCAACAGAAACTCTGCTACGGACATTTCTTCATCACAACCAAGCAAGGCGTGGTACAAGCGATTCACTTGTCTGCCGATATCAAGCGGCAGCTCTTTTTCTTCTCCTGCTTCCTCCCCACGAACACCAAGCCTTGGCTCTTCTTTGTCTTGTGAGCGATACCAGAACCAGTAGTTGTTCTCGGCTAGTGAGTAATCCGCATCAATCGCCCAGCGGTACTTGCTTTGCAACACTTCCAGTAAATCTTGGATCTTTTTCCCGCCCGGAATAGATAACGTTTCATCCGTATTCATTTGGCTAGCAAATTCATCCACTAAAGATGGGTAGAGTTCGATCAAGCAAGAGGTGAGGATTTCTTGGGCTTCCACACTCATTGTTTTCTTATGCTCGACCAAACTCGCCCAGTTCGGATGTAATGCCATTAACGTTGTTAGCTCCGATAGCAGTTGTTTGATGTCTGCTATCGCTTGATGATTGAGCCTGTCTTGATGTTCATTGATGGTGATGACTTGCTCTAAATGACGCTGTGCTTTTTGCAGCAATCCTTGCAAAGGAGCATGGAACGACGCTTTACACGGCATCGCAAAGACTCGCGCTACCGCACGCTCGCGAGAGGTCATCCATTGGTCAACGATGCACGGGTGATTAATCAAGTATGGAGCCATGCCTAAGCCAGTCGCATTGCCGACACCAAGGTAGCGCTGCAAGCCACGATGCAAAGCCACCGCGTTGTCGCCACCTTGTTGAAGTGCCAGATAGTGCACCCAATCCAGGCTGAATTCGCGCAACATATATACGGCACACATTTGCGCACTAAAAGACTGGCTGAAATCTGAGTTGTTCTCTAGCAGTTTGAAATCGGCGATGCCAAACTTGCCGTTCCCATAAACAGCTGTGGTACGCAGGATATAACCCACTTCCGCCAGCTCTTTTGGCTCGGGCTGCTTGCCTTGAGAAAGGGCGCTAACAATGTGTTCAAACACACGCACGCTTTTGTTTGCGCGAGCCAGAACAAGCACGTTATTCGGATTGCGTCCCGCTTCTTGCAGCGGTACATTTGCTCGCAATCTTTCCAACAAAGTAACATCAACATCGCCTTGAACCAGTGCGAATGTGACGTCCCACTTTTCAGCAATGACGCGGTCATTACGCTCGTCATCAGCAATTTCATCACAGAACACCACCAAATGATAAACGTGCTCTGGCGTGGTCAACTTGTAAATAACGTGACCATAACCACGCGGACAAAGTTGCCACTCATGCTTGGTTACTTGCCAGTTTTGGCTTGCCATATTACGAATCAGACTACGAACAAAGCTGATTCGGTTTTGGTGCATTGCGCCAAGCCTTTCGGCTGCCATGACAATCGCTGCGTCGCGCATAGTTGCTTCCGTATAAGTAGAACGATGTGCATCCATTTTGCTCACCACCTATTTGTTATTGTAAGAATACTAGGGTTTGTGCGGATGCAGGAGGAAAACACCCGCACAAGCTCCACGTTGTTTGAATTAGATAATTGTTATAGCCCTTGCTCTTTCGCCATTTTGATTGCGATTTGCGGTGCATTCCAAAGTGACGGCAACAGAATCAGCGAAACCGGAACCGCGGTAATCACAATGAAAGATTGCAGTGCAGAGATGCCGCCAGAGCCAAGCGAAATCAGGATCAGAGCTGTCACACCCATCATTACGCCCCAAAAGGTACGGATGATCGCATTCGGCTCCGTTTCACCACTGATCACGACACTGATTGTGTAGGTCATTGAGTCGCCCGTCGTGACGATGAAGATCGTGGTTAAAATCAGAAATAGAATTGAAGTCAGCATTGGCATTGGTAGTTGCTGAGTCACCGCAAGCAAAGCACCTGGCAAGTTAAAGCCTTCAAACGCCGCACTCACACTACCCGGTTCAGCAATTTCAAACGCTAGGCCAGAGCCGCCTACAATCGTGAACCAAAAACAGGTGGTGAGCGGAGCCACAATACTGATGGTTGAAATAACTTGGCGAATAGTGCGACCACGAGAAATACGCGCAATAAAGATTGCCATCATCGGACCATAACCAAGGAACCAGCCCCAGAAAAATACTGTCCACCAACTTAGCCAACCTTCGTCACCGCGATAGGTCGCCATTGGGATGAAGTTATCCAGCATGCTCCCTACACCTTGAATGTATCCATTAAAGATAAAATTCGTAGGGCCAAAAAACAGGATGTAAACCATCAATGCCATGGCCAGAATCACGTTGTAACGACTAAGCAGTTGCATGCCTCGACTCAATCCACTGAGCGCTGACAAGGTGTAAAGCGCAATCGCAAACAAGATGATGATAAGCTGAGTGGTAAAGCCATCAGGAATATCAAACAATGCATTTAACGCGTAGCTAACCTGCAAGCCTAGAAACCCAATTGGCCCTATGGTGCCCGCGGCTACCGCGATAATGCAGCATGTGTCAATCAATGCACCGAGCTGGCCTTTAAGCGCTCGTTCGCCCAACACTGGATAAAGTAAAATACGGGGTTTTAGCGGTAAGCCTTTGTCGTAATGCAGGTGCATCACCACGATGGAAGTTAAGCTACCTACAATCGCCCAAGCCAGAAAGCCCCAGTGCATAAAGGATTGCGACAACGCATTCACCGCGCCTTGCTGCGGGTTATCTTGCGCGCCGTATAAAGGGGGTGGGCTAACATAGTGTGCGATAGGCTCAGCCGCGGCCCAGAAAACGCCACCACCAGCCAATAAGGTACAGAAAATAATCGCCATCCAGCGGAAAGAATCCATTTCTGGTTTCGCAATCCCGCCCAACATCACCTTGCCTGTTCGCCCTGCAGCCAAGCCAAGACCAATAAGAAAAGTGAGAAGCAGCAGTAACTGCCAGTATGGACCAAACACCTGAACTGCCCAGCCAAAGCCGGCGTTAACGATCGTAGACAATAGCTCGCCATCGTACAGCGCAATGGCAACGAACAGCGCAATAAAGCCGCCGCTGTACCAAAGTACAGGGTTATTCAGACCTAATTTATCAGTGGTGCTATTCACGGTTGATGTGTTGTGTGTTGCTTGTGCCTCGCCTGATGACATGCTCATCGTGGAAGCTTTCATGCTATCGGTTAAATCAGACATACTCTGACTCCAGAGGTTCTTTGCAGCTGCCAAAGACTGGCTACAAAATGTGAGTTTTACGCCTGCCGTATTGTTGTTATGTTGGCAGGCGGTTCCTAATTTGGGGAATGCTATGAAATAGGCTCTAATCCTTCTTCAAGGAAGTTGAACCAGTTTTCACCCAATATTTTTCCTGCCTCAGATTCACTGAATCCGTGACGCATTAATCCGTTGTAGATGTTCTCCATCCCTGTACTGCCGCAGAACCATGGCAGCGCATCTGGCCATCCCGAGTTACTTGCTGAACCTTCGCCGTAATCCATCGCTTTTGACCAACGCCCGTTGCGCATCCACTCCAACACCTGTTGCGGTTGGTTTAAGCACAGATCGCTACCGATACCTAAATGGTCCACGCCAAACATGTCTGCGGTTTTCGCAACCATCTGGCAGAAATCATCCAGCGTGCACTGGCTGCCATTTGGCAAATGGAACGGATATAAACTGAATCCAATCAAACCACCGCGCTCCGTCAGTGCTTTGATCACGGTGTTGGACTTGTTGCGCAGTGCGTCATGCGCAAATGTCGGGTTAGCATGGCTGATACAAATTGGACGCGAAGAGAGCTCGATAGCTTCCAACGTTGAACGCTCCGCGCTGTGGGACATATCAATGATCATCCCGACTCGGTTCATCTCTTCAATCGCTTGCTTACCGAAGCGAGTTACGCCGGAATCGTTTTGTTCGTAACAACCTGTCGCCAGTAAGCTTTGGTTGTTGTAGGTCAGTTGCATGATCAGCAGACCTTGGCGGCGCATCACTTCAATCAGACCAATTTCATCATCAATCGGTGAGCAATTTTGCGCGCCGAAGAAGATGCCGACTTTGCCTTCTGCTTTGGCTTTTTCTACATCTGCAATTGAATAAATAGGCATGATGAGGTCCGCATTTTGCTCGAAGCGCAAGTTCCATTCAGCAAAACGCGTTAAGGTTTCGCGCGCAGTTTCATGGTAGACGATGGTGGCATGAACGGCGGTAATGCCACTCGCCTTAAGCGTTTGGAAGTACTCTCGATCCCAATTGCAGTACTGCAATCCGTCAATCACAATCCGTTGTTGGTACATAACCACTCCTTAAACAATTTCTTAGCCTTTCAGTGTGGGTAGCTGACACCAGCAGCTACCCTGCTGTTCTTAGTAAGGGCGCTGATAAGCGGTTTTCACCACGGTGTAGAACTCTTTGGCGTACTGACCTTGCTCACGAGGACCAAAGCTAGATTCTTTACGGCCACCAAATGGGACGTGATAATCCGTACCCGCGGTTGGCAAGTTAACCATGACGCAGCCCGTTTGGACTTGCTGTTTGAAGATCGCGCTATTGCGCAAGCTTTGCGTGATAATGCCGCCTGTCAGGCCAAAGCGCGTATCGTTCGCAACTGCAATTGCCTCATCCAGATCAGAAACGCGAATCACGCTTGCCATTGGTGCAAAGACTTCTTCTTGGTTCACTTCCCAGCTGTTTTGTGTGTTCAAGAACAGGGTTGGTGACATGTAGTAACCGTCATGCTCTAGGCTCAGACGCTCACCACCGAAAGCCAGCTCTGCGCCTGCTTGGCGTGCGTTTTCAATCCACTCAAAGTTTGCATTCAGCTGGTTACCATCAACAACAGGGCCCATGAATACGCCCTCTTCCAGTGCGTGACCCACTTTAAGTTCGCTCATGCGTTTGATTAGCGCTTCAACATACGCGTCGTGAATTCCGTCCATAACCACAAGACGAGAAGACGCGGTACATTTTTGACCTGCACCCGAGAATGAGCCTGCGATTGTGGCTTCAACGGCAATTTGAATGTCTGCATCATCTGCCACTACGAGCGCGT
The DNA here is from genome assembly GCF_020515785.1 of Vibrio sp. E14. Classification (NCBI taxonomy): domain Bacteria; kingdom Pseudomonadati; phylum Pseudomonadota; class Gammaproteobacteria; order Vibrionales; family Vibrionaceae; genus Vibrio; species Vibrio sp. E14. Next base: position 1,140,272 of record NZ_JAHPJI010000001.1, read on the forward strand.
TTTTACTGCCCATTTCTAGCTGACAACGCACAAAGTTTGGTGCCGTTGCCGCCGCTACTTTACGGCCTGTGTCCACAGAACCTGTGAAGCTAACGCCGTTCACGTCTTTCGAATTGATAAGGGTATTACCAACTTGCGAACCGCTACCCAAAACGAGGTTAAACGTGCCAGCAGGTAAACCTTGGCGATGGATAATCTCAGTCAGTGCCACGGCACTTGCTGGGGTTAGGTTGGCAGGTTTCCAGACGACACTGTTGCCAAACGCAAGTGCTGGCGCAATTTTCCAAGCCGCTGTTGCTGTTGGGAAGTTCCAAGGAGAGATAATGGCGATAACGCCGACGGCTTCGCGAGTAACTTCAACGGAGACACCTGGACGGACGGAAGCAGCGTTATCGCCAATTTGACGCAGAACCTCAGCAGCAAAGTATTGGAAGAATTGGCCAGCACGGTAAATCTCACCTCGACCTTCAGCAAATGGTTTACCTTCTTCACGCGAAAGCAAGGTGCCCAATTCGTCACATCGTGCAATGAGCTCATCACCAATCGCTTGCAGCACTGCCTGTTTTCGCTCGATTGGTGTACTTTCCCACTCTGGCTGCGCTGATTTAGCCGCTTGAATCGCTTGCTCTACTTGCGACACACTCGCTTGTGCGAAATCACCAATGTTTTCGCTGATATCAGAAGGGTTAATATTGGCGATGGTGTCCATGCCCGATTGCCATTCACCTGCTATATAGAGGGATTTTTCTGCTTGAACATTGTTAATAAAAGTCATGGTTCTTTCCTTGTTCTTCCGATTTGTGATGGCAAGCCACCCACTCACTGATCTCAATTATTCTTGTTGGATTTATTCTGGTTGGCTTGCCGACGCATAGACGACAAACTCCACCAACATTTCTTCTCGTGCTAACCCTGCAACCACCATGGCGGCGCGATTTGGGTACGGCGCTTCAAAATATTCCGCGTACACTTGGTTAACGGTTTTTAAGTATTCTCTGTCGGTCACGTAAATCAGGACCTGCAATACAGAGTCCAAAGACTCCCCTGCACACTCCAGGGTGTGAATTAGATTGTTAAAGGTTTGGCGTGTTTGTGCTTCGATGCCGCCTTCCACAACCGCGCCTGTGTCATCAATAGGAATTTGAGCCGTATACAGGGTTCCATTGTTGACTATCGCCCATTCAAGCGGCGCTTTAGAAGCAAATAGACTGGTTTTAACTGGGTGCTTTTTAGTAGGAGTATTCACGTGCCTTCAACCTTTGTAACGGCTTTGTTTCAATATGGTTAAATGATGCACATTGACAGGCGATAAATCTAACGGTAAATTTTTTACATTTGATAAAGAAAACTTATCACTTCGTTGAGAATAACGTAAATAAAGGGATTAAGAGGCATTAGGGATGAGTATTAAGCTTCAACAATTAATGCATTTTGTGATGGTAGTCGAGGAAGGTGGGTTTCGAGCCGCTTCACATCGTGCAAATCGATCTCAGGCTGCGCTCTCCACGTCGATAAAAGAGCTAGAGAAAATGCTAGGACAAACGCTGTTTGAACCCGGCAACAAAACCAAATTAACGCCTTTTGGTGAGATTTGTTTGCCCAAGGTGGTTCAGTTTCTCAATATCTACAGTGCGCTGGACAACGATCTCAAAGCTGCCGCGGCCGGACAGCAAGGGAGAGTGCGAATTGCGAGCGTTCCTTCTGTTGCAGCGAAACTCATCCCGAGCGTGTTGGGTGCCTTTTGCGAGCAGTATCCAAATGTAGAAGTAAGCTTGATAGACGATAATGCCGCTGGCGTCGAGGCTCGCCTACTCTCCGGTGAGGTCGACTTAGCGCTCGGTAACCCCTCTCACCTCGATGAGGGCGGCATTGACTTTACGCCGCTGTTAGCCGATCCAATAGGCGTGGTGTGTTTAAAGGACAACCCTATTGCGAGTCATCCAGAAGGAATCGAGTGGCAAACTTTGTTGGAACAACCCTTTATCCGTAACGGCACTTGTACACTTCTCGATCCAACCCCAGCAAGAGCTCTGAGTGAGCAAGCGCTCTATTCGGTCGAAAATATTACTTCGCTGTTTTCTGTCTTAGAACTTGGGATTGGTGTCACGACCCTACCGAAGCTTGCTTTCCCGACCAATGAAACACGCTTGGTTTGGATCCCGCTTATCGATCCACCGCTTGAAAGGCAAATTGGTATCTTTACGTTGACCGACCGCACGATCTCGCCTCAAGCAAAAGCGTTTCATGATTTGTGTGTACGTTATCTAAACTATCAAGATGAAGAGACGTAGTTCGAAGGTTTTAGCTAACAGTGGCTCCATTAGATTTTAGAGCCACTGTTATTTGATATTAAGTGACAGCTCCCGTCTTATGAAATGACGACGCTCTTATTGCACTTATTCTGGCTTGATATTCTGATTCATTCTGAACAAGTTATTTGGATCAAACTTCTTCTTCACTGCTTGTAAACGCGCAAAGGTTGGACCGTAGGCAGACTCTGTACGTTCAGCTTCGTCTTGTGTAAGGAAATTGATATACGCTCCGCCACTTGCATAGGGCTTAGTCTTGGCAAAAAATGCCCTTGCCCAGCTGATGCAAGCTTCATCATCTTCTGCTAAATCCCATCTTCCATGCACATTTAATACATAGTTTGCATCACGGCTAGAATAAGCCATAGACTCGGGTTCAGGTCTAGAGGCAGCGCAGCCAAGAGAGGCGATAAAAATCTCACACTGAGGCGATGGTAACTTACCTGCGTATTCTATCGCTGCATCAATCACACCTTCGCTTAGCGAGTTAAAATTGTGCGATTTCCAATAGTTACGTGCGCCCGGAGTAAGCAATGGATCAAACGCTTGCTGCCACGCCGCAAATGGCTGTACACCAACATGCTCACCATGTGCATCACCAAACTCTCTCAACGGTGCAATTAACTTCTCACCTTCAGCCGGGTCACCCGCATAACATATCGCGAGTACAACCACTTCTTTTCCGTGAACGCTTTCAGGTAAGAATGGGAGTGGCGGCGCTTTCCGACTCACCATCCAGACACTTAGATCATCAGGGGCCGACTCAGTGAATTTCGCAAACTGGGTGATAATGGATTTCGCTTGCTCAAATGGAAAGACAATGAGACCACTTAACACCTCTGGACCGACAGGATGTAGCTGGAATTCAAAACGCGTAACGATACCAAAGTTACCGCCGCCCCCACGTAACGCCCAGAATAAATCGGCATTTTCTGTCTCATTCGCGAGCAGTTGACGACCATCTGCAGTTACGACATTTGCAGAGACCAAATTGTCTATCGTCATACCATATTTTCGGCTCAACCAACCAAAACCACCGCCAAGCGTTAACCCCGCAATTCCCGTGGTTGAATTAATGCCGACAGGCGTTGCTAATCCATATTTTTGTGTGGCCTCATCGACATCAGCCAACGTACAGCCAGGTTCAACGAAAGCCCTTCTTTCGCTTTCATCCACTTGAACATGATTCAAAAGTGACAAGTCGATCATCACACCATGATCGCAAACCGCATTGCCCGCAATATTATGCCCACCACCTCGGACCGAAAGTAGCTGATTGTTATCCCGAGCAAAGTTAACCGCCATCACGACATCATCGGCAGACTTGCAGCGAGCGATAACACCGGGACTGCGATCTATCATGCCATTCCAGATTTGACGAACTTCGTCGTACGTAGGATCTCCGGGCAAAACAACATCACCCTGAAATTGATTTTTAAAGTGTTCAATGGTTGCATTTTCTAGACTATTCATATTAGTTGCCTCTCACGTTTTACATGAGGCTTGCAAAGCACAATGCAACGACAAGCTAATACAAGTCCCTCACAATTAAACGTGACGTTTGAGTAGCTATTTTCAGAAAATAAACAAGGCCCCACATTAACTATACCGTAGGGTCACAAATTCCCTTACTCTCTTGGGTTCGATAAAGCTGAAACACAGTTATAAAAATCAGATAGTTATCGCAATGATACCGCACCTCAAAACACCTTCTGTATTCTTTACCCTGTGTGACACTCGCACCTAATTATTAATAAGTTCATTGTAAGTTTAGAATGCAATTTAGTTTCAGATATGAAACTTTGTCTTATAATTAATATTTTTAATAATTAATTATATTACCTTTATTTATCAATTAAATAGGATTATAAAAATATTTCGGACTGCGAATAGTGAATAGCCGTTAGAGGCAGTGATATTGAATTAAATTGAATAGCCTTCTTAGTGTTTTAGAAGACTATTGCGCTATTTATCAATGATATACCGCCACTTAAGGTGAGTTATTTACGACGATTTCGGTTCTTATACACCACGCAAAAGTTACCACGTTTGGTTCGGCATTTTGAGCAGCGCTCGCAATCCACTGGCGCTCGATTACCCTCTTTCCAGCGCTTTATTAACTGAGGCTCAGCCAATAAAGGACGTGACACAGCGAAAAATTGGATATCTGTGTTTTCTGCAATTTTCTCAATCGCATCAATGTCACTCAACCCGCCGACAGTAATCACCGGGACGCTCACATCTTGACTGATCACATGTCCATATTCGTGAAAATAGCCTTCTTCTTGTAGTGTATAACCATCGAACATTTCACCAACAAGCTCGTTTGCTTTGCCGTGAATATTGCCAGACACGATGATCGCATCAACGCCCACTTCTTCGAGTTTCTTACAAACGACGCGAGTTTCATCGAACGTTAAACCGCCGTCAAAGAATTCTGTCGCGGTAAGCTTCACAAGGATTGGAAAAGTATTCCCAACCAGCTTTCTGGTTTCAGAAAAAATTTCTAAAAGGACACGCATGCGATTTTCTAAGCCACCACCGTATTCGTCTTCGCGACGATTATAGTACGGGCTTAAAAACTGGTTAATTAAATAAGTGTGCGCCGCATGAATCTCTACGCCGTCAAAACCAGCGTCTTGAGCACGTTTACTCGCCAATGCGAATGCCTTTACGATGTAGTCGATTTCGTCCTTTGTCATCGCTTTGCCTTGCGTATTTGTACCACGCTCAGGCACGTCACTCGGAGCGAAGATGACACGCTCACCGACGTTGTAGGTGGTTTTGGTGCCACCGTAAGCAATTTGCATCACGATTTTAGAATCGTGTTGATGTACTAGCTCTGTTAGCTTTTTGTATTCTTCAATAAAAGAGTCGTTGTAGATCCCCATCATCCCAGCGTTGGGTTTCTCTTCTTCCACGATATTGGCATAACCCGTGACAATAAGCCCAACTTCCCCTTTCGCAAGCGTTTCGTAAATATCGTAAAGCTTATCCGTCATGTGGCCATCTTCAGTCGCCATGTTCTCCCACGTTGCGCTGCGCACAAAACGGTTCTTTAGGGTCATGTTGCCAATGCGGGCTTCGGAAAACAAAATGCTCAAAACCAGTCCTCTCAATGTTGTCTTTATGGTTCTATCTTTTCCCAAGTAACCAAGAACAAAAAAGGAACAGCGATACACAACGTATGGCTGTTCCTTCTCTGAATCCGTGAGACCTGCAAACTACAGGCGCACCTTAATGCCTCGTGGGTGGCAAAACTTTAATCTGGATTAAGGTTTAGTGAGATAAGCTTGTAAGCAAAGCAACTCGGCCGATTTCTCAGTTTACCTTCACTCTACATTCCGGGGGTAAGATCTTTTCTTTTTCGAATGAGACTTCACAATCAACAAGAACGCTTCCTCCCCCATGTAGGTAAAAGTAATCAAGCACGAAAAATACTTTATTATCACGCTCTCCATACTCTTCTACAAAAACGCCAGCACTCTGGTTGAAATCCAGTTTTTCATTATCTATGAGACATGGAGGAAACTCGAAATACATCATTTATTTCATAATCTGAACGATTAATTGTATCAACTTCAATCACTGGATTAATCTCCATGTTGTGGATAATAAGCCTAACAAGAGTACCTCCAATACGATAAGTTTCCACGGAGCTAACCGAGGACGGAACTTGGGCTAATACGCATGAAGACATTGCAACAATTGAAAGAAGAGTAAAACGACGAAACATGAACCACGACCATAGTAAAAAGGGATAATCATATTATCTCTTTTAGGCATGAATTCGAGTCTAGCAAAGCATGTAGCTCTCAGCATGGGAGCTACATGGAAGTGATATTAAAGAATTTCAAACTCAATAAATAAATGGCAACGGAATAAGCTCTAATCCTAGTACACCACTGATCCCCATCACCACTAGCAGTGAGACTTTAAACACCGACTTTGACCAAGCGATGTAGTTGCTGTCATCAATGCTACGAAAGGTCACTTTCGTCCACATAAAGCAAACGACCGCCGCAACCGCTAAGTATTCATACCCAGCTTCACCAAGTAAAAATAACCCCAACGATACGGCCCCAAACGCCACGACATACGCTTTCATGTGTCGATGCGCTTTATGAATGCCCTCTTTAACTGGTAATACGGGAATCCCGGCTTCTCGGTAGTCTTGCATGCGGAACATGGCAATCGCGTACGAGTGCGGCATTTGCCAGAGACAGAACATGGTAAAGAGTAAAATCGCTTCCAAGCTAATAAAGTTTGTTACCGCTAAATAACCCACTAATGGCGGGACTGCACCTGAAATACTTCCCACTAAGGTTCCATACACCGAGTTACGTTTGTACCACATCGTGTAAAAGAACACGTAATACACGTAGCCAAGCAAAACGACGACAGCGGATAGTGGGTTCACTCGGATAAATAACAGTGCGGTGCCTACCAGCAATAAAGCAAGTGCATAAACAAACGCAATATCGATATTGATGTTGCCTTTCACTGTTTCACGATTTCGTGTACGTGCCATCTTTTGGTCGATATCACGATCGAAAATATTATTCACCACACAACCTGAAGCGATGACTAACCCCACACCAACTAACGTTGTAACGAACAACATTAGACTGGCTGGTTCTGTTTTTGCGGCGAGGAAGAACCCCGCCGCAACAGAAATCAGGTTGCCGAAAATAATGCCCGGTTTGGTGATAGACAAATAACTTTTCAGCATACCTTGGCCTACAACTTCATGTTGACGTTCATGTTGTAGATGATCCATACCGAGCCAGCGATAAGGATAAGTACAACAATGGCGGTAAACATCAGTGATACAAGGTTCCAACGTCCGTCGGATGTTTTTGTTTCCATGTGCAAGAAGTATTTGAAGTGAACAAATATCTGCACTAATGCACATCCAAATAGAATCGCATAGGTTGTTGTATCTGGTAATGATTTCGTCCAAACAAAGTAGAACGGAATTACCGTCAGAATCAGTGAGGCAATAAAGCCTTTCACGTAATCTGACGCACTGGTTTCTACATGTTGATCCATTACATTACCCCCAGTAAGTAAACGATGGTAAAGACACAAATCCAAACGATATCTAGAAAGTGCCAAAATAGGCTTAAGCAGTTAAAGCGCATTGCCATATTGTCGTTCAGACCTTTCGTCGACAGTTGGTGATACGCTACCGCTAACCAAATCAGACCAAAGGTTACGTGTAGGCCGTGCGTACCAACCAACGTAAAGAATGCCGATAAGAACGCACTTGTTTGTGGGCCATAGCCTTCTTCAATCAGGTGATGGAACTCATAGACCTCCATACAGATAAAGCCAAGACCAAGCGCGAACGTTACTAACATCCAACGTTTGAGACCAGCAACGTTGTTGCGCTTCATCGCAATAATGCCAAAACCAAATGTGATACTGCTAAACAGCAGCAGCATGGTTTCGACAAACACGAATGGCAGTTCGAAAATGTCTTTACCTGTTGGGCCCGCAATTGAATTGCTCGACAGCACAGCGTATGTCGCGAACAAGGTCGCAAACAGTACGCAGTCACTCATCAGGTAAACCCAGAAACCAAATAGCTTGTTGCCATTCGTGTCATGGTCGTGATGTGCTGCGATATTAGTTTGCATACGTCACCTCCAGATCATCTTTACTTTCGCTGTCTTTCACTGAGTTTTTCTTCGCTTCTTCAAGCTGAGCTCGACGCTCGGCCTCAATTGCTTTGATCTCTTCAACTTCCACGTAGTAATCCACGTCATCGTTGTAGCTGTGCTGAATACACGTCACGATAATACCGACCAAACTTGCTGCCGCTAGCCACCAGATGTACCAAATCATGCCGAAGCCAAATAGGAGCGACCAAGCCGACACGTAGATGCCTGTTGCCGTATTTTTTGGCATATGAATACGTTCGTACTCCACTTCTTTAGTTGGATCGAACTCGCCACTTTGTTTCTGGTACCAGAAGGCATCCAGCACATCACCTTTTGGCAGGTGCGCAAAGTTGTAGAACGGCGGTGGAGACGATGTTGCCCACTCAAGAGTTCGACCACCCCACGGATCACCATTTAGGTCACGGTTTTGCTCGCGGTCACGGATACTCACGTAAATTTGGATGAACTGAGACAATACGCCCAGCGCAATCACAACCGTACCTGCTGCGGCAATCGACAACAGAGGGAAGTATTCAGGGTTGATGTCTTGGCTTAAACGACGAGTCATACCCATAAAGCCCAGCGCGTAAAGCGGTAGGAACGCCATTAAGAAACCAATAATCCAAAGATAGAACGCACGTTTGCCCCAAGTTTCATTCATGGTGAAACCTGTCGCTTTCGGGAACCAGTAAGTGATCGCAGCGAAACATCCAAACACCACACCACCGATGATAACGTTGTGGAAGTGAGCAATCAGGAATACTGAGTTATGCAGAACAAAATCTGCGCCCGGAACAGCCATTAGTACGCCTGTCATACCACCAACAGTAAAGGTGATCAGGAAGCCCACCGTCCACATCATTGGCGTCGTAAAGCGGATGCGGCCTTTGTACATGGTGAATAGCCAGTTGAAGATCTTCACCCCAGTTGGGATAGAAATGATCATCGTGGCAATACCAAAGAAGGCATTTACGTTCGCGCCAGACCCCATCGTAAAGAAGTGGTGTAGCCAAACGACAAACGCAAGAATCGTGATAACTACGGTAGCCCAAACTAGCGATGTGTAACCGAACAACTTTTTACGTGAGAAGGTTGCGGTGACCTCTGAGAACACACCAAAAATTGGCAAGATCAAAATGTACACTTCTGGATGGCCCCAAGCCCAAATCAGGTTGACGTACATCATTACGTTGCCGCCAAGATCATTGGTAAAGAAGTGCATGCCTAGGTATCTATCCAGCGTTAGCAGAGCGATAGTCACCGTTAGGATTGGGAATGAAATGATGATCAAAATGTTTGCACACAGAGACGCCCAAGTGAAAACTGGCATCTTCATCATTGGCATAGACGGTGTACGCATACGCAAAATGGTCGCGAAGAAGTTCACGCCTGTTAACGTCGTACCGACACCTGATATCTGCAGCGCCCAAATCCAATAGTCGACCCCGACTCCTGGGCTGGCCTCAATACCTGAAAGCGGCGGATACGCTAGCCAGCCGGTGCGACCAAATTCACCTAAGCCGAGAGACATGTTTGTTAGAATGACACCAACAACAAACAGCCAGAAGCTCAAGTTATTCAGATACGGGAAAGCTACGTCACGCGCACCAATCTGTAATGGCACGATGATGTTCATCAGACCAATAACCAATGGCATCGCTACGAAGAAGATCATGATCACGCCATGGGCAGTAAAAATTTGATCGTAGTGATGCGGTGGCAAGTAACCTGCTTCACCCGCAGAAGAAAGGAGTTGCTGACTACGCATCATGACTGCGTCAGCAAAACCACGAACAAGCATCACCATCGCTACTGCGATGTACATGAAGCCAAGTTTTTTATGGTCTACTGAAGTAAACCATTCATTCCACAAATATTGCCACTTTCCGGCTTTAGTTACCGCGTAAACTACGGCTAAACCAACCAGCGCCACAACCGCTAAGGTGATGACGATAATAGGTTCGTGGAATGGAACTGAATCAAGAGTTAATCTTCCAAACATTACGATTATCCTTGGTTTTCAGGCAAACAGTTCATTGAACCAGGATGCTGAGTCACAACGTCGGTGAACAAGAACGGAGGAACGCTAGAGAACAAAGTGACTGGCTCTGCGATACTTGGCGCTGCCAGTGAGCTGTATTGCTCCCAATCTTCAATACGATCAGGGCTCGCCTTCACTTTCTGCACCCAATTTAGGAACGCAGCACGATCAGACATTGCAGAGGCTGTGAACTTCATTTGCGAAAAGCCTTCGCCGCTGTAGTTCGATGCAAAACCCTTGTAGTCACCTTCGTGGTTCGCTATCAGGTTGAGCTTGGTAACCATTCCTGGCATCGCGTAGATCTGTGTACCTAAGCGAGGGATGAAAAACGCGTTCATGATGTTGTCCGAAGTCAGTTTGAACTGCACTGGCACATCTTTCGGGAACGCCACATAGTTCACCGTCGCAATGTTTTCTTCTGGATAGATGAACAACCATTTCCAATCGAGTGACACCACTTCGATGGTCATTGGCTTAACATCACTTTCCAATGGTTTGGAGGGCTCTAGTTCATGAGTCGAACGCCATGTGATCGTCGCAAGAATCGCAATGATGATGATTGGAATTGTCCATACCACCACTTCGATTTTGGTCGAGTGTGACCACTCGGGTGCGTACTCTTCTTCAGTGTTAGAGGCGCGGTATCGGTAAGCAAAGTAAATCGTCATTAGAATCACAGGGATTACAACGATCAACATCAGCAAAAGAGCAGTAATAATTAGCTCTTTTTCCTGCACACCAATGGCACCTTTGGGGTCAAGTAAAGCTGAATTACATCCCGAGAGCATAAGTATGACGGACGCCAAACTTCCCCTCGACAAGATGCGTTTATATCTTGAGGCTTCCATTAACTTTCTCGATGGTTGTCTGGTTTCAAAGCCAATGCCAATCACAGTAAATAAGAGCTCAGAAACAGCGCAGGGGAATGTTTGATAAAAAGGCAAAAATTTTGATAAGTATTTATTCTACTTACAAATTTTTCAGCGCCGTTATCAAGCATCTTAACCAGCTAGAATGAACAATTACTTGCTACGATTGGTATCAAGCTAAGAACCAGTTGTTATAGTCATTAGAATGTTTATGTGTTGAGCATGAGTAACGTCGGGATCAGAGCGAAACAAAACGGAATTGAGTGGAGATCAAAACCACACTATTAGTGTGAGTTTATTGTTACACTTTGAAACACAATGTTACATTTGGCGCATTATGAGGAGTAAAAAGTTAAAGCTCATTAGCCACAACTGGAAACTAACCTTCCATTAATGAAACTCACACTCTTTCAATAGGACATTAACCTCAACACGAACTTCACGTGCTTCAAAGTTAATGTCTTTTGAAACAGACAGTTGCAAATTCATTTTGATGAGACTGACTATCAACTGCATTTACATAGATAGCTTGAGTACGAAGGGGAAATTAAAAGTGGAAAATTGTGATCAATATCAAATTAATGATTTCACTTAGTATTTGAGTGGTATTTACTTCTCATTATTTACTTTTGGCAAACCATTCGCAGGGCGAATCCAAATATGAGTAATAAACACTTACGTTACCCAGAACTGGCTCTCGGAAAAATAGGAAATGTTGAAAGGGAAAGAAGCTTGTCATTCCGGTCTGTGGGACCTAACCCTAGAGCTTTTACATACGAATGCCTCCATCCACTTCTAAAACTCTGCCAGTAAAGTAATCACTCTCAAGAATGTATTTTACTGCATGCGCGATTTCACTTGTTTCACCCATCCTTCCAATTGGGATCATCTTTTCTAGCCGTTCTATGGCTTCTGGTTTCATTTGCTCTGCCATCGCGGTATGTACCACACCTGGTGCAATCGCCGCCGCGCGGATACCGTATCTTGCTAACTCACGGGCCCACGTTGTCGCCATGGTTGCGACCGCCGCTTTAGACGCAGAATAATTGGTTTGACCGATATTCCCTGCTCTCGCGACACTAGAAATATTGATGATAACGCCTTGTGAGCCGCTCTCAATCATCTTGACGGCAGCTTCACGCCCACACAAAAATGTCCCCGTAACGTTGACGTTCATGACCAAATTGAATTGATCCAAAGACATCTTACTGATCACGCCGTCTTTTGATTTTACAAGTAACCCATCTCTTAGCACGCCAGCGTTATTGACTAGCCCATTGAGTTGGCCAAAATCTTGGATAACCGCTTCAAACGTGTTTTCAACATCGATTTCGCTCGTTACATCCACTTGATAAGTCAACGCTTTTGCGCTCAGCATTCGGCACTGCTCTTGTGTTTCCATTAAGCCGCTAGCGTTTACATCTAATAACGCTAAATCTGCACCGGCTTGAGCAAGCGTAATTGCCATCATTTGCCCAAGTCCCTGCCCTGCACCTGTAATGGCAATGACACTATTTTTAATATCCATAGTTACTGCACTCCGTCGCTAATAATGTTCCCTATTTCAAGCCTGTTTAGGAGGTCCGAAATGATGAGTTTTACTTCACCATTTCAGACGGTTTTGTAGCAAAACTCAGTCTAGCCCTTCTTACTCTTGTAAAACTCAAACAAGCTTGAGAAGTCGAGCTCGCCATGGCCGCTCGCGTTGTGGAAAGAATATAAATTACGCGCCAGTGAGCCCATCGGAACCGAAGAGTGTGTTTGTAACGCCGCATCTAACCCCAAACCGAGATCTTTCAACATGAGTTTGCTCATAAAGCCCGGTTGGTAATCGTTGCTGGCTGGTGCACTGTCCATCACTCCTGGGCAAGGATTGTAAAGCTCCAATGCCCAATTTCGGCCAGAGCTTTGCAGCATGATGTTTGATAACACTTTGGGATCGAGCCCATGATCGATACCTAGATTTAGCGCCTCGCACGTACCAGACATTAAAATGCCAAGCATAAGGTTGTTACAGATTTTCGCCATTTGACCATCGCCCGCTTTACCGGCATGGAAAACATTTTTTCCCATGTACTGCAAAATGGCATTGGCTTTAGAAAATGCTTCATCCGAGCCACCAACAATAAAGGTTAATGTCGCCGCTTTAGCGCCGGCAACGCCACCCGAAACGGGCGCGTCGACAAACAACACGCGTTTATTTGCCGCTTCATTGGCGACTAATCGCGCGGAGTCCGGATCAATGGTTGAACAATCAATCATCAAGGTACTTGGCGAGACAAGATTGAGGACACCTACGCCGCCGTGTAAGTCACCAAGATACACGGAACGAACGTGAGAACCTGCTGGTAGCATCGTGATGACTGTGCTTGCACCATCCACGACTTCCTCAATAGAGCTCGCCACCACCGCACCAAAAGGTGCAAGTTGCTTTGCCGCTTCGCTATCGACATCAAATACTTGCACGTTAAATCCAGACGCTAATAAGTTTTGCGCCATCGGATGCCCCATTCTTCCTAAACCGATAAATGCGATGGTACTCATGATCATTCTCCTTATTGACCTAGTGTTTGTTCACCCAAATCAGCAAGCGGATGTTCGTCATCCGGCCAAAGTGAGGTAAACAAGGTATCGATGACATCTTCATCGACTTCACTGACACTGTTAAACATCCAGTTAGGTTCGCCATCCCGGTCAATAAGCCGAGAACGGACGCCCTCTTTAAACTCACCTAATAAGGCGCTGCGAACCGATAAACTCAGCTCCAAGCGGAAGCAATCTGCAAGTGGTAAGCTGTGGTATTCTTTCACTTGTCTGAAGCAAATATGCGCGGTGATCGGACTGCCCGCGGCGAACGTTTGTTTCGCGTTTTCTATCCACTGACTGTTCCCTTCGATAGCCATGATTCGCTGTGCTATTGCATTAAGATCAAAGCCTTTGCACGCTTCCTCTATCTGATCTAAGTATGGACAAATTTGCGTGGTTGGTTTGCTATCAATAACCTGTTCTTCCATTAATTGTAGTAGCGCAGTTACCAACTCTTTCGCATCTTCTTTGCCCCACTGGAGCCGCTTTAGCTCATCCAGTAAGGTGGGATACTGCTCTTCCAACAGTAACCAATCGGCCAAACCAATAGTGACAGCGTCACTTGAATTCACCATTGAACCTGTCAATCCGAGGAATAAACCCACTTGCGGATCTATCTGGCTTAAAAACCATGTACCTCCCACATCGGGATACAGTCCAATATTAATTTCTGGCATAGCAAGGCGTGATGTTGTTGTCACAACTTTGTGGCTGGTTCCCATAAAAAGCCCCATCCCACCACCCATGACAATACCCTCTCCCCAACCGATAATAGGCTTGTTGTAAGTGTGAATGAGATAGTCACACTCATACTCCAACGAGAAATAGTCCGTACAGAACTCTACGATTTTTTCTTTACTCTCGTTATGCATGACGTGATACATAGCTCGAACATCGCCACCAGCACAGAATGCTTTTTCTCCAGCGCCAGTGAGTACCACACAAGTCACATGCGGATCGTCTTGCCACTTGATAAGCTGATCGTTGAGTTGGACCAACATGTCATACGTCAATGCATTCAATGAAGCGGTGTTGTCTAACGTTGCGATACCAATGCGGTGCACGCCATCTAAGCACTCTATTTCACTGATGGTTACCATCCCTGCCATGTGGCCTCCTATCGGTTTTTCCATTGCGGTGGGCGTTTTTCTAAAAAGGCGCGAACACCCTCAACTTGATCTTCCGTATCAAAAAGATTCAGAAACAACTCTCGCTCTTTCATTAAGCCGTGCTTAAGTGGCGCAGAGCGCATATTTTGAATGAGCGCCTTACATGCGGCGACAGAAGATGGTGACTGGTTCGCAACAGATTCAGCAAGCTCCAACGCTTTACTTAACGCTTCGCCTTTGGGAACCAACTCCTCAGCCAAGCCTAGTTCTTTTGCTTTGTCAGCGCTAACTTGTTCTCCACATAAAATGATGCGCTTTGCCCAGCCTTCTCCTACTAACGCTGTGAGGTTTTGGGTACCGCCAGCGCAGGGCAAAAGTCCGACTTTGGCTTCAGGTAAAGCAAGTACCGCTTGCTCTTCAACTACTCGAATATCACAAGCTAATGCCACTTCTAAACCTCCGCCCATGGCGTAACCATTAATCGCGGCAATGGAAACACCACGGAATTCCGAGAGCGTTTCAAAAGCTTCACCAAAGCATCGCGCCATGTCTAACGCAACCGCTTTGTCACCATCAGAAAATAGCTTGAGATCCGCACCAGCTGAGAAAAACTTTTCTCCACTGCCGGTTAAAACCAGTGCGTAGACCTGCTTATCATTGTTAAGTGTGAGTATCAGCGACTTCAGTACCTTGAGGCTCTCTGCTGTCCACGTATTGGCTGGCGGGTTGTTCATCGTCACCACCGCAACGTGATTAGTGATCGTATGTTGAATGGCTTCTTGGGTTAATGGCATATATGAATCCTTTCTCAATGAACAAATCCAATACTTCGCTACAGCAAGGTCGACTCCTCAGAGAGCAAACGGCGCGCGATGATTAAACGCATAATTTCGTTCGTTCCCTCCAGAATTTGATGCACACGCACATCTCTGAAATGACGCTCCATTGGATACTCTTTGATGTAACCATAGCCGCCATAAAGCTGCAGCGCTTGGTCGCAAACCTGAAAGCCCACATCGGTTGCGAACCGTTTTGCCATCGCGCAATAAGCAGTGGCATCTG
This sequence comes from Vibrio sp. E14, assembly GCF_020515785.1. Classification (NCBI taxonomy): domain Bacteria; kingdom Pseudomonadati; phylum Pseudomonadota; class Gammaproteobacteria; order Vibrionales; family Vibrionaceae; genus Vibrio; species Vibrio sp. E14. The sequence goes on from NZ_JAHPJI010000001.1 coordinate 1,155,914, forward strand.
GGTCATTTCGGTCGAGCTTGCTGGCGGCATAGCGCACTAACTGCCGCGCAGCCGCTAGCTCTGTCGCCATGTCTGCTAATTTGAATTGTAAGGCTTGAAACTGCGCAAGCGGTTTGCCGAACTGCTTACGCTCCTGAATGTACTGTGTCGCCTGTTCAAGGGCCTGTTGAGCCGTACCGACGGAGCAGGTCGCAATATTTATACGCCCTCCATCAAGCCCTTTCATCGCAAAGACAAAACCTTGCCCTTCTTCGCCCAGTAAATGGCTAGCTGGAATAACGACATTCTCAAAAGTAACCGCTCGTGTTGGTTGACTGTTCCAACCCATTTTGGGTTCTTTGCGCCCATAGCTGATGCCATCTGCTTGAGCAGGAACGACAAATGCAGACACGCCTTTGGCACCCGCTTCTCCAGTTCTCGCCATCACGACCAAAACATCTGTCTCTCCTGCGCCAGAGATAAAGGTTTTGCCACCGTTGAGCACATACTTATCCCCCTTTTTTGTAGCGGAAGTGGTCAGTGCAGCGGCGTCTGATCCTGCGTTGGGCTCGGTTAAGCAATAGGAGCCTAACCATTCCCCCGTAACTAACTTCGGGCAGAACTGCGTTTTGGCTTCATCGGTAGCAAAACTGGCTATCATCCAACTGACCATGTTGTGAATCGTCATAAACGCCGTAGTGGACGTACATCCCATGGCCAGTTGTTCAAAGATAATTGACGCATCTAAGCGACTCAGCCCTAGGCCACCTTGCGCTTCTGGAGTGTAGAGGCTCAGGAAGCCTAACTCTCCCGCCTCTCTCAATACGTCTTTGGGGAAGATCTGTTTTTCATCCCACTCCGCCGCCATCGGCGCTAAACGCTCATCGGCAAATTGCTGAGCGGTATCGGCAAATGCACGTTGATCTTCATTAAGTTCAAAGTCCATAAAAGCTCCTTCTATTCACTCAGCGCAGTTGGATGGTCAGATTAGGCCCCGTTGGAATATCGTCATCAAACCAACGTGCCGTCACCGTTTTAGTCTCGGTATAAAAACGTACCGCTTGTTTACCATACGCATGCAAATCGCCATAGAAACTGCCTCTCCAGCCTGTAAAAGAGAAAAATGGCAAAGGGACTGGAATAGGCACATTGATCCCGACCTGACCAACTTGAATGTCATGCTGATATTTTCTTGCAGCAGCGCCATTAGCCGTAAAAATGGAAGTGCCGTTCCCGTATGGGTTGCGATTCACTAACTCAATGGCTTCTTGTAACGTATCCACTTCCATGCAAACTAAAACAGGGCCAAATATCTCTTGCGTGTAAATCGACATATTCGTTGTTACACCGCTAAACAAGGTTGGGCCAATCCAGTTTCCATCGGGAAAGCCTTCCACTTCACACTGACTGCCATCCAGTTCACACACTGCGCCTTGTTGCTTGCCATCTTCAATTAGGTCCAATACGCGTTGTTTAGCCTGCTCACTGATCAGTGGGCCATAAGCAGCTTGCTCATCGTCCCAAGGCCCTGGGTGTACTTTCGCCATTGCCTGTTTGATGTCTTTAATCCATTGTTTTGAATCGCCGACAAATACCGCAACAGAAATCGCCATACAGCGTTGCCCCGCCGCCCCAACGGAGGACCCCACTAGATTATTCACCACTTGTTCTTTGTTCGCATCAGGCATGATCACCATGTGATTTTTAGCACCAGCAAAAGCTTGAACGCGTTTAAAGTGTTTCGTACCCGTGGTGTAGATATAACGGGCAACAGGAACCGAGCCAACAAATGACACCGCTCGAATGTCAGGATGAGCCAGCAGAAAGTCGACTTGGTCTTTGCAACCGTGAACGATTTGCAACACTCCTTTCGGCGCGCCAGCTTGCTCAAATAGTTCGGCTAAACGAATAGAGGTCAACGGCACTTGTTCGGAGGGTTTAAGCACAAACGTATTGCCCGCCGCGATGGCGATTGGGAACATCCACAACGGAATCATGGCAGGAAAGTTAAACGGCGTAATGCCGCAACACACACCTAGGGGCTGAATCATTGAGTAACTATCAATATCCGTGGCAACGTTTTCGACGGTTTCGCCCATCATGTTGCTGGCAATGTTTGCAGCCTGCTCAACAACCTCTATGCCTCGCCACACATCGCCTTTTGCATCCGCTAAAATCTTACCCGTTTCATGAGAAAGCAGTGTGGCAAGCTCATCATGATGTTCTTTGAGAAGGTGCTGATAACGAAGCATGACTCTGGCACGCTCGGATACTGCCACTTCCTTCCAGGATTGGAATGTCTCTTTCGCATTATCAATGGCGGCTTCCATCTCGTGATCCGTTGAGCAGGGAACGTACGCAATGACATCATTAGTGGCAGGATTGGTCACCTCAACCCAATCCGAAGTTTGAGATTCACGAAACTCTCCACCAATAAACAAGGGAACCAAACGAGTCATCATTTACTCCTTTCTGATTTCAATTAAAGCGGTATTTCAATGCCTATCGCCGTTGCCTCTCCACCACCGATACAAAGTGTCGCAACGCCTCGCATCACTTTTTTGGCGTCTAGATCACCGTCGGTACCTAAAGCTTGTAGCTGACGCAAACTATGAATCAATGTCACCAGAATTCGTGCGCCACTTGCGCCTATCGGATGCCCGAGTGCACACGCTCCGCCTTTAATATTGACTTTGCTCATATCAAGCCCAAGTTCTGCTACCGCGATTTGTGTCACGACAGCAAAGGCTTCATTTATCTCCCACAGATCCACTTCGTCAATTGACCAATCCAACTGGGACAACAACTGTTCAATCGCATAAACGGGAGCCAAAGTATATTCAGCAGGTTTTCTGGCGTGTGTAGCGTGAGACTTGATAACGGCGAGTGGCTCAAGACCTTGGTGGATCGCAGTCTCTTCATCCATTAGAACAAGCGCTGCAGCGCCATCGGAAATCGCACTCGAATTAGCAGCGGTCAACGTGCCTTTTTTATCGAATGCAGGTTTGAGTTGAGGGATTTTATCCAGATCAATCGAGCGCGGGTGCTCATCGTAATCCAACGTTCCTTGTTCAGACTTGGTGTTGAATTCAATCGGTGAGAGCTCGTCTGCAAATAAGCCTCGCTCTTGAGCTTCCAACGCACGTTTTGCCGACATCACTGCCCATTCGTCCATTTGCTCTCTGGTGAACTTAAGCCTGTCTGCGACGTGCTGAGCATAAACACCCATTAAGTGCCCTTCGTACGCATCTTGCAATCCATCGAGAAACATGTGGTCATACGTCGACTGGTGGCCCATGCGCATTCCCTTTCTCGCCTCTTTCAATAAATACGGCGCATTGGTCATACTCTCCATACCACCAGCAATGGCAGTTCGAATCGTTCCAGCTTTGATAAGATCGTGCGCCAACATGACGCTCTTCATGCCGGAACCACACACTTTATTGATAGTCGTGCACCCTACACTCATGGGTAAATCCGCACCAATTGCCGCTTGTCTTGCCGGGGCTTGCCCACACCCCGCAGGTAGCACACATCCCATGAAAACTTCATCTACAGATGTCACATTCACTTCATGCATCGCAGCCTTTATCGCTTGTGCACCTAATTGGGGAGCGGAGTAAGTTTGCAACTTTCCTTGAAAGCGCCCGATCGGCGTTCTTTTCGCGCTGACAATCCAGATGTCTTTTTCCATGATTCGCATTCCCTTGAGGTATATGTGAACACTAGACTGACTGATGACGCCCCTGCATGACATTACTCACCAAGTGCTACGCCAGTCTTTGTCGCCCTTTCTCACTGACAAACTTTCATACTGCGATTTCTTGACGTTTACGTAAGCATAGCACTAGCCTTTACAATGAGATGAAAAAACACACCAAGTAGGCGTTTATCTTTCAAAATTTGCGTTCGGCCTTTCCGTTGAAGGTTCGATTTCCAGAAACTGGATTTTTATTCGAGGTAAGTATGTTATGGAAAAATACAAGATCAGTGACCTCGCCAAGGAGTTTGATATTACCACTCGCAGTATCCGGTTTTATGAGGACGTAGGTCTGATTGAACCAGAGCGAAAAGGCAACATGCGCGTTTATCAACGCAGAGATAAAATTCGTCTCAAACTGATTTTAAGAGGGAAACGGCTCGGTTTTTCACTGGCAGAAATTCGTGAACTTTTCGAGCTCTATGACATGCAACAAACCGAAGGACAGTTATTGAAAATGCTCAATATCATTGAAGAGAAACAAGCCGTCCTACAACAGCAACTCAATGACATCAGCGTCGTAATGGCAGAGTTGAATGCCGCTAAAGAACGCTGTATTCAAACACTCAAAAGCAAAGAGACATAACCGCTATACTCAAATAGCGACACTGCAATCGGCTTTTCCACCTTACCTCTGATATCGGGAGACGTTATGAAAAGCACCTACGCCCCACTCAATTTCGGACTTGGTGATACCATCGATATGCTCCGAGACCACGTTAATGCCTTTTCTACGGAACATATTGCTCCCATCGCCGCAGATATAGACCGCGATAACCAGTTTCCGAAGCATTTGTGGCCTTTGTTTGGAGATATGGGGTTGCTCGGTGTCACCGTCGATGAAGAACTTGGTGGTGCAGGCATGGGATACCTTGCTCACGTTGTGGCGATGGAAGAGATCAGCCGAGCCTCTGCCTCCGTCGCTTTAAGCTACGGCGCTCATTCTAATCTGTGCGTCAATCAGATTTTTCGCAATGGCACGCCTTCTCAACGCAAGAAATACCTTCCTAAGCTCCTCGATGGTACGCACGTTGGCGCCCTAGCTATGAGTGAGCCCAATGCCGGTTCAGACGTGATAAGCATGCAACTGAAAGCGGAGAACAAGGGCGACCATTTTGTACTGAATGGCAACAAAATGTGGATCACCAACGGTCCCGACGCTGACATAGTGGTGCTTTACGCTAAAACGGATGTCAATGCAGGTTCACGAGGTATTACCGCATTCATTGTTGAACGCAACGTCGAAGGTTTCAGCCATGCTCAAAAGCTGGACAAACTAGGCATGAGGGGCTCGAACACTTGCGAACTTGTATTTAACAATTGCGTAGTGCCGAAAGAGAATATTCTTGGCGAGCTGAATCAAGGCGTCGAGGTGTTAATGAGTGGACTAGATTACGAGCGCGTCGTCCTCGCTGCCGGACCACTCGGGATAATGCAAGCTTGCATGGACATTGTGGTCCCGTACGTACATGAACGAGAGCAGTTTGGAAAATCCATTGGCGAGTTTCAGTTAGTTCAGGGCAAGATCGCCGATATGTACTCTCGAATGAGTGCAGCAAAAGCGTATGTATATACCGTCGCAGCGGCTTGTGATCGAGGTAACGCAACACGCAAAGATGCCGCAGGAGCGATTCTGTACAGTGCAGAACTCGCCACACAAATGGCACTCGATGCAATCCAGTTGCTCGGTGGGAATGGCTACATCAATGAATACCCTGCTGGTCGTTTGCTACGTGATGCAAAGCTTTATGAAATCGGCGCGGGTACCTCAGAGATTCGCCGCATGTTAATAGGCCGAGAACTGTTCGAAGAATCTCGCTAAAGGAACATACGACAAGGAAGTCATTATGGCCATTATCAAAAGTAAAACTAAGCCAACTGACGAGTTATTTCTTTCCAATAAAGCTGCGATGGAAACGTTGGTCACTCAACTGAATCAACACATCGAGACCATCAAACAGGGAGGCGGTGAAAAAGCCATTCAGCACCAGAGGCAAAAAGGAAAACTCCCCGCCCGAGAACGCATCGCGCGCTTGCTTGATGACAACACTGACTTTCTTGAAATCAGCCAGTTTGCCGCCTGGCAAATGTATGACGAATCCATCCCCTGCGCTGGCGTTATCGCCGGCATTGGTTTCATAGCGGGAATTCAATGTATGGTCATCGCCAACGATGCTTCGGTAAAAGGCGGAACCTACTACCCACTCACGGTAAAAAAACACCTTAGAGCGCAAGAGATAGCCCAACGTTGCCAACTCCCCTGCGTATACTTGGTGGACTCCGGTGGCGCAAATCTCCCTCATCAGTCCGACGTCTTCCCCGACAAAGAACACTTTGGTCGCATTTTCTTTAACCAAGCGAGGATGTCAGCAAAAGGCATCCCTCAGGTTGCTGTTGTGATGGGGCTTTGCACTGCTGGGGGCGCGTATGTTCCTGCCATGGCGGATGTGTCCATTATGGTCAAAGAGCAAGGCACCATATTTTTGGCGGGACCGCCTCTAGTTAAAGCGGCCACTGGCGAAGTCGTGACGGGTGAAGAGCTCGGCGGTGCAGACGTGCATTGTCGTAAATCTGGTGTTGCTGATTATTACGCTGAAAATGATGAGCATGCCCTAATGCTTGCCCGAGAAGCCATTGCCAATGCCAATGCCAATAGAGAAAAACCGATTAAGCCGGAAAACACCGTGCTACCTCCCCGCTACGATGCAGAAGAAATCTACGGAATCGTGAATGCCAACTTACGACTATCATTCGACGTTCGAGAAATCATTGCCCGCATCGTCGATGATTCTGATTTTGACGAATTCAAAGCCTTGTACGGCAGAACGTTAGTGTGTGGCTTTGCTCGCATTCACGGACACTTGATCGGCATTGTGGCAAACAACGGCATCTTGTTTTCTGAATCGGCACAAAAAGGCGCGCACTTTATTGAACTTTGCGCCAAACGGAAAACACCGCTTCTCTTTCTCCAAAACATTACCGGATTTATGGTCGGGAAAAAGGTGGAAGAAGAAGGCATCGCAAAACATGGTGCCAAGCTGGTGATGGCCGTCGCTTGTGCTGACGTACCGAAGTTTACCGTGATCATCGGTGGGTCGTACGGCGCTGGCAATTATGGCATGTGCGGCCGAGCTTATGATCCAACCATGATGTGGATGTGGCCGAACGCGCGTATTTCTGTGATGGGCGGAGAACAAGCGGCAGGCGTCTTAACACAAGTTCGAAAAGACGCGAAGGAACGCCAGGGAGAAGCGTGGTCAGAGCAAGAAGAACACACTTTTAGAGAATCGATCATAGACTTGTATGAAACACAAGGACATCCCTATTTTGCGAGCGCTCGGCTATGGGATGACGGAATTATTGACCCCAAACAAACGCGTCAGGTGTTGAGTCAAGCGCTAACGGCAGCATTAAATGCCCCCATTCCTGATAGCGAGTTTGGCGTCTTCAGAATGTAAATATCCAGAGATAAATTAAGGAAGTAAGTATGCAGGAAATGCAACCAAGCATTATTCCCAACGCCCAAAGACAAGATGATGTTCTTTGGCATGTCGATGACAATGGCGTAGCGACCATCACTCTAAACAGAACAGCCAAGCACAATGCTTTTGACGCTTGTACGATCGACTTGCTGATCCACCGCCTAGATTATCTCGCTTTACGAACGGATGTGCGATGCTTGGTATTAAAAAGTAACGGCAAGCACTTTTCATCCGGGGCCGACCTGAATTGGATGCAGTCGATGGCCGACAGCACGAGGCAAGATAATTTCGTTGATGCCCAAAACTTGGCAAGACTCATGGAAACACTAGATTCGTTCCCTCAACCCACCATCGCGGTTGTACAAGGCTCCGCTTACGGCGGCGCGCTGGGATTGATTTGTTGCAGTGATATCGCCATCGCGAGCCAATGTGCCAACTTTTGCTTAAGTGAAGTTAAGCTTGGTCTAGTTCCGGCAACCATTGCGCCTTACGTCATGCGCGCTATGGGGAATCGACAAGCTAGACGCTATATCTTAAGTGGTGAAGTCATTTCAGCCGAGGATGCCGAACGGTTTGGTATTGTGCACGAAGTGAAAGAAGCCAAACAACTTGAAAGTGCGGTCGATAGCGTGATCAAGACGTTACTACTTAATAGCCCAGATGCGATGCGTAAAGCGAAAACGCTCTGTCACCAATGTCATCAAAACCCCATCGATCAACAACTGATTCACTATACCAGCAAGCTCATTGCGGACATTAGGGTATCGCCACAAGGCCAAGATGGCTTGCAAGCGTTTCTTGAAAAACGAAGCCCAAGTTGGGTAACCAAATCACAGGACAAGTAATGCTGCCTTCCAAAGTAAATATTGTCGAAGTAGGTCCTAGAGATGGGCTACAAAATGAGTCTCCCGTTGCGACCCAGACTAAAATCCGGTTGATCAACTTACTCTCTGATACTGGGCTAACGCATATTGAGGCGGGCTCTTTTGTTTCGCCCAAATGGGTGCCACAAATGGCGGACTCAACAGAGGTCATGAAAGCAATAACAAGGCGAAATCATGTTACTTATTCTGCCCTGACACCAAACCTAAAAGGCTTCGAACAAGCCTTGGAGGCTGGTGCCAATCAGGTCGCAATTTTCACTTCATCATCAGAAGGATTCTGCCAACACAATATCAATTGCTCGATTGCAGAAAGTTTAACTCGCTTCGAGCCTGTAATGCGATTAGCCACCAAACACGGCATCCCTGTTCGAGGTTATCTATCCTGCGTTGCCGATTGCCCTTACGACGGTCCAACAGCCCCTAAACAGGTGGCGAGCGTGACCAAATCGCTCATCGATTTAGGGTGCTATGAGGTGTCTCTAGGTGACACCATCGGCACAGGCACGCCAAATCGAATTGCAGCCATGCTGGAAGCCGTCATGTTGGTTACACCTCTCCCCCAGCTTGCTGTCCATTTCCACGATACATGGGGACAAGCGCTCGCCAACATTCATCAAGCCTTGAGTATGGGCATCAATACCATCGACAGCAGTGTCGCTGGGCTGGGTGGATGCCCATACGCTCATGGGGCCTCGGGGAATGTCGCGACGGAGGATGTACTGTATTTATGCCAAGGATTAGGGATCGAAACGGGGATCGACTTGGAGCTGTTAGCAAAAGCTGGCTGGATGATCAGCGAAGAGCTTAATCGAGAACCCACGTCAAAAGTATCGCTAGCTTTGCGTAACCGTATGACATCTCTAACGTAAGACGTTTATTAAACCTCGTAGTTTGCTTTAATACCAATATCAAAATGAAGTGGCATCCGCCACTTTGATATAGACAGGAAACCCATAATTAAGCCAGACAACCCTGTCGCAATAGTCGCTACCGTCAGTATTTCGAAACAAAACGCAAAGGTTGCGATGGCAAGTAGCACTGGCACCGCTTTCAAGCCTGGAACTTTAAAACAAAAGGACTCTTTCAGCGCCACACCGGAAAAAGTGACAAAGACAAAACCAAGAGAAAGCCACACGCGGGATAAGTCTGGATCGCTCACCATGAAGAGCAGTCCCACCCAAGTTGACCAGCTGATGACAGTACGCACAGTTTTACTGTAGACATGGATATTTGCTGCAGTTAATACACCTGCAATGGCGATGAGCAGCAACACATTTCGATCATAAAATGCCGAACCTTCAATAAGGTGCAAACCCGATATCGTCATCGCGATAAGTCCAAAGGCAAATACGCTAATTCCTAAACGGTATAAACAGACACTTAAAATATCTAAAAAGTCTAGTGATTCCTTATGCTCAGTATTGGCCATGCTTCACTCCTAAATTGTTCCCTACCCACATTTCTTGAAGCTACCTAGGGATAGACAAACGAAATAGCCCGCCAGTACGATAAATAATAAGAGAGAATAAGATAAGCACACAGCCCACTAGCTTATTTGCCGTTAGCACTTCGCCATACCACAGCACGCTCAGAATGACGGTCCAAACTGGCTCTAATATCATGATCAAGGCAGCATTACCTGCCTGAACAAATTTTTGACCCATGGTTTGCATTACGTAACGCAAGCTCGTCGCTAGCAAAGTACTCAACGCGAACCACCACCAAATGGAGGAGTCAACCTCTGCCGGAAAAGACTCCATAAAGAAAGAAACCAACAAACCTAAACAACCAGCAGAAAAAAGCTGCACGCAAGTAAGCAGCAACACAGGCAATTTTTGAGAATATTTACTGTTCACATTAAAGTGAAGCGCCAGAACCAGTGCCGCGCCAAGAAACCAAAATTGACTGGCCGATTGCTTCCAGCCGCCAACTAAAGAGAGACAGGCGAGACCTAATACCGCGATAGGCAAAGAAAGCCAGAAAATTCGTTGTGGTCGTTGACGAAACATAACCCACGCAACAATAGGCACAAATAGCATGGAGAGACTCATGATAAATGCGCCTTCTCCGAGCGTATCGCTGATGGAGATGGCGTAAATCCATGTCATAACGGCACTGCCTAACAGGAGCCCGACACCACCAGCAGAAAGCACATCTCTCAAATTCGCTTTCAGCAAAGGTCGATAGCACAACGGCAACAGACAGAGCGATGCAATAGTAAATCGCGCCCCAATAAAGCCAAAAGGTGGTAACCCCTGTATTGTTTCCTTAGAGAATATCCAGCCAAGTGCCGCGATCATCGTCGTCGCAACCAGAATAACCGTCGCTTTGCGTTCTGAGTTAAACATAAATACTCACAAAATATGGAACACAGTATCGCAGCAAGGGAAGTTTGCTGCGCTGTTGTATCAATTTGAAAGGAGTTTCTGTCGAGCGGAAGTGAAAGCCCGATTCTCTCCTGTGTTGTTGTTAAGCAGATTGAAGTTCTGCGGTCGGATACATTAAAGGCAGGCAAAGTCTTAAGGCAAGCGTTTTCGTATACTAAATTGCCTAAGCATCTTATGCATTAAACAAACTGGCTAAAACTTGGACCGGATGTCGAACGACCTCCCCTTCAAAACGCTTAACCTGACTGCGACAGGAATACCCCGTGGCTAACACACGCTCAGTGGGCAGGTTCTTTATATTCGGTTTCCAACTCAGCTGATAAATAGCTTCAGACGTACTTTTCTTATCCACTTCATGGCCGAATGTCCCTGCCATGCCACAACATCCCGTAGGTATCACATGCAGCTTTAAGCCAAAGTGATGAAAAATAGACTGCCAAGATTTCTCAGTCTCCGGGATTTTGGTCTTTTCTGTGCAATGCGCCATCAAATACCAAGGTTCTTCGTCTGATACACTTACTGGCGGCCATTCATTAAGTGTATCCACCAGCCACTCATGAGCCGTATTAACTGTAAACTCGCCCCGCTTTTCTTTTAGAGCCTGACGGTATTCATCGCGATAACAAAGTACTAAGGCTGCATCGATACCGATCATAGGAATTTCAAGCTCAGCAACTTGGTTGAGAAAATCCGAGGTATTTTGTGCATTTCTGGCGAATGCCTTAAGAAAACCTTTTACATGTTGAGCTTTCCCATTGGGTTTGAAAGGCAGAACAACAGGGTGTTTCCCTAACCGCTGCAATAACTGAATAAAGTCCGAAACCAACTCGGCTTCATAAAAGCTGGTAAATGGATCTTGAACAATCAAGACGTAATTTTGCTTCACTTCTGGGGAAAGCGATTCTAGATACGCAAAGTCGAACGGGCTCACTCCAAGTGCCTGACATCGACTTTGCAACGTAGGGATCGATAGCACTGGCGAATCAACAAAACCAATGGATGTCTCTAATACTTGCGTAACAGGCCTACTAGATGCAATTCGATTAACCAGCTTGGGGGCTTTTGCCATAATCGGCAGCAGTTGCTCAATATTCGACACCAGATAGTCGCGCAGAGGTCTGCGATAACGCGAGTGATAGACGTGTAAAAAACATGCTCTAAAATCAGGCACATCAACTTTAACAGGACACTGACTCGCACACGCTTTGCACGCTAGACAGCCATTCATCACCTCATAAACTTCATGCGATAGGTCATCAGATGCGGGGCGAGATATCAGTTGACTCAGCTTCTGAGCCAAAAGCTTAACCGATAACGTTTGATTGAGAAGCTGCTGTTCGTTAGCGAGCAAATCGAAGCCACTGTCATTAAGGCGACGCAGCCATTCACGCATTATCCCAGCCCTCCCTTTCGGAGAGTGGCGACGATCGGCTGTTACTTTAAATGATGGACACATTGGGCTATCAGCATCGTAATTAAAACACAGCCCATTGCCATTGCAAGACAGCACGGGCTTAAGCGACTCTCGGACTTCTACAGGGATCTGACGATCATAGTAGCCACGCTTGGTCGCTGTGACTTTTACCATTTCAGCGTCGCTATTCAGTGGCGTGCAAATCTTGCCCGGGTTCATTTTATTGTCGGGGTCAAACGCCGCTTTAATACGCCTTAATTCAGTAAAGAGCTCATCACCAAAGAAGGCTGGTCCATATTCTGAGCGATATCCTTTACCGTGCTCTCCCCACATTAAACCATTGTATTTTGCCACCAGCGCGACCACATCATCGGACAGTTGATGCATCAACGCTTCTTGCTCAGGGTCACACATATCGAGCGCTGGACGCACGTGAAGGACGCCAGCATCCACATGCCCAAACATGCCATAATGCAGGTTATTGCGGTCTAGCAACGTACGAAATTCCGCGATAAAGTCCGCTAAATTTTCAGGCGGCACACAGGTATCTTCCGCGAATGCAATGGGCTTTGCCTGACCTTTGGTCGCGCCAAGCAGCCCAACCGCTTTCTTGCGCATGCCATAAATGGCCAGGATGTCTTGGGGTTCACGACAGACTTGATAACCGATGATACCACTGCGTCGGTGAGCCATTTCTTTATCGAGAATTGAAAGTAAGCGTTCAACTTTATCCTCAATATCATCGTTGTGACTGCCTGCGAACTCGACAAAGTTAATCCCTTGCATCTCTTTGCCCTGCACATCTGAGATCGCGTGTTTTACCGAGTGCCAGACAATGTCTTCTCTTGCAAGATTAAGCACCTTTGCATCAACTGTCTCTACCGATAGCGCTTCTGCTTCGACCATCAAGGGAGCATTTCGCAATGCAGAATCAAAGCTATCGTATTTAACGTTCACTAACCGTCGCGTGGTAGGTATTCGCGTAAGGTTGAGCTTGGCTTCAGTGATAAAAGCTAACGTGCCTTCAGAGCCACATAATATTCTCGTGACGTCAAACTCTTCACTCTTGTCGTTGATGGCATTTTTTAGGTCATAACCAGTAAGAAATCGATTCAGAGGAGGAAACTTATCCAGAATCTGTTGACGCTTGTCTCGACAAACTTCCTCCGTAATTTTTAACGCTCGCGATACTACATCACTGTTTAACCATTTGTTTTGTTGAATTGCTTCGGTATCGAGCACCGAACCATCCGCCAATACGGCTTTGAGCGCCAACACATGATCCGAGGTTTTACCATATTGCAAAGAGCCTTGGCCTGATGCATCGGTATTAATCATCCCACCTAATGTTGCGCGGTTGCTGGTCGACAGATCTGGCGAGAAGAAATAACCATAAGGGCGAACGATGTCGTTGAGTTGATCTTTGACTATCCCAGTTTCCACTCTCACCCAACCTTCCTGCTCGTTGATCTCTAACACTCGATTCATATAGCGAGACAGATCAACCACGATCCCCGAGTTCAATGATTGTCCGTTGGTGCCCGTTCCGCCTCCTCTGGGCGAAAAGGTCAGGTGTTTAAATTCATCACGAGCACTGACCTTGCCAAGTATTACCACATCATGATGGTTGGCAGGAAAGACGACCGACAACGGAAGTTGCTGGTAGACGCTGTTGTCAGTCGCCATACTCAATCGAGTGGTATAGCGAGCATCAGTATCCCCCTTGAAACCAAGCTGTTTAAGGGTGTTAAAGAACTTGATAACCAAAGGATCAGAGTAAACCTGTAGCGGAAGTGCAGGAAGCATAATTTGAATCAGTGCCTTACGGTTGTCTTTTTAGGTTCGTAACATGAATGCGGAGTTAAAAGCGGTAGAGGCGCTTGGGGTTATCGACCAGAATCTTGCCAAACAGTGTCATATCTTGCGTCCAGTGCCACAAGGTATCTAGCAGCTGGCCATCACTTGGCATCTCAGCAGCAAAACATGGGTGAGGCCAATCCGATCCCCAGACACATTGATCTTCATTCGCTTCTAACAAAGCTTGAGCAAATGGAGAAACGTCATCATAAGGCGGTGATTGAGGCGACAGACGATACGGCGCCGACAGTTTTGTCCACACTTTCCCTTCGGTCTTAAGCTTCAATAAGGTTTGAAAACCAGGATGAGAAATAAGCTTGTTTGTTGGCATATGTCCAAGATGATCAATCACTACGGGCACGGGTAAAGCCCTTAATCGCTGATATAAGTCATCAAACTGCGAAACATCAATTAAGCATTGAAGGTGCCAGTGTCGCTCTGCAAGGCGAGCCGCTAAACGTTCAACATCACGCCACTCAATACCACCTTTAAACAGCAGGTTCATCCGCACCCCACAAAATCCCGCTTCTTGTAGCTCATCCAGCGTTTGCTCGGACACATCCGCATCCACGACCGCGACGCCTTTGTAGTCATAACCTTGCTGGCGTAAATATCGCAATGTATCAAGATGCAACTGGTTATCATTGCCATACACACTCGGCTGAACCAGCACGCCATGACGGATGCCTAATTGCTGGTGCAAATGCATGTACGCGCCGACGCTGGCATCAGGTGGCGTGTAGGTTCGCGTTTCACAGTACGGATAACGTGAAGAAAAAACGTGGGCGTGACAATCAACCGCGCCTTCAGGAATCGCGATTGTTGGTTTATTTACAAATGGGTCAGCCGCTTCACAAAATGGAATTATGCTCATCGAAAATCATCCTGTCAGAAAGGTAGAGGTGCCATCAACGCAAGCACCTCTTGAAGACTTAACTGAAGTTCTCACTCAACCAGTTCGCGATCACACCAGAGAACTGAATAAACTTAGGATCGTCGTCCAACATCCACTCGGTGTGACCACCTTCAGGCAGTAGGAAAAGAGATTTCGGCCCAGGATATTTCGCGTACAGCGACTTTGCTTCGGTCACTGGGTGAAGGTCGTTTTCTGCACCGTGCGCAATCAAGATTGGCGCGTCTGCAAATCGCTCGTCCAGTAGAGCTTCCGGTTTGAAATTGATGAGAGAATCCGCAAAATCCAGATCAGATGTCACGCCGTAGCCCGGCGCTTTGACCAGTTCAGTGAATACATATTCTCGGCTTACTGGATCAAGCGGGTAGATTTCAAATGGATCAATCCCCTGCTTTTCTCCACCAAGAGCAAGACGTGTACGCTCTTCTAACATAAATTGACGGAACGCTTTCCAGCCGTGCTCGCCACGTTGAGCAACCTGAACACGTACCGCGTCATAAAAGCCGTTCATGGAGATAAGGCCATCAATCGCATCTTGGCAAACTCGGTAAGCATCAAGAATTAATCCCCCCGCCATGCCCCAGCCAGCCAGTACGACTTTGCGGCCTTCCTTATTAGCGCGCTGTTTCACAACCGCAACCGCGTTGGCGATGTCGCGTACTTGTTCATCCAGAATAACTCGCTCACGAATGCCTTCAGATTCACCAAAGCCACGGTAGTCAAATCCGAATACCGTAAAGCCCTTCGCAGTTAAGGCTCTCGCGTAACGCTCTGGGTGAATATTTTTTTGCCCAGTAAAGCCTGAGCAGACAATAACGATCGGTAAGTCTGGGTTGTTAACGTTCTCGTCAGTAAAGAAGGCGCCATCAAGGCGTAGACCATCACTAATTACTGGGGCTTTTTGTTCAATCATAATTATCTCGTCCAAATGAATGTGTATGCTCGACAAAGAACTCCTTGTCTTAAGTCACATCATGTTCGAATTTTGATAGCAATAATTTAACAATTGCGACATTCTTATCCAGAAATACGACATAGATGAACTGCCCACTTGGTGACCACAGAGAATGAAAACGACACACACGTATCGCATTGGTTTTTTCCTTATTCCTGATTTTTCGATGCTCTCTTTTTCGGCGGTTATCGAACCTCTTCGAATGGCCAACCGCCTCGCAGGTTGCGATTTGTATCAGTGGGATATTTATGGATTCGAAGATAAAGAAGTGTCGGCCAGCAATGGCGTTTCATTCTCGCCAACACAGTCAGTCAACGACATTGCCCATTTAGACTTGCTGCTGGTTGTGGCAGGTATTGGCGCCCATGTTGCTGCTACGAGTGGCTCGGTGAGTCAGTGGTTAAAGCAAGCGCTTCGTCAAGGCATCGCCGTGGGCTCGACTTCGACAGGCAGCGTGTTGTTAGCAAAAGCTGGGCTATTAAAAAACAAGACGTGTACGGTGCATTGGGAGTCCGCCAACAGCCTGGCAGAGGAGTTTCCAAACATCAACGTGACCAGTGAGTTGTACGAATTCGACCCACGCACACCAACTTGTTCGGGCGGCTTAGCCGGTTTGGATATGATGCTTCATTTAATTACAAACCAACATGGGAGCGACTTGGCGAATCAAGTAGCTGAGCAATGCATTCACCCTGCGATTCGACCGGCGCATGATAAACAGCGCATGTCGTTAATTCGTAAGCACAACATCCGCCACCCGCGCCTGCTCGACGCTGTAGAGATCATGGAAGCCAACATGGAAGAGCCGCTAAAGTGCTATGAAATTGGCGAACAAGTAGGATTATCGGTCAGGCAGATGGAAAGATTATTTTTGCAATACTTGCAAGACAAACCAGGTAATTACTACCTTCAATTGCGCTTAGAACGCGCTCAACATTTGTTGTTGCAAACCATGCTGTCCATTACTCAAATTAGCACCGCTTGTGGGTTCAGTTCTACATCGTATTTTGCGCGTTGCTACAAAAAACGCTATGAAAAAACGCCGCGTGAAGAGCGACGTTTAGCTTAAGATTGAGTAAGAGAAAAGAAGTTCGATCTCTTCGATCTCATCGTGATGTGTCAGGCGACGTGTCAGACGGCTTATCAGACAACGTGCCTTGGTAAAGCAGTGATAGCCAAGCAAGTACCTGCTCTTTACTGGCTTTATCAAGTTGCAAACAGCCCTCTTCTATCGCTGACACGCGTGAAGCGGACAATTCTTTCTCTGCCAAAGTATGAAACTTACCTCGCATCTCGTCTCGACTGAGCGGATTTTCAGGATTACCTCGCGCAATACTGGGAGGCGAAGTCAGTTTGTCACCATTTTTCAACGTCACCACGACATGCGCCCAGCGTTCGGCTGGAAACTTATCATTGTAAACGGGCTCTTCAATTAACCTCATCCGCTCCGTAAGTGCCAAGCGAGCAGGATCTTTCAGTCCTTTGGTGACGGCTTCTACCGTGACCGTATTATCCATGACCGCACTCGCGACTGAAAATGGCAAACTGTACTGAGCCTGCTCGGTTGTCTCTGGGCGCTTGGTATGCAGGCACACCGCCTGATGAAAGCTGTGAACTTCGATAAGTTCAATCTCATCAGGTTCTAGTTTATTTTCTTGTTGCAGTGCTCTCACTGCTTCAACCGCGGGTTGAGCCCAACGACAAACCGGATACGGTTTAAAGTATTGCTCCAGAATATACCAGCGCTGCCCTAAATCTGCCCACAAAGCGTGAGTTTGTTGGTCCAGCAGCGTCACGGCTGGCGCGCCAGTAAATCCTTCTTCTGCCAGCTCTGCACTGGCAAAGCCCGCCATCGCTCCCCAGCCAGAGCCGTCTTTGAGCATGGTTGGATGTTCAATACAACGCATCATTTGACTGCGCGGACCATAGAACTCGGCAATGCCGAGCGCATGCTCTGTTTCTGCATCCGTTAAGCCTTTTCTTCTTGCAGACACCGCAGCGACGCCCAACGCATTCCAAGCACCAGAAGTATGATAATCACAAGCGGTTTGATGCAGCGCGATTCCGGCGCGAGTTGCTATTTCGTAGCCAATGACGAGGGACGTTAATAACTCTTCTCCCGTAACTGCTGACTCATGCATACTGGCGAGCAGCCCCGGCAAAACAGCGACGCCAACATGGCCTTTCGTCAGGACTTGGCCGTCGTGCGCGTCCATACTGTCAATCAACATGCCGCCATATAGAGTCGCCCCGCAACCACTAGCCGTGTGATCAGAAAACAGCATCGGCGTATCACCGGCAAACTGCTTCTGCGCGAGTTTGGCTACCATGTTTTGCAGCTGCGTCGCTTTACCAGCTGCGGCGACACCTAACAGATCCAAGACGCAATATTTCGCTTGTTCAATAACGTCAGCAGGAAGCTGTTCAAAGGTTAGTTCGTGAATAAATCGATGAATAGATTGCATCGTCTACTGCTCCTGTTTTAGCGTTTTGCCTTCGACAATAGCGTTGTGATCAATGGTGTATTGCTGTCTCGCACGGTAGGCAGCTCGAATCTGGCTTTGTCAATATCGTCCAATGACAAGGTTGCAGTTATCAAGGTTTCACCGTCTTCTGCCTGCGCCAATAGCTCACCCGTTGCAGACAAAATACAGCTTCCTCCCCAAAACCACGCTTCGCCCTCTGGCCCGTAACGGTTGGCCATCAAAACTGGAGTTCCGTACAGCACCGCATAAAATTTAACGTTAACTAACCAGTTGTCTTCATTGGAAAAGTCTTTACTGACAATACTGCTGGCCGAATTGATCGGCGCGAGCAAGATTTCAGGCTTATCGAGTAGCGCGCAATGAACCAAAGGTGGATTCCATAAATCGGCACAAATTAAAACCGAGCCTCGCCAATTTTCATCAAAACAAACACTGGTGGTTGCGTCACCAGAATGAAACCACTTGCCCTCTTCAAGCCCACCATAGGTTGGTAAATTGATTTTGCGATGCACAGCAACCACCGTACCACCGAGCAACCAAGCCATCGCGTTGTAGTACTCTCCCGGAGCAGCCTGTTCAACAAAGCCGACAATCACGGACATCTGCGGTGCAAGTTGCGCAAGCTCTTTAAGCCGAGCATCATCACGCTTCATGGCGACTTCACGCACAGAGGATTGGAGCTGGTATCCGGTCAAGGAGAGTTCAGGAAACAGCAATAGCTGCGACCCCAAGGCCGCGGCTTGCTTTATGTAATCCTGATGAGTATTCAGATTGGCATTCACATCGCCTAACTGGGCGTTGATTTGGGCCACACTGACTTGCAGGATAGTCATGGTATTACCCCAAGTTATGCTCAGATAGGAACTGGCTTGCGACTTCTGAGATCGAACGTCGCTCCACATCAACTTGTTGATTCAAAGTCGACATCGTATCGCCATCGATCGCCGCAGAAAGCGCGTTCATTTGCTCGGCAAGCTCTGGGTTCGCATCTAGCGTTTCTTGGCGAACCACAGGAGTGATCGCGTAATCAGGGAAGAACTGTTTGTCATCCGTTAAAACGGTAAAACCAAATGCTTTGATACGACCATCTGTTGCAAATACGAGCGCAGCATCGACTTCTTTCCCTTTTAGCGCATCATAAGTTAACCCCGTATCCATGCGTTTCACTTGGTCTCGTGACGCTTTGAATTTGTAGGTTTTCTGTAAAGGTCGGAAGCCATCTTTTCGTGCATAGAATTCCGCATTCAAAGCAATGGTCATTGGCGGGTCTTGGCGCATTTGCTCGGCGAAGTCGGATAAGGTTGAGATGCCACGTTGTTTCGCATCGTCACTGCGCATAGCGAGCGCGTAGGTGTTGTTCGCTTTTGAAGGGTTAAGCCAAACTAGGCCTTTCTTCGCATCGAGTTCCTTAACGCGTTGATACACTTGCTCTGCAGGGAGCTTGTCTTTGACTTTGTTGTAAATGATCAGTGATGTGCCCGTGTATTCCCAATAAAGATCAATCTGGCCGTTTTCTTGCGCTTTACGCAAAACCGCACTGCCCATGCCCGAACGTTTATCAACGTCGTAGCCTTTTTTGGTTAAATATTGAGACGTAATTTCCGTTAAAAGCTGTTGTTCTGTAAAGTTTTTACCACCTACGACGATTTCCGCAGATGCGTGAAAACTTGAAAGCAGTACACCAACGGCCAGCAAGCGGCGAGTAATTTGCTTCAACATGTTTGACTCCTGTCTGTGTTCAATTTTTAGGATTGTTATTGTCTAGCTCTAATAGGGTTACAGCCTTTAGGTACAGTGACATAGGAAACGGCTCCTACCACACTGTCGATAGCGATAGCCAGCATCGCTGTAGGAATAGCGCCTGCCAGCATCATGATGGGTTCACCCAGATCAATACCGGTAAAAATGAGCTCCCCTAACCCACCGCCACCAATTAAGAAGGCCAGTGGAACGGTGCCCACGTTGACAGCTAACGCCGTGCGGATACCGGCAAAAATGACGAACAGCGCATTAGGAATTTCAACCTGAAACAACATTTGTAACTCGGTCATACCAATGCCTGACGCCGCTTCTTTTAAATGAGCGGGCACTTCTTTCAGCCCGATGTAGGTGTTTCTGACAATCGGTAACAACGAGGCAATCGTCAGCCCAAATACCGCTGGCACGGTGCCAATGCCAAGAAAGCTCATTGCCAGCGCGAGAATGGCTAAAGTAGGAATCGTGGTCCCCACATTCAAAATCTGCATCGCCGATTCTGCGACTTTCTGAAAACGAGGACGGCTGAGCAATACGCCGACGGGAATCGCGATTAGGATCGCCAATCCACCAGACAGCAGCACCAGTTCAATGTGCTGAAACGTCAGATAAACAATGTCTTCTTGGTAGTAAAGAAAATCATCGATCGTACCCGCGCCTTGTAAATAAATACCCAACGCAAAGACACACGCCAATAAAACGAAATAGTAGGTTTGTTTTAGCTGATTGGTCACGATGCCTCCTTAGCCTGATGCAATGGCTGCGGCTGATTAGGAGAGGTATCGCGCTGATAAGTTGCACCGAGATAATGGGTAATGCCGCGCTGTGTGACTTCGCCCACTAAGCGGCCATTCTCGTCAACACACGGCATCCAAACAATGTCGTGCGTGAACATCTTCGACGCGACTTTACGCAGATCATCCGTGGTTCGGGCGATTGTTTTCAGGCCGACATAATGTTCACCGCAGTACCCCTTCATATTGATTGCGGTAGCTTTTGGCACATAACCGATAGGTTGGTGTTGGTCATTCACTAATATCACGGCGTCGCGATATCCATACGCGTCAATTTTAGTTAGAGCGTCGGCAAGCGTATCGTTAGGTTTTACGTACGCAAAGGTGGTCTGCATGACGGATTCAGCTGTAACTAAGCGAAGACGTTTAAGTGCGCGATCATCTCCGACAAAGTTTTTCACGAAATCATCTTTCGGGTGTGCGAGCAAATCGTCAGGCGTATCGTACTGAACCAGGTGACCATCACGGAAAATCGCAATTCTATCGGCCATTTTGACCGCTTCATCAATGTCATGACTGACAAACATGATGGTCTTGTTGAGCTCTTGCTGCATTTTAAGGAACTCATCCTGGATTACTTCACGGTTGATCGGGTCAATCGCGCCAAAAGGTTCATCCATCAGCATGACGGGAGGATCCGCAGCTAGCGCTCGGGCAACACCAATTCGTTGCTGCTGTCCGCCAGACAACTCATTTGGATAACGATTAAGGAAGACACTAGGATCAAGAGCCACCATCTCCAATAGCTCTTTTGCACGCGCCATGTATCTTGCCTTATCCCACCCTAATAACTTGGGAACCACCGCGATGTTTTCGCCGATCGTCATGTTGGGAAATAAGCCAATTTGCTGAATAACATAACCGATATTGCGGCGCAGAGTGACTGTATCCATCCCAGAAGTATCTTCACCACCAAGGTAGATCTTGCCCGATGTCGCGGGAATAATTCGGTTGACCATTTTCAGCGTGGTGGTTTTGCCACAACCGGACGGACCAAGTAACACACAAATTTCACCACTGGGAACTTCCATCTCAATGTGATCTGCGGCAGTCACCGGGCCATTAGGCGTTTCAAAAATTTTGGTTAGCTTGTCAATTTTGATCATTTGAATGTCCCTATTATTTATCCTTTATCGAGCTGCAGTCAGGCCCGGTGGCGTTAATCTTTTTTGTAGTCGAATCAATCCGTAATCCGCGATGATAGCCAGAAGGCTAACGGCGATGGCACCAACGATCAGTTGTCGAGGATCACTTTGCGAGATGCCGCGGCTGATAAACACGCCCAACCCTCCTGCTCCGATATACGCGGCGATCGCCATAACGCCAATATTCATTACTACTGCCGTTCTCACACCCGCCATAATCACCGGAATCGCCAATGGAATTTCCACCATTTTCAAACGCTGAAAAGGCGTCATCCCGATGCCGCAAGCTGCCTCTCGGAGTGACGGTTCTACGTTGTGAATGGCGGTATAAGTGTTGCGAATAATAGGCAGCTGAGAATAAAGCAGTACGGTAATCACGGCGGGCACGTAGCCAATCCCATGACCAATGGTCGATAAGAGAGGAATCATCAAACCAAACAGTGCGATTGAAGGAATGGTGATAATGATGGACGCTACGTAAAGCACCACTTTCGCAACGCGCTCATTTTGTGTGATAAGAATGCCGATAGGTACTCCAGTTAAGATGGCAAGCCCAACAGCCAGAGCGACCAAAGAGATGTGCTCCATGGTAAGCGTACCTAGCAGCGCTAAGTTATCTATGGTGAAATTTAGTAAGTCCAAGTAGGTCTCCCCCAACTGTGATTCGCAACCAAGTTAACAGGAGATTAAATTACGCTACTTTTTATTAACAGTGTTGTAAAATAGCGACACGTTAAGATAGAAATACGAAATATTAAGGAGGGAAATAATTAGCTTTCTCATCACCAAAAAAAGCGCTTTATTGGCGATGAGCAGCAGTAGTAAACAGGTTGATTATATCGGAGCTGAAAAAAGCCATTGATAGCATGAAGAACCCACTACAATGAGCGGTTAAATTGCTCCACAGCCTCTACGACACGGCTAGCGCCATCTTGTATTTCGTTCATCACATTCCCCGCTTTTTCTGAAAGCTCTAGCGTATCTAGTGCTTCTTTTTGGCACTTGGCGATCAGTTGGACAGCATTATCGGTTCGCTCTAAGTTTTCAGTTACCATTGTGATAATTTCATCAGTGGTCGCATTGGTTCTTGTGGCAAGCTGTCTGACCTCGTCAGCAACAACGGCAAAGCCTCTACCATGCTCACCCGCGCGAGCCGCTTCTATCGCCGCATTTAACGCTAGTAAGTTAGTTTGGTCTGCAATACCACTGATGCTATTAACCAGTTCACTAATGCGCGATGAGTGCGCTTTGAGCTCGTCAATGGCCGTATTCGCTTGCTGCATCTGGTCAGACAGTGTTTGCACCTTTTCTAGCGTCGAACCTATCACTTGCTGACCTTGCAGTGTTTGTGTTCCGGTCTCTTGAGAAACTTCATTAGCCAATTGCGCAGCCTGAGCCATTTTCTGCTCTTGCATCACCTGCTGGGTGATGTCAGTCGCGAACTTGACGACCTTGTAGAGCTCTCCTCTATCGTTATGGATAGGGTTATAGGAGGCTTCTAGCCATACCTCTTCACCGTAACGGTTAACTCGCTTAAATCGGTCTGAAGCAAACTGTCCTTTTGCCAAACGTTGCCAGAACTCGCGATAAGCTTCAGAACCAGCCTCTTCCTGATCGCAGAACATACGATGATGCTTCCCTTTAATTTGATCCAGTGTATAACCCATCGTATTAAGGAAGTTATCATTGGCTTTTAATACATTACCTTCTAACGTGAACTCAATAACCGCCATAGAACGGCTCAACGCATTCAGCATGTCCTCTTGCTCACGCGATGTTTTGATCGTTCGCGTAAGCTCAGAAGCAAACACAAAAAAGCTTTCAACTTCTTGATGTTCGTTCAAAACAGGCTGGATAACCGTTCGTAACCACGCTTCTTCGCCGTTGCCTTTAAGGACTTGCATCGCGCCATTCCAAAATACTTTGTCTTGAACGGCTCTCTTCATTCGATGAAAGTGCTCTGTATTGCGCGAATTTGATGGAACCAACTCGGTAATCGGTTTCGCTAAAATATCCGCATCAGTGAAAAAGAGTTGTTGCTGAAGTTTTGTATTTGCAGAGGTAATGCAGCCTTTCTTATCCAGCGTTAAGCGAAGCATTTCTTCATCTAAACTGTATTGGATTTGCTGCAAGCGTTGCAGATCCTGCTTTAATCGTTGGTTTTCTTGCTGAAGCGACTTATTAAAAAACATGACTTTCTCTCATTTGACTAATCTTCGAACTAGTCAACGGTTTATTATTTATATGCCCAATAGCCTGCAAAGATCCGATTTCGTTTGATCGTTCTTCAAACGCAATTCCTGTCTCCGAGCTGAGACACCTACATGACATAAGGCTATTTTTCTTTGGTATGACTTAAGCTCAGTATACTGAAATTTCTTCACCGCCCAAGTTGTTTATATATTTATCAATATCAAGACAATTGGCAGCTATTAGAGATCCGTATTAATGCGGATAGTTGTATGGAGAAAGGATGTATTTGGATCAAAAAAAGCCCTTTCCATAAAGGAAAGGGCTTTGACTTAGTTCCCAAAATTTTTGCCGTTTTACAGCAGTTCCACCGACTGTTGAGCGATTACCCACTCTTCATTGGTAGGAATAACTAGTGCTTTCGCACCGAGCAACTCAGATGTTGCAATAACACCTGCGTTGCCAAATCTTGCATCTTCGTTGCCTTTCTCATCTTCAACAAAACCTAGCAGTTTTAGGTTTTTCAAGATTTCACGACGAATTGGTAGTGAGTTTTCACCAATACCACCAGTGAAGATGATGCCGTCTAATGAATCCAGAGCAGCTAGGTAAGAAGTAATGTATTTCGCAACACGGTAAGTGAAGATTTCAAATGCCAACTTCGCACGTGTGTTACCCGCTTCCATGGCTTCTAGTACACCACGTGCGTCACTTGTTACACCGGATACACCTAAGAAGCCTGACTTCTTGTTCATCATCTCGAACACTTCGTCTTTTTCCCAACCTTTACGGAAAAGGAACTCGATAACACTTGGGTCGAGGTCACCACAACGAGTACCCATCATTAGGCCAGCTAACGGCGTCAAACCCATACTTGTATCAACACATTCGCCATTTTTAACCGCACTCACTGATGCACCATTACCTAAGTGCACGGTGATAAAGCTGCTTTCTTCAACCGGCTTATCTAGCATTTTCGCTGCTTCACGACTTACGTAGTAGTGGCTTGTGCCGTGAGCACCGTAACGACGCACTTTATGCTCTTCGTAAAGCTCGTAAGGAAGCGCGTACATAAACGCTTTGGCAGGCATTGTTTGGTGGAAAGCAGTATCAAACACAGCGAATTGAGGCAGTGAAGGGAATGCTGCCATTGCTGCTCGCATGCCTTCTGCATTCGCTTTGTTATGAAGTGGCGCTAGCTCAGCAAGACGCTCAACTTCTTGAATAACTTTTTCATCGACTTTTACTGTGCCTTTAAAGGTTTCGCCACCAGCAACAATGCGGTGACCTACAGCCACAAATTTTGAGCTCAAACCCAAAGTCTCGAGTAGTTTTACCACTCGCTCAACAGCGTACTGATGATGGTTACCGCCAGCAGGAATTGCTTCAACGGTTTTTTCTCCCTGATATTTCCAACTGATTTCAGCTTCAGGTAGGCCAAAACACTCACCAATACCTGATACCAAAGCTTCACCGGTTTCAGAATCAATAACAGCAAATTTTAATGAAGAGCTACCAGAGTTGATCACCAGTACAAACGAATTAGACATGAAATAGTTATCCTGTTGTAGAGCAGAGGTTGTAATAGCGCTTGTGCGCTGCGTACTTCTTGTTTGCCCCTCTATTATTCAATAATTTTTTAATCTTTCAACAATCTTTTAGTAAAAGCGATTTGATTGAACAAATTTTGTTGATCTGTAGCAAGTTTTGATTTTATTTGAAGACTAAAAAATATGACTTGTTAAACATAATTTATGAATAGGTCAATTTGTACAAATTCAGAGATATGAGCTACGTTGTTTATTGGGTGAACAAAAATAATAAACCAATCAATAAATCGGGGTAATAATGTGCCCACTATTGCATTTCTATTAGTGATCTTAGGTTTGATTTTGCTCTGCTGGGGATGGCAGATGACAAAAAACATCTGCTCGAGAACTGATGTACCCGGGTGGACTTTCCTATTGTTGTTAATCAGCTGTTTCATTTTTGCGTATGCCGCTTTTTTACACGCTATAATGCAAAAACCTATCGCTTCCCTCTTGGAAACCGGAGTTTCTCTCATTCTATTCGGTGGCAGCATTTTTGTGGTGCTGGTTATCAAATGGAGCAACGACTCCATACTAGAACTGCATACCGTTGCTGAAAAAGAGAAGCGTAATGCCGTTCACGATGCACTTACTGGACTCCCTAACCGTAAATACTGCTTTGAGTTAATCGAAGATAGAATACAGTCTGGAGACCCTTTCTCAGTGATCCTTTTCGATGTCGTTAACTTTAAACAAGTCAACGATGCTATGGGACACTTTTGTGGAGACCAACTGCTGATTCAAATTGGGCAACGTCTCCAAGAGAAACTTAAAGGCAGTGACAAAATTTTCCGCGTTGGTGGCGATGAATTTGTCATCCTCACCTCGTCAGCATGCGAGGAAACAGGCAAAAGTCTCATCGAAGAGTTAGATTCAGCACTGTCTAATCGCTTCCATTTAGATGAGTTTCAAGTCTCTTCCCGCGTTGTTTTCGGTGTCAGTACCTACCCTTATGACGCTCTGTCCAATGATCTATTGATAAAGCACGCGGACATTGCCATGTATCACGCCAAACGAAATGGCAACCTCTTTGCATTTTATAATGAGGACATGAACGTCGGGGCCAAGTACCAGCTCGAAATCTCTTCTCGTATTCAATGTGCGCTGGAAAAAGAGGAGTTCCAGCTGTACTACCAACCGTTGATTGACGCACATACTAACTTAGCTGTCGGCTTTGAAGCCGTGATCCGTTGGCATGATGAAAATGGTAAAACGATTTCGCCTAACGACTTCATCCCCATCGCGGAGCGAAGTAATCAAGTGCACAACATCACCATGTGGGTCCTCAACCAAGTTGAAAAAGACCTCCAGACCTTTATAGAAAAAGACATCAAGCTTCCTGTCCACGTTAACTTATCTGCAAAAGATCTCTCGTCTAATTTATTGTTTAACCGCTTGGAAACACTGCTCAAGGTAAACCCTCAATTTGCTGACCTTATAAGCTTAGAGATTACTGAAACGATGGCGATTGATAGAGTTGTTGAGCTCAACCCCCTAATTCACCAAATCAAAGGATTGGGTATTAAGATCAGCTTGGACGACTTTGGCACCGGGTATTCATCTCTGTCGCTTTTGAGAGATCTCCCAGTTGATCAAATTAAAATCGACCGATCATTTCTTTGTACCGCAAGCCGGACAGAGGGCACCCGCTCTATCGTTGAGAATACAATAGCGTTAGCGCATGGCCTAGGGTATTCAGTCGTCGCAGAAGGCGTTCAAGACATGGATACACTGCATTTTTTACGCAGTCGTGGCTGCGACATCATTCAGGGCTACTTGTTCTGCCCAGCCCTACCCTTAAACGAAGTAATAACCTGGGTAAATGAGCACGATGAAAAACAAAGCCGTATTCGACGCGCATAAAAAAGCCGAGCATTTCGCTCGGCTTTCAATTCTTACGGCAATTTAATCAATTGCTCTAATCACTGATTCGTGATTATGCTTCTTGAGTGCGACGACCACGGCCGTGACCACGTTCACCACGGTGGTTACCACGGTGATCACCACCACGGTTACGATCGAAGCGACGTTCGCCACCGTCACGGTTACCACGGAAGCCACCTTCGCGACGACCGCCTTCACGACGATCACCACCACGGTTGCCGCCTTCGCGGTTGCCACGGTAACCGCCGCCATCACGACGACCGCCATCGCGACGACCACCGTCACGGCGACCACCACGAGACTCTCGGAAGTCATCGAAGTCACATACTACAGCACCAACATCTTGTTGACGGATGCGAAGTTTGCTTAGCTTGCCCGCAGCTTCAGAAGTCATTGCTTTTGGTAGCTGAACGAATGTGTGGCCTTGTGCTAGCTTGATCGCACCGATAGAGCCTTTACCTAGACCTAGTTCGTTCGCTAGAGCACCAACGATGTCTTTAACTTGAACACCTTGCTCGCGACCAACTTGAAGCTGGTAAGTATCCCAATCTTGGTTGTTGAAGTTACGACCGCCGTCACGACCACCTTCACGGCGCTCTTTACGACGTTGCTTATCACGCTCAATCGCTTCAACCATTGGGTCTTCGCCAATGTAGAACAGAGGACGTTTACCTTGCTGACGCTTAAGAAGCATAGCAGCAAGCGTTGCTGGGTCGATTTCTAGAGAAGTTTGTAGTTTCTCTACTAGCTCAGCAAATTTGTCTAGAGCTTTGTGCTCTTTCTCTGCTTCAAGCTCAGCACCTAGCTTAGCTAGACGAGCTTCAGCAACTTGGTCACGTAGAGGAAGTTGAATCTCTTCCATAGATGACTTAGTTACGCGCTCGATAGTGCGAAGCATACGGATTTGGTTAGTGCGAACAAGAAGGATCGCTTTACCTTTACGTCCAGCACGGCCAGTACGACCGATACGGTGGATGTAAGACTCAACATCGAATGGGATGTCGTAGTTGAATACGTGCGTAATACGTGGAACATCAAGACCACGTGCAACAACGTCAGTTGCAACTAGGATGTCGATAACACCTTGTTTGATGTGATCAACAGTACGCTCACGTAAAGACTGAGGAATGTCACCGTGCAGAGCTGCCGCTTTAAAGCCACGTGCAGATAACCAATCAGCTAGACGCTCAGTGTCTTGACGAGTACGTACGAAGACGATTGACGCATCAGTTTCTTCCGTTTCAAGAAGACGAGACATCGCTTCATCTTTCTCTACACCCTTCACTACCCAGAACTGCTGTTGAACTTTGTCTACAGTGTGGTTCTTACCCGCAACGTCAACCATTACAGGCTCACGTAGGAAACGCTCAACGATTTTCTTAAGCATCGGAGGCATTGTTGCAGAGAATAGAACGCGTTGAGCAGACTCTGGTGCATGTTCCATGATCGCAGTAACGTCATCAACGAAACCCATGTTTAGCATTTCGTCAGCTTCGTCTAGTACAAACGTGTTTACTTCATCTAGGTGTAGACGTTCACGGTTGATAAGGTCTTGTACACGACCTGGAGTACCAACAATAACTTGTGCACCGCTCTTAAGAGCACGCATCTGATCTACGATAGAAGCACCACCGTAAATCTCTAAAACTTTAAGACCCTTGATGTTCTTACCAAGGTTTTTCATTTCAGCCGCAACCTGGATCGCTAACTCACGCGTTGGCGCAAGAACGATAGCTTGTGGTTTACGTTGGTTGAGATCGATCTTATTTAGAAGAGGCAGAGAGAACGCTGCCGTTTTACCTGTACCTGTTTGAGCTTTACCCAGCGCGTCAGCACCTTCCAACAGGTGTGGGATTGCCGCAGCCTGAATTGGAGTTGGTGACACGAAACCCATTCCGTCTAGAGCAGAAAGGATAGAATCATTCAGAGATAAATCGCTGAATTGAATAACAGAATCTTGCATTGGGATCCTACTTAATTAAACAAAAAAACAGTCCCATATGCTCTTCCAATTCGATACTGATTCATCCAGTTACTGATTCCATTCAGACAGGAACACAGCACAGTACACAACCGCGATAAGCCATTAGGGACGACTAAGGGAGGCGGATTATTCCTTAAAAGCATAAAAAAAGCCAGAAAAAATTGAATTACATCACAATTTATTCTCAATAATGGCATTTTTAGCATATTTTTCCACCAGCCCCACCATTCCCCGTAGATTTGCGCAGCTCGCAGATGAGTTTTTCATCAATATTTAAGCCGATTTCCTGCAATTCGATCAGCAAAATTCACGGCGAAATTGCGCTCCACAGGTAGTAATAATAGCTCGCAATGATTATAGTGTGCCCAACTCCATAGGTAATTTAAGAAAAGATGTTTCAAGATAACCCACTACTCGCTCAGCTTAAGCAGCAAATCCAAGAAAACCTGCCGAAAAAAGAAGGCTCAATAAAAGCTACAGATAAAGGCTTTGGCTTTTTGGAAGTGGACAGCAAGACTAGCTTCTTCATCCCACCTGCGTACATGAAAAAGTGCATGCACGGTGACAAAGTCGTCGCCATTATCCGCACAGAAAATGAACGCGAAGTTGCAGAGCCACAAGAGCTGTTAGAACAAGCCGTGACTCGCTTTATTGGTCGAGTCAAAATGTTCAAAGGCAAGCTAAACGTAGCACCTGATCACCCACAGCTTAAAAAGCTTTCTCTTAAAGCGAAACTAAAGAAAGGTCTCAAACCTGACGAGTTCGCAGAGGGAGATTGGGTTGTCGCACATCTTATTCGCCACCCTCTAAAAGGCGATAACTCTTTCTTCGTAGAAATTTCTGAAAAAATCACAGATGCGAACGACAAAATTGCACCTTGGTGGGTAACGCTTGCTCAAAACGATCTACCAAACTCTGAGCCAGCAGGCATCGAGAACTGGGAACTAAAAGACGACGCCGATCTAGAACGCGTAGACATGACACACGTTCCTTTCGTGACTATCGACGGTGAATCAACCAAAGATATGGACGATGCGCTGTACGCGAAGAAAACCGAATCTGGCGATTTCGAACTGACTATCGCTATCGCAGATCCAACCGCCTACATCACACCAGAAGATGAAATGGATAAAGTAGCACGTGAACGTGGCTATACTATTTATCTTCCGGGCCGCAATATTCCAATGCTGCCTCGCGATCTAGCAGACAACCTATGCTCTCTGATTGAAGGCGAAATCCGCCCTGCTATTTGCTGTACCGTAACAGTAAATAAAGACGGCGTAATTGGCGACGATATCAAGTTCTTTGCAGCAAACATCAAATCACACGCACGCTTAGCATACGATCACGTGTCTGATTGGCTAGAAAACGGCAGCTCAGAAGCATGGCAACCATCTGAAGAGATCGCGACGATCGTTCGTGACCTTTACGACTTCTCCCTTGCTCGCGCAGAATGGCGTGAGAAAAACGCAGTGGTCTTCCCAGACCGTCCTGACTACCGTTTTGAGTTGAGTGAAGACAACGATGTGGCTGCTATCCATGCAGATATGCGCCGCAGTGCAAATCGCTTGGTTGAAGAGTCAATGATTACCGCAAACATCTGTGCTGGTCGTACACTGCGCGATAAATTTGAAACAGGTGTTTTCAATACTCACGCTGGCATTAAGACTGAGAAGATTGAAGAAGTGGTTCAACTTGTCAACCCAGAAGGTGAACTGGAATTCACAGCGGAGTCAATTACCACACTAGAAGGCTTTGCTGCATTGCGTCGCTGGTTGGCTGCGCAAGAAACCTCTTACCTTGATAATCGTATTCGTAAGTTCCAAGCCTACAGTGAAGTAGGTAATCAGCCTCTTCCTCATTACGCTATGGGGCTGGATATCTATGCGACTTGGACATCACCAATTCGTAAGTACGGCGATATGATCAACCACCGCATGTTGAAGGCCGTCATCCTAGGCAAAGAGCCAGTGCAAAAACCTGATGATCAAGTCGGTGAAGAACTAGCTCTGCACCGTAAACATCATAAAATTGCTGAGCGAAATGTCTCAGATTGGTTATATGCACGTACGCTTGCTGATGAGCCGAACAAGAAAACTTGTTTCACAGGTGAGATTTTCGATATTAATCGTGCAGGTGCACGTGTCCGACTTCTCGAAAATGGCGCAGCAGCCTTTATTCCTGGTGCACTAATTCTTGATAATAAAGAAAGAATTGAGTGCAATGGCGACAACGGTACCATCTCTATCGATAAAGAGGTCGTATACAAACTTGGTGATACATTGGAAATTGTCCTCGCGGACGTAAACCAAGAGAACCGCAGTTTAGTTGCAAAGCCAACCCAGGTATTTGCTGAACAACCAGCAGCACAAGCAGAACAGACTGTAAGTGAATAATACCGAATGAAGTTAAAAGGCGCTCTATTGAGCGCCTTTTTTATTTGTTATGTAAAAATGATAAGAACGAATATGCCGAACATTGAGATCATTCGCTTTAATCACTTCACTGCGCGCAAAAGTGAGCGTTACACCGCAACACATAATGGCTTATATGTTGTTGAAGAAGGTGCCCTATTAGTTCATCAACCAAATGGTGAACAGTTTGAACTTAAAGCAGGAGATTTTACTCTCTACAACTCTGCTGATTTGAGCAGCGCAGAAGCCATCCCTAGTGAAAATGGCTTTAAAGCACTGGCTCTAGTCTTCAACCCAAATCTATTCTGTGACTTTAAAAAAGCACACCCAATACTACGCTCCAAGACGGAAGAAAGGCGCTTCTATCCTTTTTCAGCGCAAGCCAGCAGCGAAGTAGCACAACTAAAAGACACATTGGTCAACTTAGCGAGTCGCAATGCTCCAGACTACACACAAGGTCATATCGCAATGGCACTGCTGTCGTTAATGGTGGAGGTAGAGCCAAACATCCTATCAATCATAGATGACGCAAGCAGCCTAAGCGACTCTCAAAAGGCCATCAAGTATATTGAGAACAATATCGAGAAAGATATCACTCTGGAAGGCTTAGCGGCTCATATGAGCATGTCTATCGCGACCTTAAAACGCCGCCTCGCCGCAGAGGATCTTTCATTTTCACAGATATTAAAAGTGAAGCGGATCAACTTCGCCGCAACCCAGCTGCGCATGTCAGAAAAATCTATAACAGAAATAGCGTTTGAATCCGGGTTTAAAAGTGCAGCGCATTTCAGTACCGCATTTAAATCGGTTTACAACATGACGCCGAAAGACTTTAGAAACCAAGTCGTTAAGTCCAAAGCATAAATCATGGTGACATTGACAGCTGTTAGAGTTGGAGCGTTCCCTATTCCCAAAAACACGCTTGAGGATCGCTTTCCAACTCGGTGAGTAGGTCTTCGAGCGTTTGACTGTATGGAAGTGGCTTATAAGGTATCCACCTTAATAATTCGTTGCGGTACGTTGGGACGTAGAAATACCAAAGCTGATTGCCCTCATCAAACACGATCTTCGCGACGGGAGAGGTATATTCGCAGTGCTGTGAATCAAGAAGAAAATGCGCTCTATGAAGCTCGACACCATTCTCCACTGGCTCATATAGGCACTTACCCTGCTCGACAGGCAGGTTAGCATTACGCGCAGAGCAGAGCGATTGAACTGATTTGTATAAACGACTTGTCGCCATTTGGGACACTGACATCAACGTTCTCCCGATGGATGATAGTTAGAGCTGTCGATCCTAGTATATAACCTTTACACCACCATCGATGGTGATTATCTGCCTACCTCAAACAAAAGGTGGCTATATTCTCATTTACTCAGATTACCATCTCACTTTGCTTGGAAACGCTACCTACATCACCTCTTGGTTAGAAAGAATTCCCTTGTTTAGACCTGACAGTTCACAAAAGTGTAACCTGAACGCAATATCATAAACGCTGCTTTATACCGTATATGGAGTTTAATATGTTACGTTTTACTGTGGCGACGTTATTGGCCATAGCAGTCTCCCTCCCCGCCATTGCAAAAGAAATTAATATCTCTGGGTCAACCTCGGTTGCTCGCGTAATGGATGTACTTGCAGAGGAATACAACAAAACACACCCGGACGATTACATTGCAGTTCAAGGTATTGGTTCTAGTGCGGGTATTACAATGGTTAATAAAGGTGTAGCCGAGATTGGGATGAGCTCTCGCTATCTGACAGAAAGCGAAAAAGGTGAAGATCTCAACGTATATCCTATCGCTTATGATGGCCTAGCTGTTGTTGTAAACCGTACAAACTCTGTAAAAAACCTTTCTCAACAACAACTGTTTGATATCTACAAAGGTAAAATCAAGAATTGGAAAGAGGTTGGTGGTGCAGATCAACCTATCGCTGTTGTCACTAGAGAGGCATCTTCAGGCTCGCGCTACAGTTTTGAAAGTCTGCTAGGACTAACCAAAATCGTAAATGATCGCCTCGTCTCAGATATCAGCCCGAACAACTTGGTTGTAAATAGCAACAGCATGGTAAAAACCATCGTGAACCATAATACTCGTGCAATTGGGTTTATTTCTGTGGGATCAGTAGATCGCTCAATAAAAGCGATTCAATTAGATGGTATTGACCCAACTTCGGCAAACATTAGCAATCACAAGTATAAATTGGCGCGGCCATTCCTAGTGCTCTACAAAGTCAATAAGATTAGCGAACCAGGTAAAGGATTCGTCACCTTCCTTCGTTCAGAACAAGGACAAAAAGCGATTGCTGATTACGGTTACACTCCAGTAAAAAGCTTTAATCAATAAAACCAAAAAGAGAGCATATTGATGCTCTCTTTTCATATGTTTTCTATCTGGCTCTGGAATTAGAAATGCAGTTGAATAACAGAAACGACAACAGCACCAGGTCGACGAATGCCTTCTATTTCCACTTTAATTTCACGCTCGATCTCCAAACCTTTTTTGATCGGCGTTACTTTTGTTAACGTGCTGACAGCACGAACGTTGTTTCCTGCTTTAACAGGGTAAGGGAAACGAACTTGGTTTAAGCCTAAGTTAACGACCATTTTGGCTGTTGGGAACATTGGCTTATCAGGGTCCACTGAGTCAGTCAATTTAGGCAACAATGCTAATGTTAAAAAGCCATGAGCGATGGTTGTCTTAAATGGAGATTCAACTGACGCGCGTTCTGGATCTGTGTGAATCCACTGCATGTCTTCCGTTACCGCGCCAAATTGATTGATACGTTCTTGAGATACATGCACCCAGTCACCAGTGTGAATCACTTCACCAATTTTTTCACTTAACTCGTCATACAGCTTTTGAGCCTCAGGTGCCATTACGATTGGTGTAGGTTGAGGCGCAACCTCTTCGTTAACAGCTGGCTGTTGGTGATCACGAACTTTTGAGAAAAGAAAGCTATTCTGAGCTTTTCCCAAAAAGTCACTCCAATAATCGCGTAACGTTGGAGACATCCAATTCATAAACTCGGATTGATGAGCAGAAATCGCATCAACTTTGTCTTTAAATAGATTTGTGACCTTCATAAACACCCTTAAAAAATTTAAGCACAACTGGCTATACCAGTTAATTTTGAATTAGTTCACAAAGTCTTGCAAATACTTTCGGGCGAACACATGTACCCTAAAAGCAAGTTATTTCTTAAATATCATAAAGATAACAATAAAACACCATTTTATTGACTTGCGCCAATATAAAGTAAAAACTCTATAAATTGCTACTATTTGTCCCTTTTTTACCCCATTTTTAAACTGTTTAACATTACATCAGCGACTATAAAACGAGCAAACAGTACTTCTATTATAATTCAGCACTTTACAAGTCGGACTATGCTCCCTATTATACGTTCCGCAACGGAGAGATGGCTGAGTGGTTGAAAGCACCGGTCTTGAAAACCGGCATACGTTAATAGCGTATCTAGGGTTCAAATCCCTATCTCTCCGCCACTTATTTAGAAAGCTCGCATTTATTGCGAGCTTTCGTCGTTTTAGTGCTTGTAAAATGACGGAGGTTCGAACCCCTAGTCGTATACGGCCCCAGAACTTCACCACATTCCAATAAAGAGCCCGCTAAAAATCAGCGGGCTCTTTATTTCTATTTTCTAGTGTTTAAGCAAACTTCTTAATCATTTCAGACAGGTCATTGGTGCAATTTTGCACTTTGGTGTTCATATGATTCGTTTCAGTCATCAGTTCATACGATTCACTGTACTTTAAGTTAAGCGACTGGATGTTTTCGTTAATCTCATCCGTTACGTAAACCTGTTCTTCTATCGCTACCGCAATTTGTTGATTTCGCTCGACTACATCCTGAACGAGAGATTGCAGCTGTTGGATGCTCTCTAAAGCCGTGCCTAATAATGTTACCGTTCCGGTCGACATTTCATTGCCTTTCTCTAGCGCAGAAACCGCTGATTTACTGCCCTTTTGAATCCCTTCAATGGCCGCTTTAATTTCTGTTGTCGATTCCTGTGTTCTTTTAGCAAGGGTTCTCACTTCATCCGCAACGACTGCAAACCCTCTCCCTTGTTCGCCTGCCCTCGCCGCTTCAATTGCTGCATTCAACGCTAATAAGTTGGTTTGTTCAGCAATATCATTGATCACTTCAACAACGGTTCCTATTTGCTCGGTTTGTTGATTCAAACGCATGACCACTTTAGAGATTTCGCCGAGCTCATCCACCAGCTCTAGTACCGAGTGGTTAACATTATCAATAACGCTACGGCTATCTGTCATCGTGTTCTGCGCTTCTAGCGTAGCATCGGCAGTCGCTTGAGCATTATTTGATATCTCAGATGATGAGGCTTGCATCTCGTTGACCGCTGTAGCGACCGAGTCGATCTCTACTTTCTGGGCACTCAAGTTTTCCGTCACTTGCTGGCTATTAGTCGCAGCACTGTTGGCACTTGCACGTGTTTCTTCGCAAGAGTCTTTTACAGACACCCCGACTCGCCCTAATAGCGCATCTGCAAATTGCTTACGCATCTTCATACCCAGCTCAATTTCAGCCAGATCGTTAATTTTTCCGCAATAAATATACTCCATTAGAGGATTGTTGAAGTCTTGCCTAGCCTGTCTAGCAAGCTTCTCAACTGGCCTAGTTAATACATAAATTGAGAAAACGGAAAGTAATGCAGCAATGCCAAAGGCCACCTCTGGTGATTGATTCATTTGTAGAGTTAGCAAGCCAAGAAGGTTGGAAATGAAAAGAAAGAAGGCTGATCTCATCCACAAACGCGTACGGGGAAGATACATTTGCAATGGTTTACCGTTATTCCGAAGTTTTGAATACGCTTTTTCCGCTCGTTGAACGTGTATACGCTCAGGTTTAAATCGAACCGATTGGTACTCAACAACTTCACCATTGGATTTGATAGGAGAAGCAAACGCATCAACCCAATAATACCCTCCGTTTTTACGTCGGTTTTTCACCATTCCCATCCAGTGTTTTCCGGCTTTTAGGTGCGTCCATAAATCTTTAAAAGCCTGTTTCGGCATGTCGGGGTGGCGTACAACATTGTGAGGCTTACCGATAAGTTCACCATCATCAAACCCCGCGACTTCATTAAAGTTTTCACTGGCATATTTGATATAGCTGGACGTATCGGTGATAGAAACTAGGCTGTAACTCGAAGGGTAATCATATTCCGTTTCACTCATAAACATGTGTCCTTACATTGATTAGTTAAATAAACGGCAAGTATGAGTGTAGCAGCATAACATTTATGCGCATAATGATAAGCTCATTGTAAAATTCAATGAAATTACTGATAGGTCAATTTATTACCTGCAAACATAGTGGCGGTTTCACTCTCAAATAGCACTCCCCTTGAGTGCTCACAAGATGCTGCATTGATTAAAATTAATACACAAAAGCGCTTCCTTACTGAGTTCGTAAATTGTTATAAATAAACAATTACAACGAAAACAAGGAAGACAAACATATGACTATTCGTTTTAGTCAACTTGCCGCTCAAGGGAACACGGCTCACCTATTTATTGACGATTGGAAAATAGACACTCAGCAATCTTGGGGAATATTCAGCGCGGATGGGGATATTGGAGCTCTACTTGGAGACCTTATTTGTGGTGAACTTTCACCAATAAGCGGAAAGCTTGAGCTTGATGGGCTGTCCGTTGCTCAAGTGTCGTTATCAGAGCAACAGCGATTACTGGAAAGAGAATTAGAAAAGGACGATACAGACTTTCTTGATCGTATCGATCAAGGCAGTACCGTTTACTCACTCATTCAGGAGCGCAGCCAAGACGCTAATTTAATAGATCAACTGATTACCGATCTCGACCTAACTCACCTTAAACACAGTGGCTTTCGTGTTCTCTCTACAGGGGAAACAAGACGAGTGATGCTAGCTCGCGCTTTAGCAACACAGCCTGATTTGTTACTGCTAGATAACCCATTTACTGGTTTAGATATTGCCCATCGAGCAGCTCTCGCTCACTATTTACACTCGCTTTCTCAAACCGTACAGCTACTGGTCACGTTTTCTCGCGAGTCTGATATGCCTGAGTGGATTGATCGCGTTGCGCTTTTCAGTGCAGGAAAGCTGGACAGTACGATGGATAAATCCAGTTGGGATAATCATCCAATCATTGAACAAATTAAATCTCAGTCCGAGCAACAGAGTGAAGAAATGATGAACTTGATACGTCAGCATCAGCACTCGACACACTTCGACAACCCAATATTTGAACTAACAAATGGGTCTGTTGAATACACTGATAAGAAGATCTTTACTGACTTAAACTGGCGAATAGACAAAGGTCAGCATTGGCAGGTCAAAGGCCCAAATGGCTGTGGGAAGAGCACCTTGCTTGGGTTAATCTTTGGTGATCATCCTCAGTGCTACAGCAATGACATTGATATCTTTGGTAAAAAGCGAGGGTCTGGCGAGACAATCTGGGAAATTAAGCAGCACATAGGCATTGTATCTTCAGCGTTACACCTTCAATACCGCGTTAACTGCAGTGCGCTAGACGTGATTTTGTCCGGTTTTTACGACTCCATAGGGTTGTATAACCAACCCACTCGTAAAGAAGTGGACATCGCAAACGAATGGCTCGACATCCTACATATGAGCCAATACCGAAAAACCTCATTCAAGCAATTAGAGTATGGTCAACAGCGCCTGTTGTTGATTGCAAGAGCCATCGTTAAACAACCAACATTACTGATTTTGGACGAGCCATATCAAGGGTTAGATTTTCTTGGCAGGCGTTTAGTTAAGAATACACTTGAGCTCATCGCCCGAGAGAATTTAAGCCAGCTATTGTATGTATCTCATTACCAAGAAGACCGCTTGGATAGCATCAAGAATGAGTTAGAGTTTGTTTTTGATGACAATGACCAATGTTACCGGGCTAACGTTTACCAATCATAATGACTTCGCTGAGCAAGTTGATCATAAGGTAAAGGCTTGGAGTAAAAATATCCTTGATGATATCGCACTCCCATCTTTTTCAAATGGTCGGCTTGCGCCGTTGTTTCTACACCTTCAGCGATGAGTTGTACTTTTAGCT
This sequence comes from Vibrio sp. E14, assembly GCF_020515785.1. Classification (NCBI taxonomy): domain Bacteria; kingdom Pseudomonadati; phylum Pseudomonadota; class Gammaproteobacteria; order Vibrionales; family Vibrionaceae; genus Vibrio; species Vibrio sp. E14. Next base: position 1,194,886 of record NZ_JAHPJI010000001.1, read on the forward strand.
CTTCCGCAAAGTGAACAACAGCTTTTAAAACAGAAGCACTAAGGCTAGGTATACCAATAGTTTCGACAAAACATTTATCGATTTTTAGGTAATCAATACGCATGTGCTGCAGAAACGCCAGCGAGGTTTGACCGGTACCAAAATCGTCGATTAACACATCAATGCCATGTACTCGCAGCGCTGCGATACACTTTCTGGCTTCAGCATCAATGAGTTGACGTTCTGTTATCTCTATGCCTAATGAGACGTTATTTCGACTTAACTTCCTATCAATGAGTTGAATCTTTCTAATCGCGTTTGGCCCAACTAAGTAACCGGGCGGCACATTAATACCAAGGTGAACAGACTGATTAAAGTCTAATTTACTAAAGTCTTCTGCCGCTTTATCGAGAACGTAATCCGTGAGCAAAAAGACCAATCCACTTTGCTCCGCCGCTGGTACAAACTCATCAGGAGAAATGAACCCTTTATTCTGATGTTCCCATCGCACTAGGGCTTCAAAACCAAATAGTTGACCAGTATCGACGTTAATCTGGGGCTGGTAATACAGAGTCAACTCGCCTTTCTTTATGGCTTTCTTTAAATCCAGAACCAAGCTTCGATGAGGATCGATAAATTTATTTAACGCATATAAGCAAAGATAGATAACAAAAATGATTGGAATTGAATACAAAAAATAGGAAAGTGTTCTCTGTTTGACAAATAGATCGCTAGCTTCACTCAAAGCTTCATACTCAAACATTTGCGACGATTTGATGCCAATAGGATTACTTCCCGTTCTCAACGCTTCTTCAGGTGCAACTTGGTCATGGATAAATAAGGCAGAGCGTTTTAAACGTAAATCGTTATTAAATCCTATCTTCGCATTAAAGTAGTCATGATCAATAATCGTCACCGCTTGATAACCTCGCTCTCCTTCGGTCACGACGAGCAAAAATTGGTCATATACGCTATCCACGTTTCCCAGTGCTAACGCTTGTCCCTCAGGAAATGTAATGTGCTCGGCTAACGGCTTAGAAATTACGCCCAGTTTAGAAGAACACGTAATGATCCCATCTTTTACAATCAGCATTTCTTCGATATCTCGTTCAAACATCAAGTTTTGCTGAAGCTCTTCACATCGTCTAGGATGCAACAAAGCCGTGCGGTTTTCGGTCTCTATTTGGAATAAAATTTCGTCTGCGATTTGAACATTTTTTTCTAATAGATGATTGAGGTTGTTTTGCACGCTTTCACGAGCTAAATACAAGACCTCGCCAACAATCAAAGGAATGGGCAACAAAAAAATGATGGCTTTTTTAAAAAGCGCCTTATTCAGCATATAAAAGTAACCTTTTATAAAACCGATTTACTGAGATGGTATCTGGATTCTGATACCCACTAGCAACTCTCGTTTATAATATTATTTATTTAGATTAACTCAGTATGCGAAACACTTGGTAATACCGCAAACTAAACAATGCCTTAATCCCTCCTGTTCCAATTTAGCATCAAACGACTCAAACCTGAGACGTCAATACGACATCATTTTTGAGCCTATCGGTACCGAGGTAAGCCCTCAGTCGTCAAATTCTCACTCTACGAGAATTACCCATTAAAATTATTTTTCTTTTCTCAGTGATTAAGAATTATATTTGTCGTAATTCATATAACACGTTACAACACTCTCATGACGACAAACAAAGCTAATGCGAACCAGGTAAACGAAAAAGCACTGCAGTTGTTAATGCAAGTTGCAGTTAGTCCATTCCCAGTCTCTGCGAAAACGCTAAGCGAGCAATTGAACGTTCCTTTGAGCAGTCTCTACCGACACTTGAAGCTGCTCAAAGAGTGGAACTTGATTGAAGAAAGCGTACACGACAAGACATTTGTCGTTGGCCCGGCAGCATTGCTGCTCATGCATAGCTATGAGACCGCACAGCATGGTTTAGATATGGTCGAAACCATACTGGCTCGGTTGGTACAACAAACAGGGGAAATGGCCGCTTATATGGTACCTGCAGGGTATCGCGCGCTTTGTGTCAGACAAAAAGAAAGTATGCAGGCGCTGCGTTGCAGCTTCGTCCAGGGTCAAAGTCAACCTCTGCTACGTGGTGCCTCATCTAAAGTGATGCTCGCTTTTATGCCTCAAAGTCGATGCGAGAAAATCTTGAGATACTTTAATCAAGATCACCGACGAGACGAATGGGAACAAGAGCTCACAACCATCCGTAAACACGGATATGCCGTCAGTACTTCAGAAATTGACCCGGGTGTTTCTGGCATCAGTGCACCAGTGATGAAAGGAAGCAAACTGATCGGCGCGGTCTCGGTGATGGCTCCGGCCCACCGAGTCGAAAAGGATAAGCAGCGCATTATTTTGCATGTGTTGCAAGCGGCAAGGGCACTACCACCAGAAAGGTAATTCATCATGTTAAGCTTTTTCAAACGCTATAAACTCCACCACACCGTGAAACAGCCGCAGCATTACCCTTTTTCTTTTATGACAGTGTGTGAGTATTTGCCACCCATGTCTAAGGGCGCGTTTGAATTAGCTGATCAAAGTTTGGAAAATGCTAGTGATTGGCTATACCAACAGCATGATCATGAAACCGCTGAAAACTTTGGTCACTTCAACCACGACAAGTTGGAAAATGGCGAGTTTCAGGAAGCGTTAAGCCTTTCGCTTTCTCGCCACTCAATTCCTGTTTTAGTAACTAACTGTACCGAGGCAATCTTGTCCATGTTACCTGTGGTCGGGTCCTATCGAGACGAAGTGGGTGTGGTAAATATTGGACATGACATGAACTTGAAGCCGACACTTGAACCACGTTTAGGCTCCGCATTCCATTTTGCTCTTTCTCGCTATCAAAACGTGCGATTATTTTTTGCTGGTGTTAGCGAACAAGATACAAAGCAAGAAACGTGGGAATACGCGGAGGATCAAGGTTGTGACTGGGTAACCGATAAAGAGTTTTCTTTTCGTCATCGCAATAATGTAAAGCAGTTGATCGGCAATTACCTCGACCATTGCGACCAAATAATCCTCAGTATCGACCTTGGCTCCCTAAAAACCAAAAACAGCCTTGATGGTACCTCAGAAATTGATATCCAAATGGTTCTACGCACCATTAGGCAATGCCTGGTTGCAGGTAAAGTCAGAGCCATTCAACTCGTTGGCGATCGCGATCGTCTGGTCTATTCGAGACAAACGAAAGCCATACTAGAAGAGTTATATCAAATGGCCCCACTCATTGTTCACGCAGCCTAGGATTAAGTTCGGTTCAGAATCAGGACGCTCAAGCTACTGGTTCTGAATCAACATGGTTAATTATTATCTTTTATCAACAAATAGTTACATGAATAAAGCGACTCATGTCACACTTAGCTATTGAACTAATCTCATACTTACGTTCTAATAACGCCACTAAGCTTTGGTATGACATACGAAATAAAAATAGCCAAAGTTCAATAAGTAAGCGGATTAAAAACCAAAAACACCGCCGACATTTCAACTTCTGTGAGCATTTGCTCACGCTCGCTTGATGCCATCTTGTTCCACTTTTTTAGGACATTTGATGATGCGTCTTTGCAGTATTTTCGCTGCGGTTCTTGTTTTACCGCTAGCCTCACACGCCACCACTTATGACGTCAAAGATCTATCTGAGCTAGGTCAACTTTGCTCACACAAGAGTTTTAGTATCGGAAGCGATGGTACGACTTATCACTGTACAGGGAAACTAGTTCTACCCGCTGGTGACAAAATTGTCTCCTCATTACCGGAAAAAGAGATAACGCTAGAAGCAGCTCATGGCATTGTGTTAGAGGGGAACAATACGATTGGTGAACCCAATAAGCGTATCTCTCTCCACGCACTCGCTACCGGATTAACGGTTAACAATGAGAAAGCATCAAGCATTGACGATTACCAAAACAAGCACACTGTTATCTATGGTGATCTTCTATCGGCTTATCCAACAAAGCTGCATAACGTTCTCATCGATGGGGATATAGAGCTAACAGGTGAGGCCCTTCATATTGATGGTGAGTACAACACCATTATTGGTGACATTTTGACTCACAGTACGACCGATATATTCAACGCTAACGTTTGTGGCACCATTGAATCAAAAGGCCATCAATTGCATCTCAAGACGACGAACCCTCTCCAACGACATTTCGTCGTCGGTGATATTGTGGCGCACAGTTCTCTGCTTATTGATGACATGGAGATCTACGGCACTACTGAGACTAAAGGAGCATCTGCCGCATTGAACGGTTCGTTCTATGGCTCTACTACAGCAATTAAATACTTCCAAACATTGAACTTCAACAACGCTCCAAATCAGCCAAGTCAAGTTTGTGGTGAAATCCAACAAACGCCAGGAAGTGCACAAACGAAAGCACAAGACAACAAATACACGCAATACTGTGGATTAGACGACACTGATTGTCACTACTCTTCTCAGATCTGTCCGATCACCCCTCAAGATGTTCCGAATTGCAGCATGCAACCACCATCAGAGAACGACTTCGACCTAAGCGTCACACCATCGGACGACATGGCACTGATGTGCGGCGACGATCTTCCGCAATTTACAGCAATGACAACCAATAATGGAGAAGTTGTAAGCGCAGAAGTCAGTGCAGCCCTATCACACCCTGACTTGTTCACTTTAGAGGTGATCAAAGGTCAGCAGACATTAAAAGCAAACCAATTTATGTCTGACGACAATGGTGAGCTCGTTGTTCGAGTGGTCCCGAACGATATTGATACCATCGCGTTAGGTACTAACTACACGCTGACTTTCACTATGGCAGAAGACACCAGCAAGCATCAAACGGTTAGCTTTATGTTTACGCCATTTATGTTTGAGGCCTACTCAAAGACGAAAAGCGCCACTTTAAATGAAATACGCGTTATTGCAGGTAAACCAGAAAACGTGCATACGCGATTGCTTGCTTGTGCTTCCACCGGCGAACCTGTAGTCGCAAGCAACTACAATGGTACTCCTAAGGTTTTTCATCCATTGGTTCAACCATTAGGAGGAAGTGAAGGAAACTTTAGCTATTCAGCGGAATTTAAAGGCGGCTTGTCTGAACATGGTCTTGTCACGAACGAGTCCGGCATATTTGAAGTGACACTGTCCGATCATTTTGAATGTGAGGGATTTGAAGAGTGCCCTGAAGAAGGCAAAGTGGAAGTGAAAGGAACATTTAATGTGTACTCGCGACCATGGACACTGGCTATCTGTGACAACCAACGTGCTTTGCCTTCTGGCACCTCTGAACAAGGAGATGGGTTTATTGCCGCCGGAGAACTTTTCTCTCTAACAGTGAAGCCGATCATTTGGCAAACTGACGGCTCTGTAAGTGGTTCTGTTGAATCAGCACGTTATTGTGATGCCTCTATCACCCGTAATTTTATGCTTGATGACGCTCCAGCAGCATCCGTTGTCTTGTCGAGTGAGCAACATACGCCATCAGAGACAGCGAACCAAACCTCGAAATTGCTAAAAAGTAGTTACTCACTGGCTCAGGCGCATAATTCAGCCAAGAATGATCAATTCGTCTTTAATGGATTATATTGGGAAGAAGTCGGGAGCTTGAGAGTAAAAACAAACCTAGAAAGTAAATATCTAGGTATGACTGTTAACGAAGGCTATCGTTACATCGGTCGTTTTTACCCAAAATATTTTCAAGTGCAAGACCAAGGATGGCACTACCCACATGGCCAAACTTTTGCTTACATGAATCAACCTTTTGAAAAAGTCACTTACGATGTTGTCGCACTCAATGCGAATAAAGAAAACGTGAAGAACTACGTCCACTTTTCATCTAACCTTCAACAACATTTCGATTTAGGCGAGCTAAGCTCATACTCCGAACGGTTTTTGCCGCCTAAGCCTAAGAAGGTAGACTGGAAACTACTGGGTAGCGCGAGTGTTGGAACGTTTGTTATCGAGAAGCCCTCAACCAACGCGACTTGTAACAATAGCCCATGTTGGAAAAAGAACACAACCGATAAACAATACCCTGATGGTCCATTTAATAATGGGACTAACAGTGACAGCAGCAAAATAGGTATAGTCACGACTAAAGCCGTTGATGAGGTAAATTTCTTTGATAACAGCGAAATGCTCACTCAACAACCGGACATTCGATTCGGTCGTTTGAACTTTCAAGATGTAGGTGGCAACCAAGGCATGGTGATCAAAGTGCCACTTGATGTGGAAATTTGGCAAAACGGTCGATTTACGACTAACTTCGATGACAGCTCAACAACGACGAATGGTGAATATTACTTCAGCACGCCAATTTGGTCGCATGCGCCAGCAAACAACGCCCTGCTTTCTGGCGTTGGAACGATGAGTATTGGCAGAATGACCGATATCGTCGCAAGCCAAATTGACTCAGCGCGCGAGCAAATACAATTCCACCTAGATTTAGACAGCTCAGGCAATCGCATCCCTTGGCTAAAATACGACTGGGATAGCTCTACAAGTGAAGAGGAAAACCCACCCGTTATTGTTACGTTTGGCATTCACCGAGGAAACGACCGCATTATTTATCGTGGTGAACCCAATATGCTTGGCCTAAATTAACGCGAAACGGCAAACAAAAAGAGCCCCTCAATTGAGGGGCTCTTTTCATCACAAACTGATGTAATTTACTTTGCGCCACGACGCGCTTTCAGGCGCTTCACCATAGCAAGACGACGCTCTGCCGACCCTTGGTCTGTTGCCGACTGGTTCGGATTATTACGACGACCTTGACGATTCTTAAATGCTGGTTTTGAGTGCAGCTTTTCAATGTAAGACTCACGCTGCTTTGGTTCATAGCCTGCAAGCTCAATACGGCGAATGCGTTGCTGGATTAGATTTTCAACCTGAACCACCGTGAGCTCTTCATCTCGGTTTACAAATGAAACAGCATGACCTTGTTTACCTGCACGACCCGTACGGCCAATTCGGTGAACGTAATCTTCCGCTAGGAAAGGCATGTCATAGTTCACAACGTGAGGTAAGTCTTCAATATCTAGACCTCGAGCAGCGACATCGGTAGCCACCATGACACGTGCTTTACCGGACTTGAACTCTTCTAGCGCACGACGACGAGCACTTTGAGCACGGTCACCATGACAAACCACCGCTTTGATACCATCAAGTTTCAGCTCTTTTACCACTTCGTTTGCGGTCTCTTTGTAGTTCACAAATACCAACACTTGTTTCCAGTTTTTGCGACCAATTAGCTCTGAAAGCAGTTCCGTTTTTCGCTCTTGATCAACTGGATATAGCACGTGAGCAACTGTTTGTGCCGTAGTATTTGCACGCTCTACTTCGATACGTTTTGGTTTACGCAGAATGTCTTTCGCTAAGAGATTTAGCTGGCTTGAAGTCGTTGCCGAAAACATCATGATTTGTGGGTCTGTATCCACATCCAGCATGATCTTACGAACTGCATGAATAAAGCCCATATCCAAGATACGGTCTGCTTCATCAAACACCAAAAACTCTAAGTGTGCCACCGAGACATTACCTTGTTCGATGTGCTCTTCCAATCGACCAGGTGTAGCCACAAGGATATCAACACCATTTTCCAGTGCCGCAACCTGAGAAGACATTTTACGACCACCGAAAATCGCCGCCACCGACAGATTGGTGTACTTCGTGTAAGCTTTGATGTTGTCAGCAATTTGTTCAGCAAGCTCGCGAGTTGGAGCCAAGATAAGTGCACGAGCAGTCTTACGAGAAGCGCTACGGTTACTGTCTAACAACTGCTGAATCATAGGCAGAGAAAACGCAGCCGTTTTACCAGTACCTGTTTGTGCTGTAGCGAAAATATCATGGCCTTTGCGAGCCATTGGAATCGCCTTCTGTTGAATTGGCGTTAACTTTTCATAACCGCATTCTGCCAGTGCTTTAACCACTTCTGGCGCAAAACCTTGAGATGAAAATGACATTGAGCGTATTCCTTAAACAAACCACTAAAAATAGCTTTAAAAATTTAGCCGTGCACTATACCCGAATTTGAGTGATTTATCTCACTTTTCTCATTGAAACGCTACAAAAGCAAAAACGGCGAACGCAGACAGATTGCTGGTTCACCGTTTCCGTTTAACATTTGTTCGATTTAACGCTTGATGCCAGACAACTGAAGGAGAATTTGCTCAAGTTCATCCCATGGCAACAACTGAGAATCTATCACTTCTAATCGTGATTCAAACCCTTCTAAGCTGATTTCATTCACCGACACGACTCGGTTGGCAACATTAAACGCGTAACACCCCTGATCCGTGTTGACCACCGCTTTAACACGTTCAGCCGTTAATTCCGAAAGCATTGAGAAAAGTTTATCAAAATCAAACGTGTACTCTGCCCCAAACAACCACCCGCAACTAAAATACCCTTGCCCTTTGTTCTCTTTACGCACAAAGGCTTCACCTGGCGGCAACTGGAATTGAGGCTCTTGGTGAGCATGGTCATGATGATGTGACTCGATCTGAGAAGAAGCGCTGCCGTAAACCCGTTCGATATCCAAGACTTCTATCGGTAACTCACCGTCATGAATAAGCTTACTGAATACTTTTGAGGGAGATTGGTCCGTCACCCAGTCATTAAACACATCAATGTCGTGACTGGTACAAAGGTCAACCTTACTGCCTATAACCACATCTGCGCTGTCTAACTGGTCCACGAAATTTTGGTTAGAAAGATATTTTTCATCACTTAAGTTACGCGGATCAACCAGAGCGATCGTCGCTTTTAGATCAACGTAAGGTTCATACTGTTCTGAGGTAAGCGTCGCGATAACCTGTTTTGGATGACCAAGGCCTGTCGGCTCAATCAATAAACGGTCCGGTTTTTGGCGCAGTAACGCGGTAATACCGACCGACATTGGCACGCCCGCCGTACAACACATACAGCCACCCGGCACTTCTTTAATCAGCGCACCTTGGTCGGTCATCAATGCACCGTCGATGCCAATCTCACCAAATTCATTGACCAAAACCGCCCAGTTTTCGTTTTCCGGTTTGTTCTTCAGTAGATTTAAAATCGTGGTCGTTTTACCGACACCCAAAAATCCGGTCAGTATGTTGGTTGGTACTCGATTTGACATGCTTATCTCCGACACGTTAGTGCATTAATGCTCCAGCAAAGTATACGGAGAATGTGACTCGCTTCAACGCTTTTTATCGCGCTCATCAAGCTCATTGCGTGATGCGTGGGTACACATTTTTTGAGAATGATCAGAGTGACTTATCAACTCTGAACGCTTCATATCAGAAAGATACATACTGGTGTAAATGACGCAGGTAAAAAACGCGATAATAGCGACTACGATGGGAAGAACTCCGAGCGTGTTTTCGAATTTAAGCGCAGCGATAGCCAATGCGAAAACAACGACAGAGATAAGTGCGATTGACTTACTTTTGTTGCTTTTCATGATAACTCGCCTTTCGTAAGGGTAGCCCCTAACACCTCCTGTATTAGGGAAGTGCCAGTTTGAACAACATCCAACCTGACTATTCAATGCTACTCCTTTCGCTACTTGTGAAATTTGACAAAGCTAACATTTATTACAACATCAAACGATGAACTTATTACTAGCTTTCAGACACTTAGTGGACTGTAAAACACTTACTAGCAAATCGACCCGCCGCTGACCAATATGTCGTTTTCATTGGCAATACAAACTTGAGCCACCAGCCTTAGCCCTTCGACTATCATCTCCAGAGACATGGAAGGCTGACGGCCATCTACTGCTTGTTCTGGCAATAATGGGATATGAACAAACCCATGACGAATAGGTTTGTCTTTTAGATAATGTTGGATGCCATAAAAAAGGTGGTTACATACAAATGTTCCGGCACTGTTGGAAATCTGGCTAGGTATCCCCTGCTTTTGCAGCGTTTGAACAATACGCTTTATCGGCAGTGTCGAGAAGTAAGCATCTGGGCCGTCAGCCACTACGGGTTCATCAATCGGCTGATGACCAGCGTTATCTGGAATACGAAAATCATCCACATTAATTGCGACACGCTCTGGGGTGATCGCGCCACGTCCGGCCGCTTGCCCAACGGTAATCACACAATCTGGCTGGTGCGCTTCTATTGCATCAATAACGGTATTCACTGACTCATGCCGAATCACAGGAACTGGGCAAGTAACGATCATGGCATCTTCTATTGCCGCAGCCTCTAATCGCTTGACCGCTTCTAAGGCGGGGTTAATGGCGTCACCACCAAAAGGTTCAAAACCGGTAATCAGGACTTTCTTCATAACAGCCTTTAGGAAAAGAGTTTCACAAATTATTGCACTCCCCTTCACCCCATCCAATAGCAAAAGTATTGTTGACATAAACCAGACAACATTATGTGACTCATGTCTAACCAGCGAGGGTTGTCACCTTTATTGAATCTACACAAGTTCCGGACTATGGAGACTAACTATCGATGATTAGTGGCAGGGCTTGGCTCTCTCATTACATGACTCACGCAGAAACTTGGTTTCCACGCTTAACTTAGGTAGAGTACGCGACCGCAATGCAATTCGAAGAGATTGAATACAATGAATATTGATAACCATGTAATCGAAACGATTGAAGAGTTAGAGGCATTTCTGCATTTAGTAGAAAGCGGCGCTCTGGGTCTTGAAGGTGTCACTGGCGTTGCGCTAGCCACCTCTAATACCGATGGCCGTCCATTTGTTGCCGTATTAGGAGAAAAGCACCAATTGCTACTTGGCCGCTGGGTTTCGCAGCACGTATATGACAATGGTAAAGACATCGTTCGTAACGGCTCAACCAGAAAACACTAAGCGCTCAGCACCATCTATAACACCATGCCGTCTTATACACCAAGCGTATGCTTTGAAAGCAATGCGCTTGGTGTACTTAAAAAATAAAAAAAGAAAAGGCTAGCCTTTATTAATTTTGTCGGTATACTGCACATCAGCTCTTACGGAAAGAGCTATTAATGTAATTAAAGATCAAAGTTTCTCTCAGTTCCACATCGAATTCCTCGTTTACGTTCCTGCGACAAAATAGTTATCTCTAAAATCATATAGTAGCACTTGATATTAGCTAAAAATTCAATATTTAAAACAATCAAATATAGAGGTATCTATGTCTAATAAATTAACTGGTTCAGTAAAATGGTTCAACGAAACTAAAGGTTTTGGTTTTATTTCTCAAGACAATGGCGGTGATGACGTATTCGTTCACTTCCGTTCTATTGTTTCTGAAGGCTTCAAAACTCTTACTGAAGGCCAAAAAGTATCGTTCGTTGTTGAACAAGGTAACAAAGGTTTACAAGCTGCTGAAGTAACTGCACTGTAATTCTTTGTGTGGCATCAATGTTGTTGGTGCCACCATCCCCTTCCACTTATTACCGCCCTTACTATTCTCTATCTAAGTTTATATACCCAAATCACTTACCTCTCCCACACCGTCATTAATCACTTTCAATAAAGTCACTTTGGTATACATCTTTAGGTAATCACACTACCTACCTTGCAATTCCAGTTTGGAATTAAATTAATCTGATTCATATCTGAATCACTTCGCCTCATGCTTTGCTCATATAAATAAAGTTTATAAAATAAAAGCGATTGGCGAATATAAGAGAAAAAAATGAAATTAAATATATCCGCACAATCAATAAATTCTAATAATTACGAGCACATTATCCCTAGCCGAGACGTTATCCTTAGCCTATTCGATAAAGTCAAAAATCACTTAAGTCACGAGCAAATTTCTCGCTCTACTGGCTTAGATGAGAAACCACAAAAAGACGCTTTAAAAAAACGTTTACGCGCTATGGAGCGCGATGGCCAGTTGATTTTCACGCATCGCCGTGGTTATAAAAAAGTCGATCAAACCGCTTTGGTTTCTGGAAAGGTCAGCATTCACGCAGACGGCTTTGGTTTTGTCACTTACGACAGTAATGAAAAAGACCTTTTCTTACCTAAACACCAACTTACTCATGTGTTTGATGGCGATATCGTACTGGTTCTGAAAGGCAATGCTCAGCATCAAGGACGCTCAAATCATCGTTTCATCAAAATAGTGGAACGAAAAACAACCCATATCGTGGGCTTGTTAAAGAGAAAAGGTTCGAACTTCTATCTAGTGCCAGAAAGCGCGAAACTGACTCAAACCATTCATGTCACACCAAATGATCTTATCGCCAAAAGTGCCGGTAAACTCGTTCATTGTAAAGTCACGGCCTATCCAGATCACAGACAATCAACAACAGTTGAAGTGGCGGAAGTATTAGGGCGTCCGGGAGAAGCAGGGATTGAAGTTAAATTGGCGTTACGTCGACATGGCATCAATGACCATTGGGATGATGAAGTTCTTCACGCTGCTTCCGCATTTGGCAATCACGTAGAAGAAAAAGACAAAACGTCACGAGTGGATTATCGAGATTTACCGTTCGTCACTATCGACGGGGACGACGCGAAAGACTTTGATGATGCCGTTTATGCATACCAAATGGACAATGGGCATTGGAAGTTATTCGTCGCGATTGCAGACGTATCTCACTACGTTCAGCCAAACGACCATTTAGATCTTGAGGCGCAATCTCGTGCAACGTCCGTTTACTTCCCCGGATACGTTGTACCAATGCTACCAGAAACATTATCTAACGGTTTGTGCTCGCTTAACCCGAATGAAGACCGATTGGTTATGGTATGTGAGATGACCTTTGACGACGAAGGTAACATGCTAGATTCAGAGTTTTCTGAAGGGATCATTCACTCGCATGCTCGTTTAACTTATAACGAAGCTTACCGCATTGTTTCCCAATCAACGGAAGCAAAAAAATACCAAGGTAAGAACCCAAAACAAAACATTAAACAGCACCTGGTGAATCTCCATCGCTTGTATTTGAACCTATCTGGTCAACGTCAAGTCCGTGGTGCCATTGATTTTGACACGCAAGAGCTTTCATTCACGTTAAACAATAAAAAGAAAATCGCGTCCATCGTTCCTGTAGTTCGAAATGATGCCCACCGAATGATCGAAGAATTCATGCTATGTGCCAACGTTGCCACCGCTCAATTTTTGCAGCAACAAAAAATACCGAGCTTATACCGCGTGCACTCTGGTCCTCAGATGAAAAAACTGTCTTCATTAAGAATGATGCTTGCAGACAAAGGGCTAACGCTTGCGGGCGGTGATAAACCAACTTCTCATGACTACAACGCATTACTGGAACAAGTACGAGATTTAGATGAGTGTGATGTGATTCGTACCCTACTGCTACGTTCTCAGAGTCAAGCCGAGTATTCGCCGAAGAATATGGGTCACTTCGGTTTAGCCTATGACGCATACGCACACTTTACTTCGCCAATTCGTCGTTACCCAGACTTACTCGTTCACCGCGCCATTCGCGCTAAACTTCGAGAGCAAAAAACAGGCAAGCTACGCAGTCTGCTCATGAAACTAAAGCCTATTCGTCAATTGACAGGTGCTGCGAACAACTACCCTTACGATACAAAAGTGATCGAGCAACTGAGCGTGCACTGTTCGCATCAATCTCGTCAGGCAGATGAAGTGAGTCGAGAGGTTGAATCAGCACTGAAATGTCATTACATGAAGCCATTTATCGGGCAACACTTCACGGGGACAGTGTCTGGGGTCACACACTTCGGAGTATTTGTTGAGTTAGAGGAAAACCGAATCGAAGGTCTCATTCCTTTATCAAGTTTCCAAAATGGTGAGTTCGAATTTGATGCAGTCAAACAAAAAATTTCTAGCCAGAGCACCACGTTTACTTTAGGGACTAAAGTGCACGTGTTGGTTAAAGACGTCGATTCGAAACAAAGAAAGATCGTGTTCAATTTAAAAGATGCAGAACACACGGTAGGTTAGTCTGTTGTAGTCTATTTTCTAACCCATTGTTCAAAAATAAAAAATAAGCTTTATATACCGCGATTAACTTGTGACATTTCGCTGACATCAACTCATTCTAAAACCCTAATATCTGGCAAAGGAAACGAATCTAACTTTTGTTTCCAGACACCATCGCAGAGTGTATTTCCAGCACTCTGTTTGCCTCGAGAGGTTCTTATGACAGCCTAGGATCTCTCGGGGCTTTTTTGCGCCTCTTAAACCCCACCTTATGTTGTATCCAACCCGTTACCAACCACACAAATTGTACTTTTTAACTAGTTCACTAGATCGCGAATTCTGATTTAAGCAACTGATCACACAACCTCTTCCAAATTTTGGGTATAAAAGTATCAATACTTTCGTTAACTAGGATGTAAATAATAAAAAACTCGTTTGATCTCACCATGCCCAATGAAGAAGGATACTTTGGTGAATACGGTGGTAGCTTCGTGCCGCCGGAGCTTGAACAAATCATGCGTGACATCAACGCAGCTTATGAGGAATGCAGCAAAGATCCTGAATTTAAAGCGGAGCTTGCTCGTTTGTATAAGCACTTTGTTGGACGACCTAGCCCAATCTTCCATGCGGAAAACTTGTCTAAAAAATACGGAGCAGACATCTACCTAAAGCGCGAAGACTTAAATCATACAGGCGCACATAAAATTAACCACTGCTTAGGAGAAGCCATTCTCGCTAAAAAGATGGGTAAGAAGAAACTGATTGCAGAAACTGGCGCAGGACAACACGGTGTTGTGCTTGCTACAGCCGCGGCATTGGTTGGCTTGAAATGCGATATTTACATGGGTGAAGTTGATATCGCCAAAGAGCATCCGAATGTCGTCCGCATGAGAATCCTTGGTGCTAATGTCATTCCTGCCATTCATGGGCGCAAAACCCTCAAAGAAGCGGTAGATTCTGCATTCGAAGCCTACCTAAAAGATCCTGACACACAACTTTATGCGATAGGCTCTGTCGTTGGCCCTCACCCATTCCCTAAAATGGTACGAGATTTCCAATCAATTATCGGCAACGAAGCACGTGTTCAATTCAAAGAAATGACTGGTAAGCTACCCAATAATCTCGTTGCATGTGTTGGGGGAGGATCTAATGCGATGGGGCTATTTACTGCTTTCTTAGACGATGAACAAGTCGCTATTCACGGCGTCGAGCCCGCGGGCCGCTCTTTGCAAAAGGTTGGCGAGCACGCTGCAACACTCACACTCGGTGAGCCAGGTATTATGCACGGATTTAAGTCTTACATGCTTAAAGATGAGCAAGGCGAACCTCAGGAAGTGTACTCTGTAGCAAGTGGCTTGGATTACCCATCGGTTGGGCCTCAGCATAGTTACTTAAAAGACATTGGCCGTGTCAATTACGGCTCAATCACCGATGACGAAGCGATTGATGCATTCTTTGAACTGTCTCGCGAAGAGGGGATTATTCCAGCGATTGAATCCGCACACGCTGTCGCTTACGCGATTAAACTCGCGAAGCAAGGAGAAACTGGCTCAATTCTGATCAACTTATCCGGTCGCGGTGACAAAGACATTGATTTTGTCGTTGAACACTACGGCGAAAAATATGGCATTGAATCAATTATTTAGTCACGACTTCGTAGGCTAAATGTCTATACAAAAAGCTACCTATTACTAGGTAGCTTTTTGTTTGAGCCTTGCTTTCCCTACATGCGCTTTGAAGGCTTAACTACACAGTCCAAACCTTTTACTTTTGAAAAATAGGCATAGCTTGAGAAAGCCCTCTTACTTACCACTCCAACTAGTCCTTTAGAACATAATTCGATTAACCGATCAGAGCAGGAATACCCGGAAGCTGACCAACGACAGCAAGCGAACCTGCACAAACGATAAATGCAGTGCCAGGAATCAGGTATTTATCTTTTCGCGACAGTTCGTTGGCACGCTCATGGTCGCCGATAAGTCCAAGGTTATCCAGTAGCATCGTGATTGCCCAGCCAAAGACTGGATTAACGAATGCACAGGCAAAAATACAGATACCTGCACTGAGTGAATCTTTATGCTTGTGGATCATCTGCATGCCCGCCTCAAGAAGTGGTAAGAATACACCGACAATCAAAGCAACGCGCAGAACAGGCTCCCACATTGCTAGATCCATTGGATAGCCAATTACCGCCGCAGCAATACACATGAAACCCGTTAACAGTGCGCCACCTGGAATAGGACGTTTAGCAATTGCGGCTGGAATCATGTACGTTCCCCAAGAAGAAGCTAGGTTTCCGCCACCTAATAGTGAGCCAACTCCCTGACGAACAGACGCTCCGACCATCGTGTCGTCGACATCCATGAGTACGCCTTTCGCTTCTTTCGGGTAGTTAAGTTCTTGAAACACACGATGGCCAAGATAATCAGGGGACCACATAGCGACTGCCAGTAGCGCAAATGGAGTCACGGCAATAAAGTGCTCTAAGGTTGGCCAACCTAGTTGCCAGCCTGTATCTTCACCCCACCAATAGAATGGACTGAAATTAGGCAGGCCCGGCTCAGTGGTAAAAGCAAACTCAGCGCCCATCACATAAGCAACAATACCCGCGAGAGCCGAACACAGTGGGATTGCCAACCAACGCTTGTTAATCTTAGCTAGGTAGGCATAAACCATAACGGTTAGGCCTATGACCACAAACGAGATGTAACCTTGATCCGTACTAGCAGCCCACGCTTCCGTCTTATTAATCTGTCCGAGCAACCCAACAGCGCCTAGGTAGATCAATAACCCTCCTCGAACCCCAATGCCAGTCAAGGTCATGAGTTTAGAACCGCCTTTAGTCAAAGCGAGAATTAAGCCAAAAGCACATACCATCAAGCCAAGCGCCAGAGGATGCCCTCCTGCGGCAGCAATCATGGGAATCAGCGGTATCATTGGGCCGTGGGTACCGGCTAGGTTTGCGTTCGGGTTTAGGATGGCAGAAAACAAAATAACGAACAAAGCACCCGCGATAAGCAATTCGTAACGCACGTTTTCTGCAACGAACTCCGGAGATAAACCGAACTGAGCAGCAAAGGCAGCAACCATGGCGGTGACCATCACCACTTTACCAATGGTTGCGGCTAATGCAGGCACCCAGTCTTCGATTTCAATACTGTAATCACGTGATGGCAAATGAATACCCCAGCGACGAAAGCTCATGATGGTTAAATCATGGTTTAGAAAGTCTTCACGACTTTCAAATTCATGCGGTTTTTTGCGCACATCCCTGTAAAAGGTCTTACTTGAGTCAGACATTGAGCTATCCTTTGTTATATTTCAACGTTGAACTATGCCAACTAGAGTTTCGCTTGGTATACAGACCAATACGAGACAACACCCACATCAAACATCGAGGCCACACCAAGAAAGTGGTATGGCTAATTTTTGATTTGAACCTATTAAGCATGTATTGCTATCGGTAGGAATATTAGACATTAGTAAAAGAACAACAAAAATCTCACTTATTACACAAAGATTTAACATTGCATTAGAGTACGCTGATCTTTAGTGAGAGTTTTTGAACAGCAATTCAAGAAGAGGAACAGTCGCAACTCCACCTGTGCTTTTCAAGGTAGAAAAAACATATCCGTATTCACACAGGTAATTGGTTAATTTGGCTCATGCAAGTACGCACTAACAACATCAAATCGAGTTGCAATCCAAACCATCGCTGCCTAACTATAGATATCTCTGTAATGTATACTTTGCTAAACTCCACCCTTTGATGAGTAAGGCCCCTAAAATGATGACTGACGAAGAAAGAATCGAACTGCAACGAAATAACCCACTGCACGGGTTAAAGCTAGAAACTATGTTGCAAGAGTTGGTGGATTTTTATGGCTGGGACATTCTAGATACAGCAATGCGCTTTAATTGCTTTAACACTAAGCCTTCGATTGCAAGTAGTGTGAAGTATTTAAAGAAGACCGAATGGGCGAGAGAAAAATTAGAAAACTTTTACCTTTATCGCTTTAAGCGCATGCCACGCGCAAGTGAAGAAGAATATGATTTACCACCGAGAGCTCGTACGTTCCCGCATGGTCTTGAACCTAAAGAGCCAATGCCGCTAACCGTTGACTCTATCCTCAAGTCACAAGCTAAAGCTGCATCCGCATTTAAAAAACGCTCACCTCGTGGACGTCCGACGCGTCGATAGTACATAACCTTGAAAAGCAATAGAGCCCTACTGGTAGTTCCAGCAAGGCTCTATTGTTCTTTAAAGAAATGGCTAGAAGCGAATACTCAAGCTAGTGCGCCCCCTTCTCCAGCGCCTCCCGTAAGTAAACTCACAGGTTGTTTACGTATTCTATTGACTACGCTTTTTCTTCTTTTTACCCGTACCTGCCGGCTTTGCTCGCGGCTTCATTGGTAAAAAGTAGGCTTCACTCTGATCGTCTTCCACTTCAAAACCTACTACCTGCTCGCGTTCAAGTTGGAACTTATTTTTCTTTTCTATCACTTTGAAATGGTGGTAGTCATCGTAATCGATAAGAGATAACCCTAGACCCACTTCACCAGCACGACCACTACGCCCTATTCGATGCATATAGTCAGCAGGACTACGCGGGAGATCGAAGTTAATCACCACTGGCAGCTTTTCAATATCAAGGCCACGTGCTGCGATATCGGTGGCAATAAGAACTTGAATCTCGCCAGACTTAAAACCGTCAAGTACACGAGTACGAGCGCCCTGCCCTTTATCACCATGGAAAACTTCAGCTGTAATACCGCGTTTTGACAGTTTTTGAGCTAAATGGTTACAGGCATTCTTAGCATTCACAAAAATCAAAGTCTGTCGCCACTGATGCTGTTTGATTAAGTGCGCAAGTACCGCCGTTTTCTCACCTTTATTTACACTAAACACGCGTTGCACCAAAGTGCTGGCTTCTGCGCTCTGCAACTGAACTTCAACAGGGTCGTGGAGCAAGTGCTGAGCAAGCGTCGTGACTTTATCAGGGAAAGTAGCAGAAAATAGCAGCGTCTGTTTCTTCTCTGGCAGTAACGCAAGAATCTTATTGAGTTCTTCGGTAAATCCGAGGCTCAACATACGGTCAGCTTCATCGAGCACGAGCGTTTTTACTTGGTCCAACTTAATCGCGTTACTGGATACCAGATCAAGTAATCGACCCGGCGTAGCTACGATAATGTCACAGCCACCACGAAGCGCCAGCATTTGTGGGTTCACCGATACACCACCAAATACGGCAACCGTTTTGATCTTATCTCTAAGATGGTATGAGTAAGATTTGACGTTGTATGCCACCTGTGATGCCAGCTCACGAGTTGGAACTAAAATCAGGTGAGAAACGAAGTTACCACGTCGATTATTTGATTCGTCTTGCTGAACAATTTTTTGCAGAATTGGCAGCGAAAAAGCAGCGGTTTTACCAGAGCCCGTATTGGCACCGCCAACAATATCTTTCCCTTCAAGGATATAAGGAATGGTATGAGATTGAATGGGCGTCGGTTGGCTGTATTCTAACGCTTCTAGTCGCTCGACTAAGGTTGGAATCAGGCCAAGATCGGCAAATGTCGCTTGCTGTGTTTTATCTGTCATTACGATGAGTGGCTCAGTGCTAGTAAAGGCCGTGTATCTTATGCTATTTCGCGTCTGGATGTTAGCGATAATGGCCCAAACAGAATATTGGTGAGAGAAGCACTGTAGAGAGCAGGAATCTCCTTTCACTAACATGAGTTAATGGTTTCGATAACCAAGGCTCTACGACTCACGGTGGTAGCGTTCGCGACGAACAAAGGGAAACAGAGTCAGGCCTTCTGATTCCTGTAAAGCAAAATACATTGTATTTTGGGGAAAGAGATTGCAAAGGCAGGCTACATCCGAATCAAAGGCTTAACCACACTATTTAGCCCTGCGGTGTTGAGAGCTTAATACAGCTTGAGAAAACTCCAGGTCACTAATGTCCATCGTTATCTATTTAGCTAATGTTGTGGACTCGGTTGTATAGATTACTTTCGCCCAGTACCAGGTTCTTCTCAGTGTAAGTTTGACTGCTGTAGCAACAATCGTTGCTGATGTCGTATATGGAAATACCTGTTGTCAGAAAGGTAACGCGCCAAGATGAGTAATGTTGCATATCATCCTCGTAAGCCCAATTCCTTCACGAGGTAGTAATGGAACAAATTAATTTACCCCGATATCTGATATGTAGCTTCGCCTTTGTGTTGCTTTATCCTACGGCAATAGATCTCTACTTGGTTGCTTTACCACAAATCGCCAATGACTTGTCTGCGAGCGAATCACAACTTCATATTGCCTTTTCTATTTACCTCGCTGGTCTAGCATCGACGATGGTTTTTGTTGGGCGGGCTGCTGATTGTTTTGGACGCAAACCTGTTGCCATTTGCGGTGCAGTGATTTTTACCCTTGCATCAATGTTCGCGGGCTCTGCTGAGACCAGTAATAGCTTCCTAATAATGCGCTTTTTCCAAGGCGTAGGTGCCGCATGTTGCTATGTAGTGGCCTTTGCCATTTTGCGTGACACTTTAGGGGACCCAAAGCGAGCTAAGGTTCTATCGATGCTCAATGGAATTATCTGTTCTATCCCAGTACTTGCCCCCGTGATCGGCAATCTGATTATGATCAAGTTTCCGTGGCCCGTGTTATTCACTGCCATGGCGATGATGGGGATTGCGATAGGCTTAATTGCTTGCTTTGTCTTAAAAGAAACCTTGCCTAAAACCAAGCGCACACTTTTAGATATGAATGAAGATTCGAACGAATCACTATATAACCGTTTTTTTATATCGCGCGTTATTTATACATCTTTAGGCGTCACAGCGATTCTCTCTTATGTAAATACGTCACCAATGATAATAATGGATTCGATTGGCTTTACTCGAGGCGATTACTCAACCACGATGGCACTACTAGCAATGGTAGGTATGGCAACATCGTTTTCAGTACCATTTGCTTTGTCTTACTTCAAACAAACCACATTGATGTTCGCTGCACAAATGACCAATTTCCTGTCGGCTATCGTTATTCTCGCGGCTCACTTGAATAGCGATAGTGCGACACTTTATATGGTAGGATTCACTCTGCTCAGCATGAGTTTCCCTATGGGGTTTGGTGTGGCGATGAGTCAAGCGTTAAGCCAATTCTCACACAAAGCTGGACTTGCAAGCTCTATGCTTGGCATAGGTCAGGTTTCTTGGTCTGCACTTTACATTTGGTTGATGGCGACGTTAGGTGTGTCGGCTGTGATGATGTTAATGATAGCGTTGGTTGCTAGTAGCGTTATTGGACTCTCCATAATATTATTATTTCCAAATCAGAACGTTAGTGAGCCTTATGAAGAAATCTCTTGCCCGACTTGATCTTAATTTACTGCTCACTCTGCAATTGCTACTGCAAGAGCAGAGTGTTACTAAAACGGCGAAAAAACTTAATGTAACTCCCTCAACCGTGAGTAAGTCTTTAGGCAAATTGCGCGCTTGGTTTGATGACCCGCTTTTTGTGAATACGCCGCAAGGCCTAAAGCCAACAAATCTCGCGACAAACGTGCAAGTGCTTTTGTCAGACTGGATGCAGATCGGTAACCTGATTGTTTCACACCGAGGTGATGATGCGCCAAGCGGGGTTAAATTTCATCTTGGAGTAGAGTCGCCATTGTCACTCATCATGGCGGATGAACTGACCAAACGAATCCATGATTTTTATCCAGACTCAACGGTAAAGTTCCATAACTGGGATTACGACTCGTTAGACGCCATTACCAGCGGTGAAGTGGATATTGGTTTTACTGGCCGTGAAAGCCATCCTCGCTCCAAAGAGTCGTTAGAACTGCTCCCGTATTTTATTAATTTCGAAGTGCTGTTTTCGGATTTACCTATGGTGTATGTCCGCAAAGATCATCCTGCGCTCAAGCAAGAGTGGAATTTGGATACTTTCTTAAGCTATGCCCACATCAATGTAGCATGGGAGAAAAATGACAGTTGGGCATTGGATGAGATCTTGGCTGAACAGGGATATACTCGAAACGTTAGCCTAACGATGGCGAGTTTCGAGCAAGCTTTATTTGTTGCAGAAAAGCCCGACCATCAAATGTTAACCACAGCACCAAAGTATTGTCAGCGATACTGCGAACAGCTTCACCCCAACTTAATAGCGTTGCCTATCCCCATTGCCGAAGATTATCAGCACAAGCTACTGATTCCATTTACTATGATTTGGCACAAACGCAATAACAAGAACCCTAAAATCGTGTGGTTGAGGGAGACGATAAAGAGCCTGTATGACACAAGTTGAACGATTATTTTTTTAAATACATTTAGAACAGCCTCCCTCTTTATGCTATCAATAGCCGTAGGAGTGAAGTCTTGCCTTCCATTAGATTAAGTATTTTAAAATCTTGAACTCTATTATCCACTTCGAAATTGATTTCAGCTCATTCGGGCAGAAAGAAGCTAGAAGCACTTGCTTATGTTGCGTGAGTAAATGAATGTAAACCTCAGTACATAAAAACGAACCTAATTTAGGTAAGCTCTTGGCAACTATATGCCACGACTCGAAAAGTAACGCGTGGGTGAATCACCATAGACCCGACGAAACATAGCGATAAAGTTACTGGGCGTCGAATAACCCAAAGCATGTGCAACCGCTCCTACTGATTCTCCGCGTGCCATCATTTCTAACGAATGTATTAGCAGTGCTTGTTGCCGCCATTCACTAAAACTCATGTTTAACTCACTTCGAATCAATCGTCTTAATGTCCGAGATGAGACTGCCCCGATATTTGCCCAATGCTCCACAGAATGTTTGCTGTTTGGGTCTATTAAAATCGCTTGAGTAACTTTTTGCAGTCTCGGATCTCTGGGCTGTGGGATGTGGAGTGACTCATGAGGGCTATTGACGATTTCATCGGATATTACGGCAAGAATACGTAAAGACTGTATGGATAGCCCGTCTGTTTTGCTCCATATCGATACTCTAACCGATAGGGCTTTCAACACATCGCTCATTTGGAACACACAAGGTCTCATTGGAAACCGCTCACAACTCTCTGGAGTAAACAGTAATGAACGACCTTTCAGAGAACCACAAAAATAAACACTGTGCATCGCACCCGGGGGGATCCAACCAGCTCGGTGAGGTGGTAGTATCCACGCTCCTTCATCGGTTTTTACCTGTATTAGCCCTTCATCTATACACAGTAGCTGGCCTCGATGATGACTGTGCCAATTATGTGGCCGTTGCTCCAAATGGTTGAAGTCGCTCCTTTCATGCTGCCACTCCTTAGCGATCAGTGCGGCTCCATTTTTCCATTCGCTGTAGTCAGAGTTTGTCACTTTATTTACTCAATTCCATTTTGGCCATTATTCATTATTTTCTGTCCTCTTAACGTTACCATAGCAAGTTAGCGTTCGAGTAACATTTTAGCAACGACCATTTTATCGAAGGCAGAACCATCATGAACGAACCTATCTTTATTATCTATTACATTACAGCAGGCTTGGGCATTGGCTTGCTCGCAGGACTCGTTGGTGTGGGTGGTGGTGGAATGGCCGTCCCTATTTTTGCGTTTCTGTTTTCACTACAGGGAATAGCTGATACAGAAGTGGTCCATCTTGCGTTAGGGACATCAATGGCTTCAATGATTATTACAACATTGGGCAGCATGCGCGCTCACTACAAAAAAGAGAATGTAGACTCGACAATGGTAGTAAAAATGTTGAGCGGAGTTCTAGTCGGAACATTTTGCGCCACATTCGTAGCATCGTATCTACAGGGAATCTATCTGGCAGTTTTTTTCAGCGTATTCATGTTGTATGTAGCTTATAAGATGTTTCTCAACACTGAAAATGAGCACAACCCGACCCCACATGGGGCTATCGGTAACATCACTGTAGGCTCTGTGATTGGCTCTGTATCAGCACTTGTCTCAATAAGCGGTGCGGGGTTGATCATCCCCTATCTTGTCCAGCAAAATTTTGAGGTAAAACGAGCTATAGGCACCTCTGCTGCGATAGGTTTCCCTATAGCGCTATCAGGAAGCCTCGGTTACATGTTAAACGGATGGGAAAATACAGATTGGAACAACTTAGTATTAGGATACATATACCTTCCTGCAATGATCAGCTTCTCCATTAGCAGCTACTTAACTACTAGCCTCGGCGTGCGTTGCGCAGAGTATTTCCCAAATAAAGTTCTTAAGAAAATCGTTGGTATTTTGTGTGTTCTTCTGAGTTTTAAAATGCTGGTACAAGTACTTAATTAAGGCAAGTAATACAGTCATCAGTATGTCTTGCAATATGTTGTGGGGACAAGCCTGAAAAACTTACTCCTCGCTTTGCTTACTCAAGCACACAATGTGTAAGAAAGCTCCGCATTGTTGCACTCTTATAACTTTGTTAACCTAGCCAGAATTACATCCAAAATTTGCTGATGATTGTCCTTTCTGGAAACCTCGCCACGCTCTTGGCAAAGTGCTTCCTCCCCTTCTGATGCGAGAATTTTAATGCCACGCTCAGTACATTCTGCGAACGCACTAAACTGACTCGCACTGGGAATCTCTTGAAATGTCACATTGGGAAGAGCAACAAGTGATTCGGCTGGTGTCAGTGCGGGATGTAGCCGATCAGAAAGCGTCACCACGGTGATAGCATTGTTCATCAAGGCCAGAGTTTCAGGGACAAAAGTTTTCGTTAGCTCAGGGTTGATAACGACGACCGATTTCAGTTTGTTTTCAGACTGAAATCGGGGGAATTTTTGATCCGGGGTGTTGGTAATATCAACGTTATTTTCACGTAACCAATGACAGTCTATATTGGTGGCGTCGTGACACGATGTTCGATATTTTTCCGGGCTTATTTGCGCTCCGGAGAGCATCAGCATAGATGTGCCACCCAGAAAAAAGCCAACACCCTGCACTTCATCAGTATCTACACCTCCGGACAGTATCCCGACCGAACTTAATTCGTTCAGCCCAAGCACCAAATCACTAGTCCTGAAAGTGATTTCATCAACAGCCATTTCTGCATTGATTTCGTTCGGTGCAGGAGGCTTTGGTACCACAACGATATAACCTTGTTTCGCTAGGCCTGAAGCTATCCAACCACCATGGGAAAATGCTGACCGTGTTCCGCCCTGCGACAAAAGCACAACGGGAAATTTTCCACTTGCTAAAGGGGCATCTAACTGCGTTTCGACTGATTTAAAAATGTTACCCCTACCAAACGTGAAGTTGGTTTTTCCGTTCGTTGTGGGATACCAGTAGTAGACTTCTACAGGCTTGTCTCTGTCTTCACTGAATGCCGTTTTGACTGTTAGCGCAGAATGGTATTTCGGCTCATTCGTACTGGCGCTGACACTGACACACAATGTAGCGAGTAGAAACGACATTATTATTTTGGTTTTCATTTTTCCCTCAGCCGGTCAACACATTATTCTGCACGGCATCTGGAAAAAATGACGCGCAGGAGGTTCTCCATATATTTTGCGAAACATAGCAATAAAGTTACTTAGAGTCGAGTAACCCAAAGCAAGTGTCTGCTTTGAACTACGCCAGCAAGCTCTTGGACATAAATGAGTCAGTGATTTTGCTAAATTAACATTTAGAGGATTACCTCAGGTATTGCAAAACCTCTAGTGTAGTGACCAATTTCACTTATCCACTACAATTTGATCTAGCTCTTTCAACCGACTCAATACCGAGTACTTTTTAAGGTACTGCTTTAACTCATAAGGCTTCATTTCCTCAAAGCCCCATCGCCTCTCATCACTTCCAACTTTATGGGCTTTTTGAATACCAACAGGAACCTTTCGCGAAACCAATTTGTAACCCAAAGGCTTAAGAAGAGAATTTAGCCTATTCTGGATACCCATGAGTTCAGTTTGATACATCAGTCTGGATTGAAAATAGTGTTGATGAGTTAGTCCACTGATGTACCGGAATACATCCAAAGCATCGTAATACTCCTTCAGTCTAAGTTGACTATTGAGCTTGTTAATTGTGGGCGGTGGAAGCCTTACAAAATGGTGATACTTGTCGTTCAATTTTCCTCCTAGCTCTGAATGAACTAAGGTCATATAACAACAAAATAAAGATAGATTCCATAACGCTTAATATAAGAAAAAGCCAAAGCTATTTATTAACTTACGGATTTATTTAAAATAAAAATAAGCTCTACGTTTACTACTATAAGAGTTTTTTAAAAAGAGGGGGACCTCACTGGCACCATCAGGGTTGCGACATCAATACGTTATATGGGGATATGACAACATATTGTTATAGCTCACAAAACACACAACTCCCTCTATCCACTTCTTTCTTTTTAATTAATATTCCTCACGAACAAATGGAACAAGCATCATAGATACTGCACACATACAAACACCTAACAATTCAATAATAGGAAGCAATATGGAACTAAAAAATGTCCTTAAGCTGTCTCCTACTCAATCGCTCAAAAGAACTAGTTATAGAACCAAAGGTTCTATGGCTGAGAAAGACTTATATGAATATGACGTCTTAGATTCAGATGGGAATTGCGTGGGTAAAGTTCTGCACGTAGACGAAGTAACTCGTCAAGGTGTCAATCGCCAATATGTTAAGCATACAGACTCTAATGGAGAGGTGATCCTTGAGCAAAACTGGTAAACCATCCAAATGGTCTTGGGCAGATATGCCCATGTCTAAATGGGATATACGCTTCTGTAAATTAGCAAAGCATGTCTCAGAGTGGTCAAAAGATCCCAATGCAAAGGTTGGAGCCGTTCTTTTCTCTAAAAAAGGGGGAGATATAACTATTGGATACAATGGTTTCCCATTTGGCGTCGAGGATAGTGTAAAGCGACTTCAAGATAAAGAGACAAAACTAGATCTTGTGGTACACGCTGAAGTCAATGCACTGATTGCAGCTGGTAGCAGAGCTCGAGGAGCCACCCTTTTTGTATGGGGTAAGCCAATATGTTCCAGATGCGCCGGACCAATTATTCAAGCAGGGGTTAAGCGTGTTGTGGCGCTGAAGCCCGGGGATTCTGATTCAAAATGGGATAGAAGTGGCCAGGTCGCCCTAGAAATGTTTCAAGAAGCCGGTATCTCGGTTGATTTCTATGTATACAAAGGAGATGAATAATGTCACTAAAAAGCACTGGACTACCTATTATTTGCGATGAGTGTGGACAACCAATTACTAGCCATGACGATGCATACGTTGAATGGATAGAACCAACATTTAACGAGCCTCAGGATGTAAGAATAGTCCACGCAGCACACTCATCTCCTAACAAACCTAATGGAAACTGTTTTAAACACACAGCTCACTTTCATAGGTGTGATATGGATCTTTCGGCGATAAAATCCGATCCAAATGAAATGAAACGCCTCGGACTTATATAGATTTTTCAATTTCAGCTAACTAAGAACTGAAAGGCAATTTGCGAACAAATCACATAACAGGAATCGAATTTATGCCAAGCATCACTTGTGTTAATGAAGATTGTGGAGCCAATATCCCATTTGACCTATCACAACTAAATATTGAGGGGGAAGAACCTTCAGGAAATCATACAACGCAATATTCAGGATCAGGTGAATTCACATGTCAAGATTGCAACTCTGAGACTTCAGTTACATGTATCTGGGATGAAGAAAATGATACAGGTGAAATCCTTAGCTTAGATATCATGTAGATAATTTCAGCTAGTACTTTAAAGCGCCCGAGCTTAATGGGCGCTTTAGTTTAGTCACCTACAAAGACTTTATTCCAATGTCGCTTAACTGTAGCAATACCTACACCTAGCTCTTTAGCTGTAGCACTCTGCGATAAACCATCAGCCTTACATCTCTGTACGTTCTCAGTAGTACCTTTGGCTGCTGGTCTACCTAGTTTCTTACCCTTAGCTTTAGCTCTATTAAGCCCCTCTTGAGTACGCTCTCTAATTCTGTTTCTTTCAAACTCAGCGAATGCAGAGAACATTTGCAGCATTAGCTTACCCTCAGAGCTACTTAAATCAGCTGCTGGTAAATCAAGGCATATGACTTTGATTCCCTTAGTCGTGAGAGCATCTATTGTCTGTTGAACATCAATGTTGTCACGACCTAGACGGTCTAGCTTTAGGACTACTAACGTATCTCCGGACTCAAGCTTATGAATGATTAATTAAGCGTACATACCATGTATATAGGTATGTACGCTTTTTTGTCCCTGAAGGCTTAGTCACTGCGTGAAACCATCACCCTGCCAAAAGGGTACTTAAGGGAAATGATGGTAAAGTAAAATAATAAAGCCACTCCTGACGCTCGTACAGCTCACTACTCGCTAGGCGTTTATGATTTTTCTTGACCATCGGTGATCACACACGTAAAAGTGCCTTCTTTACTCTGTTTTGGAAATAAACGTTTTAGGACAGATGCTCTACAGCGCTTCTGTCAGATGAGCAAAAGTATGTTGAATCCTTGGACGTTTGTTAGCTGATTTTAGAACGCCCATCAATAGCGTTAACGTATATGTCGCCTTTCGTTTGAGCCGACTTCACTTTCTTGTCTAACATATCAGAAAATGTTTGATATCCTTCTAAAACCATCATCAGATCTTGTCCATCAACGAGTATTGTTTTTATTGCCTTTCCATGCACTAAAGAGCTTAAAACATTTGTACTGAATCCATTAATCGATACGAAAATTCCTCGGCCGTAAAGCTTACCTTCTACTTTTCCCACTAATTGATAGATCGGTTCATTAGACGCTGATTGTTCTTACCATTTTGCTTCAACAATGTAGTGCTCACCATCAAATTTGATAGCACCATCTATCTGCTCCCCCCTCACTCTGAAAGGCTCAGTTGTTTCGCATTTAGATAGCTTTGCAAGCTCTAACAGAATCTGTTCTAACTCATAACCTCTACGCTGTAATGACTCCACTCCCGACATTAAAGCCAGATAACGCTCTTTCAGTGCATTCAATGTTTGTGTCGGTTTTTGATTTGCCTCCGCTCGTTCTTCACGGGCTTTGCGCTCGGCCTTTATCTTATGATCTCGAATCTCTTGCAGCTGTTTTAAGTGGCTAATAGAACCCTCAGCATCAGTTCTATTGAGCTTGCGCAGCTTATCAAAGTAATAGGGGTCAAATTGAGACCAATTAGTCAGAGCTTGCAGCATTGACCTGAAAACACCTAACCCTTGGTCGCTTTTATTAGATAGGTGATCAAACATGTTATCGATGATTTCGTGACGATGTACGTCAGCGAGATTCCCGATGACTGTCATATCTTGTTTGGAACAACCACAATTACTAAAAAAACTTAATATGTCCTTTTTAGGCCAAAAAATTTTGAGGATACAATCTCGCATCGCCATTTTGATATCTGAGGGAAAGCTCATATTGAAAACCTTACTAAAATTACAGCTTAAGTCATTCTAAATAAACTTAACTGTTCTTTGTACTAGTAAGTGAGGTAAACAGAACATCCGCTAACAGTTTCTTTTCAGCAAACATTGGCTTTATAGTATTTTCAGAAAATACAGACGCCATAGCAGCAACATACTGTTTTATGAGTCTTATTCTTCCTTCCACTCATAAATTGCAAAACATGTCTGTATAATCACAAATGATCAACTAGGCTCATAATTTGTTATTAGTATATGTAGGTCAAGAACTGACATGAGCAAGTGGTCAGGAACCTTGAGCTAAACAGTTTTGGGGCACAGGCTTTTCAGGAGAAAAGCCTGTATCAGCAAGCCTCAGCAGTCTGTTTGCTCTGAGAGCCTCAGAGCGTCTTCCAGTTCCACTCCAAGGTAACGAATAGTGTTATCTAGCTTCGAGTGCCCCAGTAAAATCTGTACCGCTCTGATGTTTTTTGTTTTGGCATAGATCAAGGTTGCTTTAGTACGGCGCATGGAATGAGTGCCATAGTAGTCCGCATTCAATCCAAGTTTTACTGCCCAGTTCCTGATAATCGATCGATAGAATGAGTAGCTGATAG
>NZ_JAHPJI010000010.1:0-120132 GCF_020515785.1 Vibrio sp. E14
ATAGGTTGTCCTTTTCGGCGACCACTTGGAAACAAAAAACTGCTTGCCTCTAAGGATGCCGAGTAGATCCATCGGCTAATACTTTGTTGCGTTCTCGGGGTAATCTCGTAGTGGACGTCGGTGCCAGTTTTTTGCTGGATGCATTGAACCCTTTCATAGATTACACCTTGCGAAGAAACATCATATACATGCAGCCTTAGTAAATCACTTGCCCTTAATTTGCTATCAATGGCTAAGTTCAATAGTGCAAGCTGCATTAGGTCGCTTTCAAGCTCTAGCCTAGTTCTAATTCGCCAAATTTCTTCCAACTTGAATGGTCGTTTAATGCCGCTGCATTTTCCTGAAGATAACTTTCTCATGTTGACCTCCTCTTCGATATTATTGGTCAACATAAAGTCTGGCTATAAACTGAAACTGTTCCAGCCTGATAGCCATCGATCACGCAGTCGTTCAGGGTGCTCAGAATCATCCGTGGACATTTCCGAGTTAGAACCTCCACTCTAACTTGTCAGTATCAGATTAAAATTTGATACTTAAACTAATGAATCCTCATATCAAGGATGTTCACCGTCCTGATTTAGGGAATGAACTGCGCCATCAAAAACCATTAAGAGTTACGTAACTCTTACGCTTTTGATGGCATAGGACATACCGAAAAATAACCATTCTAAACCTTGCAAAGTCGTAGGTTTTCAATGTGAGATAAACTTATCGGCACTTCCTTCATTCCTTCCAAGGACGCTTGACCTCCGACTCTAACCCGGCGAATGATACCTTGTTTAGAATCAATGGTAACTTGAATCAAAGATAAGGCCCCCATTGAGCGTCCTTGCTCTAAAGCGAACGTTAAGCTATCAGTGATGCCATGCTTAATAAGATAACAACCTAAAGCCCCACTCGCACTGCCTGTCGCTGATTCTTCATTGATACCATATAAAGGTGCGAAATTTCGGCAATGGGCAATCGTTGCCTTATCGTTGCTAAGTTCAAATACGTGGAAACCGATAGTATTGAACTCTTGGCTTAGCTTCGATATCGCAGCAAAGTTAGGCTTTAGGATATCTAAATGTCCAGTCTGCACAGGGACAATGATATCGGGTAAACCTGTCGAGATGATTTCAATAGGCAATCCCGTACTCGTAATCACGTCACTAGATATGCCAATAGCATAAGCGATGTCTTTAACATGAGGGGCGCGACGAAACAGAGGTTTGGTTTGATCCATTACAATAGAGCTATCATCGACGGCTACATGAAGAATACCTGCTTTTGTTTGTTGTGTGTAACAACCTTGCTCAATGAACCCCTGCGAAGCCAATACGAAAAATGCAGCCAAAGTGGCATGACCACAAAAGTCCACTTCCCCTTCAGCAGTAAAAAATTCCACCTTGAAATCTGTTTCTTTATTGGTGTACACAAAGGCCGTTTCAGAAAAGCCAACCTGTCGCGCGATGTATGTTTTTTGTTCTGTACTAAGGGAAGGTGGGCCTAAAACAACTCCAGCAGGATTTCCGCCTAATCCGCCTTTGGTAAATGAATTAACAAGATAGACGTTTATGTCATGTTCAATGGCGAGTGTCGTATCAATAGTCACAGCTTCATTTCCTTAAAATTACCAAGTTCGATCTAAGTCTTGCGCGTAAAGCCTGATAGCTCGTTTGTACGTTAAAATCTCCTCTGAGCTTGTTGTGTCAATCAGGAGGTTTAATAACCTCTCGACCGCGTTTTTATCCTCTCCAAGGTTATACAAACACATTGCATAAAATGGCATCGCCTCCTTTGTATTGGGGAAAAGAGTGCATGCTTTTTCAAACCAAACGGCTGCTTCATTATATTTCCCGAGGCTTCTCAGCGTGCTAGCCAGGCTAAATAGAGCCTCAAAATGGTCTTTCTCACCGAGGTCACCAGTTAGTGCGGAGTTATAATGCTGAACTGCTTCTAACTCAAGTCCTTGATTATCATAAGATCATCCAATATGGAGGTATGATATCTTTGTTGCTAAGAAGATTGGCCAAATTAACTACGCCACTACATAACTCAATTTGAGGTGGTTTAGCTTTCTATCCGAATTACTCAGCGGAGTCTTTCACCAATGCTTCCAGCTTATCAAGTGGCACATATCCGGGAATAATTTGACCATTTAACAACATCCCGGGCGTTCCTCGCATACCTAACTGGTTAAATATCTGGTAGTTTCTTGCAAGCATCTCATCGGTCAAAGGATCTGATTTGATATGGTTCTCAAGACCCAATCTTTTAGCAATTCGTTCAATAGAACGCTGATCATGTATTCCTGGTTTTTTAATAAGCAACGCATGAGTTTCAGCAAACTCTTCTGGATGGTTTTCCCACACATTTAAGGCAAAACTCGCTGAATTGGAATGGCTTGACATCTCTTTAATAGGTACGTAAATATTCACAACTTTAATATCATTGGGATATTTATCTACAAGTTGATCTAACACACCATCTAATTTCTTGCACCAAGGACAACTGTAATCTGTAAAATTAATGATCGTAGTTTTCGCATTACTAGAACCAAAGCTTGTGTGATTAGAGTTATTGTACATATAGTCGTAATTTTCAGCGATTGTAGCCTCGAAAGCTTTTTGTTGATTCACATACAAGTGTAAGCTTTCATGAAGGTTATCTATAATCAAAGGGTTTTCTTGAAGTATCTTAGTAATGTCTTCAATTTTATCATCATGTGTCATTGCTAACGCAAACGGTGAAACAAATACATTTGCAATCAATATTTTATAACCAATCTTCATCTCATTTTCTCAGTTATTATACAAACCAAATCCTAGCCAAGAGACCAATAGGAGTCGTGAAACCAGTGGTAACGAGTTGAATTTGCCCACCTTTAACAACTGCGATCGTCGGAGTAACTAAAATCCCCCAAGCTCTCGCATTCAATCCTCGTGAATCATTCAAATTCGAAAAGTCATAATGGTGAGCTTCTAAAAACTTCGCTATCCGCTCATCAGGTCAAGAGCTAATTGACACACCAATAACTTCATAAGAATCCATTTTATCTATCAAGTTGATGGTCGGGCTGACAAACTTACAGACTGGACACCAAGTAGCCCAAAAGTAAACGATGACAGGCTTTTCTTTACTCATTTCAAAGATATCGACACTTTTACCATCAATCGACTGGCCAACAATGTTGGGAGCATTAGCAACAGGAATACTCTGTTGCCTCCACAAATCCACCCCGATCGAAAAGACAACAGCAATAAAAACGAAAAGACCAATCTCTTTAAGCCAACGCCTTAATTTTTTATATTTCACTCTTTATTATTTCCGTTCGCTGTCTCAATCGCACTTATCACAGATTCATCTGTAAGAACAATGGGAAGAGGTATTCCATTAGGGGCTTTAGGACCATAAACGATATTGAATGGGACACCAAATCGTCCATTTTCTTGCAGATAGCTCGTTACACTTTGGCTAGGTACTGTCCAGTCGCCCTCCATTGCAACAACCTCTGAATGGTGCAGCATTCCATAGACTGGGTCTTGTAGTAACACACCAATCTTATTCGCTTTACAAGTAATACACCAATCGGCAGTAACATTGACAAAAACAACTTTTCCGTCAGCAATATGATTTTCAATTGCTGTTGTTGAAAGTGGCTCCCAGTTTGGCTCAGGAGGGAGTAATGTGGCCGATTTATTAGAAGTTATGCTGCCTACAACCAGACTTGCTGAAATTAATATAATCAGAGCACCTCCTGTCCATGTGGCAACCTTTTTTCCATACACACGCAATGTACGCATGACTAATAGAGCCAAAGCTACTATTGAAATTACATACACCCATAACATTGGTACATGGTTAGATAACAGACTTAACAACCAAACACTGGTTATCAGCATCATAAAGCCAAATAACAACTTGATGTTATTCATCCATTGGCCCGGCTTTGGCAGTCTTAGTGCAACCGATGGGAATAGAGCCACAGCTATCCATGGTGATGCCATACCCAAAGCCAATGCCGTGAATATCAAAAACATAACTGGAATACTTGTCGCGAGAGCAAACGCCACAGCGGTGCCTAAAAACGGAGCGGAACACGGCGTGGCAAGCAAAGTCGCAAACATACCTTGAGTAAAGTGTCCTTTATATGAGTTATCCCCTTTTGTTGCTAGCCACGTGTTTGCGTTAGAGGACAAGCGTATTTCAAATAACCCCAGCATATTTGCCCCAAATACGCCTGTGATGAATACCATTAATCCAATAAACCAAGCGTTCTGGAATTGGATCCCCCATCCAATAGCGCTACCTGATAGCTTTAGGACGGTTAGAAATAGTGCAATCAACCAAAATGAAACCAGGATACCTAAGGAAGAAGACAAAAACTGAAAGCGTATCTGTCTTTTCTCTAAACCTTGAGTCGAGACAATACTACTCAATTTCATTCCTAAAACGGGTAGGACACATGGCATGATATTAAGAATGAAGCCACCAAACAAAGCGAATAGAATCATCTGAGCGATATTAAAATTGCCCCGATCTTCAATAATCATTTGAGATTTGACTGTAGTGGCGTGCTCAGCAATGAAGTTATTGTCATCTAAAGTGACGGTTATCGTTTGCTCATCAAGCTGAGGTGTCCCCATCCAGTTGGTGACGTCAAATGTCGCAACCAGTTTGTTCCCTTCAACCTCGAAAACGGGTTGTGTGAATGCCGAGTCTCGGACTTCTTCTGTGGTCCCATCTATTAACATGTCGGGCTCCGTCCAACCCATGCTATTCTCGACAGTGACTTGTAACTTACTATTTTGTTCATCCCAGATAGCGTTCACATTTTTAATAAGAGGGGATGGTTTGGGTACTAAGCTCATCCCTTGAGCGTAAGTATGCATAGCCGATTCAGAAAGCTTCAGCTCTGAGGGAATAAATGATATTTCGAAAGGATAGTCGGTCAAAACACAGACGGTCGTGCATGATGAGAGTGTCAGATTTGCATCTAATACCACCGGGGAATCTAAATCATTTACATGTAGGGTCATAGGAAAGATAACGTTGCCTTTATAGCCCAGTGTCTCAATACCTAAAAGCTCAAATCTCTTTGGATGAGGCCAATGCCATACAATGTCACTAAGGTTTTTAGAACCATCCCAAGTCATACTTGGCGCGATCCCGCCTTCACCTGGGCTTCTCCAATAGGTTTTCCAGTCCCCCGCTAAGCGCACTTCTAGAAAACCAGCAACCGTCTTGCTCTCGGCATCAACCTGCCCACTGATGACAAATCGTGTCTCGACTGGTTGGTGGTTGGGGTTTTTCAACCAACCTGTAGTCAGTGGTTCTGCCTTGACCACACTGGCAAACAAGGTAGCCACTATTGCTATAAACAACCCTACGAAAGCTAGACGACAAGCTGGTTTGGAATTTTTCATTTATTACCCTATGAAAATAAAATAGATCAAACTAAATACTGAAGATGTGTTTCTTTGATCTATCAACAACCTTTAGAGAAGGTAGAAACAAAATGATTTCTCAATGGAGTCAATGATCGCTTATGATTTTTTACGGTCATTCCTTGTATAGAACCCTTAACAAGTTAGAGTACCTCCTGACTGGTTTTAGACTGGAATGCTTTAATTCGCTGGATGACTAAGGTTCGCTTCTGTTTGTTTTTTATTTGTATATGACATAACTCAAGCGTTAGTCCGAAAACCATAGCAAAGTACACATAGCCTTTATTGATATGAATGGCTAAACCTTCCGCCATTAGTAGTCCGCCCAATAAAACCAAAAACAGTAAAGCCAATGTTTTAAATCCAGGGTAACGAGTAACTAAGTCGTTGATTTTTTCCGCCGTTAAAATCATAAAAATCGCGGATGTCAAAATAGCGGCTATCATAACTGGTACTTCAGATGTTAAACCAACGGCGGTTATGACTGAATCCATAGAAAAAACGGCATCTACCGCCACAATCTGGAGAAGTACGACGGCTAATCCAGTCCTAGCTCGAGTCGAATATGACGATGGTGTATGTCTTAACCATGACCAAAGTTCTTTCGCACTTTTAGCCAACAAAAAACCACCACCCAATATCATAATAATATCTCGTCCGGTGAACGTTGTATGGGCGAAGCTCAGCAAAGGATTAGTCAGAGACATCACCCACGAAATAGAAAACACAAGACCTATTCGCGTTAACACCGCCAGAGCAATACCTAAATTACGTGCAACTTTGCGTTGCTGTACTGGGAGTCGTTCACATAGAACTGAAATGAAGACGACATTATCGACACCCAAAACAATTTCAAGGATCAATAACGTGGCAAATACTACCCAGATTTCGGGTTGTAGAAAGAGCTCTAGCATGTGCTTATCTCCTTAATACAAGAAGACAATGGGATAAAACGGCACCTAAAGGGGTCGTCCATAGAAGTAATTTACCTCTCTGTTTAGAAATGGAATAAGACTAAGCATTCGTTTTAATAACGCTAATTTTTTAATACGCTATCTGTTTTATTGGGGAGCTCGATATTTAACATCGGATGTTTATGTGGTAATAACTGGATGTCATTAGCAAGCGCGCAAAACTGTTCAAAACTGATAGGTGCTGAATGATTGACCTTGGATGTAGGCCAATCATCGTATCTCTCTTTGCTCATCATGAAGTGATGATTGCTTGAGGTTGGGTTGATCAATCGTGAGTGACTCGACCGTGTATTTCGATTAAGAGGAAAAGCCACCGTCGATCATCAAGTCAGCACCAGTGATGTAACCCGCTTCTGAGCTAGCGACGAATGCTACTAAGCTCGCAATCTCCTCTACTTGACCATAACGACCAAGTGCACCAATAGCTTTTACAGGCTCTGAAGTATCGCCATTGTCTGGGTTTAAGTCGGTATCTACCGGACCTGGTAAAATGTTGTTGACGGTAATGCCTCTAGGGCCTAAATCGCGAGAGAGACCTTTGGCCAATCCGGTTAGTGCAGACTTGCTCATTCCATAGATAGAACCGCCAGCAAAAGGAATGCGCTGAGCGTTCGTACTACTGATATTGATTATTCTGCCATTATTATTCATGTGCTTCGCAGCTTCATGAATCGCCACAAACACACTTCGTACGTTGGTATTGATGGTCTTGTCCCAATCATCCATCGTCAAATTTTCAATACTGTCCCAGATCAGCGTACCTGAATTGTTTACGACAATATCAATTTGACCAAGTTGTTCTATGGTTTCGCTGATTGCATTTCTGATATCTTCAGGTTTAGTGCTATCCGCCTTTATTGCGATGACTTTGCCACCTTGTAAAGTTAAACTCTCCGCAAGCGCTTTGGCTTTTCCGTGGGATGACACAAATGTAAAAGCAACAGACGCTCCCTCCAATGCCAATCTCTCAACAATGGCGGCACCAATACCTCGACTGCCACCTTGGATAAAAGCGACCTTACCTTTGAATCTATTGAAGTTATTCATCATGTTTACCTTAATTGAAAAGTCGATGTAATCATCTCGTTGATGTACGCAGAATAATCGATTCACATCCGCTTATTAAGTCCATATAATGACAAACATAAAGTCCCCTGAGGAATTAATTAATGTTAAAAAGCCAGTTTGTGGAAGTTCGTCACTTTGTCACCGTTGCGCAGTTGGGGAGTTTTACCCTTGCGGCCCAAGCGCTTGGGATGACCGGTTCAGCTTTAAGTAAAAGCGTTGCTCGACTAGAAAAGCAGCTAGGCACCAAACTCCTTCATCGAACAACTCGACGCATCGCGTTGACCAATGATGGGGATTCCTATTTAGCCGACTGCCTTAAAGCGATGACTATTTTAGAGGAAGCAGAGAAGCGCTTAAGCAATCAACAATTATTGCCATCAGGGCGTGTGCGTATTGATTTACCCGCAGTTCTCGGTAGAAGAGCAATCCTACCCAAGTTGCTAGAATTAACGTCCAAGTTCGAGCAATTAGATCTATCTATTACCTTTAATGACCGTCCTACGGATTTAGTCAGTGACGGAATTGATCTTGCGATCCGCGTTGGGCACTTAGAAAACTCGGGCGATATTGTTGCACGTAAAATTGGGGAGCAAAAAAGGGTGATATGTGCCTCTCCCTCTTATTTAGCAACTCGAGGGCCGATTACCAAAAAAGAAGATCTAGCCCAACATGATTGCATCGTCGGCTGGCCTATAGGACAAAGGCATAGCTGGCTACTGAAAAATGCGAAGGGGGCAACCGAATCAGTCGATATTTCAGCACGTCATGAGATAGCCGACTGTGAAGGCATTTTACAATCGGCTTTATCTGGTGCAGGTTTAGCTCAACTACCAGTATGGTTAGTGAAGCAATACCTTGATGATGGACAATTATGCCCTGTATTAGAGAAACTCAATGGCGAAGGAGCACCCATCAGTATTGTTTGGCTAAAAACACCTTACATTCTGCCTAAAATAAGAGTCATCATAGATGAAATCATTGCATTATCGAGCCGTCATCCAGATATTTTCGAGGCTTCTTTGTAATGTTGACTAATCGAAGCATGACATTGCAGGTCATTTGGGTGTTATTGTGTTTTAGATAGTCCAACGATATTGAGGCCACTATCAAAGTTTGATGGTGGCCTCAATCATCATAAAACCTACATACTAGCTAACAATATTTACATTTGTCTTAGGTATCGCGCAGCAAGCTAGTGCCATTCCTTTCGCCTTGTCACTGTCTTCAATTCCAGACGCATCGGGCTGGTAAACCTCTCCTGATTTCACCGTGACTTTGCAGGCGCCGCAGAAACCAGCTCTGCAGTTATTCGAAATAGAAAGCCCTGCTGCTTCAGCTTGCTCCAGAACGGTGCGCTGGTTGCTTCCCTCAAACACGACACCATCAAGGTTAATTTGAACCCTTTTCTCGTTCCCGTCCGCCACTCTTGCAACGCCAAACGTCTCTTGATGGTACTGTTCTTCAGGCAGCCCGCTGTCTATCATTAAGCGCTTTGTACTTTCCATGAAACCACTAGGACCACATACAAAAACTTGACGCTTGTGAAACTCTGAAATTTGATTTAAATGAGTACGACTAAAATGCCCTTTTTCGCCTACCCAACCAGTTGATGGCTCGCTAAGGGCTATAGTCACAGTCACATTGGCGTGTTGCTTTTCTAGCATAACGAGCTCTTCCATGAATGGAATATCCGCTTCCGTCAAACATTGATGATAAAACGCAATATCACGAGTGTCTCGTTGGTCAGTCAAATACCGAAGTATGGATATCATGGGCGTCACACCGCTACCAGCAGAAAGCAGCAACAGCGGGTCATTCGAGCCTTTAGTAATATGGAATGTGCCTTTGGGTTGATCCGCAATAATGGTATTGCCAACTTGTAAGTGGTTGAATAACCAGTTGGAGACTTCACCACCATTGACTCGCTTCACTGAAATCGACAAACGCTCTGGTCGAGAGGGGCTAGATGACAGCGTATACATTCGTTTAGTCAGTTTGCCATTGACCGTGATCTCAATAGGGAGGTGTTGTCCCGCTTTATACTCAGGCACCAAGCCATTTTTAGGCTCAAACCAAAATGTCTCGAAGTTTCTTGCTACAGGTTCTCTTTCAACGCAAATCAACACTTGTTTTTTTGCGTCGAGATCTTCATAAAACTCCTTGGACTTATACTCAAGCACTTCGATAGCATCATTGATGGAAATAACACCTTCGTTTTTCGCTACAAGGTTTTGCCCGAAAAATATTTTGCCTTGCTCGTTGGCTCTAAAGCGCGAAAAGGTTGTCAATGGCTCTTTACTGGCCCTAAACTCCCTATTTCCCAGATCAAGTGTCGTTAAAATACACCGCTCACACGGCTCTACAATTTCAAATTCGACGTCACCTATCTTGATACGCTTCCATGAGTCTTCGATAAAAGGTTCGTCTGATTGCACCACAAGGTTAGTACGAAACTGTTCCATGGTGTGGACGTCGCTGCTGCGTCTATTCAGTTCCGCTAATGAGCCAGAGCTAATAAGCAAAATAGGAAAACCGTCGGCAAAGCTCACATTATGACCAAGGCGTTCTCTCATGCGGTTAGATTGCTCGCCAGTAAACAGTAACTCAACTCGCTTCCCTATCACTTGGCTAAACCAATCATTCGCTTCATCGGT
This sequence comes from Vibrio sp. E14, assembly GCF_020515785.1. Lineage (NCBI taxonomy): Bacteria > Pseudomonadati > Pseudomonadota > Gammaproteobacteria > Vibrionales > Vibrionaceae > Vibrio > Vibrio sp. E14. Next base: position 10,126 of record NZ_JAHPJI010000010.1, read on the forward strand.
TGTTGTATAGGCGGAAAAACGGTCTCTCCAAACACTGGCATCTGTCGCCTGCATTTTAAAAGTAGAATAGTGTAATTTTAGCGGTTCCATCCCAGGGTAAGAAAAAATGATACCAGTTGGCAGTAGACTGGAACTCACTTGAACCATATTTGGATATTGACGCGCCGTCACCATCGTTGGGTATTTAGCTAAGGCGGAAACCGCCTCGCCAGTCAGCGCCAGCATAAAGCGACGATCAAAAGCAAGGCCTTGCTTTTCAGTCCACGAAGAAGAGAGTGAAAGCCCGCCAATGGATTTAACTGGATAAATAGTGATTTGGGAAAGTACGGTAGGATTTACCACAATGTCACCCTTTATTATTGTGTTGATTGAACCGCAAGCGATGATTTTAACGACCGATCAAGGCTGATGGTTTATCTTGTGAGGAGGTAGGTTGCTTCGCTGAATTAAGCATGAAGCGCATCAAAGCCGACGCATTCAATGTCATTTTTTCTTAGCCAGAGAGAAAACTCATCGCTGGTTAAAATCTTCCACTCTTCAACGCGAGCATGGGCATAGCTAGAGATGTCCTCTAGCTCTTCATCAAGCGTTCTGGCAGGGTGACACATCAATTCAATCGTGCTGTTAGGCATGCTGTCTTGATAAGCCAGCAACATGGCTTTGAGATATTCAATATTAGCGCCTTCGGCATGAAATCCCATATCAAACGCATCTGGTGTCGGGACCGATAACAAGTTTTGACCTCGTATAAAGCTATCAATACGCCTGACGGGGAGGCCTATTTCATTGGCTGCTTGTGTAAAACCTATTTTAAGAGGGCGATAGGCGCCTGCAAAATGGTGGCTATCGATATGATTAATATTAAAGCCTGCGTCTATAGCGGCTTGATATTGCGCTTTAAGCTCTCTCGCCACTTCGTTAGAGGAGACATCGGATTTATTAAATAGGGTCTTTCTATCAAAAAAATGACCATTCTCGTCGACCAGTGTTGGAACCAATGTAGGATCTGAAATGGGTTGACCAGATGTCACTGTAAAATGCAGTCCAACTTCAGAAATAAGGCCACGTTGATAGAGCTGTGACGCATGAGCGACGCCAGGTTGGTTCATCATGATGGTGGTCGATTTTACGGTTCCGGCACGAAAACAATCCGCAATCCCCAAGTTCACCGACTCCGTCAGCCCAAAATCATCAGCATTTAATATAAGTTTCATCGTATCTCATCCAAGTTGTATTTTATCGATTCTAGTAATAGCGCTATCAGTTCCGATGCCCGTGTTGAACTTTCCGCCATCGGCAACGTTGCGCTTCTTGATTGGTCACCATTAACGTCCTTGTAATGTGACATTACACAAATTAATCTATAATGACTCACAGCTTCGGACAAACGAACAATACCTTTAAATGAATTAACCAGAGTAATGCATGAGCTCAATAACCAATCAACAACAGCAGCTTTCTCTGCTTCATACTTTTAGCGTTGCAGCGCGCCACTTGAGTTTTACCAAGGCAGCAGAAGAGCTCTTTCTGACTCAAGGTGGGGTGAGCCAGCGAATTAAAAAACTGGAAATGCAGCTTCAATTCAATCTATTCATTAGAAAAACCCGAAAGTTAGAGCTAACCCCGGAGGGACAAAGAGTTCTGAGTGTTTTGAACTCATCATTTGAGTCCATATTTTCCACCCTTTCTGACATTCAAACCGGAGAGCTGACTGGTAGCTTACATATAGCGACATCACCTTATTTTGCCTCTGCTTGGCTGATCCCGAAACTCCCTTCACTTCGTCAGCTATACCCAAATCTAAGCATCAAGCTGCAAACCAAACAAAATCAATCTGATTTTCAATTTGAGCCTTACGATGTGGCGATTTTTTATAGCCAAGGGCGGTATCCAAACCACTACAGTGAGCGACTGTTTTCAGGGAAAAGAACACCTGTGTGCAGTGTTGATTACGCCGCCGAGCATGGCCTTCACAATGGGTTGAGCGCTCTATCTGACGTTAATTTTATCCATAGAGGGGATACGAGTGCGTGGCAGTATTGGTTAGATGAGATGAATGCCGGCATCGACTGCGAAAAGCGATGTGATTTCTATAGTGATAACAGGCTGGCGATGGAAGCAGCGGAATTATCGCTTGGTGTATTCCTTGCTCGATATGAATTTGCGCTACCTTTAATCCAAGTGGGGAGATTAGTCGCACCATTTCCACATATTGAATCAGGAAAGGGCTACGATTTGGTTTGTCCTAAAGGCATGGAAACGAGAGCAAAATTTCAAGCGTTTTCTCGCTGGGTACATTCTGAACTAGACAACGAATAATGCGTGCTCGTTGTATCGCGATATGACTGAGCACGAATCAACTCAATCACCATTGTTCTCTGAACCTCTCCAACGCTTTAGACTCATCACCCCTCAAATGAAAAAATACCCTAGTGTTTAACTCTAGGGTATGTATTAAGAACAATGATAGACAGTCTATAGCAGCAATGAAGACCGCAATAGAAACAAAACTCAGCTCAGTTTTGTAAATTATTTTTTGTCAAAAAAGTCAGTAACAATACTTTCAACCTGGACGGGGCACTCCTCCATCAACCAGTGGCCACATGACTCCAACACATGACCTTGAACGTCGTTGGCATACTCTTTCATTTGATTAATTTGAGTTTTACCTAAACTGCCTTGACCGTTACCTGATATTGCCAAAATCGGCATTTTCAACAAGTTATTCTCTGATAGATTGTCATTTTGAATCACAGACTCTGGGAGCGCTCTGTAATATTCAAAAGCGGCATGTAACGTTTGAGGCTTTTTATAAGAGTCAGCATACATACTGAAGAGTTCATCTGAAAATGCATTCTTGTTTTCTGCATGCTCAAGAATGAAATGTTTAAAAAACTTATCTTCATTACCGGAGATAAGTGATTCAGCTAATTCATTCTTAGCAGAGAAAAAACTAAAGTGCCACGCGGTCGACTCTCCCTGAGGTGTATAGGCTGGGAACGTATAGATGAGGTCGCTTGGTACGATGGTCTCTAATAAAGCGACCTTATCAATATCATTCTGATGCTGAGCCAGCATTGGGTAGGTCACCCAACCGCCAATGTCATGAGCGATAACATTAAATTTCTCTTCCGGACTAAAGGTTTTAGCTAAAGAATGGATATAAGGTGATACGTCTTGTCCTGTATAAGAGGAGTTGAGCGGCTCAGACAATCCCAACCCTGGCAGGTCCATGGCTACAACTTGATACTCTTCAGCTAATTTAGGCATTAATTGGTGCCACTCGTACCATGACTGAGCAAAACCATGAACCATTAATAATAAAGGTCCTTCACCTCCAACTACGTAGTGAAGCTTTACGCCATTCACGTCTTTAAAGCTACTTTCAAAGCCTGCAGGGATTGGAAACTCACTGTTTTTTTGACTCTGCTCATTACCCGCAATAGCCATTGAGGAAAGTAAAATACCCGATGAGGCTAAAAGTGTTTTCTTCCATTTTTTCATAAGGTTAAATCATCTCATAACGTGTTATACCGATATGCCCTCACATTAAATGGCATACCGAAGCAGGGCGCAAAATGTGTCATGGCATGTTCGAGTCGTCAACTGGGTATTTTTTAACAAATCAACGTAACGGCTAAATTGTGTGCATTCATCACACCTTCTATTTATCGAAAGAAACCAGAGATTAAATTATTTAAAAACAGATACTTGTTTTGCTTTCTTCTGAGCTTGATGTTCAGTCTAACGCTGCAAAAAACACACATTAGGTCCTGGTGGGAATATGTATTAATAATCTAAAGGACTTAATTCGGCGTGTGTTATCCCCTATTATGCAATCCAACTTGATAATGACATTCAAAAGATTCTCGGTATCTCTCGCTGAGACTTTGAGGTTCGATGTGACGACGAATAACCCCCATTGCCACTTCTGTTGTAAGAGTGACAGCGTGGTAAAGCATGGCTATGGCCCTAAAGGCCATCAAAGGTATCGCTGCCTGAGTTGCTGTCGCACGTTTCAGGTGAACTATTGTTACGAAGCCTGCAAACCAGGCATTAGGGGCAGAATTATTGAAATGACCGCACAAAATCATGGAAAGCGAGCAACCAGTCGTCACTTGCAAGTTTCGTACAACACGGTTCTAAGCGCATGTCATCGGGATAAATAGAAGCCATTCCCCCTTTGAAAATGCGAATTCCGATAATTTGCCGAATTCAATTGCATTGATAACGGCATTTTTATTGGACGAAAAACAACATTTTTGCGTCACCTATCCAAAGCATGGATTGAGTGTTCTAACAACAACCAATGTTAACGGTACATATATTCCATACGTTAATAATCATTTGAGTTGAAACAATGAAAAAACAAAGCTTGTTTATCTTTGCTCTATCTTTAGCCGTTTTTGGCGTTATCACGACAGAGCTGGGTATCATCGGTCTTCTTCCGCAAGTCATGAAAGATTTAAACATTGACGTACAAGAAGCGGGGCTATTAGTCAGTATCTATGCTGTCATTGTCGCCATAAGCGGACCCTTCATCACATTATTGATGTCTGGATGGAATAGGAAGTATGTTCTAGTCGGCATTCTTTCCTTATTCGTGCTCTCGAACCTTGTGTACGCCATGACGCAAGATTACTCAACCATGATGATATTTCGCGTTCTACCGGCTTTAGTCCATGCTGTTTTCTTTTCTGTTGCTTTAGTGGTTGTCACTTCTATGGTTCCAGTTGAAGAACAAAGCAACGCCGCCGCTAAAGTTTTTGGTGGAGTAGCGGTAGGTTTGGTCTTTGGTATTCCGATTAGCGCTTTTCTGGCTGAAGAATATTCACTTGCTTATGCCTTCTACTTTGGTTTAGGGGCGTGCGCCATTGCGTTAGTGAGTGTAATGTTCTTGATGGAAAGCGCGCCTGTAAAGGAAAAAATGTCATTCGGCTCTCAAGTGACTATTTTACGTAGCAAGTCCATGTGGCTGTCGCTATTCACCGTTATATTCATCTTTGCAGCGATGTTTTCTTCGTACAGCTTTATTACTCAATACTTAAGCACAGTAACGAATATGAACGGTACGTGGATTAGTGCCATGCTGATGGTGTTCGGTGTATTTGGTATCTTTGGCAACTTTATCTTTGGTAAGTTACTCAGTCAGAATATGCGAAAAACTGTAGTACTGTACCCTGTACTATTCAGTCTTACCTTTATCACAATTTACCTTATGGGATTTTCTTTCTACTTTATGATTGCCATGGTTGCATTTTGGGGCGCTGTACACTCAGCAGGCTTGATCGTTAGCCAGACATGGATAATGGAAAATGCGGGAGATTCTAAAGTGTTTGCGAATAGTCTTTTTGTATCTTTTTCAAACCTAGGAATTACTATTGGCTCGGTAATAGCGGGGTGGTTTATCGCTCAGTTCGGTGTAGAAAATCTATTCCTATCAAGCTTAGCATTTACGGTATTAGCGTTGATTAGTATCTTACTAAATCAGAAAAAAAGTCCCGTTCTTAAACTTTCAGAAGTGAATTAATCCGCGAAAGTGCTGGCTTTCATTAGAGAAGCATAACCGCAAAGGTCAGCACTATTTCTATTACTTGCTCATTCCTGATTGGATTAAACATATTAGTCCAATCAGCCATTCATTTTGCATTAGATTACGTTATTCAAAGTGCATGTCGCTACTTTGAAGTGTCTATTAGTTCTAACAAAGTTTGGGGCAGAATTGAGTAAGCCAACACGCCTTCCCATCGACTGCATCACGACAGTGCGATTGCTTGCTCTTATGGGCGTACTGAACTGCTCGCTGACTAATGAAGTAAGCAAGTCAAAGTAGGAAAATGAGACTTCGTGAACGCCATAAAGTAATGCATTGGGCTAATCTTATGGTTTGTTTTTCTCAGCGTTTTTAGGTAGCAACGGAGTTCTTTCATGAGCAATGGTCCAATCATCGTATCCCCCGAAAGCAGCGTTCAGAGGCTTCAACGAGTCGAGTTGCAGGCAACAGGTATCTACGATGAGAAGTGGTTACAGCAACTTATCTTTGCTAACGCTGACCTATTACCCTTTTATGAGATTGATGCGGACTATACCGGTGCGGTACCAGTGTGTATGGAGCTTGCCACTAAGTCGGGTCGAGTGGACTGCATCTATGTTACGCCATCGGGCCGATTGGTCATCGCGGAAACCAAACTCTATCGTAATCCTCAATCTCGTAGAGAAGTGATTGGACAGATACTCGATTACGCTAAAGACTTGATGAATTGGAGCTACGACGAACTTGATACTAAGGTTTGTGCAATTAATGGTGGTCTGTCGCTTTTTGAATTGGTTGAGGCGGATGGCCATGAAGTATTAGAAGCCTCATTCATTGATGCGGTTCAGCGAAACCTCTCAAAAGGCCGCTTCTTATTATTGGTCGTGGGCGATGGTATTCGAGAGGGGGCTTTTGAGATAAAGGACTTTCTTAATACGTATGCATCAATGGAGTTTTCTTTTGCCATGGTTGAGGTGCAGATCTTCCACATGCCAGGCGAACAACTGCTCGTGAATCCTCAAGTGATGCGCAAAACTGAAATTACTGAGCGCCGAGTGATTTCGATTAATCAAGTAAGTAGTGAAGTTACTGAGAAACTGGAATCCACCAACGAGCAAAATGAATCAGTCACAAACAAAGGTTCTAGTCAATCCTATGAGTATTGGAGTGCATTGCTTAATTATCTTGAGCTTGATGACACTAGTGTAAGGTTACCAACCCCTTCGACTAAGGGGCACTTATGGTTCGAGTTACCACCAAGGGCACACAATAGTTGGATAACAACTTACCGTTCTAAACCCAATGAGGTGGGTGTCTTTGTGAGATTCAGAAATGACGCACTTGGACAATACTTGTTTGAGTACCTGTATGCTAGGCGAGAGTCATTGATGCCACTATTGCCGAAGGACTCTGAATTTGTCCCAGAGAAGCTAAAAATCTCGCTACCTGTAATAACTCTTGACTGGCAGAACGAAGAGTCTTGGAAAGAAGCGTTTGATTTCTACCAGTTGCGTTTAAATCAAATCTACCCCATCGTTAAGCCTTTGCTGCTGCAAGCGCTCAATGCGTATGAAAATTAACGGCGTTTAAAAGCATAAGATGATAGTCCTCCGACTTACCAGACACTACACAGACAAGGAAAAGTAGGTCAAACCTACTCACTGTGATTTGTGAGATTGAGCGTCACTGGCACGGGAAGGAGCAAAGGTGTGTTGCAGTTCTTAAATGGGGAAGTGTTTTTCCTCATATTCCTCAACCAATGCAGCTAGCCTTTCAAGTTTACAAATTAGTCTTATATTTGCTCTATCGAAAGGTATTGAGGTTACTTACCTTGGCGAGATTTTTAAAGTGCTCAATACCGCGTTGTATGCGACATTCAACACTTGTGCTGTTTCCCAAACTCCAGAGCTATTCATTGACATATCGACAATTTTTTCTTTTACATCTGGCTTGCGGACTTCGTAAACTTAATCGAGTTGAAAGCCCTTTCGACACTCGATAGACCTGAAACGAGGAAAGCCAGAATGCCCTTTTCCATTTTCACGGACGGGCTCTGTTTTATTACAGAAACGACATTGAACTTGGATAGTAGCCATGAGTTAAAAAACATCAGAAATCAGGTGGCTATATTAATATCTATCAACCGATTTGAGTCATGACCAATGAAAGGATAGTTAGGTTTTTATTGCGTAAATTATCGGTAAGAATAGTGCATATAACAGGCAATAAGCCAGATGTGTAGAATTATTCTATTTTAGGGATTTTGCTCTAAATCTAAATGAATCTTTGCATTTCAATTTCAATAAAGCTTAGTTATTGATCATGTTTCTAAGTATGTGAATCATTCTCAGCTATGCACATGATTGCTCATTGTCTAGTTTGATTTGTGTAACGTCACTGCAGCACGTATTGAGCGTACTACGCTGATTGTCTGTGTTTTCGTGTTGGCAGTTTGGTATTAGGTAAAAATCAACAAGACTATGATTTCAAGGAACATTTTATGTTAAAGAAACTACTAAGTTGTTGTATCACCTCCGCGCTCTGTTTTCATTCTTCTCTCGCTTTTTCGCAACCCAATGAGATTGCGGACAGTGCAGAGTTACAACAAGCTCCCGACACATTGCCTGCCACTTTGATGCTTGCACCGGACGACATCGCCATTGCAGATCGCTATATTGTGGTATTTCAACAACCGCAAATGATGGTGAGCAATTCAACGGAATTCGAGCAATTCACGCAACAGTCTGTAGACCGCATGTCCGGTTTGTATTCGATACAAGTGGAGTCAGTTTTTGACCACTCGATAAGTGGATTTGTCGCTAATTTGAGTCCTGAGCAACTAAAAGATCTGCGTTCTGATCCTCGTGTGGATTACATTGAGCAGGACAGAATCCTATCGCTTGACCCAATAGTCTCGGCAGACGCAAATCAAACCAATGCCATTTGGGGACTAGACCGAATCGACCAACGTAACTTGCCACTCGATAACAACTACAGTGTCAATTTTGATGGGACTGGGGTAACGGCTTATGTTATCGATACTGGTGTGAATAATGCGCATGTTGAGTTCGGTGGTCGCTCGGTTTCTGGGTATGACTTTGTCGACAACGATGCAGATGCAAGTGACTGTAATGGACACGGGACACACGTTGCGGGCACCATTGGCGGCAGCTTGTATGGTGTTGCGAAAAACGTCAACCTTGTCGGCGTGAGAGTATTGAGCTGTACCGGATCGGGTTCTACGTCTGGTGTTATTGCCGGTGTGGACTGGGTGGCTGCGAACGCTTCCGGACCTTCAGTCGCCAACATGAGTTTAGGTGGCGGTCAATCTGTTGCTCTAGATAGCGCAGTGCAAAGTGCGGTTCAATCAGGTGTCAGCTTTATGCTAGCAGCAGGTAACTCCAACGCCGATGCATGTAACTACTCTCCAGCACGCGTAGCTACAGGAGTGACTGTCGGTTCGACCACAAGCACGGATGCACGTTCGAGTTTTTCAAACTGGGGCAGTTGTGTGGACGTGTTTGCGCCAGGCTCACAAATCAAATCTGCGTGGTATGACGGTGGTTACAAAACCATTAGTGGTACATCGATGGCGACGCCACATGTAGCGGGTGTAGCAGCACTGTATCTTCAAGAAAACAGTTCGCTGTCGCCAAGCCAAGTAGAGGCCTTGATCGTGAGCCGCGCAAGTACTGGAAAGGTGACGGACACAAGAGGCAGCGTGAACAAGCTGCTTTATAGCTTAACGGATGCTGATTGTGGCCAAGACTGTGGTGGCCCAGATCCAACACCAGACCCAGAGGGCAAGTTAACCTCGGGCGTGCCAGTGAGCGGTTTAAGTGGCTCAAGCGGTCAAGTAGCGTATTACTATGTTGATGTAGAAGCTGGGCAGCGCTTAACAGTACAAATGTATGGCGGTACTGGCGATGCTGACTTGTATCTCCGTTTTGGTGCAAAACCGGCACTGAATGCATGGGACTGCCGACCTTTCAAATATGGTAACAATGAAACATGTACGGTCAGCGCGACACAAAGTGGACGCTACCACGTCATGATTCAAGGTTATTCAAACTATAGCGGTGTCAGCATTCAAGCTAACTACTAGTTATTATTCTCGTTACTAAAAGAGAACAAAGCCCGCTTTTCGGTGGGCTTTGCTTTCGGGAATACTGAGTTTAATAGGTGGCGTTCGATGCTATTCAAACGCACCGGCCTTTTTCTTCAAGAACTCAACTCGAAACGGCATCGAAGCTTTCTATTAGTAGTACCCGCATAAGTCGGGTTCTCCAAGTCGTGTACATCAAATAGGATGCGAACTTAATCTCCTCGAGCTAACTCTTTCTCCATCATAAATCTTGGCATGATGGCAAACCCAAGATGATACAAAACAAATTCTTTACTGTGACCGCGGTTCTCACTTGCAATTTTAGGCTGTGAGACAAACGCGTGACCTGACCTTGGCTGTTGGTCATCGTGAACGATATGGTGGCTAATCCGAGAAGATTGTATCCACTCAAAACTCAGACCCTATACTGCACATGTCGATGGGCTGACAACGGTAACACTGGATGAAATGGGCCTTGAACCACGCAAGATCATTATAAATGGGAACTATTAGGCAAAGAGACGAGCAAACCAGCTAAATTGGAATGGGGCAAAGACGTTACAAACCATACAGACACGCCTCTGGATATAAATGCTCTAGTCCTTTTCTATTAAATCATTAATAACCAAGGATATTGCAAAGAGAGTTGTGGACAGCTAGCTCGAGCTGTAGGCTTGTGCTAGCCAGGGCACCTGACTTTGGGAGCGCACTAAACATGAGCCTTGGATTCTGCTACCGTAAAGCCCATATTTAATTTGAGAGAGATGGATAATGAACGACAGTTGGGCTAACTTCTTTCCGTACTTTGCTGGAGCTTTTAAGCTTATTGTACTAGGTATTGGAGCTTACTTAGCTATTAAATGGCATTTTGATGAAGAGCGAAGAGTAAGGGAGGCCGAAGGCGTGGTATTCGATAAACCAAGCTTCAAGAAAAAGTTCGCAATGATGCTAACTTTCCCATTCCTTCTAGGTCTTCTAGTCCTTCTCGTTATTTATGCAACTAACTGGTTTCTCTACTGACGGACTTTATTGATACGATCAATGTTTAAGCTCTCAACGGGTCTGGAGCAAAAAAGAGTCAGCCTAACGGTCTGGCTCTTTTGAATGAAAACACATGGTATCGTGGAATAACTAGGGAGGCTGTGGCAGGTTACACTCACTTACTCCTTAGGCAGGTGACCAGTTTCCTTCGCAAGCTTTTGCATCGCCTCAGCAAACGTTGTTGTCCCGCCTTTAGCTTTCACCTGTATTACCTTATACCCCATTTTTTCCAACGCTTGGCGCTCTGCCAAAACAGCTTTGTCATCTTGCTGGCTACCTTGAGCTGGCTGATGAATGTAACATCCCTCTAATTTACCATCTTCGACCAATTGGTGGTGTTTCAGTGCATCGATATCAAAATTCATAATAAGTCTTTTCATTAAAAGTGGGAGTTTCTGTGGCAGGTTACATACGCTTCAAAGGCTTCACGACACTATCTAAGCCTTCAATTTTGAGCGCTAAACACAGCTTGAGCAAATCCCCTAGTTCGCCGCTTGGCCAGCCCTTTTTATCGAACCACAGTAAGTATTCTTCAGGTAGGTCGATTAACACTCGCCCTGCATATTTCCCAAATGGCATTTGCATTCTAGCGAGTTTAATGAGGTTTTCTTTTTCTAACATAAGTGACAAAGATTTTAGGTAACTCGTCCAAGAATATCACTGCCGCCCTCTCCTCACCAGCAAATCGCACTCACGTTTATTTTGGCGGCTTTGACTCGCTTTGTGCTAGAGTACGCGGCATAAAAAATGAGAACGAGAAAGCAATGAAGTCACCTTGTCGAGCAGCATGTAAAAATAACGCCGGAATATGCTCTGGTTGTCACCGAACGATGGATGAAATCATCCAATGGAAAGACAAAACCGATCTCCAACGAGATACGATTATCGAACAAATCGCAGGGAAAGATTCAACGCACAATTGTCCTGAGTGCGGGACTCAAGCCCATTGTGATATCGCCGCAGGCAAAGAAACCTGTTGGTGCTTTACTATTGAAACCCGTGATTTACCCAAGCCAAGCGCCAACCAGCTGTGTTTGTGCCGAAAATGTCTAGAAAAAAAACCAGTCGCATAATACGACTGGCTTACTGTTCTGCATTTTCTGACTGGAGTTTATTTAGCGGTTAAAGCAGACGCTTCAAACTTAATGCCTTCCCAACCTGTCACCATAAAATTACGAATATTCTGGTGATCGCTATTCTCTGGATGCTGCAATACATCTTCACGATAAAAACGGCCAAAGCAGGCTAGCGTCGCTTCTTTGTCTAGGTTGTTTAGCAAACCGAAAGCGAAGATCTTACACGAACCGTTGTTCTCACCCGCGTTGTTTTGCGTCTCACCATTAACAAAAGCGGTTGGCTCAAACGTATAGTTGTCTTCGATCACCGCCATCGTTGCTTCAAATTCGACCTGCTCTGGTGAAGCTGCCAACAAATCTAAAAACGATTTTAATTCCATTATTCCTCTATCCCTACTTCATCATTTTGATGACACATTAGTTTCATAAAAAGCCAATATAAGAGTCATCAATCATACATATATTCAGAGCCTTACCAAATCACACGTCATTCAGCGTTCCATCATTCCAATTGCGGAAATGGACAGAAGCATAAACCCCATGCTGATTGACAGCGTATCGGATTGATAAGGAGATATCATGATCACCCCTTTAAAGGCAATCGGTGCACTCGCATTGTCATCACTTGCCATCGCGTGTTCATCACAACCCGAAGATACCGTGGCTTCATTCGCTACACAATGCAAACCTACCACTGCGCCCGTTGCTGGGGAAACTTCAATTCAAGGGTTAACGTTTATCGGGACATCCGTTGCTGATGCCCCATTCGACACATCGGCAGCTGAAATCGTCAGTTATGACGCCTGTACGGATAAGCTCTATGTGGTCAATGCTGAAGCAAAACGTGTCGATGTACTTTCTATGGATGACAACGGCGTACCAACGCAAACCGCATTCATTGATCTCAACAGCGCTGGCGAAGCAGCTGGCGTTGAAATTGGCGCTGCAAACAGTGTCGCTGTATTCAATGGTTTGGTCGCGGTTGCGATTGAAAACAGTAATAAACAAGCGAATGGTATTGTTGGTTTGTACCGCTCCGACGATTTGTCATTAGTCATGACGTTTCCAACAGGCGCTTTGCCAGACATGGTAGGCTTCTCGAAAGATGGCCGATATATCGCAACCGCTAATGAGGGCGAACCAAAAAGCGATTACAGCGTCGATCCTGAAGGTAGCGTCACTTTGATCGATCTAAAACCTAGCGTTGCTCAAGCAGAAGTGACACAAATTGGCTTTAACGAATTTGATGGCTCACGAAAAGCAGAGCTTCCAATGAATGTGCGAATTTCGGGGCCAAACGCCACCATCGCACAAGATCTAGAGCCAGAATACCTCACTTTTGCAGATAACGGTAAAATCTATGTCGCGCTACAAGAAAATAACGCCATGACAATCATCAATCCAGAGAGCAAATCGATAGAAAAAATTGTTGGCTTAGGTGAGAAGTCTTGGTCGGACGCTAAACTCGATGCATCTAACAAAGACAAAATTATTGGAAACTTGAAAAGCTACCCACAACTGGTTGGCTTATTTATGCCTGACACCATCGACAGCTACTCAGTGGATGGGACAACTTACATCGTATCTGCAAATGAAGGCGACGGCCGTGAGTACGGATTCAAAACCACTCAAGAACTGTGCGACAAAGCAGGCTTTATGTGGGATGAAGACGATTTCCTTGGAACAGATGAATATACTTCTGAGCAAGGAACCTGTTTAAGTCATGTTGACGAAGTGCGCGGTAAGAAGCTGAAAGTAGCAGCAGAGCACCCACTGGCAGAAGCACTAAAAGACAACAAACAACTCGCGCGTTTAAAAGTGATTAAGCCGGAAAAAACGCTTTCTGCACAAGATAAGGTTCAAGCATTTGGCGCGCGTTCATTCTCGATTTGGGATGAAAACGGCAAGTTGGTCTTTGATAGCGATGACGATTTCGCGACTATCGCGCTGCTGAATGAAGGCAAGAACTTCAACAGTACCAACGATAACAATCACAGTGGCGATGACCGAAGTGATGATAAAGGCATTGAGCCAGAGGCGATTGAAGTAGCACAAATTAACGGTCGCCATTACGCGTTTATCGGCTTGGAGCGCCAAGGCGGTATTATGATTTATGACATTACCGATCCGAAACAAGTGCAGTTCCTACATTACGTAAACCGTCGTGATTACAATCAGCCAGTGTGTACACAAGTGGAAGATGGAGAATGCACCAACGACACATACAATCCAAAAGCAGGCGATTTAGGCCCAGAATCCATCAATTACTTTACCCGTAATGGTGGTCATTTTATCGCTGTTGGCAATGAAGTATCTGGCACGACATCCGTCTTCCGAATTAACCTATAAAGCAATGTAAAAGTCATTTAGAAACACAACGCCCGGCATAAAGCCGGGCGTTTTTTGTGTGAGGTAATGCCCTACTCTGCCGATGCTAGTGCGTCACACTTTGATGCGCAGATAAAATCGTTTTTATGCAGACCTTTGATAGAGTGACTCCACCACGTTACGGTGACCTTACCCCACTCCAACAAAATAGAAGGATGGTGGAACTCATCTTCTGCCAGTTCCGCGATTTTGTTACTGAAAGCCCATGCTTGTTTGAAGTTTTTGAATTTATACACCTTTTCTAGTTGAGGTATGTCTTCTCTTTCAATGATCTGCCAATCAGACAATTGCAGCAGCAGAGATTGTTGTTCTTCTTTGCTTAGTGCAATGGCATCGATACTACAAGCTTCGCATTTTTGTTCATTCAACATGAGCAGGTTCCTTTGGTTCAAAAAGTGGAGGAAGCAGTCCAGCTTCAATCGCTAGATCGGCTTGTTTCAATAAATTTAACTGACTGATTTTAAAGAGCTGAGAAAAGTCATCAATCACGTAGTACTTCGGTTGCATGATGTCGATACGATAAGGCGTTCTCAGCACAGTTTGTAATTCAAATGGGTCGCGAATTGCTACATCACTCTCTAATGCGTAGAGGGTTTCGCCAGGAGATGAGAGAATACCACCACCGTAAATTTTGGTTTTGTCCCCTTCTTTCACCAAGCCAAACTCTACGGTAAACCAGTAGAGACGAGCAAGATAGGCTCTTTGTTTTGGTGTAGCGGCTTGCCCTAGTTGACCATAATGCTCGGTAAATGCAGCAAAATCTGGGTTGGTTAACATCGCGCAATGACCAAATATTTCGTGGAAGAAATCCGGCTCTTGCAAGTAATCGAACTCTTCTCTGGTACGCAAGAATGTGGCGACGGGAAAGCGCTTATTACCGAGCAGATTAAAAAAACGGTCGAAGTCAATAAGCGCGGGAACGGGCTCCACTTGCCAACCTGTTGTCTCCCTCAGGACACGATTAATTTCTGGCAATTGAGGAACGCGGTCTTGAGGTAAATCAAGCAGCGTTAAACCGTGTAAATAAGCCTTACAAGCTCTGTTTTGGATCACACCCATTTGTCGTGTTACCAAATCTCGCCAAATGGCGTCTTCTTCACGGCTCCATTCAACCCTGCCTTCCTGGTTTACGGGTTTAGAACGATACTGAGTCATGGCACATCTCCATTAACAAATCCTTTACATTAAGCCTATCTTCAGTCTTGAGAGCTTCCAATCCCTACACGATTTTCTCAGTATCGATTTGATGTAACATATTGTTTACAACACATCATAACTGCATGATTTTTATGACACGATATAATATCTAGCTTGTTTGACTTTATCGTGTATTCCTCTCAAACTAAAATCTGTTACCACTTTGTTATAGAGGGACCTATGCGCGAGAGCAACAAAGTATGGCAACCGAGCGAAAGTCGTATCGAAGAAGCCAACATCACACAGTTTATTGAACACATTAATCGACAAGGAAATACCATTGAAAACTTCGCCGATCTGCATCAATGGTCGCTCGATCATGTGGAAAAATTTTGGCAAGAAGTCTGGTTATTCTGCGACGTCATTGGTACTCAAGGAGAGACCGTAAAGGAGCAAGCAAAAAGTCGCTGGCAGCAACCCGTCGAAAATAGGGACATGAAATGGTTCCCAAACGCGCAGATTAACTACGCCGAAAATTTGCTAACCTACGCGTGTCACCAACCCGATGATCTCGCGATTTGGTTTGAAAATGAACGTGAAGAAAAGCAAACCTACACATGGAAACAATTGTGTGAAGAAGTTTCGAGTGTCCAGCAATGGTTGAAAGAATGTGGAATCAAGCAAGGTGATGTCGTCGCTGGTTATTTACCTCACCTACCTCAAACGGTGATAGCCATGTTAGCAACCACCAGTTTAGGGGCAACCTGGACTTCTACCTCACCTGATTTTGGCGTTGAAAGCGTTTTGGAGCGCTTTGGTCAAGTGAAACCTAAAATCCTGTTTACTTGTGATGGCTATACATTCAATGGCAAAACTTTCGATATGTCTGAGAAAAACCAGCATATTGCGGATCATCTTGATGGTCTTAAACAGGTTTGCCAAATTAGCTACCTGAAACCACACATTTTTGAATGCGACGTCTGCACTCAAGATTGGCAAAACGTCCTGAATCAATACACACCCGAAGCGCTGACTTTTACTCGTGTTAATTTTAACGATCCGCTGTTTGTGCTCTATTCTTCAGGCACGACAGGCAAACCGAAATGCATCGTTCATTCCGTCGGCGGAACAGTGCTTAACCATTTGAAAGAGCACCAACTGCATTGCGACATCCAACCTAACGACAGAGTGTTTTATTACACAACCTGCGGCTGGATGATGTGGAACTGGCACGTTTCTTCACTCGCGAGCGGCGCATGTTTAGTAATTTTTGATGGTAGCCCTGTTTATCCCGCTCATAACGTGCTATGGGACCTCGCTGAACAAGCCGAAGTGACGCTGTTTGGAACTTCGGCGAAATACCTAGAGGCATTGGAAAAAGTTTCTTTTTCTCCGCCGAAAAGTGATGCATTTCCAAGTCTGAAAACCATTTGTTCAACGGGCTCGGTTCTGTATCCAGAGCAGTTTGATTATGTCTATCAGCACATTAAAGAAGATGTACACCTCGCATCAATCTCAGGCGGGACAGACATTTGTGGCTGCTTTGTGTTAGGCAACCCTATTTCTCCCGTTTATCGAGGAGAGTGCCAATCCGCAGGGTTAGGGGTCGATGTCAGAGTCTTTAACCCGCAAGGTAATAGAGTAATTGGAGAGCGCGGTGAGTTGGTTTGTGCCAATTCATTGCCCAACTTCCCTGCTGGCTTTTGGAACGACACCGGGGAAAGATACCATCGTGCTTATTGGGATAAGTTCGATAATATTTGGCACCACGGCGACGATGTTAAACAAACCAGCGTTGGTGGATACGTGTTTTATGGTCGAAGTGATACCACGTTGAATCCCGGTGGCGTAAGAATCGGCACAGCCGAAATCTATCAGCAAGTGAACAGTATAGACGGTATTCTAGATTCCATCGCAGTAGGAAAAGAAGTCGATCGCAACGAACAAATATGGCTGTTTGTCCAATTAATGAAAGGGATAGAGCTCAACGACGAGATGATCGCCTCCATCAAAGCACAGCTAAAATCTGCATGTTCTCCAAGACATGTACCTAGTGCAATTTACGCAATAAGCGATATACCTAAGACCCGTTCGGGAAAATTGGTTGAGTTAGCCGTTAAGCAAGTCGTTAACAATCGGAGCGTAGAAAATTTAGGCGCAATAGCCAACCCTGAAGTGTTGGAGGAGATCCGCAGGATAGTCGCCCAAAAATAACCTCAGAACACTTGGTTGTTAGAGAACCACTTTGCTTACACCCCCAGCGACAGGTTGAAGAACAAGTGAGATTAACTTGGGTACATACCCTCAACCGATAAGAAAAAAGCGAGCTAGGTAGCTCGCTTTTATCATGTGGTGTTCTTTATTCAGTATTAACGGCGACCAAGCCCCATTAATACCGACATTGTTTTACCGTCAGATGTAATGTCAAAAACGTGTTGCGATTCAACCTCAGTAAAACCTGCATCTTTCAAAGCACGTTTAGACTTCGCAAGGGTAAAACCGTCTTGTTCAGATTCTGCAATCCAATCAAAATGAACAAAGTAACCGCCGTGGTTAAGTAAAGAATGCGAGATTTTTAATGACGCGTCTAAGTCTTCCACAAACGCTAAAACTGACGATGCAACTACTAGGTCAAACTGTCCACGAAACGCTGGATGCTGAGCGACCAAGCCGCGAGACAATGCATCTACGACAGGTTCTACATTGGCAAGCTCTTTTTTATCGAGTTCTTCAATCATGGCTTCCGATGCGTCTAATGCTACGATGTCTTTAACCATCGGTGACAATCGTTGACTTAACTGCCCTGTTCCGCATCCAAAATCTAGTACTTTAATGCCATCAAGCTGAGTTAGCTGTTGTAACTGCTCAAACACCGACTGCGCAAATTGCTCTGTTGCTGGATTTGATTCCCAGTTTTTTGCTAAGCCGTCCCAATCTTGTGCCATCGTGGCCTCCATGTTCACTTTTTGTAACCCACATAGATTACCGCAAAACCGTTAAAAGACCATAGACTTATCTGGCGGATTCGCGTTTTTTTCGATAATCTTTCACGGCTTTGGGAGCACATCTGCATAATACCCAAATTATTTGAATTCATTTATTGGTTGTGTCAAATCATGAACTTAACTCAAGTAGAAGCCTTCTGCACCATCGCTGAGTGTGGTTCTGTTTCTGAAGCAGCAAGGCAACTCGATTGTAATCGCACCAAACTCAGTATGTCGATTAAGGCTTTAGAGAAAGATCTCAACGTTGAGTTGTTTACCCGAACTGGCAACCAGCTCACCCTCTCTGAAGCTGGGAAAGCCATTTACAAAGATTGCGAACACCTACTTATCATCGCACAGCGGATAAGAAAAACCTGTGCTCAAATCTCTGAAGGTTTTAACGCGGAAGTTTGGGTAGCACGTGACGACTCCTTACCTGATGATCTCTGGCAGGAGCTTTCTCATACACTGAATAACCGCTTCCCTTCCACAACCTTCAACTTAATCTTGGCATCCAGTGGCGACTTAGCCAACTTAGTCAGTACCCACCAAGTGGATTTTGCCTTTGGTGTTGATTATGAGCGCGTCGACGATCCTCGTATCGTGTATAACCCGCTAGGCAAGATACGTATGATGTCAGTATGCAGTGCAGAACATCGCCTAAGTAAGATGCGCCGAGTCTCAGACGAAGATCTGCGCAGCCAGATGCAAGCGTTGATGGTGTACCTAAATGAGAAAGACAACCCTGAACTGCAGCCTTTCTCGACTCGATACATTGGCTTTTCGAGTTTTGACTACATGCTCAACACCATCTTAGAAGAAGACGCTTGGGGTGTACTGCCAGAACCATTAATCCGCCATTACCTTCGCCAGCAAAAGCTCGCCGTTATCAAGCATACATACGGATTGACACAAGAAGACTACTGTATGTTTTCACCTAACGGTCAAACTGAGCACCCAGCAATGACATGGTTAGCGGATAAATTGAGCGAGTATTTATTTGACTTCTAAACATTTTATCAGTGAGCGCCAATTTTATTGGCACCAAGATCATGTAGCAAGTCATTGTTTTATAAGAACATAAACAAAAACGTAACTTTTTATATTAGAACCTGCTCACTTAGTGGTTGCCTAAATTACCTTATGCGAGAAGAATAGTAAGGTATTAAAATTTAAAGGCATCTTTTATGTGTGACAGGACAAGCAAAAACGAAAACCATATTCTAACCATTTCAGCCCTTTTAGCATCTGGGTTCGCTGCTGGTGGTATGGTACTTGGCTTGCTTGTAGGATCAATTGTCATCGTTTTTGACGGTGTTTACTCTTTGGTCAGCTTACTGTTAACTTTATTGTCACTGGCCGCTTCCTACTATATTAACAAGCCCTCAAAATCTGTATTCCCATTTGGAAAAGCGGTCTTAGAGCCAATCGTTATTGCGATAAAAGCGGCTGTCATTTTAGTGGTTGTAAGCTTTTCTCTTTACTCTGCAATTTCAGCATTGATGTCCGGAGGCCGTGAAGTCGATGCTTCTATTGCCACTCTATTCGGCATCGTAAACGTCATCGGTTGTGGTTACGCTTGGTGGTTTATGGCTAAACGCAGCCGTCGCTTCTCATCAGGCTTGATTGAAGCAGAGAAAAAACAGTGGCAGATGGATACGCTATTAAGTGTGGCAGTGACGGTAGGATTTGTTGCAGCTTGGGCTGTATCACTAACGCCATTCGCTGAATATGCGGTTTATGCCGATCCTATGATGATGGTGCTAATGGGCTTCTACTTTCTGAAAGTTCCTTTTGATATGTTGGTTGGTGCACTACGTGAGCTACTAATGATGACACCAAGCAAAGAGCTATGTCAGGTCGTTGGCAATGATGTACTAGAGATAGAAAAAACATCTGACCACCAGCTAAAGTTAGCGGGTATCACTAAAGTGGGCCAAGAGCTTCGCATTAACATCGATTTGCACGTCGATGACGACACCATCGCATTAGATAAATTGGAACAAACTCGTACTCAGTTAACGAAACGTCTGTCGAAGCACAGATTCAAACTGCAACTCCATTTAAACGTCGCAAACTGTTAGAACACGAAAGAAAAAAGCTCCCTCGGTCGGGAGCTTTTTTCTTTCTGTCATTTGAGCATACAGCGCAAAGATAAAATCAGATAATTTTGGTTTAACCTGCAGCTTCACGCTTCTCCTTGGTGACAACCCAGCAAAGCAAAGAGCCCACCGTAACCATCACAACCCCCTGCCAAAAGCTCGGGCTCAACGTCACACCAAGAATAATGGAAGAAAATAGCGCAGAGAAAATGGGCGTAAAGTAAGCAAGTGTCGCAAGAAAGACCATGTTTCCGCCAACAATCGCGATGTTCCACAAACCATAACCACCAGCCATCAACGCCGCAGAAGCAAAAAGGTAGCCCATTGCTTCCCATGAAAAAGTCATCTCTGGCTCATCAGCAAACGCATATTTCACCCATAGCGAAACAGCAGTAGCAATGAAAAACAACGTAATCGCGTTATGTTTGGATTGCTGCCTTTGGGTTAAATTACAATAAAAGGCCCATATAACTGCTCCTGCGAAAGCCATAAAGTACACCAAAGGGTTACTACTGACATTGGACATAATCTGAGTAACGGATAAGCCATTCTCACCACTCACCGTCCACGCGACTCCGATAAACGCCAGCGCAACCGCTGGATAAAGCAGCAAGTTTGTTTTTTTGTTACTGCCTAAAACCGCAAACAAAACGGTGAGTGCTGGCCAAAGGTAATTGACAATCGACACTTCAATAGCCTGCGCACGCGAGTTGGAATATCCCAGAGATAAAGCGAGAAATATTTCATAACAAACGAACATCGCGCCACCAAGCACGAGATATTTTGGAGAAAAATACGATAACTTCGGAATGCCAACTACGATAAGAAGGAAAATAGAACTGAGAGAGTACAACATGGCCGCCCCGCCCACGGGACCTAAGCTCTCCGTAACCAACCTGGCAATGCCAAGTAAGCAACTCCAAGAGAGGATGGCGATACAACCATAAAGTGTGAAACGAAATTGCACTGATTTCATGTGACCTACCACTCACGAATGCCAAAGGAAACATCAGCTTAACTCAAAAATGATCAGGTTCAACGTACTGTTTTATAAAAATCAGTATAAAAATCACTCCATTACGCAGTTGGAGTCGATATGAAACATTTTCTGCCCTCGAGTGTTATGCTTACACCTTTTGTTGTGCGCTACTATGATGAAGAAGACGACGATAGCGAAATCGCCGAAACTGATTCGAGCACTCAGCATCTAAAAGAAACAGAGCAACAAACGGAAACCTCAGACTAAAGGAATTCTCAAATGAAAAAAGTCGCAGTTATCTTCAGTGGTTCAGGTGTTTACGATGGCACAGAACTACATGAAGCCGTATTAGCACTCCATGCCATTGAAAAAGAAGGTGCATCATGGCATTGCTTTGCTCCTAACATCGATCAATTACACGTGATTAATCATCTAACTGGCGAAGAGATGGACGAAACACGAAATGTGTTGGTGGAATCTGCACGCCTTGCACGTGGCAATATTGATGATGTTGCAAGATTAAACCCAGATGAGTTTGATGCCCTACTCTTACCTGGCGGTTTTGGTGCCGCTAAAAACCTCACTGACTTCGCAGTATCAGGAGCTGAGTGCTCGATTAATACACACGTAGCTCAAGCTTGTCGCGCATTCGCTCATGCGAAAAAGCCAGCAGGTTATCTGTGTATTTCACCTGTCATTATTCCGATGATTTATGAGCATGGCGTGAAAGGCACCGTAGGCAACGATGAAGCGATCTCGATAGCATTTAATCAAATGGGCGGTGAGCACATCACTTGCTCTGTCGAGGATATCGTTTTTGATGAAACACACCTCGTTCTATCAACCCCAGCTTATATGTTGGCAGAGAATATCTCTCAAGCGGCATCAGGTATCGAAAAGTTAGTATCAAAGCTGATTGATATTGCCTAATTATTGATAGATAACTTATAAACCTACCTCCCATCCCCATTGATAGTTAAGTTATTAATGGGGATTTTTTATACTTTAGTCTAATTTAGAGATATATCCGTATTAGATATCAATTTTTGCCAATCGATTGCGTTACTGGTTTCATATTTGTTCTACTTTATATCTGTGTTGCACCTATACGCTGTGCAACAAGATCACTGTCACAGTTTTTCTCTTGCAAATACCTCTAAATAGGTAAACTTGCTTCAGATCAACTTCAATGTGGAAACGAGTGTGCGACAGTAAATGGCAAATTAAGAAAGATTATTAAAAATAACGACGGAGCTATCCAATATGACAAGTGCATTTTTTATCCCTACGGTAAACCTAATGGGCGCTGGTTGTTTAAAAGACGCAGCAGACAGCATCCAATCTCAAGGCTTTAAAAAAGGTTTGATCGTTACGGATAAGATCCTTAACCAAATCGGTGTAGTCAAACAAGTTCAAGACCTTCTCACTGAACGCGACGTAGCAACCGTTGTGTACGATGGCACTCAACCAAACCCTACTATCACCAACGTTAATGATGGCTTAGCTTTATTAAAAGAAAACGAATGTGACTTCGTTATCTCACTCGGAGGCGGCTCACCGCACGATTGTGCAAAAGGTATCGCTTTAGTAGCGTCAAACGGCGGCAAGATCGGCGATTACGAAGGCGTTGACCAATCCGCAAAACCAATGCTGCCTCTCGTATCAATCAACACAACGGCTGGTACTGCTTCTGAAATGACGCGTTTCTGCATCATCACAGATGAAGAGCGCCACATTAAGATGGCGATTGTGGACAAACACACAACACCATTGATGTCAGTGAATGATCCCGAGTTGATGCTTGCTAAACCTGCGTCTCTTACTGCCGCAACAGGTATGGATGCGCTAACACACGCAATCGAAGCTTACGTATCTATCGCTGCGACACCAATCACTGACGCGGTAGCAATCAAAGCAATTGAACTGATTCAAGCTCACCTTCGCACAGCAGTGAAAAACGGTGAAAACCTTGAAGCTCGCGAGCAAATGGCATACGCACAGTTCATGGCAGGTATGGCATTCAACAACGCATCTCTTGGTTACGTTCACGCAATGGCGCACCAACTAGGCGGCTTCTACGACCTGCCACACGGTGTATGTAACGCAATTCTTCTACCTCACGTACAACGTTACAATGCGCAAGTATGTCCAGAGCGTTTACGTGACGTTGCTAAAGCAATGGGTGTTGATGTTGAAGGTATGTCAGCAGAGCAAGGTGCTGCGGCGGCCATTGATGCTATCGTTGAGCTCGCTAAAGATGTCGGCATCCCATCAGGCATTAAAGAACTTGGTGCGAAGCTAGAAGACATCCCAACCTTAGCGGACAACGCGCTAAAAGACGCTTGTGGTTTCACTAACCCGAAACAAGCAACGCACGAAGAGATCTCTAAGATCTTCGAAGAAGCGATGTAGGCTCGCTAAGTAAACAATTCTCTAGTCTTAATTCAATCCCCGATCTCGTATTGGGGATTTTTTATGTTCGCATACCCTGCCAAACGTCCTCTTTTAGTGTTAGTTTTTAAGTATCTTGGATTCATATTGGAAGGAACCATGAGAACGATCACTGCGACCCTACTCGCTTGCCTAGCTTTTTCTATTGATGCTGCGGAATATCGTGCCAATGAGGTTGCCAATGGGTTTCAAATCCCATGGGGAATTGAATTTCTCGATAAGCAACAAATGATCGTGAATGAAAAAAACGGCACCGTTTCATTACTTAATATTGCTTCGGGAAAACAGCAAACCCTCTTCAAAGTACCGAATGTGAACACCAGTGGGCAAGCTGGTTTATTAGATGTAGCTCTAGTGCCGAATACCGCTCCACAAAATCCACAGCTTTTCTTTACTTACAGCAAACGTATCGATAAAGGAAATACTGTAGCCTTAGCGACCGCACAATTGAAAAACAATCAACTTGTGGGTTGGCAAGACGTCTTTGTCGCCGACGCCATCACGGACACCAGTCGTCATTACGGCAGCCGTATTGCGTTTGTCGATGACAAGGTTTACTTCTCAATAGGGGACCGTGGCGAACGTGATAATGGGCAAGACACTCAAACCCATGCAGGCACTATTCTTCGCCTCAACCTTGATGGCTCGGTACCACAAGATAATCCATTCAAGACTTCTGAGGCTCGCCCTGAAATATGGAGTTACGGGCACCGTAACCCACAAGGCATGTTTTACGACGAAGCAACAAAACAGCTGTGGTCGATTGAGCATGGCCCTCGTGGTGGTGATGAAATCAATCTGATTAGGAAAGGGGCAAACTACGGCTGGGCAAAAGTCTCGCAGGGTAAAGAGTATTGGGGACCGTTAGACGTTGGAGAAGCGAAAAGCTTACCGAATATGGAAGACCCAAAGTTGGTTTATATTCCGTCTATCGCGCCAAGCAATATGGTGGTGTATCGTGGTGATAAGTATCCAGAGTTGGATGGAAAAATCCTCGCCGGTGCCTTGAAGCTGGCGCACATCAACGTGGTTTCTATTGAGAATGGCAAGCTCACCGAATCAAAAAGATTGATGGAGAGTCTTGGCGAGCGAGTCAGAGATATCACCATCAGTCCGGATGGCTATGTCTATTTTTCAACAGATACAGGCAAAATTTTCCGTCTTGAAGAGAAGTAATCAAACACCAACATCATTGAGACTATTTAATTTGTGACGTATCAGTGATTTATTTTCGTACAAGTAACACTTTTGAATCTAAAATTAACAATAACCTTTTGTTTTTAGAAAGATAGCTTGGTTTAAGTCGTACGAGGTCATCATGGTTCCTTTTCCATTAAAACTTGAAAGAGTCAAAGCCGTTATTTTCGACTTAGACAATACACTCGTTAGCTCCGATATGAACTTCAAAGATCTTCGTCAGCAACTAGGCTGTCCACAAAACGAAGATTTATTGGATTTTGTTGATAAGCTTGACCATCCACATCAGAGAGAGCATGCCCATAATGTTATCTTTGATCATGAAATTTCTGATGCTGAGCAGTCATCTCCGATGCTGGGTTGCCGCGAGCTTTTGGCATACTTACATCAGCATAAAGTTAAAACCGCGATAGTAACGCGCAACTGTTTGATCGCTACGCAGCGTAAGTTGGAACATAACCGAATTGATGTTGAACATGTCCTCACTCGTGAATGCTACCCAGCAAAACCTGATCCTTTATCACTCCAAGTCCTAGCCAAAGAGTGGCGATTAATGCCAGATGAAGTACTTTATGTGGGCGATTTCCTTTATGACCTACAAGCCGCATACAACGCCCAAATGCCATCCTGCCTTGTTCACCATAATACGACTGCACAACTCCACGACTCCGCCTCTCTTGCTGTAACAGAACTGACCGATTTACTCGAATATTTTCAGTCTTTTAAGCTCATTCGCGACTAACTAGGTACTTTCATAAACAAAAGGAGCACTCGCGTGCTCCTTTGACTTATTCCCGATTTATTTATGCGTCCCCAAGTGAGTGCTTGGGTGATGCGTCGCTTAGCCTTGTAGGTAAGCGTTAAGCATCCACATTAATTTTTCTTGCTCACGGATGTAGTCACCCATCAATGCCGCTGTACCTTCGTCATCTGCTTCACCCGCGTTTTGTAGAATCTCACGCTGTTTTAGAAGTAGAACGCTAAAACCTTGAACCAGACCTTGTACACACTCCTCACCAGAAGTCGCGTTTTGATGTTCTTTAATTTCACTTGCTTCCAAGTAGTTGCTGAAGGCGTGCGCTGGCGTATGACCCAAAGTTAGAATACGCTCTGCAAGCTCATCGATTTTTGTTTGTAGATCAGTGTAAATCTCTTCAAATTTTACGTGCAGTTCGAAGAATTGCGCACCTTTAATGTTCCAGTGGTAACCGCGAGAGTTCATGTACAACACTTGGTAATGCGCTAGCAGTTGATTTAGCTGTTGAGCTAGTTGTGCTGATTGTTCGCTGTCTAGACCAATTAGGCTTACTTGTTTGTTCATAATCTTGCTCCTAGAAGGATGATACCAATCGTAGTAACGAACGATTCTCTTACCGGGATTGGTATAAAGTTTAAAAATTCTTTTGCAGTATTTGCTGCCGATGGAGTCATATTACGACTACGGCTCGGTGAAGAAAATTTGGTTTTAGCTATGATTTAAATAGCTAAATCCAATGAGCAAGTAGACGAATATCGGCGTATCATCCAACAAAAAGCCCCAACCCTTTTTGTGTAAAAAGGATTGGGGCTTTTTTACTATTTGGTTAACGTTCAAAAGTAGATGAACAGACGTAAACCTTATCTACGCCGTTTTGAAAGTTGCCATCTGTTGATTCAGCTCAGTAACTTGCTCTTTTACTTGCAATGATGTCTCTGATGCACGTTGGCTGTTATTCGAAACCTCATCCACTGATTGAGTTATATCGGACATCAATCCAGTGATCGAATTGGTCGCATGAGATTGCTGCTCTGCCGCTGCCGCAAGTTCTGCCATTTGTTCATTCAAAGAACCAATTTGTTCAGTAGTGACTAGCAAACGAGTTACCGCTTTTTCAATGTGCTCAGCGCCCTGCTCCGCAAGTGATTGACTGTGTTCAATCTCCTCAACCACCGAATTGGTCGAGCGTTGAATCGCATTGATGATGCCGTTGATTTCTGTCGTCGATTGAGTGGTGCGAGTCGCTAACATACGTACTTCGTCTGCCACAACCGCAAAGCCTCGTCCTTGCTCCCCCGCACGCGCTGCTTCTATCGCCGCATTCAATGCCAGTAAGTTAGTTTGCTCTGCTAAGCCTTCAATCACTTCCGTCACTCGGCCAATGGCTTCGCTCTCTTTACTTAACTGCGTCACTTGCGTACTCGCGGTTTCAATGCTGCCATGTAAGCTTTCCATGGTGACTTTGTTTTGCTCTAAAGCATCACGACCTTGTTCAATCTCGCCTTTTGAATCAGAGAGCTTCTGCACCGATTGATTGGCTTGATCTAGCGTGTTACGCGCGGCTAAAGCGATTTCATCCAATTGGCTTCCCATTTCAACAATGCTGGTTTGTTGCTGTTCTACATTCGATGAAGTGACTTGTGCCGATTCCAACAAAGCACCCATGCTGGTATCCACTTGATGCGCTTTCTCGCTCACCCCTGCCACGATGCTCGCTAACGATTGGTTCATGCGGTTAATCGAATCGGTAAGGTCTGCCAATTCATCTTTCCCAGCAACAGTGAGCGGAGGCTGAGAAACGTCCCCTGAAGCGATCGTCTTTGCACGCTCCGATAAGTTTTTCACTCGGCGACCAATGGTGTTGCCCATGTATTTTGAAATCGCTATCGCGGCAAACAAAACCAGTGCCGCTGCAATCAGCATGGTGGTGAGTACGTTTTTGATCGACTGATTAATGCCCTGTCCGCTTTGATCTGCACGACTTTGTTGAGCCAATACGATCGTTTCTAAACTTTGGTCTAGGGCATCCGCTGCTGGCAACAGTTCGTTCGCCATCAACAAGTTTGATTCATTCCACTCTGGTGACTGACGCAATGCAATCACCTGCTCTGCCAAAGGAAAGTACAGCTGCTGCATTTCTTTAAACAGTGACCACAATGATTGGTCGTTATCAGTAAGCCTGCCGAGTTTGCCGTCGATTTCCGCCACGGACTGATTGTGGTACTTAATCAAGTCGTGGTATTTGTCCAAATGATCTCGCTGCCCGTACAACAGGAAATCTCGCAAAGCAGACAGTGCATTGGCGAGGGAGGTATAACTGTCGGCATAGACTTTAAACAGACGTTTTCTGTCTCCACCAAATGGGTTTCCTGACTCTTCATTGATTAAGCTTTGAAGCTGATCAAGTGCCACTTCTGCAATGGGTGCCGCTTCGTTAATAAAGAGGTTATGCGCGGGTAAGTTCTCATCACTGTGGCTAAGTTCAATCAGCTTGTTTAGAGAAACTTTTACCGCATCCCACTGGGTTTGAATCGCTTGAAAATCCTGTTCAGAGATCAAAGCCTGCAACGTCGGAAGCGACTCGTCTGTAGATGCCATGATATTGCGTACGTCCTCACTCAGACGTGCGCTCGCCTCTTCATCGCCACCTAGCAACATGTAGGCTCGAATAGAAGACAGCGACGCTTGAACGGACTGTTGGATACCGCGACTGGTGTCGACGGTCGGTAAATCGGATTTAAGTAACGAAGAGGCGTATTGCTCTACGGTGGTGACGTTGCGATACGTGAATACCGCTGATGCCATAAAAAGTACGGCTAGCAGCACAAAACTGAGCTGCAACTTCCCTGATATCGTAAGGTTCATCCATAAACTCCTGACAACGATGAGCCTTAAATATAACGATGTTTACAAAAATGTTAAATGCTTGTATCAAAAACAACTTCAGAACAAGGCATTATTTGTGATTGATTACATTATTTAGGGATAGCAGCTAAATGAAAGGCGTCTCTAGTAACTATACCGGATATTAGCAAACACCAAAGTTGCAGGTGTTTCTCCAAATAAGCTGCCGTCCGTACCGTTAAAATGTTGAACTACAGTTAGCAGTTGCCAATTATCACTGAGTGAATAGCTGCTGGATAATCCAGCAAAGTAAGAGCCATCATCATAGTAACTAGCCGATAAGGTGACGCGGTTGAGCGCCGTTAAGTCGAAGCTAGCATCGGCATAAACAGTATGCTCCGTGAAGCTCAAGGTTTTCGCAGAGAGAGGGAGGTTTAGGTAAGATAATGCGCTGCTCGCTGGCTTTGGTTCAGAAAAAAACAACCAAGCACCTCTCACCATCCAGTTACGCACACCACCAAAACTGTAGTCTGACTCCAAACTAGCGACTGTCGTATCCTCAGTAGGCTGACCTTGATGCTCTGTATCAATAGGATCAAACCAGCTTAACTCGCCTCGAAACCCGGCTTGATAGATATCAGTCGCGAACCCTGCTCCAAGAACATAGTCTTGCCGAGATCGACCCGCAATGATTTGATAGTCCCAACCAGAAACGTTGGAGAAATATCGTAGTGACGTGCTGTTTTCTTTAGACTGCTTTGACGGAGAGAAAACGAGATCTAACCCATCGGCAAACCCAAGTTTTTTACTCACCATGACAGCGTCGGTGCCCGCCCGCTCTTCGTAATCAAAGTCGTAAATAGAATAGGCGTTGTAGATGTCGTGTGGGTTCCAAATGGTGTTCATTGACCAGTTGACCCGGAACCGCCCTAACCTTGCCCCCCAATCTTGGTCACTCCAAGAGACGTAGAGTCGATCCAGTTGGGTATTGAGGATTACATTATCTTCTCGCCAGTTTTTGCTTAGATCAAAATACCCATTATCAAGCGCCACGAGTTCCGCATATTGAGGAATCTCAAGCGCATCGCCCCACAATGCTCTATTCCTGATAGCAAGATTTATTCGCCATTCAGGAGAAAAGCGATATTCAACGTTAATCCGGTTATGGAGTAGATGGTCAAGGGTATTACCCTGCTCGTCAGGCATACTATAGGTCGCCATGTATTTCACATAGCCATTGATATCCCATGCTTTTTCAGGCTCCAAACCCGGTATGCTGGCATTAGTTTTAATGCAAATTACCGCAGGACTTAACGCAAAAAAAAGCCGCAATAACTTGGATAGTAAGCTTACGCCTTCTACTCTACCACGCATGGCTCTTCTCTATGGTGTTATCAATGTTGGCAAAATCTCGTGCCAAACGCCCGTCCTCAAATACTATGATTCGATGTGCGCGCTTAATAACTCTAGGATCATGGGTAGAAAAGATAAATGTCGTGCCTTCTTTTTCACTGAGTTGTTCCATGATATCAAGCAGCTCGGCTGTACTTTTTGCATCTAAGTTGGCGGTAGGCTCATCTGCCATTACAAACCTTGGTTTTGGTGCCAATGCTCTTGCAACCGCAACTCTCTGTTGTTGGCCTCCAGACATTTTACTCGGACGTTTATGCATCTGCTGTGATAATCCAACCTGTTGCAGTAGCGCGCTGGCGCGTTCACGACATTCCCTTTCTGTTTTCCCTTGCAATTGCATAACAAACTCGACGTTTTCAAGAGCTGTCAGTACGGGGAGCAGACTATAATCTTGGAAGATAAAGCCAATGTTATCGCGTCGATAAGCGATCAACTCTTTTTCTGACATATCAGAGATTAAGCATCCATCAATTTCCACGCGTCCTGATGTAGGAGAATCGATCCCGCCCAACATGTTTAGTAGGGTCGTTTTCCCTGAACCAGAAGGTCCCATAATAGCGACAAACTCACCTTGCTTGATCTCCAAATCTACGCTCTGAACCGCATGTACCGGAAAGTCACTCTTTGGGTTGTACGTCTTGGATAAGCCTTCCAATTTAATCGTCATTACGTTTTCTCCGCCATGGCATCCGCAGGTCGATGTTTGAGAATTTGCCTTGCTGGATACAAAGCCGCAAATAAGCTCGCGACAAAAATAGCCACAATAATCAATTGATACTCGTAAAACGATACTCTTGGATAAAGCAAGGTATCGACGCCATAAGCACCTAATCCATCAGCAAGTGTGCCAAGCGATAAGCCAGTAATACTCAGTATTTTCAGCATGACTGCGCTTCCTAATAACCCTAACGCGCAACCACTCAAACCAAGGAATAGCGTTTCCAAAATAATCAGTGTGCGAATTTTATGCTGCTGCATGCCAACCGCCATTAACACCCCAAACTCTCTCGTTCTTTCAAAAACTGACATCAGCATGATGTTGATGATTCCGAGAGTCATGGCAAGTACGAAAACGACCAACATAATTTGGTTAGAGATATCCATTGAGCTCATCATTGTTGCGAGTAAAGGCTGTATTTCTTGCCATTTTCTCACGACCAATTGTTCACGGTTGGCTTGTGGCAATATTGATAACGTAAATGCCTCTGCACTTTCTAGCTGTTTAGTCTCGTTGGAGTTCAACAAAACGCCAATTTCATGCGCACCCGACAAGCCTGCGATTGTTTCGAGATCGACTTTACGGACGTAGACATTACCGTCATCAAACGTGGTGGATGGCGTTTTAAAAATACCTCGAACGCGAAAAGCTGCGCCAGATACATCACCCTTGATGTCAGATAATGTTAAAACCACTTTCGATCCAACACGCAGCTTCAACCGATTTGCGGTTTTTTGCGAAACAAGAATGGGGTTTCTTCCCACTTCGTTTAACCATTCTCCGTCTATCACATGGCTTGTAAGCGGTGTGATACTTTGCTCTTGTTCAATATTGATGCCATTGATCCGAACGCCTCTCGTACTACGCGCAGAAGCAATCATGCCATCAGCAAGAAATCGCGCCGATACCGCTTTAACATCTTGATGTGCAGCCAAAGCGGCCGTTATCGTTTGATAATTCGTTATTGTGTCACTAAGGTCAGGATTATTAAGGTAGGATTTCTGATGCACTTGTAGATGACTGGTTTGCCACGCAATCGCGTTTTTGATCATGCTGTCGACCAAACCGTTCATGAATCCAATCATGGCAACAACGCCCATTAAGCCGAACACCATCGCTCCCAGCATAATGGAAGTTCTGAGCTTGTTCCGCCATAAATTACGCCACGCCAATTTAATCAACATGCGCGCCTCCTTTTAGCCCACTAGCAATGGGCAAGCGAAGAAGTCTAGCCATCGGATACATCAGACATAACGATAAAATAACGAGAACGACAAGAATTTGATCCATTAACAAATAAGGGTCTAGCGAAACAGGTACGATTGGTTCAAAGCCACTCTCCAGCATCACTTGTGCAGCATCGCCAGTAATCTCAATCGGATTGATATAGAAATACGCAAGCACAGGCGCGCTGATCAAGGCACCGAGCACAAGACCAATAACGGAGATAAACATCGATTCAATGGCGACGAGCCCCATAAGCTTGCTGCGCAACATACCCGTCGCGAGCATCACCGCAAATTCACGCTGGCGCTCTAACGTCATCATCAAAATCGTGGCAAACAGGCCAAAACCAACAATGCCGTACAAGATATAGATCAAAAAGATCCCACCCGCTTTGTCCAAGGCTATCTGTTGAGAAAGTTCTGGCGACAGCTCCTGCCAGCTTTTTACTGCGACGCCATTCCCGTAGTGGCGCTTTAGTTGTTTAACAATGTCAGGCAACACGCGTAAACTTTGAGTGTTAAGGACCCATGCGGTGACTTGGTTATCAAGCGAATACAACGCTTGTGCGGTATCAAGAGGCATGTAGACCAACTGAGAATCTAACTGCTGCAAAGGAAAGTGCAAAATACCGGACACCTGATACAGTCCAGCCGCCGTTTGACCACGATAACCCGAACCATACAACACCAGTTCATCACCAACGTTCAAATGAAGGTAGTTTGCCAAGCCCTCACCAACAAGCACCGAGTTTTGTCCAGATGCAATAAAGCGCCCTTGTACGATTTTGTCACTAATGCTGGAGTAGCTATCTTCAGCGTCAGGCTCAACGCCGAGCACCATCACGCCTTTGGATCGTTCGTCTTTGGCGGCAAGCGCAAATGACTCAATTCTCGGCAGAACGATGTCGATATCAGGATTATTTTTGGCAGATGCAATGAACGCAGGCGTTTGTGGAAGGACATCATCAATGCTAGAGGAGTCCCCAAAATCGGGATGTTGTAGCTGAATTAATCCCGTATAGAACTTCGCAGCGTTTTTAATATTTGAGGAGTAACTTCCTTCTTGGAACGCTCGAGTCAGTAAGGAGAGAAACAGAACAAGAGCTAACGCAGAAGCGGTTAACAATGTCCGCCGTTTTTGCCGCCATAGATTTCGCCATGCGAGCTTGATGAGCATCCGATCTCACCTCTTATCTAAACCAAAATCCACCCTAATCTCGCAGAGCCTTCATTTGCTGCTGAGAGAAAAAGTCATCATCGATATCAAAATCAAATTGCGCTTCGTGCGTAATCAAAACCGTTTTATTTCCTGGTTTATCTATCGGCTGCATCTCCATGCGAGTCGCAACGTCTCGCCCACCCAACGTTTGCACATCGTAAGTCGTCAAAACATTTACCAGTTCATCAAATTCATCGTAAAACTCGACTTTGCGCTGTAAAAAGCTCGTTTGAGAGATCCACAGTCTGACTTTGCTCCAAACCACTGGGGCGTCAGGCTTGGCAAGTGCATCAATTACCCAAACTTTGTCACCATCAAAGGTTTCACTTTGAAGCAGTTGATGTTGATAATCGACAACAATAGAAGATTGGTTAATTAAATCATCATTCGTGAAGTCTGATCCCATCCAAGACTGACTGAGCATGGATGGCGCAATTTTAATCACTCGCTCGATACTCGGCACCCAATTCCACATTTCTCTATGACGTTTTAACGAGGCGCTACCTTTATCTTTCGCCGGAGCAGTCACCAAGACCAAAGATAATTCCGTACCTTTCGTCCAACTCTTCATGGTCATTGAACGTGACCAGTCAGGGCGAACAATTTTCATGGTGGCTTCGCTATAACTGGATTTTCCGCGCATCGCTTGATCAGACTTTTGGACTATATCGAAAGCGCTCTCAGCGTAAGAAAAAGAAGAGAGAAGTACACAAGCGAGAACACAAAACGTTTTATACATACCTTCCCTTTGTACCGACACGACCTAGAATTTGAATCGAAACGGGTATAATAATTTTAAATTCAATTGAGTATAGCAAGTGAGGATTTAGAAATAGCGATTGGTGACTCAAAAATGCTAAGGGACTTGACGAAGCTCAGGTTGAAACTGGCTGTCTGTTATGACTTGAAACACCGCGCGATTTTTACCTTCAGACTTACCTTGATACATCAGTTGATCAGCGTCTTGTATATTCACGATGTGAGTAAATTCAGGGTAGTATGCGCAGCCTAAGCTAATGCTCAAATGAATCGCTTGCCCGCCAAGGATAATAGGTTGTTCGTACACGGCTTTGCAGAGCATTTGAGCAAAGTTGCGCGCCTCTCGCTCAGAGAGCGATGCCGTCACGAGTGCGAACTCTTCTCCGCCAATTCTCGCCAATGTCATACGTTCATCAGTCATTGATTTTGCTGTTTCAGCCACGGCCACTATCGCTCTATCTCCGACAAGATGACCGTATTGGTCATTAATTGATTTAAAATCATCAATATCAAATACCATTACCGTCAAGCTTCGCTGCAAGTGATTCAAGAGCGCCAATTGTTCAATCAAGTGTCTACGGTTGTAGAGTTTTGTTAGGGAATCCGTTAACGTCATCTCCAGCAATTGCTGGTTAGCAATCGTCAATTGTCTTGTGCGCAGCGCAACCATGCGTTTGAGTGCGAAGATATGATACAGCGTCGCGACCGCCATAACGAAAATCGCAATAGGTAGGAGATAAAGAGGATAGACCGTTTTCACCACACTCCACCGATTGAGGATCCTTTCTCGATCTGTATCGATAACTTTTTCAAACGCTCGAGAGACATCCAAAATGGAAGCAGAACTATGCAACCCTGCTGCAATCCGAAGGTCTTTACTATATAAATTTATTACAGGAACAAACATGCCTGCTCCCGGCATAGTTGCCATATAAAAGTTAGCAACTTGAAGGTCCGCGACAAAATACAGCACCTTCTTAGCGACAGCGGCCTGTATCATCGTGTCGTTATTAATGTACTCTGCAATAGGCGCATTAGGATAATTCGTCTTAATAAACTCAGACTCGTAACTTCCTTTAACGACACCAATTGGCAACGTCATTTCACCAGCTAAAACACTTTTGACATCAATCGAAAGCACGTCTTGATTGACATATAATTTAGTTTGAATGGGCATGATAACTGCGCCAAAATCCAAGTAATCGGCTCTTTCCGATGAGTAAACCAATCCCGCGTGAAAGTCAGCACGCCCCTCTTTTACGGCCTGTAAAGAAGCCTCCCAATCAAGAAGCAGAAACTGAACATCAATTTGGTTGTCCGCCGCATACGCTTTCCAGAAGTCGATCAAAATGCCTTTGGGTTCACCGTCTGGGCTAAGGTAAGAGAATGGCTTCCAAGCTTTGGAGTTAGCAACTATTAAAGAATGAGACTCTGACTTGTGCGCATACGTCATCGGGCAAATAGACAGCCATAGTAGTAACAAAGAAGCACACGCTTTTGTACACTTGCAACCATAAGTACCATAACTCGTCGATGACATACCTACTTCTCACCAGTCTTTTTAAACCATAATCTCGGCTGTTTTGTCTGATCTAAAGATATAGCAGAGCGGTGTCGGACAGGAAGTGGCTCCTATTGATATGAATCTAACTTAGTAGGTTTTAGTACTTATTTGGTACTTTTCAGCGTCTAGTTTTAAGAAGAAAGCTAGCCAGTATAAGGTGAGATAAGAGTGATTTAACTAACACTAAACCATTGAATTTGAATAGGTTGATAAAAAGCAGCATCAATAAAAAAGCCCTATTCAAAATCCACATCGGGGAGAACTTTGAATAGGGCTCTTTGCCTCTATGCTTCATTTTCCGACTGAAGCTGCCTTTACCTTTTTTCGCTTTTACGACTCGTGTTCTGAACAATTGACTGGTGACAACCGCTTTTAACGCATTGTCCTTGATTTCACCTCTGCCGAAATCGGTCTCGTGTTGTAACTCATTCGGCTGAGGACTGGTTTTAGGTTTTGCCATAAATCCTCCTTAATGGTCGAACCAGATTGGACAATAATTATATAAATAAGTCAAATTTATAGATTTAGTTGAATTTTATGCTGAAAAACTTCACATCACCGTCATTTATTTGAAATTTAATCAAAAACATGCTGGTTAAATAGTGACTAAATACAAATATTTGTCCATAAAGCACTAATATATGTTGACTCTTCGTGGAATTAACCTAGACTCAAACACGGCTAGAAAGAAAGTTCTTTGTTTTCACATTTCGTTGGATTACTTGTAACCCGTCGTCCTGTGGTACGCAATAGCAATTTATTTTTCCACGCTATAAGCGCCGTTGAGGCGAAAGATTACATTATTTAGATATTTAGGAAATAGACATGTCTAACACAGCTACTGGCACAGTTAAGTGGTTCAACGAAACTAAAGGCTTCGGTTTCATTCAACAAGAAAACGGTCCTGACGTATTTGCTCACTTCTCTGCAATCACTGGTGACGGCTTCCGTACTCTAGTTGAAGGCCAGAAAG
Organism: Vibrio sp. E14; assembly: GCF_020515785.1. Taxonomy (NCBI): domain Bacteria; kingdom Pseudomonadati; phylum Pseudomonadota; class Gammaproteobacteria; order Vibrionales; family Vibrionaceae; genus Vibrio; species Vibrio sp. E14. Next base: position 46,592 of record NZ_JAHPJI010000010.1, read on the forward strand.
TAGAATTTGTTATCTCTCAAGGTCAAAAAGGCCCTCAAGCAGAGCAAATCAAAGTACTTTAATTCTTAAAGAATTTGATACGATAGCCAGCTTTTAAAGCTGGCTATTTTTTTGTCTATAACTTATTTTTGCCAACAAAAACGATATAAATCCATGGCTCTTAAACCGACTATTTATAAATTTCGTATCGCCATTTCCGATATGAATAACGACTATTACGATTCTAAAAATCTAACTATCGCCCTTCACCCTTCAGAAAAACCTCAACGAATGCTGGCTCGTGTTTTAGCTTACTGCTTAAACGCTCAAAGTAATTTAGAGTTTACGAAAGGGCTTTCTACAATTGAAGAGCCTGATTTATGGCATGTTGGCGATGATCAAAGCATTACTCACTGGATTGAAATTGGCGAACCAGAACCAGAAAGAATTAAGAAAGCCTCTCGCCTAGCAAAACACGTGAAAGTCTACACTTATAACACTAAAGCGACGGTATGGTGGGATAAAATGTCAGGAAAGTTCTCAATGCTTCCGGTCAACGTAGAAAGCTTTGACTACGACGCTATCGACTTGATTTGTCAGCACCTTGACCGAGGCACTAGCCTTTCTGTTATGATAACCGGCAGCTCTATTTTTGTTGATATCAACGATCAACACGTCGAAGTAACGGTGAAGGAACTAAAAAGCCATGACGTCTCTTAGTGAACTGAGTCAAGAGATGGGATTCAAAGAAATTCCCTTCGTTAAAGAACATAAAGCGGCAAAGCGACGTTGGTTAAAAGAACAGTCACAACTGTTTACAAAAGTTTGTGAGAACAAACCCGCCACGGCGCCTACTCTTCACCTGCTTGGTCTTTTGACTAAGTCGCATATTGAAGCCAGCGCTAACTATGAGCAACATGCGCATTCTGCCCAGCAAATGCAGCAAGTGCTGACTGACTCCTTGGGTGATGAGCACGCGGATAAGTTCACTAACCAGTCCGCAGAAGACCTTATCTTGATAACCCACCTTTGGCTTTATACTCAAGGCTATTTGAATATGGACTTTAGCTTGGCGCACGATCATGCCGAGCAAACTCAGAATACATTGCAACACGAGCTTGTTGTAAAACGCATGGATGTTGAAGCATTCAGAACCGAACTGATGCAAAGCTTTTATCTAGGTAGAGAAGCCAGTCCAGCTTCGACTAGCGGTTTTTGGGGCAGGTTAAAACGCTTATTTTCCGTATAAAATACATGGTTTTATCCATTTCAAACAACTGATAGACTTCACGCTCAATGCAACAAGCATCATGATTGCATTTTTAAAGGACAATTACCCAATGAACATCAAGGGATCATTATGAAGTTTATCCGTTGGATTTTAGGCAAGGTTATCTTATTGCTGAACGCCGTGTTCTCACCTCGTGGTATTAAACGCAGTGCAGAAGAACAACAACGTATTGATGAAAAAGCAAAGCAATACGCACTTTACCAATTTGAAGCTTGCCCTTTTTGCGTAAAAGTCCGCCGTGCAATGAAGCGTCAATCGGTGAACATTGAGCTACGTGATGCAAAAAATAACCCGACTCATCGAGCTGAACTAGAGCAAGGTGGTGGACGAATTAAAGTCCCTTGCCTGCGTATCGAAAAAGATGGCGAAACACAGTGGCTATACGAGTCATCTGACATCGTCGCTTACGTTGAAAAAGAATTTGCCTAAGTTCCCCCTATGAACATTGGCGGATGTAAAAGAGGCACCATACAGGTGCCTCTTTTCTATTCAGCCTAGCTGCTCGTTGCTATGCCTAGCCTTTGGGTTCACTCTTCTTGCTCATTCCCAGACGGAAACGCCAGTAAACACATAAGGGCTTAGTGAAAACAACACGACGTAGTTTATCGACCAACCATCGCCTTACTCATCAACGATCAGCGTTAGCTCTACGCGTCGATTACAAGCTTTGCCACTGGCTGTCGAATTACTGCACTGCGGCACATACTCGCCAAAACCTCTAGAAAACACGCGTTGACGAGAAATACTCGTCGCCAGCAGTTGCTTTTCCACTTCACGAGCTCGCTTTTCTGACAACGTGTCATTAAAGCTGGCAGCTCCCGTGCTATCGGCATGGCCATCGATCACGACATCCACATCCGTTCTTCCTGCTAGATAGTGACCAATGTTTCGAATCCAGTCTTGAGATTGCGCTGATAACTGAGCAGAGCCAGTTTGAAAATGCACTTGCTCTTTCAAACGTATCATTAAGTGACCGCCACTGAGTGTCTCATGAGGAATATTGTGCCTGTTCAGAAACATTTCCAGAGAGGTCACATTTTGCGACTTTTTTACTGATGCCCTCTCAGTCTGATACGTGCGAGGTGAAGAAGCCACACTTGAGGCGCTCGGATAGCCCCACTCAGGATGTCTCAGCTCGGTGTTTGTTTTAGGAGCTGTATCTAAAATGTTCCCGCCAGGAACCATGTCTTGATCAAGGCTACTGCACCCAGTCAGAATGCCGCAAACAATTAAAAACCACTGCTTCATACCATTACCAACGTAGAAAAACTCTTGTCCATTGTGTCGACAAAACACGCCGAATCTTTAGCGCTTTTATCCACCGATTGGTTTGTATATGCAGCGTTCATGCCACTGGAATCAATATCAAGTATCTCTCAAATAAAAAGCGATGCCAAAATACCTCCCTGCAGCCTACACATCAGGAAAAGTCTGTTACCAATCGTCTCACTTTATTGTTATTTAATGGTTTTAGTCACAATCGTTAACCGATAAACTAACGCAAATTTCTTACTTAGAGCATTATTATGTTAAAAACCATATCGAAAGGCTTTGCTGTGATTGCCGCCATGATGGCCTTGTCGGCATGCGATAGCGGCAACACTCAGCCTCAGCAAGGCAAACAATACGAAGTTTTGCCTGTATCCCTTGAAGAATATGATTTAGCTCCCCTGACTGAAGCATTCTCTTTAACGTGTGGCCACTGTCGCTCAATGGAAGAGTTTGTCCCTCAAATTGAATCGTTGACCGAGCAAAGCGTTGAAAAAATGCATGTAACTTTCAATGAGAGTGCACAAGTAAGCGCCATCATCTTCTACACTGCAGTCATGCAACTAGAGTCTACACCTGACAAAGCATTTATGGCGGATCTTTTTGCTGCCGTACAAATGGGTCCTGATGCGACTGCTGAGGAACGTCAAATCGCCGTAGAGAAAGCCTTTGAGTCTCGCAACCTTATCAGCCCTTACCATTTAGATGAAGCACAGCAAAAAACGCTGTTTGAGTACATCACTAAGGCAGAAGCGATCACGACTCGCGGCCAAATTAACTCCGTTCCAGCCTTTATCGTTAATGGAAAATACCAAGTCATTACTGGTGGTCATGACAGCGTCGAAGCCATGGCAGAAACCATTAACTATTTGCTAAAACAACCTAAATAGACAAGGAGCTTACGTGTCTAAATTTTTGTTTCCTCTCATTATTTTCATTCTGGCGGGCTTTTTCATTTACCGTACTTGGACAAACCATAAAGTAGCGGATGAAAACTTTGCGAAAGGCCAAGCATTCTTGCTCGAGAATGCGAAGAAAGAAGGCGTCATTACAACAGAAAGTGGTCTTCAATATATTGTTCTTGAAAAAGGCGAAGGTGAGGTTCACCCAACCGCGACAAGCAAAGTCAAAGTGCACTACCACGGCACGTTGATTGATGGCACTGTGTTTGATAGCTCCGTTAATCGCGGTGAGCCAATTTCGTTTGGTCTTAACCAAGTCATTAAAGGCTGGCAAGAAGGCCTACAATACATGGTCGAAGGTGAAAAAATCCGCCTTTTCGTACCAAGCACGCTCGGTTATGGCAAAAGTGGCTCAGGCCCAATTCCACCAGCAAGTGTTTTGATCTTTGATGTTGAATTGTTAGAGATTCAATAACTCTAGAAACTTTGCATTAAAGCCCAACTATCAAAACCAAAAACGCCGCGAACCACGCGGCGTTTTCTGTTTAAAGAGAGGCTACAAACCAATATAGTGATCCGAAAGCAATGCAATGAACAACGCAAAAAGGTGATAGATAGAAAATTTAAACGCCTCCATCGCGGTATTGGGCTCTGGCGCGTATTTTAGCTTCCATGCATGGTACATAAAGCCAGCGTTAAGTAGTAACGAGGCAAAAAGATAAACTACGCCGACCATTCCAACCAACACCGGCAGCACACAAACCAACGTCAACAATACTGTATACAACAGAATGGAAGTTTTGGTGTACTCGATACCATGTGTCACTGGCAACATTGGAATATCCACCTTACGATAGTCCTCTACGCGATGAATTGCGAGTGCCCAAAAGTGTGGTGGCGTCCAGATAAAAATGATCATCACAAGCAGCCAAGCATTCGCATGCAACTGCCCTGTTACGGCAGTCCAACCGAGAAGAGGCGGCATCGCACCCGCAATACCTGCAATTACGATATTTTGCGGAGTAGCGCGTTTGAGGTACATGGTGTACACCATCGCATAGCCGAGTAAACTCATCAAAGTCAGCCATGCCGTCAGTGGGTTAACCAGCGCATACAAAAGAACAAATCCTATGACGCCTAAAGCCGTCGCAAAGGTTATCACCGATAACGGCTTAGCTTCACCCGATGGCAACGGACGTTTGTGTGTGCGAGCCATTCTCGCATCAATGCGGCGGTCAATCAGGTGATTAAACGCTGCCGCGGAGCCTGCCATCAAACCAATGCCTGTTAGGCCAACCGCCGCCTGCAACCAAGGAAACTCAGTAACAGGCGCTAAACTCATCCCGACAACTGCCGTCACCAGCATTAATGCGACTACTTTAGGCTTCGTTAACTTCAAATAAACGGAACTTAGTCGCTTTCGCTCATTTAACGACAGTGCGATTTCTTTACTCATAGCGAACTCCTTTCGCGGTGTAACTCCAAGCTTTTTTGCCCTGCCACAAATAAAACTGACTCACACAAACAAGACTCAACATAATGGCGGCACCCAAGTTATGTGCCACGGCGACATAAATAGGAAGTTGGAATACAACGTTGCTCACGCCCAACATAACTTGACACGCTAAAGTGAGTAGTAACCATCCTCCAATGCGCTGTGAATGATGGGAATCTTGCCTCATGAGCATAATGCTATAAGCCAATACGACAGTGGCGGTGACAATCGCACCGAGGCGATGCGTAACATGTATGGTCATTCTTGCCGGATACTCCAATACACCAAATTCGTAATTCTCGAATCCGGTTTGCCAGAAAGAAAACGCCTCTTTCCATGAGAGATGACTCATCCAATCTCCCTCACAAATAGGCAGTGAGGTGCACATGAGCGCGGCATAGTTTGACGAAGTCCACCCTCCGAGCAGCACCTGCATAAAAACAACCAGAAAAACCAATACTGAGAAGCCTCGTAGCGAGCTGGAAGATGGAGAAAAATAGAGATTATTTTGCGCTTTTAACTGGCAGTAAAAAATCGCCTGCAAAACCAGTAAAGTAAAGCCACCAAGCAGATGAAGCATTACGATGACTGGCATTAATTTGAGCGTCACGGTCCACATCCCCAAAAGTGCTTGCCCGACCACCAGTACACTGAGAAGCATCGGAATAGTAGGATTCACGCGCTCAGACCTCATTGATATCACTGTCATGGCAAAAATGACCAAACCCAACGTTCCTGCAAAATAGCGATGAATCATTTCAAGCCATGCTTTCTCATGCTCGACTGCCCGTTCAGGGAAATTAAGATTGGCACGTATTACGTCTTCTTCTTGATGAGGCACGCCAAAGTGCCCATAGCAGCCGGGCCAATCAGGGCAACCTAACCCTGCATCAGAAAGGCGAGTATACGCGCCTAACATGATCACCACGAAAGTTAGGAGCAAACTGAATTTAACCAACTGAATTAACTTCATATACGCCCCTTTCTAACCAACTCGTGACAATTTTAAGAGCTTGCGTAAATCCGCCAACATACCTTTGTTGAACGAGACTAAATCTTCATTCGGTTTTGGCGAGTAAGACATCACCAATTGCCCCAGAGGATCAACGATTAACATTTGTCCGGGTTTCACTTTGGCGGTAACCAATTCATTCATTTGCATCGCTAACATCGATACTTCTATGGGGTCTGAATGCTCAGTCTGCCAAACGACTGGCACTACTCGCTCTTGATACTTACCTAAAGCAACATGGCTTTGCTGAAGCAGGTAAAGCTGCTGTTTACACTGTTCAGTGCATTCGTTAGGCAATACATAAGCGAGTTGCCAACCATGGTCTTTGAGAGGTGACTCTTGACCAAGCTGTTCTAACGTCGTGTATGGTTCAACTAACACACCTCTATTGGTCACACCGCTTTGATACCACCCTTGGGTGAGAATGACCTTAGCGATGACGGCAGGAAGCGCAAACGTACACACCAACGCAATCAACATTAGCCGCCCTTTGGTTACTTTAGATGTCATGCTTCACCTCCATGTGACGCAACTTTCTTTGCCAACGAACAAAAACAATTAAGGTCAATAATAAGAAAACGCCCGCCATCGAAAACCACTGAATCGAATAACCGAAATGCTTGGCGCTGTTGAGCGGCAATGGGTTCCAAGGAAAGTCGTAAGGCCAATTTTTTAGATTGTCTGGCTGCAAGACTGCGGGCATAAGTTCAATATTAAGTAGCTGATTCAGTTGCGCGATATTCAGGTTCTGCACACGAATGGCATCGCCAACTTCTGGCATTAATTCAGAGCTCAACGGGTTAGCAGATTTTCGGTACAGACGTCCCGAGATAAAGGTCGACACTTCGAGTGTTGTGACGGTTGGTAATATTGAACGATCTGCTATTCCCTCCACAAAACCAAGCTCTAATGCATAGGTTCCTGATTCATCACTCATAGAGACAATCTGAAATGCTAAATAGCCCACATTGCCCTGATGCGTTTGGTTATCCAGTAAAATTACGGGAAACGCCTGAGGAACAACATTAGCTTCCACTTTTTTTCCGAGAATGCTGCCTTCTCTCCAATCGTTTTCTTCAAGAACTTCGCCTAATGCTTGGTACGCACTATCCGCTCGCGCAAGAATGGCTTGTTCCAAAGCCTGTTTCTCTTGCCCTCTTTCAAGCTGCCAAAAACCCAGTTTGACCAAAAGAGAAAACACAACCACAGTTAAACCAACTGCAACCCAAAACCGTTTCGATAGCCATAATTGTCTTGATAACAACAACGATGAAACCGGAGGTGCTATGTCCACCGTATTTCTATTCAAACTGACGCTTGTCCTTTTGCTGCTTTTCATTATCTTCAACCTCGCAAAAGCGCTTATCGAAATGGTTCGTGAAGACCCAGATAATCCCGAAAAAAGAGACAAACCTATGAGTCATTACTTAGGCCGTCGAGTCATGTTCTCCGCTTTAGTAGTTATCCTTCTACTTATTGCGCTCAGTTCAGGCTGGCTGGCTCCGAATCCCCGTCCTTACTAATCGCCCAATGAACCTACAGCACGTACACGAACACAAATAGACATAACCAAACCACATCCACAAAGTGCCAATACCAACTACCTGCTTGGAAGGCAAAATGGTTCTTAGACGAAAAATGATCTTTAGCGATTCGGAGCAATAATACGATTAAGAAAATCGTCCCAAGACAAACGTGCAAACCGTGAAAACCCGTCAGCATAAAGAAGGTGTTTCCGTAGATACCAGATTGCAACGTGAGCCCCATTTCTTGATAAGCATGAGCATACTCAACCGCTTGGTAATATAGGAAAAAGCCCGCAAGCACGATGGTGATTTCCAACCAAACAATCAGTGCCGTTCTTTTGTCTTTTTCAAGGCTTATGTGCGCCATATGCAGTGTAATCGACGACAATAACAGCAAAATAGTATTAGTAAGGGGAATGCCCTGCCACGGCATAGCTTGCGTTGTTTCTCCACCCGGAGTCAGTGTGAGTGGCCACATAGCTTCGAAGGTTGGCCACAAAACCTCGTTGGTCATGAAGTTGTTATCTGCCCCACCTAGCCAAGGCACAGAAATCATCCTGGCGTAAAATAACGCACCAAAAAAGGCACCAAAAAACATCACTTCAGAGAAGATGAACCAGCTCATCCCTTGGCGAAAAGAACGAGTAATTTGCGAGCTGTACTTTCCACTCAGTGACTCAGTAATCACATTACTAAACCAGCCTGCCAACATGTAAAGCAAGAACAGAAAACCTACCGCTAGCACAATGCTACCAATGGTTCCCACAGCCCCTTCACTTTGTGTTCCCTGAACGGTCATTCCTGCACCAACGGCAACTAAAAATAGAGCAAACGCACCGATGATCGGCCAGCTACTTTGAGCGGGAACATAATATGTTCCTGGCTTGTTACTCATAATTTCTCTCCTTACTGACCAGCCTTGGTCTGTATCTCTCTCCTTGAGTGGCTAAGAACCTGTAGGAGGGGGAAGTTTATAGAGTGTGTAAGACAGCGTTAACGTGTGTATCGACTCCGGTAAGTCCGGTTCGATATAAAAAATCAACGGCATTTGAGCATGTTGTTTGCCATCCAAAGGCTGTTGGTTAAAACAAAAGCACTCAATCTTATTGAAATAAGCGGCACCATTCCCGGGAGAAACAGAGGGAACGGCTTGCCCTACCAACTTCTGCCCGCTTTCATTAAATGCAAGGTATTCGGTTTGCACGACTTCACCGGGATGAACGTCCATCGAAATCACTTTGGGTTTAAACTCCCAAGGCATATCGGGGCTGACATGCGCCATAAACTCCACGCGAATGGTTCGGCTCATATCTGGCTGCATACCAGTTGGTTGAATGGCGGCCACTTCACTTGTTTTTCCATTGATACCCAGTGCGTCGCACATTACGTCATACAATGGGACAAGTGCGTAGCCAAACCCAAACATCAAAAGGGTCGCTAAAAGCAACTTCACAGTGAGCTTTTTGTTTGATGGATTCGGTTTCATCTCACTCACCCCGTTCGTTTCTAATCGACTTTAGGCGGCGTAGTAAACGTATGATGGGGCGCCGGGCTTGGCACCGTCCATTCTAAGCCCTCCGCACGTTCCCACGGTTTTGCAGCAGCCTTTTCACCGCCACGAATACACTTAATCACCACCCATAAAAAGATCAATTGTGACAACCCAAACGCAAATCCACCAATGGAGACGATTTGATTGACATCAGCAAACTGAATAGCGTAATCCGGGATACGTCTTGGCATACCCGCTAAACCTAGAAAGTGCATCGGGAAAAACAAAACATTAACTGAAATAATCGAGCACCAGAAATGCCACAAACTCAGCTTGTGATCGTACATATTGCCTGTCCACTTAGGTAGCCAATAGTACGCTGCCGCCATAATCGAGAATACAGCACCAGATACCAACACATAGTGGAAATGCGCAACCACGAAGTAAGTGTCATGATATTGGAAATCCGCCGGCACAATCGCCAGCATCAACCCTGAGAAACCGCCAATCGTAAAGAGCACAATAAAGGCAATGGCAAACAACATCGGCGTTTCAAATGTCAAAGCCCCACGCCACATGGTGGCGACCCAGTTAAAGACTTTCACCCCTGTTGGTACCGCAATCAGCATGGTGCAATACATAAAGAAAAGCTCTGCAAAAACTGGCATCCCCGTTGTAAACATGTGATGCGCCCACACAAGGAAAGACAACAACGCAATGCTGCACGTCGCGTAAACCATCGAATGATAACCAAACAGCTTCTTGCCACTGAAAGCAGGAAGGATGGCAGAAATGATGCCAAACGACGGTAAAATCATGATGTACACTTCTGGGTGACCAAAGAACCAAAAGATGTGTTGGAACATCACTGGGTCACCGCCACCAGCAGCATCAAAGAAGCTAGTCCCGAAGTATTTGTCGGTAAGAACCATCGTCACCGCACCCGCTAATACCGGCATAACCGCGATCAACAAGAAAGCGGTGATTAACCAAGTCCAAACAAACATTGGTAACTTGAACCGAGTCATTCCCGGAGCTCGCATATTTACTATCGTCACGATAACGTTTATCGCGCCCATAATGGAGCTGATACCCATGATGTGAACAGAGAATACAAACAGCGCGGTGCTATCTGGGCCATAAGTCGTGGACAACGGAGCATAGAACGTCCAACCAAAATCAGGGCCGCCGCCAGGTAAAAACAACGAGCTCAACAAAATAAGAAATGCAAAAGGTAGAATCCAGAAGCTCAAGTTGTTCATGCGAGGTAGCGCCATATCTGGAGCACCGATCATCATTGGAATCATCCAGTTAGCAAGACCCGTAAATGCTGGCATCACAGCACCAAACACCATCACCAAACCGTGTACCGTGGTCATTTGATTAAAAAACTGTGGATCAACCAGCTGTAGTCCAGGCTGGAATAGTTCGGCACGAATGACCATCGCCATCGCCCCACCAGTCAGAAACATCGCGAAACTAAACCAAAGGTACAGGGTGCCAATATCTTTATGGTTTGTGGAATACAGCCAACGAGCAATACCTTGGGGAGCATGATGATCGTGGCCATCATCAATCGCAATGGTACTGTTTGCACTGGCTTCCGCTGGAGCAGACTTCACTGCCTTATCTATTGGCTTACTCATATTTCCTCCTTAGCACTGCCTTGTGCCTTAAAGGCATTCACATCGGATGCTTGCACCCTATCACCAGTGTCGTTGCCCCATGCGTTTCGCTGGTATGTGATGACCGCAGCAATTTCTTTGTCACTTAACTGGTTCGAAAAAGACTGCATTGCAGTGCCCGGACGGCCATTCACAATCACATCAATGTGCTCTGAAATTGGGCCTGTTGCGATAGGGCTGCCCTTAATCGCGGGAAATGCACCCGGAATCCCCTCACCATTAGCCTGATGGCACACAGCACAACGCGCCGTGTATATAGATTCGCCCTGCGACATCAACTCACCCATGGATAAGTCTTGAGAGAGCGCCTCTTGTGCCGCCGCTTTTTGAAGTGCGATTTCTTCCTTCTTACTCGCTAACCATTCATCAAACTTTTCTTCTTCCATCGCATGCACCACCACCGGCATGAACCCGTGTGCACGACCACATAGCTCCGCACATTGACCGCGATATACGCCTGGCTCATCAATTCTTGTCCATGCTTCATTAATAAAACCAGGGATGGTATCTTTCTTGACAGCAAAATCCGGCACCCACCATGAGTGAATGACATCATCAGAAGTCATCAAAAAACGCACTTTGCGATTCACAGGCAACACCAAAGGGTTGTCTACTTCCAATAGATAATGCGCGCCTTTTGTCTCGATACCATCAATTTGCTTTTGGCTGGTGGCAAGCAAACTGAAGAACTCAACATCTTCACCAAAATAGCTGTAATGCCATTTCCATTGCGAGCCTGTGATCTTGACCGTGATATCTGATTGGCTTGTGTCTTCCATTGCGACTAAAGTTTTCGTTGCGGGAATCGCCATGGCGACAAGAATGATGATGGGTATGACTGTCCAAATAATTTCCACTTTTGTACTTTCGTGGAAATGTGCGGCAACTGCTCCTTTTGACTTGCGATGACGAAAGATGGAATAGAACATGACACCAAATACAATCAAAGCAATTACGCAGCAGATATAGAAAATCAGCATATGTAATTCATACACTTGCCCACTTATCGCTGTGACCCCTTTGGTCATGTTGTAGTCACTTTCCTTTGACCAACTGAAAGAGGAGAATGTGATTAAAATCACATTCAGTGATAAGGCTAGAGTAGTCGTTAATCTTTTCAAAAGATCTCTCCTCTGCTCAGCCGCTATGCTTGCGCGAGCTTCCTTGCGTCCCGATGCAAATATCGAACAACTTTACGAAAAATCACAAAAACTACGATTTCGACACGGTTTGTTATATTTATGTTAAAAGGCTAGTTATAGTTCCAAGGTTCTTCAAGAAATTAAATATGATTAAATTTTGTTCGGATAAGAAAAATTAATTCGGTTTATCGATTGCCCTCTTTGAAATGTAATTGAGAACCATTTACATTAATTTAAAAGAAAACATTGAGATACTTACAAAACGAAGTGTCCAAGAAAGTAGGCGCCCCCTACTAAGGAATGATTGATATGACAGCACTAATTACTCAATGGCTAGAACGAGACCCTGATCCTAAGACTCGCGAAGAGCTACAACACCTCGTCGATACAAATAATGAACATGAGCTTACTGATCGCTTTGGATCGCGCCTTGCCTTTGGTACAGCAGGGTTACGCGGCAAAGTGGGCGCAGGTCCAAACCGAATGAACCGTTTGGTGATTCAAGAGACAGCCACTGGTTTAGGAAACTATTTGCTAGAGCAAGTCAAAGATGCCGCAAGTCGTGGTGTCGTTATTGGCTACGACGGTCGTCCTGATTCGAAACAATTCGCGCATGATACCGCTTCCGTACTGGCTGCCCTTGGTATCAAGGTGTACTTGACGTACGACGTCGCAGCGACCCCAATTGTTGCGTTTGGTGTCCGTACATTGAATGCTGCGGCCGCAGTTGTCGTTACCGCCAGCCACAATCCACCAGAGTACAATGGCTTTAAAGTATATTGGGAGAATGGCGCACAAATCATTCCTCCACACGACTCTGGAATCGCAGCGAAAATTGATGACGCAACAACAAAGCCATTACCTTTAATGTCTCTCGATGATGCAAAACAGCACGGTTTGTTAGTTTGGTTGGAAGACGACTACTACCAAACTTACCGTAAAACGATGAACGAAAACGCGCTGCTTACTCCTGACAACAACACCGATATTTCTATCGCTTACACTGCGATGCATGGCGTTGGCGCGAATATGGCGGAAACGCTACTTGCCGACGCAGGCTTCCAAAAAGTGGCAAGTGTTAAGGAACAGCGCGAACCTGATGGTAGCTTCCCAACCGTCAACTTCCCAAACCCTGAAGAAGCGGGAGCAATGGATATGGTGATGGCGTTAGGTAAGTCCGTAGATGCTGATATCGCTTGTGCTAACGATCCAGATGCCGACCGTTTTGCAGTGGCGGTCAAACGCCCAGATGGCGAATACCAAATGTTAACCGGCGACCAAGTGGGGTCACTGTTTGGCGATTACTTGCTAGAACAGCAACCTAACGCTCTGGTTGGCAACACCATCGTATCATCAAGAATGCTGAGTAGCATTGCCAAAGCGCATGGCGCCCAATACTACCAAACGTTAACAGGCTTCAAATGGCTCACTAACGTTGCCATGGAGCAAGAGACAGAAGCCAATCCATTCTTGTTTGCTTATGAAGAAGCGCTCGGTTATACCGTGGGTAACAAGGTGTGGGATAAAGATGGTTTATCTGCAATCGTCGCATTTGCTCAACTAACAGGTAAACTTAAAGCTCAAGGCAAAACACTATGGGATAAACTGGAAGAACTGTACCGCGAGCACGGTTTCTACTTTAACGCGCAGCGCAGTATCGCTCTCGACCCGAACTCTCCACCAATCGGTGACAAGCTCCGTGCAAACCCACCAACAGAGATTGCTGGTAAAAAAGTCGCAGTAACTGAAGATCTAAAAACATCAGTTCGCATGTTTGACGACGGCTCTGAAGAATCCATTGACTTACCAGCAAGTGACGTATTGATTTATCACCTAGAAGATCAGTCTCGTGTGATTGTTCGCCCTTCGGGTACTGAGCCAAAACTAAAATGTTACTACGAAGTCATCAACCTTTTCCCTGCGGATATGAGCTATGCACAAGCACAGCAAGCGGCAGAGGCGAAGATGAACGAACTTATCGACGCGCATCAGACAAGTTTGTAAGTCAAAGAGAAGCAGAGACATCTGATACGATAAGAGGCGCAAATTCGCGCCTCTTTTTTTGATTTTGACTAGAACAAGTCAAGCTAACCAGTGCTTTTCCCTAGCTTACAATTTCCTTTTGTAGAAAGTACTTGTGGATGCCCTCTGCAGGATAGCCTGAGTACTGCCCTACTTTTTCAAAACCCAATTTGAGGTAGAACTCAAGAGCTTGGAAGCTGTAGGTATCCAAATAAACATGGGTAACCCCGTGAGGCTTTACTTTTTGTTCTAGCATCGACATTAACTGGCTACCGAGACCAGAGGTTCGACTTTCAGCGTCTACCCACAAAAACTCAACAAACACCGTATTTTTAAACATTTCGCCAGTCAAGCCACCCATGATCTTGCCATTCTCATCTTTTGCGAAACAGCCTACAGCATGCACTTCCCCTTCAGGCAAATGCAGTCGGTTATAAGATCGAATACCTTCACGAACAAAATCAAGGTCTGTTTGATCTGGATTTAAACAAAATTCAAGCTTCATACATCCTCTCCTTAGGAAACACCAATATCCTAAAACAAAAAGCCAGCAATTGCTGGCTTTCTGGTGGAATATGATAACTTTACAAGGCGAAACTGCTCAGCATCCACAACGCGAGAATAACGAACACTAAACCCATTAGTTTATGTTGATACGTGCGGAATTTTTCGTTCTCGAGCAGCCCCTTACCCAATGTGCCTGCCAGCCCAACAAGTAATAAATTGAATGACAAGCCAAGGACGTTTAACAATAACCCTAGTGCTAGCATCTGCTCACCAGAAGACGCTGTAATATTGCTTGAGACAAACTGCGGCAAAAACATCACAAAAAATACCAACGCTTTAGGGTTAAGCAAATTACTCATCAAAGCACGTTGATAATAAGTTGACGCCATTTTGTTTTGACCATCAAGCTCTGGAGCCGAAGATGCCTCAGCTCGTAAGCAGTCCCAACCCATTTTTAACAAGTAAGCGCCACCTAAGAGATGAAGGACTTTAAGGGCGATTGGGCTCATTGCAATCAGGGTAGATACGCCCATTGCAGCAAGCAAAGTAAGAATAACACCAGACGTCGCATTGCCTAAGCTAGCAAACAGACCGACCTTCTTACCGTAACTCATACTAGAGCTCGCGATAAGCAACATATCGGGCCCTGGTAACAGCAACAAAGCCACTACTGCGGTGAGATAAACAGGAAGTACAGATAAATCAATCATGATGGAACCGCTTTTTCTACAACAAAGCGGCGAATGTTATACCAACAAAATGACAACAGCCAGCCCAAAATCACCAAGATAATTCAGAAAATAAAAATCATAGTTTGCTAGGACGAAAAATAACAATCAATTCGCCTATTTATAAAAATCGAATAGCAATTTTGTACAAAAATAAGCACGATGGATCCGTTACACTTCTAAGATGATTTTCTTGAGCAGACCGGATAAAGATGAAAGAAAAGAATAAGGAAATCGCTACCTTCAAGATAGCTCAAGAGCTCGGTGGTTTAGAGCTGCTCGATGCAAAGTACGAGAAGCAGAATTTCTCACGCCATAGTCACGAGGGTTACACTATTGGCGTCATCGAGAAGGGAGCACAGCAGTTCTTTCGAACAGGCGGAAATCATATCGCGCCACAGGACAGCATCATCCTTGTTAATGCCGATGAAGTACACAACGGGCATTCGGCCTCAGAAGGCGGTTGGGAATACAAAGCAATGTACCCCATACCACAGCAGTTTCAGACCTTGGGGCAAGAGCTTGGTTCACAAAATGTAGCGCTGCCCTATTTCCCTCAACCTGTGGTTTATGATCCTGAACTAGCAAATCAGTTGCGATTGGTTTTTGAAACGCTAGAAAAATCAGACAACCGACTACTACGAGAAACTTTGATTTACGGCACGTTGATCAAACTAGCCAGCAAACACAGCACCCACCGGGCACCGCTCAAAGAATCAACCAGAGCTCAGCGACAAATACAGTTGGTCAAAGAGTTTTTGGAAGACTTCCCGCAAACGGACGTCTCGCTAGAAGAGCTCGCAAAACTGGCTGGGTTAAGCCCTTTTCATTTGCTAAGAGAGTTTCAAAAACAGTTTGGCTTCCCTCCCCATGCTTATCAAATTCAACAACGTTTACGAATGGCGAAGAAGTTGCTCAAACTTGGACAAAAAATTTCAGATGTAGCGCAAGAATGTGGCTTCCATGATCAAAGCCACCTGCATCGACACTTTAAAAAAGCCATGGGCGTCACGCCCGGTCAATACATTCGTCACAGCTAAAGAGCAATATTGTACAAGGCGTTATGCCGCTATCTCGTTACCTTGATAGCCTGATTTTGGAACAACTAAGAATAAACTATGGACCACACTTTGCCGCTAAAAGAAGAATCAAAAGCTGCGTTATTTTGGCAAGGCACACTTGCGATGATGCCACTGAGTATCGCGGTGTTACCTTGGGGTTTACTCGCAGGCTCATTCGCGATTGATACTGGGCTTCACCCTTTGGAAGGACAAGCACTATCCGCCATTCTGTTCGCAGGTTCCGCGCAGCTCGTCGCGATGGGGATGATTAAATCGGGGGCAGGTCTAGTAACCATGTTACTAACAACGTTTTTTATCACCTCTCGACACTTCCTCTACAGTGTATCGATGCGCAGTAAAATTGCACCACTTCCTCTTAAATGGCGGTTATCACTCGGATTCTTACTCACTGATGAGCTGTTTGCGATTGTAGGTCATCATTCCGATAAACAATTTAATCGCTGGTATGCGCTTGGGGCTGGTTTGAGTTTTTACCTGTTTTGGAATATCGCGACATTGACGGGCATTATTGCGGGAAGCTTGATCCCTGAACTGAACGAAATGGGATTGGAATTTGCTGTGGCCGCGACTTTTATCGCAATTGTAGTTCCGACTATTAAAAATATGGCGGTGCTCGCGAGTGTTGTCGTGGCATTAGTGAGCTCGGTCGCCCTAACCTATTACCAAGTGGAAGGAAGTTTGATGATTTCGAGCATTTTAGCCATGCTTACAGGCTACTTTGTGGAACAAGTACAGGAGAAACACTAATGATCATGTTGTCTATTTTACTGATGACGGGACTTGTTTTCACCAGCCGCTACTTGTTTTTAGAACCCAAGCTACCACTGCGATTAGGGACACGTACACAAAAAGTGCTCAACTACGCCAGCCCTGCGGTACTCACTGCGATCTGGGCGCCTATCGTTTTCATTCCCGATGGAGCACTCAGCGTGAATGTGCACAACCCATTTTTATTGGCTGCCTTGCTGGCTGCGTTAATCGCGTACTTTATTAAAAATGTTCTTTTAACGACGGTGATCAGCATGGTGGTATTTCTCGTTCTGCGAATTTGGCTTTAATTCGCCACCCACTCAATCTCCAACAGGGTGACATCACCACACTTTAATCGTCCAAGGAAGATGTCACCTTGATGCACCTCACCAACTCCTTTTGGTGTGCCGGTCATTACCACATCGCCATCTTGAAGTGTTGTGTAACTCGTTAATTCATCCAAAATGGTTAGCGGCGGATAGAGCATCTGGTTAACGTGACCTTTTTGTACACGAACGCAGTTAATCAAGAGCTCTAGGTTAAGATCATTAATATCAATGTTATCCAAAGAGACAAATCGACTAAACACTGCGGAGCCATCAAACGCTTTAGCACGCTCCCAGGGCAACCCTTGTTGTTTAAGTGAAGACTGCAAACCGCGCTTGGTCAGATCCAATCCCAAACCGACCGCTGAATAACGTCCATCTTTGATCAGAAAACAGATTTCAGCCTCGTAATGAAGAGGCTCTTGATGAAATGAACGCAGAGTCGTCGATACGGAAGTCGCGGGTTTATTAAATACCACCATTTGCTCAGGTATCGCATTATCAAGCTCATGAATATGTTCAACGTAATTTCGCCCAACACAAAGCACTTTACCCACATCTACTTTCTTTTCTTCAACTTGAATAACGCTCATCGCTCTTCCCTGCAAAACAAAAACCTCATCATAATCTAACCTATTGACTTAACGACACTAAATCCCATCCTCTAGTGTGAAAAATAAGACATTCACCCCGTTTTGAGTTTTGTATCATCTAATTGAAACATCAAGGTATTTGCAAAACAAATAGACAAAAAAGCCAGCACGAGGCTGGCTTTAAATCAATAAGGATGAATGATTGTTCTCGCTAAATCCTATTATAGGTAGTAACGAGCACCTATCGCCCATTTGTCATCAGTTTCACGATCATGGTCATCATTTAGGTCAAACTGGTAACCCGCGTAACCAACAAATTTAGGCGTGAGGTTGTACTCTGCCTGCAGTGCCATTTCCTCACGAGTGGTTTCTGTTTTAGAGTTTTTGAACTCTTTACCTTCAACCATCTCGTAGTTAACGCTCAAGTTTAAGCTGTTCGCTAGAGCGTATGCGATGATCGCTTCGTACGCATCACTTTCCGCCAAACGGTCGCCATTTACACTGAAGTTCATATTTTCATTTGAACCATATACCGCGGCAAGGAACAGACCTTGGCCGTAAGCGCCGTAAGATGCAGACACAACATGTGATTCCGCGGTGTGTTTACCTGTGTAAGCAGGGTGTTGGAAGTCACCACCGTTGTATGAGTAGCCAATTTTCGCGCCCATGATTGCGTAAGAAAGCGCAACTTGCATGCGGTCATCGTATTTAAGACCACCAGTGATAGTACCTGCGTCGTTACGCGTGTATTCATCATTTGCGCCTTGCCATCCAAGACCAACGTTAATTGCACCTGCTTCGCCTAAATCAAAGCCATTTCGATAAGACAGCATTTTATCCGCACGACCTGTGCCTAGGTTTCCGTGATCGTCGTAAATGAAGTCATTCGCAAACGCAATTGGCATATCCGCGATGCCTGCTACATCATAGTAAGGTGACCATTGCGTACCACCTACTGCACGACCGTAAACCTCATGTGTTAAACCTAAGTAACCTAGACGAGTTTTAAACGACTCTTCACCGCCATCTAAGTAGTTTAGAGCCCATTCACCACGTGCGTCTGCGGTGAAGCCATTGCCTAAATCTTGTGTCGCAGAGATATTGATACGAGGAGAGTTAGTACCAACATCCGTGTCACCTTGCTCTGAACCATTTAAGTTAACAGAAACGTGGCCGCCCATCGAAAATGTTGTGCCATCGTTATTATAAAGTTCCACTGCCACTGCTTGAGTGCCGAAAGTTGCTGCTGCGATTGCCGCTGCTAATAATTTTTTATTCATTTCTAAATCCATTACTTATTAGTTGGTTAGTCAGTTTTAGACCCAGCTCTGATTCACTTTCGTAAAACGAAATGATGAACACAGAAAGGAATACAAAGGCCCTCTGGGGCATCTTTTCCGCCAGAATGGATTTACCTTTGTGTAACAACTGCCGACACTTTATTTGATTAGTTCCTGATAACCGAGTGAAAAATTCTCAGCAAAAAACTAAAAAGCAAACGTTTACTTATCCGAAAAAAATCCAGGCGTAAAAACCTTACAAAAAGAAATGCTTTAACGAGATAGTGCTCACAAATACTTGATGAACCCCAACTTTTGAAAATAACTTTCCCGTCAAAATGAAATATTTACTTACATTTTGGAACAAAAATAGGTTCAGGAACTTTTTGAAAAAAGCACGGTCTCCAATAGAAGGCAGAAAAACCTCAAAAAAGATAAAACCTTTCTTTTTATAAGAGATATAAGAAGGGGCACTTATTCTCGCCAGCAATAAAAGTGCAATCAAATCATAACTTAACAGAAATCTATCTTTCATTTTCAGCGTTTACCTTAGCGTCATCAATACATCGGGCAAGAAAGCCCATCGATTACAACTAGGGTAATAAGAAAATGAAAAAGGCAGCACTAACTACTGCAATTCTTACAGCATTGGTATCAGCACCATCATTCGCAGCAACAGTATACAAAAACGACGGTACTGAATTAAAAGTTGGCGGCCGCGTTGAGTTCCGTGGTGACTTCATCGGTTCAGGTGGTGCTGAAGTTGAAGGCTCAATGGAAGATAAAAGCCGCGCTCGTCTTAATCTAAAAGGTAAAACGGACATCGGCAATGGCCTTTCTGCATTCGGTGTTTACGAAGCCGAACAAAAAACGGGCAAGAGTGAATTCAAAAACCGCTACATGTATGCGGGTGTCGACTCTGATATCGGTGCTTTCTCTGTAGGTCGTCAAGACATGGCTGCAGTCATCATCTCTGACATGACGGATATCACTGAGTTCTCTGGTGTTCAGCAAGTTATCGATTCCTCTTCTGATAAGCAAGACAGCGTTTTCGCATACCGTGGTGCGTTTGATGCGCTACAACTGCAAGCAACCTACCAAGCAAACTCTAGCGATAACGAAGATAAATACGGCATCTCTGGAATGTACTCACTGCCAATGGGCCTAGACCTCGGTCTTGCATATTCTGGTGGCGACGTAAATAAAGACAACTCTGAAGACCAAATTCTAGGTGGTATCGCCTACTCGATGGATAACCTATACCTAGCAGGTACTTATTCTCAAGGTTCCCTGACTGACGCTGAAGACTTTACGGCTTACGAGCTAGTCGCAAGCTACAAAGTAGCAAGCAAAGTGACACTTGCTGCGCTATACACAGCTCAAGAGAATGATCCAGACAACAGTTCAAAGTACGACACCGTTGAAGGTATCGAGCTTGTTGGTTACTACAAACTAAACAGTAACTTCCGTACTTACCTGTCTTACTACATCAACCAACTCGATGAAAAGAAGGATGTAGTAGATGGTAAAGTGAAAGTGGTTCAAGGTGAAGACACACTACGTCTAGGCGTACGTTACGATTTCTAATTCACTCTTGTCCTAAGAGCGAGTCCAATTGGCCAGCATGCTTGCTGGCCATTTTTTTGTGTAACCCAACATAACTCGATAAATTTTCACACTATCCAAACGTCGCTCTGCAATGAAAAACGAGCGTAGTGACTCCTGCCTCTGCCCTCTTTTAATGCGATTTGTCACTAAGTTAGTGCATTTCTCCTAATAGCCAACCGAACTAAAATAAAAAGACAATTAAAATCAAATAGATAAAAATTGGCACGCGTTCTGCAACATTATTTATGCAAATGCATGGCAGCGTTTGTGCTTCTCGTTCTTTGTACCTGTTATAACAGGCACGTCCTTTGAATTGGTAATGTCGCCTCCCTCTGGGAGGCATTTTTTTATTGGCGCGAAAAACAATAGGACGTATGATCCCGCCACCTCTATCAAACTGGAATTTTTCAATTGAATCATCATCCTGTTCAAGGTGCGTCCTGGATGCTAACAGCTGGCTTGGCATTCGCCATAGTGAACAGCTTCGCCCAAATTGCTAGCATCAACTTTGGTGTCTCTTCCACCACATTCGCATTATTCCAATACGCTATTGCCTTATTTGTCATTCTGCCCTATCTGCGTACACTTGGAATTAGACGCTCACTAAGAACCCAACACTTTGGTTGGCATGCCTTCCGTATTTTTCTCTCTGTTATCGGGATTCAGCTTTGGCTTTGGGCACTCGCTTATCCAGTTCCGATTTGGCAAGGCATTGCGCTGCTGATGACCTCTCCATTATTTGCAACGGTTGGATCTGGCTTGTTACTCAAAGAGAAAGTAGGTACTGCACGCTGGTTAGCAACATTAACAGGGTTTGTTGGTGCTATGATCATTCTTGAGCCGTGGGCAGATTCATTTACATGGGCGACCCTGCTTCCTGTTGGCGCCGCATTTTTCTGGGCAGCGTATTCTCTGATGGTAAAGAAAATGTCGGTCAACGATCCGCCCTCAACCATGGTTGTCTATTTATTACTGCTGATAACGCCGTTTAATATCTTATTGGCAATACCGACATTTACGATGCCAAATACCTGGACGATATGGGGCGTACTTTTAGCCGCAGGCGCGCTTACTGCACTCGCTCAATGGGCTATCGTTAAAGCATATGCAGTAGCAGACGCCTCGTTTGTGCAACCATTTGATCACGCAAAACTGCCTTTGAATGTCGTTGCTGGCTGGTTGGTGTTTGGCTGGGTACCACCTGGTCGTTTATGGCTAGGCGCCGCGATTATTATTGCCTCCATTGCGTTTATTACGCACTGGGAAGCGAAAAAGACAAAGCTAGTTGAAAGAAAAGTCTAATTTCAAGGTTCTATATTTTCAGGAAAGGAAATGAGGAACACCATATGAGTCAACCAATCAAAATTACACTGTACCGCTGGGCTGGTAGTTGGGGTCCATTCAAAGTCAATATTCCTTGCGGTGAGTGTACGTTAACTAAAGATATTTTGACGGATACTTTTAAAAACGAACTCGCTGATGTCCCCGTTGAACTGGAAGTAAAAGATTGGTTATCACATTGGTGGGAACCATTAAAAGCAGGGGCCTGGCATGCTCCGATTCTTCTTGTCGAAGGAAAAGTGGTCAGCCAAGGGGAAGCGCTAAATCGGGGCGTGCTTGTGCAATCAGTTATCGCTGAATGGGTCAAACGCAATGAGCTAAAAGGCAACATTGTTTATGGTAAAGCCACCTGCCCTTACTGTGTCAAAGCGAAACAACTACTTGACGATGCTGGTGTTCAATACGAGTATCATGACGTGGTTAAAGACAGCGCTGCTTTGTATCGCATGATCCCCGAAGTAAAGGCCATCATTGGAGAAAAAACGCCGGTAACAGTGCCGCAGATCTGGTTGGATGGAAAGTATGTTGGAGGCGCTGACGATTTAGAAAAGTGGTTAGCAGCAAAGGGGCTAGATAAAGTGCCTAACAATGTCGTGGAGATACCAAGCCAATCCGCTTAGCGTTTGATTCAAATGCCATCCGTCTTTGAGTAGTGGTTTACCAATGTTGTTCAATATGTAGGCTGCCACTAAAAACAAGACAGATAAAAGCAAAAAGCCCTGATTCTTCAATCAGGGCTTTTTAAATTATTTCGCCAGTTTTTTCATAACACGAGCAAAAACAGAAGCTTTCTTCTTCTTCGCTTTACCGTAAAGCGCTTTGTGCATCGCGTCTTTTGCAATCATCTGGCCAATATAAGCACCACCAAGTTCGTTACCCATGACCTTCTCCTGAATGTATTGACTTAACTATGTTGTAATTTTACACCACAATTAGATAAAAACAAGACTGACGTCACATTTATTTTGTAATTAACTTTCAGGTTGGTTCTGATTACTTTTTCGAAACGGGCGCCTATCGCTTAGGTTGCTGGTATGTTTTACCCGCTGCGACGTACGTATCTTTCTGTTTGATTTCAAAGAATGTTTCAAAGAACCACGCAGCAAATTTGATCAAGTGATCGCCTTCATTCATGACATGCTCCACGTATTCTTGCTCTTCTCCGGACTCGTCTTCTTGAGTGGTAATATGGTAAATACGTTTCTCGCCATCAACTTCTGCAAGACCAAACTGACCCGTTAGGGATTGTGCCGCTTGTGCAACTTCTTCTTCCTCACACGCCTTCAAGATTTCAAGTGCCTTTGGCATGCTTTCTTGCTGAGTAATTTCTTTTACCAGTGTTTCAAATTCGTTTTGTTGCATTCTTTCACCTAACGATTAGAGATCGGATAGCCATTGGGCAGAAATGTATTCCAAGCTTGAGAGAAGTATCAAGGTTCGCCCTCTTCCTTTCAAACCAAGTCATTCAGCATACACAACAGACCAGACTTAATTTAGCTGCGCATTTTAGAAAGCCGACCTTCTGGTTGCAAGTATATTCAGATGGAAGTTTCTGCTTGAACCGTCCCTTCTGGCACTTTACGAAATTGGCTTAGTACAAGAACAAAGCAAGAAAGTAACGCAATAAACAAATAAAACACCCCAAGCTGGTTTTGATTCGTGACCCAAGAATCTACCAAGTATCCGCCAAACAACCCGGCTAAACACATTTGAATTGATCCAGATAGCGCAGAAACCGCTCCGGCCTGTTGCTTATGTGGCGACAGCAACAAACTAATTGATACCGGAAACGACATGCCTTGGGCAAAACTTAAACACGTAAATGCCACTAGTAATGAAAATACACTGAAGGGTGTAACCAACAACATGAAGCCAGCAATAGCAACAATCGCGAAACTCATCAGCAAGATTTGCTGAGCTTTGTAACGAGCGTTGATCAAATTAAGCACCAAGCTACCCGTCAGCAAACCAACTGACGGTATGATCATCAACGAGCCGTAATCCGCCGCCGTTAATCCTAACTCTTGTTGCATTAAAAATGGATACAAGGAAAGCGTAACCAGAGCCGATAAATAACTAAGCCAGTTGTAGCTCGCACTACCAATCACTTGTGTATTCGTTAACAGACGCAAATAGTTCGCGCTGACTTGGCCTACTTTAAATTTTCGCTTCGGGTAAGGCAGCGTTTCTGGCAACACCAATAAACCAAGTGTAAAAATTGCCATTAAGTAAATCAGCACAAACACGAAGACAGCATGCCAACTCAGGTGAAAAGCAATCCAGCCACCAAACAGTGGAGCAATAATTGGCATCACAGAAGCAGTTACTGAAATATAAGATAGCGCTTTGGTTAATTGCATACCGTCATAACTGTCACGCAATACGGAGCGACCAAGCACCGAGGCACTACCCGCTCCCAAACCTTGAAGTAACCGCCCCGCTTCAAGAGCAATAATGTTGTCCGAAAAGGCGATACAAATAACCGTACCAACTAGGTACACACTTTGGCCCAGAATAAATACTGGTCGACGACCAATCGCATCAGACAATGGGCCATAAAAAAGCTGAGAGATACCGAAACCAACGAGAAATAGTGTGACGAGATTCTGAATCGAATGTTGCGGCAAATTCAAGTCATGACCAATCAATGGTAAAGAAGGAAGATAAATACTAACGCCAACTTGGCCTGTGGCAATGATCATCATCGCTAATAACAATGGTGTTTTACGCAAACGTTCCTCCTACTTTGTGACAGATTGATGGCAAACAGTGTATATTTGATACTCAAAGATGATAATCAGCTAAGTTGGAAAGGAATTAATTCCCAAGGAGACATAATGGACTGGATTCAAAGCGTGAAGAGTTATATTCGTGTGGTCGAAGAAGGTAGCTTTAATGCAGCAGCGCGGAAACTCAATACCACCAGCTCAGCTATCAGTAAACGAGTTCAATGGCTAGAAGATAAAATTGGCGTTCAACTACTTAAACGCACGACCCGCTCTATTAGCCAAACCGAAGCTGGTGCGCTGTTTTATCAACGAGCAAAAAATCAGTTGGATTCATGGCAATCAGTATTAGATGAAACTCGCTCAGTCAATCAATCACCAGCGGGGTTATTGAAAATTGGCGCGACACTGGCGGTTGGTTCTAAGTTTTTGGTGCATTACCTAGATGATTTTCTTGAGAAATATCCAGACATCACGCTTCAATTAACGACAACGCTACCAGGCCAATTGCCAGAGCTAAGCTTAGACCTGTTTATTAGCCGGGAATTAGAGCAACTGAACTCTCTGAGTTTCAAAGCCACTGCGCTTTTCGAACATAAAGCCCAGTTTTACGCTGCGCCTAGTTACCTAAAAAAATACGGCACCCCACAATGCGTTGAGGATCTGACAGAGCATAATGTCCTGATTTGGGGTGAAAAGCCCTCACGAGAAATCAAAACCAATCGAGGCAAACGTATCAGCTTGTCCGGTAACTTTGCCACGACCAACCCAGAAGCGCTGTTTCATGGTGCCAAAAGAGGCATGGGTATTCTGATGACGAATAACGTCATGATCAAAGATGATCTCAAATCCGGAGCGTTAGTGCCTATCTTGCCCGATATCACGGCAGATAAAGCCACTGTATATGCCTACTATCCAAAGCTGGATTATCAACATACCCGGACTAAGCTGTTCCTCGATTATCTCAAATCGCGATTAGAAGAGGAGAAGCGTGCTTAGCTTGAATTTCTAGCGCTATATATCGATGAGGTTCAAGCATAAAAACATGAAAATAATGATTTGTTCGTTCACAAAATTTGAAAAATTCGCCTTAGTAACCGATAGTTTATTTGATGCATATCAAATAATAATTCTTCGTGTCTCACACGATATGGTAATCACAACGCTAGGTGAAATGCTCAATGGGTCAGGTACAAATCAGTTTCCACAAAATTGATGAAATATTGAAGCTAAACGGCACGGCTCAGCTAAACCGAGTCACGTTAGATATTCATCAACAATTGCAGAGCCATTGCACTTGCGTTGTAGAAGTTGCGCATCTTCAGCATTCGGCTCATACCATCTCCTTCGCTAGCAATGGAAAAATTACAGACAATCTAAGCTACCATCTTTCAGGCACCCCCTGTGAAAAAGTGGCAAAAGACATTGGTGAACATATTTTCTATCAGGACCAAGTTTACAAACGCTTTCCTGAAGATCAGATGTTTCAAGAGGATGGTATTCAAGCTTACATTGGTCTGCCATTAAAGACACAAAATGGCGAGGTTCTGGGAATTTTATTGTCCACCTTTACCCGAAGCATCCACGCTAAGGAAGCGCAAGATATCCTCGACTTCCACCGCTTTTATGCCAATGTCATTATTCACAGCTTACGTGAAAAGTGGGTCAGTGAACGTTCAGATAAGCTTCTTAATCAGCTTAGCTATGAAGTATCGCATGATAACCTAACTGGACTGCTCAACCGTAGCTGTTTAGCTGATACCTTGGAGACATTGACGCAACAGGCCACTCGTCCATTCAGTTTGGCTTACCTAGACATCGATAACTTTAAATCGATCAATGATATCAACGGAAACTACATCGGCGACCAAATCATTAAGTTTACGGCGAACGCCATTCAACAAAGCTTGTCATCGCCAAACAACGCTTTTCGTGTCGCAGGAGATGAATTCGCCTTCATTACTTACGACGAAGATCCTGTCGCCGTGTGTCAGGAAGTACTCGACAAAATTGAAAGCGGCTACAGCGACAAATCTAACCGAATTTCTTTCACTGTTAGTATTGGTATCGCGCGCGCACCAGTACATATGTTGAACAGTGATGAGCTGATTTTGAATGCTAGCCTCGCTCTCAAAGACTGTAAAAAACATCGCGATACACGAATTCAGCATTACGACACACATCTTAGTGCCCTTTATCACCGTAGAACTCAGCTTATTGAAGCTATGCGCATTCAACTAAGCGCTGACATACATGATAGCGAAGAGTTGTATGTCGTTGTTCAGCCAATCGTAGATATCACAAGCGATCGCTGGAATTACTTTGAAATCCTAGCCCGCTGGAACAGCAATGTTTACGGAAACATCTCCCCTGCGGAATTCATTGAAGCTGCCGAACAATCAGGCCTGATTATCGAGTTGGGTGAACGTATTATTGAACTCGCATGTATCGCAAAACAAGAGCTAGAAGCCAACTTAGGATACAAAGTCAAACTCTCTATCAATTGCTCTGCGTATGAGCTGGTCGACTCTAACCGCTATATTAACCACCTAACTAACATGGTTGAAAAGTATCAGCATGAAGCAAAAGACTTTGTTATAGAGCTCACCGAGACCGTTTTACTCTCGCAAAGTGGCCGTGAACAAATGGTACTTAACTCATTGCGGTACTTAGGCTTTAAAGTCGCGTTGGATGATTTTGGTACGGGCTACTCAAGCTTGAACTATATACACAATTATCCGATTGATAGCATTAAAATCGATGCAACCTTCGTTCAAAACATGCTCTCAAATACAACCTCTGAACAAGTGGTGTTTTTGATAGCGCAATTAGCAGAACTGCTTGATGTGGATTTGATTGCCGAAGGCGTAGAAGACGATAGAGCATTACAAAAATTAATTGAAATGGGCTGCCACTACATTCAAGGCTATTTCTACTCTCGCCCACACAGTGTTGATGAAATCGTACACCTGATAAATGAACGTGAAGTGCGGAGCGCCTAAGAGCTCTAAACAAGCGACGGTCATGGAATGTAAATCTAGTTAATGCACAAAGTAAAAGAGACCAAGCTATGCTTAGTCTCTTGTTATTTTTTGAGCGAAGTACTTTGTTACAGCACTGCTTTCTCTTTATCGCGTAATAGCTTATCCATTTCATCTCTGTTCGCGACAAAGGTTGCCATCTCTTTCTTAGGAACAGAGCTCGCCATTGGGATGTTTGCTCGCATAGCGTTAACTGGACGGCCGTATTCAATCAATTCATAGTGAAGGTGTGGCCCTGTCACTCGACCTGTTTTACCGGAAAGACCGATACGCTGGCCTCGAGAAACCTTTTGCCCTTTCTTAACCAGGATCTTACTTAGGTGTAAGTAACGGGTTTTGTATTTGCTGCCGTGCTCAACAACCACGTAGTTACCCGCATAAGGGTGTTTACGAGTCATGATTACTGTACCGTCACCAGTAGAAACGACTGGTGTACCGGTTGGCACGGCAAAGTCAGTACCGTTGTGCGGTGCGACACGCCCCGTTACTGGATGTAAACGATTAGGATTGAAGCCAGAACTGATACGCCAACGGCTACTTACAGGATAACGCTGGAATGCGCGTTGCAAGCTCTCGCCTTTAGCATTGTAGAATTGACCATCGGTATGAAGGTAAGCCGTGATTTCACGTCCGCGATTGTAGATCTTAATCGCCTCAATTTCGTTCTTGCCCGTTGGCACACCATTGATGCTTTGCGAACGACGAACGACTTCAAATCGATCACCTGCACGAAGATCACGCCCAAAGTTGAGCTGCTCTTTGAGTAAGCTCACAACTTGACTCACTTCTGCCGACGTTAGACCTAGTCGACTTGCAGAAGAAGAGAAACTGCCTTGAATAACACCAACCAATGGTTCTTGGCTCCACACGCCAGGAATCGAGATATCGGTAAAGTCATAGCTACCATCACTATTTAGTTGGTAGACCACTTTATCTGCAATAGAAAATTGCAGTTCCATTTTCTCTAACTCGCCTGTCGCATCATCACGCCAAAAACGGAGCGTATTGCCCGGCTTTAGTGTATCAAGTGCAAGGTAGTTCAAATCCGTTTCCATTACTTTCATTAACGAGCTGTAACCGAAACCGAGCTGGCTAAAAATAGTGCTTAGGTTGTCACCAGCTTGGATTTGATATTCGAAGTTCGGGGGAGTGACAACTTCGGCAGTTGTCGCATCAAGAATTTTTTCAACGACCTGAGATTCAGGCAGGTTCAATGCGATGGTTTTGGTTAAAGATGACTCTTTGAGAGAGTGAGAAACACCAATCGCAACTAAAACTGGCAAGGAGTATAACAGCAGCGCTCTACGACTTGTCAGATTCGGCAACCGTCTTGTAATTTCATTTGTAGACACGGGAATTACTATCTCCTTTCAAACAAGGCTCATAGCTTATGCATTCCCGTATAAGAAATCACTATGAAATTTCGAGATCTAGCGCAGAAAACACTGAATTTTTACAGAACTCAAAAAAAATTCATCACTGTTGCATATGTAAGTTATTCCCTACACGCTTTAATGTGGATGAATTTAATTGATTTGGCGTATCTGCCATTGCTTGATCGTCACCATGCGCTAAATATGAAAGCGCGATAATGGCATCACTTTCCCATGTAATTTGGGTAAATTTAACGCGGTCACCGACAAAAATACTGTCTAAAAGGACAACTCGGCTCGGCACGGGGTCAAACTTAAACAAGCCAACATAGTTAAACGAACCGCTACCTTGTGTCGTTACAATCATCGGTGCAGTAATCCATGAAACACCCTCAATTTCACGCTGACTAATAAACGCAGTTGGAACAAGTACCTGACCTTTTGTCGCACCTGCATCATAATCGCCTATCAAATAGCCGTTTTCTTTATCCCACTCATCAAGAAAAGTGACCGCTCCCTGCTCTGGTACTTGAATCGTCCATGGGTTGCGTGAAGTAATTCCCAGCGTCTCTTGCACAATAACATTGGTTTCTGCTTCCGTTTGAGGGAACTTAGCCATGATCTCTTCATCAGACAAACTAAAGCGATAAACACCCGCGATCACAACCACGACCAATAATACGATCGGAATAAGAAGAATAAGTGGTATCGGCAGGATTCTTTTGTGAGCCATGAAGACTTCCTTGTTTAAAGGGATAAATGAAAAAGCGAGTATAGCATTGTATACCCAAATGATTTCATCCCTTCAAGTGTTTCAAAATTAAACTAAACTGACTGTATCCAAATGATTTTCAAGCCCAGAGTTCATAACTTGCCACTGACACTGCTCTCAGTGTTCCAAATTCATTGGTGTATTGGGAAGAATAGGTAATCACGATGACAACAACCATTCATACATGCGAATGCGCTTGCGGTTTAGTTGAGCTCCGTTGTAAGGGAGAACCCATCCGTACATCTGTCTGCCATTGTTTTGAATGCCAAAAGCGGACAGGCAGTGTGTTTGGGGTACAGGCTCGCTTTGATAAAGAGCACGTAACCTTAAACGGTGAAGTCACCTGCTATACCCGAATGGGGGATGATGGCAGCGAGGTTCAGTATGAGTTTTGCCCTTCTTGCGGCACGACAATGCGCTTATTGGTCTCTACATTTCCTGAAATCATGATCATTCCCGTCGGTCTTTTTACTGATAAAGAGTTCCACCAACCAACGGTTTCCATCTATGAGCAGAGGAAACATGGATGGGTGAGTTTCGAATGTACAATGGAACACATCAGGTAGGGGAAATCCCCCTCTATGTCGTTATCACGGTCAACGCAAAAGCTCTATAAATGAGATTTTTTTGAGAATGATCAACCGAGTTTTACTGTAAGGGGTTTCGTAACGCGGTGTGAGCGTTATAATCGGCTCCTAACATTTGGTGGGGTTTTATTGTGATTTCCAGACTTCCTCGTTGGGTGGAATATGGCGCGTTTCTACTTGCCCTTCTCGCGGGCTGCGTCAATGCCGTTGGTCTTCTCGGCTTTCAACATCAAGCGATAACACATCTTTCGGGAACCGTAACTCAGCTAGGGAACAGCTTGCTAACAGGTGTGGATAGCTCCATTCACCTGCTCTTCATCGTATTTAGCTTTTTGATCGGTGCTGCCTTTAGCGGCTTTTTTATTGAGAGCAGTGCGTTAAAACTAGGGCGAAGATATGGTGTTGCACTGTGCATAGAAGGGAGCTTGCTCCTACTCAGTTTGGGCTTTTTGGTGCAAGGGGATTTGTACGGCCAATATCTAGCGTCAGCAGCATGTGGATTACAAAACGCAATGATCACTACATTCAGCGGCGCAGTAGTCAGAACCACACATATGACTGGGATCATCACCGATCTGGGGATTATGATTGGAGAAAGCTTAAGAGGTCGTCAATTTGATAGACGTAAAGCAAAGCTATTCCTATTCATTTTCTTCGGATTCTTGCTTGGCGGTGTCGCGGGAGCCGCACTATTCGTGGTATATGGATTATATACGCTCGTTTTCCCTGCAATATTGGCTTTCGCTACGGCTCTGATCTACTGGAGTTACCTTTACGTGCTTAGTCGCCAACAAAAAGCATAAAATCTCGAACCGATTGAGGCCGAATGCTTCAATCGGTTGTAGCTCAACTCTCTCACCGCTGCACATCATAATAAACGTTTTATCGTGTTGTAACGCAGCTAAAAAACCTTATAAGAGCTAGGGCTAACAGGGCTTCCGGCAAAAAGTTAGTTAGATCAAAGTCACATTTGTTTAGCGTTTTATTATTCCAGTCACAATGCGCCCCATAATTCTCTGCGCTGCCCTCGCCCCGTGCTACAATTTTCTAACACAAGCAACATATTCATATACACTTATACGTTATTTGACCAATTACCCGACAAATCGGCTGAATAACTAGATGTATTTAATGAATAGTATTGCAATGGATGCAGTTTGCGGGTACCCTCCGCAAAACTGTGATTAAATACGGATGTTTAGTGAATATTTATGTCATGGAAATGGCAAGTATTGACTAGTAGTAACACGAGACAACTATGCATAATACCACTAATGCTACTGAAGCACCTAAGGGCAACTTTTGGATGTTTTTCATCCCTTCCCTTATCGGTCTTCTACTCTTTATGGCTCCGATCTCATACGATGGCGGCCTAACTATCCCTGTTGCGGTTATGGCAAAAGTCATCCCGGCAGTATTAGGCGATACCTTGATCGCTATCGTCACCAGTATCATCGCTTTCATGGCAGTCGCTTCTGTTCTTTGCAAAATTTTCAAGCCTGCAGCGATTTTACGTAATGGATTTTTAAACGGTCTTTTCAATCCATCGCCACTTTGGCTTATTGTTCGCTTAATCGGTGGTGCAGCCGTATTAATGACATTCTTCCAAGTGGGTCCAAAAGCGATTTGGGAAGAAAATACAGGTGGCCTTGTTCTTACCGGTCTTCTACCAACTTTGTTTGCGGTGTTCATTTTTGCGGGCCTACTCCTTCCGCTTCTTCTGAACTTTGGTCTTCTTGAGCTGTTTGGCGCGTTACTGAGTAAAATAATGCGCCCGGTATTCAACCTGCCTGGCCGTAGCGCAATTGACTGTATGGCGTCTTGGTTAGGCGACGGCAGTGTTGGTATCTTGCTAACCAGCAAACAGTACGAAAATAAGTTCTATACTCAGCGTGAAGCCGCTGTTGTCGGGACAACGTTCTCAGCAGTATCGATCACGTTTAGCTTAGTGGTTATCGCTCAGGTACAGTTAGAGCATCTGTTCCTACCTTTCTACGGCGCAATCTGTTTAGCAGGTATTGTCGCTGCGGTTATCATTCCTCGCTTACCGCCGCTAAGCCTGAAGAAAGATCGCTACATTGATGGCAGCAACCCAGATAAAGATGCTGACGCCGTACCAGAAGGCCACACCACATTCTCATGGGGTATGGATCTAGCACTTAAGCGTGCGGGTCAGGTAACATCTGTTCAGTCGGTATTTAAAGAAGGCGTACATAACGCAATCGACATGGTGTTTGGTGTACTGCCTGTGGTTATGGGTCTGGGTACCGTGGCATTAGTGATTGCAGAGTACACTCCTGTATTTGAAATTCTAGGTCAGCCATTCATTCCATACCTAGAGCTACTGCAAATTCCAGAAGCTGTCGCCGCATCACAGACTATTGTTGTTGGCTTTGCGGATATGTTTATCCCGGCAATTTTAGCGGCATCAATTGATAATGAAATGACACGTTTTGTTATTGCAGCAATGTCAGTAACTCAGCTTATCTACATGTCAGAAGTTGGCGCCCTACTACTAGGCAGCAAAATTCCAGTAAACATTGTAGAACTGTTCGTTATTTTCATTCTGCGTACGCTAATCACATTACCTGTGATTGCTGGTGTTGCTCATCTGATTTTCTAAAATCAAAGCATCAATCAACAAAGGCTCCGCATTGTCGGGGCCTTTTTTATGTCTAAAACTCTATCTACAGCTCTATTCAGATCACTTAATGAGCAAACGCTCATAACTTACAACGAACAGCTCCAATCACGCCCCCTTTTACGACAGTTAAGTCGCTCTCATCTCACCAATAACGCCAAACTGAAACACTATGCTTTACGCAATTCTTTTCATTATGACGCTTTCATTAACAGAGCGCACAAATCTGATCAAACTCACGGTTTTTGTCGTAACTTACCGTTTTGTTTAAATTTGGTTAAAAAAGACAACAAATAGACTCATGTTTTTGACAACGATGTCGATAAAAAAGATAACCAAACACAATAGGTTTCTCTTGATGCCGAATTCGCCCGTTTAAAAAGAGGTGAAAGCATAGTGAAGCCAACCGGGAGAATCAGAGGAAAGCTCATGAAATTTAGACATAAGGTTGTCACAGCCTCGTCATTTTTGCTGCTAATTACCGTGTCACTACTGTCGACGCAACAAGTTATGACGATCCGCTCCCAAACGCAGGAGCACATTGACTCGAGTGTGAACGAGATATTGACCAGTGTTGGCAATACCGTGCAATCAGAAATGAATGCTAAAAAGGATCTCGCTCGTTCTATTACTGAAGTTATCGAACTTAATCCAAGTTCACACAACTACGTTCAGAACATTCTTGAGCGACCAACACCAAAAGCCAGCTTTCTTGCGATTGGCTTTGGTTATGAAAGCAATGGCTTCGTGATTGAAAATGACGACGGCTGGGAAGCAGGACCAGACTACGATCCGCGTCAACGTCCTTGGTTCATCGCAGCTAAAAACAAAGGCGATTTGGTCGTAACAGACCCATACGTCGATGCGTCTTCAAAAAACGTCATCATCTCTGTTGGTACACCAGTAAAAGAAAACGGCCAGTTCTTAGCTGGTATGTTTTATGACCTTGAGCTAACTACCCTTTCTGACCTCGTCAACCAAGTGAATCTGTTTGACGCTGGTTACTTATTTTTGGTCACCGCTGATGGAACAACCATTGCTCACCCTCAAAGCAAATACAACGGTGAAAAAGTTGGTAGCTACCTACCACAGGTCGATCTTACACAATCAACGCAACACATTGAGATCGATGGCGATCGTTATATGATTAACTTGACTCACATCCCGGGCGAGAACTGGTACGTGGGTTCAGTTATTGATGAAGCTATCGCCTACTCTGCCGTAGGAGAGCTTCGTAACAGCGCTATTATTTATTCAATCATTGCTGTGATTGCTTCTGTTATTGCACTGACTCTACTCATTCGCACGCTCATGCGTCCGCTGGACACTTTAAACAACGCGATTAAAGATGTTGCGTCAGGGAAAGGCGATCTTACACAGCGCCTTGAAACTGATACTGACCAAGAATTCTCAGAGCTTGCTACAAACTTCAATACGTTCATGGAAAACTTGCAACAGCAAATTATTGAGTCGAAGAGTATTTCTGATCAAATTTTGAATGGCACTCAAATCACCGCTGAGGGTGCAAAAGATTCGGCTGGTGCTATTCAAACTCAGCTACAAGAGCTAGAACAATTAGCCACCGCGATGCACGAGATGTCTGTTACCGCGACTGAAGTTGCCAATAATGCGCAAGGCGCAGCAAGTGCAGCCAAAGAAGCTGATCAAGCAACGGTTGAGGGCTCTTCTGTGGTCGGTGAATCGACACAAACGATCAACATGCTTTCCGATAGCATTGACCTTGCTGTCGAAGAAGTGCAAGTGCTTGAATCGGCAACCGCCAACATCGAAACGATTCTAAAAGTCATCAACGATATTGCGGACCAAACGAACTTACTCGCGTTGAATGCCGCGATTGAGGCTGCACGTGCGGGAGAATCTGGCCGAGGCTTCGCCGTCGTTGCTGATGAAGTTCGTACACTGGCGCAACGAACTCAAGAATCAACAACAGAAATTCGTACTATGATTGAGCAGCTGCAATCTGGCGCATCATCTGTGGCAAATGCTATGCATCAAAGCAAGGGTAGCGCAGTAGAAGCCGTAGAAAAAGCAGACTTGGCAAACAACGCGCTACAACGTATTCGTGATGCGATTCAGCGTATTTCTGATATGAACTTACAAATCGCCTCAGCGGCGGAAGAACAAAGCTTAGTTGCGGAAGAGATCAACAACAATACGGTGAATATTAAAGACCTATCGACTCAAGTCGCCGAATCTGCGAATCGAACTAACGATGCTATGCAGGCACAGCAAGAAGATGTACATAAACAAGATCAAATATTAAACCGATTTACAGTCTAGTCTTCACCTAAACAAAAACAGCGAGCCAATGCTCGCTGTTTTTGTTTTTAGACCTCTATCGCAGTGGTATCTAGACTTAGAGCGCCTAGTTTTTAGTGTTGTTGCCACTCGGCTCAAAACTGTTATCACGCTTGCTATGCTGCCTTTCCCACTCTAGTTGAATTCAACATGGATATAGCGGTCATTGGAGCGACGATAGAAACGATCATCCACTTTTAAATAGGTGAAATCTCCAATCTTTATGTAGGTACTATTACGAGGAATTCGGTCGTGGTAGTAGTAACTGCGTCTCGGTCGTCGAGACTCCACATAAATAACGTCACGATGTTTATACTTATGCTTATGTTTATGCTTGTGCTTGTGCTTGTGCTTGCGTTTATGATGATGGTGATGCTCATGATGGTGATCATATCGATGACCATGCCTATGTTTCGGGTCAGCCATCACTTCTATACTAAACACACCTAAAGACAATATAACGCCAACCATGGCAAAAGATAATTGCTTGGACACAACAGAGCCTCTTATTGATATCAATAGCAACATAATAGGTAGGTGAATCACTGCACATGTCAGCCTTTCGCCAAGGAGTTTTACTACAAGGTCAAAGCTTATCGTGATTATCAGAGAAAGGTTAAGCATCACTGATATTGATAACTTTTTAAGTCCTCTGTGTTTGGGTTATAAACACAAAAAAGCCGCCCGTTATACAACGGGCGGCTCAGTTTTTAAATAAGCTAGCGTGATTTTATACTGCTTGGGCAAACAGCAAGAAACAGCCGAATAGGAAGATCATGCTCATTCCCATTACGCCGCCACCAGCTTCATAAATATTGTCATCTTCTACTGGCACTCGACGCACTTTCATTGTCATTGATAATGGGACAAAGACCGCGAGAAACACAAGAATAATCCCCGCGTAGCTAAGAATAGCCAAGAAGTGTTCTGGCGCAAACACAGCACCTAGTAGTGGTAGCACAAAAGTAGTAACAAAAATCACTGGCTTACTTGCTTTCAGTAAGTCTGCATTTTGATCGTATAGCGCCATTGCCACACCTAAGAACGACGTTAGCAGTGCTAACCCAGTGAACATGGATAGGATAAACTCCAAACCTTCGTATTGCTGACCTAATACCGAGATTAACTCTGTTACATTGGAGTATTGAACAAGCTCATGAGGTGGTAGGTTACCGACAACTGCTAACAACCATAATAGGTAACAAACAAGCGGAATAGTTGAACCCACGATAATCATATTACGCAGTTGTGTTTTGCTCGCCTCTTTGTTGTAAGTTACAAGCGATGGGATCACGACCATAAAACCGAAACTGGTGAAAAGCACCGAGCTTGTCTTAATTAGCGCCATCTTATCGTCACTCACGACTTCATCAAGTCCCTCAAACGAGACGCTTGGTGCAAGCGCAAAAAGTGTCAGAATCAACGCCACGATCATGCCTAGGAACAAACCGCGATTAAGCTTATCTACAACCCCTGTGCCTGCCGAAACAATGATACCGACTAAAAGAGTAAAACCGACTTGGCTTGCGATCGTAGATGTTGGCAGCCCAATTGAGGCTGTTACTTTTTGTACGAGATCACCCGCACCAATGATATAAGCCATCAATAGACAAACTAACAGGGCGTAAAGCAAGCTGTTGGTTACCAACTGGCCACCTTTACCTAGCGTTTCGCGAGCAATTGCATTCATGCTCACGCCGCCGCCTACTTTGCAACTGGCCTCAAGAAGGAGCAGCGCAGCGTAAGTCGTCCCAGCCCAGATGAATAACATAAGAAGAGTGCCCCAGAGGAGGCCAAATTGAGCAAGCACCATTGGTATAGCAAGCATACCAGCGCCAAGAGCAGTACCTGCAACGATCAGGGAGCTGCCGACAAGTTTTAGGTTCACGGTTAATACCTCTAAATTCAATCCGTTTATTTCTCGCCAGTTGTGCTACATCCAAAGCACACCCAACAAAACGCTCTACTCAACCAAAATTTGGTTACAAGAACCCTATATGGCTAAGAAAACATGCAGCAAAAGGTGGTTAATTCAATTGCACATGAACACTTGAGAGTCGTTTTGGGCGATGTCATCGTTGATGAAATGCGCACAACTTTGGGTTCGAAGCAAAATTGTTCATCTTAATTCATCAACCCCATTCGTTGTGAATGGATTTGGTTCGAAAAGATTGTAAGGCATAAGCAGGACGATTGAAAAGCAAAAGGTCAATCTTCTAGCGATATATTTTAACAACTCTCCTCATTCACCTAAGATGTGTTGTTATTTTCATCACTCATCAGTCTTTTATCGCCTAATGAGAGTAAGAACGTACTCAACCGCTCAATTTTGGATGGGTGTACAAATTAATTTACAGTTCAAGTAAAGGTGTTAGATTCCAGGGGCGTAGCCTAGATCGGACAATATCGCTATTATTCGCTGCGTACCGACACTGTTCGGTTCACATACCTCTAAACACTGATTTACGGTTCGAAACTATAGGTAAATGAGTGTCCGAATGCTGGGTGTGGTTCCCCCAGCATTTGCATCCTTTCTTTTTGGTGTTATCCAAGCTGTCTAAATCTAAGCTAGCTTGCCCATTCTATTAATACGCTTTATCTAACGCTCCGATGATATAAGTTAATGCTGAAACGCCCATATCCGCGACCTGCTTCTCAGTCACACTCATATTTTCATACGCAATCTGCAACTCTACCTCACCTATCGATTCTTTATGAAGATAAAGCTCTTTGTAGTTCATCAACCTCTGTTGAGACTGTCGAGTCAGAGCGACAACATTGTCTTTAGTGACACGATGCTGCTCATTAAGCTCGCTAAATAATTGATATAAAATGCGTTGCATTTTGCGAATTGAAGATTTTTTCTCGATTGATTTGTATGATTGATACTTTTCCATTGAGTTTATAACTGACTAAAATATGTACATTTTTATTAGATAGCTATTCTTATACTGATTGCAAAACAGGTAAATATGAGATGGTTAAACTGGTCCACTTCTTGCTTTATTTAGGTCAAAACTGTCCTTTCAGGAGAGCACATGCAGGTCGATCCTATTATTGAAGCACTGATTGCGAGAAGAAAAGCGAGTGGCCTCTCCCGTGAACAAATGGCAAACATCGCAGGGATGAGCGTGAAAACGTATCAACGGATAGAGCGTGGAGAATCCGACCTGAA
Source organism: Vibrio sp. E14 (assembly GCF_020515785.1). Taxonomy (NCBI): domain Bacteria; kingdom Pseudomonadati; phylum Pseudomonadota; class Gammaproteobacteria; order Vibrionales; family Vibrionaceae; genus Vibrio; species Vibrio sp. E14. The sequence goes on from NZ_JAHPJI010000010.1 coordinate 85,256, forward strand.
ACTTTCCCAATATCGCTCCATACTGCGCTCTCTGCATTTGACCGATCTCGACATCGCATTAGATATAAGAGACGTTCAACATGTAACAGCGGATGATCTAATGGCCGTTGCACGCTTGCTCTCTCCTGAAGCTCAGTCCCTACTTGTTCGTCTGTTATCGCTCGTTATTGAACAGCGGAACACAAAAAGCGGCTCATAACCTTATGACTGATTAAGAGCAATGAAATTCCCGCTCGTCCTATAATATTCTCGAATTATGGCCTTCGTTCCCTTTTTCATTGACTCTTCTTTTCACGCTTTAAATCACAGTCGCGTTGTTTGTTCTACGCCTCCCCAAAACGAATAAAACCCGCAGCTTGGCGGGTTTTAGGGCTGTATAAGAAAATACTTCGTTTAATGTGTTTGGGATTTTACTTAGTAGAAATCCTTAAACTCTGGAATCCTCGCCTTACCTCTCAGCAATAAGAAGTTCAAGAATCGGCTCGTCGACGTAGTGAGTATCTTCTCTTCTTCCACACCGTGTTTTTCCAGCAAAGTAATTGCCAAATCTAACTTAGAGATCTCTTCACAGAAGTGAGCGTCAGACCCGGTACTGAAGTAAACGCCAATCTCTTTGCCCAGCTCGACAATGCGATCACAACGGGAATCACTGCCCTTACGGCTTTTGCCTGTCAAAGATGTATTGTTAACTTCAACCGCAACATTGTGCTCTTTAGCACAGCGCAGCACCTGTTCCATATCGAATGGGTAATTTGGGTTACCTAAGTGACCGAGAACATCCACCCTGCCGCTTTTAATAGCACTTATCAGAGCGGCAGTATGCTCAGCTTCGGTCGCGGGCTTGAATACGGGTTCATGGAAACTCGCAATCACCCAGTCAAGATGTTGGTCAGAGGAAGGTGGTAAGTCTATCTCCCCTTTCACATTCAGCGTGTTGGCTTCTACACCGCGGAGAATACCTACATCGTGTAAAAAACGGGGCAAAATTCTTTGATTGTTGAAATGCCAGTAGTGAGGGGCTCCTGGCATTTCGGGAGCATGATCGGTGGTACAAAGAAGTTTTAGCCCCTTATTCTTGGCTGCCAATGCGTTCTCTAAAATGGTGCTGTAGGCATGTCCACTGGCAATAGTATGGGTGTGGCTATCAACGACGATATCCATGGTGACCTCCTAAATTGTGGACGAATTATCGAATTTCGAACGAACCGTTTTGATTGAGAAACAGCGTGAGATCCGCTGGAATTGAGTGATTTAAAACCTTATCTACATTTACGGAATCTGAGTTCAAATAAAACTCCAATGCAGCTTCTGGCTCTGTACCACCACGAATCTTACGATTGACTAAACGCTCTTGTAGAAACTCAGGCTGTGTATCGACGAAGACGGTGAAATCGGCCAAGCGATGCAGTTCTTTCCATACTGGTTCATCTAACAGCAGCCAGTTGCCCTCGACGACGACAATATTGCGTTTAACCTGAATGGCATCATCCACAGGATCATGTAAGTTGCGATCGTAGTAAGGCCATTTGCTGTCTTTCACTTTAAGCTGTTTCAGCTTGTCGATAAGCTCCGTCAGATTAAATGTTTGATAGGATCCCTTAATACTGCGCAGAGGCATGAGCTCGCCATCTCGTTCAATCGTATTGTTGTCGAGGATCTCATTTGGATAGTGGAAACCATCAAAAGGCAGAACCTGAAGTGGCTCTTGGTTTTCATCTTGTTCAGAGAGGTATTCCCAGAACGCAGCAAGGGTTGACTTACCGCTACCCGGAGGGGCACACAAGAACACCACAATGCGTTCCTGCTTCTCATGATAAAGACGGGTAAATTTTTCGATAAGAGGTTGATGGATTCGCTTTACGTCGGCATCAGGAAAGGTAGCTTCGGTTTCAAAACCACTGACGTTTAAATTCACTTTCATGGTGAACCCTTATTGATTGATCTCCCCTTCGATTCTTTCTATCAACATTTCACATGACAGCTTCAACACTGTTTTGATGAGAGATTCGTATCTCATTTGCGAAAAGGACTCAAACGAAGAGAACTTAAGCTGATTGATCGACTCAAGATAAAAGCTGTCTTGCTGAGAAGAGAGTACCGCTTGGTTTTTGATGAAATCGTAAATCACGTCATCCGCGAATTCGACTTTCTCCGGTTGGCTAACCACGTACTCCAAGACCTGATCGTACAATCCGATATCGGCGTAAGTTTCCAAAGAGATTTTGCCCATCGCAAACATCAGCTTCGATACCACATCGGTCGTAACCAACGGACCATCTTCTTTCAATAAAGGATCCACAGCATACTCCTTCACCAGATCGTCTTGGACGAACACGCTCGGAAGTAATGCTTTTAACTTGAGGTTAATTATTTTGTTAGAAACCTGAAGAAACGCAGTGGCATTTTCGCACTCGTCCAGTTTCTCCAGTAATTCGTCTTCACGTGACAACGTATTATGACCTCTCCATTATGTGGCAGCGCAAAGGCTACCACACAAATTCGTTGCAACTAAACCGTTAAGCTCACGTCATAAAACTCAAGTAACGCTTTTTCTGCATGCGCGTTCCACACATAGTTGTTGGCGTTCAAAATTGCATCTAATTCGGCGAAGAACGGGTCTTGGTCTGCCAGCGATAAAAAGTCATCAATCGCCGTCAATTGCAGGTCAATATGTGGGTAAATCAACTTCTTACCGCCCGGAATATCCAACTGATTCAGAATCGTATGGGGTGCAGCTTGTAAGCCACCAACATGGGTTATCATGAAAGATGGGTTGATCTTGCCTTGTGAGGAAAGCTCAATAGATTCCACCATGTCACCCTTTGAACCACCGGACGTCCCTACAATATGGGTTGATTCGTAATGCACGTTGTAGAAGTTAAACGGCACTTTGAAATTCTTATCCGTTGGGCCAGCAAAGAAATTCAAGCAACCATCATTGCCAAGTAGCTCATCCGCTTGCTCAAGCACTTGAGCAACCGCCGCGTAGACCATTACATCGTCATAACCATTGCCACCGTTGAGTGCTTTGAGATACGTGACCGGGTCGTCGATTTGAGCCGTGTTCACGTAGTGCAGTTCTACGCCCTGCTCTTTAGCTTTTGCAACGGGAATGAGGCTTTCAGCTCGGTCTAAACGCGCGGCGTCGATGTCCGTCACCACGATCAGTTTTGGCTTTACAGGGCCGTTGATCGCATAGTCAATCGCACCAATACCCATTGGGCCAGCACACGCCAAAAGCGCTAACGCACCACCTTCTTTAATGCCCATATCGTGCTCGTACACGTATTGCGTGGTGTGGTAGCTCGCATGGTACGCACCGATAATGCAAGACATTGGCTCAGCCAGCGACGCATCAGCAAAGTAATCGCCGTGGTAAGGCAGTACGCAGCCTAGGTCGATAGCGATTTTAGGAATGATGGAATACGTTGCGTTGCCGCCAAAGGTTTCGTAGCTGTAACCCGCCGAGTAGCCTGTTGGCAAGCCCATGGCAGGTTGCAGAACAAAGTAATCGCCAGCTTTGAATTGATCTTTTAGGTTCTCACCAACTTCAACAATCACACCTGCATATTCATGACCAGTCATCACTGGCACTTCATCAATGTTTTCAGGAACGCGTTTGTGTTTGCTACCTAACAATGCTGCTTTGTAAGTGGATAGACAAATGCTGTTTGAAATGTTTTTAACCAGAAGTTCGTCGGCTGAAATGTTTGGTAAATCAAAGGTTCTTAATTGAACGTTTTTCTCACCACAGATAACCGCTGCCGTTGTTTGTACCATGATTTCTCTCCTAATTGGGGCGATACCTGCCGCCCCAAACTGCATTGTTAGGCTGGTTGCTCAGTCGCGACCGTTTGTTGCTTAATCTTATCCATCAGCTCGTCAAGCGCTGGGTCGTTGAGGAAGTTCTTGATCGTTACGACTGGTAAACCTGTCGCGTTGACTGCGCGGCTTTCTAAGCTCTCGTGTGTCACGACGATATCGGCTTCACTCGGGACTTTCTCGATGGCAAAGTTCCTCACTTCAATCTCTATCCCAGCTTGTACCAGCTTGCGTTTGAAGGTCGATGCGCCCATTGCACTAGAGCCCATACCCGCATCACATGCGAATGCGATAAATGAAATTGGCTTGCTCGGCTCTTGCGTCGTCGCAGCTGCAACTGGCTTAACTGCGCCTTCTGCTTTCATCTCTTTCATGTCAGAAACTGATTTCTCAAACTCGCTTTCTTTTTCTTCTGATTTGCTCACTTTCAGAATCGCACTTGCTACCAAGAAAGAGACAATCGTTGCACTTGTCACACCGGCGATGGTCGCAATGAAGCTACCTTTCGGAGTAAGAGCAAGGTAAGAGAAGATAGAGCCTGGACTTGGACCCGCGACCAAGCCTGCATCGAATAGGTTGAAGGTTGCGATGCCTGTTGCCGCACCAGCAATCATTGCCACAATCATGATTGGTTTCATGAGTACGTATGGGAAGTACAGCTCATGAATACCACCAAAGAAGTGAATGATGATGGCGCTTGGCGCAGAGCGTTTAGACAAACCCTGACCAAATTTCGCGTAAGCTAGTAGCATACCAAGACCTGGGCCTGGGTTAGATGCCACCATAAAGAAGATAGATTTACCTGTTTCAGCTGCCGCCTGCAGACCTAGTGGGTAGTAAATTCCTTGGTCAATGGCGTTGTTCAGGAACAACACTTTTGCTGGTTCGTTAATGATCGCTAACAGAGGCAGAAAGCCCGTAGCAACCAACGCTTCGATGCCTGATCTCACAAACAAGTTTGCTGCGGTGACTGAAGGGCCAACAATCTCGTAAGCGAACAAACACAACAACATACCGACGATACCCAACGAGAAGTTGTTGACCACCATCTCAAAACCAGAAGGTATGCGGTGTTGAATACGTTTATCCACTTGCACCACAACCCAAGCGCTCAGTGGGCCCATGATCATTGCGCCAACAAACATCGGTATGTCAGCCCCGACAATCACGCCCATCGTACCGATAGCCCCCGCTACCGCGCCGCGTTTTTCACCAACAATCTGACCACCAGTGTAACCAATTAAAAGTGGCAGCAAGTAAGTGATCATTGGCCCCACGAGTTCGCCAAAGGCTTCGTTTGGCATCCAACCCGTGGGAATAAAGAGTGCAGTAATAAAGCCCCAAGCGATAAAGGCTCCGATATTTGGCAGCACCATGGCGGTCAAATGACCTCCGAAGGCTTGCACATTGGCTCGCATGTTTGCTTTCACGTTATGTTCCTTTTAGTATGCTTTTATTATGTCCAGCACTTGTTCTTTGGAAGAAGCTTGTGCCAGTTTTGCAATGTTCTCTTCATCCACAAACATCTCGCTCAACGCTTGAATCACCTCAATGTGGGTATCAGAGTCTTTCGCAGCTAAGGTAATAAGAATATTGGCCGGACCGAGATCCGAACCAAAATCAACAGGTGATGGGAAAATATGAATGCCTAAACCTGTTTTTAAAACACCAGTTTCAGGTCGGGCATGAGGCATTGCCAATCCAGGGCATAACACATAGTAAGGACCGTTTTCTTCCGTTGAACGGATGATTGCATCAGCATAGTGCTGGGAGACGTAACCTTTATTTTCTAGGTATTGAGTGGTCTTTTTAACCGCATCTTGCCATTGGTAAGCGCGATCATTAATTACATCTACTAGTTCGTGGTCGATTAACTCGTACAACATATTTAACCCTATCAACAGTTCGTCATCTGATGGGTTAATTATCAATAACAGAGTCCCAACCGCGCAACCGAGCTACTTTTGCGCTTCGAGTCACACTTTAAAGCCTGTCAATTTGTTTAAATGGACAGAGCTCAAAAATCCCACACGTAAAAAATCTACAAATTTTATTTGAGCAACAAGTCAATAGACGAATTTTGAATACAATCACCTTCTCGAAAATATTCTTAAAGTTACATTATTTAAATCAGATCACATTAGACCTATTGACTCGATATAATTCGTGATTAATTTCAAAGTTCATTTCGAGCCGTTTCTTGATCACTCGCGCTCAAACGTAGATAAGCATCACACTTGTTGGCTAGAAAAAATAAAAACGTCACTGGCTTTCACCAACTTGCAGACACAAAAAAAACCGCCATTCAGGCGGTTTTGATCAGTCCGCAGACCAAACGGATCGTATGTCTGGCCATCCCCAGTTTGTGAGTGCGACATCTTCCAAGACCCCTTGAAAACGTAGCGTCTGAGTATGGTGAAACATCGGTGCAATCCAATATTCGCTAATCAATGTGGACGCAATCGGCTCTAACGCGCTCAGGTAATCTTCAAGCGGTGAGAATGCGCGGACATTTTCCATTTGAGCATCCAACCACGCCGCATTTTGCGCCCCTAAGGTGTGGTAAAGCACGGCATTGCTAAAGAAGTTGCTAAACGCAGACGCATGACGGTTATCGTCCAAGTTAATATTGGTGACAACCAGAGTCTCATCAAGCGTGCCGTTTTTGGCTTTCTCGCTCAGTTCACGGTAGGAGTACATAACGATCTCGACTCGGCTGCCCGCATGTTTTAGACGCGAAGAAATCGCTCGCGCGCACCGGCGCAGCGCAGTGTAATTGTACCCTGCGATGGTGATCAGCTTTGGCAACTTGACCGCTTCTCCAAATGGACGCAACACCGGCTTCCAGTTAGGTAATAAGTTATAAGCAGGTATGCTCCCAAATATAATGTTTTCATTACGCATCACTTCAGCTAGCTGTTCAGGTTGAATCAATTCACTGATGTATCGGCGCTGAGCCTGAGACAAAGCGTGCTTCGCATGATGGTTAAACAATGCGAACAAACAACCGTCTTCCGTTCGACTACGTTTACTCGCTGGTGATACTTCACTGTTTGGCGTCGACATATAGTGGCTGCACATGTCATCAGCAGAATCAGGTTTTGGTTGCAATGTGTTTGCGGCAAGCGATGGATTTTCCATCTGTTCATCGTTGACGATCCATATCGTCACAAAATCCGTTAATACTCGACACGCGTAATAGCCATCAAACGCTTGCAGTTTCAAACGGTTTTCACTGTGCTCAACGACGGAAAATGGACCACTCCCCACCACCAACTTGTTGTTCGCAACGTTCACCTGACTCACGGGCTGAATGCCATATTTCACGCCAGAAATAAGTCCAGCAAAACCAAAGTCAGGTCGGTTAAGCTTAAAAACAACCTTCAATGGATTAAGTGCCGTTATGTTGGCAACATGCGCCAGCTCTTTTTCGTAGTATTCCAAAGAGCTTAATTTGGCGAACAAACTGACAACCGTTTCAGCATCAATTGGGTTGCCATTATGAAAAGTCAGACCCGGACGAAGATAAAATGTCCATTCGTACAAGCTGTCATCATAACGCCAATGATGAGCCAACTCTGGCTGCACCTGTCCGTTGTAATCGCTTGAAACCAAACAACAATAAATTTGGCGAAGCAAAAAACGTTCACTACTTCGCTGCAGTTGATGCGGAACCACACGCTCGAACATACGTTTGTAGGTCAGTTGAATGTTGAGCTGACCTTCTTGAACCGATGCGCCTGACGTTGTTTTCAATAAACGTCCAAACGCAACTTCATCCTCATCTAATATCGCGAGCGCTTTCTCATACTTACCTCGCTTAATACGCGCGAGAGCTAAGCTTTCTTTTAAAGCCTCTAACTCGATATTGAGTACGAGGGTCGAACGCTGATTTCTTCCTGCTTTCGGATACCAACTCAACCACATTTTATCCTGCATTTGCGACAACAGGCTGCGCGCATGCCGAGGAGAGGTAAACAATAAATCAGCGATTTCTTGCAATGTAGTTTTCGTTTCATCACCAACATTAAACGAAAGCAAGCGTTGGTAATAACGAAATAAGTTGAGATCAGACACCGTACGTACCTTAACTCTAGGAGGCCATTCAATAGGCGTATTTTACTGAACTTGGCGGCAATAAAATAAGAAAACTTCCAAACACTTTGTTCCCCTTTTACTAACATTTCGTACCTATATTGTAGGAAAAACCCACCTACTCGGTCTTATCAGGAATAAAGCGAAGAAATCTACTCTCTTTTTTATCTCCCCTTTTTTCACCATACTGATTTGGCTAGCAGGAAATATAGAAAATTGTTCATAACCTAACCCCCAAGCAGAACTTAGCTCCTGATACCACACCCCCAATTCGTCGTATCTTTAAGTTCTGCTTTTTTACTGCCAACAGTTGCGCCTTAGAAAAAGCACACGTACACTTAATCGTAATTCGACGATTAACTATAAAGGTCTGCTCATGAGCAACAAATGCAGCGAAACATGCGAAATTGCTTTTGAAGCCACACAAAAACAACTGGATAAAGAGCAAGCACTCGCCGCTCAAGCAAAAGCGCTGTCTCATCCTGCTCGCTTACGCATTCTGCATATTCTTCACACTTTAGACACTATGGGCGGCTGCTTAAATAGCGATTTAGTCTCTGAGTTAGGTTTAGCGCAATCGACCGTATCAGAACACTTACGTATTCTAAAACAGGCAGGGTTTATCAGTGCAGAACCTAACCCGCCAAAGGTTTGTTACCGCATTCAACGTGAAAAACTGAACGCGTTTAACGCTCAATTTTCCGGTTTATTTAGCTAAGACACGTTGCGCGCTTTCCATGCGCGCAAAGATAAACTATAACCTTATATATCGCCTTTCGACGATAAACGAATAGAGACCACTATGACGACTGAAGTTTTAAATAGTGCCAGCGAAAAAATGAGCTTTCTTGACCGCTACTTAACGGTTTGGATCTTTGTCGCAATGGCCATCGGCGTGGGGATAGGCGCAGCCTACCCGCAAGTAGCAGAATGGAACGAAGCAATGTCCGTTGGTAGTACGAACGTACCACTCGCCATTGGTTTGATTTTGATGATGTACCCACCACTCGCCAAGGTGAACTACGGTCTATTGGGAACGGTAACGAGAGATAAAAAGGCCATCACGCTGTCTCTGGTTATGAACTGGATCATCGGCCCAATCCTGATGTTCGTTCTTGCTTTAACCTTTCTTGGTGATCATCCAGGTTACATGGTCGGTATTATTTTGATTGGCCTTGCACGCTGCATCGCTATGGTTTTAGTGTGGAATGATATTGGCGGCGGCAACAAAGAATATGGCGCGGCCTTGGTGGCATTAAATAGCGCATTTCAAATTCTGACTTACAGCGTTATGGCTTGGCTATTTATCACCGTACTTCCACCGTTCTTTGGCTATGAAGGTTTTGTGGTTGATATTTCCATGGGAGACATTGCGGAAAGCGTATTGATTTACTTAGGTATTCCGTTCCTCGCTGGTTTTCTCAGTCGTAAATGGTTAGTCGCTGCAAAGGGTGAGAAGTGGTACAACGATGTGTTTATTCCTCGAATTTCACCCATTACTTTGATCGCTTTGCTCGCCACCATCGTGCTGATGTTCAGCCTCAAAGGAGAGATGATTTTACAGCTACCAATGGATGTGTTCCGCGTGGCAGTCCCACTAGCGATCTACTTCGTATTGATGTTTTTTACCAGCTTCTTTATCGGGAAGAGAATGGGCATCCCCTACGATAAAAATGCCTCCATCGCTTTTACGGCGACGGGCAACAACTTCGAGCTGGCGATCGCGGTTTCCATTGCTGTATTTGGCCTGAACTCCGATCAAGCATTCGCTGGCGTGATTGGTCCGCTAATCGAGGTTCCCGTTCTGATTGCTTTGGTTAACGTCGCACTGAGGATGAAAACCAAATACCAGAGCTAAAATTGGAAACATAAAGATCGAGCCAAACAGCAATATTAAGTACTAACTGACGACAGTTTTTATGTACTCACTGGGCGTTAAACCAAACTTCCCTTTAAATCGTTGGCTAAAACGGCCTTCCGATTGATAGCCACACAACTGCGCGAGTAACGCAACGTTATATGAACCATTTTGCATCAGGTAGAGTGCGTGATTTAAGCGCACGTCTGCCAGCACTTCGCGATACTGAGTGCCCTCTTGCTTGAGTTTGCGTATCAACGTTGCTCGGCTCATAGCAAAGCGCTCAGCAACAAATTCCAAAGGATGGTCATCGCCCGGAGAGCGTGACAGATAGCGGCTGAGTTTCTGACTGAACGAGGTATTGGAACTCGAGAAAAGCCGATGCAATAGTCCTCGCTCTGCTAACTGCTGATACAACCCCATCATCCAATAACGTTGCGTCGCTTCACTTAAACTTTCCCGTTCAAAAGAAAACAAGGCATTTAATGTCGCTTGCAGTGCTTTGTCTGTCTCCACCGCTGGGACGTAATTTCCCAATGCATTACTCACACTCAGCTCTAACATTTCATCGCTAGGTACACAGTGAAAACTGAACATTCGTGAGAGAAAACGCCCTTGTTGAGGAAGGTTTTCAAAATTCAGCGAAGCGTTTGCTTCACAAAGCATGATGTTAGGATGAAGAATATCAAACGCTTCGTCTTTCCAAAACAAACGCTTACTCCCTTTAATGATCTGGATAAGACTCGGGGAGTGAATCCTGACGTTACGCAACTTTTGCTGCTGCTCCGCACGAAATAACGTGACTTGATATTGGTGGCTCATCTTCTCCCCTTTCTTATTTAATTATCGTGTGTAAGTGGCGGTTAACTTCGCTTTGTCCAATGCGACACTATTCAACGTGAATCCCACAACCGCCGCTGGCGTGTTCTCATCCAAGTTCAACTTGTCACTTGGCAAGGCCCAAACGGTAAACTGGTAGCGGTGCATACCATCTTTTTCTGGAGGACATGCGCCGCCAAAACCAGTAGTACCGTAATCGATACGAGACTCCTTACCGCCGAGCTTGCTAATATCAACGCCACGAGGCAATTCGTTAACTGAGGCTGGAATATCAAACGCTATCCAATGCCAAAAACCACTGCCTGTTGGTGCATCAGGATCGTACGCGGTAATCGCAAAACTTTTTGTACCCTTTGGAACGTCTTTCCACATCAGTTGTGGAGACTGGTTCGCACCATCACATCCCCAACCTGAATATTCAAATGTCTTCGCCATTGGATGACCTTCTTGAATATCTTTGCTCGTTAGTTCAAAAGCGTGGGCAGAGCCGATAACCAAAACGCTAAGGGCCAAAACAGACTTGTGAATCGCTTTCATGTGTTTATTCCTTTCAATGAGTTCAATTCAAGTCTATTCATCAACCCAAGCCAGGGCACACCAATAAGTATCATAAAACATAAAATCACCGTCTATTTTGAAACTTTAAGATTCTAACATAAATTTCTTATTTTCTGAGTTGCATCTGGTTTATGCTAACTAACCACTTATAGAACAAGGAAGACAAAATGGAACTGGATATCTTCGTCGTTGACGCATTTACAGACACGCAATTTAAAGGCAACTCAGCCGCAGTTGTACCCTTGCAAGAGTGGTTAGAACCAGATCTAATGCAAAACATTGCAGCGGAAAACAACCTCTCTGAAACCGCGTTTGTTAAAGCGATTGGTACGAATCAATATGAAGTACGCTGGTTTTCGCCACTCACAGAAATCGACTTTTGTGGACATGCAACGCTCGCCGCTTCTATGGTGTTGTTCGACCAACTAGGCGTTACAGGAAGTATTGAGTTTCACACATTAAAAGTGGGCACCTTAACCGTAATTAAGAACGCACTTGGCAAGATTGAAATGACATTTCCGACAAGAGCGCCACACCCCGTCAACGCCATTCCTACGCAATTAATTGAGGGATTAAACTGCGAAGTAACACACGTACTGCTTAGCCCGCAAGCTTACTTCGTCATCGTGGAAGATGAGCAAACCGTTTTCGATGTTCAATATCGATCCGACCAACTGAAACAACTCGCCCCTTACGATGTCGTCGTCACATCAAAAAGCAGTCAATACGACTTTGTATCTCGCTACTTTTGGCCAGCAAACGGCGGAGATGAAGACCCTGTCACAGGATCAATCCACGCAGGCTTAGCACCATATTGGGCGCAAGAGCTCGGCAAAGCATCTTTAGTGGCGTATCAAGCATCAGCGCGTGGTGGCGTTCTGTACTGCGAAGTCAAAGAGGATTGCGTCAATGTATCTGGTGATGGTGTGTTGTATATGAAAGGCAAAATTTACGTCTAAGTGTGCCTCGAAGATTGGCGTTAACTGTTTTTATCCTTGAGAGCCTAGCCGCCCGCTAGGCTTTTCTATTTCCTGCTGCTTCTGCGTTAATCGTTACAAAGGTGTTCGACAATACACACTGGAGAGCCTATCTCACAGTCATAACCCGTTGCAGTAATTTCCCCTGTTTGAGGATTGCGACGAAAGCTCACCACATTGTTGGAATGTTGATTGGCAACCAGCAACCACTTTTGATCATGAGACAACACAAAATCTCGTGGAAAAGCCCCTTCACAGTGAATGGCTGCTCGCCTTTTGGGCGTATCACCAGACACATCAAACACACTGATTTTGTTCTGAGCTCGGCAAGAGACATACAAAAACGTTTCATCTAACGAAAGACGAATCGCCGCCGCCGCTTGCTGATTATCTTCCCCTTCTAATAATTCTGTTTGATTCGAGATAAGCCATTTATCTTGGTGCTTAACCAACACAATCAAGGTTTCTGACAGTTCGCAAGCCACATACGCTGTCGACTCTTGTTGGTTAAACACCACATGGCGCGGTCCCGAACCTGCGGGTAAATGAATCACTTGCGACAGTGAAAAAACCGGCGGCTGGGCATCGTAATCATAAATAAAGACGCTATCGCTGCCCAAGTCTACGACAACCAATTGATGACTGTGCTTTAAAAACGTGACTTGATGAGCGTGAGGAGAAGTTTGGCGCTCTAAATTCGGCCCGCATCCATCAACGTATAAATCCGCCAATAAACCAAGCGGTTTACCATCGCGATCCAATTGAAATACGCTAACATTTCCAGAGCCATAATTAGCAACCGTCAACAACGTTTTTTTGATATCCAAATGACACGGATAATCGCCATTAATCGGCAAAGAGACGGATTCACTACCGCGAAAAAACGCGAGCTCTGCACCTTCATTTCTATCCATTTCGCTAAACGTATACAGCCCGTGTTCGGTGATCGTGAGATAGGACGGATTACGTTGAACTACAACATCGTCAAGCCGAGTCAGTTCACCCGTTTCAGTGTTCAGCGATAGACGCGCAATGCCCGTGCTCGTACTCGGTGGGTTGGTGTAAGTGCCAATATAAAAATGCACGTGACCAGTTGTTGTCATGGATGGCCTTATATGAGTGATTCGTATTATTCAACACCTTGCCTATTGTCATGGCAGACCGCAATCCATTTTACGAATCAGCCACTTAAAATGTGAAGTGATTTCTAATTCAGAATCAAGTGACAACTTGCTGCCCCAACTAGCCTAGTGTTTATCGCTGGGCATTTAATTTTACTTATCAGGAAAAACCTGACCTCGTTCAAGGTTTTTTCATTCCACCTCGCGACAAGCTTGTTCCAACGCTAAGCCTCTCTATTTAAAAAGAATCGCTTGTAGATAAAATGCTAAGCTCTAAAAAGAAATCGTTATGGATGGCGGTTAGCGACGGATTGGCGGGCTCAATCAACACGCTCATCTCCGCAAGTTATCTATTCATGCATTACTTCTTCAAAGGAAGCACCGCACTATGAAGCGAATCATTTTTGGCACATTGATTATTGCCCTTTTAAGCGCCTGTTCAAAAGATAACACGCACCAAGCGCTTGGCACCTTAGAGCGTGACCGCGTAACATTTACCGCCACATCTAATGAGATAATTAGAGCCCTTCCTGTCAAAGAAGGCAGCTTGGTCAGTGAAGGGGAAGTGTTGGTTCAGCTCGATACTAAGAATCAACAAGCAGTTCTTGCACACGCCGTTGCCGAGCAAGCCAAAGCGGGAGCGTATTTGCTTAAATTGACCAATGGTGAACGCCCAGAAGACATTGCTGCTGCATCGGCACGCGTAGCCCGAGCGGAAGCGCAGCTCACCGAAGCGCAGAAAAACTATCAACGCAAAGCAGAACTAGTGCGTAAAAAACTCATCAGTCAATCCGAAAAAGATTCCGCTCTTGCGGCAAGGGACTCGGCGAGAGCCGAATTAGACTCAGCAAAAGAAGAGTTCAGTAAGCTCACCGCAGGTTCTCGCCTCGAAGACATCGAACAAGCTAAAGCCGCTTTAATGGCGGCAAAAGCCGAAGTAGCGTTGCAAGAGCAAAAACTGGCAGAACTCACCATCACGGCCACGCGTGACGGTACGCTCGATAATTTGCCTTACAATCTTGGCGAACGCGTACCAGTGAACGGTGTGGTTGCCGTGATTCAAGCCAACCGCGTGCCGTATGCGCGAGTGTATGTTCCTGCCGATTATCGAATCGGGTTTATTCCTGGAAAAACCGTGACGGTGAATGTCGATGGTCTTGAGAGTCCATTACAAGGCACCGTACGTTGGGTGGCTAGTGAGCCTTCATTCACGCCCTACTTCGCACTAACCGAAGAAGAACGTTCACGATTGATGTATCTAGCAGAAGTTGATTTACCTGAGTCTGCCAAAACGTTGCCGTCCGGTGTGCCTGCCCAAGTAGATTTGGTGGAGTAAACCAATGAACGAGTATGCAATTCAAGCTCAAAATGTGGTCAAAAAGTTCGGCGACTTTACTGCTATCAATAACATCACACTCAACGTGCCCAAAGGCAGCATTTACGGATTTTTGGGGCCAAATGGTTGCGGTAAGTCGACCACCATTCGTGTGCTCACCGGCCTTCTTAGCCCCAGCGAAGGCAGTGTGGATGTGCTTGGGTTAGAAATCCCAAAACAATCCGAACAACTGCGGCTCAAAATTGGCTACATGACACAAAAGTTCTCGTTGTACGACGACCTATCCGTTCAAGAAAACCTCGAATTTATTGGGCAAATTTTTGGTTTAAGCAGCAAGTCGCTGAAAGAGCGGATAGAAGAGCAGCTCACCACTTACGGGTTGGATCAATTGCGCAAACAGCGCGTAAGCGGCATGAGTGGTGGACAAAAGCAGCGCCTTTCACTCGCCGCCGCGACCATGCACAAACCCGAACTGCTATTTTTGGATGAGCCGACATCCGCCGTTGACCCCGAAAATCGACGCGATTTTTGGGAGCAGTTGTTCGACTTGTGCGATCAAGGTACGACGATTTTGGTCACCACGCATTACATGGACGAAGCGGAACGCTGCCACCGTCTGGCAATCATGGAATCAGGCGAAATTCGTGCCGATGGTGAACCCGAACGGTTAATGGAACAAATGGGCGTTAATATCATTGAGGTGAAAGCCGACAAACTTCGTGAACTTAAAGAAAAGCTGATTCAACGTGACGAAGTTCGCTCTGCGGCGCAGTTGGGGATTCGTTTACGCATCCTTATCCACCAGCATGTCGAGCAGCCGATTGAATGGTTAAAGCAGACGTTTCCTGAACTTCAAAACGCTGAAATGAACCACGCTCGCCCAAGCTTAGAAGATGTTTTTGTCAGCGTGACAGGGAAAGGCCGCCAATGATGAAACCTATCGCTCGCATGAAAGCCGTCATGATCAAAGAGATTCGCCAACTTTCCCGTGACCGAATCACATTTGGCATGGTGGTGATGATCCCGCTTATCCAGCTTTTGCTGTTCGGCTTCGCAATCAATACGGACATTCGCAACATTCCGGTAGGTGTTGTTGACCAAAGTGGCAGTACCGCCGGGCGGATCATTACCCAGTCCGTCAAAGTCACTCAAGTGGTGGATATCAAAGAAACCTATGCCACCGCGCAAGAGGCTGAACAAGCGATTCAAGATGGTATTGTGCGCGCAGTGCTGATTTTGCCAAGCGATCTCACACAACGCATGATGCAAGGTCGAGAGCTTGGGCAATGGATTGTGGATGGGTCAGATACCATGATCAGCTCGGCAATATTGTCGTTGCAAACCATGCCATTGACCGATTTTGATTTCGAGATTCGCCCAGCGCCAAGCAAAACATTCGAAGTCGCACTCTACTACAACCCAAGTCGTCGTTCTGCGGTCAACATCGTACCCGGCTTACTCGGTGTGATTCTCACCATGACGATGATTTTGTTCACCAGTGCCGCGATTGTACGAGAACGTGAGCGGGGAAATTTGGAGCTATTGATCACCACGCCCATCCACTCGATAGAGCTAATGGTGGCGAAAATCGTGCCGTATATCTTTGTCGGCTTAATTCAGGTTTTCATCATTCTAGGGTTGGGACATTGGATTTTCGGCGTACCGATTAACGGTGCAATCAGCCAAATTCTGTTTGGAACCTTGTTGTTTATCGCCGCCAGCTTAACTTTAGGGTTGGTCATATCCACCATCGCCACAACACAGCTTCAAGCGATGCAAATGACGGTGTTCATTCTTCTGCCTTCGATTCTGCTGTCTGGATTTATGTTCCCTTACGAGGGCATGCCAGTCGCAGCACAGTGGATTTCAGAAGCCCTGCCCGCCACTCACTTTATGCGCATGATTCGAGGCATAGTGTTGCGAGGAGCGGATCTGATGGACTTATGGCGAGATACCCTTTGGTTGCTTGGGTTTACCGTATTTGGATTGGTCGTCGCGTCACTGAGGTTTAAGAAATCACTCGATTAAACTTGCCCATTTTTTCTCTTCTGCAGAAACAAAAATAGCCTCGACAATGAGGCTATTTTTGTTTGGATATTCAAATTTAGTTTTACCGGACTTAACTAAGCAACTCACCTTAATAATATTCTCCGTACGAGCAGTCTCGTAAGTCTGAAATACTGTAGTTTTTCAAAGAGTTGATTTTAAAGTTAAACACCACCTGTTTACAGACGACACCTTCACGATCGGTATAGGTAATAAAGCCTTCACTGTAAGCACGTTTGCCATCAGAAGACGTAACATCGGCCACGAGTTCTAAATGCCCTTTGTGCGCCTCTACGCGATTCATCATCTCAAACACATCCATCCACTCTTCGCGATTTGCCATTTGTATCAACATGGATTTGGCCTGTGTTTCCAACTGCTGCGGATACACGTAATAACGGTTGTAACCAAAGTATGCGCACATCAGTAATAAAACGAGTGCAAATGAGGTTGTTCTTGTCATGCAAGCTGCCTCTTGTTGTTATAAAAACTCTGCTTCGTTAGTTCAGTATAGGAAGCAAGCAAAGTTTAGGTCATGGAACTTGCTCAAATAACAGAGAACAGTCAGAGACAGTCAATTCTATGAAAAGCTCAGTACCGGTTTTACTTATGAAACATGACAAACTCTAAGGGCTTTAACTATGGAATATGCGCACCGATCTGGGTTGTCACCATGCGGTGATCTGAGCCTTGTGGTAAAGCAGAGGATTCACGAGAGCATATGATTCGCTGTTCTTGCTCAGATTTTAGCCACAAATGATCAATGCCTATCATCATCGGCTCTGGCACGTTGATGCCTTTGATGTTAGTTGGCCAGCTCGTCACTGGCGCAGTTTGAAAACTCGGGAATAGCGCAGAAAAACGAGGGCTAACCGAGGAGAGATTGAAATCCCCCACAACCAACACCTCTGGCTCGGGATAAAGCGCGGTCAGCATTTCTATGGTTCGCACCAGCGCATTTCTTTGATGCCAAAGCTCGCTGGTTCTTGGTGACGGTGGATGAGCCGCAAACAAAGAGATCGGTGCTTGACTTTTAGGCAGCCAAACCGCTCTGATGACTTCTTGTCCATTTGGCGCACGATAAACCGAAACCTCCGTGATGGGGTGTCGGCTAAGAATCATCAAATTTGAAGGGTATCCCACGTCACGTTGACCACCTTAATAATGCGGATAGACATCATCCAACATGTGCAAAAGGCTGCCAACACGAGGCGTCAGTTCTTGCATTACAACCAGACCAGCAGGATGCCTCAACAGATAGTTGATGAACTGATTGATGTCTGAGTTTTCGTAAAAAAGATTGAATTGAATGACGCTCAAAGACTGCGAGCAAGACGCCACATGGCTGCGCTGCGGCGGAACAAGTAACAAGACAAACAAAATAGCGACAAAGGCAGAAAATGCACTTTGCAACCATCGGTGAGCGATAAAAAACGCCGAGGCTAAAACAACGTAAGTGAACACAATGAGGGCGGGAATCGAGGTAAGATTCTCCGCCCACCAAATATGTTCAATTTGCCTGACCACCAGCCAAATGAAAGCTGGCAAAAGCAATATAACCCACTTAAAAACGCTCGACACACGCACTGCTCATTTGGCTATTACATATCATAAGCTTAAATGTAATTTCTCAACTCTCCAGTGCGTGAGTCGTTGATGTTAGACGTGGTGCGCTGCCTCCTCGACTGGCTCTGGTTGAGCAGCCGTTTCACTGATTTCAATCTTCACCGCCGCGACTTTGAATTCAGGAATTTTCGCATGCGGATCCGTTGCCGTGGTAGTCAAGCGGTTAACCGGCGACTCAACGAAATGGAACGGGATAAACACCACCCCTTTTTGCATTCGCTTGGTCACAAACGCATCAATTTCGATGCTGCCACGACGAGTTGACACTTTTAAACGTTGACCATTTTGGATACCAATTGCTTCGGCATCTTCAACACTGATCATCGCTCTTGGCCCAGCAAGGTTATCCAACCCTTTCGTTTTGCGCGTCATCGTACCGGTGTGGAACTGCTCCAGCACACGTCCTGTTGTGAGTACCAAAGGATACTCATCATCAGGCAGCTCGGCTGCATAACGGAACGGAACGCCCACCATTTGCCCTTTCCCTCGGGTAAATTGGGTTTGGTGCATGATACGCGTACCATTTGGATTGTTCTTGTTACTTGGCCATTGAACACCGTTTGGCGTGATCGCGTCCCAACGTAACCCTGCATACTGCGGCGTTACGCGTGCAATCTCGCTGGTGATTTCAGAAACGCACTGATAATGCCAATCGCTGCCCATCGCGTTTGCGATCGCTTGGATGATCCACCAATCTTCTTTCGCCTCACCTGGCGCTGTCACTGCCGCATTAACGCGCTGCACACGTCGCTCGGTATTAGTGAAGTGACCAGATTTTTCCGCAAATGAACAAGAAGGCAATACCACATCGGCGTACTGCGCCGTCTCGGTGAGGAAGATGTCTTGCACGACCAAGAAGTCGAGGGCTTCCAACCCTTCAATCACATGCGCTTGGTTTGGATCGCTCAGTACTGGGTTTTCACCCATGATGTACATCCCGCGAACTTCTCGTTTGCACGCCGCATCGATGATTTCTGTTAGGGTAAGCCCTTGCTCAGACGGCAAGTTTGGCGCATCCCACTCAATCGCGAATTTCTGACGAACAATCGGGTTATACACTTTTTGATATCCCGGATAGCAGTTCGGCAATGCGCCCATATCACACGCACCTTGTACGTTTGACTGACCGCGCAACGGGTTAATACCCCCCCCCTCAATACCGATGTTGCCACACAACAATTGCAGGTTCGCAATCGAACGAACGTTGTCGTGACCCGTCGTATGCTGGGTAATCCCCATTGAGTAGTACACCGCCGTGCGTTTTGCCGTACCGATCATCCGCGCCATCGCGAAAATATCGTCCGCTTTTACGCCCGTAACCAACTCAACTTTGTCGAGATTGTACGCTGGCGACATCACCTCTTGAAGCAAGGTATCAAAGCCGTCGACGCGCTCTTCGATGTATTCTTGATCGTACCAACCATTTTTGATGATTTGCTGCATCACGCCGTTGAGCAACATAACATCCGTACCCGGTCGATGCGCTAAGTACAGCTCTGCATGTTCGGCCATGTTCACTCGTTTCGGGTCTGCCACAATCAAGCGTGCCCCGTGATGACGAATCGCCTGCTTGATGTGCGAAGCGATGATCGGGTGCGCAGATGTGGTGTCAGAACCGATAATAAAGATCACATCGGAATGCTTAATGCTTGGAATGTCGTTGGTCATCGCACCACTCCCCAATGATGCTTCAAGCCCTGTCACACTTGATGCGTGACACAAACGTGCGCAGTGATCAACGTTGTTCGTACCAAGTTCACGACGGATGAATTTTTGAAATGCGTAGTTATCTTCGTTAGTGGTTTTCGCTGAAGAGAATCCGGCCAGTGCGTTGCTACCAAAATCTTGCTTGATCGTCGAAAGCTTCGAAGCCACGAGCTGAATCGCTTCGTCCCAACTTGCTGGCTGCAACCAACCATCTTTACGAATCAGTGGTGTCGTTAAACGCTCTTCGCTGCTAATGAAATCAAAACCGAAACGGCCTTTCACGCACAGCATACCTTGGTTAACTGGCGAATCCGCACCTTTTACATAGCGGATTTTGTTTTGTTGCTCATCGACAAACATGGTCAACTTACAACCCACACCGCAGTAGGTACAAATGGTGTCGACGGCTTTTAGGTGTTCGGTTCTACCTTGAGAACGATCACGGCTGTCCACCATCGCGCCCGTTGGACATGCCTGAACACACGCCCCACATTGCACGCATTTTGAATCGCCCATGAGCGTCAAACCGCTGCAACCTACGCCTTTTTCATCGGAGCGGAATCGTGGACGATCATCTGGTCTTAAAGCTGGTCGGCCATTTTTATCCGACACAAAACTCAACACACCATGTACCGCTTGCTCGCGGCAAGCTTGAATACACTGACCACAACTGATGCAGCGGTTAGCATCAAATTCAATGAACTCAGAACTGCGGTCTACTTCGTATTTGTGACGAAGATCTTTCGCACGTAAATCGAGCCAATCTTGGTGGCCAATCACGCTAGCAGAGGAAACGTCCACGGAAACATCGAAATGTTGCTCTGCGTGATATTCCGTTGAGTAATCTCGCAAGGCACAGTCAGTATTCGCCTGGCAACCACACTCTAAGCAGCGCGCCGCTTCTTTCATGGCCTCTTCGTTATCAAAGCCAAGTTCCACTTCAGCAAAACTCTGCTCACGCTGCGCTGGGGTCAACTCTGGCATGATTGAACGAGCAACTTTTTGGATATTTTCAAAATGAAGTGGGTCAACCTGCGCCAGTTTTTTCTCTTTACGAGAGTTGAACGCAGGTTTCGGCATGTCTGCCATATCGCCATTGAGGAACAAATCAATCGCTTTTGCCGCAACTCGCCCATCTCCCACTGCTTCAACCGCTGTCGCAGGACCACGACGAAAATCACCGATACTGAAGATATTGCCCGTCCCCGTGTGCATGGTTTGCGAGTCGGACTCAGATGTGTTCCAACGCGTTAGTGGAATAGACAAATCATCGTTTTCTAAGAAGCTGAGATCCGGCTTTTGCGATACCGCTGCAATCACGGTATCAAATGCTTCAGTAAAGAACTCACCCGTTGGTTTCGGGCTACGACGACCAGACGCATCTGGCTCACCTAACGCCATTCTTTCTAATCGAATTGCCTTCACGCGGCCGTTTTCATCCGCGATGTTTTCCGCCGGATTCGTTAAGAAATGGAACTTCACACCCTCATGTTCAGCTTCGACGATTTCGTAGTCTTCGGCTGGCATTTCGTCGCGAGTTCGACGATAGATCAAAGTGGTATCGGCACCCGCACGACGCGCCGTACGCGCACAGTCGATCGCAGTGTTACCACCACCAATCACGGCAACTTTTTTGCCCGTAACGTAGTTTTGTCCTGTAACGTAATCTTTCAGGTAATCAACACCGAGATAACAGCCGTCCAAGTCGCTACCAGGATAATTCATTTCTACCGCTTGAGACGCCCCCACAGCCAAACAGACGGCATCGTAGTCTTCACTCAATTGAGACAGTGTGAAATCAACACCAAGCTTTTTGTTGGTTTCAACTTGCATACCGTTGCGGCACATCAGTTCGATTTCTTTGTCTAGAATGTCTTTGGGTAGGCGATATTCAGGAATGCCGTAGCGTAGCCAACCGCCTGCTTTTGGCATGGACTCAAATACGGTGACGTCATAACCTTCATTCGACAAGTAATAACCTGCCGTTAAGCCACCGGGGCCACTACCAACAACGGCGATCTTGCGATGCTTCGCTGGTTTTTTCTCTGGGACATACGCTTCATGCGCCGCTAAATCTGCGTCTGCGGCATGGCGTTTGAGTTGGCGAATGGCAATCGGCTCATCCACCAAAGAACGGCGACACTCACTTTCGCAGAATGCCGGACACACGCGCCCAATCGACAACGGCATTGGCAGTGTGCGTTTAATAACTTCAATCGCTTTTTGATGATCGTTTTGCGAGATATGGTAGAGATAAGATTGGATGTCTACTCCAGCAGGACACGCCGTTTTGCAAGGAGCTTCACAGTCTGCGTAGTGGTCCGTCATGATTCGGTTGAGCGCTTTTCTGCGGTGCTCACTCAGTTGTTCTGATTGTGTGACGACATTGAGACCGCGGTACACTTTGAGATCACAGGCGCGCTTAGTTCCGCCACTTTCCACTTCGACCACACACAAATCACACGGAATTTTCTCGTTACTTTTGTTCATTCCGCACAGTGAAGGGATTTCGACCCCGCACACTTTGGCTGCTTCCAGAAGGGTTAGCCCCTCTTCTACAATTCTATATTTTCCATCGATGACAATTTCTATCATACAACCCCCGAAGCAGGCATACTAAACCTCACATTCTATAAGGATAAACCCTACCATGGAAAGTTCGTGTGACAAAAAACTCACTAGCGAGATATTTCTTAGCGATTAATATGTCCAATTGACTTTAAGATGTAGAACTCATTATCTCGAAGTGGGTTCGGTATAATCCTTGACTTTACCCCTAGGGTAACCTTTATTATTTAGGGGTTACTCGATATATAAGCTCATTTTGACTGGAAACCGTATGCGTCTGAAATCATTGCATACAATTTGGCTAACGTTATGTACAACGCTGATACTGCTGGTATTTAGCGTGGTTAACAGCGCGCCTTTAATGAGCCTAAAAATGATGTCGAGTGATGCCATGATGTCTGCTCACATGACGGAAATGGCAAGCGAGAACGATCACTGCGGCTCACCGAGTATGAGCATGGAGATGGCCTCATCGTTGAGCTCCGACTCTGTAGAGATGACCATGAGCTGTATTGATGGCTCCGGTATGATCCACAATTGCTGCACAGCATCTTGCTCATTCGTTTTTGTCCCATTACCAGTCACCGACAGCCAGCTCTTCCCATTGGCTTGTCGCGCATCCATTGCCTCAGAAATTACCGCACCAGTGGTACAAGTCACCCATGATTTGTATCGGCCTCCGATAGTTTAATCCATACAAAGCATTCGACCCTGCATCGCTTTGCAGGCAGTTTCTTTGCGCCCAACTGATAGCGTGCTTACCTCAGCTATTCGCTCGTAACTCCATTTGTTACCTGCTATTTAGCGATAAAAAAGTGCGTCATCCGTTTGGCAAATACCAACGCTCTCCCGCTCGGTTCAATCGATCCGAAACGCAAAAGAGCTTGGTATCAATTTGGATGTAAATTATGGAATTCAACCCAAATCGCTTAGTGGCACCAGTATGCTCACTGGCTCTGGTTGCCCTACCTGCTTTCAATGTGGTGGCACAATCGCCAGCCAATACGAAAGCACAACAAGAAGCGCAAGTTCAATCAATCCAAGCTCAGTCAACCAATGAGCTAGCAAACCTCATTAGCGTTGCGTTGAGTAACGATGGCAACCGTAAGCAGTTCTATGCTCAATCGGAAGCAATGCGTGAAACAGGCGTAGCCAGCGCAACCTTGATGGACCCGAAATTGAAAGTCGGTTTTGGTGGTTTGCCTGTCGATAGCTTCAAATTTGACGAGGATCCGATGACCAATATCTCCGTCGGTTTGATGCAACAGTTCGAACGTGGCTCGACGCTCAATCTTCAACAAAAGAAAGCCAATCAACAAGCCGATGGTTTGTCGTTGCAAGTTCACGCACGGGAGCTTGAAGTGGCAAACAGCATGACTCAGCTTTGGTTGGAGCTGGGCTATCAGCAGAAAGCAGAGCAAATTTTGCTAGAAAACCGTCGGCTCATGACGGAAATGGAAAACTTCATTCAAACCAATTACTCAATCGGAAAAAGCGAAGCGCAAGATTTACTGAATGCACAGCTTCAAGTGAGTAAGTTGGATGAAAAGCTACAAGCCAACGCACAAATGCAGCGCCGTTTGGTCTCGCAACTCTCAGAATGGTTGGGCTCTGACTGGCTCAATACCTATACCCAAAACGGACGCTCAACACTTCAAGCCAGCAACACACTGACTTGGGCGTCATTAAACCAAAAGTTGTCTGCAAATAGCGAAACGACCAAGCACTACCAACAGTTGAGTGAGCACCCGATGGTGAAAATGGCAGACGTAAGTATTTCTGCCAATGAAACTCAAGTGAACATTGCAGAGCAAGCTTACACACCTCAATTTGGTGTGGAAGTGATGTACGCCTATCGTCAAGCCAACAATATGAAAGGCGAACCAGCATCGGATTTGGTGAGCGCGTATCTAACGATGGACATTCCCCTGTTCACTGGCAATCGCCAAGACCGCAACTTAGCCGCCGCGCAGTATCAAGTGGGTGCTGCTCGCTCACAAAAAGATACGTTACTGACTCAGATGAACGCGAAGGTCAACACATTGCTGGTTGATCGCGCCAACTTGAGTCAGCGTTTAGAGCGTTATCAATCCACCTTACTTCCCCAAGTTCAAGCTCGTATTCACGCGGTAGAAAGGGGTTATCAAAACAACACCGCACAGTTTAACGACGTGCTCATGGCAAGCACAGACGAGCTGGCGCTAAAGCTCGAACAGCAACGTCTTATTACCGATTTAAACATCGTAAACAGCAACTTAGCGGCTTTATTGGGTGGTTTCGAATATCAAGTATCCGCACCCAACATCACGCCTGAAGCAAGCGCGAACTAAAACAAAAACATGAGAGAACCCAAGTTTGGGGCCGATGGCGAATACACACCAATAAACAATCAACATCGCTGTCATGCCTCATGGGGAAAATAAGGAATTAGGAATGAGTTCAAATTCAATCAAAATAGCAACCATCGCTCTGCTTGTTGGCGGGGCACTGGGGTTTGGCGTTAATCAGTACCTATCTGGTGCAAACCACGACATGAGCGGCACAGGCGGTAGCGCTGCGAGCAGCTCGAACGAGCCACTCTATTGGGTTGCGCCAATGGATCCAAATTATAAGCGCGAAAAACCGGGCAAGTCGCCAATGGGCATGGACTTGATCCCAGTGTACGCTGAAGATCTCGCAGGTGAACAAGACAAACCCGGCACGGTAAAAATTGACCCATCAGTTGAAAACAACTTAGGTGTAAAAACTGCTCAAGTCTCTTTAGAGCAACTTTCACCTCGGATTGAAACTGTCGGCTATATCGCGTTTGACGAAAGCCATTTGTGGCAAACCAACGTTCGCGTGGCGGGCTGGGTTGAAAAGCTTTACATCAATGCCGTGGGTGAAAAGGTCAACAAAGGCGACGTGCTGTTCACGTTGTATTCGCCTGAGCTAGTCAAAGCACAAGAAGAGCTGCTGAACGCCTACCGAACTGGGCGTAATGGCCTGGTGAAAGGCGCGACAGAACGTTTAGTGACACTGGGTGTTGATCGCTCTCAAATCAGAGCCATCACTCAACGCGGGAAAGCATCGCAAACTATTGAAATTAAAGCTCCGGAAGATGGCGTCATCGCGAGTTTGAACGTTCGTGAAGGTGGTTACCTATCCCCTGCTCAAGCGGTGATCAGCGCGGGCCCACTTGAAAACGTATGGGTGGATGCCGAAGTATTTGAGCGCCAAGCTCACTGGATGAAAGCAGGAAGTAGCGCCACTATGACGCTTGATGCTATTCCAGGCAATGAATGGAAAGGGGTTGTCGACTACGTATACCCTATTCTGGATCCTAAAACTCGTACCTTGCGTGTACGCCTCAAGTTCCCTAACCCGAATGGCGATCTTAAACCTAATATGTTTGCCAACATTGCCCTTCAACCAGTCACTGAGAACGCAGTTATGACGATTCCTAAGTCTTCCGTTATTCGATCCGGCGGTATGACCCGAGTCGTGTTGTCTGAAGGCGATGGTAAATACCGCTCAACGCGCATCAAAGTTGGGCGTGAAGCCGACGACAAAATCGAGGTGCTAGAAGGTCTGTCGCAAGATGATCGCATCGTAACTTCTGCACACTTTATGTTGGATTCAGAATCAAGCCAAACGGCTGATCTATCCCGTATTTCATCACCTACTGAAGCCAAAGTAGAAACAGTTTGGGCTAAGGGTGAAATCACCGATGTGATGAAAGATCACCGTATGTTGACCATTAATCATCAGCCCGTAGCAGAGTGGAATTGGCCGGGTATGGTCATGAACTTTACCCTCGCAGATGACGTTGATGTCGGCACTCTGCAAAAAGGCCAAGCTATCGAGTTTGAAATTCAGAAAACAGAGTCCGGTCAATATGAAGTCGTTGACTACAAAGCCGATGACAGTGTTGTCGTGACTGACGCATGGATTACCGGAGATATCAGCATGTTGATGGCGGATTTTGGGATGATAACCCTCAACCACCTCCCGGTTGCAGAATGGAACTGGGAGGCAGGAGAGATGAACTTCTCTGTGGGTGATGAAGTGGATCTATCCGGATTCAAAGAAGGTCAGAAAGTCCGATTTCTACTTGAAAAACAAGGATCTGACTACGTATTGAAGCAACTTGAAGCGGTTGAGGGCTAACTATGATTGGAGCAATAATCCGCTGGTCGATCAAAAACCGTTTCATGGTTTTGATCGCAACCTTAGCGCTTGTTTTAACCGGACTTTACAGTGTAAAGAATACACCTGTAGACGCCATTCCGGATCTTTCTGATGTTCAGGTGATCATCAAAACAAGCTACCCAGGCCAAGCACCTCAAGTAGTTGAAGATCAAGTTACTTACCCGCTAACCACCGCCATGCTCGCCGTACCAGGAGCGGAAACCGTTCGTGGTTATTCATTCTTTGGTGACTCATATGTTTATATCATTTTTAACGATGATACCGACATGTATTGGGCACGTTCGCGCGTTTTAGAGTACCTAAGCCAAGTAGCACCTAAATTACCACCGAGTGCAAAACCGACATTAGGACCAGATGCGACGGGAGTAGGCTGGGTCTACAGCTATGTACTGCAAGATAAAACTGGCAACCATGATCTTGCTGATCTACGCAGTATACAAGACTGGTTCTTGAAATATGAGCTGCAAACCGTCGATGGCGTCTCTGAAGTCGCAACCGTTGGCGGTATGGTGAAGCAATATCAAGTTCAGATTGACCCAGCTAAGCTACGTGCTTACGACCTGACACTGCAACAAGTGAACATGGCGATCCAAAACGGCAATCAGGAAACGGGCGCCTCTGTTGTTGAAGTAGCAGAAGCGGAACATATGGTTCGCACTACAGGTTACCTAACGAGTATTGAGGATATTGAATCACTCCCGCTCAAAGTGACAGAGAAAGGTACACCGCTCTTATTGGGCGACATTGCTGACATCAACTTAGGTCCGCAAATGCGTCGCGGCATCTCGGAGCTTAACGGCGAAGGTGAAGCGGTTGGTGGCGTTATTGTCATGCGATTCGGCGAAAACGCGAGTGAAGTCATCAGCAAAGTAAAAGACAAACTTAAAGATTTACAGCGCAGCTTACCGGATGGTGTAGAAATCGTGCCTACTTACGATCGCTCCACGCTGATTAACGCTGCCGTAGAAAACTTGTGGAAGAAATTGGCGGAAGAATTCATCGTCGTGGCGATTGTTTGTGCCCTCTTCCTATTTCACATCCGTTCGTCTTTGGTTATCGCGCTGAGCTTGCCCGTCGGTATTTTATCCGCGTTTATCGTCATGCATTCTCAAGGCATTAACGCCAACATCATGTCGCTCGGGG
Source organism: Vibrio sp. E14 (assembly GCF_020515785.1). Classification (NCBI taxonomy): domain Bacteria; kingdom Pseudomonadati; phylum Pseudomonadota; class Gammaproteobacteria; order Vibrionales; family Vibrionaceae; genus Vibrio; species Vibrio sp. E14. The sequence continues at coordinate 113,144 of NZ_JAHPJI010000010.1, forward strand.
GGATTACCATCGCCATCGGTGCAATGGTGGACGGTGCCATCGTAATGATAGAAAACGTCCACAAGCATATTGAACGAACGCCTCTCACGGATAAGAACCGCTGGCAAGTGATTGGCAAAGCCGCTGAAGAAGTGGGCGCGCCCCTGTTCTTCTCACTGCTTATCATCACGTTAAGCTTTGTGCCAGTATTTGCACTGGAAGGTCAAGAGGGCAAGATGTTCTCCCCTCTCGCCTTTACTAAAACTTATGCAATGGCCGCAGCGGCAGGTTTGGCAATTACCCTCGTACCTGTGCTCATGGGTTATTTCATCCGTGGCAACGTATTACCAGAGCATAAGAATCCAGTAAATAGAGGCTTAATTGCGCTGTATCGCCCGTTACTGAATACCAGCCTCAAGTATCCTAAGAGTATGATCGTTATCGCTTTAGGCCTAATGGCGTCAGCTTACTATCCAACCAGTCAACTGGGTAGCGAGTTCATCCCACCATTGGATGAAGGCGACTTGATGTACATGCCGACTACGTATCCGGGAATCTCGATTGGTAAAGCACGTGAACTAGTTCAGCAAACTAACAAGCTGATCAAAACCGTACCGGAAGTCAAAACGGTTTGGGGCAAGATTGGCCGTGCAGAAACGGCTACCGACCCTGCGCCACTCACTATGATTGAAACTGTTATTCAGCTAAAACCTCACGATCAATGGCGTGAAGGCGTGACGACAGAGTCGTTACGCAAAGAGTTCGATGAACTGATTCAGTTCCCGGGACTCACCAACGCATGGGTAATGCCGATCAAAACGCGTATCGACATGCTTGCGACGGGCATTAAAACGCCAATTGGGATCAAAATCGCAGGCCCAGACCTGAAAGAGATCGAAAAAATTGGTGCTCAGCTGGAACCTATTCTTAATAGCGTTCATGGCACCTCATCTGTATATGCGGAGCGTGTCGCGGGTGGCCGTTACGTGACGATTGATATCAAACGCCGCGCAGCTGCGAGATACGGATTGAGCATCAAAGACGTTCAACAAGTTATCTCAACCGCGGTCGGTGGTATGAATGTTGGAGAAACCATTGAAGGGCTAGAGCGCTACCCTATCAACGTCCGCTATCCGCAAGATTACCGTGACTCGGTTGTTAAACTACAAAACCTACCACTGGTAACCCCCAACGGCGCACGCATCGCACTCGCAGACGTGGCAGATATTCGTTATGAGGATGGCCCACCGATGATCAAAACCGAAAACGCGCGTCCAAACGGTTGGGTTTTCGTGGATATCGAAGGTCGTGACCTGGGCTCATACGTCGTGGAAGCACAACAAGTAGTAGCAGATCAACTTGAATTACCTGCGGGTTATTCGCTGGCTTGGTCAGGTCAGTACGAATACATGGAACGCGCCAAAGACCGCTTAAGTGTCGTAGTACCAATCACTATTGCGATCATCATGATGCTACTTTACTTCAGCTTCCGCCGTGTGGGTGAGGTGCTGATCATCATGCTGACGCTGCCTTTAGCAATGGTTGGTGGCTTATGGCTGATGCATTATCTGAACTACAACTTCTCTATTGCCGTGGGGGTTGGGTTTATCGCCCTCGCCGGCGTTGCGGTGGAGATAGGCGTCATCATGCTGGTGTATCTCAACCAAGCATGGCACTACCGAAAACTGGATGCAGAAGAGAAACAACGACCACTTCAAGCGCGGGATCTTACAGACGCAATTCGCGAAGGCGCTGGCTTGCGTGTGCGGCCTGTCATGATGACCGTATTAACGGTAATCATTGGTCTTATTCCAATCATGTACGGCGAGGGGACAGGCTCTGAAGTGATGCAACGCATCGCTGCACCGATGATTGGTGGCATGGCTTCTGCCCTGCTGTTAACGCTGCTTGTGTTACCTGCCATCTTCAAGCTGTGGAAACAGCGTGAAGTGAAATCAACTCAACACCAAGATAAATAACAACGAGCGCCATTATTCAGAGAGTAATGGCGCGATAGCTAATTGATAGTAAAGGAAATCAACATGAAAAAGACTCTTATCACTCTTGCTCTAACCATGGTATCGGGTGGCGTATTTGCTCAAATGGATAACTCAAACATGAACCACGAAAATATGGAGCATGGTCAAATGGATCACGGTTCCATGAACATGGATAAAATGCCGATGGATCATGGAAAAATGGACCACGGTAAAATGGATCATTCTGGTATGAGCGGCATGCCGGGCATGTCAGCGGTTGGTATGCCTGCAAATGGCGCAAAACCAGACAAAGTCGTTCATGTACTCTTAACGGATGATATGAAAATTACATTCAAAAAAGACGTGACAATAGAACCGGATGATGTGGTTCAATTTGTGGTAATGAATACAGGCAAAATCAATCACGAATTTACCATTGGCTCAGCAGAAGAACAACTTAAACACCGTGAAATGATGAAAACCATGTCTGGCGATCACATGCATGACTCCGGCAATGCTGTCACTGTTGAACCAGGCAAAGCGAAACAACTCCTGTGGCACTTCCATGGCGATAAAAATGTAGAGTTCGCGTGTAATATCCCCGGACATGCAGAAGCCGGCATGGTCAAAAAAGTGGAACTGTAGTAAGACCGGATTAACGCATTAACACGGTTCATAGACGTTAAATATAAATAAAAAGGAGCTAATATCAGCTCCTTTTTATTTCGCCCCAAATACTAGACTATCGCATCACAAACAGCTCTTCATGATAGCGATGTTCTATATCAAAACGATATACCTCTAACTCTTTTTTCAGGGTTCGAGAGAATACCTCCGGTCCACAGAAATAAAACTCATAACGCGATAAGTCGCCGCATTCCCTCGCAATTCGTTCAACATTAAGTCGAGGTGAAACCGCAGTATCTATCACGTTCAGTTTCACTTGTGCCTGACGCGCAGCATTCCACAGTTCATCCACTAAATGACTATCTAAGCCACGTGTGCAATAAAACAAATGTACTGGCGGATGTCTTTTTAGCGTTTTCAATGAAGATAAGATGGCAAAGAACGACGCTATTCCGACACCACCAGCAATCCAAACTTGCGGCTTGTTGACATCAAACTCTAAACGTCCATATGGCCCTTCAACAACAACCTCATTACCCGCTTTCACGCGCTGGTACAAATTGGTCGTGAAATCGCCTAGCTCTTTGATCAAAAAACGGACCTCTGGATCGTGCTCACCTGAAACAATCGTAAACGGATGTGGATCTTCATTACCAAAACGAACGTAAGCAAACTGTCCTGCTTTGTGCCCTTGCCAAGGTTTTCCTTGACCGTTATTGCTTGGCGCCAAAACCAGCTCCATCACGCGCGCTTGAGGGAAGTAGCGAGTCGACACCACTTTGGCTGGATAGCGGTTCGCTCGTCCGACAAAGCCAAACAAACTATAAACGGCAGCCGCAGAGCCCATCAATGCAAAACCAAAAGCGATAAAATGAATGGGATCGCCCCAGTACGCATGCTTTATCAATAAGACCGAATGCAAGGCAACCATCAAATACACCACAGCCATCAAACGATGGGACAACTTGAAAGGTTTGTATTTAACAACCGTCCAGAGTGACACTGCTAGCAATACCAATAGCAAATAAAAGCCCCACTCACCTAAATTCAAGCCTATATCACGCAGTTCTTTAACCCATAACTCAAAACCAACGAAGTTATTGCCTGATGGCCCTGCTCCAGTGTGTTTTACTGGTTTTTCCAACCAACCAGCAGCAACGAGCCACTTCGGCACTTTATACATAAGCCAATGGATCACACCCAAACTGACGCCTGCTATACCTAACCACTTGTGTACTCGATATGCCTTGTCCATGCCATGAACCCATTGCTCTATCACAGGTAAGCGCAGCGCCAGCACCATCGCAATAGACATCAAAGCTAACGACAAAACACCAGAATATTGAATAAGCGCGGAGCGCCATTGGAAGAATTGGGTCGAGGAAAGCAGTTGCGGTTCACTCATCCACCACAACACAGACACGGCGGCAATTATCATCCATACAAAATTTCGTACAGTTTTCATGAACATCACTCTCAAATTGACGACAACTCTAGTTTAGTTTTTCTAGCGTAATGCAACGTCAATATTCGTAAAGTTGAGTAAACCCACAATATACCTAAGGTCAATAACAAACTTGGAGGTATTGCGCAGAATCCTACAAAAAATCGACATGGATTTAACAGTGGTTAGAGTATTCGCTCGTTATAGTTTGCGTAACATCGCCACAGTGCGAACCAAAACCAAAATGAAGAACACGACGCATGAAAAAGTTATTTTTGTTGGCTGGGCTAATGGTTTGCTCAACCCTAAGTTACGCTTCCCAACTGAATGAAGACATTTCTCTCATCGAACAACAAACCTCAAGCAGAATTGGAGTCTCGGTTTGGGATACGCAAACCGATGAGCGCTGGGATTACCGTGGCGATGAACGCTTCCCACTCATGAGCACATTCAAAACCTTGGCTTGCGCCACAATGCTAAGCGATATGGACAGCGGTAAGCTAAGTAAAAATGCGACCGCGAAAATCGATGAGCGCAGCATCGTTGTGTGGTCTCCAGTGATGGACAAACTCGCAGGCCAAAACACACGCGTAGAGCACGCTTGTGAAGCCGCGATGTTGATGAGTGATAATACTGCTGCCAACTTAGTATTGAATGAAATCGGCGGCCCTAAGGCCGTGACAATGTTTCTGCGATCAATTGGTGATAAAGCGACGCGCCTAGATAGATTAGAACCACGTTTGAACGAAGCGATACCGGGAGACAACCGCGACACAACCACACCTAACGCCATGGTAAACACTCTGCGAACCTTGATTGAAGGAGAAACGTTGTCTTACGAGTCTCGCGTGCAATTAAAAATCTGGATGCAGGACAACAAGGTTTCAGACTCGTTAATGCGTTCAGTATTACCAACAGGTTGGTCTATCGCCGACCGCTCTGGTGCGGGTGGTCACGGTTCGCGTGGTATTAACGCAATCATATGGAAGGAAAACCATCGTCCTGTTTACATTAGTATCTATGTCACAGAAACCGAGCTATCACTTCAAGCCAGAGACCAGCTCATCGCGCAAATCAGTCAGTTGATTTTACAGAAATACAAAGATAATTAATTCACTGCGTACATATTTACTTTCCTAAGTTCACCCTCTTTGCCCTTCTCTTCCCTGAAGGGCTTTCCTATTCTTTGGTTCTACCTCAAAAACACCCCTTATTGAGTAATGACTTACTTATAAATAGGTATAACATTTATTCATTTAGGCGTGAGTTAACGCCCACATTAAGCAATTGAACACACATAGATGGCGATAAATAAACCATAATCTTACGTAGAAACGCATTTTTCTTGAAAATAGCTTCGTGTAACTTATTGTTGGTATTTGCAACATCGCAAGGAGATGTCTATTGAGACTTGAAAGAACTTTTAACCCTGATGACTTATCGATGCAGAACATGGAAAGTCCGATCTGTATGCCGATAGGGTTTGTTCACTTTTTAGCTCAATCGGAAACATTGCAGCAGGTGCTTGATACGGTCGCAGAATGGATAAATCGTATATTCAATTCCGACCGCGCGAGTATCACGCTTTATGAAAATGATGATCATCTGAAGGTCTACTCTTTCTCTGGTAATAAAGCGATTCCGGCTGAATTCTTGGTACCTATTCACCAAGCTTTTGTTGGCCGAGTGTTCAAAAAACAACAACTGATGATCTGTGACGATGTCACTCAATCTGATGAGGTCGATTGTGTGATGCTGGCATCCAATGGCATGGGGACGTGTATGGATGCGCCTTTAATGCACGGTAAAGTCTGTTTGGGCACGCTCAATGTTGCACATCACCAAACGCACACTTATACAAATGAACAAGCGGCACAGCTTCAGTGCATTGCTAACTGGATTGCTTTAAACATTGCCCTTCATATACAAATTATGAAAATGGAGCATCTCGCCACAACGGATGATCTGACTGGCATTCCAAACCGCAGAGAATTCATGCGACAAATCGAAAGCCGCTTGACTGAATACCGTACCCAAGGCATTGACTTCCATGTTGCTATTCTAGATTTAGACAACTTTAAGAGCCTTAATGATCGGTTTGGTCATGATGCTGGCGATAAATCGCTGATCCATGCAGTCAACACCATTCAAAGTCATCTACTTGACTGTGACTTACTTGCCAGAGTTGGCGGTGAAGAGTTTGCCATCGTACTAAGAAGCCGCTCATCGCAAGAAGCCCTAAACACATTAGAAACGATTCGCAATGCGCTAGAAACTACGACGATTCAACACTCAGGTCGTGATATGAGCTTTACCGCTAGTATTGGTGTAACTCAAGTCTGTAGCTTGGATGACTCGTTTGAACCACTCGTAAAACGCGCCGACTTAGCCCTTTACAAAGCCAAAGAAACCGGTAGAAACCGTGTTGAGGTTCATAAAACAGAAGAAAACTAGAAAAGAGAGTGATAAAAAAGGTAGCGACTTGTTGCGCTACCTTTTATAAATTCTAACCCGCCTAAAATAAGTAATACGAACTTTAAGCCAGTTTAGAAATAAGAGTGAGCAAATTTAATTATGCTTTCTTAAGATCTTTAGCTGGGTAAGTTAGCGTTTTCTCGCCTGCTTTTACGTGTGTGTAAAAACCGCCACTGCTTAAACCTGTAACAACCATTTCGCCAAGATCGATACCTTTAGTCGCTACTACTACGTCACCGATTGAAAACATATTGAATACCTTGTTTATTTAGATTAAAACACTAAGTCGTTGCGCGGTATTTAATATGATATTAGGCAAACCACCTAATCGAATTTTTTATCGTAAAGATTAATTTTTATTTGGCGTGAACTCTAAGTTTCCATATTGAAAAAACCACAATATTTCCCAAAAACAGATGCGCTATTCTTGTTAAATACGTTAAGATTTTCTAGCATCAATTGCGGAGGTTTACTCCGCCTCATTG